>NZ_ML762424.1:0-44265 GCF_009498735.1 Gracilibacillus oryzae
AGCTTCCCGCGCTCGACTTGCATGTATTAGGCACGCCGCCAGCGTTCGTCCTGAGCCAAGATCAAACTCTCAATAAAACTTGCACATGGATGTGCTGATGTCGATGTTGCAACAGGACGTTGCGAACTTAATCGACCTCATTTGATCTGCTCGCTTCTAAAAGCTAGCTTGTTTCTTAAATATTCATTCATACTGGTTGTTTTGTTCAGTTTTCAATGATCAATGTTTATCGCCGTCTCTCAAAAGCGACCTCCTAAATATAACATTTTTCAAAATCTAAGTCAATACTTTTTTTCGAAAAACATTTTCTTTCTTTTTAAGAAGTCGTGTCTCACTAACGCGACTTGAATAGAATATCACAACTACAAAAAGAAAACAACTGGGAATTAATACAAATAACTATTTCCATTCTGTTTTGAATTCTGCAATATACTTATTTCTATAATAACGACAATAATGAAGCAGAGAATTCCTTAGCCTCATTTTCACTCCATTATCTTTTTCATAACCAATATTAATAACTGTCTTCTTTTTTTGTATCTCTCCACCATATTTCACGCACACTAACTTATATTCGTCTTTTCATATATCGTGCTCTTACACCAATTCAATGGAATCAGCAAATAATACATGAAATGATTTTCGTTTCAATTCCAATTGAAATATAATGATAGAAAGAATATTTTTAAGGAGTTTTTCTATGGCATTTCAGATGAAGATAATGTTAGAGAACGAAAATCCACCTGTTTGGAGAAGAATTCTCATTGATGAATCCATCACATTCGAACAATTACATGATGTCATCCAAGTATTATTTGATTGGGATAATGTCTCTTGGCATATCTTCCAGGCAAGGGATGATTCTGGTGAACCGCTAATAATCAAACCCGCTATTGATGAATTAGCAGATATGGCTGGAACAGATAGTGATGATATTCAGCTAGGATCAGTTTTTCATCAGCCTAATGATAAATTGCATTACATTTATGATCTGGAAAAAGAATGGAGACATGAAATAGTTTTAGAGAGGATCTTGTCAAGTTCTCCTCACACATATCCTGTTTGTATAGAAGCTAAAGGAAATGCTCCTGAGGAGTCTGGATTATTGGACGAGTTGTTTGCAGAAATAGAGGAATTGTCAGAACAGGAACTGCTGGAAATAATTAATAGCGAATTAGTAGAGATGCAGGAGTATTTCCATTATGACACAAATGAACCTGCAATGGAGCAATGGGTTCACCTTTATAATTGGGTAGATAAATTCAAGCAGCTGAAACCGTGGAGATACTTAGATGATGGACAAATAATAGCTATTTGGGCTGAATCCATTCAAGATTATGTCTATTGTTCCGTAATGGGACATGCGGAGATTCATTATGGCATTACCTGCTATATCGGCGGACAAGGTTTGACCTCATTATTATCTACTATAGATCAACAAGAACTTGATCAATTAACGATATTATTAAACCAGCGTGCTGTTACGTTAAATTTACTTAATCGAAATGAATTAGAAGATGAGGAATATCAACTGATAAAAAGCATTGGCAGATCCTATCGAGGCAAAAATCAATGGCCTGCTTTTCACAGTTTAGTTCCTGGTTATTATTTATGGAAACCAGACAAGGATGAAGTAAGCTTATTATTAGAAATTTACCCGCAGTTATGGAATGTGTTAAAAAGAGTTGCGAAAGGTGATTTGAATATTCCTCAAAGCATAGAAGAATGGTATGCGTTATATAAAGACCAAGAAGGAAAGTGGATTGATTCGAACGTATCTGTTGAAAATCAATACCAAAAAGCAACCAAATCACCGGAATGTCAATTAGAAGTTTCTGAATTGGATTTAACTCGTTTGAAGAAACAGTTGCCGAAAATCAAGCAAGAATTAGAAGTGGCAGCCGTTCCTTTTCCAGAGCCTGTTCAGGAACACCCAAAGGCCAGGCCATTCTTTCCATTTCTGTTCTTAGTTGTTGATGTTGAGACACAATTAGTGCTCTATCAAGAGATGATTCGAATGGATGAAAGTATTGCTACAAAACAAGCTATGTTGACAAGTGCAATTAATCAGTTGAAAGCCATTCCCAATATCATTTATATGGATGATTTACTTTTGGCTGAGGAACTGGCACCTGTTGCCGCTAAGATGCAGATTAACTTAGAAATAGTCGACCAATTACAAAACGTAAACACAGTTATTGAGGAAATATTAGAAATGATGGATCCTCGCAATGAAGATAATTTACCATTTTAATTTGGATAAATGCTGACACTAATTTTTTATCTCTTATAACCTCCCTACAATATAAAGAATCGGGTGTAAAGGGGAATGGTTCACCATTCCCCTAACTCGATCCCTTGACAGAAATGAACTTCACCCCTAAATTGTTTTTCTTTAATGAATATTATTGATGTTTTGTAAAACTATAAGGTAGAGCGACAGGCGTTTATTTTAAACATTACGAATAAAAAATTCCAAGATTCAAAATTATCTTGAATTCAAATATTTCGACACACGAAATAAATAGATTTATAATAGACATCTATTCAATAATATTTCGAACTAAAGGAGAAGATATATATGAGCTTTTCAGGTAAAGTTGTATTAATTACAGGAGCAGCTGGCGGCATTGGAATTGCAGCTGCAAAAGCATATGCAAAGGAAGGTGCTAAATTAGCATTAGTAGATCTTTCCAAGGAAGCATTAGAGGATGCAGCTAAAGAAATTAATGCAAGTGATGTTTTACTGCTTAGGGCAGATGTTTCCAAAGAAGAAGATGTAAAACAATATGTAGAAGAAACCAAAAATAAATTTGGACAAATTGATGTTTTTGTTAATAACGCAGGTATTAATGGAAAGTTTGCAAACATTGATGAACAAACTGCAGAAAACTATCAAGCTGTATTCGGTGTCAATGTTATGGGTGCTTTCTTTGGCTTAAAATATGTATTGAAGGTAATGAAAGAACAAAAAAGTGGTGCGATTGTTAATACTGCTTCAAACGGCGGTCTGTTAGGCGCTCCGGGGATGAGTGCTTATGTTGCATCTAAACATGCGGTAATTGGTTTAAATAAAACAGCTGCATTAGAGGCTGCTGATTACGGCATACGCGTGAATGCGGTAGCCCCATCAGGTGTCGATACACAAATGATGCGCTCCATTGAATCCAATGCAATGCCGGGAATGAATCGTTATGCGACTGCAGAAGAAATTGCAGACTTAATGGTATTCCTGTCTTCTGAGAAGGCGTCCTTTATTTCTGGTGCTTATTACAGAATTGATGGTGCTCAAGGAGCAACTTCCGTATAATTAATATATTGATGGTGAAGCAGGAATTCATTCGTTATTGATCAACGAATGAATTCTTTTTCATCTTTTAACTCTTCGTCTTCTACTAAGATCCTATAAAAAGATTAAAGATTCTATCAGGAAAAAATTCAAGCCCATTTCCCTGTTTCAGTTTTATGTGATGCTTGAGAATAAGGGGCGCTTTACTAACGTTCATCTTTGAGAGATTATATGATATGTAAGTGAAAAAAGTGTGCATTATAGTTGCTTATGCACACTTTTCCTAATTTTAAAAAATCTATCAGCTAATGAAGACTCAAATTATTACCGGGAACGCTTAAGTAGATGCTAGATAAAGTGAGGCTCTAATCATTGGTTTTTGAACACAACTTTTTCTTCCCTTCCTCTATTTATTTCCCGATAAACATCTGTGTCCAGTACGTGTTATAACTTCCACCTTCCACATAGCCAACCCCTATATGGGTAATGCCCTCACGTAAAATATTCGCGCGGTGGCCATCACTATTCATCCATGCATTAACCACCTGCTCAGGGGTTTGCTGACCTGAGGCAATATTTTCTGCTGCGGTAGAATAGTCAATATCAAATTCACTCATCATCTGAAATGGGGAACCATAGGTTGGAGAAGTATGAGCAAAATAGTTATTATCCCTCATATCAGCTGATTTGAGTTCCGCTACTTCTGCTAATTCGGCATCAATCTCAAGTGGTGCCAAGCCACGGCTTGTCCGCTCCTGGTTCGTTAAACGGACTACTTCTTCCTCATAAGTACTTTCTGTTTCTTCTGGCATAATGCCATCCTCATAATCCATTACTCTTTTTAACATAACGGCAAATTCTGCTCTCGTGATCTCATCATCCGGACGTATCGTTCCATTTGGATACCCATTCATCAATCGGTTGGATGCTAAATTTGTGATGGCCTCTTCCGCCCAGTGTCCTTTTTTTAAATCAGAAAAAGAACGATCAATTGATCCTGCATTGATAGAATAAGCATTATCGAAAATGACTGCGGCCTCTGCCCTGGTAATGGAATGAGTTGGTCGAAAGGTGATGTCCGGATATCCTTTAACAATTTGTAGTGCAGCTGCAGTATCAATTATCTCTTTATAAAAATAATCCTCACTCACATCAGAAAAAGTGCTGTCAAACGTACCTACCATCTCTCTGTAATTTGCTAGTACGATCAATTTCGCCACTTCGGCACGGGTGATGGACCGGTTCGGGGCAAATTCCTCACTGTTTACACCATTAATGATATCCTTCTCATGTAATTCATTAATCGCATCTTCCGCCCAGGGGACTTTTTGCAGATCATTAAAAGCAAGGGATGTTAATGGCATGCTAAAAAAAAGAACTGCAAACAGTAATAGTGCAATACTTTTCCTGCTATCTAGTATTCTCATAAGCTTTCCTCCTTTAAAATAGTATACTTTTTTTATTCCATCCTATATTATAGATGAAACCTGAATTTTCTGCCGCATTTTTTACAAAATTGTAGTTTGATTGAAAAAAAGCTGAAGTACCTGCATCAAAAACAGTATACTTCAGCTTTTTCGCTATAATATGTGGGAAAATTCCCTGCGATGGTAGACACTCTCTAAAGCTTTGATATATAAGTCCTGCTTAAAATCAGGGAATAATTCATCAACAAAGCATAGTTCAGACATCGAAGACTGCCACATCAGAAAGTTACTTATCCGCTTTTCTCCACCAGTTCTGATCAAAATATCAGGATCAGGCAAATCTTTTGTATATAAGTAGCCTTCAAACACACGCTCATCTACTTGGTCAATCGAAAGATTCTTATCCTTCACATCCTTAATAATATGAGAAATTGCCTGGACAATCTCACTCCTGCCACTATAATTCAAGGCAAAATTAACAATCAGTCCTGTGTTATCCTCTGTTTCCTTCATTGCTTTCAACACGACTTCTCTCGTCTTTTTAGGCAGGTTCTCGATATCGCCAGAGATTAGAATTTTAATATTCCGTCTCATAAACTCTGGCAGTTTTTGATTAAAGAATTTAATTGGCAAACTCATCAAATAATTCACCTCTTCTTTTGGCCGTTTCCAATTCTCTGTAGAAAAGGCATACAGCGTTAAAATCCTAATTCCCAGCGCTGCACTTGCATCAATGAGTTCCTCCATCGTTTGGGAACCTGCATAGTGACCTTCACTCCTGCTTCTGCCATGAAGTTTCCCCCAACGGCCATTTCCATCCATAATGATTGCAACATGTTCCGGAATTGTATTCATACGGCTTCCTCCTTACTTTAATTCAAGTTCCTGAAGTCTTTTTACTACTTGCTGTTTCTTCAAATTAAAAGATTGCCATGTATCCAGATCAAGGTCTTCTATCATTTGTTTGCGGTCTGTTAACAGACTTCGTAACTCTGGGTAATCTGGCTCCATTTCATATAATGTAATCAACCCATCAATTCCTGAGTAGGATAATGAGTTTAAATAATAAATATCCATTTTCTTTGTTTGTTGATAACGTTCCAGGTTATTATTAACAATCATTTCTTCCAGGTTGACCGCATTTAAACCAGTGTAAAAAAGTAATGCTGCTATAAGATAAAAATGCGATAGTGAAATCTTCTCCAGCCAGACACGGAAGAATGTGTAAGCAAAGATCACAATAAGAAACAACATAAATGCATGGGCAAGAATTCGATCCATCGTAAAACCATATGCATTCTCATACATACTTAGTCGTAAATATGCTGAGGCAAGCATTACACCACTTGTAACAATTAAAAGAGAATACATGATTTTCATAAAATAACTGCCAGACTTTCGCTTTATACGGACGAGCTTGAGACAAATTAACAATAATGACCAGTTGATCACAGTTACGACAACAAGTTCGAAAAATCCTCTGCGCGCATACTCAGCAAAGGTAAAGTCGGCTTGAATCGCTTCTCCAAAAAAATACTTAAATTGAATAACAGCAAATAATAGATAGATACTGTTTAACAGCACGACAACAGTACCGGCAATTACGCCATCCCAGCTTATCGGCTTATGACCATTGGCTGGTCTGCCCAGTGGAATCACATACCGTTTTCTTAGTGTCTGGAATGCTGAGAAGAACAATAAAGTTAACAGAATGACAGCAATCACCCGGAAGAATCCCTCAAGGAAATTCATTCCTAAAATAAATCTGGGAACTTCCATGATCACATTTCCAAAATTTTCATCAGCAGATACCAAAAGGCCGACAATCACTAACAATAACGGTCCTCCAAGCAGTAATCCAATCACAATTCGTTTTACTGTCAGTAAAGCAGCTTTACTCATTCGTCTGAAGAGGGTTCTTTTTAAAATAAATTTCACCCATCTTTTGCCATAGCCGAATGTTTGTGTGAACTTCTGAGTTAATTGATTAACAAAAATGGTGGATATCCAGTCAATGTTATTCGGTGTTGTCATCAAAACGATATGGATAAATACCAACACAGGGATCACTAAAATATTCAAATCATAAAAAATTTCATTATCGTAAAATAAATAAGAAGCCGCCAACACCCAGATCATAACCATCAGCAACAATCCAATTCGGCGATGGGAAAACTTTATCCCCAACCGGGAAAACAAAATAAGATAAAAAGCTGCGATAAATATGATATAGGAAATTCCTATAACACCATGAAAAAAACTAAGCTCTGCCAATATACCAAGACCTAGACAAACAAATAAAAACAGGAAACTTTTTTGACGTTGTTTCACATTCATACACCACCATTTAGTTTTTCTATATACATAGCTTTTCTATGTATATAGATAAAAAAATACATTATTTCTGATATTCCAGGGCAAGGTGCTAAACGGAAGCTTTCCTTCCCCAGCGATATCCAATCCAGCTAATCGGGTACAGGACCAATGTCAGTAATATACATACCAATATAAAAGGACCATTTAAAAGCGGCTGAAACCATTCATATGGTACAAGTTTAAACACAATTAAGTACATTAAAATAAGATTTGGTATAACTGCATATGTAAAAGTTCTCTGAAGTATTTTCAATCCACCGCTGCCAAATTCTTTCCCAATCTCGTATCCAAGTAAGCCCCAAAAGCCCATATACACGATAATGATGATCGAAGGTATAGCTGTAAGCCATTTCCACAAAACTTCAATCCATTCTACCTCGTATATATTATAGAGAATGGTAAAAATAATTCCGCCAGCAAACAGGAGGACATTTAATACAACAAACAACAGCTGCATCTTTTTCGGTGTTACTGTCGCCTCATCTTTCCAGATGCTTGCGATCTCTTCTGGTGTTCCTAACCTTTTGACAATCTCATCATAGACTTCTGTTATGTCCTCTTCCTGCAAAAGTTCATATACATGAGATTGATACTCTTCCATAATCTGCTGCTTTTCAGGGTGTTTTCCAAGAGCCTGATCAAGCTCCTGAAAAAACCGTTTATCGCCTGCTGTCACGACTCACTTCTCCCGATCAGGTTATTCATTACCTGAACATAACGATGCCATTCTTTTGTTTTGGCTTCCAGTATGCTCGTGCCTTCATCGGTAATACGGTAATATTTCCGGGCAGGACCCTTTTCTTGATTTTGCCAATAGCATTCAATATACTCTTGCTTCTCCAGCTTATGAAGAGCGGGATATAAGGTACCTTCCTTAAGCTGCAAATTATGGTCACTGCGGCGATCCATTTCCTTCACAAGCTCATAGCCATACATATCACGTTCCTGTAATAACTGCAGAACAAGCAGTGATGTGCTTCCTTTTACCAATTCACGATCAAACATTTTCTCACCTACCTAGATTTATTAGGTAAGTGTAGTATATAGAATTTCGAGGTAGTTGTAAAGGGGAGATTTGGAAAAAGTTTTGTAATACTGAACGTAACGAGTAACTTATTCAGCGCACCATTAATTGTACAACCAGAAATTCACGATGACCGTCATCCTAATCATCATCTCACTAACATAGCTCCTCCCTTCGATTCTCAATTGTTGTCTGCTCACAACAATAAATTATAGGTTTCTTTCCGAAATTTTATTTACCCGAATCATTTGACAGCGTTTTCTAAATAAGTTACAATTTTTCTCAACAAGTTAATTATTTAATGTGTCGGAGATATGGAGTCCACACTGCAATATTTATACTTTCCTAGGAAGAGGTATGAAAATTGCTGGTGTGGGCTTTTTTTCACTTCGATCATGCACGTGCATTTCTTGTTGATTATTCCCTATAAAGTGAGACTTTGATCAATGGGGGTTTTTTAGATCCCCCACTGATCACTAGCGAAACTTATCAGGATGCTTAGCGTCCGTTATCCCCCACTTACTTTCTTCGTGTTACCTGAGACTTGAGTGGGTATTACAACGGTTAGCGCTGTGATTAATCTAGCAAAGGGTGAAAAAAATGTCTGAATTCTTAGCTGAACTCATCGGAACAATGATCCTGGTTATCTTTGGCGGAGGTGTTGTTGGTGGAGTTGTGTTAAAGAAAACAAAAGCTGAAGGCGCAGGATGGGTAGTCATCACAATTGGATGGGGATTGGCGGTTACAATGGCAGTCTATGCTGTAGGAAATTTCTCAGATGCTCATGTGAATCCAGCAGTTACTTTAGGTTTTGCCTCCATAGGAGAATTTCCATGGAGTAAAGTGCCAATGTATATTTCAGCTCAACTACTGGGTGGGCTTATTGGCGGAATTATCGTCTTTCTTCAATATTTGCCACATTGGGGAGTTACGGAAGACAAGGCAGCAAAATTATCAGTTTTTTCAACAGATCCAGCTATAAGAAGTACCCCATCAAACTTATTGAGTGAAATTATCGGTACATTTGTATTGGTAATGGGGCTGTTATTTATTGGAGCCAATGATTTTACAGACGGGTTGAATCCTGCGATAGTAGGTTTATTAATAATTGCAATTGGTATGTCTTTAGGCGGAACAACTGGTTATGCCATTAACCCGGCAAGAGACCTGGGACCACGAATTGCTCATGCAATATTGCCGATTAAAGGAAAAGGAGGTTCAGATTGGGGCTATGCGGCAATTCCTGTATTAGGACCAATTATTGGGGGAGTATATGGTGCCGCGTTTTATAATGCATTCTTTACAGGTAATATGACAAGCTTATTTTGGGTAATGTCTGTGGTTATTTTTATTATTATTATTACCGCTGTTGTCCATGAATTTAAAAAAAGTGAGACGAAAATAACCAGTAATAAAACCAATGAAAGCGCAGTTTAATTATCATTAAGGGGGAGTAAATGATGAAAAAGTACATTTTATCGATTGATCAAGGCACAACAAGTTCGAGAGCAATCATTTTTAATCAAGAAGGTACTTTAGTTGAAGTAGCCCAGAAGGAATTCGAGCAATTTTTCCCTAAGTCAGGCTGGGTTGAACATGACGCGAATGAAATCTGGACATCCGTATTAGCATGTATTGCAGAAGTACTGCGTAAAGCAGATATCAGCGCCTCCCAGATTGCAGGAATTGGAATTACTAATCAGCGAGAGACAGCAGTAGTTTGGGATAAAAATACAGATAAACCTGTTTATAAAGCCATTGTGTGGCAATCAAGGCAGACAGAAGAAATATGCCGTGAGCTCAGGGAAGCAGGTTATCAGGATACTTTCCGCAACAAAACAGGGTTGTTAATCGATCCATACTTCTCTGGTACAAAAGTAAAATGGATCCTTGATCACGTAGAAGGAGCAAGAGATAAAGCGGAAAATGGGGATCTTTTATTTGGCACGATCGATACATGGTTAATTTATAAACTGACTGGCGGGAAAGTCCATGTAACCGACTATTCCAACGCATCAAGAACCTTAATGTACAATATTTATGATCTGAAATGGGATGATGAATTACTTGATATACTCGGCGTTCCGAAAAGCATGCTGCCTAAAGTAAAGTCTTCATCAGAAGTTTACGGGGAAACAGTAGATTATCATTTCTTTGGCCAGAATGTCCCAATTGCGGGAGTTGCAGGTGACCAGCAAGCAGCACTATTCGGCCAAGCCTGTTTTGAAAAAGGTATGGTGAAAAATACGTATGGAACTGGCTGCTTTATGTTAATGCATACAGGGGAAAAACCTGTTCAATCCCGCCATGGTTTATTAACAACGCTTGCCTGCGGGGTTGATGGAAAAGTTGAATATGCATTAGAAGGAAGTATCTTTGTTGCAGGATCAGCCATACAATGGTTACGCGATGGCCTGCGCATGTTTAAAGATGCTAAACAGACCGAAGACTATGCAACAAGAGTGGAGTCTGCAGATGGCGTTTACTTAGTTCCAGCTTTCGTAGGACTGGGCACACCGTATTGGGATAGTGATGTAAGAGGTGCGATGTTTGGCTTAACAAGAGGAACACAGAAAGAGCATTTTATCAGGGCGACTTTAGAATCCATTGCCTACCAGTCGAAGGATGTTCTAAATGCCATGGTCGAAGACTCAGGAATCGATGTGAAATCATTACGTGTAGATGGTGGTGCTGTTGCGAACAATTTTTTAATGCAATTCCAAAGCGACATTTTAGATCTGCCTGTTGAGCGACCAGAAGTCACGGAGACAACAGCCTTAGGTGCTGCATACCTAGCAGGTCTTGCCGTAGGATATTGGGAAAGCCGTGATGAAATAACCAAACGCTGGAAGAAAGATAAGCAGTTTGATAGTGAGATGAAAGATGAGAAGAGAGATGAGCTTTATAGCGGGTGGAAGAAGGCTGTTGAGGCTGCTAGGGTGTTTAAATAAAACTGCCAGGCAGGAAAAAGTTAGTGAAAAGCACAGACAGATATCCGTCTAAAAAGGGTGGTATAAACATCACCCTTTTTCTATTTTTAAGAAAAGAATTCTAGAGAACGTATAATAATATTCCATTCTGTATCGTCACATGAGAAAGAGAGTTATCCCTCTTTTAAAATCCAAATTCTCTTTCATATGTTTTCTGCAATAAGTAAGCTTGCAGTCCTTTGACTAACGATTGTGCTCTTCTGGCATGATCCTCAGCTTCTGTCAGATTGTCTCGTTTCCGTTCAATTTCTGCCAATAAAGCATACTTCATCCAATTTTCCGGCATTTTTTCAATCCGGTCATGTGCAGCGGTGAAATTCCCTTCTTCAATCAAAATAACAGTTTGATAATAGTGGCGATATTGGACAGGAGCCATTTGATTGATATAGAGCTTCGCTTCTTCTATATCCTTAAAGTACAAAGCTTTCACTACACGATAGGATGCCTGGCGTGATGGTTTTTTAAACTTATGAAGCAGTACTTCCGTCAGCTCCTCCACTTCTTTATCAAGCTTGTTTGCTAAAGCATAAGTCATATAAAAATTCGGATCCTTTTTATTTTTCAACAGAAACCGCTCAATTTTCTTCATATCTGTTTCGTGAAAAATGGTATAAACCAACGGAAATAAAACGGCTATCAGAATAAAAGTAATCACAAGAACAATAACAAATATATTGTTAACTTGAAAATAGTGCAAGGTAAAAAAAGCAATTAAGCTAAGAAAAAAAGTAATGATATATCTCATGAAGGCACCTCATTATTTGATTTTTAAACAGATTAATAGTCTATGTACTTTGTGATATACTCTTCTACCTGTTTGGCTGTTTGAAACCGGTGATCTTGACTTAATAATGTTATCCCATAGGCATCATGATTGGTGTACAAAATTAAAGGATCAGTAAAGCTGGCATAATTGTTAATATAATCAATGCCTGCATTCTGTGTTAATACCCACATATTATTTCCACATGCGAAGTCAAACCATTTCCGAAAAGCTTCTGCTAATTGCCGGCTGTCCGTGATTTCAATAGTAAAACTTGGAACTTCAGCACGATAGCTTTTTCCATCAGAGAATGTGAGAACTTTTCTACCTGAATCTCTGTAATGGATGGAAAAGCATCCTCTATGCTCAAGAATGTCTTCAATAGAATCGTCATATGCTTCAAAGTGAAGGTAAAACGGGAAGGAAAATAGCTTTATTGCAAATTTCTGCATAAGATTACTTGTCGCTTCAGTATAATCCTCATCATCTGTTTGGATGATATATTTTTCGTAATGGCCAGTTGTTTCAAACCAATCGATTTCTGCATTATTATCGTGAAGGATTTCTATTTTAATGCTCGTCTCCTCCTTTTTCTAATACGCCCTAAATATACTTGGAATATCCTTATATCCTCTATTATTTTATCATTTTTCAGCTGAGGAAAGGTTAATTTAATCGCATTATGTAATCCACTTTAATGAATATATTTCTTTCTACAAGCCACTGTAATTTCGCTTGTTTTAACATTCCACCAATAAGTGGTAACCCTTCGACCTGTATAAATGCTGAATAAAGTATTAATCGTTGACTATAAACAAAAATGAATTTATAATATAAAAAGAAACCCAAGCAGCGTTCTGCTTGGGAATTGTAACTACAGACCGCATAAAGAACGGTTGACCATTTGTCAGAAAAAATTTTCTAAGAAATAGCCGCAGACCTTTGCTGAGGGCGGCTATTTCTTTTTGTTTAAAATAACAACAACGATTGTCACAATAAGAGTTAAAGTTGCCAATAATGCAAGACAAAATTGAGCCACTAAACTTAATGCTTCATATGTTGTCATCCTGCCACCTCCCTTCTATAAGGAGAGATGGCCAACCGCCCACCATGCTATGTAGCTACTATTCTATTATACTACTTCTACCATAAAAATAAAGCGAGACTTTGAATTCGCTATTTTTGTGTGAGATCTGTAAATGCAAGCTCACTGTATCATTGCTAATATAAAGAAACAGCATCCTTCATTATTTCAGGTGCTTGCTTCATAAGATAACCTTTCCGTTTCATATGATCCAATCAACATATAACACTTGTTATCATACAAAGACCTCCATATCTCCTGAACAACTTACTCTTTCACAGAACCTCCAATGATCCCAGAAATAAAGAATCTTTGTAAAAATAGAAAGGCAATGAAGATCGGTAATACAGATATGGCTGCACCCATCATTAGCACACCATAATCAATCGATTGCAGTCCTGCTAAAGTTGCTAATGCAACAGGCAGTGTGTACATATCTTCTGTTGTTATCGTAATTAATGGCCACCAGAAATTATTCCACTTTTAGGAATCCGGAATGGACTGCATATTTTGCCGCATCAGGAATATCGCAAACGGATAGGCGATTTGCGACAAAAAAATCGCCGGGTAAGAGTTTAGTGATTAAAACTAGCAATCTTTCATTTTCAGCATTAGCACAGCTAAAACTAATGCACAAGATAACATGATAGGAACCTGTAAAACAAGGATAATCAGGTATTACTGATTGGCTCATAAAATATTGGGTCACTAAATAAACAGATATAATTATCCAAGCCGACGAAATTAGCACCCTCTCCTTCTCTTTATTGTAAACTTAATGAACCAAACGAACCGTCCTTGCGATTCGTGCGCTCGTAGGTTTTGTACGGGCATTTCGTCTACACCATGGCTTCCTTTATTCTTTTCGAAGCGCCAAAGCGCCTGCATTAATTTTTCCCGTGACAGAATTTGTTCCAACATTCCTTATCTCTCCTGCGCGCAGTGTGTCTGTCTCATTATGTGGTGTGATTTTCCACCCTTCTCATGTCCCCAACGGGATTCACCGTTTCCTCCATGAGGAAGGAACTCGTGTTTCTGTGTCATCAAATCATACGTATGCTGAGTGACGCTGCTCCTTGTCTGATTCCACCCTTCCCTGTTCCTCTAGAAGGAACAGGGACTATGGTTTCTGCTGACTTCTGACAGTTCAGCGAATGTTCACACATTCGGTTACGGCAAGTGTACCGCATTTCTGTCAGACCTCCCGGGGTAAGTGCACCTACTTCCTCCCCATATCCTTGCTTTATTTACTACCTATACCCTTCAGCAGTATGGACTTTGATTTGTTATGCAATCTCATCCAAGTATACATAGCCTTGTATGAACTTCGTGTTCCTCAAGGCGGGGATTTGCCTCCGACTTCCTTCAGATTCCAGGTCACCCTAGACACCCTTGTCCTTGGCTAACTGGTACTACTGCCTTCCCAGTTCGGGACTTTAACCCTAAAGCTTGTGCTCATGCCCGACACACATAAAAAACCTTGAAAGGCATGTAGCCAATCAAGGTAATACTGTCTATATCTCAATTTCTTTCCATAACTCTTGAATACTTTTTCCATCTATTCGTCCATCTACAAACAATTCATTTGATGTTTTGAAGGATTGGGAATAGCTATCTCTAACTCTTGTTAAATAGTACCCATTTTTATTTCTACTAATCCAAAAACTTTGGTTTCGATAGTAAAATTGAAACTCCTCTCCCATCGCTACTCTTTGTTTTAATTCTTCATAATCCATAGTATCACTCCTAGATTATCTATTAAACGTACCATCACTATTCCATTTAAAAATATGTTCGTGTGGCCATTCAGGATGAGTCTTCGCATTACCGTGATTAGTATAATCAACGTCTCTCACAGCCCTTCCGTCAGGACCATAAAATCTCCTGGTTTTTATTTCACCAGTTTTCTTGTCTAGGATATCTACTGATGAATTTGGTGTACCCTTAGCAGGATTAGGCACAGATGTTGTAGTTGAATGATTTGCAGTAGGTGTAACATCAATTGTCTTACCTTTATTGGATGTCACTGTTTTCTTAGGAATATTACCGGTACCCTCATTACCTTCACGCCCACCACCACCTCTATCCCCATCCATCTTCGCCTTTTTCCCAAACTGCTGCGATTTGGACTGTAAGTTAGAGAGCCATTCTATCCCTTCTTTTCCACCTGGTATTCGCCGGGAGGCAAAGTCTAAACCTAATCCGAATAATTTCATCATCAGTTCTTGAGGCGGCATTTCTTTGGCGTCTTCTTGTAATTGTTTAAAGAAAGATTTCGGGTCCCGCAGGATGCTGGCTATCTGTTCCGAATTTGCCAGGGTATCTTTGGCTAACAACCCAGTTCCGATTGCTGTAAACCCTGCGCTTATGATGCCACCGCCTGTCGCTAACATGAGTAAAGCGGTGACAAGGGTTGTCGTGAGGATGATGCTTATTTGCTCAAAGGCGGATAGACTTTCCCACCATGCTGATAATCCATCAAATAATCCGGCTAAATAGTAGGGATTTTCTACGGCTATACTGTTCACTGCTAGAAAACTGAGTAACAGGAGGGCACTGATCCCTAACAAATGATAGGCAAGTTGGACATGATGATAAATCTTCTGACGAGGTTTTTCTCTCTCCTTTAATGCCATGGCAAAACCGTAAGCGCGGCGTTCTCTTAGGAAAAGCATCGTGGCTGCCCATTGCTTCGGACTTTGCAGGATACTTTTTATCAGTTCTATTGATTCTGTTACAGGTTCTAATAGCGTTTCATGCGGTAACAGTGGTAAAGCTTTTTTCTCTTGATTTAACGTTCGATAATCTAAGTATACGGCAAGAAACAGGGATAAGACAAATAACCACTTATACCAGTGCCCATATCCTGTGAAGAAATGCAGGAATTCGATGATGATATCCGATGTTAACAAATTGACGTGGCTGTTATAGGCCCCGTGGTCAAATATCGCCCATGATAATAAGAAAAGGGGAACAAGCCAGATCCATTTTCCTAGCTTTTGGCGAAAGTGAACTGCAAAGCCAATCCCTAATGCGGCAAAGCCTGTCCATACATGATGACCTGCCGCTATCACATCTCCATGGATAAAATAACCGGGAAACAGTTCTGCAAAACCCCATTCTTTCGTGTTGTCGTAAATGAGAGAAATAAACATGCCTAGCAATGATTCCCTGGAAGATACCCACGACCTCAGAACTTCCTCCATAAATTGAAAGCCTGTCCCTAATGCAAAGCCAAACAAGGCATAATCCGTTAAACTTAGTTGTCGTTCCTTTCCTGTCACAAATAAAAATAATAAAAGCGGCAGCAGTTTAAATATCTCTTCTACAATTGGTCCAAGTATAATCGCACTCCAGGGTTCTTGTATGGAAGCTGCACCATCTGCCAATAGATAGTGAATCGACCATAACAGTCCGGCACATAAAGGACCAACCAACCAGATACCTGCTGCAAAAAAACGGGCGACATGTGTCCACATGACAGTTTTGCTTCTTGATATGATCCATACTTGCCATAATGCATAATAACTCCAGAACCATATCATCACTGTGTTACGACTTAAGGGTAAAAATAACCAGAAAAATATAGCTACAGGTAACATCAGCCAAATAACCCAGATATAAATCTTTCTGATTCGCTTTAACAATGTGGCATGATCTTCTTTCCACTTATGTATTCGCTCTATCTGCTTCTCATGCCGCTGGATCACTTTTTCTCTAAACGTATGAAGAATGGAAATTACCTCCTTGGTAATATTTACAATTCTATACTAGAGTGGAATGAAGATATTGTCTATATTCTATTATTCTTATCTTTGATTGAGTAACAAAAAGCCGAATCAATTGACATCGTTCAAAAAGAACCAAAGTGAAAAATAAATCAGGATTTTCCCCACCTGGATTTTACCTGCTTCTTCTTTAAATTGATCATATTCTTCGTTTATTTCATTGAGTTTTTCTCCAAATGATTCTCTATTTTTTTGAAAAAAATCTATAGCATCATTTGTTACTTCACTGCTTATACGGATCCAGTTATCTTGATATTCACTTTTAATATCTACAAATTTTAAAAATTCGATTTTTTCTTTATCTTGCATGTATTCTAATACTTTTTCAAGATTATGAAATTCTCTGCTTTTTATATCTTTTTGTTCTACACTCCATTGACCAATTTGTTCACGTACATAGATTTTCAAATCCCCGACATTTTTCCTTTCATCTTTTGCCCACTCACTCCAAATCTTCGCATTATCGATGGTCAGTTCAAACTCAGCAACCAAATCTTCCTGACTTTTCGCATCGATAAACTTTGCTTCCGCTGCTTCTGCCATTTCTCTTAATTGTTCTGCTCCTTCATTATCTACTTGATAACCAATAATGTTAATCAATGGGGCAACATTCGATTCTTTTAATGATTGGATTGCCGCAACAGGGTCACCATCACATGTTTCGATACCGTCACTTACAAGATAAATCGTATTTATATTTTCTTCTCCTTGCAGTTCCTTCCAATCATTTTCCACATATTCAATCGCACTTGCCATTGGTGTCCATCCAGCTGGATTAAATTGGTCTAGTGCTTTATTAAAATTATTACGATCAAAATTCCCTAGAGGATAAACCTCTTCAATTCCTTCACAAGATGCTGGTCGGTCGCTTTCGCTACTGGAGCCTTTATGACCATAAACATATAAAGATACATTGGCTGCTTCCGGCAAGTCTTGGACAAAGTTTTCAATTGCATCCTTGGCGAGCTGCATTCTCGTCTGGTCTCCTTCCAGATTAGCCATACTGCCACTCGCATCTAGTAATATAGCCATATTGTAGTTTTGTTTAACCGTTACAGCTGCTTCTCCATCTCCTTCGTCCACCTCATCAGGCGGAGTAATACCCATCGCTTCCCATTGATCGAGTGCAATGTCAGGAGCCGTCAGTTCCTCTCTAAACAAAGAAAACAAATATAATGTAAACTGATTAATTTCTTCCTCTGGTGTATCCTCTGTAATGATTGGAAACTGCTCCATAAGATTCATTAATTCATCATGTTCTTCAAGATTTTCCGGAAGCTCTGTACCCGAGAATTCACCGATGATAGGATATTCTACAGATTCCATAAAAGTCGTAGGAATTGGCGGATACGTATTTTCATCGTCTATTTGATTGTCTGCTGAAACGTCATTTACCTCCTCGTTTTCCTCC
This sequence comes from Gracilibacillus oryzae, assembly GCF_009498735.1. Lineage (GTDB taxonomy): Bacteria > Bacillota > Bacilli > Bacillales > Amphibacillaceae > Gracilibacillus > Gracilibacillus oryzae. Next base: position 18,153 of record NZ_ML762424.1, read on the forward strand.
TCTTCATTTATGTCACTTTCTTCAGTAGTTTCTTTTTGTCGAGTAATTTCGGTTTCCTCACTCTCTGAACTTTCTTCCGAACATGCCATGAGCAAGATTAGGCAAAGTATGAATAGACTTATTTTCTTCACGATTATCCCCTTCCATCCAGTTAAGTTCTAAATTATGAAATTTTATCCTTTTTATCATATCATACTAGGGCAATAATTTACCCAAATAATAGGAAATTAACATTAACTTTATTTAAAGATGTGAAAATGTGAAGATACTATGGGAAAGGTTAAGTGAGAATTGCAACGGCAACAATACGATCAAATTACTTAAATGTAGTTAGAATATAAAAAGAAACCCAAGCAGTGTCCTACTTGGGAATTCTAACCACAGACTTCATAAAATCTGGGGAAATTGCTTCATTCATAATGACAGGTGCATGCTTTGTATGGTAATCCGCTTCACGTGATCCATGTAAATCTCTAACGAACAACATTCCTTTAACAGAACTTCCAATGATGCCAGCAATAAAGAATCTTTGTAAAAATAAAAAGGCGATGAAAATGGGTAATACAGATATGGCTGCACCATCATCAGCACGCCATAATCAATTGATTGCAGGCCTGTTAAAGTTGCTAATGCGACAGGCAATGTGTACTTATCTTCTGTTGTTATCGTAATTAATGGCCACAAGAAATTATTCCACTGACGGGTGAACAGGAAAATAGATACAGCTGCAATAGCTGGCACCATTGTAGGTAAGACAACTTTGAAAAAAATCCCCCCCACTACTGCCATCAATTCTTGCCGCTTCAATTAAGGAATTCGGTACCGACTGCATATATTTTGCCGCATCAGACTACTGATTTGCAAACGTTATTTCATCAACAATTAAAATAGAGTGCTTAACTATAATAGATTATTAGGCCAAACTGGTGGCAAGCCAACATTTGAGTAACAAGAGAATTTCCTTTAAAATTAAAGATAAGTTATAGAACTAATAAAGGAGCTCTTTATATGATCCATGCTAATAGTACAACCAATCATGCCGGAATAAAGATAACAGGTGATTTCTACGATTTTGAAAAGCTATATGAATCGCTGCATACGATCGTCGGTGAAGAAGGAGAGTATTATCGTTTTGATGGTGCTAGATTGAGAGTCTTGGGCTTTTGCTATGATCTTCGCCATGCGATCATGGGCCACCGGGAAGTAGAGTTTGTTGAAAACGGAATGGATGAGGATAAAATGAAATTCTTATCCATTGTAGGGAGTGATAAAAATATATACCTTTCCTGCACGATCCTTTGGCCAGAAGCGCTTTTTGTGATGATGGCATTGAATGACTTTGTCAATTTGTATGCAAGCAAACAGGCAAAAGGCAGTTACCGAATCTATAGTGATTTTCGTAATATTTGGGATTCCTCGATTACTACTGTCCGCCAGTTTCAAGCAGCTGTTGCAAATTGCATGGAAGAGACAATACCAATAAAATCAATCAATCGAATTTTCAAGTTAATGAATAATGATTATACTTGGACAGATGATTATGTCACACAGTATTTGGACGAATTGAATGTAGCATTCATTGAAATGGATACAGAGAAACGTTTGAAGAATATCTCGATTATGGCAAAACGAATTGCAGAGAAAGGTAAAGGTTATCAACAATTGAAAGAAGCTTTGGAACAAGCGGCACGAGAATATAACTGCCCAGTTTCACAATTAAGAACAGCAACGGAGTATCCTGAATTCATGGATTGGTAGAAGGAGATTTATTTATGGGGAAAAGAAAGCAAAATGATAACTGGGCGGAAGCGAAAAAGAAATGTCGGCTGAATCAGGCGGATATACAAATGGCAAAAGAATTAGGAATGACTCCTAAAAGTTTGTTGAAAAATATCCCTGCTCCAAACCAGCAGTGGAAAGCACCTGTGAAAGTTTGGGTGAGGGAATTATATGAGGTGAAATTTGGTAGGATTATAGAAAGCAATACTGAACAAAGGAGTAAAAAGCATAAAGCTGCAAATCGATATGCTAGGGAGATTGAAGCGGATCATCCTATTGATTTGGAGGATTTGCCATTTTAAATTTATATAATATTTTTTGTATACTCCTGATTATATATCTTTGACAAGAGCACTACTAAAAATGTTGAATTCTTATCTAGTAATACCACACTTAATAATGGCATCCTAAAATCTCTACTAATGGATAGTTATTAGTGTGGTCAAAACCTTTTGATTTAATTTAAATTTCTAATTTTCCAACCTTATATAACTTTTTTATGAAGTATTATTCTCTATTTTTAGAGGAACTTCCAAGACCAATCTGTTTTCATACAGGGTCTCAAATCTATTATACCTCGAGCGATTTTTTACTTTATAGACAATTACACATTCCCAATATAATAATTACCTCCGCATTCCCAAATGCTTCGACTTTATTTGACAAAAAACTTCAATGACAATACCTCCCGTACAATATTATAATGAATATAGATAATTAGAACTAGTATTGCAGAAAGGTGTGATTTATTTGTACTATCAATCTGATTTTATTAATGTTTTATCTGAGGAGAATCCTCCTATATCACCATTAGAAGGTACTTTAGAAATACAAGAAAATCTATTTCAAGGCTTTAAAATAGTCGATATGAATGGTAATGTTTTCGCCAATACTGTTCCAAGTGCTGCAGGTGGAGAGACAATTCATTTTGCTAATGGAGAGACGGCACATGTCCGTGAAAATATAGAAGGGGGCACAACCTTTGATTTCGTTGGGTTAGAAAGTGATATAACAACAAGACCTTCTATCTTTGACCAAGAATCAGTCTACCAAAATGGGGAATATATTGGCACATTAAAGCCCAACTTTATGGGAGACGGGATAAATTTCACCGCACCAGATGGTCAAAATTTATTTTCGGTTACCAATAGTTCTATTGGCGGTGAGCAAATTCATTTTAATTCTTCCCTTTTTGACACAACTACTGCCAGCTCCAATTTTGATTTAGCAAACTCATTTAGTGAGGTTGAGGCTGTTACTTCCCAATTCTCTATGGCTGACCTAGGTGGTTTTGCCCATGGAATGGATGGAATCGACATGCTGGGGTTATTCTAATGGCAGTAAAAATCGAAAATTACTTCAAAGATGCAGCATTTGAATATGAACAAATTGAGAATGATATCAGATCTAAAATGCCTCAGGGCCTATCCGATGAAATATTAGCGTTTGTCCAAGTAAAAACGAATGAAGCTATGCAAAACATATGGAATATTTTTCAATCAAGAAATAATCAATTACAACAAGCGCAAGATTCTATCCCTGAAGAATATACATCACAAGATGTTCAAGCATACTATCAGTCATTTTTTAGAATTACCAATCCAAGTTATATTGCTGCCGATATTAAACGAGTATTGGCATTTAAAGAATTAGAGCAAGATTATTATGATTTCATTAACACAATGGCAAACGGGGAATATGGAGAGCTTTTTCATCGTTATCAATACCCTTCCTCTTTCTTTGACGGAATGAGACGCGGTATAACATTAGATATACAGAAGCTAGCTGAAAGTTTAAAAGAATACACGGATAGTATTGGCCAGCATGCTATTGTTGTTGACTCTGTTAAAAGTGATCAAGCTGGAAAATCTTTAATTAAAGGGGGAGCATCGTTACTTGGCTTGATGATCGGAGTTCCATTTGCCGGTGCAGGAGTCGGTGCACTAATGGGAGACAATAGTGAAGAACGAATAAATAAATCGATTCAAAAGGTATTCAAATCCTGGGATCTGTTTAATGCCAGAATACATACGTTTATCAACGAACTAGAAATACAATATAAATTTGCGATGATAGCGATATATGGAAGCACACTACTACAAGTACATCATCAATTTAAAAATTTGAATGTTCAATTTGATGAACTCCAGCTTATGAAACCTGCTTATTCTCTTACACTTACGAATACTGAAAAAGAAAAGACTAGAGAATGGATTGTAAAAACAACCAATGGTATTCAAAACTTGTTAAAGCTGAAAAAGTATCGACAAGCAATTCAAGTGGCAGCAAAGTTCTTTACTATCGTAAAAAACAACCCTGTCATGGCAAGAACGGTAATAAATGATCAGCAATCAAGTATGTTTATCGCGCATTTATTTTATTATACCGCATACCAGGAAGCACTTTTAGAAGAATATAGAAATGGACATCTTGACAGTTTTTATCAAACCTCCAATTACCTATTTCAAGAGATGTTTATATTAATTGGTGAACAAGATATGCAGAAGATTGGTTTTTCAAGTCCCAGTAAGCTAATTATCCGTATGATTAAAGAATCCGTACGTCGAAACCAAATCGGAGATCTAGTCATTTTCCATGATCATATGGGTAGAGTAATCGATAGAATAGAAAAACAGCATTTTTATGAAGGTGAGAACACGTCAAATAACTTGACTAAGGATATGAGAGGATTATATGCTGCTAGACTATTCTTGATGGATCATCTACATCCTTCTGTTAAACAAGAGAATCCATTATCAAAACGAGATTGGAAAGCACTAATAATCAATGATAAAGAGTTAAATCAACCAGATGCCTTTACAACATTCTTAAAAAAGAAATACTGGCTAGCTGCGGTTTGGCCATGGGGAAATGCTCCGTTCACTTGGATTGGTGCTCACAAAAAGGCTTTAAGTGGTGTTGTTATCAGTATAGGTTTATTAACCGGTGCGTATTTTAACTCTGAGGAAATTTACCAATTCGCCAAAGATAAAATCGGATTTGGACAAGAACAGACGCAAGCTTCAACAGATGAAACAACGAACAAAGAATCAATTTCCTATCATATCACAACTGAATTTGCCAATGTGAGATCTGCTCCTGGTTTAAGTAGCAATGTTTTATTTGTGGCAACTATGGAGGATTCTTTGAAATTCTTAGATCAGCAAAGCATAGATGAGGAAAACAGGGTTTGGTATAAGGTAGAAAATCAGCATGGTGAAATTGGTTGGATTAGTAGTAACATTGTAGCAGAGAGGAATAGTTGAACCATTCGTTAACAAATCCCTTCAATATTTGATCAATATAAAAGCAGCTTATTTATACAAACAAATAAGCTGTTTTTTTATTTCTTTCTCTTTGCTTAGTTCATAAGAAGCGTCATCCTACATCCTAGTTAAGCACCAAAGGATTAAACTGATTTTCCAAGGCAATTTTCCAATTCTTTGTTGCTGGCACTAAGTTGAATTGCAGCACTTCTTGCAATCTACCGCTGATTTCCACTTCATATTGCTGGACAGCAGCCTCCAACCCTTTTTGCACTTTTTTCATGTGATTAGTTACTTCTTCGCTAACATATTCATCATCCAATTCATTAATGGCATTTTCAATTGTTGCAAAAGCATGGATGATATCTTCGAATAAGTACATTGTTTCTTCCATTTGTCTTTCCTTCAGCGCTGATTGAATGTGCAGTACTCCTTCTAAAACTGTTTCCGATAAACCTAATACGTTTTTCATTACATCTAATTGTTTTTCCATCTGTATCACCTTTTCTTTGTTGTAATAAGTAATCTTAAAATAAGAATTACTAATGCAGTGTTTCTGTTCTGTGCAGTTGACCGGATAAATGGTTTACTTCCTCCTGCAATTGCTGGAAAGTCTGATTGATCATTGATCGCTTATATGCTGGTAACTTATGATCTTCTGCTTGGATTGCTAATTCTTTCATTAATCTTAGATTCTGTTCTATTAGTGTTAATAAATTCATTTCTTTGTCAATTTGTTGCATTCTTTCTTCTAATAACTTCTTTTCATTATTATTCAAGGAATCATCCGTTCTATGTAGGCTTATGTTATATATATCGGTCAACATTATTGAAAATGAACTATTATTTGAAATAAGGTGGGATTAATTATTCAAATTCCTTTTTCTAATAAGATCCAATTACTCCTCATATTGTTTTATCTACTATTAAAGTCCAGAACTACTCTAATAGGTTTTTGTCTATATATAGTTTCTTAATTTTTGTTGAAGGGGGAACTTGGTAGATAAATGATGATGGAAAGAAATAATAGGGTTTTTAGCAAATTATGCAAATCATTTTTATTTTAAATGCTTTGTAGTTCAATCTCTTAATCAATAAATTAATTATGAGTCGAAATAGTACTACAGAAGAATCCTTTCAAATTAATTTAAATAGTCATAATCAAAATTTTGACACCCAAACATTATCCACTTCTATGAAATGAACGAAGAACGAAATCGCTTTGCGATGGCTAAAAACCTGAAAAGATAAAACACAAAAACCTAATGAGATAAAAACATTCACATTTATTTCATAATAAAAGAAGAAAAGTATGCCCTTTTATGGTATTGTTTAATCGCCAAACCAAACAAACCAAGAAAGAGAGCATACTTTTCTATGAGAATTATACCACAGAATCGAACAAAAAGGCACCACCATAATACGGCAAATCGATCTCCACCTTCCTTCTATAGAGGAATGCATATAGTTTGAATCTATAGTAGGAGGTAATTATGATGGAGCGATATAAACAAAAAATAGAACTATATTTTGAAGCCGGAATCTTCAAGGGAATACAACGCAGTTTCAGAATTTAATAGACGAGTGTTACAACCTAGATTGGTATAGCTACACGAAATCTACCTTTGGGGGTCCTTTAGCAGTAATGAAATATCTTGGTCGATACACCCATCCTATTGCCATCTCTAATTAGAGGATTCTATCTGTAGATACAGATACAGTCACTATAGGTGTAAAAGATTATAAAGATAACAATAAAAAGAAACAAGTAACTTTGAAGACCAGTGAATTTATTCGCCGATTTTTAATGCATGTTCTTCCAGCCGGGTTTGTGAAAATCAGGTATTACGGATTATTGGCTAACCGAAATAGAAAAACAAAGCTTACTATTTGCCGAAGGCTAACAAGAAATCCTGTCTATAAACCGCAATTTGAGGGTCTTAGTAATACAGAAATTCTGTCTTTATTGTTAGGAAAAGATGTCACCCTGTGTCCTGGGTGTAAAAAAGCACATCTTGAACCCGACGAAAAAGATTCCTCCTGATGAAATAGAACTTCATATATTTAAAAAAGCCTCTTCAGTGGGGAGGGGGAAAGTGTATCTAACATACTGCCTTTCACTGAACCAGAAAGCATGGATGTAAAGTGAAAGAATAAAAAAACAGAGAATCTAAGAGAATTGGAAAGTTTGAATCCCCAAGGGCGAAGCACTAACCCCGCGACTTCATTCTTCTCGGGCAATCAAAAATTTTGCATGAGTAGGTAAATAAAATGACAAGAAGGCACGATGAGCAGAATACATCCGCTTATCGTGCCTTCTTTCCCGCAAAACTTCCGATTGTCCCCTTAACGAACCGTCCCCGCGTTGCCCCTTTAAAGCTTACCCCTATATCATATTTGAAACTTCAATTATAGCTTTTTTAATAAGATCCATGCTTTCATCATTCAATGTATCAATTGTTAAGTGTTTTCTATATTCATTATGTACAAATTTATTTATGTTCTCTCTTTTACCATTATTAATAAAGTCTTTTTTATTATCAGTTAGAAAAAAAGCATAGCCATGAGAATCATGAATAACTGAATTAATAATTCTATAATCGTTTCTATCATTACTTTTTAATTTATTATACACCTCAAAAATATTATTAGAATTTACATTTATATCTGGAAACATAATTCTAAATAAATCTATGTGTGTTTCGTCAAAATCTTCATTACACTCAAAAATAATTTCTGCAACAGGCTCAGTATAACTATAGACAGTTTTATAACGTTGTTCTGCTGGATTTATATTTCTATCATTAATATTTTTAAAAATGTCATCTAAGGTTCCTTGTGTAGTTCTAAGTGTTATTTTCTGATCTAAGTGCCACTCTGTTAATCTATTTACTTTCTCATTTGACCCAATAGTGCTATGTTTTGGCAATAAATTAGTATCTAGATATACCAAAATAAAAGAACCAGTTGTCATTTTTAAATTAACTCCTTATATTTAATTTAAAAAGAGACTCCAGCATAAGCTAGAGCCCCTCTTAATCTGAATAAAAATATTATCCAAGTAATTGTAATACTGCTTGTGGCTTTTGGTTAGCCTGAGCTAGCATCGATTGAGATGCTTGAGAAAGGATGTTTGTACGAGTCATTTCCATCATTTCTTTCGCCATATCAACGTCACGGATACGTGATTCTGCAGCTGATAAGTTCTCAGATGCATTTCCTAAGTTAGAAATTGTATGCTCTAAACGGTTTTGGAATGCACCAAGGTTAGAACGTTGAGATGAAATTGTTTCAATAGCATCATTAATTACGCTGATTGCAGCAGATGCTTTGTCATGTGAAGATACATCCAATGCAAACTCAACATTTTGATTATTTGTTCCATCAGTTACGTTAGATGTTTTAACATATGAAGCTTCAGCACCATTCTTAGCAGTTACAGTACCAGTTTCATCACCACTAACTTTTAGTGCTTGAGCACGCATGTCATTGATTTCAATTGTCATGCTTTGATTAGTGTTAGCACCAACTTGGAAGCTTGCTTGGAAGTTGTCTTCTTTGTTTGAACTAGATGTAGCTTCAGCGTCTTCCATTGTCTCTTTTCCAGCTTTTTGTTCTAGTGTAATACGATCTGCAGAAGCTGAAACATCATACTTTTGGCTTAGTGTTTCATTAGCTGCAATCGCATTTGCTAAATTAGTAGCTTGTTGTGTTTTATCTGATGAGAATAATACCGCTGTACCGTCAGCTAATCCTTTGTGATCAGCATCATCAGTTACTTCAATATTTACACCTTCAACAGAATATTTGCCACCTACTTCAACAGAACTATCTACATTAAATGAGAATTTGCCTTGAGTTGCATCGTTAGTAGGTCCTACAACAAGACCATTCGTCAATGCAGCTCCTGTTGCTTGCATTTCTTTTTCACGAAGGGTAATTTTTCCTCCTTCAGTTGTTGCATCAAAACGATCATTTAATGATGAATCAGCATTAATCGCTGCAGCTAAACTAATAGCCTGCTCTTCTTCACTAGAACCAATATTGAATTCACCTTTTGAAGCATCTGCATTTCCATCAACTGCAGTAAATGTGCTACCACCGATATTAAGTGTAGCTCCTGCTTTTTCAAACGCTGTTGAAAGTTCAAGATTATACTCGCCTCTAACTTCAGTTACACCCTCAGTGGTTGTAGATTTATCAATTGCAGAAGAACCTGATTGAACATCCCCTGTAGAAGTCAATTCAAATGAATTGTTACTTGCTCCATCTTCTTTAGTTCCAGTAATTGTAATATTACCACTGGAATCAGATGAGAAAGAAAAATTTGCAAGGGAACCACTATCACCTTGTTCCGCTTTTACTGCGTTAAATGCATCGACAATTAACTTAGCTTGGTCATCTGCTGAAGTTGTGGAAGCTGAATCAATAACTAAATTTGTTCCAACTTGATTTGTACCTGTAACACCTTCAGAACCATTATTTGTACCTGTAACAGAAATTGTAACTCCTGCGAAAGAGATAGTACCAGACTCACCATCTGTTATTTGATCAACGTTACCAGAATCCCATGTAGCTGCAACCGCTGCAGTACTAGCTGTTGATGCAGTAATAGGAATTGAAGATGAACCTTCAGTTACCTCAGTAATACCTGCAGTATCAACAGAAGCTGCACCAGTTTGTGCCACAGTAACGTCACCGGAAACAGTAATACCACCATTACTATTTAACGAATCTCCCATTGATGTAGTTCCATTAAAAGTGATACCATTGTTATCTCCACCGATAGTTAATCCTTTAAGTTCATTCTCTCCACCATTGTGATTATTCTTGTAATCATTCATTGCTGCAATTAAAGCCGTTGCTTGTTTAGCTGCAGTATCTCCATCACCAGCAGCGGAAGTGTCAACTGTTAATGTTATCGCTCCATCACCATCAATAGTATGGGCAGTACTTGCACCATCAATATCTGATGCATTTATAGTAACCTCAACCCCATTAAATGAGAAAGTACCACTATCCCCGTTAGTCAATTGCGTTAAAGCACCTGAATCCCAAACTGGAGCTTCAGCAGCTACAGCTGTTAACTCAGTACCACCTTTAAATGCACCAGCAGCTGCTCCTTCTTGTAATGTGTTCATTTCAATTTCTTTTACTTCTCCACCACCATTAAGTAGCTTCTGGGTATTGAATTCAGTTGTGTTACCGATACGGTTGATTTCAGAAGTTAACTGGTTCATTTCCTTTTGAATTTCTTCACGGTCAACATCTACGTTTGTATCGTTTGCTGATTGTGTAGCAAGCTCACGCATACGTTGTAGGATGTTTTGAGTTTCTTGTAATGCACCCTCAGCAGTTTGGATCATAGAGATACCATCTTGTGAGTTACGATTTGCTTGGTCTAAACCACGAACTTGCGCACGCATCTTCTCAGAAATCGCTAGACCTGCAGCATCGTCCCCAGCTTTGTTAATACGTAGACCTGAAGATAATTTCTCCATTGAGTTTGAGTTTGCTTGTTGGTTGATTCCCATCTGACGATAAGTATTCAACGCTGGAATATTATTGTTGATAATCATAAGTATATTTCCTCCTTGAGATATATGTTATTTCCACATCCTTGTGGTATCCACCAACGAAAGTGAAAGCGGCCGTCAGTCACTCTCATCAGCTTCTAATAGTATTATCGACATATAGTTCATTATGTTTAGTCATTTTTATAATCTTTTTTCAATAAATTGAATAAATTCTGCGAAAGGTTTGCTGCTTCGTTATTTTCCTGTTGAATTGCTTGATAAACTTCCTGTCGGTGAATATCAATATCCTTTGGTGCAGAGATGCCAAGCTTAATTTGCTCACCCTCAATTTCCAGAACAGTTACTTCTATTTCATCACCTATTTTAATTGTTTCATTAAATTTTCTAGTAAGGACTAACATGTCATTCCTCCTCTTTGGTAGAGGTTTGTTGGAAAATTGCTTCCCTCGTTTTATAGTTTGATTTTAGTGAGATTAATTGTTTGGCATATTTATTGCTATGGTTCATCACTACTGGAGCTTGTAAGTTGGCAGTACTTTTTGTTAGTGGTTCTTTTACTGTAACGATTGCTAATACTCTTACATCTTCTTTTTGCTTTATTTGCAATTGTTTCATGGTAGCATCATCCAGTTTAAATTCATAATCTTGGACAAATAAAAAAGGATCAACCACAACAAAGGCTGGATCTATATTAGCGGTCGATTGGAGAATCTGAAATAGACCGCCTTCTTCAAAGCTTTGTAATATAAATTCTTTTTCCTCCTGAAAGCCAGGAATACCTTGAGGAAATGTTATAATCTCTGCCTCATTCACTTCAACTTCGCCAAAATATTTTGTTTCGATTCGCATATACTACCCCTCTTATATTTCCATTTCAAAATTATTACCGACAAACTTAACATTCATAAAATTGATTTCAATCCAGTTTTTCTGTTCAAGATATACGTCAACACCGCCACGCTGGTAATCGAATTTATTTTCAGTAGGTTGTACATCTATTTGCGGTTTATTCGCTCTTGCCTCAATGTCTACCTCTGCTTGCTCATAATGGAACTTGACCGCATCCCCTGATGGAATCCAGCCAATATTAAATTGCTTCATTGGTCTTTCTCCATTTTGTTTTGCCACTTGTGATAAAGGATTTCCCCCATTTTCAATCTTCATTAACATATCACCTTGTCGCCGTTTTTTCTTAGACCCTTCGACTGCTGTTTGCATTGCTTCATTTGCCATCTTACTGACAGATTGTTCTGTTGAGATAATTCCGACATCCGCTAATGCTTTCGATTGATCAATAGTTAGTTTTCCTGGTTTTGTCGATATTTTCAGATCTGCCTGTGGCTGTTTAATCGTTTGTTTGGCAGGTGCCGCGTCAATCGTTAATTGAGCATTATTCGTCCTGAGTCCAATCATAGCATTTTGTGATTGAATTCGAATTTGAGGTAATTGCATAATAAAACCTCCTTCTTGTTAAAAAGCCTCACCTTTTTTATATAAAGGTAAGGCTTTTGGTTTTATCACTGCGCTAATCGTCTGTAATATCCCCAAGTCAAGTTTCAAGTTGCACGAAGAAAATAAGTTGGGGATAAACAGACGTTAAGCATCCTGATAAGTTTCGCTAATGATCAGTGGGACCCCAACACACCCCACTGATCAAAGTCTCACTTTATCTTAAAAAGTCTAATAAAGTTGGCTGGATAATACGAGCACCTGCACTTAAAGCAGCTCGATGGACTGCCTCTTGTGAGGTCAGGTTCATAATAACTTCTTCTATATCAGCATCTTCATTTTCAGACATCATTGCCTTTGCTGCAACGGTCTGTTCTTGTACACGGTTTTCTATTAATTCAACCCTGTTTTGTCTTGCACCAAGGTCTGCTCTTGCGTTAACATTGTTGTCAATATGTGTATCAATTTTTGTAATAAAAGCTGATATTTCATCATCTTCCACATCAGGATCTTCCAGCTTCTGAGCAAATTCAGTTAAATCTTTGAAGAAGTCCTCATTAAATACTTGATCTGCTTTTGTGTTGACAGTGATAACAGATCCACTGGAAACCTCTATTTTCACATCATTATTATTTCCATCAAAACTGTAGGAAAATTCACCGGAATCTTCATAGCCGCCTTCTACTTTAAATGGCTTTTCACCATCTGCACCCGTGGTTTTTGTTCCACTGAAAATATATTTATTATTTACTTTCGTATTTGCAATTTCCGTTAAATGTTCTCTTAACTGTTTAACCTCTGAAGCAATGTTTCCGCGCTGGCCTTCTTCATAGGTACCATTTGCGCCTTGTACAGCTAATTCCCTGAGACGTACTAATGCTTTTTGGGTTTTATCTAAAGCCGAATCGGTGTTATCTAACCAATTATGTACTTCGCCCATATTACGTTCATACTGCTCTAATTGGTTTACCTGAGTCCTGTAGTCCATCCCTTTCATTGCTACTACTGGATCATCTGATGGTCGATTAATTTTCTTCCCTGTTGATAATTGATCCATATACTTTCCTAAACTGTTATAACTGCTGCTTAAATTACGCAGCATATTGTTTGTCAGCATACTTTGTGTTACACGCATTTAGATTACTTACCTCCCTACTAAGCCCATATTATTAATAATTCGATCAAGCATTTCATCGACAACTGTCATATTTCGGGCTGCCGCATTATACGCATGTTGGTATTGAATCAAGTTTGTCATTTCTTCATCCAGTGATACGGAACTGATCGCCTGGCGTGATTCCAATACTTGTTGTTTTAAGATTTCTGAGTTACCTTGCATCCTTTGTGACTCTTGTGAGATAACACCCAATTCGCCGACTATTGATTCAAAGAAACTTTTGATCGATGTTTTTCCATCTAGTTCCGCATCTTCCGAGATACCATAAGTAGTTTCTAAATCAGCCGTATCATCGCTGTAAATATTAAAATCCTCTGCTAGCTTTGTGTATACATTTGCTAGATTTATGGCGTTCTCTCCATTTCCAGACGATCCGCTAATATTTCCGTCTTCGTCTGTTTCACCGATACCAGCAGCTATTAGATCAGGATCATCTAAAATATCCTGGTTCACACTAATGGATGCCGCTGTTCTTCCATCACCAGTTGCAGGATCAACTTCAAAGAAATCTACCCCTGTATCACCATCAAGACTGTACCCTTCATTATGAACAGCATTAAACTCCTCAACAAAGTTAACAACCATTACATCTAATTCATCTAAGATTTCATTTATTTTTCCTGCAGATGTTCCTGCTGCGTCCGGATTATCATAATCAAAACCTTCCATGTATCCAGCTCCATCAATCAACGACTGTAATTTACCTGGGACATTAAAATCATCTCCATAAATGAATGTGGCTTCATTACCTTCAACATCTAATGAAGCAACCAAATCTTCCACTTGATCTTCAACCGATTTTGAGGAATCTGGCTGTGCAAAAAATACTCCTTGCAAATTATTAGAATCATTAAAGTCAAAGAATAAATGATTGACTGCCTCATCTTCACCTAGAACAACATCTTCACTGCCGTTAACTAAAACAATCGGTGCTTCATTACCTTCAGCATCTTTAGAGTTCTGAATAGTAGTGTCTGCATTCAACGTAATTGTCGCAATTCCCTGTGCTATTGGACTAGGCTGTCCCGAGCTTTTTCTGTAATCCACTTTTATATCAACATAGGCAGATAATTCATCAATCAACCGGTCTCTTTCATCATACAGATCATTTGGCACATAACCATGCGGCTCGATTTTAGAGATTTGACCGTTTAATTGATTGATCTGATCAATTAGTGAGTTTACTGCTGTGTTGTCAACTCCAATTTCACCTTTTAAGTTGTTACGCACTTGCTGTAATGAACCTTCAATATATTGAAAAGCTTCTGCAACTGCCACTCCACGTTCTTTTACTACAGAACGGGCACCGGAATCTTCCGGGTTAACCGCTAAATCCTGTAATGATTGCCAAAATAAATCCATTGTTTGAGATAAACCTTGGTCTGTCGGCTCATTTAAAATAGTCTCAAGCTTTCCTAACATATCTGCCCTTGCTTCATAAAAACCGACCTTCGTATTCTCCTGACGATACTGCTTATCAATAAAACTGTCACGAATACGCTCAATCGATCCAGCTTCTACCCCAGATCCAACCTGCCCGGGAATCTCTGGACGGTTTCTAGTTGCCGGCGGATATGGTGATGACTGAACAAAGTTTACCCGCTGTCTCGTATACCCTTCTGTATTCGCATTGGCAATATTATGCCCTGTTGTATATAAAGCCGATTGCTGTGCATGCAGTGCACGCTTGGCTACCTCTAACCCGTTAAAAGTTGAACCCATTTCTTTTCCTCCTGCTCTAACCCTTTATGCTTTCGAATCAAATACCGAACGTTTCGGCCGCTGCTGCTGTGTCTGACCTGATTGGTTGCCATAGTTGAAATTCTTTAGTGATGGCTGCACCATATCTAATGATAACTGAACAAATTGCAGTGACTGTGTCGTAAGCTGACGGTTTAAGTCTTCCTGACGACGTAATTCCATTAAGAGTTCTGCCAATTTTAATGTAACAGCTTCCAATGCTTTTTGCTCATCACCAGTAGCATGTTCTTCTATGATCGAAGATACCGTTATGTTCGGATCTACCCCTTTTTCTTTCGCCCAGCTTGCAACTGCATCAATTCGCTTTTGTTCGATTTGATTAATTGCCTGCACATGTCTTTGTTCTTTATTTAAAAGTGCTCGTAATGCATCTGTTTTGCCTTCTTTGAGCACTTCTGTTTTCTGTTTGGATAGATTCAGTAAACTTGCATGTAATTCGGTCATTTTTTCTAAAAATTGAATAATTGTTTGAACTGACATTTGGTAGTCTGCCCCTTTAGTTTAAGCTTTCCAGAAATTCATTAACTTCTTGGCTGTTTGCTGCAAGTCTGGTTTGTACTCGCCTTTTTCTACTTGTTGTTTAATTTCATTTACATAGCTTTGGCGGCTGTCTTTAGATTGCATCTCTTTCGCTTTACTGCTGATTTCTAATTGGTCTGATGCTTTTTGTGTTTGTTTTGCCTCTTGCTTTGGAGTATATTTTTGATTGTGATAGGCATTAATTTTCGACTGATTGGGTCCATTGATTTTCATGACCTTTCACCTCTTTCTTTCCGAGCACATAGTTTCTTATTATTATTATCGGCTGTTCTTTTTAAATGTTTAATATATTTTTCAGGTTAGAGGATGGAAGGAGAAGAAAAATGAGGCCTGCCTTTAAGAAAGGAGGCTTATTTATTAATACGTGTAAAGTAAGTTTTTGCTTTGTTTTGTTCTTCCTCTAAATTCCGCTGTTTTACTTGGTTCTCCTGATCAAGCTGGTGTAGATCTGATTGAAATTCCCCAACACAAGAGTCACATATTTTCCCTTTACTTATTTGTTTCCCACAGCGTTCACATGGATACGTCAGATTAGGGAATTGCGATTGGCGCAATCGTTTCTCTTTTACAAAATGTAAAATCAGATCATGTTCCACACCTGTTCCTTCCACGATTTCCGGAATCGTTGCCTGTCTGTTTTCACGGACTTTCAAAAATTTATAGACGATTTCATATTTCTTTTCTTCTTCTTTCACACACTCTGCACATATTGGTCGCGTGACTTTTGCGAATAACTTATCACATCGTTCACAATTTGCGATTTCTGCCATATTGCCTGTCTCCTTTAGTCATCAATCTTCCTTGTTGAAATTATACCATTATCATTCTATTACGTTAAGTTCTATCTATCGAATCAGTGTAAAACTGTCAACTTGTGAACAACCGTCATCTTTTAATAACTTTGCTGCATGATGGATTGTCATTCCGGTTGTATATATATCATCGACCAAAATGACAGGACTGTTTAGTGATTTTGTCAAAATAAAGGGATTTTCTGATTGAATCCGCTCTTTCCTGGTCTTTTTTGATTGTTTTTCCGAACTGGCCGCTTTTCTTGCTAAAGCATTTTCAATCGGTAATTCCAATAATTGCGCAATTGCCTCCGCCTGATTAAATGCCCGCTCATACAATCTTTCCTCTGTTAACGGAATCGGGACAATTTTCGCCTTCCCTTTTGGAAAATGTCTTCTGAACACTTTTTCGATAGATGGTCGAAAAACTTCGATCATCTGATAATCACCTCGGAACTTCCACATTGCGACCAACTCCTGCATAAATGGAGTGTATGTAAAGACAGCACGATTCTTCGATAACACTTTCCCATATGTGACATCTTTGTCCCAAGTCACACAATCAGAACACAAGTCACCCGCCTCCATTTTCCTGCCACACTTCTCACAAATCCCCTCACCAATCAACTCCAGCTTCTCTTCACATTCCTCACACAAAAATCTCTCCACAGGTGGCAGCAAAAAGTTCGACCAAGTTATATCAAGTTGAATTCCTTTCTGGCAGGCATAGCATTCTTTCATAATTTGCTCCCCTTCTCATTCATTTGTTTTATTTGCCTGACTGCATTGACAATTGCATTTGTCTTGCCCTGATGAATCAGCAGCACTTCCCCTGTTGGATCTTGCGGACTTCTCCCAGCCCTCCCGGCAATCTGCACAATCGCCGCTTCATCAAACACCTCATGCCCAGCATCCAGAATCACCACATCAATCGAAGGAAAGGTTACCCCACGCTCCAGAATTGTCGTCGTGATCAACAAATCATACTCCTGATTTCTGTAGGCATTGACTTTCTCCTTCCGCTCCGGATCTTCCGCATGTACTGTCGTAAATGTCAGCGAAAATCCTTTTAGCATCTCCTCCATCTGTGGCAGCATTTCCACTGTTGGAACAAAAAGCAAGAATTGACGCTTTGGTGCTCTGCTTTGTATAAATGTCGTAATACTTTCTGGCAGTTTGGACTGCTTAAGCTTTTTTTGGAGACTAATATCAAGCTGGAGCTTAGGCACTGGCAGTGGATGGCCATGAAATCGGATTGGCACAAATATTACAGGAAGCTGATTCGCTTCGATTCTCCTTTGTTCTTTTTTCCGGGGAGTTGCAGTGAGATAGATGGTGGTTGCATGTGACTTTTTTGCTCGCTGAGATAATTTGTGAAGGTCTTTATCAGTGTGGTATGGGAAGGCGTCAAGCTCGTCAATAATCATAAGGTCAAACGCCTGATGATAGCGGATCAGCTGGTGTGTTGTGGCAATCACTAGCTGGCCTGTTCCTGTTCGCTCTTCTGTGCCGCCATAAAGTGCTTCGATTTCGGTATTGGGAAAAGCCTCTTGGAAGCGTGGATATAACTCGCGGACAACATCTGCTCGTGGTGTAGCAAGGCATATGCTTTTTCCTTCTTTAATTGCTGTGGTGATGCCAGGGAACAGCATTTCTGTTTTACCGGCGCCGCAGACAGCCCAGATTAGCAGTTCTTGTCCTGTGAGCGTGGCAGCCTTTTGAATCGCTTCGGCTGCTTGCAGCTGATGTCTTGTCAGTGATCCCTCCCAGTGACAGGGATTCAGTTGTTCCGGCCAGGCTGCGTCATGTCCTGCCCAAAGGTACAATTTTTCACAAAAAAGGACTCTGCCTGTTCGGAGGCAATTGCGGCAGTAAGGATGTGTCGTATGGCAGCGGGCGCATGGGATCATGGCAAAGTGTTCGCGTTTGGTTGTCATACAGCGATTGCATTGGTAATGGAAGGTATGTTTGGTGATGGCTGGGATTGTTGTGAGTTGATTGGATTGTAATAATTGTTGGATTGATTCGTCTGATAAGTTGATTTCATTTCGAAGCAGAAGTTTTCCTTTGAGGGATTTGGGGTTCATTGTGAAGTGATTCCTCCTTTATTATAGGAGCAGCGAGAAGGGATCTCGCTGCTGATTATACGATATACCAGCCGAGGCCTAGTGCGCCTTCGCCCAGGTGTGTGCCGATAACCGGACCGAAATAGCTGACGGTTACTTCGACATTTGGATATTGTGCTTCTAATTCCTGTTTAATTTTGTTGGCATCTGCTTCTCTGTTGGCATGAATAATGGTTGCCTGAATGGCTTTACCTGTACTTGCATCCTCATCGAAAAGCTGATAGATGCGCTTCATTGCTTTCTTTTCTGTTCGGATTTTTTCAAACGGAACGATCTTCGTATCCTCAAAGTGCAGGATTGGTTTGACTTGAAGCATGCTTCCGATAATAGCTTGCGCTCCATTCAGCCTGCCGCCGCGATGTAAGTGAGATAGATCTGCCACCATAAAATAGGCTCTCATCGATTGTTTGATTTCATTAAGACGTTTGATAATCGTTTGAGCATCTTGGCCTTCTTTGGCTAACTTGGCTGCTTCCAAAACATAAAATCCCTGTGGAATGCAGCTTAGTTCGGAATCGTATGGGAACAATTCAATATTTCCCAGCATCTCTTTTGCTGTAACGGTTGTCTGGTATGTACCACTTATCCCGCTGGAT
This sequence comes from Gracilibacillus oryzae, assembly GCF_009498735.1. Taxonomy (GTDB): domain Bacteria; phylum Bacillota; class Bacilli; order Bacillales; family Amphibacillaceae; genus Gracilibacillus; species Gracilibacillus oryzae. Next base: position 37,175 of record NZ_ML762424.1, read on the forward strand.
AGTGTGATAAAAATGGCCTGATCATATTCTTTGGATAGCTGTTCCAATGTTTCTATAATGACACCAATCGATGGCTGGGATGTTTTAGGCAGCTGATCAACTGATTTTACTTTTTGATAGAATTCTTCTGATGTTATGTCGATTTCTTCACGGTATGTACTATCACCGAATACGACACTTAATGGCACCATATGAATATTATGTTCATCTCTTATTTGTTCAGGTATGTATGAAGTACTATCTGTAACAATTGCGACCTTCATCTAATCGATTCCTTCCTGTTAAATTTCTTGACTTTTATCACAGCGCCAATCGTCTGTAATACCACCAATTCAAGATTCACGAAAATATTAAATGGAGGATAAACAGAAGCTAAGCATCCTGATATGTTACGCTAATAATCAGTGAGGGATACAAAAAACTCCCACTGATCAAAGTCTCACTTTATTTTACCTAACAATCTGGTATATGCCTAGTAAAAAGTTACAATTGGTGAATTATATTATGGTTTCTATCGGGCGGGGAATCGTTTGAAGTTGATCTCGACTTCTTCATTTTACTGTTCAAACGATTTTCGTTCACTTTGATTTTTTCCTATCATAACTCTTTTTCTTCTTTTGACTTTTGATAGGTTGAAGCTGTCTTCCTATCATAACTCTTCTACTCCACCCGACTTTTGATAGGTTGAAGCGGTTTTCCTATCATAACTCCTCTACTCACGCTGACTTTTGATAGGTTGAAGCGGTTTTCCTATCATAACTCTTCTACTCCAGCCGACTTTTGTTAGGTTAAACCAGTTTTCCTATCAAAACTCCTCTACTCACACTGACTTTTGATAGGTTGAACCATTTTCCCATCATGCCCCTCCACCTTCTGCTCAATTCGCCTGCAAAAATCCTCCCCAATAAAAAAATAGCTCTAACGCTAGAGCTATTTTTACTATTATAATATTTCGACCCAGCCTTTTTTGATTGCGATAACGACTGCCTGGGTACGGTCTTTTACTTTCATTTTCTGCAGAATACTGCTCACATGGTTCTTCACTGTTTTTTCACTAATGTATAATGATTCGGAAATACCTTTGTTGCTTTTTCCTTCTGCAAGCAGCTGAAGCACCTGGCACTCTCTTCTTGTAAGAAGGTGAAGTGGTTTGCGGTGATCGATTTTCTTCAATTTGGACAATGTATTGTCTGATCCGTATAATGCATCCTCTTCGGAAATTAGACGGCGATATTCTTTGACAAGATTGTGGGTTACTTTCGGATGAAGGTAAGAACCGCCTTCGCTGACTACTGTAATTGCTTCAATCAGTGCATCAGAATCCATTTCTTTTAACAGATAACCTTGGGCACCTGATTTTAAAGCATGTGTGACATAGTTCTCATCATCATGAATCGAAAGAATGATAACTTTGACACCAGGGTAGGTGTTCAGCAATTCAGAAGTTGCTTCCACTCCATTGACACTTGGCATGTTTATATCCATTAATACTACGTCAGGTTTGTGTTTTTTTACTAGTTCAATTGCCATTGAGCCATCGTCACCTTCAGCCAGAACGTTAAACTCTGATTCTAACTCAAGGATTCGTTTAACTCCCTCTCGGAATAATTTGTGGTCATCGATTAGTATAATATTTGTTGTCATATAGTAAGTCCTCCTCAAATTTCTTCTTTCATCTATACCGTAAAGTTAATTATGTCTGAAAGTTTGCTAATCTCTATTATTATACACATTCTCTTAGAATTGTGGAATTTTAAGCTGTCAGAGGGATTTGGATGAATATCTTCGTACCTTCCCCTACTTTTGTATCAATCTTTAATTCTCCACCTAACATATCCAGTCGCTCATTCATTCCGATGATGCCGAAAGATTTCTCTTTTCTGTTTTCACAGTCAAAGCCGACCCCATTATCGCGGATAACAGCCATTACCTGTTCTTTTCTAATCTCCAGGATGACGTCAATCCGCTCTGCTTCGGCATGCTTAATTGCATTTTGAATGGACTCCTGAATTAACCGGAATAATGCTACCTCATATTGACTCGGCAGTCTTTCCTGATGTGACCGGTATTGGAAATGAATATTCGGATGTTGATCTTCCAGTGTCGCAATATATTTTTTTATTGTTGGTACTAATCCCAAGTCATCAAGTGCCATTGGGCGTAAGTCGTAGATAATCCGTCTTACCTCCTGAAGAGAGGAACGGATCAGTGTCCGGACACTTTGCATTTCTTTTAAGGCAGTTTCTGTGTCCCCTTTGCGGTACGTTCTGTCCACAATTTCTGATCGCAGCAGGATATTCGCTAACATTTGGGCAGGTCCGTCATGCATCTCGCGTGACAGTTTTCTTCTTTCTTCTTCCTGTGCCTCAATAATCTGCAAACCAAATGCCTGCTTTTCTTGTGCATCCTGAAGCAAATTGGATATCTGCATGAAATCTTCACTTAAGTAATTAAGGACGATGGAGATTTTCCCCATTAACCCTTCCGCACGTTCGACCATTACTTCAATCGACTTTAATCTTCTTTCAAGATCATCGCGCCTTTCTCTTAGCGCTTTTTCCTTATCACGTTTTACAATAAAATCTGATTGCATCTGGTGTGCGTTATCATATGCTTCTCTGATCGAATCTTCTGAATAGACAGAGAAATTCTTGCTGACGATGGATAATTTATTTCTTGCCAGTTTTGATTTTTTCTCGAGCTGATCGCCTTCTTCAATCACAATAATGACTTTTTCCTTTAAATCATCCAGTTCTTTACTGATTCGCTCATATTCTTTCCGGGATTCTTCTGCAATATGAAAAACTTCATCTTTACTGTTTTTTACTGTATCTATCATTTCATGTATAATATAATCTAAATCACGGTCACTTGTTTCCAACATTTTTACCTCTCACCACCTAGTTTCAATGACATATTTCGAAATGCTTAGTACTATTTGTGGGGGCCTTTTCGCATTTTATTTTTTAAAATTTTCTATGTATTGATTTTACACCTAATCTGAAGAAATATACAAATAATACCCAGGAGGGGAATAGAATGCTTGATCAATATTATACTGTTAAATTAGAAGGATCTGATGAACAAATCATTCAGAAATCCCGATTTATTGGTTATGTGAAACGGGTGGAAACAGAAGAAGCTGCCCAGCAATTTATCCAGGAAATAAAAAAGAAACATGCTGATGCGACACATAACTGTTCTGCCTATATGATCGGTGATAATGATCAGATCCAGAAAGCGAATGATGATGGTGAACCAAGCGGAACAGCCGGTGTTCCTATTCTGGAAGTCCTAAAAAAAAGACAGTTAAAAGACACTGCCGTTGTTGTTACACGATATTTTGGCGGAATTAAACTTGGTGCTGGCGGGCTTATTCGTGCATATGCAGGTACAACGTCATTAGCAATTAATACGACAGGTGTTGTAGAACGAAAGAAAATGAACCAGTTTCTCGTAACAATAGATTACACATTATTAGGCAAATTGGAAAACGAAGTACGACAGACAGACTATCTTCTGGATCAAATTGATTATTTAGATCAAGTGACACTTCAAATATATGTAAACAGCGGGGAAGAAGAGCCATTTAAAAACTGGATCATTGATATTACCAGCGGGACAGCACAGATCATGCAAGGTGATTCGAAATATGTAGAGATCGACGTTCCTAATCCTTAGAAAGGATCCTTTGTTCAGTGTTAGCGAACTTAGCGTCTGCGATAAAATGACTGGCAGAGAAGGCTCTGCCGCCGCGAAAACAGGGAGCAGCAGTATCGGCATGGCAACTGAAGCATCCTTTACCCGGTTGCAATGCCGTTCCTCTCATCCCCTGTTTGAACACTTACTATTCCCCGGGAAATAACAGGTTGGAATACAGTTATCTATTATCTTTTGCAGGTAATAGATTCGATTGCCTTATTTCTTTCGATAAAATTTTAATAAAATCTTCCGAATTATTAATTTGTTTACTTTCTGTTTGATTTAACATTTTTTCTAAAATATTGCGGTATATCTCCTGCTCCGACAAATCTTCACCTCTTTTGTATCCATCTTCTATATCATATGTATTTCGTCGTCATTCGTGTTTTTATGTCTGTTTCATAGAATTGCAGAAAAGCTGGTAAGTCCGGTGAATGAAACTTATGCCATCTGACCAGCTGATGTGAGGTAAAGAAAAAGTCAGCATTAGTATGTAAGAGAGGTCTGCTAGATTAAGTTGTGACACTTCATACTACCCCTCATTATCCAATCCGACTGATTCTATATATTCAGGCATTATTGTCAAGTTTTGGTTATTCACATCATTTTCTAGCTTACAATATTGTACAAAAAAAAGCAAAAAAAAATTATGTCTTTTCACAAACTTTATTATATAAGACTTTAGTCAATTGGGGGGTGTATTCCCCACCTGCTTTCCTCGAATTATATTGAATCTAGAGGCGGGGAATTACAGACGATTAGCACTGTACTCAAGAATTTACCGAAAGTTTATTGAGCCGTTTTTCGTATTGTTCATGGGACGTTCGGTAAAAATCCTGTTATTGATCAAGATATGTTATCGTTTTCATCTTATAGATATATTCTTTTCATTACTGTTTCTTATTAAGCAAACGAGAATCAGAGGGCTATTTGGGGAAGTCAATTTAATACTGCACTTAGTGTTAATCGATTATCAATAATATGGATCAATCGGCCAAGACCATTTATGGAAGATGATATACAAATACTTGTTGAGAAGGCCGAATCACCAGCGTTTCCTAGTTATCAAGCGTTAATCAAAGGAGTATTCACTTTTGTCATGGTAAGCACTAGGCTTAGTCCTTGAGTAAAAGTTGTAACAATCGTCATTGCTTTGTCTTGTTTCGAGAGTGTTTGCGGGACATCGTTATCCTCTGGATGTGGTTGTCGGGTTCTTGCTTGGAGGTTTCATCACTTTAATGATATGATACTTTCTCATACATAAGTAAAAATCGCATTCGCTCGTCTTTTATCGAATGGATTAGTTTTTCTTATACGTGGAACTTCAGAATTTCTACTTCGTCGATCAAAGCGTCGTTGCAGGAATGCTTTCCTAACGTATAAGAAAAAAGTCAGGCACTCTACCTAGTAGCTGACACCATTAAACCTGCATGTTTTAATGGCTCTTTTTCCATTTGCTAAATTCAACAAATTCCTGAAATTCTTTCTTACTGATGCCAGAGCGCATCGCCTCTTCTGCTAATTTCAGCCAGTCTTCATCAAGCTGGGCACGAATAGCCTGGTCATCCTGACTTAATAATAGTTCATTTACTGTTACGCCTAACACTTTCCCTATTTTTTCCATAAATTGAATACTAGGATTGGATTGGATTCCTCGTTCAATTGAACTTAAATATGATTTTGCTACACCAGCTTGTTCTGCCACTTCAGAAAGTGACATTCTTTTGTTTTTTCTTAGTTCCTGTATCTTTTGACCAATCATCACTATTCACCTACTTTTCTATTTACGTCCTTTATTATAGCATATCCAGGAATAATCGTTCTATATAAAGTTGTATTTTTTGTCGAAATTAAGAAGAAACCGTGATCAAATGGGCGGTTCAGAGGAAAAAATAGTTAATTATTACTATATAAGTTCTCAATGCAGAATGATTAAATAGTCCGTTTTTGTCCTGCATACACTGTAAGTAAATTATCATGTGATTCTCTTCCATTATTTTGATACAATATATTTTATTAGTAACTAAAGGGAGAAAAAATATGTCAGATAAGCAAACGAATCGGCCGCTTGTATTAATTGCACTCGTTCTTTCCATGTTCATGGCAGCTATCGAAGGAACCATTGTTGCTACTGCCATGCCTAATATTGTTGCGGATTTAGGCGGGTTTACATTATACAGCTGGGTTTTTTCCAGTTTCCTGTTAATGCAAGCCATTACAACAATGATCTATGGTAAGTTAGCTGATTTATTCGGCCGGAAACCAGTTTTTATGTTCGGTGTAATGATCTTTCTTATCGGCTCCATTCTTTGTGGATTAGCAGAATCGATGGCAGCACTTGTTGTTTTCAGACTGATTCAGGGAATCGGTGCCGGTGCGATCCAGCCAATTGTCACTACCATTGTCGGGGACATGTATACGATGAAGGAGCGCGCCAAGGTACAAGGCTACCTAGCCAGTGTATGGGGCATTTCGTCAGTAATCGGACCACTTCTCGGTGGAGTAATTGTCCAGTTTGTTGACTGGGCATGGATATTCTGGATGAACATCCCGCTCGGAATTTTTGGAATTATCGGGGTATACCGCTTCTTCCATGAAGAAGTAAGTAAAGAGAAAAAATCAATTGATTATGCTGGTTCTGCTTTATTTCTGATTGGAATTTCGGCATTAATCAGTGTATTTGTCCAGGCAGGAACAGTCTGGGAATGGCTTTCCTTTGAATCATTGTCACTGCTGCTTTTATTTATCGTCTGTATGGTTCTTTTTATCTGGCAGGAGACGAAAGCTGTTTCGCCAATGATGCCATTATTTTTATGGAAAGACAGATTAATTATTGTTGCCAATCTTGCTACATTACTTTCCGGAATGATTATATTAGGGCTCTCGAGCTTTCTTCCTACATATGTTCAAGGTGTTATGGAGCAAACGGCTATTGTCGCAGGATTTGCTTTAAGCACGATGTCGATTGGATGGCCCATCTTTGCTACTGTTGCCGGTCATTTGGTTTTGAAAATCGGCTTTCGGGCAACTGCTTTATTAGGTGGAACTGCTTTATTAATCGGGACTTTCCTTTTTTCTATCCTTGATCCAAGTAAAGGGCCGGTCTATGCAGCGATAAGTTCATTTGTTGTTGGTGTCGGAATGGGACTGACAAGCACAACCTTCATTGTCGCTATCCAGAATCATGTAGACTGGAGCGTTCGCGGTGCTGCAACTTCGTTAAATATGTTTATGCGGATTATCGGCAGTGCTGTTGGTGCTTCCTTTCTTGGTGGATTAATGAATCAGCAGATGCAAAGCTATTTTCAGGGTAAAGAAGTCAATGTAGATATCAGCAATACGGAAATATTGCTTGATGAGTCGATGCGTCAGACAATGCCTGCAGATGA
>NZ_ML762424.1:44297-85717 GCF_009498735.1 Gracilibacillus oryzae
TTGCATTGCATGATGTTTATCAGGGACTGTTTGTTATCGGTATTCTTACAATGATCATTTTATTATTTTTCCCAAAGGTAAGTCCAAAGCATGAATGATAGAAGGCTTGTCGTATTCTTGTTATGCGACAAGCCTTTTTTTGTACGATAGGAATGCATAAATTTTGGAAAGCAATTATAGGCCACATAGCATTGATGGTCAAAGTATAAGTAAAACGAACACATTCGGTAAAGGACGAGCGAATGCGAGTTTTTCTACCTAAAATGTCTGATAAACACTCGGACATTCAGATTCTAATGGTGTATAGAAACAGTGGCTCTTGAATCTGCCTGAATTCCATTGTCCGTACCATTGGGAAGGACAAGTTCCTGATGGCATAAAGAACCATAAAGCATTGCTTGCCGGGTGAAATCGATTGCCGTTAATTACTCTTCTGGCCAAATCGATTTCCTGCTGTCTCGCCCGCTGATAAAAATATCCTTTCTGTGTTGTTTCAAATCCACCAGGGTTTTGAAAGACCATTCGATTGATTGAATTGATGTCTTTAAAATCAAGACAACGTGCTTTTACACGATTCACGCCCACATTCCCAACCATTAACATTCCCAGCTTCCCATCACCTTCTGCTTCCGCACGTATCAACCTTGCCAAAAGTTTAACATCCGCTTCATTTGTTTTAATTACAGACACGGCAGATCCCCTCCTCGCCTATTTCCTATATATTCAAATCAAACAAAAAAAGTGCGATTTATAAAAGAAAGCACTTTCAGATTATGGTATAATGCAGTTAAGTACTTTACTTCAGGAGAGGAGTATGTTTCATGAGACTAACTAATATGATTCTTCACAATGAAATATTATTAATTCATGCAGACATTAATCAGACTGACTACATTTTTACGGTGAAATGGAAAACACCAGAAAATAAAAAAGGCGGGGAATGGGAATTAAAATCCTATTTAAATAATACAAACGGCAAGAAGGACTTAACAGAGGAACAGATTCAGGCATTCCTTGATCAGATTAACCCGAAGTGGGATTGGGAAGAAGAACAACGGCAAATAAAGCAAGTGCTGGATCAGGATTAAATTGAAAGTCCAGGAGATTGGAGCCAAGCGGTCTTCCTATCAAAACTCTTCTTCTCATGCTGACTTTTGATATAAGGAAGATAAAAAAAAGTCGCTTCAGGAGATCAAACTCTCTCGAAGCGATATTGATCAGCAGTTGAGAAAATATTATCTCTCACCCCAGCAAAACTCCCACATTAGTTCAACTGCTCGGCTGCAATTTGTTCAAACCATTGCAATTCTTTGTGTAAATTTACGACTTCACCAATCACAATCATTGAAGGGTTGCTGATTTCACTCATTTTTCCCTCAATATCCGCTAATGTCCCAACAATTGTCTTCTGGTGAGCGAATGTTCCCCAATGAATCATGGCAACAGGTGTATCAGGCTTCAAACCTGCATTTATTAAGTACTGTACAGTTCTTGGAAAATGTTTGACACCCATGTAAAAGCAAAGAGTGTCTACACCTTTAACTATATGCTCCCATTCTTCTTCTGAGCGGTTATCCGGATTGGAAGCATTGATAAAGCTGACAGAGCCACTGACACCTCGATGGGTTAACGGAATTCCTGCATAAGCTGCTGCACTGATCCCTGATGTGATCCCAGGCACAATTTCAAATGGGATATTCTCCGCCTTCAGCACTTGACCTTCTTCCCCGCCGCGGCCGAATATGAATGGGTCGCCGCCTTTTAATCTTGTCACAACTTTCCCTTGTTTGGCGTATTGCACAAGTAAACGGTGAATCTCCTCCTGAATCAAGCCATGCAATCTCGGCTTTTTCCCGCAAAAAATTAACTCGCAATCTTCTTTGGCATAATCCAGTAATTCGTTATTGATTAATCTGTCATATAAAATGACATCCGCTTCTTTAATTGCTCTTAGTCCTTTTAATGTGATCAATTCTTTATCTCCGGGACCTGCTCCTACGATGTATACTTTACTCATTTGCTTGCCATTCCCTTCTCGTTTGCTTCTGTATCTTCTTGTCGACTTTTACTTCATATTTTAACAGGACAAATGTAATCATGATCGTTAATATTAATATTACAACAGTGTAAAAAGATTGTTTGACAATCATTTCTGTCAGACTAAAGGCAATGACCAGGGAAATAACCGGTGAAGTTACCCATACTTTTACAATTTGATGGATTATCTTCTGCTTCCAGACACTTTGCCAGCTTTTTGTTGCACTAATACCTACAATAGCAGTTGTTGTTACTTGTGTCATTGGAATCGGAATACCGAAGAATGACGCAATAATTACCAGAAAACCTGTGGTACTTGAGATAACGACACCATTGGCAAGTGATAGGCTTGTAATCTTTTTGGCATTTGTTTCTAATACTTTTCCTCCAAAAAGGAAACTTCCCAATGCTACAATAACAGCAAACAACGGCAGCCCAACTTCCATTGACATAATATCTGCACCAACAAGCGGACCTAGAGCATTTGCCACATTGTTCATCCCTGCAGCAATCGCTTCAAAAAATCCTGTTAAAAGCAGCAATACCGCTAACCATTTATGAGATCGTTTCAGTTTAAACTTGTGCAGCCATTTTGTCCGTATTTTTTCAAACGAGAATGTGATCATAAATGCCGCAAAAGGAATGATAAGCCATAAACTGATGATATGAAGGATATTGGTCACATACAATTGCTGAAAGGATATCCCTACACCAACAATGGCGCCAACCGTTACTTCACTGGTAGACAATGGGATGCCGATATAATTTGTAATGAGCAGTGTTCCTCCAGCAACTAATAAGATGATTGCTGCAATCGGCACATCAATCAGCTCTTCTGAAATGATGCCTTTTCCCAGTGTATTCGTAACATGGTGTCCACCCCATAACGCACCGATGATCGCACCTAGACCTGCTAACAGCAAGGCTATTCTTCTTGATTTTACTACTTTCGCTCCATAAGCGACACCCATACTAGCTGCAGAACCGCTTGCACCAATATTAAAAGCAAATAAACACGCTGCTGATATTGCAATAATAACTAACATATTCATCCTACTTCCTGTAATAAAAATTAAACAATTGTGTGTAAAAAAATACTCCCGCTTTAGCAAAAAAAGCAGAAGTTTTACCTCCTTCTTATCTGCCAAGTAATGAACTTGCTGGAATTAGCACAGTGCATTTTGCCTGTTGCTGAGACTTCAATGGGCCAGCCCCTCCATCTCTCTTGATAAGAAATATTGTTACGGGATCGTATTCGGTATGAATAAAAATATTTTTTATATGATGATTTGTATTGAATATAATGGTAAATCCATCGCATGTCAATACTATAATTTCTTGATTTAACAGGCTTTTTTACCCTAAGCCCTTATATCCCATGCATTTACTTGGTTTTTTATCTTTTTAAAAATTTTTCTTGAAATTTATCATATTCAGTTGTAAGATATTAGGTACATTCAAAAAACTAAATATTCTGATTTACACTTATCCAGAGAGGTTTAGGGACTGGCCCGTTGACACCTCAGCAACCAGCATTCGATGCATGGTGCTAATTCCAGACGGTTTTATTACCAAAGATAAGGAGACTGTTAAACCTTAAACTTACAAGGCTTTCTTCTTATCAAAGAGGAAAGCCTTTTTTGTACGTTAGAAATTTTGAAGTTCTAAGTATAAGAAAAAGTTAAAAATTGATGATAAAGGAAGTGGGCATATTGAAACATATTGATACAATCTTAGCGAAAATCGGAAACGGCTCAGACCCGGCTACAGGCGCAGTAGAAGCACCAATCTATTTATCGACAGCTTATCAGCACAAATCAGTCGGACAATCAACTGGATATGATTACACAAGATCAAAAAACCCGACGAGAGATATTGTTGAAGAGACGATTGCAAAACTGGAGAACGGCACAAGAGGCTTTGCCTGTACATCCGGAATGGCGGCAATACAGCTGATTTTTTCTTTGTTTGAGAAAGATGATCAGATTATTGTGACAGAAGATGTCTATGGCGGCAGTTACCGGTTATTCGATCACTATCAGAAGGCTTATAATATAGAACCAGTTTATGTAACACCAGATAAAATAGAAGAAAATATTACAAGCCGGACGAAAGCCTTGTTTATTGAAACACCCACTAATCCATTATTAATAGAATTAGATATTAAAGAGATTGCAGCAATAGCTAAAAAACACGATCTGCTTTTTATTGTTGACAATACATTTTATACACCATACTTGCAGAAGCCGCTCGATGATGGTGCTGATATTGTGATCCACTCTGCCACAAAATATTTGGCCGGACATAATGATGTGCTGGCAGGATTAGTTGTGGCAAAAGGAGAAGAACTTTCAGAAAGGCTGTATTATCTTCACAACGCGATTGGTGCAGTGCTTTCACCATTTGACTGTACCCTGCTTATCCGCGGGATGAAGACACTTGGCTTACGCTTGGAGAAGCAACAGCAAAATGCTCAGGATCTGGCAGCATTTCTGGCAGACCATGAGCTGATAGCAGATGTCCTTTATCCTGGCAGAGGCGGGATGATGAGCTTCCGGGTGAAAGACAAAGAAATGGTTCCTGGATTTCTTTCCAGCCTTGAAACCATTATTTTTGCCGAGAGCCTTGGCGGTGTAGAGAGTTTTATTACCTATCCAACAACACAGACACATGCCGATATTCCTGAGGCAGAACGTGACCGTCGCGGTGTCTGTAAAAGGCTGTTACGTTTTTCAGTTGGAATTGAACATATTGAAGACTTAAAGAATGACATTAATCAGGCGTTAGTAAAAAGCAAGGAGGAAATCGTTCATGTCTAAACATCAACTAGATACAAAACTAATCCACGCAGGTGTGGAAAGAGGATATCAGGAAAGGAAAACAGGTGCGGTTAACCCTCCGATCTATGTTTCATCAACATACCATCAGGACCAGCTGCATTCATTCGGCCCTTTTGATTACAGCCGTTCCGGAAATCCAACAAGAGAGATAGTAGAAAAAACAATTGCCGAACTTGAAAATGGCATCGCCGGCTTTGCTTTTTCATCAGGAATGGCTGCAATATCTTCAGCCTTCCTGTTACTAGAGGCAGGCGATCATGTTGTTGTAACAAAAGATGTTTATGGCGGTACATTCCGCTTTGTAAGCCAACTATTAACACAGTTTTCAATCGATTACACATTTGTTGATATGACAAACAACGAAGAAATTGAGCAGGCAATCAGACCGAATACAAAAGTAATATATATCGAAACACCTGCTAATCCTTTACTTCAAGTGACAGATATTCGTAAAGTAGTAGAATTAGCAAAACAGAATGATGCTTTAACCTTTTTAGACAATACGTTTATGACACCACTTTACCAGAATCCGCTTGATTTAGGTGTCGATGTTGTCTTACATAGTGCAACAAAGTTTTTATCAGGTCATAGTGATATCATTGCAGGACTAGCTGTCACAAATGATGAGGAATTAGCAAATCGACTGAAGTTTGTCCAAAATACATTTGGCGCAATACTAGGTGCGCATGACAGCTACACATTGATTCAGGGGATGAAAACATTGGAAACAAGACTGACAAAATCCAGTCAATCAGCGGCAAAAATTGCTAGTTTCTTACATGAGCATCCTTCAGTGGAAAAAGTCTATTATCCAGGATTAGAAGATCATCCAGGACATGCTGTTCATGTCTCTCAATCTAGCAGCGGCGGCGCAGTCTTATCATTTTTGCTAGATGAAAAAATTGACTGCAATCAGTTTGTGCAAAGCATGAAGCTGCCAGTATTCGCTGTCAGCCTAGGTGCAGTTGAATCCATCTTGTCACACCCTGCGACAATGTCACATGCCGCAATGCCACCTGCCGAACGAAAAGAACGCGGCATTGAGGATCGCCTTTTCCGCTTATCTGTAGGAATCGAAAATCTGGACGATCTCCTGGAAGATCTAACACAGGCATTAGAACAATCGGTTGTTGTTGGGAATTAATTTTTATGATTGTTTGGAAAAGATCAAATCATGGTGTGGTCACACATCTGATTTGGTCTTTTTCTATGTTGGGAGGTTTCTTGGCTGCATTCCTGGTCTCGGGTCATTTGCTTTTGCAGCTATGTTTGTTTCTTGAATGCATAACTTGTCTTGACTATCTCACTTTTGCAGCTATGATTGCTTCTTGAATGCATAACTTGTCTTGACTCTCAGACTTTTGCAGGTATAAACGCTTCTTGGATGCATAACTCTTCTTGACTCTCCCACTTTTGCATGTATGAACGCTTCTTGGATGCATAACTCCTTTTGACTCCCCCACTTTTGCAGGTATGATCACTTCTTGGATGCATAACTCCTCTTGGCTCTCCCACTTTTGCAGTTATGATCACCACATGCCAGCAAAACACCTCCTGACTCTCTCACTTTAACAGCTAAGGCCATTTTTTAACTGCATAATATATCAAAAATCCCCACTATTCCAGGCATGCCCACAAAAACAAAAAAACTGCCCAGCCTTCCCCAGCCGGACAGTTCTCTATCTTATTTTATTTCATTGCAATTGCTTCTAACGCAATTTCCTTTTCTAATTCAATTGCACGTTTCATCTGATCTGTATGTGGATCATATTCTTCAGCTAAGTCGGCATCGGCATAGCCGTCAATCGCGACAATTGCTGCTGCACGGATACCTCTTATGCTTGCAATGGTGAATAATGAGGCAATCTCCATTTCAACAGCCAGGACGCCTGCTGCTTGATACTGGTTATGCGGAAAAACAATTGCTCCTTGATAAAATACATCTAATGTTAAAGTAATACCACTATAACTAGCAATAGAATAATCACGAGATTTTTCAATTAAACGATTGGTCAATGTAATATCAGCAACCGCTGGAAAGCCTTCTGGTACAATCTGACTGCTTAATCCATCCTGTCTAACTGCTGCTGTACTTATTACAAGACTCCCGGGCTCAATCTCTTTCTGATAAGAGCCTGCTGTTCCGACACGAATTAATTCTTTCACACCGCCTTGAATCAATTGTTCAAAACATACCGCAGCACCAGGAGAACCTACACCGTGACTTACTACACCAATATACTCTCCTTGGTAATGTCCAACGTATGTATGGTATTCACGGTTCTGTCCAAGTAATTTCGCGTCATCCAGATTTGCTGCAATTAATTTCGCTCTGTCTGGATCCCCACATACAATCACTTTTTCGGGTAAATCTTTAGAGTCCAGCTTTAAATTTGGTAAGAACATATTAATCAAACTCCTTCTTATGCCACTCATCATCAGGCATATATGCATCTTCTATTGAAAAGCGTTCCTCTTTAAATGGATCACCATAATTATGAAAATCATTTCGTTCCCAGAATCCTTGACGGTCTTCTTTCATAAATTCAATTCCGCGAATCCATTTTACACTTTTCCAGAAATACAAGTGTGGCACGATCAGACGGAATGGATAGCCATGTTTTGGTGTTAATGGTTTCCCATCATAGCTGTGGGCAATTAATATATCTTCTTTCAGTAAATCTTCTAAAGGTACATTGCTTTCATAATCATGATCACCATAAACCATCACATATTTTGCCGTGTCTTTTACATTGATTGCTTCTAAAAAGTCAGTAAATTTCACACCAGTAAAGGTATTATCAAATTTCGACCAGCGAGTAACACAATGAATGTCACGCACGATCGACGTCTGTGGCATTTTCATTAAATCATCATAAGTGAATACTGTTTCTTCTTCCACCTCGCCAAAAACGCGTAAATTCCAGTCTTTTAAATCATATTCCGGTACTTCTCCTTCATGAAGAATAGGAAACTTTTCCGTTAATGTTTGTCCTGGCGGTAATCGATCCCCATATTTCTCATTTCTTGGCGGTACTTTGGATTTTTTCAAACGATCTGCTTTTTTTGACATAGTGAGAACCTCCCCTGAATTTATCTTGAACTTCCTGCACTATTTTTCAGTGCACTTAATTGTGTTTTATCTTTAAAAATGAACATTGCCAAAATTGTTATTACATATGGCAGCATCAGTGTAAAGTTTGTTGGTACATTTAAACCTTGTAATCTGATACTGATTGCTTCCGTAAAACCGAACAACCCACTTGATAAGAACACACCGATCGGATTCGACTGACCAAGCATTGTTGCAACAAGGGCAATAAAACCACGGCCTGCTGTCATATTTTCACTGAACATTGTAACTTGTCCCAATGAAAGCTGTGCCCCTGCTAACGCACATAATACACCAGAAATCAGAACTGCCTGATACTGAATTCTTTTTACCTTTATCCCCTGGCTTTTCGCAGCAATCGGGTTAATGCCGACAGCATCAAAGTGTGAACCTGCAACACTTTTCTTGAAAAAGAAATACATTACGATTGTGCACAAAATCCCTAAATAAACAATGGGGGACTGGCCTGACAAAAGATTGCCGAGCAATGGAATCTGATCAATCACCGGAATCTCCCATGTAGGCAAGCCTTGCATTTCATTATTATAGTAAGCACCTTGAACGTCAAAAATGGTTCGCAATGCAAATGTGGTTATACCAATTGATAAAAAGTTGATCGCAATCCCTGTTACAATCATATTCGCTTGTAAGTTAATCGTCATATATGCATATAATGCAGAGAATATAGTTGTACCAATAACGGCAATCAGGATCGCCAGCCAGACATTATGTGTATAGGCATTTGCTGCAACCCCAAGAAATGCTCCCATAAGCATCAAACCATCTAACCCTACATTAAAGACACCAACACGTGAACAAATCGCACCACCTAATCCTGCCAATAGAAGAGGGGCCATCATCCGTAATGTCGAATTGATTAAAGATAAATCAAATAAACTCTCCATCTTATTTCCCCTCTTTCTTTCTCTGGTTTAGAAAATTCATCGTGAATTTTGCTGAAATAAATAAAATTAATACTGCCTGAATAATACCGGAAATAGAGTTTGGTACATCTGTATTTCTTTCTACTCCTAAAGATCCTGTATCAAGTGCCGCTAAGAAAATAGCAACAACCGTTGTCCCAATTGGATTGGAATTAGCTAAGAGAGCTGCCATTAAGCCTGTCCATGCAAACTGCGGATTGGATAATGCTCCTTCAATAAATCGGTAATGTATCCCAAGTACTTCCACACTTCCTGCAAGACCTGCAAGCATACCGCTGATTAATAGACTTGTAAACATTATCTTCTTCCGGTTAATCCCGCCATATTGAGCAAAGAAGACGTTTTGTCCTAACATTCTAACTTCATAGCCAAATGTAGTTCTTTTCATAATAAAAGCAATCACGATTGCAAGAATGATAGCAATAACAAACCCATAATGAAGGTTCATCCCTGTTAATAACTTTGGAAGACGGCTTGCCTCATCCACCATAACGGTTTGCGGAACACCACCGGCACTTGATGTGTCACGGAATGGCTCACTTACAAGATAACCAGCAAACAATACAGCTATATAGTTTAATAGCAATGTAGAGATTAGCAGATTGATCTGAAACCGCTGCTCCATCCATCCCGCTAAAAAGGAATAAAGGCCTGCAATTAACATCCCTGCTATGATGGAAATAACCATATTAAGCAAGCCTTGAAACGGCAAGTAAACTGTAACAATTGCGGTTGTAACAGCTCCCATGACAAGCTGTCCTTCTGCCCCTAAATTGAAAAATCCGGCACGAAAGGCAAAGGCAACACCTAAACCTGCTAGTATAATAGGAATAGCCCTTTCTAATGTATTGGTAAGAAAATAGAGATTACCAAACGCACCATCCCACATCTCCTGGTATGTGACAATAACAGACTCCCCTGACAGCATAATCGCTATAGTACCAACCAGAAGTCCGACAATGACTGCTAATAATGGTTGAATGAAAACAGTGGCATTTGTCTTCAGTTTATTCATTGTTACCACCTGCCATTAAAATACTTAATTTCTCTTCACTAGCATTTTGGTGATCAAACTCACCGACAATTTTCCCTTCATACATAACGAATACACGGTCGGACAATGCTAATATCTCGGACAACTCTGATGAGATAAGCAATACAGCATCACCATTATTTCGTTTTTCGATCAGTTGTTCATGAATAAATTCCATTGCACCAATGTCTACACCCCGTGTTGGCTCAGCTGCTAACAAAAACGGTGTATTTTTCTGTATTTCCCTTGCGGCGATCAGCTTCTGTAAGTTACCTCCAGACAGAAACTGTGCACTTGTATCTATAGAGGTTGTTTTTACATTAAACTTCTTAACACTTTCTGCAACATATCGGCGAATTTCTTTTAATTTTAATACACCAGCCTTTTGAAATGCCGGTTTTGCATAGTCTGTCATCATCATATTGTCTACAAGATTGGCTTCTTTCGCTGCACCCCATAAGTAGCGGTCTTCCGGTATATGAGACAACCCCTGGTCCCTTATCTGTTTAACCGATCGGTTTGTCATATCTGCACCATTTAATGTAACAGATCCTTTGTTAACTGGAGCTAAACCTGTTATTGCCTGAATAAGCTCAGATTGACCATTTCCTGAAACACCAGCTATCCCGACAATCTCTCCTTGCCGCACCTGAAGGGTAACATCATCAAGCAACGTTTTGCCGCTTTTTTTTGACGTCATCTCTATGTTTTTAATGGACAGTATTTCATTACCTTTTTCGATACTTGGCAATGGGTTATTTTTTAATTCTCTTCCAACCATTAAACGAGACAATTCTTCGGGATTGGTATCTTTCGTTGTTAAGGTTCCTGTTACTTTGCCATCACGTAAAACAGTCACACGGTCCGCGATTTCCATCACTTCATTTAGTTTGTGTGTGATTAAGATAATACTTTTGCCCATTTTTACTAATTCTCGTAAGCTCACTAGCAGTTCTTTCACCTCAAGTGGTGTTAACACAGCAGTTGGTTCATCAAGGATGATAACATCTGCGCCCTGGTATAACACTTTCAAAATTTCTACACGCTGCTGAATTCCGACTGGAGCGTCGCCTGCAATATCTAATGGATTTATTTTCATTCCGAATTTTTCTGCTAATTGAGCTACTTCATCCGCAGCTTTCTTGCGATCATATCGCCAGCCCTTTTTTGGTTCATGATGGAAGACAACATTCTCTGCGATCGTAAAAGGAGGAAAAAGCATAAAATGCTGGTGAACCATTCCGATCCCTAATTCTATTGCAATATTCGGATTGTCAATATTCTGTTTTTTTCCATTAATAAAAATATCGCCAGAGGTTGGTTTTTCCATCCCATAGAGCATGCGCATAAGCGTTGTTTTTCCTGCACCATTCTCGCCAACAATCGCATGTATCTCCTGCTTGTTTAATGAGAAACTCACCTGGTCATTTGCTTTAAAATCACCATATTTTTTTGTTATATCCTTTAGTTCTAACAACAATGGGAATACACCTTCTTTGCTTAAATAATAAGAAGTTAACGTTACATCTATGTAAAAAAGTCCAAAATTAAGTAAGAATGGGCTGCTTATAGGAAAGCAGCCCGTAGTTCTATTGATTTATTGTGCTAATGGATTAGTTACTGTTAATTCACCTGAAATAATCTGATCTTTTAATTCTGTTACTTTATCAATTGTTTCCTGACCAATAAAGTCACTTAACGGGGATTCTGATTCTGCTGTTACAAATGTTAGACCAACACCATCTTCAGCAACACCGAATGATTGTGTTCCTGTTTCAAAATTACCTTCCCCATATTCTTTTACAAAGTCATATGCTACAACATCTGTATTTTTTAATTGAGATAATACAATGTGTTCCGGGTCATCAGTTGTTCTGTCAATATCTTGTCCTGACGTGTAGAAACCTTCTTCTTTTGCTGCTTCGAATACACCTAAATCACTAACAGCAGATGCTGCAGCGATAAAATCAGCACCATTTGCATTTTGCTGCAGTGCAATTTCCTTCGCTTTGGCTGGATCTGCAAAACTTCCTACATAGCTTGAAAGAACTTCTGCCTCACTATTTACATGCGCGACACCTTCTTCAAAGCCTGATTTATATTTATTGATTTGCGGTACATCCATTGCCAGGACAATACCAATTTTATTTGTTTCTGTTGAAAGCCCTGCTGCTGCACCTAATAAAAAGCTTGCTTCATATTCGCGGAATTCCGCACTTTTTACATTTGGTAAATCTACTACTGCATCAATAATCGCAAAATCCTGTTCAGGGTTTTGTTCTGCAACACGTGTTAAAGCATCTACTGCATCAAATGTTGCTGTTAAAATTAAATCATAGTCTTCTGCTACGGCTACTTGAAGATTTTGTTCAATTTCTGTCGGATCTGAAGACTCAATTACATTTACTTCTAAACCAGCTTCATCTGCTGCTTTCGTAGCACCATCAGAGATTTGCTGAAAAAAAGGGTTTACCCCGATTTTATCTGTTAATACGACTGCAACTCTTTTTGCATCTTCACTTGAATTCCCACTATTGCCTGACTCATCAGCTGCATCACTGTCATTACTAGTTCCACATGCTGCTAACAGTACGACAAGGACAGCAGACAATAACCATAATAACCTTCTCTTCATTTTGATAGTCCCCCTAATTTTCCTCTAAGCTTTTGGCGTTCTTGCATAACGTGATTATAATGAACAATGTACAGAAAATCAATCTTTTTTCGACAAATTCTGAAAATTTAAAATTCCACTGACCTGTAATCATATGGATCGATTTGTTTTAACATTTGCAGCTGTTTTGCTGTCGGCTCTTTCGTGTACCGTACCTCATCATAAATCAGTTCGAAGCCTGTTTGCTTCTGCACTTCTTCTAATGTTGTATGCGGGTGAATCGAATCAAGCTGCAGTTTTCCATTTTTGAAAACAAATACACATAATGGTGTCACAATTTTCCATAAGTTCCCTCTTGTTGTTACAAATTCAACTTGTTCAACAAACGTTCGAGGATCATGCTTTGTCCGCCAGATGATCGCTTTTTTGGCAGTCGGGATCAAAACAGCACTCCCTGCCCCGCCTGGTAAACGAACTTTTGGCTTATGATAATCACCTATCACCGATGCATTCACATTTCCGTTAATATCAAACTGAATTCCACCTAAAAAGGCGACGTCCAGTTTGCCGCGCATCGACAGATCAAAAATCTGATCAAGCGGGAAATAGGATTCTCCTGCTTCCACTAAATCTGAACCAGCAGAAGAATAGGAGGATTGCTTAACAGAACTTGGATTCACACCACCCGGAATGTTTAAATGCACGAGATTTGGTGCATGTAATTTTCTTGCCAGATGCATTGCTACCATCGGCATTTGCGAGGATACACCATGAAAAACTGTCTCTCCGTCCTTGAGCATATCTGCAATTGTACATGTCATTAAATCACTGATCCGATAATTTACCATGTTCTGTTCCTCCTCTCATGCTGATAATCTTTTTTATCATACTTTCTGACAAACTCTATAATTTCCTGTTTCTCTTTTAAGCCGATAAATTCTCGTAATGCTTTTTCATCCACATCATATTTTTTATAACAAGAAGCAGGTGCTGCTCCGCCCGGAACATGAACAACGGCATCAACCAAAAATGCCGGAATATCGATCTTCTCTTTGTTTTGTTTGATTCGAAAAGGTGAAACGACCTGTTCTGTTGTAATAATCACACGATCTGCTGCCCGGGACATTAAGACATCCTCGAATTTCGGTCCATCTATGATCGCATTTCCTTCTTCATCACATTCCTGTACATGAATGACGGCAACATCCGGAAAAATGGTGCGGACTAATGTAACAGGTTCCCCTGTAAATGGATCTTCCACGACAACAAAATAGTCATTATGTTCAAGCAGATCCCCATATTTCAAGCCACTGACAGGCATAAACGGAACATTTGCTGATGCACCCCTTAATGCACTGATTACAGTGTAGCAAGCATGTTCATTTGCTTTGACCTCACCTGTCTGAACAGCCTTGCGGTAATGTGGCGGCAGCCCGTAAACTGTCTCATAGCTTACAAACCCAGCATCCACTGTACCAACTGCTCCAACTGCACATAACAGATCAATATCATGTGCTCCGGCAGTTTTTACAAGTCTCAATTCCTTTTTCTCTTGTCTGGCAAGTTCTCTGACAAATGCCATCGGTGCACGGTGCAAAACATTCCCGCCCAGTGCAACGGTTGATTGATTCGAAATCGTTCCTGCTGCTTCTTTCAATGATTGTAATTTATACAATATCTTCACCTCCAGCTGGCCTTTCTATTTTACTGCAGTGCTCGCAATATGTACGGCATCCCAAACGCCTGCAAATGGCGGTGCGTAACATAAGTCTGTCATTCCCAGTTCATCTGCCGGCATATTGTTCTGAATGGCGATGGCAAACATATCGATCCGCATTACTGCTCCAGATTCGCCGATTGCTTGTGCTCCCAATATACGCTTTGTCCGCTTTTCGCAAACAATTTTTATCCATAAAGGTTTTTGCCCAGGATAATAACCAGGATGATTCGCTGCTTTGACAAATTCTGTTGTATAATCAATCGCTAAGTCTTTTGCTTCCTGTTCGGAAAGCCCTGTTCTTGCTAATTCAAGATCAATAATCTTCACTGCAGCACTGCCTAATGTGCCAATATATTTGTGATGTGAGCCAGCTATATTCTCACCAGCGATACGGCCGCATTTATTCGCATTCGTTCCAAGCGGCAAATAAGTATTTTCTTGTTTAACATAATGATAGACTTCTGCACAATCACCTGCTGCATAAATATCTTCCACCGTTGTACGCATTTCACGGTCAATCACAATTGCTCCATTATCAGCAAGCTTTATATCTGTACCCTGCAGGAACTTCGTTGCAGGCTTCACACCAATCGACATAATCACTAAATCAGCCTCATAATCTGATTTATCAGTAATCACTTTCTGAACAGATCCATTTCCAGAAAAACCTTTTACACTTTCATTCAAATGAAGATCGACCTGCTTTTCTTTCAAATGTGTTGTTGCGATTTCGGTTAATTCGTGGTCAAACGGTGTTAAAATTCGATCAGCCTGCTCGATAATCCGAACATTCTTGCCTAATGTGTGCATGGCTTCAGCAAGCTCTATTCCGATATAGCCGCCTCCGACGATAACAACATTGCGGATATTCTGGTTTATGATTTTTTCTTTTAAAATAATGCCATCTTCCATTGTTTTCAGTACATGAATATTATCAAGCTCGAGCCCATCAAATGGCGGAACGATTGGTACAGTACCTGTTGCGATCATTAACTTGTCATATTGATCGATAAACAGCTGGCCTGAATTACTGTTTCTGACCATCACCTGTTTTCGCTCTGGAGCTACTTTGACAACTTCGTGACATGTTTTCACTTCAATGCCACGTTCCTGGAACTCTTCCTTTGTACGGGCAATCATTTTGGTATGGTCATTATTTTCCCCTGAGACATAATAAGGGAGACCACATGCACCATAAGACACATAGTCACCCTTCTCATATACGATAATTTCTGCCTCAGGATTTACTCTTTTTAATTTGGAAGCAGCAGACATTCCTGCTGCTACTCCGCCAATTACGATTAGTTTCATGACAGATGTCTCCTATTCGTAAAATCTGTTTTTTTAGAATTTTGGCTCCTGATCAACGATTCCTACAACAATCGCGTCTAATGGTGCGCTCTGAGGCAAGGCATGCTGAACTGCACTGCCAAAGCTGACTAGTACAAGTTCACCTTCCCCGGCACCGATCGTATCAGCTGCTACAAACCATTCTTTATTCTCTCCATTGTAAGGTTCTATTACTAATAACTTATATCCTTGCAATGTATCATATTTTCTTGTAGAGATTACTCTGCTTACAACTTTTCCAATTACCATAAAATAAACCTCCATAACTGGATAAGGTTTACTTGATCAATTTTAAGTATTCCTGACCCTTAATTCCAAATGCATTCGCATCATCTGTATCAATATGCATATCCAACGCATAACGATCACTGACTCTTATTGTAACACCATACATCAGTCCGCCTTTTTCCCCGTCAACTTCTACCTTTACTTTTTGATGATCGTTCACACCGAATTTATCAGCATCAGCCGGTGACATGTGGATATGACGATCTGCGATAATACAGCCTTCCGTCAAATCCAATTGCCCTCTCGGCCCGACTACCGTTATCGTTGCAGATCCTTTCAGGTCACCAGAATGTCTGACAGGCGGGTTGACACCTAATTTAATGGCATCTGTTTTGGATACTTCAATTTGTGTCTGCTTTCTTAGTGGTGCGACAACACGAATTCGTTCCATCTTTGATTTTGGCCCGATAATCGTCACCTGCTCGACACATGAGTACTGCCCCGGCTGTGAAATATCACGGTGTTTGGTAAATGTATAATTTTTGCCAAAAAGTATATCAGCATGCTCTTGTTGTAAATGTATATGTCTTGCAGAAACACTGACTGGTACGAATTGATCCTTTTCCTGTACCAGTTCAATGTTATGTGCTTTTATCTCGTCCATGACAGCATCACGGATGGCGCGGTAAATTGTCTCGTTTCCTTCGACTGTCATCTACTATCATCCTTTATTGGAAGTCAGGTAAAAGTTTTGCGATATCGCCATGTGGTCTTGGGATAACATGTACTGCTACTACTTCACCTACGCGGCCTGCTGCTTCTGCTCCTACTTCTGTTGCGGCTTTTACTGCACCTACGTCTCCTTTGATGATCACTGATACGAGGCCTGAACCGATTTTTTCGCTTCCTGCTATTTCTACGTTTGCTGCTTTTAACATTGCATCAGCTGCTTCAATTGCCGCTGTAAGTCCTCTTGTTTCGATAATCCCTAATGAATCACTCATTGGTATTCCTCCTTGGAAAATATAAGTATTTTAAATAAAATGAGCAAGTTGATTTCCGTTGCGGACAGTCGCTTTCCGCGGGCAACACTTCAACTTCCTCGAAAGCAAAGAACGCTTCCTGCGGGATTTTTAGTTGTTGCTTTTCCCGCAGGAGTCAACTGTCCTCCACTCCAATCAACCATCATATATAGTGCACTTTCTCTATTATACTTCTAACCAGCGGAGGAAATATACGAAGACTCTCCTGCGGTCCCCGCGGAAAGCGAAGTATATTTCCGTAGCGGTATTAAGACAATTTCAATAATTTGTTTACATCACTATGTGGTCTTGGGATGACGTGAACTGCTACTACTTCGCCTACGCGGCCTGCTGCTTCTGCTCCTACTTCTGTTGCGGCTTTGACTGCGCCTACGTCTCCTTTGATGATGACAGATACGAGGCCTGAGCCGATTTTCTCGCTTCCTACTACTTCCACGTTTGCTGCTTTTAACATTGCGTCTGCTGCTTCAATTGATGCTGTTAGTCCTCTTGTTTCGATAATACCTAATGATTCATTCATGGTTATTATCCTCCTCTAATGGTTTTTCTTCTATTTTTTTGGTTGTTTTGGCTCGTGGTTTAATTTGCTTTTTGACAGTTTTCTTAGCTTCTGGTACGACAAATCGCATGATCTCTTCATGCGGATTTGTAATCATCACCGCATTTTTCAATGGACTGTCCTGCTTCATTTCATTCACTCGCTTCGCTGTCTCGACAGCTAATGAAACGTCAGATATGGAACCGCCAACGATGATGGATACAAGTTTTCCACCTAATTGGTTCTGGCTTGATAGAAATTCCACTGCAGCTGTTTTGCTGACTTGATCTAACATTTCCATCGCTACAGCAAAATATTTTGTTTCAATAACACCGATCGCTTCATATTTTTTCATCCATTGTCACCTGCTTTCGGGATCAGCTTGCCATACAGCCCTTCATCTGGTCTTGGTATACTTTTGACTGCGACAACTTGTCCATGACGATAAGCTGCTTCTTCTCCAGCTTCCAAAGCTGCTTGGACTGATGCTAAATCGCCCTGTATCATAATGGTGATCCAGCCTGATCCCGTCTTTTCTAAATGAACAACCTCAACAAATGCGTGCTTGCACATTGCATCAATCGTCGTTGTCGCTGTTACTAAGCCTTCTACTTCTACTATTCCTAACGATTGATTCATCGTTTATTCCCCTTGCCTGTCATTATGGTAACTTTACTTTACCGATCGATAATAACTTCTCTAAACCTGGTGCCTGGTGGCTGATTAACCTTGTCACAACTTCTTCATCAGCAATGTACTTACATGCTTCCGCTCTGGCTACATCCAATGCAATCCTCACATCAGAAACATTCCCAGTAAATTTGACCTGAATGACAACAGGGATACTGGCATTGTCACCTGATGCTGGATTATTGCAATCCATTGCTTCAATATGCACATCTGCCGCTTTACAGGCCTGGTTCATTGCTGCAAGTGCCACACTGTAACCAAGCACTTCCAATAGTCCGACTGCTTTCGCCATTCCGGTTCACCTACCCTTTTATATTAAAACCGCCACTAGCGATTACAGTTCTGCGTTGTCTAGTATATGTTCTTGCTGAAGTGACACCTTCACCTGTTGGTCCTGCAATTGTCATTGTTGTAAAGCCTTCTCCTCTGAAACCAACACCAGACAACGAAGAACCATTATTAACAAAAATCGTTGTACCAATCGCGCGGGCAAATCTGGTCACATTGCCGATATGATTGGAATGCATCACAGCAGTATGTCTGTTGCCATGCTCAGCATCCACAGCTTTTTCAATTGCTTCATCAATCGACTGGACACGAACAATCGGCAAGATTGGCATAAGCTGCTCCAATTGAACATAAGGATGGTTTGCATCTACTTCACATAATAACAGTTTTGTCTGCACATTCTGCACACCAATGTTTTCCAGAATCAGGGAAGCATCTTTTCCTACCCAGTTCTTTGAAACAAGGTAATCTCTTGCCATATAGGAACACCCGCCAGGCACGCCTTCTTTATTCTCTTTCAGCGTAAGCTGCATTGCCTGTTCCACTTGGCGATGATCCAGCATATAAGCACCTTCTGCTAATAGTTCAAAAATGAGATCATCAGCAACCTGATCTAAAACAAACACTTCTTTCTCTGCAATACAAAGCAAATTATTATCAAAAGATGCCCCTTCCATAATATCCTTTGCTGCTTGTTTTAAATCTGCCGTTTCATCAACGATTACCGGGGGATTTCCTGCACCTGCTCCAACCGCTTTTTTCCCTGATTTGAGCAAGCTCTTAACCATCCCAGGTCCGCCTGTTCCAACAAGCAGTTTTACATGCTTGTTATTGGCAATTTCCTGGACAGATTCGATTGTTGGTTCTTTTACCATTGTGATCAGATTAGCAGGTCCTCCCGCCTTGACGATCGTTTGATTTAACAGTTGTACCATCTCTGTTGAAATACGTTTTGCTGATGGATGGACATTGAAGACAACTGAATTTCCTGCTGCAATCATTCCAATTCCATTATTCACAATCGTATCTACAGGGTTTGTGACAGGGGTCACTGCTCCAATCACCCCGAAAGGAGTTTGCTCAACAAATGTTAAGCCATCATCTCCTGTAAATGTTTCTGTCTGTAAAATTTCTGTCCCTGGTGTTTTTTCAACCGTCAGGCTCAGTTTGGCTACTTTATCATTGTAGTTGCCAAGTTTTGTTTCCTCTAGTGTTGCTTTCGCAAAATAATCGACTTTCTCTAAAACTGCTTTACGGATCGCTTCAATAATGCTGTTCCGGTCCTCCAGTTTATAATCCTGGTGCCATTCCTTTTGTGCCAAGGATGCTGCTTCAATTGCATCATCAACATTTTCAAAAACACCATCCTGATTAGAACTACTTGTTTGACGATAAGACACAGATTGAGGAGACAATTGTTTCATCTTCACTGGTTGTGGTGAATGGCTTGCCGGCTGACGGTTTTCAATAGCTGCCTCCACATTTTTCAATACCGAATCTACTATTGTTTGAATATCTTTTTCATTAAGTTGCATCTACAGTGCTCCTCCTTTCTGCAGTTGTTCAATCACACGCTTGGTTACTTTTTCGACGATTTCCTGAATAACTGCCTCTTTATCCGGTTCTTGCTGTACTTGCTGCTGTGGAAGATCACATGGTGGAACTCCGCCTGTTTTTATTCCCATATTATTTCTGATATCAATTAAATCAGAAATCTGATTACAATTCAGTTCATTTGCTTTATTCAATATATTGGTCGAATAGGTTAACATTAATGCGTAATGCTCCAATGATTCCATGCGGTAATATGCTTCAATCAGATCTCTTCCCCATGTTAATGCCCCATGATTTGCCAGCAAGACCGCATGATGGTCTTTAATTAATGGTGTAATAGAATCAGGCACTTCTTCTGTCCCTGGTGTTGCATATGGTGCAACGGGGATTCTTCCCAGCAAAACGACCGCTTCAGGTGAAACAGGTTTTTCCAGGTTGATTCCGGCAATTGCATAAGATGTGGCAACAGGCGGGTGGGCATGTACAACCGCATTCGTTTCTTCACTTTCCTGATAGACACGCAAATGCATCTTCACTTCTGAAGACGGCTTTCGATTACCTGCCAATACTTTACCGTCTAAATTCATCTTCACCATCATATCCGGCGTCATAAAACCTTTGCTTACACCTGTTGGCGTTGTCCAGATCGTATCTGGTCCTACTCTTACCGAAATATTCCCATCATTTGCTGCAACGAAATTCTTCTGATAGACCCGCTTACCGATATCGCAAATTAATTTCTTTGCTTCAAAATCGCTATAATATTTTTTCTGGTACATTAGCTTGCACCTCCTTTAGTCCTTACTCTGCGAAGATCTTCGCCAGATTTTCTTCATAGTCTGGATAGACAATGCCTTTTTCTGTGATGATTGCTGTAATTAACGAACTATCTGTCACATCGAAAGCAGGATTATATGTTTTCACAGCTTCTGGCGCCATAGGTTCACTATACCATTTTGTCTTAATCTCTTCTTCTGGACGAAGCTCAATTTCGATATCTTCCCCAGTTTTTGATTTTAAGTCAATTGTGGACATTGGTGCACAAACATAGAAAGGAATACCATAATGTTTTGCCAGGATTGCCACACCTGATGTACCGATTTTGTTTGCGGCATCACCGTTTGCTGCCACACGGTCACAACCGACTAGCACTGCCTGCACCTTCCCTTGCTTCATGACAATTGATGCCATATTATCGCAAATAAGAGTCACATCAACCCCTGCCTGGTCTAATTCCCATGCCGTTAAGCGGGCACCTTGCAATAGTGGTCTCGTTTCATCTGCAAATACCTTAAAATCATAGCCTTTTTCCTGTCCCAGGTAAATCGGGGCAAGTGCAGTTCCATACTTTGCTGTCGCGATGGTTCCGGCATTACAGTGTGTTAATAAGCCCATACCTGGCTCTAATAACTCTAATGCATATTGACCGATCGCCTCACAAACCTCTTCATCTTCTTTCTTAATCAGATCAGCTTCTTCTTTTAACGCTTGCTTGATCTGATCAATGGATTGACCTTTCTCTCTCTCGAGTCTTGCTTCCATCCGATCAAGCGCCCAGAATAAATTTACAGCTGTCGGCCTTGAAGATGCTAACTTCTCCTTCATTTTGGAAAAAGTCTGAGCGAACTCCTCGTAACTGCTGGCGTCACTGTTTTTCGTCACTAAATAAATTCCATATGCCGCAGCAATTCCGATCGCAGGCGCTCCACGCACTTTTAAGTGATAGATCGCATCCCATACATCCTCAACAGTTTTCAATTCGAGGAAAACTTTTTTATTAGGCAGCTGGGTTTGATCAAGTAAAATAATTTGATCTTTTGCGTCATCCAGTTTGACTGACTCGATAACGGTAATATGTTCTGACATGGTGTATCCTCCTTATTGAAACACTTTCTTTACTTGATTGACAAAATCTGCACCATTAAGGTACTGATCTCTGTTTATGATAAATTGTTTGGCAATTGTTAAACAGTTTTCTTCTGCTTGTTGACGAGCCTTCTCGTCTTCAATTGAAGTAATGTCGGCAACTTTTGCCAGACCGATAATCCGGCGCGATAATTCTAACCCTGCAACTGCAGCTGTATCTTTCAAAATACTATTTAAATAGTAGTCATAAAAGCCGTCATATGTTGCGACAAGCTCTTTATCTGCTTCCTGCCACAGTTTACCGAATTTCTGTTTAAATAAGTCGATCACATCTTCTATCGTTGTTAGTATATAGGAAGTGAATTCATTTCTTTTTGACTCATCTGTCATTGTCGCTTGTCCATTGGCGAAAGCAAAAATTAAATTTGCCACAATATTACCTATATCATATCCTGCAGGCCCGTAAAAAGCGAACTCTGGGTCAATCACTTTTGTTTCTCCCTGTTTAATAAATACAGATCCTGTATGCAAATCACCATGAATCAAGGACTGGGCATTTGTTAAAAACTCAAATTTTAATTTTGCTGTTTCCAGACGTAAAGTATCATCTGCCCAGATTTCTTTCTCAACAAATGGGCGTGTCGCCGGGAACACTTCGTTACGCTCACAGTCATAAAATGGTTCTGTATAAACAAGATCTTCACTGATTTCACAAAGCTCAGGATTGATGAAGCTTTTCACCAGTTCTTTCTTTTCTTTATGATTCATAACAATATCGGAAGTTAATAATAATGTTTTTGCCATAAATGTTGTAATATGGTCTGCAAATTCAGGGAAAATTTCATGCTTAATTAAGGCTGCACGCATAATTTCATAATCAGACAGATCCTCCATGGCGAAGCAATTCATAATTGGATCATACTGATAAGTTTTCGGTGTGTGTGCTGGTACAAAATCATATTGAATTTTCAGAATATCACTTTCAATTCGATTGCGGTCTGGTGAAAGTTTAAATTCATCCGAAATACGGGCAATAGGTCCTGCCTGCTTCAGAATAATGGAATCTCCGTTTTTCTGATCAACAAGATGAAAAACATAATTTAAGTTTCCATCGCCAATTTCCTTGCATGTTAACTCTGCATCTTGTTTAAAGTAGCCAAGCTTTTCTTTGGCATATTCGATCGCCTGCTCTTCATTCATTGTAAAATATTTAGTAGAAAAGTCTGTCATACTAAACCCTCTCCTATTTCATTTTGTAATATGTTAGTGCAAGTGCTAAAGCAAACACTGTACCTTTGACAATGTCCATTGCATAATATGGCACAGACATCATGACTAATCCATTTGCCAAAATACCAATTAATACAGCCCCAACAAATGTTCCAAAAGCATTCGGTTTACCAGCCCCAAGCACAGATAAGCCGATAAATGCCGCAGCTACTGCATCCATTAAATAGTTGCCGCCAGCATTAATTTCTGCTGTCATTACCCTTGATGCTAAGACGATCCCGCCAATTGCTGCGAATAATGCTGATAACAGATATGCCAGAATCTTATATTTATTAACAGGAATACCTGATAACCTTGCTGCTTCCTGATTGCCGCCAATCACATACATATAACGGCCGTGCTTCGTATATGTTAAAAAAATATGTACAAGTATAACAATAGCAAACATTATGATAATGATGAATGGTACTTGTCCAATTTTTCCGAAAATTTCAGAAATAGTTCCTGTGGAATAAGACCCGTCAGGCATGATCATATTTTCGGAAATGGTTGCACTTCTTGTGTACGTTAAGGCAACACCCTGGATAACAAACATTGTTGCTAATGTTAACAGCATATCAGGTATTCGTACTTTTACAATAAGAAATGCATTTAAAAGTCCGACCAGGAGTGCACATAGCAATGCAACAGCTATAGCAACAACCGTTGATTGAGAATGCCAGACGAACATGGAGATAACAACAGCATTCGCTAATGAAGCAACAGAACCAATTGATAAATCAAATCCGTTAACAGACAATGAAATCGTAAGTCCAATTGCAATAATGGTAACAATACTGATAGATCTTAAGATATTAATCAGATTATTAACACTTAAAAATGACGGATTTGCCACCGAAAATACGATAATCAATACGACAATCGTAATGATCGTGCCATATTTATATAAAAACTGAAAGAAATCAAATCCACTCTTCTTTTCTTTTGGAGAAGACAGATTCGCTTCACTGGAATTTGAACTCATTCGTCCCTTCCCCCTGTCGAATAAAATAATAAATCTTCCTCTGTCACATCTTTTGTATTTACTTCTTTAACTACTTTTCCATCAAAAATGATATAGGCTCTGTCCGTAATTCCTTTTATTTCTGCCAGTTCACTAGATGCATAGATGATAGCTTTGCCTCGCTTGGCAAGTTCGAGAATCAATGTGAAAATATCTTTTTTGGAGCCAACATCCACTCCTTTTGTTGGTTCATCAAAAATATAAACATCTGCATCTGTCACAAGCCATTTGCCAATAGCTACCTTTTGCTGGTTACCGCCAGACAGGTTTTGCAGCTTTGTCTCAATCGTTGGTGTCTTAACCCCGAGCCTTTCCACCATCTGACTAGTAACCTTTCTCTCTTTGGAAAAATTCAGGAAAGAGAAAAATCTGGTAAAGTCTTTTAAATTAGCGGAAGTCATATTAGTGACGACATCTTCTTCCACTAATATTCCTTCTTTCCGTCTTTCTTCAGGTACAAATGCCAGTCCTGCTTTTGCAGCATGTGCTGGTATCTTTGGTTTGATTCTTTTGCCATGTAACGTAATCGATCCTTCTACTTTCTCTGAAGCCCCAAAAAGTGCTTTGCAAATCTCAGTTTTTCCTGCACCAACTAATCCAGCAAGTCCAATTACTTCCCCGCTTCGCACATGGAAGCTGACATCATTAACTTTATCTGCATCTCTTAATCTGTTTACTTCTAAGATAGACTCACCTGTCGTTTTTTCGATTACAGGAAATTGTTCATCCATTTTCTTACCAAGCATTTTTTCCACAATCTCATTCACTGTAACTGATTGAATCGTATCCTCACTAATAAACCTGCCATTTCGCATGACGGTAATATAATTACATATTTCAAAAAGCTCCTGCAGGCGGTGGGATATAAATATAACGGCAACATGCTCTTCCTGTAACTTTCTTACAATTCGAAATAACTGATCTGTCTCTGCTGTACTTAAAGGAGCTGTTGGTTCGTCTAAAATCAAGAAACGACACTTACTTGAAATAGCTCGTGCAATTAACACCATTTGTTTCTCTGCTAATGTTAATGAACTGACTAATTGCTTTGAGGAAACGTTAATACGCAGATCCTCTAACACTCTGCTCGCTTCCTGATGAATTTTTTGATAATTTACCCACTGGCTTTTTCCCATATCACTGACGAGATGATTCAGCATAATATTCTCTCCTACCGTTAGATATGGAATTAATGCCGTATCAACTTCCTGATAAACAATCTGAATACCGTGGGCTTTCGCATCTTTTGGTGAGCGTATCTCTACTTGTTTTCCATCTATTACGATTGTTCCTGAATAATGGGTATACGCTCCTGATAATACTTTCATCAACGTTGATTTTCCTGCACCATTTGCCCCAATCAATGCGTGAACATCCCCTGAATCAATTTGAAAAGTTGCCTGATCCAGTGCACGCACACCAGGGAAATCTATTGTTATATCTTTCATTTGCAATGCAATTGACATCATTTTCACCTACTTTGCTCTCAATTCGTTTAGCAAGGCATATGTAAAAGATAGAAAGCAAATGGCCGGACCATTGCTTTCTATCATGTTTGCTTTTTCGATTAATTTTCCTTTAATGTAACCATCCAGTCTTCAAGGAAGGCATCAGACTGCCCCCAGCCTTCGATAACTTCGCTTAATGTTTCCATGTTCACTTCCTCGCCGGAAGCATTTAATTCTTCCTGTGAAATTAAAGAAGGTTCTAAAGAGTATTCTTGTGGTGTTTCTTCACCTGCTAGTTTCTTTGCTAGTAATCTAACATTGACAGCACCGATTAATTTCGGATCTACAGCCGCTGTATATTTCCATGGACTTCCTTCTTGCTGCATTAATTGAAGATCAGCATTTGAGACATCAATACCGTAAATTGCAACTTCTTCACGTCCAGCTTCGATTAACGCACGTGTTGCTCCTGTCGCAAAAGCATCCCATGTAGCAAAGATTGCATCAAGTTCCCCTTCAGGCAATTCTGTTAACCATGCGGAAACAGCGTTTTGTGTTTTCATTTGCGGATCTGTTGCATCTCCAAAACGTTTTACTTCTTCAATACCCGGATTTTCTTCTAACACGCTAGTATACACATTATTTCTTCTTACCATTGGTGGAAATCCATCAACCCATAAATATCCGATTTTCGCCTCTGGGCCTTGTTCTTCCACTAATTTATCAAGTACGAGCTGTGCCAGTGCTTCATCGTTTTGTGAAGTTAATGTAACACCTTCCACATCTTTTAATTTTGGTTCAGAGTCAAATGTCACAACCTCGATCCCTGCATCTCTTGCCTGCTGAACCATTTCAACTGTTCTTGCATCATCACCGTGTGAGATAACAAGTCCATCATATTGCTGATCAATTGCCTGCTGAATAGTGTTGTAGAATGTCTCTGTGTCTCCGTTTGCAGAGAATGTATCTACTTCCATTCCTAATGCAGTTGCTTCCTGCTGTGCACCAGCAAGGAATTGGGCAGTATGGTCATCTCCGCCGATTTTGCGGACAACCATGATCTTTAATGCTTCCTCTGCCTGAAATGCTTCTGGTACTCCTTCCAAGTCAGCAGTATCACTTGGCTCTTCTGAACCGCTGTCAGATGATGATTCATCGCCAGTCCCACATGCTGCTAGTATTAACACGAAAAATGCTGCAAATAATAGCGCGAAAAGTTTTGAACCTTTCATACGAACTCCCCCTATATAGTATTATATTATGATAAACGTATCGATTTTTTGTTTGTAGTCGATACGGTATATCCATGATCTCACTTTAATAGAAACAAGGGGACTTGCCCCATGTTCCAATAAGAAATAGAAGCTTGTACTTTATCATGGTGAATGATCAGATTCTCTTCTGCTGCAGTTGTTTGATTACTTCTTGTGTTAGTAATTGAACGATGTCTTCTGTATTGTTCTCAGCCTGATTGGATGCTTTAGTCTGCTGGCTCATACCTGTTGCCTTTTGTAATGATTGATCCAAATCTTCATAAAGATCATCGATATTCTCCAGACCAACAGATAATCGCACCAAGTCTTCTGTTACACCTGTTGCTTCCAATTCTTCCTTCGATAATTGCAAATGGGTAGTTGTGCCTGGATGAATAATCAAGCTCTTTGCATCGCCTACATTCGCCAGATGTGACCATAACTGCATATTATTAATTAACGCACTTCCTGCTTCCCTGCCGCCTTTAATCCCAAACACAACGACAGAACCAAATCCATTCTCTAAATGCTTCTTGGCATATTGATGGGATGGGTGTGAAGCAAGACCAGGATAGCTTACCCAGCTTACTGCAGGATGGCGTTCCAGTCTTTGGGCTAAATCTAACGCGTTTTGATTATGACGTTCCACACGCAAATTCAATGTTTCCAGCCCTTGTAATAATTGAAACGCATTGAAAGGACTTAAACATGCGCCAAGGTCTCTTAATAACTGCACACGCAATTTCGTCGCAAATGCAATATCGCCAAAATCTTTTGCATAAACAATCCCGTTATAACTGCGGTCTGGTTCAATAAAGCCAGGAAACTTTGACTGATTCCAATTAAAATTCCCGCCATCTACAACGATACCGCCGATTGATGTACCATGTCCGCCAATCCATTTTGTTGCAGAATGTACGACAATATCTGCACCTTGTTCAATCGGACGGCAAACATATGGTGTCGCAAATGTATTGTCAACAATTAACGGAATGTTGGCATCATGGGCAATTTTCGATACTTCCGGAATATCCAGCACATGCAGACTTGGGTTACCAATCGTTTCTGCAAAGAGTGCCTTTGTTTTGTGATTAATGGCTTTCCTGAAATTATCTGGGTCTGTCGGATCAACAAAATGCACTTTAATTCCGTAGCGAGGTAAAGTTATCGCAAATAAGTTATATGTACCACCATAAAGATTGGTTGCTGCGACGATTTCATCACCTGCTGATGCAATATTCATAATCGCCATCGAAATACCTGCCATACCAGAAGCGGTGGCAACAGCAGCTGCTCCCCCTTCCAGCAATGCCATTCTTTTTTCAAATACATCTAAAGTCGGATTCATTAATCGACTGTAAATATTTCCATTCTCTTGCAGCGAGAATAATTTCTCTGCATGATTTGTATCTTCAAACACGTATGAAGTTGTTTGATATATCGGTACAGCACGCGATCCTGTTGTCGGATCAGGTGTCTGCCCGCCATGTAATAATAACGTTTCTAAACGTTTATTGTTCATAAATGAAACCTCCAAAACTGTTCGACTATTTGACTAAGGATATCATACCATAAATTTTCAGAATTTTGTCGAAATTTTTCACATACTTATTAACCAATAATTAAACGAATCGCTCCAATTACCGCAAATGCTAAGACAAGGATCTGAAACAAGCGCTGCGGAATGATTTTCAGCACGCTTACACCTATAACAGCACCTGCCAGGACAGCAGGTATCAGCCATAAATTAAACAGAATTGAATCTGCTGTAATGATGCCTAATGAAATATAAAATGGTACTTTTATGACGTTAACCATAAGGAAAAACCAGGCACCCGTTCCAACAAACTCTTTTTTCGGCAGGCCTTTGACAAGAAAATAAATCGCCATAACACCACCTGCTGTATTGCCAATCATTGTGGCAAATCCAGCTAATACGCCCATTGTAAAAGTAAACAGTTTCGATTCTGGCAAAAGCTGATTAAATCTTTCCCCTAATCGGTCCCTGCTGATATGGAGAACAATCAAAACAAGGATTAGAATCCCGATCATCGGCTTTAATTGCTCACTTGTAACAAAACTCAGTATACCATATCCTGCTATAATACCAACCAAAACAGATGGAATTAAAGAGAAAAGATATTTCCAGACAACATTTTTGCGGTAATAAGTGACAGCAAATAAGTCACCGGCAATTAACAATGGAAGTAAAATTCCGACAGATTCTCTTGCAGGGAAGATAATCATAAAGATTGTTACAACAAGAATTCCCATGCTTGCTACACCTGCTTTAGAAAATCCTAATAACAGTGCAGAAAAAATAACGACAATCCATTCCATTAAGGTTAAATCAAACATGCTTCTCCACCTTTCAAGCTATTACACTATTAGATTTACAATCAGCCAGATTAAGATAAAACTGATCATCATTGTCATGTTCGATACCGTACCGACAAGACGCTGATTATATCCAAAAAGGATCGAATATGGTAAAACAGACATCGATGTTGGCAAAATAAAGCCAATTAACAATGTAAAACGAAACATTTCATCAGCAGGAAGGAAATAATAACTTAATAAACCAAGTGCTAATCCGATTCCATACTTTGTTACTAGAAATGATGTGATTAATTTGCCATATCCTTTCGCAAAGGAGAAATTCAAATAAAGACCAAGTAATAATAAGGATAAAGGCATATTTGCCATTGATATCACACTGGAAACATCCACAACAAAATCAGGGAGACTAAAATCAAAAACGCTTAGTAAACACATAATAATATAAGTTTGCAAAGGGATGGATTTAGCCAATTTATAGATAATTCCTCTTGTTTCCAACATACCGTTATTCTCTGAATAAATTCCTGCAATAATATAACTGAGCCCAAATACGATAAACGCATTCCCGACATCAAACATGCCAAAATACTTTAACCCTTCAAAACCAAAGAGCCCTTCCACTAATGGATAAGCAAACAGGCCAATGTTTAAGCCAGGCACCATCATACTGAACATGCCACGATCATGTCTTGATTGTTTTCTAAAGATAAATAATGCGATAAATCCACCCATAATTCCATAAACAAATGAAATCACGATTAAGTAGAATAAAGAAGAAGTAAATTCAACATCACTAAAAGTAACAATAATAAGACTCGGCAATGTGATATTAAAGATGATTCGAGCGACGCCTTCCCCATCTGATTCTTTTACGATATTCGCCTTTTTCAGCAGAAAACCGATTGCTATAATAAGTACTGAAATGAAAAACTGTTCATTAAATCCACTCATATGCTGCTCCTTCTCTTTTTATCTGAAAATGGTGCCAAATGCACATAAGTATATACTAACAGAATACAGACACAATGTAATATTCTATTTTTGACAGGATACCTGATAAGTTGTACGATGATAATGGTTGAAAATGGTATAATGTTGCTATAATCAGCAGTGGTTAATGCAGACGTTCAGCACTGTGATAATTCAGTTCCTCTTTCAACTTTAATTTTACATAATACTTCTAGCAGTGGGGGGGAATGGGCGAATGATTTCATAACGGTCATCGCCTAATATCAATGGGAGAAACATGGTATTTTATCGACTCAGGCAAATGTCATCCTGCTTATAATATGGCGGTTGATGAATGTCTGTTAAATTGGCACAGCAAGGGAGAGATCCCGCCAGTCATCCGTTTTTATGAATGGGAGCCTGCAGGATTATCTGTCGGGTATTTCCAAAAAACAACAAATAAGATTGATTTAGACGCATTAAAAAAGCAGAATATTCCGCTAGTTCGAAGGTTAACTGGAGGAAGAGCAGTACTGCACGACAAGGAACTGACATATAGTGTGGTTGTTTCAGAAGATCATCCGGACATGCCGCATTCGGTAAAGGATGCTTATCGGGTGATATCTCAAGGTCTTCTGGAAGGTTTTCACCTGCTGGGGGTTGATGCTTCATTCGCTATCCCTGAAGGAAAACTGGAAACAACGCAATCCGCTGTGTGCTTTGAAGAACCTTCCTGGTATGAATTAGTGATCGATGGCAAAAAAGCAGCAGGCAGTGCGCAGACAAGGCAAAAAGGAGTTATTTTGCAGCATGGGTCGATTCCGATTACGATCGATGATGACAAATTGTATGATTTTTTCCTTTATTCAAATGAAAAGGTAAAAGAAAGGGCAAAGAAAGCTTTTAAAGATAAGGCTGTTGCTATTCAAGATGTGTTATCCAAAAAAGTCACAATGGAAGATACCAAAAAGGCATTTCACCAAGGTTTTGCAAAAGGATTAAATATTGATTTCGTTGCATATGATTTTTCAGAGTCCCAATTAAAAGAAATTGACGAACTGATGAAAACAAAGTATATGGATGATTCCTGGAACTTATCTAGATAGGAGACGATGTTGATGGCAAATAAAGAAGAACACTTACGTAAACCAGAATGGCTGAAAATTAAAATTAACACAAACAAATCTTATAACAAATTAAAACACTTAATGCGTGATAAAAGACTAAACACTGTCTGTGAAGAAGCGAAATGCCCGAATATCCACGAATGCTGGAGTGAGCGCCAGACAGCGACATTTATGATTTTAGGGGACACTTGTACAAGAGGCTGTCGTTTCTGTGCAGTAAAAACCGGTCTGCCGAATGAATTAGACTGGGGCGAACCGGCACGTGTTGCTGAATCTGTAGAGATCATGGGTCTGAAACACGTTGTGGTAACAGCTGTTGCCCGTGATGACTTAAAAGATGGCGGTGCAGCTGTATTCGCGGAAACAGTACGTCAAATTCGCGAAAGAGTACCAGGCTGTTCGATTGAAATATTGCCTTCTGATATGAAAGGTGATTATGAAAGCTTACATACATTAATGGACGGTCAGCCAGACATTTTTAACCACAATATTGAAACAGTAAGACGGTTAACCAAAAAAGTCCGTGCTATTGCGATGTATGATCGTTCATTGGAATTATTACGCCGTGTAAAAGAAATTGCTCCTAATACTCCGACTAAGTCAAGCATTATGGTTGGTTTAGGTGAAACAAAAGAAGAAATTATTGAAGCAATGGATGACCTTCGAGCAAACAATGTAGATATTATGACAATCGGTCAATACCTGCAGCCAACGAAAAAGCATTTGAAGGTGGAACGTTATTATCATCCAGATGAATTCAAAGAATTAAAAGAGATCGCATTTTCAAAAGGATTCAAACATTGTGAAGCCGGGCCACTTGTTCGTTCGTCTTATCATGCGGATGAGCAAGTAAACAAATCAACAGCACAACGCCGCTTGAATTATGTGAAAGGCTATGAGGAAACAAGCGGAGAAAAGCTGACAAACCTTACATTTTAATAAAGGAGCATATCAATGGCAGAGTCTAAAGCATTGTTTTTAGATATTGATGGTACCATTTTGCGGGAAGACCATTCCATTGAAGATTCTACTAAAATTGCAGTAAAACAAGCACAATCTCAGGGAATAGAAGTATTTCTGGCAACAGGAAGACCCTTACATGAGATTAGTGATATCGCAGAAGCGCTAAATATTACATCCTTTATCGGTTACAATGGTGCTTACGCCCTTTATCAAGATCAGGTGCTGGTTAATGAAACAATGCCTGCTGAAATGATTGAACATTACTTAAAGGTTGCAAAAGAAAACAATCATGAATTGATCTTATATACAAATAAATTGAATTTGTTAACATCTTTAGATAAGGAAGTTGTCAAGCAGTTTATTGACTATTTTCACTTAGGGGATGTCCAGCTCTATTCCGAAGAATTTGCCAATGATATTCTTGGTATTACCATTATGAATGTAAAACCAAAAGAGCCGGCATTATACAACCTGGATGGAGATGAGATTTACTTATCCCAAGTTAATGTAAAAGGGATGGAGCATTGCTATGATGTTATCAGGGAGAATGTCAATAAAGGAATTGCAGTTGAAAAAATCCTGATAGAACTGAATATTTCACCAGATGAAGCAATAGCATTTGGTGATGGTATGAATGATAAACAAATGCTTGCATATGTCGGCAACAGTTTTGCCATGGGAAACTGCCATCCGGAATTACTGAAACATTCCAGGTATCAGACTAGTTCTGTTGAAGAATCCGGGATCTATAATGGATTGAAGACACTGGGAATAATTAAAGATGATGATTAACCATAAACAAAAAAAGAGCAAAGTATAAATCAGGTTGGGTTACCAGCCTGGTTTTTACTTTGCCTGCAGTGAAAGCACACCTTAAATGGATTGGGGAGCAACTAGCATCATACATATAAGCTGAAAAAAGTGGACTAAGTATTTTTTAACTTACATGTAACAACTAGGTGTTATCCATACTATAGCAAACGAATAATCCGTTGCCTCTTCTCTTGTCATAATATCTTACACTCTTTTTCCCCACAATTGTTAACCGCCCATTTTTCATAAATATAGACATTTACCCTAACCGATTAGACGAATTGACATACATTAATTAGTGAAAACAATGAAGGAGGTTGATATTTGTGAGTTACTACGGATGTAATCCATGTGGAGGATACGGCAGTGGATACGGTGGCGGCTACGGTTATGGTGGCGGTTACGGAAGCGGATTTGCTTTGATCGTTGTACTATTTATCTTATTGATCATTGTAGGTGCTTCATTCTACAGCTAATTTAGTTAACATTGCAGCGCCCGAGTAATCGGGCGCTGCAATTTGTTATCCACTATATATTACGTTCATTCAGGATCCGTACTTCATATACTCCTCCGGCAATCTTATCCTTGTCTGCCTGGAATTTTACCCGTACTTTATCTTTCCCTTCTGTTAATTGACCTGGGATTGGATAGCTGACAGTAAATAGTTGACCTGGCTTATTGTTATCAAGCGTTTGTTCACCAATCTTCTCTTCATCAACCAGAATGGAGAATTCTCGCTGCATCCATTTCCCATCAGTATGCATCGGCATATCCCCGCCAAAATAAGTAACTAGTACAAACATTTCTCTTGATGGATCTACATTCATTTCATAACTGAAGAATCCGCCATCTTTTGCATCCCGATAACCACTATGAACAACATTCAAATAACCAGAGGAAGAATTATCTGATTCCATCTGATGATCAACTTCCGGCTGCTGCTCATGTGGTGTAACAACATCAACTGTTACCTTCTGAATGCGGTCACGCAATGCTTTTTCCTCGTCAACAAAATTCTGGAAGCTTTCTTCATTCATGATATTCCAGTAAATTGTATATCTTTCATGGTGAATATCATAGAATGGCTTCAGTGTGAGCTTTTGATCACCTGGCTGTCCGACAGCATCCGTTTCAAAAATCAGTTTTTCTTTATCCTTCACATGAATCCACTGATCTAACTTATCTTTATTTGTAACAAGTGCAGGCACCTCAATTAACGGATAATTATTTAATGCCTGATGATCCTCTAATATGTCTGTTTCAGGGTAATTTTCCCGGCCTAATGCACCAGCAAGAACGACAGGACCATACATAATCACCTGTTTTTTCGGATCATCTTTTGCAATATATTTGTGTAAGTTCATTGGTGTCTTCATCTTTAATTGATCACCATTTTGCCAGTTTTCTTCAATAAAAAGATAACCACTTTCTTCAGTATAGTGAATTTTCTTGCCATTATGTTCAATTACTATTTCTTCAGCTAACCAGTATGGTTTTCGAATCGCAATCTTTGTTTCCGGAGTTATTTTCTCCAGCGATAATTCTGTCTCATCTACTTGCGGGAAGTCTGTTTGCTGGCTGATGTTGATATTGTCTGTTTCATAATTAGCAGAAATAAATAAATTCACATAGACCGTATGATCTTGTTTGGAAATAATGCCGCGATTATATCTTGCAGGGTTTTCCATCCCTGTTCCAGTACAACACCAGAACGAATGATCTTTTGAATTATACACCTTAAAATGACCTGGCTCTGAAGAAACAAAATATGTCTTCATTCCTGATTCAGGATCCTGCGATGCCAAGATATGGTTGTATAATGCTTTTTCATAAAAATCATAAAATTTACCCTCATGAGACCAGCCAAACAGTAATTCTGTCAATTTCAGCATATTGTACGTATTACATGTCTCTGTTGTTAATACACCAAGCTCTTCCGCATTCTCCGGTCCAAAGTGTTCCCGAATGCTGTTTCCGCCAATCGCATATGTGCGATACTGAACAACTTGGTCCCAGAAAAATGTGGCGATTGCTTTATATTTTTCTTTTCCGGTAATATTATATAATTTTGCTACACCAATTATTTTCGGGATTTGTGTATTGGCATGCTTGCCTTCCAAGTCGTCTTTTTCTATAGCAAGTGGTTCCAGTACATGCTCGTGATAAAATTTCTCGG
This sequence comes from Gracilibacillus oryzae, assembly GCF_009498735.1. GTDB lineage: Bacteria > Bacillota > Bacilli > Bacillales > Amphibacillaceae > Gracilibacillus > Gracilibacillus oryzae. The sequence goes on from NZ_ML762424.1 coordinate 79,517, forward strand.
CAAGTTCTAGATATCTCTCATCTTTCGTAATATTGTATAGATCAGCAAACGACTCATTCATTCCACCGTGCTCACATGTTAACATTTTCTGAAATTGTTCATGAGTCAGGTTTTTCAAGCCATTGTAAGCCCAGTCTGCCATCTTAGTTACAATTTGCAGTGCCCTTTCGTCGCCTAATAATTGATAAATATCTATTAAACCTGCATATATTTTATGAATCGAATACCAGGGAACCCAATAACCAGCAAGACTGAAATGCTCGACTTCAAATTCACCTGTAAAAACCTGATCAAAGCCTGCGCGTGAAAAGCCGCTCAGATAACCATCCTCATCAAATGATTGGACGCGCTCTAATTCTGTCAGCGCATAGTCTAATTTTTCTTTAAGCTGCGGATCATGGGTGACAGCATACATCTGGGCAGCAGCAGAGAGCCAGTGACCAATGGAATGTCCTGCAATCGGCGTTTTTTCCCAGCCGCCATATCTTTCATTTTTTGCTGGCTGATTTACCGCTTCATAGCATGGCGCTATTAATCTATCAACATCTAAGTATAGTAAATATTCTTTCCCTTTTTCCTGGGATTGTTTAAATAAACCTTCTTTTAATATTATTTTTTCAAATGACAATACCTCCATTGTAAGTGCTTTATTTTAGTATGAAGGTTATAATAGAAAAAGTACATTTCATTTTATCGGAATACCTATCTTTTTTTTGGATTTATAAGTATGATAGTAACAAGGGGGAATTATTGTGGAACATCAAATCGAAATAGCAACTAATTCTTTACCATTAATTCATGAGGTTGGCTATGTCCGAGATGATAAAGGAGTATTTCTCCATCCAGATCGGGTTATGTCAGATTTACATGTATTTATTTATGTGGTCAGCGGCAGATTAAAGGTAATTGAAGAAGGAATATCTTATGACTTAACGAAAGGTTCCTATCTTTTTCTTTGCAAAAACAAGCATCATTGGGGAGAAGAATTTTACGAACAGGGCTCCGCATGGTTCTATATTCATTTTTACAGTAAAGACATTGATAATAAACAAAAAACATTTTCTACCTATCGCCAGACATCCATTATTCCCAGTAAGCTATATGATACAACCCTCCCCTTGCCAAAAAGCGGGGTCACAGACCAGATCACTTATATAGAATCGAAACTGGAACAGATAATGGAGATATTTGAATCACCCCATCCTTTGCGTCCGATTAATGCAAGCATGGAGATATATGAACTATTTCTGAAACTTTATATGGAAAAAAGAACAGATTCCTATTCAACTACCAATCGGATTGTCACAAAGATGATTGACTTATTTCATAAGAATAAAGAAAAAAAGTTGACAAGCAATCAGATTGAACAGGAATTAGGGATGAACTATTCCTATTTATCTTCCCTTTTTAAAAAACATACAGGTAAAAGCATCACTCAATATCAAAATGAAATATTAATTGAACACGCCATTCAGTTGTTTAAAAATGAGAATTACAATGTTTCGGAAGTTAGTGACAGATTAGCTTTTTCCAACCCTTTTTATTTTAGCAGAGTTTTCAAGAAAGTAACCGGAGTTGCTCCAACTACTTATCTGGAACGGATTTACCGGAGATGAGATTAAATAGAAGAGGTTTGGACAAATGGATATTGTGCAAAGTATAATCCGAATGTTTATTCGCAAACATTCGGATTATTTATTCCTGTCTTTATTTTCCGACATTACTCTAATGAGAACTCCTTCTTCTCATTTGAAGATTAAGAACAAATCTCCTGCAGCAGAGAAGGAGATTATTTGTTGTGAGGAGCCGATAGATTCTTCCTCGTTACGCTATTTTTCTTTCTTCACTCGTTATCGATAATAATCTGGCTTTCTCTAGTCTTCTGCGGACGATAATCCCGATCCAGCTTGCTAAGACAGCTTTCATTATTCCGACAATGATAAAAGGATATACCCCTGTAGCCATGGCAGCATTCCATGACATATCTGCAATATATTTTAACTGAACTACTCCAAAGGTTAAGGTGATAATCATGCCGATAATATTCGCAAAAATCGCGACTGGAATAGTAAATTTTGTCTTCTCCAAAATCCATCCAGTAACAAATGCTGTAAAAATAAATCCGATAATAAACCCTCCAGTTGGGCCGGCAATAATCTGCGGACCGCCGGAAAATCCAGAAAATACAGGCAATCCAATTGCACCAAGCAGCATGTAACAGATCATGGAAAGACTTCCCAGTCTGCTCCCTATAATGGTTGCTGTTAAGCCGACTGCCAATGTTTGCCCACTAAAAGGCACAATAGATACATCGAATTGCACCTGTGCGAGAATTGCTGTGATCGCTGCAAAAATACTAGATAAAATAATTCCTCTTAAATTGTTTGATTGCATTAGCACACCTCTTTGTATACTTTTAATTAATTTTAGTTAACGTTAACTTATATGTTTTATAAGTTAACATAAAAACGGAATAGTTGCAATATATTTTCTGACTATTATCTTTTAGTGTTAGTAATGATGCCGGCCGGTAGTGAAGGGATAGCTGTTCCTATATTTTGCTAACAATTGCTCAATGTAAAATTGGATTTTCCCCACCACTGTTTGGCATTGAAACGGCTACTCCGATTTGCACCTTCATAAAAAAAGAACTCCCATTTTATCTGGAAGTTCTTTCTTCATTGCGCGTACCGTGCTGCATATAGGCATCTGATGCTTGCTCATGTGTTTGGGATAAAGCCTGGCTCAGTTCATCATCTTTCGTGTAATCTTCTGTAGTATAATTACGTTCTGCAATTTGGTTGCTTTTTTTATTTATTTTATTATTTTTCACAATAACCACCTCTGGATATAGGTTGTGAAAAATATAGCCAATTATGCGTTATGACGATAGTTTGATTAATTTATTTTCATACACACTGCTTTTGCCTGATTGATTTGTCATCCGGTAAAAATCAATGATTGCCATTAATGCTTCTTCTTTTAATCCTTTATCTTTTACTTTTTCCACAACCGCTGTACCTTGTTTATAATAGACTTCTGCTTTGGATAAATCCCCCATCTCACGGTAGCAGTAGGCTAAACGAATAGCAGCTAATCCTTTTTCTTCGCGGCAATTAGAACCCAACTTATTATATATGTTTAAAGCTTCACTATATCTGACTAATGCATTATTAATATCTTCTTGAACCAGATAATTATAAGCAATTGCCTGTAAAGTGTTCGCATATGCCAATGTCCTTGTCTTTCCTTCTGCATCCAACCCTTGCAGGAAGCTTGTATACATTTCAAAGGCCAGCTCATAATTCTTTTGGTCTGAATAAATTTTTCCTAAAGCGTAAAGGAATTGCATCCTTATCTTTGGATAGTCAGCAGATAATGGAAGACCTTTTTCCAAGAAAGATTGTGCCTCTTCTTTTTGTGCTGTCTTCAAATAAAGTGTGCCGAGTTTTGCATGAAGAAATACAACTAGAAAAGGCTCTTCCACTACACATAAGGCGTCTTTATAATATTTTATCGCTCGCGGAAATGCCCCAAGTGTTTCTTCAATTTCTGCCAGGAGCATTGATCCTCTAATAAATAGCGGATTTTCCTCCTTCACACGTTCCATGCCTTCTATAATCGTTTTGCGTGCCTTTTTCAAATCTGTATGAAAAGATAATTCACCGATTTTTATTAAAAGTAAGGCTTTTTCTTCCTCTTTCAAGAACTGACTATTTGTTTCAAAATGTTTTTCATGTAGACGAATCGCCAACTCTGGCTGCTCTAACCCGATATAAACATCTGCCAGCTGATCATTTACCCGCAACACTCGTGGATCTTTCCCATCTAGCACTTCCAGGAAAAGTTTCTGCGCCTGTTCTAATTGAGTATGTGCCTGATGATATTCCCCTTCTCTGAAGAAGAGCCACCCTATACGCTGGCAGACACTTGCTATTGCTTCTATCGGCTTATTATTTTTCTCCAGGTATTGCAACACTTTAGCCAAAGTCATTCGTGCCTGGTTATACTGTTTAAACTGTTCCGCTAATTTGGCAAAAGCCGAATGCGCCTCCAGCCAGACTTTTTCTGATTCTGTATTAGTATAGCGGTTTTTTGTTGCCTGCTGGAAGTGGTGGGATGCTAATGCATAATTATCTTCTTCCATATAAAACCGAGCAATTTTATCATGAAGGTACAAACGATCTACACCGCTTAAGCTCTCGTCTTTCACCTGATTTTCTAAGTTAATAATTGCGGAAGTCTTCATTCAAAATCACCACCTTATGCTTGTTTTTTCACTTGGCGTTTGTCACAGCGCTAACCGTCTGTAATCCCCCCTTCAAGTCTCGAGTAACACTAATATGGTAAGAGGGGAATAACAGACGCTAAGCATCCTGATAAGTTTCGCTAATGATCAGTGGGGGATATAAAATCCCCCCACTGATCAAAGTCTCGCTTTATAAATCACGAAGCTTCTTGATAAGTATCTTACAGGAAAACTGAAAACGTGAACCATTCTGGTAAACGGCCAAATCGATGCAAAGGCATAATTCGCAATCAAATGGATCTTAAACCAGACCGGGACTTCAGCCATTAATTCTGGCTGAACATTGAAAACGAACAGTCCGCGAAACCATGGCGCTATTGTTGTCCGATAATCAAATCCATGGGAATCAACATTTAAAAAAGTAGCGGAAAGGCCTGATATGATGACAACCATTAAGAAAAACAGGACAGCCCAGTCACCTTTTGATGTTGTTTTCATAATCCGTTTGACAGATAATCTGCGATAGCACAAAATAGCTAAACCGATCACAGCAACTATCCCTGCTGGTATCCCGAAAACCAGTGCCATTACATGGTATTGATGTTCCGTAACACCAAGTGAATTATACACACTTACAGGTACAAGGATTCCGAGAAAGTGGCCGCCTAATACCATAAATATTCCGAAATGAAACATTATCGATCCGATACGAAGATACTTTTTCTCTAAAAATTCACTGGACTTGGAGGACCAGCCAAATTGATCTTTTTGGTACCTGTAAATATGGCCGCCGATAAAAATCGTTAAAACAATGTATGGAATAATTCCCCATAAGAGCCAATCTATTGAGTTATTCATACCTATCTTCCTTTCTAGCCTAACTGATTGCGAATCAGCTGGTCTCTCATCGTTTGCATGATCCGTGCATCTTCTAATGACAATGGCTGTTCCTGGTACATCTTTCCGACTTCTTCTACTTGCATGCCTTCTTCTTTCATCACACCAAGCAATGCTTCCAACACCTTAGCATAGTGGCTGTTAAATTCAGCAAGTTTTTCTTTTGTTTCCACAATAGCCAATGTATATTTTTCTAATAAATCACAGCGGATTTCTTTACTTACTTGGGAACAAAACTCTAACATGACTGGTAAGTAATCGGGGAGCTCTTTATCTGTTACTTCAAATCCTGCTGTTTGATAATAATTCTTTAAACGCAGTAATTCGAGGCCACGCTCTTTCTGTTCACCAAGTTTTAAATATGTCATATATAAATTAGAAGTTTTGCCAAAATCAAATACTTCAATATAATGTTCCACCCATTGCTCTTTGTTCCAATCAGTGATGGAGTGGAGGAAGTCTGTCAGCGATCTGCTAACAGACCCTGTCTCGATTTCGTGTATAAATGCTTCGATTTCCTCCATTGCCAGCATGTGCTCATCTGTCGGATAACGGAGCAAGAAACTGATCAGTTGGTAGGTTGGTGCGATAAATTCCTGCTTCATGTGCTTCTGCCTCCTTAAGATAAAACACCACAGCTGCCTGGTCCGCCAGCAAAGTCAAGACCACATGCTCCTTGGTCATCATATAAGTCACGTACTTCTTCACGGTGGCTTTTCGGTATAACAAAACGATCATCATATTTGGCAATTGCTAATAAACGGTACATTTTGCGAATTTCTTCTCGATCAAGTCCAAGATCAAGAATAATTTCATCATCAAACGTTTTGCCTGTTGTTTCCGCACGCATAAAGCTTCTCATTACCGCCATTTTCTTCAGTACAGTTCGGATATGATCCTGATTACCTGCTGTTAACAGGTTGGCAAGATACTCAATTGGAATCCGCATATCATCAATCGCAGGGAAAATATCGTCAACATCTGCAGTGCTTCCTTTTCCTTCAATCATATTCATCACAGGACTTAATGGCGGAATATACCAAACCATTGGCATT
>NZ_ML762424.1:85731-92567 GCF_009498735.1 Gracilibacillus oryzae
ATGATCATCCGGTAAATTGGTGATTTCTGTGCAGCTTCAATCCAGTCATCATGGATGCCGTCTTTTTTCGCCTGTTTGATTACCTCAGGATCATTCGGATCAAGGAAGATTTTTAACTGTTCTTCATATAATTTGTCTTCATCTTCTACTGACGCAGCTTCCAAAACACGATCCGCATCATAAAGCATTACACCAATGTAACGAATCCGGCCCACACATGTTTCTGAACAGATTGTCGGCTGGCCATTTTCAATTCTTGGGTAACACATCGTACATTTTTCTGCTTTATTTGTTTTCCAGTTAAAATACACTTTTTTGTAAGGACATGATGTAACACAATGACGCCATGCTCGGCATGCATTCTGATCAACAAGAACAATTCCGTCTTCATCCCGTTTATACATCGCACCAGATGGACATGATGACACACATGGTGCATTGATGCAGTGTTCACAGATTCGAGGCAAGTACATCATAAATACTTCTTCAAATTCTGTTTTGATTGATTCTTCCATTTGCTCCACATTCGGGTCTCTTAATCCAGTGATATGGCCGCCTGCCAAGTCATCTTCCCAGTTTGGACCCCATTCTAAATCCATGAAATCACCAGTGATCGCTGATTTTGCTCTTGCTACAGGCTGGTGCTTACGTTCTTCACTATTTGTCAATTTTTCATAATCATAGTTCCAAGGCTCATAATAATCATCTATTGTCGGCTGATACGGGTTATAAAAAAGATTGATCAAACGCTTGGTCTTGGAGCCTGATTTTAATTTCAGTTCCCCTTTATTATCAAGCTCCCAACCGCCTTTATAATGATCCTGATCTTCCCAGCGTTTCGGATAACCGATACCAGGCTTTGTTTCGACATTGTTAAAATACATATATTCTGCACCTGGACGATTTGTCCAGGTGTTCTTGCATGTTACACTGCATGTGTGGCAGCCAATACATTTATCTAAGTTCATGACCATCCCGATTTGTGCTTTAATCTTCAAGCCAATCAACCTCCTCTAGTTTGCGGATAACAACATGCAAGTCTCGTTGATTTCCTGTTGGTCCATAATAATTAAATCCATAACTTAACTGTGCATAACCGCCAATCATATGCGTTGGTTTCATATGAATTCTTGTCGGACTGTTGTGTGTCCCGCCTCGGGTTTTTGTTAATTTTGTTCCTGGTACATGGATATGGCGATCCTGTGCGTGGTGCATAAATGCCATTGTTCTTGGAATCCGGTGTGACACAACGGCTCTTGCGACAACTACCCCGTTTCTGTTAAAACATTCGATCCAGTCATTGTCTTCAATTCCAGCATCAGCTGCATCATCTTTATTCAGCCAGATAGTCGGCCCGCCGCGGACTAATGTCAGCATTGGCTGTGCATCATAATACATACTGTGAATCGACCATTTATTATGTGGTGTTAAATAATTTAGTGTTATCTCTTTTCCTTCCACTGGCGGTCTGTCTTTTTTAAATGGTGTATGGTGAAGCATCGGTTTAAATGTTGCCATCTCTTCCCCAAACTCTTTCATCATTTCATGGTCTAAGAAATAAGATTGTCTGCCGGTAATTGTACGGAACGGGATCAGACGCTCAATATTTGTTGTAAATGGTGAATACCTTCTGCCGCCTTTTTCGGAACCACTAAAAGCTGGTGAAGTAATAACCGTTTTCGGCTGTGCATTTATTTGTTCAAAGGTAAACAGTTCTTCTTCTCTTTCTTCTGCCAAATCGCGTAATTCCAGATTGGTTTGTTTTTCTAATGCTTCCCATGCTTTCACGGCAATTTTTCCATTGGTGGTGGAAGATAACCTTAATATTGCTTCACAGGCACTTTTCGCATCCGTGATATTTGGCAGACCTTTAGAGATCCCTTCCTCTTCCACAGGGCCAATCGCATGTTTTGCTTGTTCATACTCTTTTTCCATTGACCAGCTGATGCCTTTGCCGCCATATGGATTTTTGCCAACGTTCGGTCCTAGTGATGTGAACTTTTTATACAATTGTTTATAATCTCTTGCAACAACATGAACGTTTGGCATCGTTTTGCCTGGGATTGGTTCACAATCTCCTTTAGACCAGTCTTGAATTTCACCTAATGGCTGTGCGATTTCCTGTACTGTATCATGTTGTAACGGACTTGTAACAACTTCTTTTATTTCATCAAGATCAAGCTCTTCCGCTAAATCGGAAATTCCTTTTGCTAATGCTTTAAAAATATCCCAATCCGATTTTGCTTCCCATGGGGAGGAAACGGCTGGATTGAATGGATGAACAAATGGATGCATGTCAGTACTTGATAAATCGTGTTTTTCATACCATGTAGATGCAGGTAAGATCACATCAGAGTACAAACCAGTTCCTGCCATACGGAAATCAAGATCAACTAATAAATCCAGCTTGCCTTCCGCAGCATTTTCACGCCATTTGATTTCAGATGGCCTGATACTGTCCTGATCATCATTCAGCAACCCATTGCTAGCACCAAGTAAATGTTTCAGGAAATATTCATGACCTTTCCCTGAACTGGATATCAGGTTTGCACGCCAGACGAACAATGTTCTTGGATAGTTGACTGGATTGCCAGGATCTTCAATCGAAAACTCGAGTTTTCTGTCTTTTAACTGATTGGCAACATATTTACCAATTTCATCAACTGACTGGTTTCCAGCCTGAACTGCTTCATTGTAGACATCTATTCCATTTTTATTAAAAGTAGGGTATGACGGCAGCCAGCCGAGTCTTGCAGCTAAGACATTATAATCTGCTGGATGTTCATATCTTGCCTGATCAACTGTTTTCGCTGTTAATTCATTAATGGACGTTTCTTCATATCGCCATTGTTCTGTTGCGAAATAGAAGAAAGATGTTCCGTTTTGCAGTTTTGGCGGTCCTTGCCAGTCTTTGGCTGTAGCAATTGTGTTCCAGCCTTCTGCCGGCCGCAATTTTTCCTGTCCAACATAGTGGGCCCATCCTCCGCCATTCACACCTTGTGCGCCAACCATTATGACAAGATTGACAACAGCTCGGTAAATTGCATCAGAGTGGAACCAGTGATTAATTCCAGCACCGACAATAATCATGGAACGGCCATTTGTATCAATTGCATTTTGGGCAAATTCACGGGCAATTTTGATCACAAGATTACGATCAACACCAGTGATTTTTTCCTGCCATGCAGGAGTGAATGCTTCGATTTCATCATAAGACTTTGCTGCATCACCGCCAATTCCCCGGTCAATTCCGTAATTAGCAAGCATTAAATCATAAACTGTTGTAACATATTCTGTTTTTCCATCAATTTCGATCTTTTTCGCAGGGACGGCACGCTTCATGGTTGAACGAGTTTCTGCATCGAAATAAGCGATATCCACTGTTTTTACTACATCTTCCAGTCCCAGAAAGCCGAGTACTGGTTCAATTTTTTCACCATTTCGCTCATCAATTAACTTCAGATTCCATTTGCCTTGTTTATCCCATCTTGATCCCATCGTTCCTTGCGGGATTGCAAAGTCCTGGGTTAAGCTGTTATACATTAATGGTTTCCATTCACTGTTTGTTGTTTCGATATTTAAATCTTTTGCTTGTAGAAAGCGATCTGCTACTAATTTTTCGCCTTTTTGTTTTAACAGTACGGTAAACGGAAAGTCTGTGTATGTTTTGGCATATTGCTCAAAATATGGTGTTGTCTGCTTTTGATAAAATTCATTTAAAATGACATGTCCCATCGCCATCGCAACTGCACCATCAGATCCTTGTTTAACTGACATCCAGTCATCAGAAAACTTGGTAGATTCTGCGTAATCGGGACTTACAGAAACGACTTTGGTTCCTTTATATCTTGCTTCAGCTAAAAAGTGTGCATCAGGTGTACGGGTTAACGGTACATTGGAACCCCATGTCATAATATAGCCGGCAGTGTACCAGTCAGAGCTTTCCGGAACATCTGTCTGGTCCCCCCAGATTTGTGGTGATGCTGGCGGTAAATCAGCATACCAGTCATAGAAACTTAACATTGGTCCACCTACAAGTGACATAAACCTGCTTCCTGCCGCATGGCTGACCATTGACATTGCCGGAATTGGTGAAAAGCCGATATTACGATCAGAACCATATTTCATTGTTGTATATAAAACAGATGCTGCAACTAGTTGGGTCACTTCCTGCCAGTCAGAGCGGACAAGCCCGCCTTTTCCTCTTGCCTGTTTATAGCTGCGTGCTTTTTCCGGATCTTCGACAATACTTTTCCATGCTTCTAGTGGATTCATATGCTGTGCTAATGCGTCTCGCCATAAGTGAAGAAGTTTTTTTCTTACATATGGATACTTCACACGAAGCGGACTGTAGATATACCAGGAGAAGCTGGCACCTCTTGGACATCCTCTTGGTTCAAAGTCTGGCATGTCAGGTCCTGTTGATGGATAGTCTAATGCTTGGCCTTCCCATGTGACAATGCCGTCTTTCACATATATATTCCAGCTGCATGATCCGGTACAGTTCACTCCATGTGTGGAGCGAATGACTTTGTCATGCTGCCATCTTCTTCTGTACACATTTTCCCAATCACGATCACCTTCCTGCAGCTGACTGTGATTATTGGAATATTTCTCTTTCGGTTTTAAATAATTCATCCTTTGCCATAATGGGGACTTTTTCTTTGGCATGTTAATCCCTCCATGTTTCCCAATCTTGTTTTTCATATGTTCATTTAATCACGAACTCACTGCCTGTGTTGTGAACAAAATCACACTGCGTAACAGAACAAAGGTAGAAATAGCCTGATTTAGCAAGGTTTAGATACTTTTTTATTTTTTTAGTCTGATAAGTTGGGAAAGTTATTGCAGAACTATTTGAAGATTCACTAATGTAATGAGTACTATACCAACGTTGAGGAAAAACACTCCCTTTCACCAAGGGCAAATGAAATATATGATAAAAAAAAACCGCTAATCAGAGATTAACGGTTTTGTGCTTTTGCAGGGTAATATATTCGATTAGTTTATCTGGAGATAGCGGTCTGGAGAAGTAGTATCCCTGGATAAAGTCACATTGATTTCGCCTAAGCCAATTAACTTCAGCCTCTTCTTCTACACCTTCCATTAACACATCCATTTTTAAATTGTGTCCTAATTGAATAATAGAACGTAAAATAGCCTGCTGATTCTGGTCTGTTATTAAATCATAAATGAAAGAACGGTCAATTTTCAACTTGTTAACAGGTAATTCTTTTAAATGTTCAAAGGAAGAATAACCTGTACCAAAATCATCAAGAGATAAATAAATTCCTAACCTTGATAATTTGCTCAACTTGTCCTTCAAAGAGTGGTGATAATTTAAAGAAGAAGATTCTGTTATTTCTAATTCTAAATAATGGGGATCCATCCCTGCTTCTTCAATAATCTTTTCAATTGTTCTGATAAATTGATCGTGAGCCAATTGGATTGCAGAAACATTGACTGCTATCCGTACCAATGGATATCCTTGCCGCTTCCATTCAACCCATTGCAGACATGCTTCCTTTACTATCCATGCTCCCAGCTTATTAATAAATCCATTCTCTTCAGCAATCGGAATAAATTCTGCTGGTGAAATAAAACCGTATTTTTCACTTTTCCAGCGAATTAATGTCTCCACATTTAATATTTCACCTGTTTTCACACAGAATATCGGCTGATACACTAGAGTAAACTCCTGATTTTTCAGCGCAGGGATCATTGCATCCTCTAATAAAATTTTGCGATTGCTTTGTTCCAGCATGGATTTTTCGAATATGGAAAATTGATTCTTACTTCTTTGGCTAGATTCCAGCATCGCCAGATTTGCTAAATAAACGAGGGAACCTATTTTATTTGTGTGAAGAGGATAATTGCTGATACCGATATTTACCGCTATGCTGATTGACCGTTGTTTCATCTGAATCGGCAATGTTAACTGATGCAGCAATTTCTCGACTAATTCTAGAACTTGATTTTCCTTTGCATCAAGGATAAAGATAAGAAACGTTCGATTTTCATAATGAACAATCAAATCCTGATCTGAGATGACTTCTTTCAGTTTGTTTGCAAGAAGTCGAATAAAGCTCTCACCATCATATGTCCCAAGTGAATCCATTGAAAATCGTAAACGATGGGACTGTATGTACAAACAAGTTATATTTCGCTGATCTTTCTTTTTCCATTCTTTAATCTGATTTTCCAGCAAATTTCTGTTCGGTAAGTTCGTCACATTATTATAATAGGCCATTTTGTGCATAAGCATCTCTGCTTCTTTCTTCTCTGAAATGTCCCGAAAATACCATAAATATTGGACTTCTTCATCTGATTGAGCAATAACTTTACTTACCTCGATAAAACATTGCTGATACTCATATTCTCTCACTTCAAATGCATCCATATATTTTATATCAAATGGGAGATTGCTGTGTAATTGGTTCATTTTTATATCCAGTTTCAATTGATCAACAATCTGATAAAAAGAAGGATTTGCTTTTAATATATGATACCTTGCATCTGTCAGTACAATGCCCGTTGTATCCTGTAAGTTCATTGTTTTCCGGATAAATTTTTGGTAAAAGATAAAGAAAAATACGGCAATAAATATAGTAAAAGTAATAAAAATGATAAACCATTGCATCACTTTCATATTAGTTTTTAAGCCATTCTGGATGACAGCATCCGAAACAAACTCAAAGGTTGCTGCAGCAATTCCGGTATAATGCATACTAGTAACTACACCAGCCATCAGAAATGAGAACAGCCATTTTTTCCTGTTAATAAAAGAGGCAGGTAAATTGGAAAAAATAGAACCAACTAACAATGAGAAGATAGAT
>NZ_ML762424.1:92618-213183 GCF_009498735.1 Gracilibacillus oryzae
ACCGATTTCATTGCACTCATCCCAATATAGTGCATTCCAAAAGTCCCTGTACCTATCGTTATTCCTCCAAGGAAAAGTGCCAGCAGCTTATGCTTCATAAAGGTAATGGAATAAAAACCTATTACGCACGAAAGGACAGCAATAATAACAGAATATGCTGACATCGCTTTATCGAAGTAAGCTTGTTCAGAAAAAGGATAGGATAACATTGAGACGAAATGCATTGACCATATTCCTATTCCTAATACCGCACCACCTGTTAAAATCCAAGCGTGTTTTATCAGTCCATTTGATAAATGTATCTGTTTTGCCGAATCTATCGAAGTAATGGAAGCTGTATATGCAATAAGAAAGGATATTATTATGAAAATTAATTGATGTTCTGAATGAATAAATTGACCTAAGTCCAAATTATCTCCACCTATAAATAAAAGTAAGCATTTTAATATAGAACTTTCCTACTACACTATTTAATCATATTTTTGTCGAAATTAATAGAAAAAAGTAGGTAATACTTACATCTGCAGCACTACCTACTTTTGTATTTACTTACATAACAGCTTCTGACTAACAATATCAGATAGTAATTCCATCTGATTTGGCGCACATATATGGATGGTTTGTTTCCATGTACCGGCATTTGATATCCAGTTGTCCAGCATGTTAGCTTGCTTCAAAATATAATCCGGCTCGAAGCGGACATTCTCTTCTCCTTCAAACAAAGCAGCATAGAAGATATCTGACTCGACAATATCCTGGAAAAAGTGACTGCCATACGATAACTCTGGCATAAACCCTTTTGCCTGGGAGGATATTTCACAGATTGCATCAACATGCTGAATCTCGGCGAAGTGAACAGGTACACCGAGTGACGGCGTAGAAGTTCCCCACCTCCCTGGACCAACAAGGAATATATTCTTTTCCTTTAGCTCTCTTGTTAATTTTCCGATAATCCTGGCAACACTGTATTTATCTTGTTCATTCAAGCTTAAATAATGGTCCATATCAACATAGATAACATAATCTATCGGCAAGCGAATGTTCCCACCCATAAAATTCCCATTTGTTTGAATAAAGCACGGCTCATCTGGTGAAACAACTGGAATCTCCACAGATTTACCAAGACCTTTTGTCTGTAATGGCCGGCATTGCACAACATTAATTTGGAAATCATCTTTTGAACGGAAGTTTGCCGTAAATTCTACATCAACAGGATAATCATATACTCTCGAAATTTCGGCCAGCATTTCCTTGATTACTCGTGGAAATGCAGAATGTTTTAATAGGTTTTTAAAATCAAGAATATATGGTGTTGGCATATTCTGATAACCAAGCTCTTTTAACCGGAAGCTCGTTTCAGTGTCAATTGATGCAAATAAGTTCCGTTCGACATCCCATACATTTGAAATGGCTTCATCCAGCTTGACACTTGTTAACCTATTTTCTTTAATTGATAAGACATCCACACCGTGCTGGGAGAATTTTTTCTGATCATCCATATGCATTAATGGCTTTCGAGTCGGCTGATCTAATGTAACGATTTTGGCATAATCGTCTACTGTCCGATCAACAGCTCTCGTTCCTAAGCCAAACACAAGGCGGATCATACCTGCATCCATATCAACATTTTTGTCCCATACATATAAATTTGAAGAGTTTCCCACTCCTGCAATATGCGGAAAGAAATTATCTGCGTAATGGTCGCCAGATACTCTTTGGATCAGGATAGCCATTTGTTCATCTTTCTCAAATAACCCGCGATTCATTCGATATTCTAATGCATCAGGATGCATCGTACTTGCATAAACTGTCCTTATTGCATTTTCCAATTGTTCATACCGCTCTTCCGGTGTCCCCTGGTTCACACAAAACACGCTGTCATACTTACCAGCAAATGCATTACCGAAGTTATCTTCCAGCAAAGAACTGGAGCGAATAATTATCGGTGATTGACCAAAATATTCTAATACCTGGACAAATTGTTCCTTGATATTTGTCGGGAATTTACCTGTCAGGATTTTTTCTTTCAATTCCTTTGCATACTGATAATAACCTTCTTTTGTTTTTTGTTTTACCCGAAGCTTCCACCAGCCGTTTTGAACGATAAACGTATAAAAAATATCGGAACCAATATAAAAGGAATCGTGTGCTTCCATATACTGATGGAATTTACCTTCTTTTTCTGATCTTAATATTTTTCTGGCTAACAGCATTCCGACACTTTTTCCACCGATAAATCCAGTGCCTACTTCTCTTGAGGCAATTCTCAGGATATCCTCTAATGTAAAATACTGATTGCATAAATCATACATGCGTGATTTTTCACCAATCAGCAGGGACATTAATAGTTGTTTAATATTTTCCTGCTTTTCTTTGCTTTCGTTTAACGCATCTTTCGCTTTAGTAAAGACAACATCCCAATAATCCATTCTTTCTTCTACAAGTTTTACATTAGCGAACAGACTGGTTGCTTCAGAACTTGCCGTTATACTTTTGACATGATCACCTTCAATTAAATGAGGGAAAAACATTGTTGGGGAGTACCTCTGCCAAACTTTTAACGGGTGAATATACCGCTGTCCTTCCACCTCGTATAAATCTAACAAAACTTGTGTGGTTTCACGAATACTGGCGATCGTGCTGTATGTGTGAACATTTCTGTTTATGGCAAAATAGGCAACAGTATCTAGTTCGTACAAATAGGGACAACATACCTTGAAAAAGTTACCTATCATTAAATCCGAATACCAGTTTGTTAATAATTCTGTCAAACTATCGAAAATATAGAACGTTTTATAACTTTCTTTTTCAATTAATCGATGTATTTCGGTCGCGAAACTTTCAAACCCTTTTTTAGCATCCACTTCATAGACAATGATCCGCTCATTATCTTCGACTAATTTCTTATGCTGGCCAAATCGAACATACACAACTTTCCGGTTATCTTCTAATGCTTTATTCACGAAAGGAGTGATGATTCCCTGATATGATTCGATATCATCTACTTGCCATACGACATTATCACCTAATCTCAGCGAGTCAATCGTTTCATCAAACCCCCTCATACCTGTCGAAACTTTCAGTTGCATTTCCAATGCCTAACACCTTCCTAACAATATGTTTATATATACAATTATAACATCATTTATAGATAAACCTATATCGTTTAAAGATCAATACAATATGATAATGATATAATAAATAAAAAAGCCCCACTAGCTGTTAACTAATGAGACATAATTAATTTATTTCCACTATTGTATACGGGTTGAGTCTATGGATCATCTTTCTTTTGAATAAATATGATAGCCGTCTTTTCCACCTTTTTTTGTTGCATATAAAGCTAAATCGGCTTTCTTCATTAATGCAAAAGAACTTTCATACCTCTTTTGTTTCATTGCAATACCAATACTTGTTGTTACTTTAAGATTTTCTGCAATTTGATGCCAGCCGTGCTCCATATGTGCTTTGATTTGTTCAGCTAATTGCTCTAAGCCATGCAGAGACTTGTCCGCAACTAATATGATAAATTCATCTCCACCAAGCCTTGCGATGATATCTTTATTTGTTAAGAGTGACTGGATTCTGTGACCAAATTCCACTATAACTGCATCACCGATATCATGGCCGTATGTATCATTAACGCTCTTAAAATCATCGATATCCAGCATTAGCAGACCCAAATCTGCATTACTATTCAACGCTTCCGCTAAGTGTACTTGAAACAGCCTGCGATTTGGCAACCCTGTTAAATGATCGTGCATCGCATCATATTTTAATTTTTCATGGTAATCTTTTTGTACCGTAATATCCCTTGATAAGACAACCATATGTTTGAATTGATGATTCTCATTAAAGACGGGAGTTCCTTTAGATTCTAACCAAATGTAGGTGCCAGAATTAGTAAAATGTCTTGTTTCAATTGTAAATGGCTTTCTCTCCTGGATGGAACTTGTTACAATTTGATTGAAATCTTCTCTGTCATCTGGATGAATATGATAAAGGAAAATTTTATTAACATATTCCTGTTCATCGAAACCAACTATCCGTCGATAAGATGGGGATGCATAGACAATTTTCCCCTGGTGATTCAACAATGTGATAAGGTCATTGGCATTTTCTGCAATCACTCGAAAGCGCTCTTCACTTTCATACAGCCTGCGTTCCGATTCTAACTGCTCACTCAAATCCTGAAAAATAGTATAAATACCTTCCACCTGTTTATTTATCATAATTGGGCTTACTTTTACAGAAACAGGTACTAAATTACCATTTTTATGACGTACTGTCAGTCTATGCAATTTCATTTTGCGATAAAAGGCACCGTTCACCATTCGTTTTAACTCATCAAAAGAGTCATCATCCAGAACACTCATAATTTCTCTCCCTTTTAGTTCAACAGGAGTGTAACCCAATAATTTTTTAGTTTCAGGATTACAATTTAAGATGGTACCATTTAAATCAAATGAAATAATAGCTTCAGGATTATCTCTGAATAGTGATTGATATCTTTTTTTGCTTTTGTTCAGTTCTGTCCATATCTCTTTCAATTCCAGTTCTGCCTGTTGCTCTGCCGTAACATTTTTGACCACTCCAACAATTAAATAAATCACATTACTATCATCAAACAATGGTGTAAGCGTACTTTCGTAATAAAATGTGGTACCATCAAGGTCATATCCATCCCTAAATATAACTGCTCTTTTTGTATCCAGTACTTCTTGATATTTCTTTACTAGATTTCCGGCTTGTTCTCCCGGAAATACTTCTCTTACTTCCATTCCGATCACTTTATCTGTAAATCCTGCAATTTTTGTGACAGTGTCATTTAAAAATTCAAAAACGAATTGTCCATCAGAAATAGGACGAACGACATAAATTTGATCAGTTATACCATATTTCAATATATTCAAGAATGAGCTCCCTTGCCTTTGTTCCAATTGTAAAACCTTCTTTCCTGACTTCGGTTCATTCTATATGTTAGATGTTTCGATAAATCTTGAAATCTAAATGATGTATTTATTTCACATTATAACCTAGGTTTGCAGAATACTAAATTATAAATTCTTTTTTTCTCATTCAATTTTAGAAAGAACCTGATAGTGGAAACAAAAAAACCGAACTGATTTTCCCTTGAGAAAAATCGTTCGGATTCAATAGAAATCAGATACTTTCGTTTCAGTATCTTGCTGCAAATATTATTTAACAATGAACACAGGACATGAACTCGTTTTGCAATTTTATGGCTTACACTGCCTAAAATCATTGTCTGTAATTTATTTAACCCCCGGCTTCCTACGACAACACAATCATAGGTTTGGCTATTAGCAAATTCCACAATTGTCGGTCCCGGCTCACCATGCAGAAAATGTGTTTTGCAGGCAACCTGTTTCTCTTGCATCAATTCAACTATTGGTCTTAATTTCGCTTCCCGCTCTTTTTTCACCTCATATTTATCAATACCGTGCAAAACATCCTCTTTCGAAGTTTTCCCATCCACGACATATACTAAATCAATTTGTCCATCATGAGGATTAGTCAGGTTAATAGCATGAGATGCGGCTCTAACAGAATGATCTGACCCATCAGCTGCAAGTAAAATTCTCTTATACAACCCCTTCACCTCTTCCAACATTAATGCCCTGATGCTTTTGATAAACCACCGATTTTATCTTTCAGGCTTTTGCTGTCCTGATTTAAACCTGTATATCTTACTTTTACATTATTTTGTTCAAATTTCGTTTCGATTTTATCTAAAGCACCAATAGCGGAGTCATCCCAAAGGTGTGCATTCCAGCTTCTCATTGAAATCAAACTTTGTGACAAAATCAGTAACTGATGCGAAGAAAATCTGGCCATCAACTTTATATACCTTTTTCTTGCCGTTTACAGCTACAATATTTGTTACTTTTACTTTCGAAATTTTTGCAGCAAAGAAAATGGCACTTAACAGAACACCAGCCAGAACACCAATAGATAAGTTATGCGTCATCACTACTGCTGCTACTGTAATGAGCATAACTACTGCATCTGTTCTCGGTATTCTATGCAGATTTTTAATGGAAGACCAGTCAAATGTACTGATCGAAACCATAATCATGACACCTACAAGTGCTGCCATTGGAATCTGAACTACTAAGCTGTCTAATACGAAAATCAAAACCATCAGAAATACACCGGCAACCAGCGTAGACAAGCGGCCTCTTCCACCAGATTTCACATTGATCACAGATTGTCCGATCATCGCACAACCAGCCATTCCGCCGAAAAACCCTGTAATGATATTGGCAATACCTTGACCGCGGCTTTCTTTGTTCTTATCACTTTCCGTATCTGTCATATCATCAACAATATTCGCTGTCAGTAATGATTCGAGCAAACCTACTAAAGCCAGTGATAAAGAATATGGAAAGATAATGGCTAATGTATCAAAATTCAATGGAATGTCCGGAATTAAAAAGACTGGTAATTCGCTGCTTAAATTACCCAAATCACCAACAGCACGCATATCAAATCCGGCAAAGACAGCAATTGCTGTTACTGCAATAATGGCAACCAATGTAGATGGGACTGCTTTTGTAAGCATTGGAAAAAGATAGATAATTGCTAAGGTTAAAGCAACAAAACTATACATAATCCAGCTTTCCCCTTTGAAATGGTCTAACTGTGCTAAGAAAATTAATATTGCCAGTGAGTTAACAAAACCAATCATTACAGAGCGAGGAACAAATTTCATCACTGATGCTAACTTAAAAACTCCGAAGAGAATTTGTAAGATACCAGTTAGAATTGTTGCTGCAAACAAATACTGTAATCCATGATCTGCAACTAAAGTGACCATTAACAGTGCCATCGCGCCTGTGGCTGCTGAAATCATCCCGGGTCTTCCCCCAACAAATGCAATAATGACTGCAATACAAAATGAGGCGTATAAACCGACCATCGGATCCACACCTGCAATGATGGAGAAAGCAATCGCCTCAGGAATTAATGCAAGTGCAACTACGATACCTGATAAAATATCCCCTCTGACATTGCCAAACCATTCTTCTTTTATTTTTGCTACGTTCATGAAGCACCTCTCTTTTATTAATAATTTGCTTCTCTGATCCCCTCAGAGAAATTCCGACTGAACGGATAAATAATAGCATATTTTCAAATAAAGACATAACCTTATG
This sequence comes from Gracilibacillus oryzae, assembly GCF_009498735.1. Lineage (GTDB taxonomy): Bacteria > Bacillota > Bacilli > Bacillales > Amphibacillaceae > Gracilibacillus > Gracilibacillus oryzae. Next base: position 99,797 of record NZ_ML762424.1, read on the forward strand.
TAAGCGTGATCAAATAGGCATCTCTTTCTATTTCTATGATTATCTCTATTTTTCTGTATTTTTCATATAATAGGGAAAATAATAGTTACAGGTCGCCAGAATTAAAAAGGAAGACTTGCCACAGCAATAAAGTGACAAGCCTTCTTATCAATTAATAAAGAAACAGATTTGATCAGTGAGGATCAAACAGACGCATAGCCCATTTTACCAGTGATTTTATGAGTATTGCGCTAAAACATTGCTCCCCACGTTCTTGGACCGATTATCCCATCAACACTAAGTCTTGCTCTATTTTGAAATCGCCTTACAGCTTGTTCTGTTTGCTCACCGAAAATCCCATCAACAGGAACCGCCAATTTCCGCTGAACAAGTCTGACTAAGTCACCTGTACTGCCTTTTCTGATATAGTTTCCAGGGAATTTACTGATACGGCTAACAGCAGTTAACCATTTGTTTCTCGTTCTTGGACCTACAATACCATCAGCTTTTAATCCATAATCCTGCTGAAATATTCTCACTGCTGACAATGTCTCATCCCCAAATACGGCATCAGCCCCAAACTTCGATAGGTCGTATCCTAGTTTTATCAGATCCTGCTGCAATCGACTAACTTCTTTCCCTCTTGATCCTTTCTTTAAATTAACTTGAGTTGGCGGTGATGATGTCTCATCAAACTGATTCAGATAAATGACAGGATTTAAAGTGGAATTCTGCTTATTTGAGCGATACCCGTAAGGTACAGTTGTTTCTCCATATCTGCGGACTTCATAGTGGAGATGCGAACCAGTAACATATCCTGTACTCCCTTGATATCCTATGACTTGATTTTCACTTATCTGTTGTCCTGTTCTTACTGCAACTCGGTCCAGGTGTGCATACAATTGGCCACGGTTATTTTTATCTTTCATTAATACTACATAACCATATCCCCCCAAGCCTGTACCATTATTACCAAAACCAGCATAACTTACAACTCCTGAAGTAAATGCATGAATGGGAGCTTCATGGTATTTAACCAGATCGATACCTGCATGGAATTCTCTCGTCCCGTTTATCGGGTGTATTCTGTAACCATAGGGACTGGTTATACGATACCCTTTAAAATTTTCTGCCACTTTTCCCCTCCTCTACTTAATCCTTACGGCATGCCGTTTGTTTGACCATCTGATGACTTAATACAGATATCCCTACTGCAATAATTCCATTAATCACAGATCGGAAATTCCAGCCAAATATGCTGCAGGATGCTATTATGCCAAAACAAAACAGGATCCATATAATTAACCAATCAGGAATGTATGGTGTTCTTTTACAAGCATATCCGACAAACCATAAAGCTGGAACAATATAGTAGTATTCGTCCGGCAACATAGACTGCAGTTCTTGTAACATTTCGAACACCCCCTCTGATTTTTTTATGAGCCCATAAATACTCATGCGATTATAAAGGGACTCACTAATAAAGTATGCAATAATACAAAAAGTGTTTTGGCGATTAAAATAGACATCCTCATATCTATAATCAATATTTCGTTAGAAAAAGTAGCAAGAAATCCGAAAAAAATTTTTTGATTCTTTGCAGAAAAAAATTAGACACGATAACACGGAGAAAATCTAAGGATAGTATATGAAAGGACAATGTAAGCAGATTTCTTTATCGTAATTCTTATTTATGTTAAAAATAGGTGTAATAAATAAGAGAGGTGTAAAAATGAAGATCGAAATATGGTCAGATTTCGTATGTCCATTTTGCTATATAGGAAAAAGACGATTAGAGCAGGCAATTCAAAGATTTCCAGAAGAAATCGATGTTAATATACAGTTTAAAAGCTTCCAGCTGGATCCTAATGCTCCACAGTACAGTGGCGAAAATATTCACGAACAATTAGCAAAGAAATATAACATGTCGGTAGAAAGAGCGAAACAAATGAACCAGCAATTAGGCGAACAGGCTAAATCTGTCGGACTGGAGTTTGTTTTTGACACAATGAAACCTACTAATACATTTAATACGCACCGTTTGGCGAAATTCGCTAAATCGGAGGGAAAAGAGGCACAGTTTGTCAGTGAAATGCTTCATCAATATTTCACATTATCTGCTGACATCAGTGACAGGGATACACTTCTAACGATTTGCGAAGACCTTCAATTAGATGCAGAGAAAGCAAGACAAGTATTGGAAAACACAGATTTATTTGCTGAAGAGGTACGACAGGATCAAGAGGAAGCACAAAATCTGGGGATAACCGGTGTACCTTTTTTTGTCTTTAATGGCAAATATGCCATTTCTGGTGCACAACCAATTGAGACATTTATGAATGCACTCGATAAAATCGCAGAGGAGCCACAACCACTTCAGGATTTATCTGATAACAAAGGCAGTTATTGCGATGGGGAAAATTGTCACTAACCAGATCCATTGAACTATATAAAAGAGGGATATTTACTGTTAAATATCCCTCTTTTTCTTTGTCCAGAAATTTTTTTCCATTACCTATCGTTATTTTTTCACATACATGATATAATTATTTTGAACTATACAAGCGTTTTCATATTCATTTAATTGACTATTGAATTAACAGGTAGATCAATTTATTTGATTCAATAGTTCTACAATTATAAGAAAACCCATTCAGTCAAAATAATGATTAACGGAGGCCTAAGATGAAAAAAAAGCGGTTTAACTTTAAAAAGAAAGCAAAGAACAAACAGCCAAAAAAAGAACATAGGTTACAAGATATCATACATAAAATAAAGTTCCCTAAAAAGAAAGAGCAAAAATCAGCATACCATTCCACCATACCCAGAAAGCATTCGATTAGTACAAGAATTTTATTGAGTATTCTGTTAACTGTGCTAGTAAGCGTCATCATTGTAGGAGTTATGTCTTATACTATTTCTAATAACATCATAAAGAACAAAGTAACAGAAGCGACAGAACAAACCATTATCCAATCAGGTGACAAACTTGATTATATAATGCAGCAATACAAGGATCGTGTTACAGAAATTTTAATGTCACCTAACTTCAGTAATACTGTTATGGAATTGAATTCTTATGAAGAAACAACCAGCTTTGAATATTTCACGCTTAAGAGCACTGTGGATGAAGCTCTCACCCAGGTAAAAATGATTGATGGGAATGTTAACTTATATTTCATAGATACTGCACAACAGCGTGTTGTTTCTTCAACCCAAACGATTGACGAAAAAAAGATTTTTGAAAGTGAATGGTATCGTGCAGCAGAAGAATCGAGACAATCGACTAATTGGATTGGCGGATTAATTGGCGGCGTTTCCACTACAAGTGAAAATCCAACCATCAACTTTGCCCAAAAATTACGTATTGGGGGAGATAAGTACATTATGCTGGTAGAACTCGCTCCCGTAATTTTTGAAAAAGCATTGGAGAATGTCACCGTAGGGGAAGATGGCCATGCCTATGTGGTAAATCGAAACAATCAAGTAGTTTTTTCCTTTGATTCTGAAGAAATTACAACAGACTATCCATATGATATAAAAGCAGCTTCTGATGAGCAGACACTTGAAGAAAATGGAAGGGTAATAATGAAAAGTCCGTCTGATGTCACAAATTGGTTTTTAACAGGCTCTCTTGACAATTCAGAACTGACAAAGGACACGCGAGTTATCTTTTATGTAACACTCGGTATTATCGTTTTATCTTTAATTATCTCGATTTTTATTGGAAACGGAATAGTCCGAACTGTTGCCCGTCCTTTGGGAAATATCTCGAGCTTAATGGCTCAGGCAAAACAAGGGAAATTAACTGTCCGTTCTTCTGATATAAAACGGAAAGACGAAATCGGCGAACTTGCCACAAGCTTTAATACAATGTTAGAGAATATATCGCAAATGATGCAGAAAACGAGAAACTCAGCAAATATGGTACTCGATGCTGCAACAAAATTAACAGATATCTCTCAAACACAGTCACAATCAGCAAAAGAAGTGGCTGCAGCTTCTGAAGAAATCGCCAGCGGTGCAACAGGCTTAACAGATGAAGCAGAAAAAGGAAACTCCCTTGCAATAACAATTCATGACGAGGTCGAGAATGTTTTCCAAAACAATGCGGAAATGGAATCACATGCAATAGGAGTGCTAGAAAGAAGCCATGAAGGATTAGAAAAAATGAACGAACTTGTCGAAACCACTAAAGATGGCGATCAAATGACAAAAGCACTTGTAAATAAAGTAGATACATTAAAAACGAGTACAGAGCAAATTTCTGATGTGATGATTATGCTGACAAATATCGTACAACAAACAAATTTATTATCACTAAATGCAGCGATTGAAGCAGCAAGAGCAGGAGAAGCCGGAAAAGGTTTTGCGGTTGTTGCTGATGAAATCAGAAAACTGTCTGAACAATCAAAACAATCCATTAATCGTGTTGATGAGATTACAACAGGAATTGTCAATGAGGTGAATGATACATTAAAAGTATTAGAACAGGCAAATCCTCGTTTCCAGGCTCAAGTTACACAGGCCGAAGAGACACAAACACTGCTAAACAGCGTCGGGGAAAGTATGGGGTCTTTTACAGGGAAAATACAGCATGTTACAGAATCTATTCAGCAATTAAGAAATTCTCAGGAAATTTTGTCTGCAACGATTCATCAAGTAAGTGCAACAGCGGAGGAGTCATCAGCAATCAGTGAAGAAGTGTCAGCAACAACAGAAGAGCAGTTAAAAGTAAGCGAAACACTTGTAACAACATCTGATGAATTAAAACACCTGGCGGAAGACCTTCAGGAAATGATGAAGAAATTTCAAATATAACTAAAAGAAGTTTTTCATTTATTATGAAGTACACGGCAAAATCCTGCCTGTACTTCATTTTTTATATTAAGAACTAGAGCAGATTTAGCTTTATAGCTTCATAACTGGCAGGAACTCCGACACTTTTGATGGTATGAACGCTTTATAACATCATAACTGGCGAGAGCTCCGGCACTTTTGATGCTATGAACGCTTCATGGCTTCATAACTTACTGGAACTCCGACACTTTTGATGCTATGAACGCTTCTTATCTTCATAACTAAAAACCAGCTCCTGTCATATGGCATTCAGGTTTTTTTACAAAAAACCTTCATTTCCATGACTGGAGCTAGTATTATCGAGGTTATCCGGAGAATAAATCACTGTTTTTCTTAACTTATTTCATGTCTTTGCTTGTATCCTGTTCGATGTATTCACCGCCAGGATACAAGGTTACAGCATAAGACCTTTTACTCTGTGGTAAAGTTCGATCACTTTTAACAGACAAATCGATAGGTTCATTTCCGTAAACATAAGCAGTTGTCTGGTTATATACAATGACTTGCTTCTTCCCACTCCCAACTAAATCATCATAAACAACATAACCATCAACAGGGAATGTTGCCACTATTTGCTGGTAGCCATCATAAATTGTTGGAAGTACATCTCCACCACGTCTGTATGCAATAATATAATCCAGGTCACTATCATCCCAACTGTCAATTGTATCAATAATAGTCAGCCAGCCATCTGTTTGTCTATTCTCTTTCCATACCTCCTGCCCATTCTCATCAAGTAAGAAAATACCATCTTTTCCGTCCGAATAATGGGAACCCCTTATAATCCTGTCAAGCCCGGCAACTTGCAATCCAGGTAAATCTTCTCTAAATTTTCCGATACAAACATGCTGCGATTCAATTGAACCATTGTACCGCCAGAGTTCCTTACCTTTCCAATCATATAAAACAGTCACACTTCCACCAATAACTAACTGGAAGTCAGAAGCATTTTGCTGAACTTTACCCACCCATATACAATCTGCATGATCATCCAATTCTTTACAAGACCATAGCAGTTCTCCATCAGAGTTAAGAAAATCATAACCAGCCATTACTTCATCCTTACCATCACCATTAAAATCGAAAACCCAGGGAAAATGCCCGATATTTCCTTTATGTGTCCATAAAAGTTCCCCTTCGGCATTCATTGCCCACATTTGATGATAGCGATCCTTTAAAATTATATCTTGTGAAAATGCATTTCCCGCCAAATTAGCGATCACGATGCAATCATGAGCATGTTCACCTGGCAGAGAGAATTCTTTTTTTATATCTCCTGTTCTTCCATTAATGATCCGGAACGTTTTATCCATTACACATAGAACTTCATTATACCCGTCCCCATCAATATCATAGATTTGCACAGGATAGTCACTTCCAGGACCGCCTGGTTCATTACCAGGTGTACCAATTTGCCAGATAACGCTCCCTTCCATATTGAATGCAGTCATTGCTTCTACTTGATGCGGAACATATCTGTCATCAATCCCGCTATCTGGCTGAACCATCAGCAAATCTTTCCGTCCATCTCCTGTTAAATCACCAAGATACATTTTGCAATTCTTCCCTGCTTCTCCAATATTGATCTCTCTCAATCGAACCGGTTTTGTCTTTTCAGCCGTGGTTTTCATACAAAAAATCTCCCTCCTACTATTCTATGCTTGTGTTTCCTGCAGTTTTTCCTGTCTTAACTCCAGCCGCTGGAACGTTCGGTAAGCGATCCACATAATGACAAAACTAGTCAAACTTGCACCAAAGAAGAACAGGAACACTGGTAATACAAAATATAAATAATATAATGTTAAGCATGCCGCTATAACATAAATCGTTCTTATCGGGGAATATACTGCGATAAGGACAGCATTTTTGAAATAGGCAACTAATTTGTTGTCATAATGAACATACATTGGGAAAATATAAATAATCATAATTCCATAGACAATTGCCGCTATAATTAATAAAATTTTGCTTAACTGCTGCAGCCAGACAATATCAACTTCAAAAAACGTAAAATTAATATAAAGCATGTAGCCAATGAATAGTAAAAGAAGCCCTAAACCATTCGCACGGATAAACTCTTTTTTATAAGTCTGCCAGAAAATCCGGAATGCAGGAAGGTCGTCTTCGCCCATTGACCATTTACGGAAAACGGTAAACATGGCAACAGTACTAGGTCCAATTCCAAAGAACACAAGACCTAACAGTGTAAAGCAGACCCATAATAAATTCACATATAATAAAAGCAAAACTGTTTCTCCGAAAAAATAAAACTTACCGATAAATCCATCACCTAGCATCATCATTCCTCCTAATCTCTAATTGCATGTTTAACTGATAAATTGGCATATGCGGCAACCATTGGTGCCATCTGCCTGAACCCGATTTTCCCCCCTTGTAAAACAGGACCATATTCTTTCCCATCATCTTCCCATTCCAGAATAGCTAAATCATTAATATAAAACTGGATGTGCTGATCATATTTTACTAACTTCATATGGTACGGAGATATCGCATCCTCTGCTGGCGGCAACGGATCTGCTGCCTGTGTTACAAGATGAAATCCATGACTTTTCCGTAAATTACATGTGCGAAATGCTCTTTCTTCGGGATGTTTATGGCGGAAATATGATAAATGCAAGGCATTGATCGAACCTGAGTGATAGTGCGGATAATACCCTGTTCGTTGAGGTAGAGATGGATCAAAGATATCCTCCCCATTTCGGCCTTTTGCAGCGAAAAACAACATGCACAGCCCAGGTTCTTCCAGTGGATAAAAATCCCATTCTACAATAATCCGATCAGGAAATTCTTCCGGACACCATAACACCCAATGAGCATTGTCTCCATATTCCTCTGGGTCTAATTTATTTTCTAACAAAAGTTTATTTTGCCACGTTTTTGTAACCAACTCTCCTTCTTTAATCCAACCCTTAATGGACTGTAAATCTGTTAAAGAATTTTCATAAATGGTCTCTCCAGTACGAAAGGTAACCTTATTCAATTATATTTCCTCCCTTTTGATTCACAATTTTCCTACTGTTCAAAAAGATGCAAACAAATAATTACCATGCCTGATAATCATTTGTTTTTACCTTTTTATCATTCTCAGGCAGAAAAAAATTAAGTGGACGACAACCTATCTTCTGCCTGAGTTAATAAATGTTCATCAGTTATTATCCTTTCACAGACCCTAACATGACACCTTTGGCAAAATGCTTTTGTAAGAACGGATAGAATAATAGAATAGGAACGGTTGCAATAACGATAACCGCTAACTTAACTGATTCTTCCGGAGGCTCGTATAATTGAGCTTCCTGTAAATCACCAATCCCCATATTCGCTACCATTACAAGTTGCTGAAGCAATAATTGGATCGGCCATTTTGTTGTATCTGTTAAATAGAGTAATGCCTGGAAAAAGTCATTCCAGTAAAATACAGCATAAAACAATGTAAATGTGGCAATAACCGGTTTGGATAATGGCAGCATTACCCGCCAAAATGTTTGAAATTCGGTACATCCATCTATTTTTGAGGCATCTTCCAACTCTTTCGGCAACTCCTGGAAGAATGTTTTTACAATAATCAGGTTAAAGGGATTAATTGCAACAGGTAAGATTAATGCCCAAATTGAGTCTAATAAACCTAATCCTTTTACAAGTAAATATGTCGGGATCATACCTCCACCAAACAGCATGGAAAATAGAATCAGATTAAGAATAAAATTTCTCCCAACCATCGTTTTTCTTGATAAGGGATATGCCATTGTAAGTGTCAATATCATACTTACTGCAGTACCTAAAACAGTTATTAAAATTGATATACCAAGACTGCGAAGTACGGCATCTGTTGAGAAGATATAGTCATAGGCAGCTGTCGTAATTTCATTTGGTATGACAAAAAATGATCTTGTCGCAATTTCAGATTCTGTTGCAAAGGAACCACCGATAATATATAGAAACGGAACAACGGTAATTAACGCAACAACCGCTAAAAATACATGATTAAAGATGTCAAATACTCTTCCTGGACCTGTGTTATGCATTCGGTGCATGATTTAACTCCTCCTCTTCTAGTTGGTTAGATGATTGCATCAGAACAATCCACCTTGACCTAATTTTTTCGCAATTCGATCAGCACCGACGATTAATACGATTCCAACAACCGATTTAAATAACCCGACCGCTGTACTGTAACTAAATGCTCCTTCGGTAATACCAACAAAATAAACATACGTATCAAACACATCTGCCACACTGCGGTTTAATGAGTTCGACATTAGATAGATCTGTTGGAAACCTGTATCAAGGAAATTACCTAATCTTAAGATTAATAAAATAACAATCGTGCTGCGCAGTGCTGGTAATGTTACATGCCATAAGCGGCGAAAACGTCCCGCACCATCAACGATCGCGGCCTCATATTGTTCTTGATCCACACTAGCCAGTGCTGCAAGGAATATTACGGTACCCCAGCCAGTCTCTTTCCAGATAATTTGACCAATGATCATTGGTCGAAACCATTCCGGGCTTGATAGGAAGTTAATTTCCTGACCAATTAGTTTGGCAATTAAATCGTTTACAACCCCTCCGCCAGTTGTTAAGAAAACATAACTGATACTTGCAATAATTACCCATGACATAAAGTGAGGTACATATACCATTGTCTGTAATGCTCGCTTATAAATACTTATCCTGATTTCATTCAGCATTAACGCCAGAATAATCGGTGCCGGAAAGAAAAAGACTAAGTCATATAAAGCAAGAATAAATGTATTTCTAAGTAAACGTAAGAAATCAGGATTGGAAAAGAAATATTGAAAATGTTCAAATCCTACCCATTCACTCCCAAACACTCCTAAAAAAGGCGAATAATCTTGAAATGCAATCACTATTCCCCACATTGGAAAGTACTTAAAGATAAGAAAATACGCCAATCCTGGCAGTACCATTAAATATAACCATTTCTCTTTTAATATCTGATTCCATTTGCCTTTCTTACTTTTTGCTGCAGTACGCTCTAGTGTATTATCATGTACATTTGCCATCGAATCCCCTCTTAACTTAAATGATGATCGAACTTTTTACAAAATCCTTTTGCAACCGCACTTCATTATGATTAGTATTTGAATAAAAAGCAGGCTGGCTCACCTGCTTTTTATCTTATTCACCTTTTAATTGCAGACTATTTTTGTGCTTCCTGGTGCAACTGGTTAATTTCTGCAATATAATCTGTTCCGCCATTTTGTTTCCAAAGCTCGATCGCCTCTTCCAATCCAGCTTCATCAATCTGTCCAACAATATATTTTACACGTGCATCTAAGATAATATTGTCAAGCTGCTGACCTTTTTTCGAATAAACTTCGGAAATATAAGATTCTGCAGGATTTGCCACAACAATTTCTTCATTTTCTTTCATTAATTTTTCTTCTAATTCACGTAACGGATCTCCTGCTGGGGTAAGCACTTTACTTTCTGGTATAAATGTTAAAAGCTGATTTAACCCATCCATTTCAGCCAGAAGTGCCGGATCATCTTGTGCATGATTTACAAGTTCACCATCAACGATATCGTATTGACGCCCTTCAATCCCATTTCCTGCTAATATTTGTGCTTCTTCATCACCTAATTTATCAATAAAATCTAGGACTTGTTTTAGCTCTTCTTCTGATTTAACGGACGTTTTTGAAATAGCAAGCATACCGTTATAGCCGGAAGTTGGTAAATTCAATAGCCCATGATCCCCTTCGACAGCTTTGATTACCGTGATTGGTTCCGTATTTTCAGGATTCGCTTCAACAATTTTATCCTGGATACGGTGGCCTTCATCAAGCACGTTTACTTGAACTCCCGCTTCACCGGAAATAACAGGCTCAGACCACTGAGCTGGATCCATTACAGCAAAGTCTTCATTTACTAAACCTTCATCATAAAGCTTTTTAAAGAAATTCAATGACTCTACATAATTATCATCCATAAAGAATGGATATAATTCACCGTTTTCATCTTCACCCCATCTGTTTGGTACACCAAACCATGTTTGCATAACATCCCATGGCCCTTCATATTTGGAAACAACTAAACCATACGTATCATCTTGTCCATCTCCATCAGGATCCTGCTCTTTAAACGCTTTTAACATATTATAAAATTCATCAATTGTTTTCGGCTCTTCTAAACCTAAATTTTCCAGCCAGTCTTTACGGATTATGACACCAGTTCTACCTAAATTACGAGAGCGATAGATTCCGTATATATCACCATTAATTGAACTGTTATTTAAAATTATTTCATTTGCTTGGCTAAGATTTGGATAATCTTTTAAATATGGACCTAATTCCCAGAATGCTCCATCTTCTACTGCACTGATAAAACTTGGCGACTTATTTGGTACTACCATAATGTGTGGTAAGTCACCTGATGACAATGTGATGTTAAATTTATCTTCTATGTTACTGTTCGGCGCCCACTCCATTGTAATGTCTTTATTTGTATAATCTTCGATTGCCTTTAATACTGGACTGTCATCTGTTGGTGGTTCTGTTGTAAATGTTGGTGCGAATACTCTTATATTCATTCTTTCCTCAGAACCTTCTTCACCTGATTCTCCTTGATCATCATTGCCCGTTGTCTCACTATTGTTACTGCAACCAGCAAGTATTAGAACACCAAAAACAAATAATGCCATTAATAAATTACGAAGAAACTTTGTTTTCATTTTGACCCTCCTTAATATTCTTTAAATGAAGCAGACAATCACTTGTTCCTTTTCAACACATTTTTTAGTGAAATAAAATTCACTTCCCCCCTTTTTCTTGCCTTCATGTCTTTTGAAAAGGTTGAAATGTTCTTGTCGGTAACCTAAATATAAAACGCTTACATTTTTCCTGCAATATTCATTTTTTGTTTCCTAACACTCTTTTCAGCAATTGTTTAGATTATCAAGACTCCAAGTTCTGGGAATATCACTTTTTTAGCTTAATAATACTTTTTTGCCAGCCCTTATCAGGCAAGGAATCCTTTAATAATTCCAGGCAGACGATCGTATTAATGGACCATTGCGAAATAGTGTTAGTTGTTATCCAGGAAATTTCATTGATTGACTTCCAGGTTGTTATTTGTTGAGCTTTAATGGGAAGTGGGGTATGGCTGTATTCCAGATTAAGTAATAATTCCCATGCCTTTTCTGACATTTTTTGATCGTTATTCCGATTGGCACTGTACGCAACCATCGCAGAAGCAAACATTGGCCAATTAAAAAACTTATCTTGCAATGCATTATTACTTCTGTCTCGCTTTTCCTGATCAGATAGGGAATAAAACTCACCAAATTCTGCAATCATATCTTTCCATTCCTCGTCATCCAAGAGTTCTGCCAGTTCCATCCATACTTGTGGTGCACCAAACGCTATAATCATATGATATCCGCCTTCATTGCCATCTCCCATATGATATAAATGGGATGTCTTTGGATCATATCCATAGGTCGGCCCTGACAGCAAGCGGTATGGCATTTTTTTCAGATCATTTATGCCTGTTTTGATCTTTTCCAAATATAGAGGATTTTTCGTCCGCTCCCATTCACATAGCCAGTTAGAAGAAAAAGCTGCCCAGTCCGGTCCCACTCTTGTATGTGTTGGATATTCATCTTTCGGGTAAAATTCTCTCATAGGATCAAGTCCCACTGTCGCTTCATCAGCATCCCTTACACTTGTTAAGACCTCACCAGTTCGTTCGTCTGCTGTTAAATAGAAATAAAATTTATATAAATTAGCCATACTGATCCGAGCTTCCTTGCAGCCACAACCCCAGTGACTAACATTATGCCTTGATCCAAGTCCCTTGTATTCCCCAAGATGATAGCAGTCTACTTCACTATTGTGTCTTGTCATCGCTTCCGCTAAATGAAATATTTCTGCCTTGCCTGTTCGCAGAAAGCTGTACCATAACCAGATATTTGGCGCGAGTTCTGTATTCTGCCATGCATATCCTCCAACATCATAACACCACTGGTGCCTTACTGGATCATATGTATGCATCACATCTCCGTAATTCCAGAAACCATACCAGCTCCGCTGTTCGATTTCCTTTTGGTAGAAATCAAAAGCATTATCAAGCTGCTGTTCCAAAAATGATGTGAAGTCACTTCGATAATCTGGCATACTCCATATTCCTAGTGTCTTCGTCTGATGGTAATATTCCGGTTCACATACAAGTAATTTGGTGTTCTGCCAATCGATTGTTTTATCATACATTTTTTCCGTCGTCGGGGCAGAGTCAAAAAAAGAAACAATTAATTCATTTGTATTCGCTATTCCTATTGGTGTTGCGCGCATTTCGTCAAAACCTTCATATGCACTTAATACATGGGTATCATTGCTGTAATGTCTCAGATCCATTGCTTCACTGTCTGGTGACCAGAGCCAGATCGTTATGTTCGATTCCTCTTTGTTTAATCCATTTACTTCAAGCGAACTCGGGAATTTCTGCCAGAACTTTCTTTGGCAGACAGCAATCCCGCCATCTACACCGCCAGCATACAATGTACCTTTCGAACGGTTACCATGCATGACTTCAACCCACGAGTTGTTATTATCACAACGTTTTAATACTTTAAAATGGTTTGCACTATCCTGAACCATTTTAAAGTCATTCCATATTGCGTTTGTCTGCACATGTTTCTTCAAATCCGGCATTTCGTCTAAATCTATTGTCTGATTAGCAATCTGCTTCTCAAATAATCCATCGGTGTTTCGATACCTTCGCGTTAGGATCAGTTGTCCAGGCTCACTGTAGATTCCTTCATCACTAGCCAATTGAACATGACGATTCCAGGGATCTCCGCTGAATCTTGCTTTTAGTTTTAATCCTAATCCTTTGATAAAATATTTCTCCGGATCACTATCATGGATCATCGTGTAAGTCACTTTTATATCAGCTATTTGATGGAAAAAGTACAACCTTAATATAAACGGTAAAAATCGCTCTTCATCGTCTGAATAATGTGCACCTTCCAACCTGATCACTGTCCGGATATTTCCTTTATTCTCTATCTGTGCATCCTCAATTCTTCCCTGCACATTTGTATAAGTATTAACATGTTTATTCTTCATTTTTTCTCTTTGTTCTATTGTTGTTTCTAAGAACGCCTGGTATTTCTGCTGATTTTTGTTTGTTTCAAAGATTATCTCCCCCTTTTTAGGAATATAGCATTCCAGTTTATTATTATTTACAAAGAATCCCTTTTCATTTTCTTTAATCAGTAGACCCTCGGATTCTGATACATTTCTTTCAGTTGTAATTGCTGCCTTTTCTTCATTTTGCAGGTTGGCTGAATGCGCTGTCCATTTCACACTGCCATCAGGCCAATAAGCAAGTGGCCATGTTTGTACAGGAATTGAATTCTCTGCTTCATTTTCTAAACTTATGGAATCCGTACTATCGAGCTGCCCTTTCTGCCAAGGCACACCCCATGTAATATTCGTCAGATTTTCAGGTTTTTCCTCTAACCATTTTAAATTTACTTTCAATCTCAACATCCCTTTCTGATAGAATATCAAATATGGAAATTCCCCATACTGTCAGCAGTACGGGGAATGGATCAAAGGTTAATAGTTTAATAACTTTTCATCAGGCTGCTTATGTGATTTGCTAAGATCTTTGCAATTTGGCTGGCACCTTTTTCAGTAAAATGAGTATGATCTGTGCCATTAACATCAACCATATAATAGGTTTTCGCTTCTTCAAAACCTGCATTTTTCAGGTGGTTAATAGAATGCTGCATCAAATCAATTACAGGACACTGCTCTTCCTCCCCAACCTCTTTCATCGCATTACAATAATCCCCAAAGTCTGCCAGAAATTCGCCAGAAACGTAATGCAGGCGCGCAACAGGGGTGATTAGGACAGGAGCGGCGTGATTCTTTCTTGCTGTATGGATATATTGTTTTAAGTATTGCTTATAATCTCGATACGGTTCGGTATAGCGTTCCGGTTTATCTTTTGTAGAATCATTATGACCCATCTGGATTAATAGAAAGTCGCCTTCTTTCATTGTCTTTTCTATTACCGATAATCGTCCTTCTTCAATAAATGTTCTTGAACTTCTGCCACCTATTGCATGATTACTAATTTGATACGCTGGTAAGTATTCTTGTAAGAATTGGCCCCACCCAGCTTGAGGAGCATCTTTCTCCTCATAGGATTGACACGTAGAATCACTCGCTAAAAATAATGTTGTCATCACTGTCCATTCCTTTTCATCTTTTTTTGGTATCCAAAAAGTCTGACAGGACCAATTAATCCTGATGGCAATAACTGTTTATCCATTTTATTAGCACTGTTATTTGTTATCCTGACAATAAAAGAATTTTCTCCTTTTTGGACTTTTTCTCCAGAAATTGTAACCCGATAAGGTGCCCACATCTTTACATTTGATTCTTCAGACCAGATTACTTCCGCGATTTCATATACTTCGCCTAAGTCAATGACCACTTCATCCAATTCTGGTCCTTGATAATTAAAATTAAACTGATAATCCAGTGAACCGGAGAAATGACACAAGTCTTCCAATTCTGACCAGTCACTTAAGCTATTTTTATTCCAGTAATCATTCTCTGCAGATGGCTGCACGTTAAGATCCAGTTCTGCCACCTTTATTAATTCTTCCTGTTGATTCTCTGAATTAATACCTGCTTCTGTATACCATATTCTCGATTCACGAGAGGAAAGTTCCAGCAAATACTCGCCTTGATCGTTTTTTGTCAGCCTACGTCTGGTTCCTGTCCATGGATTCCATTCTTCAACAGGGAAAGGTTCTTTCAATTTCACTTTTCTTTGACAGGAAGTCTCTCCTTCATTTGTCATAAAGTAAAATTGTTTACCGGATTTCTTTAACTTTGTTATCCGGAGATCAGAAGCAGACTCCGTAATTTCAAAATAACGATATGGCAGAAAATGCTCATTCATTTCAGTTTCTTCTTCTGGTGATAAGCAGGTGGCATTATTTATCTTCTTCTCATCATTACCTGTTACCAAATATACTTTTCCGCCGTTCGCTGCAAATTGCTGTATTATCTGTTCAACTTTAGGATGAAAATCAGCTAGATCCATATTATCAATTACGAAAGCATGATAGATTTGTTTGCCGATGGATAATTGATCTCCATTGATCGTGACTTTATCCATACTGAACAAGGATTCGTGCAAATAATTGAACTCAATCTGATTTTGATGAAAATATTTCGCCATCTTCCATGGCAAATGACTGTCTTGAGCCAGGACCGCTATATCAGCCTGATTCACACTATCTGTCATTAACCAGCTGACTCTTTTAATGTATGTACTGAAATAATGATAGTATTGCCACCATACATTGTTTGGCCCAACATCCGGCGGACGTTCATGGCTTCTTTCTCTTCCTTCCACACTGTAATAAAAGGCATGTGGGCAAAATAAGTTAACTCCTCTTACCGCTAACCAATCGGTGTACCATTTCATATCAGATGCCGACAGATTCCAGCCGTTGTCTTTCCCGCAAACACCAAGATATTCATTCAAATTACGTCTCCGATTAAAATGCCTCGCAGCATCAGCGCCGCATTTTCCTGCAGTTGCATGCTGGCCGGCCAATCCCTTTTCATCTTCTGGAGCAACCCATCTCCAAACAACATCCTGGCCAGGAATGGTGAAAGGATGAAGCAACCCAATGTCATCACTCTTAGCCGGATGTCCTGTTAGATACAGATGATTCTTCTCACACCACTCGCTGATGGGAACATAATACGTTTCTAACATTCTTTTGTTCAACGCTTTTTCATAAAGCTTTCGCAAACGGTCTGTTTTTTCCCCAACAGAAAAAAACAACCCCGGCAAATCTTCAATATGCAAGCCTTTCTGATATAGAAATCTCTCAAACTGATTGGTCCAGGCAATACCACCTTTTCTTGCATTTCGCCCTGTAATATCAGGTTCATCTGTAAACATGGCAAATATCGTATTGCCAAAATAATCGCCTACTGCTTCTTTATAGCTCTCATGTGTTAATCCAATAAATGTATTAACAGCCTCAGGATTTAACAGGTCAGCTGAACGTGGAGCCTCAGACTGTCCATCATCCTGATCTGCATGTATGCCGCGAATCGTTCCATATGTGTACTTCTCGATTAAGACGATACATTCGTAATTTTCCTTATCTCTTTGTTTTACCTGAAAATACTGATCAATCACTTCTTTAGTAATAAAAACCGTATTATCACTCACTTCAATGATTTGAGCATTTAATGGATAGAGACAGCTTATCTGCTCTGGAATATACGTTTTATCATCTTGTTTCTCTGCTAAGTAAATGGCAACTATTCGATCATCTTCTTCCAAAGATAAAGAAACTGGCTGATCCAAATCATTGATAACTTGTGCATATAATCCCCTGCTGGCATATTTGCGGTTTTTTTGCACAACTTTTCCATTGGCCGCACCTGATGGATACATTGCTTCATCATATAATATTACGTGCATGTTTCGTTGATGGGCTTCTTTTACAGCAAACTTTACATATTCCATAAATTCAGTTGATAAGTATTCTGTGTCTTTTGGTATCCCAATTCTTGGATGTAAGACAAATCCTTCTACACCTTTTTGCTGAAAGTCTTCTATCTGTGATCGTAAGGTTTCTTTATCAAGCTGATCATTCCAAAACCAGAACGGCATTGGCGAAAATTCAGAAGCTGGATTCAAAAATTGTTGATATAACGAGTCCATTTTACTCACTCCCTATGAATTGCTTGCTCTCGATTTACGGTATTGACTTGGAGGCAATCCTACGTGTTTTTTAAATATCCGATTAAAGTAACTGTGTCTGTAACCTACTTGTTCAGAAATTTCATTAATTTTCATGTTTGTCTGTAATAACAGTTCTTTTGCTTTATCCATTCTTACTTTTGTTAAATAATCAATAAAATTAGTTCCGTGAATCTTTTTAAAAGCCTTACTTAATGTATATGGAGTAATGCCAGCATATTCTGCACAGCTTTCCAAAGATATATCTTCCATATAATTCTCTTCAATATACAGGACTACCTGATCTATAATCAGTTTCATTTCCATATTGGTATGATCTTCAAGATAAGTGATATATGGCTCAATCACCTGCTCCATTAACCATCTAATAACCCACTCAATTTCTCTCAGCTGTGATAATTCTTCATACATATTCCGCCCTTTGTACAATAAGACCGGATCCACTCCAGATAATAAAATTTCATGCTGAATTGTACTGTATAATTGCATCATACCTGATTGGACACTAACCTCTTTTTTGCTGTTATCCAGTAATTCATCAAAAAACTGACGGATCAGCTCCTCCGCTTCCTTAATCCTTCCTCTTCTAATACATTGAATAATCTCTTTTTCTGTTTCAAACGGGTAGTAGAGTGTTTGTCCATTCATTTCTTTCTCCACTTCATTCAGCATAAGAATCTGATTCTGATTATTAAAATCTCTCAACCTTCTCGCCTTTCCTATTTCATCAAACAAAAAGGATATATCCTTAATTTTCGACTTTTGAGAGCTGATCGTAATCGTTACATATCTTGATAAGACACGGTTTATTGCTGTTGTTATATCATTTGCAAGCTGATTTAAATGATTAGACAGATTAGAAAAATCGTTAGGAACGATTAAGAAAATGCTTGCTGTCATATCATATTGATTAAGGACAGTATACTGATCCATATACTCTCTTGTGATGTCATCCGCAATATTTGCCATGGCAAATGCAATTAAACTGTCATCCTCATACGTGCGCTTTGAGCTGTTGATAAGCCCTGTCAGTTGGATATCTATTAATATGAAAGAATGGTCATCAACATTCCAACGGTAATTTTCCATTCTTCTTTTTAAAGCATTTTCATCGAAATCATATAAGTATCCCTTTGTTAACTGTATTAAGAAATTATGTCTCAACTGGGGAATTTGACGAGTGATTCGTTTCTCTAATTGTTCACTCACAGATGTCAATGTATCCAGCCTGTCACGTATCTGTTTAAATTCATCTTTCGTCCCTTTGTTTGCTGAATTGCTAGCTGGTATAAAGCTGCTGGCTAAATTCTTCACAGGCTGATATAAACGATTGGATGCAAACCATGTCAGAAAAAAGGCCAATCCCAATACAATCAGACTTGCAATCAAAATGACTTTAGAAATGGTTACAATTGGTGTTGTAATTGCTGAAATTGGTGCAGCAGACACATATGTCCACTCTGAACCAATACGGTCAAATGTACCGTAGGAAACAGAGTAAGTAGTGTTATTCCAATCTAATTGAAACGACCGGTCTGCTGGATTATTACTTGTAATATAAGAAATTAACTGCTCTGTGAAACTACCGCTTCCCGAACTTTCTGTTGAAACTAATACTTCATTATTTTCGCTCATTAATAAGGTGACACCATTACTGTATGGTGTAAGAGTTTCCAGTGAACGCACGAGACTCTTGTTATCAATTGATACAACGATCGCGCCAAAAGGGTTGCTAGTTACACCTGGTATTTGGTGTGTCAGGACAAGTTTGCTGCTGTATTCTGTATTTTCATAAAAATTATTGGTATGATTCCATGTGATGTTATTAGTCTGTTCTAACAAGGAATGGTAGGCTTCTTGTTTTGCTTGTTCATCAATATGCTGAATATATGGAGTAAATAGTACCGGGCCATTCTCTGTTTCAACATAAAGATCCACTTTATTAATAAGTGGCTGACTTCCTTCCAGTATCATCAGCTTTTGCATTATTTCTTCTGTTGTCTGGAATTCATAAACAAAATCGGTTGTAATCAGTTGATAGTTAAATGTTGGCTCAAACGCCCAATATGTAAGTGATTCTTCTAAATAACTAAATTGTTCATCAATATGTTTTGCTCGCTCATCAATCTCTTCTAAATGGACCTTTCTCAATTCATTTTCTGTTGAATGTAAACCAAATGTATAAATAGCAATTGCCGAAATGATACCTGGTATGGATGTAATAAACAGGATTAACAGAAAACTCTTTCTAAAGAAATTGCTTTGCCAGCGTAATGAAAACCAATGAACTACCTTGGAAATTTTTTGCTTAATTTTCATATTCTTCACCTCCCAAAATCTATGTTACCACAAATGTAAGCACTTTCACAATTTGCGAGGGAAAAATTGAAGAACAAAGTTTTCCTAAACCACCTCCAAACTATAATAGTACTATATATTCTTTTAACTTTTCCTTCAATCATAATTTTTTGTAAATATTTTTTTGTCATGATTTCTACTCCCATACTTTTATGCGAAACTAACACATTTTTGCAGATAAACTGTTAATGTCAACAGAACAAGGGAGACTGTGATATTCAGGCGTTTTCTATTAGTGAAATTTTGATCAGTGGGGATATGGAGACTGGTAAGCGATACTAAATCATTTTATGGTGTCAGGAAGCAATGTATTCGCCCAGAACAATCAATATGGTAAGTGACTGTTCTGAGCTTTAATTAATAAGTATGAGCTTTACATATGCAATACTTTATTCATCTTCAATTTAATAATCAGTGGGACTTCTCCACATCAAGTGTTACATTCGTAACTTCTTCTTTTTGAAAAGTGGACAGTCTAATTTTCTCACGCAGTTTTTCCAGATATAAGTCTGGGTCTACTGGTAATTCAACCATTTCCCCTAGCCATGCAGATAGATAAATAGCGTTCGATATCTCTAATCCCTTAATTCCTTCAATTCCCGGAGCAAGTAATGGAGTGCCATTTTGAATAGCATCAATCCAGTTTTGCAGTACTCCTAAATGACCTGGATAATCCCCTGTAACCGGGATTTCAATTTCCCAGCATTCCGGCCTGCCGAATCCTGTTTTGTCTACTTTATTAAATTCACGCTCTGATTCAGTTAAACGGAAGAAAGTTAGTTTATTATTTTCTACCACAATTTTCCCACGGTCACCTGTGATTTCAAACCGGTTCGTACCAGGCGCTTCACCTGTTGAAGTAATAAACACTCCTGTCGCACCATTTTCATACTCAACGTATGCCGTAACATCATCTTCCACTTCAATATCATGATATTTCCCCAAACTGGCAAATGCGCGAACTTTTTTCGGCATAAGACCAGTTGTCCATTGCCACAGGTCTAATTGATGTGGCGCCTGATTTAACAACACACCTCCACCTTCTCCGTCCCATGTTGCTCTCCATTTACTTGAATCATAATAGCTTTGCGAACGATACCAGTCTGTTATTATCCAGTTTGTTCTTCTGATTTCTCCTAGTTCACCAGAGTGAATCATTTTGCGTAATTTCTGAAATAATGGATTCGTACGCTGATTATACATCATACTAAAAACAACATCGCTCTCCATTGCCAGATCATTCATTTCTTTTACATTTTTTGCATACGTACCAGCTGGTTTCTCAAGCATGACATGAATTCCTTTGGCAAATGCAATCATTGCGGTTGTCGGATGGAAGTAATGTGGTGTAGCGATAATAATTGCATCAATGTCAGCTTCGTTTAAAAATTTGTCTTCATCCTGATATATTTCAATTTCATTAGTCAGGTTATTTTTCGCCCATTCAAGCTGCTGTTCTGATGCATCACAAACTGCTGTTAAAATTGCTCCTTTTACATCCCCTTGATTTAAATTTTTCGCATGAGAACGTCCCATATTACCAATACCGATTACACCGACTTTAACTAAACTCATCTATACTCACTTCCTAACGATTTATTTTTGCACGAAACTAACTTGCTTCGACAATTTCTTTACATTCGTTAAACTTGTTTGAAGGCAATCAAACGGATCGCGTTCACAGACATCTTGCTCTACTGCATACCATTCAATGCCATTTGCTTCGCCCCATTCGAGAATTGGTACAAAGTCAATTAGACCTTCCCCCACTTCCGCAAAAGTCTGACGCTCATCCTGTGTCATATCTTTTAAGTGAATGATTGGCATACGGTTGGGATATTGGGAGATAAATTCGACAGGGTCTTGCCCGCCTTTTTTCACCCAAAAAACATCTATCTCTGCAAGGATCTTGTTATCATGGAGAGGATTCAGCAAATAACTTAAAGCATCCTGTCCATCAATTTCGTTATCAAATTCGAATGCATGGTTATGATAACTAATTCGATAATCTGGTACTTGTTCGGCAACCTTGTTTAAAATATCTTTGACCTCACGATAGCCAGCTTCATTGCGCAATTCCTCTGAAAGAAATGGACAAATAATATCCTTTGTTCCATATAAATCTGCTTCCTTTACTACATTATCCAAATCCTCTTGCAAACGCTGTAATGAAATGTGCATCCCTGCAGCCTTTAACTGATTTTCCTGCAAAGCAAGTGCTACTTCATTTGGATCATAATCTTGTGGCAATGCGGAGATTTGCACACCTGCCCATCCCATCTCCTTCAATTTTTTGAATACCGGACGTATCCCCTCGTTTTTTAATTCCTCACGCACTGTATACAGCTGTGCAGCAAACTTGTTTTCCATTAACAACCTCTCCTTTACACAAAATAATTACTCAATAAAGAGCAACTTTATTTCTCTTCTCCTAATCCGTAATGTAATATCATACGAGATGCAATCGTTTTCAAAAAATAACCTTAATTTTACTTGAAACTAGTTACAGTATAGTTTGGTTTTGGAGAAAAATCAGTGCATGAAGTTATTTAAATTATCCTTAAAATTATCTGAGCGTGCTTTTCGTTTATCTCCTAAAAAAACCTAACTGTTCATCACAGTTATCCTCATAAGTCACATTAATGATGACTAAGCAGTTCTTAATTATTGTCCAATCTACTATGACGATAGCGCTTCGCCGTAATCCCAACTTTTTCACGAAAAAAGCGACTAAAGTGCGAAACGCTTTCAAAACCGCACTCATATGCGATATCTTTGAGTGGTTTATGTGGTTCCATTTCTAATAAATATTTCACTTGGTTCAGGCGGCATCCCATCACATATTCCATTACAGTAAAACCTGTCATTTCTTTAAACACATGCGAAACATAAGATTTACTTAAGTTGAGTGCTTCTGCAATACCATTTAATGATAACTTGTTTTTATAATTAACCTGAATATATTCTGCAATTTTCTCCGAGTGTACTAACTTATCAGTTTTACGGTCTGGAAGTTTAATAGAATCAAGCTGCCCGAGATGATGAACGCTGATTAATATCTGGATTAATAATATTTTCAGTTCTGATTCATTAACAGTATTATTCCGAATTGCTTCAATCTTCTTTTGATAAAGCCGGTGAATTACATCCTCTAAGTATTTCGATTCATTGTTTTCTTTTGTACGGATTAAGCAATGATGAAGCCTTTCAAATACTTCTAATAAATACATACTGTCTATTTCTAAAAGGACACTCTTAATCCACTGCGGAGAAAAATGAATGACACTTCGAACATATTCTTTATTTGGGTTTATATTTGGTTTGTGAAGTGTCATTCCATCCATAAGCAGCAGGTCACCTGGTATTAAATCAAAAATCTGATTATGTATTAAATAACGACAGGATCCTGCATGAAAAAAATAAATTTCATAATGGTCTGGATGCGAGTGATAATCATATTCTTCATTTTTGCTCGTTCGATATCCGACTCTCAACGGTTCGTCCAAACTCACCATTCCTTTCAAGTGATTTACTAATAGTATATCGAGATTGACAAGGAAAAGCATCGAATTATTGTAAATAATTCAACTTTTGAATCTATGTCTTCTCTTGATTATTGGATAAGTTAGCAAAAATCCAACATCTAATCTCAGTTAGAGACAATACCTATCAATCCTTATTTTCGACAATATCCATTTACTCTCAGATAATTTCAGGGAAACCCGGCTATTGTCAGACAAATATGGACAAGGAGTGTAATTGCTATGATTTAAAAGGAGCCTTATGTAAAGTCTAAAAAAACAAAAAAAGAACGATCATTGCAGAATAATGCCTGAAATGATCGTTCTTTTGGGATTATTTATTTCACCATAGTAAATACGGATTATCATCAATATACATTTGAGAGATATCCATGAATAAGAATAGATCCTGCTCCATTGGGTAGGAGAAAGTTCTGATCATTTCGCCTGTCTCAATATCACTATATAAATCAGATAAGATACCATTCTTCTCTTCATTCATTCTGATCACATTTTCAATAAAATACGGACGCCAGCTCCAATTCTTGCCTTTTACCGCCTCATCTATCTGCCATTGCCCTTCCGTTAATTCGACATTGGCTGTTTTTTGGAAACCTTCCCCATCTGTTACATACATTCGAAAACAGATTGTTTGCAGCTCTTTTGCCATCATTTCAATACGTTCATCTAGTGTTTTATTTTTCTTAGACTGTATTAATAGATCACGGAATTGATTATTTAAGGATGAGGTTAACTGATACCTTGATGTTAGATGGGATCTCTCAATAGAGATGAACTGTCCAATATCTTTCCTGAACTTCTCTTTCCATAATGTATTCTCAACAAAATGATTTTTAGCACCGCTGAAAAATTCGCCTTGATAATACCTGCCATTTTTTCTCCAGGCATAATGAAACTGGTAATTGGAATCAATCCCGTCAAACAGCAGCTCTGCCCCAACTTTTCGCGCTAAGAGTGATAAGGAATAAATAACATTCTGATAATTATCCATAAACGATTGAGTTTGTAATGATGCTAAGTTAATTTTAATGATATCCGGTTCTAACATACTAATTCTGTCTAAATTATTCGAGCCCTTTAATGCAACATTTATTGCAACTTTTACACCGAATGTTTTTAAATACTTAATAGAATTTGCCAGTGCGTTAATCTCATCAATCCGGTCCTGTTCCACAATTTCGATGACCAATTGAGAAAGATTCAGCCCTTTTTCTTCATATGATAACATTTCCTGAATAAAGTCATTCTCGCCGGTGCTAGTTAAATAATCTTGATGAACGATTAAATAAATATAGGTTTGGACATCTTCTTTGATAAACTCATCTAATGCTTGTTTATGTAAATGACGATCCATTTCCACTTTAAAATCTTCTGGAACATTATCATCCCGGAAAAAATTTCTTAAACTCTTCATTCCGTTATCTGTTTCCATATAACCTAACACCTGATAGCCAGTAACTTCATGACTGTCCGCACTGAAAATAGCCTGATAAAGTGGCTTCGCTTTTTCTAGATCTAACATAATCTCTAATGGATCCATTTATTTCACCTCACATATTAGCCCACTTATCTATTATTATATCGAAAAAGGCTATGAAAGCGAATAATTTTGACACATACAAGCATTCTACATTAAAAAGGGAGACTTTCATCAGCAGGGGTATTACCAGACGGTTGACGCTGTGATAATATTACCTATCTGCTTTAGAATAAGGGAGAGCTTCTGTTTTACGGTACTCAGTTTTATTACAGCTCTATATCTGTAAATCCACTACTCAACAAAGTCTTTAGAAAAGCCTGAATTCCACTTGAATTCAGGCCTCATCATTTTTCTATTAGAATTTCGCTTGGTATCTATCTAATTCCCATCCAGTTACAGCGATTCTATAGCTGTTCCACTCATCTTGTTTTAACGAAACATATTCATTTAATGCATATTCCCCAAGAACTTTTGTGCCAATCTCGCCATTTTTCAATGCTTCAATTGATTCACCTAATGTTGTTGGAAGGTTCTGAATGCCTCTTTCTTCACGTTCCACCTCAGACATACTGAAGATATCGTCAACTGTTTCACCAGGTACTTCCATCCCTTTTTCAATACCATCAATACCTGCAGAAGCAATTGCTGCAAAAGCGTAATACGGATTTGCTGATGGATCTGGACAGCGGATCTCCACACGTGTTCCAGCGCCGCGAGTTGCTGGAATACGAACTAATGCAGAACGGTTTGATGCAGACCATGCAATGTAACAAGGTGCTTCATATCCTGGAACAAGTCGCTTATAAGAGTTAACCAATGGATTTGTTAATGCAGCAAATGATGGAACATGTGTTAACAACCCTGCAATAAACTGGTATGCCGTTTCAGATAATTGACGTGAATCTGACTCATCAAAGAATGCATTTTTGCCTGCCTCTTCATCATATAATGACATATTTACATGCATTCCATTTCCATTCTCACCGAAAATCGGTTTAGGCATGAATGTTGCACGAAGTCCAAATTGCTGAGCAACTGTTTTTACTACCCATTTAAAAGTTGTTGCATTATCTGCTGTTGTCAACGCATCACCAAACTTGAAGTTAATTTCGTGCTGACCAACAGCTACTTCATGGTGAGAAGCTTCAATGGTAAAGCCCATTTTCTTCAATGTACGATAAATTTCCAGACGAACTCGCTCTCCTAAATCATATGGAGCTGGTTCAAAATAACCGCCTCTGTCAGCTACTTGGCTTGTTGGTTCACCTTTTTCATCCGTTTCAAATAAGAAGAACTCTAATTCAGGACCTACATTGATGGAGAATCCTTTTTCTTTAGCCTCATCTACTGTTTTTTTCAGGATATTACGCGGGTCCCCTTCAAATAAAGTCCCATCAGGATTTGTTACACTGCACAAGAATCTTGCTTCAGAATAGCCTTCTTCTTCCGTCCATGGTAATACAGCGAATGTATTTAAGTCTGGTAATAAGTACAGGTCAGATTTGTTAATAGGAGTAAAACCTGTGATAGAAGATCCGTCAAACATTGTTTCACCTTTTACTACTTCATTTAGCTGCTCAACCGTTACTGTCACTTGTTTCAAAGATCCTTCTATATCTACAAATTGTAAATGCAATAAATCGACATTTTTTTGTTTGATTTCTTCTTTAATATTTTCCAATAAAGCTTTTGTGTCCACTGTTCTTTCAGGTGCTATAGTTGCCATAAATCATTTCCCCTTTTTGTTGTGTTAATTTATTTAACATCTATTGTTATAAACAATCCTACTATTTCCTTGTGAGTTCCGTCATGACTTTTGTAAGAAAATCTGACAAAGTTTTTTGATGACTTTTTAAAAGAAAAAGAAGTGTTGAGACATAAAAAAGTTAATCTAAAAACCGAACAATAAATACACAGGTTTGTCACTTACTAATGTACTAATATAGATAGTGCTAACACACCGCTGGGGAAAATACTCGCTTTCCATGGGCACTGCTTCAGCTAACTTGTTAAAGAAACCCACTTTAACAAGTGGATCTTCAGTCTCGCTGTCCCATTGGAGTCTCGCATTTTCCCCAGCTTTTATTGCTTTTCTAGACCAATAAGTGGAACGAATATCATCCTATGAAGAGAGCATCACTCAAGGTAAGTGTAGGTATGAAAATTATTACAATGAAAGTCTCTCATCCAAAAGCATGAACCTGATATTAAGTAGAGGAGGATAAACTCTATATTCAGAAAGCAAATAATCCGAACGATTCAAATCGTCCGGATTACGTTAGGATAAACCTGCTTATGCCCACTTTTCTTCTGGCAACCACATTATTCCGCTCTGAAATATTTCTTTAATTCTTGCCATTCTTCTAAACTCAGCGTTACACCTTTGCCCATCTTATCATGTTCCGGTGACCAATCTCTTATATCATATTTTGGTTCTCTGTCATTCCAGCTTACAAGATTGATCTCCTTTTGCCAGCCTTTGCCGGATTCAGAAAGGACGGCAACATGCTCAACAATCTCAAATTTGATTCCTGCCACTTTATCACCTCAATTTTTCAGAAAAATTATGAAAAGCTTCCTATCATACTTGTCCACATTTATTTTACCTAATCAAGGAAGGAGATACAATGGAAGCTTCCTGTATTAAGAGACATGATACTTCCTAAGCAGGTCACTTAATTCGTGATTTAGATTTGTTAAACTTTCTGCTGCTTTTGCAACATTCGTGATCGCATTAACTTGTTCATCAATAGACGAAGATATTTCTTCAACAGACGCAGCAGTTTCTTCTGACACGCTTGATACACTTTCAATACTTTCACTCATCATTTCTGTCTGATTCGTTATTTGAGCCATATTATTATTTAATGAACTAGTTGCAAGGGCAATCTTCTCAATCGCTTTTTGTAAATCGGCAAATTTTCCTTCTGTCTCTAATACGTCCATGTTAAGACTTTCGGTACTTTTCATATTCGCATTAACTGCTTCTACTGTTTTGTTTGTTTCCTTCACGACAGTAGAGATCACATCCTGCACCTGATGCGCGGCTTTCTTTGACTGTTCTGCCAGCTTTCTAATCTCATCAGCAACTACTGCGAACCCTTTGCCATGTTCACCTGCTCTGGCTGCTTCTATACTTGCATTCAGTGCAAGTAAATTAGTTTCTTCTGCAATATGTTCAATTGTGTCCATTACAGTGGTAATTCGTTTTACTTTGTCACTTAATTGTTTCATATCACTTGATATTTCACTCGAAGCGTCAGCTGATTGCTTATTCGATACTTTGAGCTTGGAAACAATGGCCATTCCTTTATTGGATACTTGTTCTGTCTGTTGCATAACTGTTTCGACTCTTACAGTCTCTTCTTTCATTTGCTGAACTGTCTTCATTAATAATTCTACTCTTGAATGGACATCTTCTAAGTCGTTCGCCTGCTCCTGTGCACCGCTGGAAATTTCCATCATTGCTGTACCTACTTCCTGACTGCTTGCCGAAGTTTGTTCAGATATGGCTGACAGATCTGTTGCAGAGTCTAACAGATGTTCACTTGATTGCTGAACACTTGTCACAAGACGCTTTAATTCTCCAGACATTCTATTAAAGGAAACGGCTAATAAACCGATCTCGTCCTTTGATTCTGGAAGCTCAGTCTGGCTTATATTTCCTGAAGAAATTGTTGCAGCTGCTTCCGCGACATTCTTAAGTAAATTAAGTTTACGTCTGATTAGCAAGTAAAAGATAATGGAACTTGCTACAATAATGGCTCCAGTTATTGCAACAATGACATATTTTAAATTGTGGAGTCCTTCATAAAATTCATCTTCAAAAACGGCAATCCCAACTGTCCAATCCCATGGTTCGAAATAACGCATATAGGCTGTTTTCTGACGGTAACTGCCATCTGGCTGCTCATCATTGTATCCAGCAAAGCGGTCTTCGGGATTTGTTTCCATACCTGCTTCCACTAAATTCGCCCTGTTGCTGCGATTAAGTTCATCGGCTGGTTCGCCGCCGATTTTGGATGGGTGCAGCTGTAATACTAATGATTGGTCATATGCTAGAACATACCCTTCATTTTTATAGACAAAATTTGTCTGCATATAATCATATTCATTTTCACTATTTACCGGTCCGTTCAGAATTTCTCTTGCACGGTCTTTTGCTTGCTCTAAAGTCAGCGTCCCCTCTTCCACATCCTGGTTTAATAACTCCAGAACTGTGAATGCCCCATCTGCAATTTTTCTTAATTCACTTTGTCCAGATTCCAGTAAATGGTTCTTAGCAACATTATAACTGACTGTTCCAATTACAATACCAGTAATTAGCACAATTCCGATTATTAAGAGATTTAATTTAGCTGTAACACTGCTGCTTAATTTTATCTTTTTCATACGACACTCCCCTTTTGTATATATATCGACAAAATCCTCAAGAAGTAAAGCCTTTTCACCCAACCATTTCGTGGAAAATAATAGAAAAAAATAGCTACCCTTTCACAGGTAACTATTTATTGCTTTTTAATTTAGCTGTAACATATCCAATAAATTCTTCGGCCTTTTCTGCTGGCGGTTTTGTAACAGCACTAACTCCAATATATAAGATTGCTGATAGCAGGAGACCCCATATCCCTGATTTTAATCCGAGTGGCGTTATGGTGAAAAATTCAAGAATAATAACTGCCAGACTACCAATCGACACACTGCTGATTACCCCAGCAGCTGTTCCTTTTTTCCAAAAGAATGTACCGATAATTGCTGGCACAACAACAATCAGACCCGCTGATGAAGCTACAGACAGTACAGCAATCAAGTCAAGCTGTAACTGCGCAAATAAGAAGGCCAGAATAGCTATTATTGGAATCACAATTTTACCGACTTTAAGCTGCTTTTTATCGTCTGTCTGTTTTTTCATATTGCCATATACATCACGGGAGAAAAGGGAAGACAGTGTTAAAAGAATCGAATCGATTGTGGAAATTGCTGCAGCCATGATTCCTACCATCACAATTGCACCTAATACTGGCGGCACTAAATCAGATGATAGTAACATGGGTGTAGCCAGGTCTGCATTCTCTAAATCGGGAAATAATATAGCTGCAGAGAATCCCCACACAACAGAAACAATCGTATAAATCAGCCCAAATATAAGAAAGCCCATCAGCATATGTCGCAAACT
This sequence comes from Gracilibacillus oryzae, assembly GCF_009498735.1. Classification (GTDB taxonomy): domain Bacteria; phylum Bacillota; class Bacilli; order Bacillales; family Amphibacillaceae; genus Gracilibacillus; species Gracilibacillus oryzae. The sequence continues at coordinate 129,987 of NZ_ML762424.1, forward strand.
TTTTAATGAAGCTGGCATAAATAATCGTTGGCTGACTTGCGGATTGGAAATACTAAAGAAAAACCACGGAATCGTCAAGCCAAGAAATGTCCAGAAACTGAAATACCCATTCCCCGGAACGGTTAAATCCTCAGCATGATTTGTTTCAATTCTGTCAAAGAATCCTGTTATTCCTCCTAATCCGTTAATGATCAGAATAACAACAATGGTAGCAGTAATAATCATCACTAATGCCTGTAAGGAGTCGGTCCATGCAACAGAGCGGATACCCGCAATATAAGAAAATACTAATGCTAACACTGTCGCAATAATTACACCGGTTGTATAGGAGACCGCATTATTCGTCACACCTTGCAGTAAATAGCCTATTCCTGTTAATTGGACAGCACTGTAAGGAATAAGAAAAAGGCAGCTTGATATAGCAGTGACTATTGCTACCCATTTATTTTGGTACCTGTCACCTAACATTTCTGATGGAGTGACATAGCCATATTTTTTCCCAACTAACCAGAACCTCGGCCCGAAAATTGCTACTAAAGAAACACCCATAAAATAAATAATTTCAAAACCATATGCACCAATTCCGCCATTATAAGTAAGTCCGGCTAATCCTACTAACATAAAAGCACTGTATGTTGTCGCACTGTAACTAAGTGCGGACACAAATCCGTTTAATTTTCGATCACCAAGGAAATAACCTGTCATACTGTCCTGCTTTCCGTTTCTTGACAAATATGCAATTACTAAAGCAAAAGCTACGTAAATAATGATCATACTCCATACAAGCGTTGTACTCATTCCTCATCACTCCAATCTTTCGTCAACATATAGTTTGCCGCAATGATTAAAATGGCTAAAACTGTCCATAATAAGAAACTGCCGTACCATTTGGCAACATTGCTAAGAAGTGTGTAAGGAATAAGGTAACCTAGAAGTATTATTATTAAAATGGTCAAACCCCATATTTTCTCTTTTTTATTCATTGTCCCCACCTGCCCATTTCTTTTTATCACTATCATTATACACTTTTCTATACATCTGTAAAGACACCTGATCAAATTAGAAAAAATCCCATTGGCTTATACTTGGAAAAATAAAATTCCCCGTACATCGACCAAGACTTTTTCGCAGAAATCTTTTCCAATGTACAAAAAAAAGAAGCATTTTTTCGCTTCTTTTTCCGGCTCCTATTGTTAATCTTTCTTCTTATAATAATTTGCTGCATTTTTTCTGATATAAATGTTATAAGCAATCAATCCAATTGCAATCAGGAATATGACCAATGGCGGTACATAGATAATACCACTTAAATCTAAAAACATCAGGACAACAAGAACAATAAGTAAAGGTATTCGTATTTTATTATAATACATAAGATCCCCCTCTTAAACGCTTTCAATATACTTACATCGTACCATAACCTCGCTGAATCGACTAGTCTATTGTTGGTTTTAATGAGGATTCTCTAAGTTATTTAAACGCTGGAGCTACTTTGCCAGCTAATAGTCTGATTGTTTTTTCCATTGCTTCTAATGACTGTCCGCCAAAATCCACTTGTGCATTGAAACGATGATGGCCGAATAATTCGGATTGATATTTTAGTTTCTCTATAATATGCTCAGGTGTACCAACAAAGATAGATGCTTCCTTACTAGTTAAATATTCCAAATCAGATCTTGCCGCACCCATTGCACCGCCAATACCTTCTTGTGTTATATGTTTCCAGTAATTTGCATAGTAAGGATAGAACTCTTCTTCCAGCTCTTTCTCCGTTTCCCTTATAAAGGTATGACCTGCTATCGCGATATGCGGGCTTTCCCCTTGATAACTATCTCTGTATGCTTGAATTAATCGCTGATATTTTTTTGCAGTACCCCCAATCATTACAACTGTTAAACCACAGCCATATTTGCCGGCACGAATGGCACTTTCTATCGTACCGCCTACCCCAATGGAAATTGGCAGTTTTTGCTGGTATGGTCTTGGAGCAATCTCTGCATTATCTAAAGATGGCCGGTAATTGCCTTGCCAGCTCACACTAGTAGACTGATTTAATTTGATAAACAATTGCAAATGTTCCTCAAACAATTGATCATAATTTCGCTCGTCATATCCGAACAATGGGAATGATTCAACAAATGCTCCTCGTCCAGCTGTAAACTCTGCTCTGCCTTTTGAAAGTAAGTCCAATGTGGAAAAATCTTCAAACAAACGGACTGGATCAGACGTATTTAATAAAGATGTTAAAGCAGTTAAGCGGATTCTTTTCGTTCTTTGCGCAATTGCCGATAAAACCATTTGCGGTGATGATACCGCATAATCCAACCGATGATGTTCCCCTACTCCAAATAAATCAAGTCCAGCCTTTTCCGTATATTCTGCCAGTTGGATAATTTGTTCCAATCTATCAGCAGCAGATATTTTCCCTTTTTTGATCGGATCTTCCATCATTTCTGATAAAGAATAAATACCAAATTCAAATGTACTCATAAACTTCTCCTCTTTCAGCCTTATTGTGTACATAACATATCGAAAAGACTTCCTGGTGAACCAGGAAGTCTTATTATCTTAAAACTATTGAACAATTAATGTTGCTACCATGTCACTATGTCCTGCTCCACATGGGATATTACAGTATATTTTATATTCCCCTGGTTCTAATGTTGCTGTTGCGCTGCCTTCAGATTCAATTGCGATGTCTGTGTTTTCAATTTCGATTCCATGAAAGCCATCTTTACTTGATAGATTGACAGTTACTTCACCAGCTGGCACTGTATATTCTTCCTGATCAAATTCCCAGTTTGAAGCGATAATATCAACCGTTTCCCCACTTCCGCCAGCTTCTTTTGTTTCATTTTCATTATTTCCAGATTCAGATTCTTCACTAGAGCCGCCACCGCAAGCTGCAAGTAAAACTAGTAGTGATACTGCTGTTAATGATACTAACCATTTCTTCATTTACATTTACCCCTTTACTATTTTAATCGGTTACCTGTTCATTATAGTGATTTAAAATCAAAGATAAATTGATTAAGATCACACCATTACTATTCTCTCCAGATATGTAGAGTTTTAAGCTATGAAACTAATTATCGCCCAACATTTTCATTATAACGATAAGTGTGTTTTTTTTACTAGCTTTAATTGTCTCCTTCACAAAAAGTTCACAAATAAATCATCCTGGTGAAAATATTCCCTCTGAAAGATATTTATAAAATGCTGGAACTTCTCTTAATGTAGAATAAATATCGCGCCATTCCCAATATGCTGGATGTGCTCCATAAACCTTTTCAAAACCCTCCTGCTGAAATGCTAACTTTGTCCTGGAAATATGGTAAAACTGACTGATTATATAAATCTCGTCATCGTTAAGATTATTCTCCTCGATAATTTTTGCCGCATTTTCTGCTGTCATCCTTGTGTTATAGCCGTTCCTGTCTTTGATGATATGCTCTGCCGGAATCTCTTGTGATCTTAAATATTCCCCCATCACCACAGCTTCATCATATCCTTCCTTCCCTGTCCCGCCACTGACAATTATTTTTTCGATTAAGTTATCGTTGTACAGTTCCACGGCCCTGTCCAACCTTGCTTTTAATCTGTCAGATGGAGTACCGTCTTCATTTACTTTATTACCAAGTACTACTCCTGTTTGTGCAGATTGCTTTTCGTCTGTAAGTCCATCCACAACAATCCAGCCAATATGAATAAGTAAAACACCAGCAATAGCGAGAATTATGGTAAATATCAGTTTTCGTTTCATTGCATCCTCCTTTACTTTATTTTACAGGAAAAAGTAAATCTTTTAAACATGTCTGTCATATAGTAAACTGTTTGATAGCTTTATGTTTTAACAGCAGGAGGACATACAGATATGAATTGGAAAAATAGTTTTTCAGCACTCCTTATTATCATGCTGCTATTAGCTGGCTGCGGAACAGCACAAGTACATGAGCAGAATTCTTTTAATAGTAATGTTGAAAAAAACGGGGCAGAAACCTTAGAAACAGCCGAAGTACTTCGAGTAATTGATGGCGATACAGTAAAAGTAAGATATAAAGGAAAGGAAGAAACGGTTAGATTATTGTTAGTCGATACACCGGAAACGAAACACCCCGATCTGCCTGTTCAGCCATTTGGACCAGAGGCATCTGCATTTGCTGAGAAAACCCTGGATGGCAAAGATATTCAACTAGAATTCGATGGACCAAGGAAAGATCACTATGGCCGATTACTTGCATATGTCTGGGTGGATGGCGTGAACTTCAACGAATTGCTTGTCAAAGAAGGTTATGCTCGTTATGCTTACATAATTGATCCGCCATATGTTTATCAGGACGAGATGGAAAAAGTGGAGGAAGCAGCAAAATCTGAGATGCAAGGAATATGGAGTATACCAGGATATGTTACGGAACACGGTTTTAATCAGGAGATCGAAAAGCAAACAGAAGACGTTCCAGATAATAACAGTTGTCTCATAAAAGGGAATATAGGATCTGATAAGATTTATCATACACAAGAATCACCCTGGTATGAGCAGACAAAGGCAGAAGTTATGTTTTGTACAGAGATGGAAGCTATAGAGGCTGGATTTCGTGCACCACGGCAATAGTTAATTGAGGGGCATCTAAACTAGCAGAATGTACTAGTTAATACCAGAAAAAGGATCCAGTCATCTAGTTTGATGATTGGATTCTTTTTTAATTTTTCAAAGTTTCCATGTGCGGGCAGGCAAAGTAAATGGAAGCGATATATTATAATGTTCCTGTCATGTTTATATTTTTTAAAAACAAAAACCAAACTCTTGTTAACTACGTCTAATAATTGAAGGAAGGAGGTAAAAAAATGGCAAACAATTTCGCTAAGTCCTCGCATCACACGGAACTCAATGATATTTATACAGACCAGCCAAGCGAGGAAACGTGGCTAAATGACCTGATGAACGAATATGGACAGGAGATTATCTGGTTAGCATACAGTTATGTAAGAGATAGGGCTATTGCTGAAGATTTAGCACAAAATGCCTTTATAAAATGTTACCAAAAACGAGAAGAGTTTAAAAATAACTCTTCAATAAAGACCTGGATCTATCGAATCACCATTAATTGCTGTAAAGATTATCTGAGAAGCTCCTACGTTAAACGCAATATCCCTACTAATATGAAAGAAATATTGAATCGTGAAAGGGCCCCATCATCAGAATCTGCATATATGGAAAAAGATACTTCCAGCACTCTAATTGAGTGTGTATTTTCATTAGGTCCCAAATATCGAGAAGTAATCATATTACATTATTTTGAGGAGTTAAAAGTTAGAGAGATAAAAGAAATACTTCAATTAAATGAGAATACGATAAAAACCAGACTGAAGAAGGCAAAAGAAATTCTTAGAAAAAAAATAGACAGAGGTGATTTCTAAAATGGAAAATAAATTAAAAAATCTTAGAAACGATATGATTTCCTCTGAGTTAAAGAACATTAAATTCGGCTCAAAGCAAAAACACAATGTTTTTCAGCAATTACACGAAAAAAAAGCAAAAAGGACACTCTTGCCTAAATTGATAAGTGTAGCGGTTACTCTATCTCTGCTGTTTTTCTTAGGAACCATTACAATTGATCATTTTACAAGTGAAGAACGAACGAATAGCAATATGAATACCGGTCAGGAAGAGCAAGCTGCTGCCGCACCCGCAGGAGAAGGAACTTACAAGTCAATTCTTCAAGGTGATGTTGGTACTATTGTGGAGAATGGCGATGTTATTTTTGAAAGAGTGGCAGATGATAGTTTGCCAGTAGAAGAAACTGATGGAACAATGGGCGATCTTGAATTCTTAATATCATTAAGTGGTCTTGATCATTCCCAACAATTTGAGATAAATGGAGAATTTAAGTATGCAAAATTTTGGATTCAAAATACAGGATCAAAGAGCATTACAATCTCATTAGAGGATATTACAAGAAAAGATTGGGATGTTATAGAAGGATTTACTGTTAGAATACCTGCTGGCGAAACATGGAGTTTTTACAGCAAAAATGCCTTGTCCAATGGAACATATTATCTAAACTTCACATTAGGCAGAGCTTATATGTCTGGTCAATCTGCTGCTATCATAGCACCAACACTCGCTGATTTAGATAGATAAACCGGAAATACTTATTGCTGCAGGGCATTAGCATTTTGCAATACTCTTTCAGTGCATTGAGTTCCTCCGATCACAAGTCTCATGGCATTGATTTGCTCTCTCAATGCCTTCACTCTCTCCGATCACTACTCTCATGGCATTGAACCGCTCTCTTAATGCCTTCACTCTCTCCGATCACAACTCTCACGGCATTGATCCACTCTCTCAATGCCTTCACTCTCTCCGATCACAATTCTCACGGCAGTGGTGAAAGAGAACATCACACCAGCTGTTATTTTCCCCCTGGTTTTCTCATTAAGAAAGACCGCCGTTTCAATGGCGATCTTTTACTTGATAAAAAGTAACAGTATTCTTCACAATCGTTGCAGATACCGTTCCGAATGGCATGTTTTTTATTCGCGCTATTTGTGCAAGGGATTGTTCCATCATCTTAGGATGTGTCATCTGCCCTTGAAATGGTCCTTCAAATTGCCAGGGGCCGTCTGTTTCAACCATCATTAACTCAAGCGGATATTGCTCAATCAATCTTTGAATTTCTTGTTCGTACAAACAATCTGGTGTTACAGATATCATATATTTCCGCTCAATCATTCGTTGGATAGTCTTTTCTGATCCTTTAAACCAGTGAAAATGTGCTTTTGTCACCTGATGTTTCTCAAGCAAGTCACAAACAAGCTCTGCATCTTCATAGATGGCATGAAGAACAATCGGCAAGTCGCACTTTTTCGCCAATGAAAGAAATCGCTCCAATATCTCCGTATATGGCTGCACATCAAGAAAAGGATCTTCTTTTTTCATATAATATGGTAAGCCCACCTCACCAATTGCTGCAAGAGAATCTTGATGTTTATGAATCATTTCCTCTATTGCATCAAGTTCTGCTTCACTTGGCAGCTTTTGCTCCGGATGCCAGCCGAACGCCGGATAAACGTGTGGGCACGCTTGATGAAGTTTCCATACGTTGTTACATGAATTCAAATCACTCGATACCGCAATAACGCCGTCGATCGTACGTTTTTCCAAATCCTCTAAAATTATCGCTTGTTCTTCCTCATTATACCAGTCCAAATGAATGTGGGCATCAATCATTGTTGATCCCTCGCAATGTGTGGAAGATCTGTTTTTTCAATTGTAAAAATTCTGGTGTTAATGTTAAGGATTCTTCTCTTGGTCTGTCGAATGGGATGCTGATTTCCTCGATAACATTTGCTGGCCGCGCGCCAAGGACAAGTATCCTGTCAGACAGAAAGATGGTTTCTTCAATATTGTGGGTGACAAACAATACAGATGGGCGTTCTTCTTCCCATATCGATAAAAGCCACTTCTGCATATCTAATCTTGTAAATTCGTCCAGTGCGGAAAATGGCTCATCTAAGCAAATCAATGATTGCGGACTCAGGAGACTGCGGACAAAAGCAACTCGCTGTCGCATTCCACCAGATAATTGAGCGGGATAACTGTTGATATAATCTGCCAATCCTGCTCGTGTTAACATCTCCGTCGCTTTTTGTTTATCCGGTTTTTCGAAAAGCTCCTGTGCTAAAACCACATTCTCCAAGACCGTCCGCCATGGGAAAAGGGACGGTGACTGCGGCATATAGCTTATCGATCCCTTTTGGCCTGTAATGTCTTTCCCATCCAGTTCGATTATTCCCTTATCCGGCTGGTAAAGGCCGCCAATCAGATGAAAGATTGTACTTTTCCCACTGCCTGAAGGTCCTAATAAGGAAACAAATTCTCCTTCATTTACCTTAAGTTCGAGCTGGCTGAGAATGGTGTCACCGCCAAAGCTTTTCGACAAATCCTTTATTGCTAATGTGCTCATCCATTCTCATCCTTTCTCCATCTGATCAGCAATTTTTCCAACCCGATAATAATCGCAAAAAAGAGCATGCATAATATCATAATAAACAGAATCGCTACAAACACCCGATCCGTCCGGAAAGATGATGATGCCAGCGTCATATAGACACCAATTCCCTGATTGGCACCAAGCCATTCTGAAATCACAGCACCCATCACACTGTAAGTTGCAGAGATCTTCAGTCCTGAAAAAATCGATGGGAGTGCATGTGGAAGTTCCAGTTTGGTAAAAATCTGCTTATTTGTTGCTCCTGCCATTTTCATATAGTGAATAAGTTCTGGATTTGTCTGTCTTAGGCCATCAATTGTCGCGACAGCAATTGGGAAAAAGCAGACGAGAACAATTATGATCAGTTTTGGCGTAAGTCCAAATCCGAACCAGATCACAAGAAGTGGTGCCAGCACAATGATCGGAATGTTTTGTGACATAATTAATAACGGGTATAGAGCTTCTCTTAATTTCGGCATGAGATGCAGCGCAATGGCTATCAGCAATCCAATCGTGACACCAAGTAAAAAGCCGTAAATGGTTAACTGAATAGTTGAAAAAATATGGTGCTGGTAATCAGCCCAGCCTGCCAATGCTTCTGTCATAATCCCCGTAGGTGCTGGTAATATCCAGTCAGGAATTGCGAAAAACCTGGAAGAGAGCTCCCAAATAATGATAATGAAGAGTATCACAGTAACCGGGAGCCATGATTTCCTAATCATATGTGTGGCACCTCCTTTCCAGATTAACTAAGTTTAATCATATTTTGCGGTTAAATCATCCATTGATGCCTTGTCATCTGCTCGTGTATATATTTTCACCTGTGATATGTTGCTCGGACAGCCTAACTCCAGCATCCGCTGATTCATTTTTTCCAGAACTAATAATAATTCGTGCAGGTCACCTTCCATCGTTGTTTCCAATGGTCCGACTTTATAATCGACACCAGCAGCTTGAATCACTTCAATCGCTGCATCAACAAACGGAATAACGTCCTCCCCATTCGGTGTTTTCGGAATTATTTGAATACTGACTAATGCATTTGCCATCCAAGATCACTCCTCTGGTAAAAATTCATTTGTGAATGCTGATTCCACATCCAGCTCTTTTTCTAATAGTTCATTCTCAAACATCCAGTCTGCATAGTTTTGCCAAACTTCTGCATCCTGTTCACCCCATCTTGCTGCATCATCCTGATATTTCGGTGAGAGCCATTCCTGACTTGCCTTTACAAGCTCAGGGTCTAAATCTGGTACTGCTTCAATTAAGATATCAGCAGCTTCACTTGGATTATCGATCGCAAATTGGTAACCTTTTGCTACAGCAGCTACGAATGCACTAACTGTTTCTGAATCACTATTAACCATTTCCTCATTTGTAGTGATAACAGGAGTATAGTAATCTAGTTTTTCCGAATAATCGGTTAAATAAAGCATATCAAGCTCGACATCTCTTAATTCTGCCTCCACACCTGTCCAGCCATAATAAATCCAGGCAAAATCTACGTCTCTCTCAACTGCTGTAAAAAAGTTCGCTTCACCCATATTGATAATCTCAACATCATCAACTGACGCACCTTCTTGTTTCATTAATGAGTCAATAACAGCAGCCTCTACTGGTGCTCCCCAGCCGCCGTATGTTTTGCCGGCAAAGTCAGCTGGTGATGTGATGCCTCTGTCGACTGGTGCCGCAAACCCTGATGTGTTGTGCTGGATAACTGCAGCAATTGATACAATTGGAATATCCTGAACACGGGCTTCTGTGACAGCTTCTTGTGCACTTATACCAAAATCTGCTCGGCCTGATGCTACCATTTGATCTGCTCCTGCTTCACCAGGCATGACTATTTCTACATTTAATCCTTGTTCTTCAAAGTACCCTTTTTCCTGTGCGACATATAATCCGGTATGATTCGTATTTGGTGTCCAGTCAAGTACAAAGGTGATGTCTTTTAATTCTTCGGAAGCATTTTCCTCTGCTTCTCCGTTTTCAGTGCTTCCCCCGCCACATGCTGCTAAAAACAAGAGCATGCTGACTGCTACAACTAAAATTCTTTTCATGATTTTTTCCCCCTATAATTGTTTTTACAAGGGAACATACAGCAAAAAGCGCTCCAGACATAAGCCTAGAGCGCATATAGATAGCATTATCCCATATGTTCCCTACGCTGGTTCTAACCAGATCAGGTTCTAAGGGTCAGTATCTGTACGGATACAATCTCAACTGGCAACACCAGTCCCCCCACATTTTTTTATGATCTTATCTTATTACTTTGACATAAAACAACAAATAGTTCAAGTTTTTTCTTCTGTACAATTATGTTGAAGATAACGAGAAGGAAGATGGTTTCTGTTTAGAAGTCTAAGGACATCTGCCAATTAATCTTATTCATCGGGCTTCGCTTAGCTAATAGAATTGTTCGCAAATATCTTTTATTTATTCTGGCATATTCGTTCGAAAAATTAGCTGAGTGATGTTGCATACCATAATTATATCCAACGATAAATTCGTTCCAATCACGGTAATTTTCCTGTAATTTTTTCAGCCCTGAACGAAATCGTTCTGCTGCTTCTTCCTCCGTTAAATAACCTAATCGTTGGCCGGCAAGAGCAATAAACAGATATTCTGTCATATCCACAGCCAATATTCCGCCTAAAGGTATTCGATGCATTTCATGGTGTATTCCGTTACACTTATGGAAATTATCATCTTCCTGTGACATTGTCTTGAGGATGAATTGCCTGCTATCCATGGGCATAAGACTTATTCTGCTGTAAGCTGTATCAAAATCACTCCTCCCTCCTTTTTCAAAACACCAGTCCAATCCTTCTTCAAGGTCTTGCTTATTTTCTATCTTTCTAGCTTTTAAACCATTGCGGAAAAGCTTCTTATGGCGCCAATATGGCCACAACCCTACAGCTAATATATATTCCTTACGAGAATTTAATACTAGAATTGCTGTGACAAATTGTTTTATTTCTTTTGGGACCTTTCTTGTCATTTTCTAACCTCCCTGTAAAAAGCAATGCGACAACCTCGGTAAATGCTGAAGATAATGTAGGAGTACAGAAATAAAAGCAATGCAATAAATGGATAATTTAAAAAGGACATTGGTTCGTCAAGTTTCATCGCTCCATCAGCATACATGTCAGTTATAACAGGTGCCGTTCTGTCATCCTTAGACAGGATTACTTTCGACTCTACTCTATTGGTAACTGCTTCACTATCACTATGATTATCGATTGGCCGCCACTCACCTGTTACAATTGTATCGAAGGATTGTGTTGTCGGTAAATTTACCGGTATATCTTCTAACGATTGAGTGAAGATAATTGCCGTATCCCCCAAGTATCCAACAAAGATGGGTTTCGCATCATCTTCCAGTAGATTCTCTGGATAGGTTGCATCTTCGATGTTATAAAAACCTCTTTCTCTTGTATGCCATTCTACTCTTTTGCCAAGGGTTTCATAAAGACCTGTATGTCTTGCATCCTGAATCGATAAAGTTACAAAAGAATGGGGAGTATCTTCTAAATCCTCTAATTGATTGACTGAATCTATTTTCATCACTTCGACTGACTGGAACAGATTCTGCATCCAGCCAACTAGATCGAGTCCAGTGTGCCGTTCTATATCATCTGTCAAACTTACATGAATGATAAAGGTAATTACGGATATAAGAATCAACCATGGAATAAATAAAAATTTCCTGAATAATTTTATCCGTTCTTTCCATGAAAAGGGAGCCATTTCTTTTTGTACCATTTCATTTTGCACTATAAGTTTTTTACTTTTTGGTATTTGGGCATATAACAGGTTAGCTTCAAGGTTATTTTTTTCTTCTGCCAGAATTTGTTCAATTATTTCCAGTGCCTTTTCCCAATTTTCTGTCGCCGAATAGGCTTTTGCTAAATGAATTTTAATTTGATGATTAGGTATTTTTTCTAAAATATCACTAGCTTCTTTTATTACAATCTGCCAATTCTCCAAATAGGTATAAATACGTACTCTCTCTGCATAACAGTCCCATTCCTCCGGTTCTATTTCAATTGCCTTGTAATAGGTTTCCAAGGCTAATTCCCATTCCTTTAGTTCTTTATAATAGTGTGCCTGCATTTTCAGCAGATCCGGATCACGATCAAATAATTCCATTGCCTTCTGTAATTCTGCAGGATCAAAGGCCGTTTGACCTGTTAATCCGCTATATACATTATCCCGATAGTTTAAAAACAGATCATGATCTTTTTCCATATCTTTTATGTATTGAAAGCGCAGATTGTTATGTGATTGAACATATGTCTGAAAAAAATCCTGATTCCAACTTTGCCAATGGAAAATTTGATTGAACCACTCCCACACTTCCCTAGGCAAATGATGGTGTTCTTCTAGAAATCGGGTCATTACTCTTTTATTTCTTTCAAATAATTCAACATTCCATATTTCTTCTTGATCAAGCAGGCCTTTCCATTCGTTAATGTCAATTCTTCTCGTATAATCTTCATATATGGATAATATTTGCTCATAGAATGATAAGCTGGGAGTACTCAAGAATGGTTGTATTGGTGAGGTATGTATGTCAGCATCTTGATTTAACTCGAACTCGATGTGTTCTACTGAATATGCTTCTTTTTCAACAGGATTCTTCGCATATTTAACTGCATTGTTATAGGCTTCTCTTAATTTTTGATAGCCAACAGGATTATCCTCTGGATGATTTTTTTTTAATTGTTTGGCATAAGCCTTTTTAATTGCTGGAATATCCTTTGTTGGCTCTATCTCAAGCAAGTCCCAATCAATAATCATGTGGATTCCACCCTTCTAATTGATCGAGCCTCCCTTTCAGAATCTTCGCTGCTTTTTCAATGATATCGGGCCGCTGTGTTTCTAGAGCCTGATCGAATTCTTCTAGTAAATTAGCCACTAATTTTCTTCGATCACCTATAAGTTCTTCATACAACCTTTCTCCTCTAGCTAATAGTAAGCGATTTTCTTCTTTATCCTTTGGATGTACTTTTAATTGTGCGATCTTTTCCAATTGTTGTTCTAGTTCTTCATTAGTTAACATTCCAGGATTTTGTTCAATAACAATGCTTTTTGTTTCCTGTGTAGTAACAGAGATACAATCAACGGCTAGGATACCATTTACATCATATGTATAACGGACATCAATCATTTCTTCTCCTGCAGGCGCAGGGGGAACCTGAATGCGCACTTCTCCGATTTTCAGATTATCTTTCGTTTTTCTGCTTTCCCCTTGATAAACATCCACCAATATTTGTTCCTGATTATCATACACAGTATATAATCTTTTTTGGATACTGATTGGAATAGGAGTATTTCTTTCGATTATCGGAAAAAAATATCCGCTCTCCCATTGATTCTGACCGATTTCCTTTACGACACCTGTCCCTAGTGTAAATGGACAAACATCTGTAAGGATTACTTCTTTTAAAGATTCTGCTCTTTGTTTTAATGCTGCTTGAATGGCAGCTCCAAGTGCAACAGATTCATCTGGATCAATTGGCGAAAAAGGGATTCGGCCGAGCATTTTACTAACAACTGTTTTAATTAATGGCATTCTTGTAGCCCCGCCAACTAAAACTACCGCATCTAATTCATTTGGTTGTAAAGAAGCATCTTGCATGGCACGGTGTAATGGTTCGCGAAGTTTAATTATCAAATCATGTGTAATCTCTTCAAATTTCTCAACCGTCATTTTTACTGTTTCATTTTGTCCATCAATAGTAAATACAAGTTCCGCTGTGTTACCATTCGTTAAATTTCTTTTGCAAATTTCTGCTTTTTTTACTAAGGCAGCTTTTTCTTTGGTAGTTATCTGCTGTTGAGAGTATCCTCTTTTTGATAAAGCATAATGGATGAGGGCATCAGTAAAATCAGTCCCCCCTAAATAATTGTTGCCGGCGATTGCTCGAACTTGAATAACACCTTCAAATTTCTCTAAAATCGACACATCATATGTTCCGCCACCTAAATCGAACACAAGAAAATTCGCATCTGTCTCTCGTTCATGAATTCCGTAAGACAATGCTGCAGCTGTCGGTTCACTAATCAGTCTTTCAACACGCAGACCAGCTAATTCCCCAGCTCTTTTCGTTGCTTTTCTTTGAGCATCATTAAAATAGGCGGGGACACTGATAACCGCCTCTTCAATCGTCTCATTCAAAAATTTTTCTGCCTCGATTTTTAATTTTTTTAATAAGAAGGATGAAAGATCAACTGCTGAATAATACTTTTTCCCTAACATCATTTGTTTTTCTGTTCCCATATTCCGTTTAAACAGGGCAACCGTTTGTTCAGGATAGGTAATTAACCTTTCTTTAGCAACTTTTCCAATAAAAAGTTCTCCATTTTCATCCATACTAACAATCGATGGTGTAAGATTTTCTCCAAGTGAATTCGGTATTATCTTTGCTTTTGCACCGTCCCAATAGGCCATTACACTATTAGAAGTACCTAGATCGATTCCTATTATTGTCATGTTCTCACCTCTAATTTACGCTATATGTTAATTTTTAACTATGTTCACAAATAATACTATAAAAAATCATGCACTTTGTACAGTTACTTTTTACCTGTTCTTAAATGACTGTTTAAGGTGATCGCAACAATAAAGAAGATATAAGCAGTAAAATTATCCTATAAATTTTTCTAAACGTTTTATGTTCCTGTTTGTTTAGCAAATACCATATCTTATGGAAACTAGCTATGAGAAGACTTATATCTTGCAAAATTGAAAGATAATTTGTTATGATGGCAATTGCCTTGAAACTGAGATAATACATATTTCTTATCGTTCAAGCCAACATAACCAAGATGGAATAAACATGAAAGGAAGTTTGAATAAATGGTTAAGGTAGCAGTAGTTTATTATAGCTCGACAGGAACAAACTATCAGCTTGCTAAATGGGCTGAAGATGCATTAAAAGAAGCTGGAGCAGAGGTAAAGGTTGTGCGGACTCAAGAATTAGCACCAGATGCAGCGATTGACTCGAATCCGGCATGGAGAAAACATGTTGACGAAACACAACATGTTCCTGTAGCAACTTCTGATGATATTGAATGGGCTGATGCGATTATTTTCAGTATGCCGACACGTTTCGGAAATGTGCCATCACAAATGAAACAATTTATCGATTCACAAGGTGGTCTGTGGGCTTCTGGCAAAACTGCAAATAAAGTCGTGACAGCAATGTCATCAGCATCCAACCCTCACGGCGGGCATGAAGCGACATTATTAAGCTTCTATATTTCCATGATGCACTGGGGCGCAGTAATTGTACCTCCAGGATATACGGATGACAGTGCCTATGAATCTGGCGGTAATCCATACGGAACAAGTGTGACACATGCACAAGACGGTTCTTTGATTGAAAATGTGGAAAATGCGGTAAAACACCAGGCAAGACGTGTAGCAGATGTAGCTAAAAAACTTCACGGATAATTCAGTGAGAGGAAAGACATCTTTCCTCTCTTATTTCAAATAGATAATTCTGTTTCCAGATAACTGTTTAAGCGAACCAGATTTCCGCCTTGATAATAATCAAATGAAATGTTTGTTGTTTCCCCGTAAAGTGTAAGTTCCCCTTCCGGCTGCATTAAGCTCATTGCTGCAATTGAATTTCCTTTACTACCTCTAATGTTTTAAATTATCTCATTGATTTCCTTTTGATCAGAAGTATTGAACAATATGTTATCCCCCGCTTTAACCTCTACTTTATGATAAGACTGATCAGGGATGATAATCTCCGCAAGGGGTATATCTGCAACCAATAATGTTGACTCACTATTATTACAATTCACTATTTCAAAAGAAACTGTCTGGCTTTCCGTCAAAAAATACTCCAATTGACTACATGTAATGTGGCGAATGGCATTTTCTTCGGATCCGTACTGATCCTCTGAACTATCAATAACTACTTCGATTTGCTTGTTCACATAGTTTATGTTCATAAAAACTGGATCACCTTCTGTTGTATATTGAACCATTCTTATTTGTTCTTCCTTCCCATTCTGTACAGCTTGCCTGAATGTTTCCAGCTCGATTAGGTTCATTTTCTGATCTTGTTGTAAGATGATATCATCGTCCTCGTCAACCACTCTTTTTATTTGACTAGCAGTACTTTGTTCTGGGTATGATTCTGCAACAGCTCCGTGAGTTACTTCCACCTTTTCACCTGTCTGTAAAGATTCTGACAGTTTATTACCCTCTACACGAAAACTAATCGCATTACCTGCTTTTTCTGATAATTCTTCTATTGGAATCTCAGAAAATGGTTCTTGCAGTTTCTTCTCTACTACCATTATTCGCTCATCCCCTACATCTGCAACATAACCAGTCATACTGTTCTCATTATCTGCGTAATTATTATCACCATCAGTCATGTTACCAGTTCCACAAGCTGCAAGAATTACAAGGAAAAAGGTTAATATATATTTCATCAAATCACCCTGCCTTTTTACTTTTATAGTCGAATTAAAAATAAAAAGGTTTCAAGATGTTGTTTCATTTCCATGCTGTGTTAAGACTTCTTGCAAGAAAAGCTTGGTGAATTTATCTTGTTCTTCGAGAAAAGGAGTGTGGGCAGATGATTCAAAGGTATACATTTTCTTATGCGGGGCTCTTATTAATTCAAAAAAACGTTTTGCTTCATTATAGGTAGTTTGGTAATCATACTTGCCTTGCATGATATATACCGGAATTTCAAAGCTGTTAGCTAATTCCACCAGATCTGTTTTAGCAATCGTCTCGCCAAATGCTTGATAGGTTGTGAATAGACCTCTCGGGAAATTAAGTTTTTCTTTCCACGTATATTCCCTGCACTTTAATATCTCCATCAATCCATGTTTTTGTTTATAATTCTCACGTTTCATACCGCCACCATATTTTATTAAGTAACGATTCAACACATCTCGATAATTCTTATCTTGATAAAAATTTTCATCAAAATTAATCTTTCTTATCTTTCTCTCCGCTTTTTTATCATTCCTGGCAATCGATGTATGGAGTAAGAATTGATAAGTTTCTTCATTTGAATTAAAATGTCTGCCCATTTGTCCTGAACCGATATAAGCGTAATAATGCTCCGGATGCTTGGAGGCAGCTACACTACCCAATAATGTTCCCCATGAATGACCAAACAAATAAATCTTGTCTTTACCGAACTCTTTCTTTAAGAATTCAGTAATCTTTAATGTGTCATCAATAAAACGATCAATAGTTAAAGGACCTTGCGTTTTCGCATCAAAAGACATACCTGTTCCTCTTTGATCCCAATAACAAACGGTTACATATTTCGACCATTCTAGTCCAGATGCTTTTATCATCGGGTATTGAGGATAGCCAGGACCACCATGCAGAAATAGTAATACAGGGTTATTAAGATTTTCTCCTTCAATAATCATGCCATGCTTATGCCCATCAATAGAAATAAATTCTTTTCTAAATATTTTACTTGCTTGCATGTCTTCCATCATTCCATACCCACCTTTTCTTTCCAAAGTAGTCTTTTCCTCTCAGCACGTTCCCTTACCTATACGATCAGGAATTATAAAGGATTCACCATTACTGGAATTATATCCCGCTGACAATATTGAGAATCCAACACAGTAAAAAAGCAGCTGGTTACAATCAACCAACTGCTTTCTGATATTATTTTATTTCATCATTTTATTAATATTGCAATGCCTTTTCTAAAACTTCTAAGTTTTTTTCCATTAACGTGAAATATGTTTCATCATTTTCAATGTTTTCTTCTGTTAATGTAGCTAAATTGTGTAGTTGTAAAGGTTCCACTTGAGCTTCTTCTTGGATAACCTTCGCTACTTTCGGTTCTACATTTTGTTCAAACAAAAGATACTTTATTCCGCTTTCTTCCACCTGGTTTAATATTTCTTCGATTTTCTTTTGTGATGGTTCATCAGAAGAAGATATACCAGAAATAGCTATTTGTTCCATACCGTAGCTCTGCTCCCAGTACCCGTAAGCTGCATGTGTTACTAAGATCTCTTTGTTTGGAGCTTGCTCAATTGTTTCATGAAAAGACTCATCTAATGCTATTAATCTTTCTTCAAGGTTATGAAAGTTTTCTTCAAAATAATCAGCTTGTTCTGGTTTTAATTCAACAAGTGCTTTTTTAATGTTTTCAGCCAAGTCAATTGCTTTGATTGGATCTAGCCATATATGCGGATCTTTGCCACCATGGTCGTGATCATGGCCTTCTTCTTCATGGGCATGCTCTTCATGACTGTGCTCTTCTTCATCATGAGCATGTTCTCCATGACTGTGCTCTTCTCCATGTTCATGACTATGCGTGTGTTCCACAAGGTTTATGCCTTCTGCTGCTTCTATGATTTTCACATCTTCATCTTGCAGTGCATCTTCGATTGAGCTGGCATATGATTCCATTTCTGCTCCATTATAAACAAATAAGTCCCCTTCTGCTATTTCGACCATCAGCTTGGAGGTTGGTTCAAATGTATGGGCATCCGTGCCTGGAGGCAGGATACTAGTTGCATTCACATACTCTCCTCCAATTTCTTTTGTAAAAAATTGTAATGGATACAATGTTGTATAGATATCTATTACCTCGCTGTTTGTTTTTTGTGCGTCTGTTCCTGCAGTTGTATCTTGATTGCCAGTGCTGTCAGCCTCTGACTGCTCTTCTTGTCCACAAGCTGCAAGCAAAATAATAAAGAAAAATGATAAAACTAGTAAGCTTGTTTTTTTCATATTTCCAGTCCCCCTTTTAGGTTTTATATACATTATAGAAACCAAAATTTCCGCTTAATCAATTAAAACGAAATAAGTACGATTTATCAACCTATTATACATAGTAAACCCTATTTTGTAAACAGTAATTATTACGATTTGATTTTCATAATTTATCCATTGATTTATCTGTTATTTAATAATATAGTTGCAATGAATAAATAGGATATGTTGGAGGAAATAGCATGAGAAAAACACTAGTAATAGTACTCTTATTTTTATTTGTTACCGCATGCAGCAGCAACTCATCGGAAAATAATAAAACGGAAGAAAATACAATGGAAGAACCAAAAAGTCTTGAGGTAAATTTTGATCTTCCTGAATCGGCTGAAACTGGTAAAGCAGTGCCATTGAAAGCAACAGTGACATATGGGGAGGAAATGGTTGCAGATGCGGAAGAAATGAGTTTCGAATATTGGAATGTAGAAGATGAAGCGAATAAAACGATGGTAGAATCAGTTAACAATAATGATGGCACCTACACAGCGGAAGTAACTTTTCAGCAACCTGGTACATATGAAATATATGCACATACGACGGCAAGAGAACTGCACACAATTCCAAAAAAATCCATCACTGTAACTGGAGAGCCAACAGAAGAACATTCTCATCCATCACATGAGGATACAGAACACAGCCATCAACATCAGAATGAAAACTTCCATATGCAGTTTACAACAATAGAAACTGCAAAAGTGAACGAGGAGATTACACTGACTGTTTCTCCTATGTTAGATGAGCAGCCTCTGGAAAATGCCGAAGTTCGATATGAAATCATCCAGGACGGTGAAAAAGAACACAAATGGCTTGATGCAACAGAGCAAGCAGGAGTCTATACAGCAACACATACATTTGCCAAGACTGGTTCAAGCACCGTTGTTATCCATGTAACAAATGACGAGGGCTTACATGAGCATGAAGAACATAGCATTGAAGTGACGGAATAAGAAAAAGTGCGCGAAACTTATGCGCACTTTGCTTTTATTTAATAAAATGGATCACTAAAGGCAATTTGTATCTTTCGCCTTGGTATGCCTTTACTGCTCCAATAATTGTTAAGATAAGAGCAGCAATACCAACAACAAAAATTAATACAAATCCGATTAACACAAACATAAGGATTGTACTTGCTATTGAATAAATAGTAAAAGATATTAAAAAGTTAAAGTATTCCTTACCATGAAAATCTACCAACTCTGAGTCATCTCGTTTCATCAACCATATGATTAAAGGTGCGATAATTGGAAAAAATAGACTCAGTAAATAAATCAACATGGAAAACAGTCTATCATCACTTTCGCGCATATTCTCCCCTCCCTTCAGTCTCCTTGCATTTTACCATA
The DNA here is from genome assembly GCF_009498735.1 of Gracilibacillus oryzae. Lineage (GTDB taxonomy): Bacteria > Bacillota > Bacilli > Bacillales > Amphibacillaceae > Gracilibacillus > Gracilibacillus oryzae. The sequence goes on from NZ_ML762424.1 coordinate 150,113, forward strand.
ATATATATGTCTTCAAAAAATGGTTAATACAGATACGTAAAGAATTAGCGAAAAGTTTCAACAAAGTATATAATTATTATAAATTTTGCAATTCTGATAAGATAACTTTACTAAGGTTAATATTAAAATAATTGGGGCGAACGTTATGACACAATTCTACGATCTGATAGGTATTGGAATCGGACCATACAATCTTGGTCTTGCCGCACTAACGGAGGAACAGGGAAATTTAGACACGATATTTTTTGATCAAGAGGGCGAATTTGCCTGGCATCCGGGTATGCTGATAAGCGGAACAGACCTTCAAGTTTCTTTTCTCGCTGATTTAGTAACATTTGCAAACCCTAAAAGTAAATATACGTTTTTAAATTACTTACATGCACATAATCGTTTATATAAATTCTTTTTCTTTCATAAATTTGAAATGCCGCGAGCAGAGTATGCTGCCTATCTGAAATGGGCAGCAGATCAATTGCCAAGCTGTCATTTTCAATCAGAAGTAATGGATGTGATCGACCACCATGATCACTATGAAGTTGTTGTCAACCATTGGGGATTAAATGAGCAGAAATCTTATTTTACAAAACATATCGCAATGGGTACAGGCCAAACGCCGATTATGCCAGTTGATACTGGTAATAACGTGGAAATTGAAGATGTTTTTCACTCAAGCCAGTACATTTATCATAAAACACACACACTGAAAGCGAACAACATAACGGTAGTTGGATCTGGACAAAGTGCTTCAGAGATTTTCTATGATTTATTAAAATTACAGGAACATTATACTTTTCATTTAACTTGGTACACACGCTCACCCGGGTTCCTGCAATTGGATAACTCCAAATTAGGACAGGAAGTATTTTCACCAGACTATGTTGATTATTTTCATCAGTTAGATTTCCAGTCAAGAGTTGGTTCGCTTGATCATCTTGGTCAGCTTCGCAAAGGAATAGACGGGGAAACATTGCATAGTATTCATGAATTGTTATATCACCGTTCTGTAAATAATGAGCAATTGCCTGTTACGATACAGCCATTAACGGAAATTAATGCTGTCAGGAAAGATAAAGATACTTTAACTGTCAGTGCTCAACAATGGCAGAAAGAAGATTCTTTCACGTTCACAACGGATAAGCTGATTATGGCAACAGGTTATAAACCAAATATACCAGAATGGTTTTATAAGCGTTTTGAGAAAAAAATAGTATGGGAAGATGAAAAAAGATTTCAAGTTGATAAAAATTTTAAACTTGTCTTTGCTGAAACTAATCGCTCCCATCATTTCTACACACTGACAAATTTAGATCATTCTCACGGTACCGGTTCAACTAATTTAGGGTTGGCTGTGGATCGCAATATTCGCATCATTAATGAAATTGCAGGTGAAGAAGTGTATAAGCAGCAAAAGGAGACAATTTTCTCTCAGTTTATACCGAAGGATAACTAAAGAGAACTGCAAGCATTTCGAGAGTGCTTGCAGTTTTAAAATTATCTAAACTCCTCGTTTATTTCCCCATACAAGTGCATGAACCTGAGGCAGAACGCGTACATGGTTTAATGCTTCTGATGCCATTACTTTCTCTATTAACCATTGATATCTCTTCAACAATGTTAAGGCTAATTGATCAGGTTGGTCCTCTTGTAAATCTTCATTCCCTACTTGGATAAAGAATGGAGTGTCAGGATAGCGTTGATGGACCTTTTCTGCATATTTCATATCCTTTTCATCAAATACAACAACTTTTAAACTAATGTGATTCTTTTGTAAACGCGCAATAATACTGTCCAGCATATCCCAGTTTGTATTCATTTGAGAGCTTGGTGGCTTAGGGGATATTGTAAGATCATCAATCTTCACAAACCAGTCCTGCCAGCGGCTCCCCTGCGTTTCCAAGGCGACTTCCATATCTTGAGAATGCAAAAGATCAATCAATTCTCCAATTGATGCTAATAATGCAGGATTCCCTCCAGATATTGTTACATGATCAAAATTCTCTCCACCGATAGTTTTCAGTTCAGTTAATACCGCTTCACTTTCCATCATGCGAATTTCCTCTTTTGCACTTCCATCCCATGTAAAGGCTGAATCACACCATGCACAGCTATAATCACAACCAGCCGTCCGTACAAACATTGTTTTTCTGCCCAAAACCATTCCTTCACCTTGAATTGTAGGGCCAAAAATCTCCAAGACAGGAATTTTCCTATTCACTTATCATCCACTCCCGCCTTGCCTCTGCATAGCTTGTCGGTGTCTCATATAATGTAACAAACTCGACACGGCATTTATTCGGAGCTAGTTGTAATGCAGTTTCCATCTTTTCAAAAATCCATACAACCATATTCTCAGCTGTTGTATTCATTTTTGGTAATGTTTCATTTAGATAACGATGGTCAAGGAAGACTTCTATCTGTTCCTTCCATAGTTTCTTTATGTCACCAAAGTCAATTACAATCCCAATTTCATTAACATAGCCGCTGATCCCAAAGATTACTTTATATGTATGTCCATGCAGATTTTTACACTTGCCATCATAGCAATGCAGGTGGTGAGCCGCATCAAAGGTAAATTCCTTGCTGACTAAGGCACGTTTTTTGTGATATTTCAACTCGTTTTTTTTGATATCCTGATCGATTTTCTGTAATTTGTCTACAATATGAAAACCGTACATTCATACATCCCCCTATCTTGTCCCCATATATTTCTCTAACCCTTTTTGTCTCAGCACACATGCCGGACATTCGCCGCATCCACTTCCACGCAGACCATTATAGCAGGTTAACGTTTTTTCCTTTACATATTCGAAAACACCAAGATTATCAGCTAACTCCCATGTCTGTGCTTTGTCTAACCACATTAATGGAGTGTGAATAACAAAGTCATCATCCATAGATAAATTTAAGGTAACATTAAGCGATTTGATAAAAATATCCCGGCAGTCCGGATAACCGCTGAAATCAGTCTCACATACTCCTGTAATAATATGTTTGGCATCAATTTGTTTTGCCAGAATAGCTGCAAATGACAAGAATAATAGATTACGACCCGGGACAAAAGTTGATGGAAGCTCATCATCTTCACCATGTTCCACATCAATTTCCTGTCTTGTCAGTGCATTGGGAGCTAACTGGTTTAATAGAGACATATCGAGAATATGATGCTTTAACCCTTGCTGTTTGGCAATTTCCTTTGCAACATCTATTTCTTGATGATGACGTTGATTATAATCAAAAGTTACTAACTCAACATGATCAAATCTGTCTAATGCCCAGAATAAACAAGTAGTACTATCCTGTCCCCCGCTGAATACCACAACTGCCCGATTATTTTTCTTCATAAAAAAATCCCCTTTCATATTGAAAAGAGGTTGGATTACACCCGATCAAAAAAAAAAAATCATACCTAAGGTAGAGGTACGATTATCCTTAGTTTTTTATAGAGGGTGCAGCTAGAACCTCTCCTGCAAGATTTGCAGACTTTTATTTAATTTCATACAAGTAATATTATAGCACAACAAGGCTGATTCAGAAACCCGATATCAGTCCAGTAATAAGGTATTATCTATTTCGCTGCATCTGCTGATACTTGCCATGATATGCCGAATTTATCTGTAACACTCCCATATGCCGGGCTCCAAAACGTTTCCTGGATTGGCATACTAACGTTACCGCCATCACTTAACTGGTCAAATATCTGTTTGGTCTGTTCCACATCATCCAGAATCAAGGCAATCGATGTTTGCATTCCGAGCTGTAATGGCTGTCCAGGAAAAGTATCTGATAACATCAAATCAACTTCTCCAATTTTTAGATGAGCGTTCAAAACACGATTTTCCGCATCTTCGGGAATGGGCATGTCAGGATTAGGCGGCATTTGACCAAATGTTTGAATATTCAGAACTTTTGCATTCAGGACTTTTTCATAGAAATGGATGGCTTCTTGAGCATTACCGTCCATTGCTAAATATGGATACATATTTGTAATCATTTTGTTCAGGCTCCCTTCCAATATCTTTAATAATTCTATTTTACACGAATAGGGAGAAAATAAAATTAATTATTATAAATTTTTTTGACCGTCTGAAATCTCCCCGCTGTCAAACTCGTACTTTATTAAATTTGTTCCCATAATAAACGGAGAAGCCAATAATTACTGGTGTTAACAAAATGGTGGGTGTAAACCAAAGAATTACGCTGACAGAGTCAATATTCAACAACCTTGGTGCACCGAACACAAGAAAAGCTGTTATTGTTGAAATAGAACAACTGAGCATCCCGATTAAATGCTCAATATACCAATGGCCCTTTATTGCCGGCTTTCGCAGCCAGTAAATTAGTTGACTTCCTGATAGAAACAGACCAACAAGCGGAAAATAAGAAAGTAACGACATGTTGATTATAAAACCATAGACACTTATGCCAATAGAACTAAGGAATAGCAGAACTGGAAACCCTAATACATCTAGCCGAACATTCCTTGTTGTTCTCCTCTTATAGCGTAACACTCTTAAGCCATACCATACCGTTGCTGAACTCAAAACCGCAATATAAACTAAAAACCAGGAAAAAGAAATAACTCCTGTATCACTACTTTTATCAATGAAAATTCGAAAAAATCCCATATAAAACGCGGAGATCGCTACAATTGCCATGGAATAAACATAAAGCCAGCCAATCCTCTTATGCAGAGGGCCGCCTTTTTTAACAATGACCGTTATCCAGAAAATAACCAATGCTGTAAAACCTGCAATAATGTGTGCAATACGAAAGAAATCAAACAGGACCATTTACTGTCTCCTCCTGTTCTCTAGTTTCCGCTAAACTTCTCAAAGTTTCTTTTAGTCCTTCTTCATAGGATGTTTTCGGTATTGGACCAATCTCCCGTTCATATAATTCTCCATCTAACACGACAGGCTCTTTGGTCAAATAAAACATTTCCACAACTTCTCTCATATTTTTGTCAAACAAGCCAAGCAGCTGGATCATCAATTTATTCACAATCACTGGTTTTCCATTTTGGTTTGTTAGTTTGTCTGTAATCTCAAAAATTTGTTTACCTGAAATCACGTCTGTTGCAGGTATGTTCCAGTTCCGTCCGTATGCAGTCTCATGAATTGCTAAATTAACCAATGCTTTTGCCCCATCTGGAGTATAAATATATTCACGCAAAATGTTCGGATCTCCTACAAACATCGAACGCTTCTTTTCCGCTACAGATTGGAGATAATAATTCAGTATCGCATTTCCGGCATGAGGGCCGTAGAAATCCGGAAAATGTGCAATAACATAGGAAACACCAGAATCTTTCACCATTTGCTCAAGTTCCAGCCTAATTTGCCCTTTTCTTGTATGAGCTTGCTTAGGCTGGTCTTCCTTTATTTTCTTTCCACTATTTTTTCCATATCCATATATGTTATCAACGATGGCAAGCCTGGTCTTATGTTTTTTGGCTGCATTCAATGTATGCTGCATTATTTTAGGCAGTTTTTCTGCCCATTCTGCATATGGCACATTGACACTGTGAATGATAAGATCCGTACCTTCCGCTGCCTTGATGACTTCCATTCCATTCAGCATATCGCCAGCAACAATATTCACTAAACTGTTGTTTCCGTATAATTGATACAGCTTTGCTTTCGTTCTGGCAAAAGCAACTACTTCCATTTCTCTGCTTGTTAATTCATTGACAATTGCACTACCCATCCCGCCACTTGCTCCTAATACTAATACTTTCATAAAAATACCCTCCTTTATTTGACCATCGGTTAATTAATGGGCAAAAAAATTAATCTTTTGTAATTGACCGCAAAATTAAATCAACGTGGATATCCGCCATGCTTTTGATATTTTCAAATGATTGATCTGTCCGGCAATATTGGGCAACAAACCCATGTAACATAAGAAATACTGACCATATAACGGGTACGGGTAACTGATTATTTGTAAACTCTGCAATTTTGGCTGCGAACTTTTGATAACTTTTGATCGGGCTTTCCATATCATAACTGTTAATTTCCTTATCTCTGATCAGAAACATTACTTCGTAGTGATTCTTGTAAGTAACACCAAACTGAATATAACCTAACAATAATTCACGTAATTTTTCTTTGTTACTTAGCTCCAGCTGATCTAATTTATCAATTTCTTTATTTATCATGGCAAAATCCTGATCCACCATTGCTGTAAACAGATCTGCTTTACTCGTAAAATGATAATAAATTGCACCATGACTGTACCCTAAGCTTTTGGCTATTTTCCTCATGGAAACATTCTGATATCCTTCTTCTACGAACAGTTCATGTGCCACATCGATAATCATTTGCTGTGTTAGTTCCTTTTCAACTGCTCTTCTTGCTGCCATCTTCATTCTCCTTTTTATTAACCACTGTTCAATTAAATCATAAAAGACACTGGAAAAATTGTCAAGATTTTTAAAGAAAAAAAGACAGTCTGCATTTTTTATAGAAAAAGTGCAGGCTGTCTTTCCTGTTAAATATAACTTATTGTCATTAGTTTAGAAAAGCTAAAGCAGTAACAAAGAAAAAAGCTCTTTATCCTGATCAAGAATACCGTTGCAAATGTTTTCTGTAATTTTGATACCAATCATATATTTCGATTGATGGTGGCAAATCGTATTCTTCCTCCATCATGTCCACAAGTTTATTAAATTGATCCTCAATTTCTTGGAACAACTTCATCTTGTCGTAAAGTTTCATAAGCTGAAAATAACTAATTTCTAATTGTGGACAGAGGACTTGGACCTGCTGATATAAATCTACAGCTTTATTACATTGTTTATTTCTTACATAATATTCACTAAGCTTTTCTGTTAATTGCAGCAAATGCTGTCGATAGATATCTACCTCGGCAGCAGCCCAATTAAATTGATAAGAACCAAATAAGTCACCAGTGTATTGATGAAACAGGTCCATGTAATACTTATGGTTCTCTCCTGTAATTTGGTCAAGTGACTGGATGCTATCAGCCCAATTGTCGACTAGAAAGTGAACTCTCTCATCTAGTTCAAGAATATAACCATTCTCCATCCGTGAAGTGCTTTTTATTTCAATTCCATTAATATTGGCTTTCTTTAATGAATTTCTTATATGATAGATTGTTGTATACAATTGCTGGTTTGTCTTTTCCGGATCAAAATCTGACCAGAACATTTCAATTAGAGAGTCTTTTGAAACAAACCTATTGCGGTGATGGAGAAGATAGGCAAACAATTCCAATGCTTTTTTTGTTCTCCATTTAACAGGAAGTTCCTCACTATTACATACGAATGTGATTTCGTCAAAACAATTCAGCAAAATGCTGCCATCTTTGTTTGTTATCATTTCTTGGTTCAGGGTTAGCTTTGACAAACGATCCAGTGTTTTTAACAATCTATTTTTTTGGACGGGTTTTAGAATGTAATCTAATGCAAATAGTTCAAAAGCTTCAATTGCATATTGGTCATACCCTGTTATAAAAACAATATGAATATTGGAATTGTATTCTTGTATTTTAGTAGATACTTCCAACCCATTAATCCCTGGCATATTAATATCCAGAAAGATAATGTCAGGTGAAGTAAGCTTTATTTTTTCGATCGCTTCTGTGGCCTCTGTAAATGCACCTATTATTTCTACAGAGAAATCTTCACTAAATAATTACTATAATCAATCACATTAACCCATGACTATTAGTCTTTTGTATAGGGAACGGAGAAGGAAATAGTTGTTCCTGCATTCCTGCTAGTGGTTATAACCAGTCCACTCCCAAAGAATTGTCGCAATCTTTTATCTGTATTTAACAGTCCTATCCCGTATCTCTGATCGGGCTGCTGTTCTTTAATCATTTGAATCACTTCATTTGGCATGCCATTACCATTATCTTTAATCAGGATTGTGACATCTTTTTCATTTTTCTCTGCTTCAATTACCACTGTACCTCCGTCTGCTTTTTTTAATATGCCATGATTGATAGCATTTTCGACAATTGTTTGAATGGATAAAGGCGGGACTTGAACCGGAATATCTTCCTGGATCTTCCATACTACATTGATTTTATCAACAAACCTTACTTTCTCAATCAGGAGATAGGCTTTTACTAAATCTATTTCTAAAGCTATAGGCACCACTTCATTTAAATTCTGAAAGTCGAAACTAGTTTGTAAATAATAGATAAAACTTTCTAATACTTCTTCCATTTTATCCGGATCCTCATCATTTAACGCCAGAATAGAGTTTATCGTATTAAATAGGAAATGAGGATTTATTTGCGCTCTAAGCCATGCTGCCTCTAATTTCAATTGATTTGTTACAGCATTCTTCAATTCAGCAAGTACTTTTACTCTTGCCTTCAGTTCCAGAGGATCTACCGGTTTTACCAAATAATCATTAGCACCAACTTTAAAGCCAATTTCTAAATCAGCGCTTTTTGCTCTTGCGGTCAGCAATAAGATTGGTAATTCAGACAAATCATACTTTCTTCTTATTTCTTCAGCTAATTGATATCCCGTCATTTGCGGCATCATCACATCACTTATTACTAAATGGACTTGATTATTATGGAGAAACTCCAAAGCCTCTCTTCCATTGTTTGCATAAAATAGCTGGTAATTTTCATTGATCAATATTCTCGAGATTACCTCATAATTAATTTTTTCGTCATCAACAACTAAAATCCTTGCAGAATAATTTTTCTTTTTTGCAACAGCATGAATATCACTATTGTTATTCGAGACTATTGACAGATCTGTCTCTTGCGCAATAACCTGTTTTTCCCCGAGTGGCAAGGTAAAAGAAACAACAGTTCCTTCCCCGATAATAGAAGATAGATGAATATCTCCCCCATGCAGTCTTATTAATTCCCTTGTAATTGTTAAGCCAAGACCTATACCGCCTGTTATACCATTTGCATTATCTTCAGCTTGTTCATATGGCTGGAAAATCCTTTGTAATGATTTATTGTCAATTCCTCTCCCTTGGTCAGTAACAATAACTTTTACATAGCCATCAACTATTTCTGTTTCCACAGTCACTGTTCCCTTTTCTGTGAATTTCACGGCATTATGCAAGATATTTAATAAAATCTGGATAATCCTGTTCTCATCACCTGAAATAATGATTAAGTCTGAAGGAACATAATTTATTATCCGAATATTTTTCCCTTCGGTTAAATATTCGACCATTTTGATTACACTACTAATCAATGGTTGTAGAGATATGTTATTTTTAACTAGTTTTATATTCTTTTCTCTTATTTGTGATAAATCTAATAAATCGTCTATCAATAAAGACATTCTTTTTCCAACAGTCAGTAATAATTGCATATCTTTTTGATCTGACTGTGTAATTTTGTTGTTTTTATTATGCAGCACATAGTCTGCGATATTAATTATGCTGTGTAATGGACTCCTTAATTCATGGGAAGTATTTGCAAAGAAATCATCCTTACTCTTCATTGATTTCTGTAATTCTTTTGTTAACCTTTCCGTTTCTATCACATAGCGAAAAAAGCGTTTCATCCAAAAAATAATAAAGCAGGTAATGGTTATAATTAAATCGAATGGATAGAAGTCAAAGAACAATTCAGAGTTGTATTTTAGATTTGCCCATAATATATTGCTTGAAACAACAATTGTACAAAATATTAGATATAACATATCATTAACTTTATCTAGTATTGCTCGGATAAACTGTATGATCAAAATCGAAACTGTAGATAAAAGTATATAGGATAATACTGAAGTAAAAGGAACGAAAACATACTCAGGTGTTATGATAACAAATAAAATATACAGCGAAAATAAGATGGTATGAACTGTGACCAGTCTGTTCAGCGCATAATCAGGTAATAGTTCTTTAGAGAAAAGCAGCAAAAAGATAGAAATGCAAGTATAAACGGTAATCCTGATTCTTAAAGAATCGGCATAATTCAAGGACAAGTCTAAAAACAGGACTGTATCTTCATCAAATAAAATCATCAAGGCTGCACTGACAAATAAAAAGAAAAAGTAGACTAATATCTTATCTTTAAATCGGATGAAATAAATAATAAAGGAAAGCAGTGCGAGTAGCCCGAACAAAACCAACACAGAGAATTTACTGTATTTTGCTGAATCTATGTATTTATTAATAATATCCGCTTTACCAAACATTATTGGTGCTGTATTAAATTGAATGGGAATTTCATTATGACTCACTTGTACGGTGATTGTTACTGGAGACTGATCAACATAGAATGGGATAACAACAGGCAATGTTTTCGATTGAAATACCTCTGGGTTAGAGGTTACATTCCCTACTTCTCTCATTAATTCCCCATTAACATAGACCTTTGCCGCTGTTGGCATTCTTGGCATATGGATACTGTAAAGCTGATTGACTGAATCCTCTTCCAGATCTATTTCTAATTGATATGTAGCATAGTGAAAGGACCCGCTCTTCCTATTGATCCAATGTTCAGGAAAGCTTTGATAATCCATCTCTGTCGGGCTTTCCTCCAGCTGTTCTCTTGCAACTGTTAATTGGTCAGGATAGTAACGCCACTTGCCCTTTAGAGCGATTGCCTGATCAACATCTAACAGTTCCTCAGAAAATGATATCTTTCCCTCTTTTGCTTCATACGAATTGTTTATATCAAGGGCCCCTAGCCATAATAATCTAATGGTTATAAGTAACCCAAGGAATATCAATATGGGGAAAACGTGTTTTATAATGGATCGATATTTCAAAACGTCCATTCCTCTCATCAGTATACTTAACTAACTTTACCTTTCATATTATCACATTCTCCCTATAATATTTGAATTGTTTTAATCAGAATCACCCAGTAAAACATTACCTAAAGTAATCAACTGTATATGACACAAGTAACCATAATCAATAATCAAAAAAAAAAACAGAGAATAAGCTCTCTGTTTTTTAGTATTCTACCTTATCAGCAGTTGTCCGCCACAGTTCAAATGGCTGTCTTCCTGAATCCACCTCTATCTTCTTCATTATCATGCTTCTCTTTTCCATTGTTAAGCCAATCTGGTCATATATAAATTGGTCATCAAAGCCAATCTCTGCTGCCTCTTCACGAGTGTTATAATAAAATACAGCCTTTGGTCTAGCCCAGTATATAGCACCAAGACACATCGGACAAGGCTCACATGTTGTATATATTTCACAATCTGTTAACTGATAATCATCTAAATTAGCACAAGCATCCCTAATAGCTGAAATTTCTGCATGTGCAGTCGGATCATTAGATGTTGTAACAATATTCGTTCCTTTCCCTACTACTATTCCATCTTTAACTATGATCGCTGCGAAAGGCCCGCCATTTCTATTTTCGACATTTTCATAAGCTAACTCTAATGCATGTTTCATCATTGCCATATCCATGTACTTTCTCCTCCTTCATAATCTTTGACCATCTGTGATGAACAACCATGAAGTATTAGAAAATGGGTTCGTTTTTCTTATACTTGGAACTTCAAACTTTCTACTACCTCAAGCAAAACGCCCTTACAGAAATTTTATGCTTTCCTGCCGTGTAAAAAAGCAAATAGTACTTGAAAACGTTTTTATGAAGTGCTATAATCTTTTTATCAGAAAGGATGTTACCGTTTTCGGGTAAGTTCTGAGCTGATATAAATGTATGCGTTTATATCAGCTCAGATTTTTTTTATTTGTTGAGAAATTCTCTCACTGCAAAAGCAACTCCATCTTCATGATTGGCTTTTGTAGTATAGTCAGCCAAGGTTTTAATTTTTTCATTCGCATTCCCCATTGCCACTCCAAATCCCGCAGCTTCAATCATGGAAACATCGTTAAAATTATCTCCTATTGCCATAACATTTTCCATCTTGATGTCATATTTTTTTGCAAAGGTTTTTACCGCAATTCCTTTTTGCGCATCAGGATGATTGAATTCCAGATTGGATAAACCTGAGGAGGTTATTGTAAGGTATTGCTCATTTTCCAGTGTGCTTTTCACTTGATCAAGCGTATTATCGAGTAAAGAAAATGCCAGAATCTTATACACTTCAATATCTTCACGATCGAATAATGCATCAAAATCATGGATCGTTTCAATTCTCTCTTGCTGAAAACGGTTGGCTGCCTGTACTTTCAGGTCTTCGCGGGACGAACCAGGATAGGCTGATTCCATAATATCAATCATTACCTCTAAAAATTTCTCCCTGCTTTCTGAGTATGTAGCTTTATTTGTAAATACTTCAAAATACATATTATTTTGCTGACAAACCTGTTGTATTTTGCGGCAAGTCTGTTTATCAAGTGGTGCAGACCTTATTAGCTGGTCATCCTTATCATATATTTTCGCACCATTCAAGCAAATAATTGGAAAATCCAATCCAGCATTCATAAGCGGAAATTTTGCAGCTGAATAGGATCTCCCTGTTGCCACAACTACTTCTACACCACTTTCCTTAGCCAGCTGTAAAGCTTTTTTGTTCTCTTCACTAATTTCGTGATTTTGATTTAATAATGTACCATCTAAATCTGTTGCTATTAATTTCATAAACTTTCCCCCTTTATGTACTTTTAACCCTAATCTTACTTTAAAAAAGTTTGAAATGTAAATAAAAAGAAGTCAAATGTAGCATAAATTACAACTTGTTTACCTTGTCAAACGAACAGCGCTCTCACTTCCCCCCTATCTTTGCATCCCACATAATACTATGTTTAGAACTTATTCATTAATATACAATGTGTAAACAGAATAGAGAGCAGATCTATACGGAAAGTGTTTTTTTTCAAATTGGTTACAATTGTCATCATTTTTTAACCTGACAAAATGTTTGATAAGGCAGGAAAAGGTGTATAGATAACTAACACCAAAAAACATATTAAACTACACGGAGGTTATTCAAATGAAAGAATTTAAATCAAAGAAAATTATTTTAGATAACAAATTATCAATAAATGAAGTCTTGGCAATTAACTTATATGAAAAAACGTTCAATGGGAATATATATTTGCTACATAACCACGAGATGGTTAATACAAAACACCTTTCTGAATTAGTAACGTTTTCCTTAATGATTGAAGAAAATTCAGAAATACATTTCGTGGCAGAAGGAAGAAATTCTGAGGAAGCTTTAGAAGAAGTTGCTGAAAAATTACAGACAAGAGAGCTGAGCGAAGCATTATAAGCGAACTGGCAGGAAAAGCCAGTTCGCTTTTCATCTTTTACATAAAGTCAAAATAATAACGAATGATATGGAAAAAGATTGGAGAGGTATAAGTCAAACTATCAATTCTGGATAAATAACGACCCTTCAATAACTCCTGCTTTTCCTTGTTTCCAATTAATAGATCCCGTTTTAATACAGAAATAGTCAAACTTCCGGCAAACCCTGCCAGACTTACAATGATCCCAGACAATATACCGAAATTTAATGCAAATGGTGTCAAATATGGGTAAAGCAAAAAGGAAATAATGGTTGTCATCAACATACCACCAATAAACCCTTCCCACGTAATATAAGGATTCGCAGATGGAACAACTTTCCTTTTTCCCCAGTATAATGAGATCAGATATTGGATCACGTCATTAGCTTGTGTTAAGATAATCAAAAATAAGACTAAATAGGATCCATGCTCTGGTGAGGCAAATTGATAATATGCTAAGTGGCTTAAACCAAATACCATTAACATCATTCCCCACTGAGTAAAGCTGACAGAACGAAGAAAGCCTACAGTACCTTTTCTGATAATCCGCGGTAATGGCAAAAATAAAAAGACATAAACAGGGATAAAGACAATAAACATGCCATACCAGCCGATGTAGATCCAAAAATATTGAACAGGAATCATTAAATATGCCCATAAAAACAATCTGCGATCAGACTTTCTTGTTTTCATCATGGAAAAATACTCATTTAACGCAAAATAAGACAGTAGCATAATGGAAAGCAACGATAGTTTCGTACTGAATAATGTGGCAAAGAAAAAAACGACATACATGCCCCACCAAACCTTGACACGATATTGTATACCGGAAAAGTCTTTATTTGGCTGCTTATTTTTAGCAATTTTATATAATATTGTTACAATGATTATAGCTATTAGAATAATAGATAAAGTCCAAATGGTTTCTTTCATAGCATCCCCCTCTTTTATCCCTGCCTTGTTTATTTTACAATAACACTTATATAATAAAAAGATGAGAATGATACAAGGGGGAATCAATCTGTATGGGTTATGTCTATATTATGCTCTCAGATACCGGGACATTGTTTACAACGATGATCAAAAAATATACGAAAGCACCGTATAATCATGCCTCTATTTCTTTTGATCCTGAACTGAAAGAGTTGTACAGCTTCGGGAGAAAGAATCCAAAAAATCCGCTTCATGGCGGTTTTGTAAAAGAAGACATTTGGACAGGAACTTTCAGAAGATACCCTGATACCATTTGCGTTATCTATAAATTAGAGGTCAGTGAAAGACAAAAGGCAAAGATGAGGCGTGTTCTAAATGTCTTTATTAAAAATAATAACAAATATTTATATAATATCTTAGGCGTACTTGGTGTCTCTGTAAAAGAGCCAATCGAATTCAGCAACTCTTATTTCTGTTCACAGTTTGTTGCTGAAATCCTCAATCGCTCAGGAATAAAGCTATGGGATAAACTGTCTGTCATGATAACACCAGATGATTTCAGGAGTTGTGATCAATTAGAACTTATATATGAAGGAAAACTACTTGAATTCCCTCCTATTTTGCAGCACAATCCATTTAACTGAGATTCAAAGGATTATATTTTGGGTAAAATAACGGTAAGGGAAGAAATAGGTACGGACGGAAATGGGAGTGAGCGCTTGGGTAAGTTAAAGTTTATCTCAATGTTAATAATAGTTTTCTTAGGCTTGTACTTTTTTTATGGTAAAGAATTTGAACAATCAGGAATTTCTGGTGTAAAGGATCAATTAACAGAAGATGTTGAATCCATAACAGAACATCCAAAAATTCATGCAATCATTGACACCATTAGTCAAGAGATTCAATTATTAAGAGGGAAAGTGGAAAACTCCGAAGAACAGAATATACCCGATGTGGAAAAACCAGAGTTAAATGCACCTTCTTCGCAAACTTTTTCCATCTATAATATAGAAATAGGAGATTCGAAAACAGAAGTGGAAAATCAATTAGGAAGTGCACAGAGCTCTTCTCTTAATGAATATGGAACAGAATGGTTTACTTATCATGAAAATTACCACAATTTTGTCATGGTTGCCTATGATAACAATCAACAAGCAGCGGGTATATACACAAATCAGGATTTATTAAGCTCAACAAACGGGCTGAAAATAGGGAGTGACAAAAATACAGTAAATACCGTCTTAGGTGAGCCTGTGGAGGGTATTCGAAAAGGATTTACTTATTATCAAACCCAGAATAATGAAGAATATGATACTTTTCTGATGGATCAGAACTATGTGACGATTTTCTATGATCTACATGAAAATGATACGATAACGGCTATTCAAATTATTTCAGCAGACTTAGAAGATAATAAAGAGGCTTTCTTTGCTGTACCTAGTGAGCAGTTAAAGAAGGGGTTTGAATACCAATTATTTGATCTCACCAATGCAGCAAGAGTTGTTCATGGAAAATCTGTGCTGACATGGGAGGAAACAGTTAAAGAAACAGCTCGTGATCATAGTGAGGACATGGCTGTTAATGGTTACTTTTCCCACACCAACTTAGAAGGTCAGTCTCCATTTGACCGCTTAACTGCAGATGGGATCGTTTACCGAATGGCTGGGGAGAATCTGGCAGCCGGCCAGTCCAGCAGTATTTTTGCACATGAAGGCTTGATGAACTCACTGGGACACAGGAAGAATATTCTCCAGAATGACTATCAATCACTAGCAGTAGGTGTAGCATTTGGGGATGATTCCAGACCATATTACACAGAGAATTTTATAACACCTTGAGCCACTTTTATCAGCAAAAAACCGAACGATGAGTCGAATCATTTTCCATTCGACTTCGTTCGGTTTTTTTGATTGAATTAATTACCGTTCATTTTAATTGTGATATTTTTTGGCCTACTCATTCCAAAGGTCTTTTAGCTTTAACACATCATTATGGAGTTCCGCTTGCAGATCTGAATCCAGATTACTTTTTGCTAGATGTTTGATAAAATCATCCAACTGTTTTACTGCCTGTTTGGCTTTTCCTTTATCATGATGGTGTTGTGCCTGATCCAGCTTATTGAAAAGTACTGAAAGTTTTTTATCAGTAGATGCCAGCTGCAATTCATGTTTGATTGCATTAACATTAATAGTGTAATCAACCTTCGGAAATTCCAAATCACCATTTATTACATCTTCTCTCATATCTTCACCGAGATAATAGCTGATATGTGGCGGCTGATTGTAAGTTGTATTCTGCCATGCAATTCCCATTCGATAAACAGTATCATGCATTAATGTCGGCAATCTGTATTCTGTCGGGATCGTTGTACTGAAAATACGTAATTCTGAACTGTCTTCTGTCGGATAGATTGCTTCCTCACGCCAGTCACCTAAAATATCTGCCTGTAAACTAGGGTTTGCTTTTGTCCCATTATTGCTTACAACACCTTCGAAGCTTTCCAATACTGTTACTTCATTTGTTTTCTCATCATATTTAGAGATGGTCGTTCCATCAAGTAACTCATGGTATAAATCACCATCCCAATATGTTACAAAGTTAACTGGAAGTCCAATATCTCTAAAACTATCTGTTATAATATCACCCTGTACATTATAAACACCACCACCAGTTTCTACTGTTCCTCCACCGGTGCCCCAATATTCATAGCCTGGATTGGAAGCGATGTTTGCAGCTACTCCTCGGCCAGCATCTTTATATGCGTAAAACGATTTGATTGTTTCCCCTGTCGCACCATCACGATATTGTAAGGATGCTACAGAAGTCGCTTCATGCACACCAAATATTTGCAATCCTTCACGAGCTGGATCAAATGCCCCAACATGTAAAGCATCTCCATGTGAACCTTGTTCCCGGCCCATTTCTCCATCCATTGCATAGAGAATGGTTCCGTCATGATCCAACGTTAATGACCCTGCAATGATTTCATCAAAACCGTCATTATCCACATCACCTGTTGCTAAATTATGGTTGCCTAATCCTTCTCCACGGCCAGCATCGTCTGTATCAAAAACCCAATCTTCCACTAATTTGCCGTCATTTAAGCTATAGGAAACAAATCCTGTTCTGGCATAATATCCACGCCCATAAATTGCACTAGGAGTTTTCCCATTCACATAAGCTACTCCTGACAAGAAGCGGTCAGCTCTATTATAGAAGTTATCACCCCATGAAATACCATGATCTCCTTTTTCCTTCTCCACAGGAAAGGCAAAATCGATTGTGTCAATTACTTCACCAGTGTCCCCATTAAACACAGAAACATATTCCGGTCCATCTACAACATGACCACCTTCGTTAATCCAGCGTCCATTATCTTCGGGATTACCTATCACACTGATTACTTTATCAGGGTCATATTTACCATCTGTTGCACCATAAACTGTTGTTGCGTCAGCTGTTTTGATCAAGAATTCTGATTTCCCGTCAGCGTTCATATCTGCTACCACAAATTGATGATATTGCGGTCCGGAAGTTAAGTTCATACCCATATTCATTCGCCACATTAATGTTCCATCCAATTCATATGCATCAAAAATAGTTGGTCCTGTTATCACATCTTCTAATGCTGTCATTGCATTGGATGGTCGCCATAAAATGATGATTTCATATTCTCCATCACCATCCAGATCACCAACACTGGCATCATTCGCACTGTAAGTATAATCTCCTGTAGCTGTTGTACCGTCAGCTGGTTTTTGCAATGGTAATGATAAGTAATTTTCTGATGCTGCAATTACTTCCTTGCTTTCTGTTTTCTTACCGTTTACCAGTGTTTCTACTGTATATACCGCACCTGCTTCTCCTTCACTGTCGGTATAATTTGTAACTGATAAAGGCTTGCTGTTTAATTTATTACCGTTTCGATATAAATTAAATGTAACATCTTTATCATACTCATCTGCTAATAAACGCCACGATACAAAGATTCCATCATCTGCCTTTAGTGCGATTACTCCTCTGTCCAGCCACTCTGTGTCACGATTCGTTTCCGGTGGTGTCAGACGGTTATACACATAAATAGTTGCTGTTCGTTCAAATAAATTTTCAATCTGACTGTTTTCTGCTAATGTTCCCTCAAACTCATAAACTCCTGCTTGATTTGGATCCCAATCTTTATCAACCGTATGCCATTCTTCCACAGTTACCTCAACCGTTTCATTACTAGCTAAACCTACTGGTACTGTTTTAGGCAAGCCGATTGTTTCCAAATTTTCTGTTGCATCGCCAACATAAACACGATGATAAGGCAGTGAAGGGATAGTTGTAATGACATTCTCAGCAATCGGCACATGATAAATACCAATATTATCCAAATACGTTGTCCATGTATGGTTATTTCCTGATGTACGGATGCCTGCTAATCGAATTGCAGTGATGGTTCCATCGAATGACACATCACTTAAAGAGGTATGGTGTGTCTCACTTTCTCCTGTTGCTTTATTTTCAAGAGTTAGTACTGCTTCATTTTTTATTAAATCAAAAGCGACCTTGATATTATACCAGGCATTAGGATCTTGGAAGCCTGTTTCAGCAGCTTCTTTATTCCCCGGGAAATACTTAATGACTTCATTTTTTGTATGATTTAATGTGAATACGGTATTTCCTGCCCCGTCAAGGATTCTAAATTCCCCGCCATTTTCATTTGCATGTGTACCTTTATCATTATGGTTTCCAGGATACCAATCAAATTCGACCATCAACTTTGATCCCATTACTGGTGTATCAAATGTCTTTGTTGCCAGACGTCCTCCTGATTGATCAACAACGGAAAAATCCATTTTTGGAGTGTTGTTTCCATCTATTTCTTCTTCATTAATGGAAAGTGTTGCACCTGATGTTGTAAAGCCCCAGTTTTCCGGTGTCAGTGAACCTGAATCACCAAAATCCGTCTGATAAATACCTTTAAACTCTTCACTTTCCGGCACACCCTCTAATGCAGCAATAGGAAGGAAAGAAAAATGACTGAGTACTAAAACGACGATGACGGTCGCAAAGAAACTTCTTTTTACATAGTTAGAGATTTTCAAAATAACACCACTCCTTCATCATTATCGAGACACAAATCAAACAATTTATCACACCTCCTCTTTTCTTATGTAAGCGTGTTCATTTGTTGACAAGCGGATTTTGAATTGTTGTCTCAATATTAGACTACCAATTCTCTTAGCAGCATGTATATAATAACTTTTTGCATTCTTAAATCCTTGATTTGATAAGGGTTTAGGATGTAAGCATACTTTTTTTGAATTACTTCATGCTAATTGGCAATTATTTTCTAGTTCAATCGTTTATATTTTAACCGCTGTAAAAATTCAGCAACAGGAAAAAGGACCTAGCATATGAAGAAATAAAAACCCGGCATAAAATATATGCCGGGCTCTACCTGCTATGAAAATAAATTAACTAAACGGGACCAGAAACCTTGTTCTTCCTCTTCTTCGACTTCTTCAGTTTTCTCTTCTTCTTTCACAATACTTTCTGTTTTAATCACAAATTGTACTGTTTTAACTTTATCATTTTTATCTGAAACAAAGGATACTGGATCAAAATCTGATTTATCATATTCATCCATCATCTGGTCTACTTCTGTTTGAATTTGTTCTGGCATATCACTGGTAGCATCCGCTAATTCAGAGGTACCATTGTGCAGCTCTCCAGCACCATTTGCTAACTCACTTGTACCATTGGACAGTTCTGCAATTCCCCCATTAAGTTCACTGTAATTATTCGCCAATTGACTAATGCCATTTGTATAGTTAACTAATCCGCCATGAAATTGCTGATAATTTTCAGATAAACCGGCAATACCAGCTTGTAATTGTTCTAGTGAGCCGGCTGTATCCATTTTTGCCAATGAATTAGATATATTTTCTGCCATGGTATTTATTGAACCGGACATTGTGGTAAGAGTCCCATTAACTGAATTCAACGTTTCTTCCACTGCAAGAAATCCTTCTTTCACATTTTCATACGTCTGTTTTACAGTCAAGGCTGCTTTATATGTTTCTATTAATTGATCAACTACATCACTATTTGCGCCACTGTTATATAATGCATTCATTTGTTCTTCTGTAATATTATTTTCAGGTATTTGTTCCATTGCTTGATTTAGAGCATTAAATGCACTGACATAGTTTTTTTGTAATGTCATTAATCCAGCAGCAGTCTCGTTCAATCCACTGCCTATTTCACTCAACCCTTCAGGCAATTGGGTTAGTTGTGATAAGTCCATTTCACCTGATTCGCCTTTTAAGGACTGGTTCATTTTAGTCAGGGCATCTTTAATAGAATTAGAGGCATTAACTAATTCCGTTGATGACTGATTTACTTCACTGATTCCATTGCTGTATTGTTGCGAGCCATCAGCAAGCCCGGCAACACCGGTATTCAATTCCTTAATGCCATCTTCTAATTGAGCTACACCTGAATTAATCTCATTTACTGCATCAGATAATGTTTCGATCTCTCCCGTCATTTCTCCTACATCCGGAGTTTCAATTGACATTGAAGAAGGAACAGCAGAGATTTCAATTCCATTTAATTCAAAATCTGTTACATCTGCAGACAGAGTTAGGTTTCCATTATTTTCCGGCATGACAGTATAAGATATTTGTTTATTCTTTCCTGCATTTGCGATCGTTGCATTCGGTGCACTAATATTATTATAAATCGTTGGATCAAGTGTCAGCGAAACTTGCAATAAATAATTTTGATAGAAAACAGGATCAACATTCTCATTTTTGGTTGTATTGATCGTGATCTCCAGCTTTCCATCTTGACCAAGCAAGTCTTGTGGTTCTGTTTGCTTTCCGTCAAGTGTATAGGTTATAGATACATCCCAAGGTAATGACTGATTTTCCAAGTTTCCCTGATAATAGAATTCTCCTTCACTAGCCTCGAAACTGACTTTCTGATCTGTCTGTTCCATTTCTTCTGTATCTGTTAAGTTTTTGACATTCTTGTACGGACCGTAATCAATAATTTGTCCAGGCTCTGTGACCTCGAAACGGTTAACAACATACAATGCTTCTTTTTCGCCTGTTGCTGATAGTGTTGCATAGATAACTTCGTCTTTACTTTTATACTCCCCGTTAGCTGCATTTCCACCACTATCTTTCGCCGCATCTTCATTTAATGCAGCATTCAGAAATAATGAAGGAAAAATGAGAACGATAGTCAGCAGTACAACAAATATAGTTTTACTTCTCATAAAATCAATTCTCCTTATAATAATTTGCTTTCCATGTTGTTTTCTTAATCACTTTATCAAATACCAGCAACATCGCCGGAAGGAAAATAACTACCATGATAAAGGCAAGCAATGCACCTCTCCCCAGTAACAATCCAATCGATGATACAACAGGATTTGATGATGTGATCCATAATATAAATCCTACACTTGACAATATCGAAGCAGATACGGCTATGGAGAAAAGCTTCTCATCTAATGTCTGTTTGATAGCACGTAATGCAGACATTTGCTGGCGATTTTCTTTATAACCTTCCATTAAGAGAATCGCGTAATCTACTGTTGCTGCAAGTTGGACTGTACTGATAATTAAATACCCTACATAAACAAGGGAAGAGTTTGTGAAATATGGAACTGCTAAATTAATCCAAACAGCTGCTTGTATTGTTAACAGTAGTACAATTGGAATAGACAAGGAACGGAATGTTACCAGTAATACAATTGCAATCGATATGACTGTTAACAGATTAACTACTTTATTATCTTGTTCAACCGTATGCTTGATATCATATAACGTAACACTTTCACCAACTAAATAGCTGGAATCTCCATAATAGTCTTCCGCCAACTGGTTCACTTCTTCTACCAGTGTAAAAGCTCTTTCTCCTTCTGTATCCGTATTTCCATAGATAATGATCCTGCTGTAGTTTTCCGAATAAAATTGCTCTGTTATTGATTCCTCTAAGTACTCTGGCGGTATGACAGGACTAACCGTATTTGTATAGGCAAGCACACTTGTGACATTATCAACATTCTCCAGACTCTGCACAAGTTCTTCTTCCTGAGCAACATCGCCTTTAGGCACTAATAAAACAACCGGAGTTGATTTACCAAACGTTTCCTCAATTTTTATTAAGTCACTTCCTGCTCTTGTCTGCTCAGGCTGTTCACCGATTCCATAGATAAAATTGGTATTGCTCTGTGCCAAAAAGGCTGGAACAATAATAACCAAAACAATAAGGATACTAGGGATCCTTAATTTAACAATTCTTTTTCCGACATTTTTAAATTTAGGAATAATCGGTTTATGCTGAGTTTTATCCATCCATTTATATAACCAAAGCGTTAATGCCGGCAAGAATACCATGACACTTATAAAACTTAACACAATACCTTTCACTAAATTGATTCCTAAGTCTGATCCAATCTCGAAGTTCATAAAAGTCAGGGCTATAAAGCCAAAGAAAGTAGTAGAAGCACTAGCCGCAATAGCCGGGAAGGACTTCTTCATTGCTAACTTCATTGCTTCCTTCGGATCTGACACTTTCTCCCGATAATCAGAGAAACTATGCAGCAGGAATATCGCATAATCCAGTGAGACGGCCAACTGCAAAATCGGTGCAACAGACTGTGTAACAAAAGATACTTCTCCAATAAAGATATTTGTTCCTAAATTTATCAGAACAGACACACCAATTGCTGTTAAGAAAAATACAGGTTCAATCCAGGAATTAGTGGAAACTACTAAAATGATAATAATGATAGGCACAAGAAATGCAGCAGCATACATCGATTCTTTCCCAGCCATTGTTTGGGATGTTGCTGTGTTTAATGCTTCTCCTGACATCGCATTATTTTCCCCGATAATATCATAAATTTCATTGGTGATTTCTACTTCTTCACCTTCACGGATGCTTAATGTAATCAGGGCATTATTATCTTTATAATATGTCTCGACAGTATCCTGATCAGCCATTTCAATCGGTGTCTTAACATCAATGGCATCATCAAGCCACATTACATTTGATACACCATCAACAGAAGCAAGCTGATCTTTATATTCCAGAGCTTCCTGGATAGTGACATCTTCCAGCATTACACGAACATTTTGAGTTGATCCTTCGAATTCCTGATCCATTACCTCCATTGCAATCGTTGATGGAGCCTCCTCAGGCAGATAATCAACCATATTATAATTAACGGAGACAAAAAATTGTGTGATCGTGCTGATTACAGCAATGATCATAAAAATAATGACCACTGATTTCTTATGTTTTAAAATTGAGTTAACTATCATCCTTCATCCTCTCTTGCATTCCTAAACAATCCACTATATTATTATAAAAACACAGTGTTGTTTATTCAACAAACAGTTTTATAAATTGTGTTACATGTGCAACATTTTGATTTAATCTGTTGGTTAGTTAACAAAATCTCAATATTTAAAAGGTGTGTTTATCCATGGATCGACGAAAAAAATATACAAAGATGGTATTGAAAGATAGTTTCTTAAAATTATTAAATCAAAAACAATTATCAAGTATTACCGTCAAAGAAATATGTCAGCTGGCAGACATCAATCGTTCTACATTTTATTCTCACTATTCGGATCAATACGATTTATTATATAAAATGGAAGAAGAAATTATTGCAGATATGAATAAGTATCTGAATGATTGCAACTTGACCAAGGAAGAAGAATCACTGGAAGTAACAGAGAAGTTAATGGAATATATTGTAGAAAACAAAGAAGTATGTCAGACATTATTAGGGGAAAATGGTGATGCTGCTTTTTTAAAAAAAGTAATGGTTGTTGCCAAAAAAAATATCATTGATAATGGATTCTTTGGTCAACCGCTTCATCAGGATACAGCCCAGTATTTAAGTACTTTTATTGTCAGTGGAAGTATATATGTAATAAAAAGCTGGCTGGCAAACGGGATGGACAAAACGCCAAAAGAATTGGCAATTATGATTAATTCGTTCGCCAAACAGGGAATTAACTCTTTGCTGATTGATTGAAATAGAAGAAGTGAATGAAAACATTAGCGTCGATAAATATATTGACGCTATGACGCTTTCTTGGCTGCATAACTTTTGTGTCACTTGTTTTTCTGTAACCAAACATAAAAAGTTAGTTTAAATAATATGATGTATCAATCTGTTTTTTTTAGAATGAGTTATTGGAATGGAGGGAAGAAAATGCCTGTTCAATCAGGAACGCATGTGATTCACATTGTGCTGCCTGGCGAATCTTTATCTTACCTTGCCAACAGATATGATAGTGACCCGGCAATTATGACACAAGTCAATGCTTTGTATCCCCCTTTTACGGAAGCACAAATGATTATGGTCAATCAGGCTTTGTTAATACCTGTCCGCAATGCGTATCAGGCTAAAACATTATATGTCATATCCACTGGTGATACGATTTGGTCTATCGCTTCTCGTTATGCCACTTCACCTGAATTATTAGCAGGAATAAATGATAATATTCAAAATCCCGGCTTTATTTATCCTAATCAACAAATTATAATACCTGCTTATATTTATCAAGTAGAAACAAATGACAGTATCGTTTCTATTTCAAGCAGATCAGGCATCGCTATACAGCAGATTATATTAGCCAACAGCAATCGAGCCTCCTTTTCTCCTGACCTTATCCGTGAAGGCTACCGTTTAATTATTCCACTTCCTAGTTCTACTAATATTGTCGTAACTTCACCTTTCCCTGGAACAACAGTGCAAAATAACCAGCGTCTCACAGGGTATGCAAGAGCATATGAAGCTACTGTCTTGTACCGTCTATATGACAGTAATGGCGTCGAAGTGATTAGGGATACAGGAACAATGACTGCATATGGAGCGCCTGCCTATAGCTCTTTTGAGGATAACTTGCTATTTGATCAATCACCAACATCTTCAGAAGGCATTCTGGAAGTTTATACAAGAAGTGCAATGGATGGTTCAGTGCAGGATCTTGTTCAAGTGAAACTAATTCTCGACCAGTGATCAAACCTTTTTAACACAACAAGGTCCTCACCAACATTGTCGTGAGGACCTTGCAAAAACGGTCTCCAAAGAAATGATGATACCTAGTAAAGCTTATACAAAGGAAGATCTCTGATTTATAGGCAAATGTCTTATGCTAACTGATTCTCATATAATTTCTGATAAAATCCATTCTTTATTACTAATTCCTTGTGTGAACCACTCTCAATAATCTCGCCATTATCCAGAACAAGGATCGTATCAGCTTCCTGAATGGTGCTCAGGCGATGTGCAATAACAAAACTTGTTCTCCCTTTCATCAAGGATTTCATTGCTTCTTGAATATGGCGTTCTGTCCTCGTATCAACACTGCTGGTTGCTTCGTCTAAAATGAGGATAGACGGATTTGCAAGAACAGCACGGGCAATTGTTAAGAGCTGTCTTTGCCCCTGGCTGATACTTCCGTCAGAAGTAATATACGTCTCATACCCTTTAGGCAGTTTCTGAATAAAGCTGTGAGCATTGGCAAGCTTTGCAGCCTCTTCCACCTCCTGATCTGTTGCATCTAAACGGCCATAACGAATATTATCCATAATAGTACCTGAAAAAACATACGCATCTTGTAATACTAACCCGATCTGTTGTCTTAAATAATCTTTATCCATCTGTCGTATATCTTTTCCATCAATTAGTATCTTCCCTGACTGAATTTCATAAAAACGTGTCAATAGATTAATAATCGTTGTTTTTCCAGCTCCAGTCGGACCAACTAATGCAACCATTTCTCCAGGCTTAGCATGCAAGGAGAGGTTTTTCAGCACAGCAACATCTGTTTCATAATGAAAGTACACCTTGTCAAAGTTGACTTCCCCTTTGATCTTCTTGTCGACATCTGTCTTCTTTTCGATGTTTTCTTCAGATGGCTGATCTAAGACTTCAAAAACACGCTCGGCTCCCGCTATAGCAGACTGAAGCAGATTATATTGATTAGCAAGTTGATTGATCGGCTGGCTAAATTGGTTGGAATAGTTCAGAAAGCTGACAATGATACCAATCGTAATGATTTCATGATAAGCAAAAATCCCGCCAAATACAGCAATAACAACAAAACTGAGATTACGCATTGTATTCATAATGGGTCCCATCGAACCCGATAAACTTTGTGCTTTCACACCAACAGCCCTCAATTTCTCATTAATTACACGAAATTCATCCAGTGATACAGCTTCTCTCCCAAAAGCTTTCGTTACTTTTAAACCTGTAATGTTCTCCTGGACAAATCCATTTACACTTCCTAAATGACTTTGCTGTTCAGAAAAATATTTTTTGGTGTATGTCGTTATTTTCTTCGTTATATATGCTACAGTTGGTACAATGAATATCGTAATAAGTGTCATTCTGATACTCAGGCTTAACATCATCACTACACTTCCTGCAAGCATGAAAATACTGGAAATAAGTTGAACGACTGTTTGATTTAAGGTATTGGAAACATTCGCAATATCATTCGTTGTTCTGCTCATCAGATCTCCATGGGTGCTTTTGTCAAAAAATTTGATTGGCAAACCTTGATATTTTTCGAACAGATCCTGTCTCATATCACGGACTGTATGCTGTGATAAACTAGCCGCAAAAAATTGTTGAATCCATGTAAAAAGCGCCCCTGAAACATAGACAATAAACAGAATCCCGCCCATTTTTAATACCCCATCAAATTGCTGGACAACAATATAATTATCGATGGTTTTACCAATTAAGTATGGACTCAGTAACGTGAAACAAGTACTAAGAATGGTACTGATAAAAACAATAAGTAAATGTAATCGTTGAACCTTTAAGTAACTCCAGATTCTTCGTATTGTCTCTTTTACATTTTTGGATCGTACCTTTGCAATTTCACCAGGTCGCGATCCAGGTCCCTGATTTAGTCCTATCTGGGATAAGTTAGCAGAAGCTTTATTTTTAATGTTGGACATATGCAGCCTCCTCATTTCCATATTGCGATGCATAAATAGAATGATATACTTCATTGCTTTTTAATAAGTCTTGATGTGTACCAGCACCGACAATTGTTCCTTCCTCTATCACAAGGATTTTATCTGCAGTCTTCACTGATGAAATACGCTGTGCAATAATAAACGTAATGCATTCCTGCATAATATCTTGTAAGGCTTCACGAAGTAGTTTTTCTGTCCCTAAATCTAATGCACTTGTACTATCATCCAGAATTAAAACAGGCGGCCTCATTAATAATGTTCTGGCAATAGATATTCTTTGTTTCTGCCCACCAGATAAATTAATTCCTTTTTGCCCGACTTTTGTATCATAACCGTTCGGCAGTTTCATAATGAAATCATGAGCTTGAGCGATTTTGGCAGCAGTTTCAATCTCTTCTTGATCTGACCCCGCTTTTCCAAAGCTGATGTTGTCTCTTATCGTTCCACTAAATAAAAAAGCGTCCTGCAGCACAATACCAATATTCTGACGTAACTGGAGTAGCGGCAGGTCTTTAATGTTCTTGCCGTCAATTAAAATTGCCCCTGAGCTGACATCATATAATCTTGGGATTAATTGAACAAAGGTGGACTTTCCCGCCCCTGTTGCTCCAATTATCGCAATGGTTTCCCCATGAAATGCTTCAAAATTAATATCTTTTAGCGTCATATCCTCTTTTTTTGTTACATTATTGTAAGCAAAAGAAACCTCTTCAAAGCGAATATGCGCTGCTGAAAAAGATGGAATGCTATCTAATTCTTTCATGATCATTTTTGGTTCTGTGGTTAATACTTCATTGATACGATTCGAAGAAACCTTGGCCTGAGATAGTGACATTAGCAATCCGCTTACCATTACCAATGATGAAAGCGCTTGTGTAACATAATTAATAAAGGCAACCAAATCCCCCACTTGTAAATCATTTCTTCCAGTTAAGTTACCCCCGTATAAAAGAATGATAATCAAACACATATTCATAATTAATGTCACAACAGGGCCATTTATTGCCATAAACCGGGCTGCTTTAATTGATTTTTGTGTATAGTCTTTGTTCACTTTTTTAAAACGCTTTGTTTCAAAATGAGCTCTTACAAAAGCTTTCACTACTCTTATTCCAGCTAAATTATCCTGGATTCTTGTATTTACGCTGTCCAGTTGAGTTTGCACCTTGGAAAATAACGGAAAAGAGAAACGAATGAAAAATACTAGAACGATCAATAGTAAAAGCAGTGTTCCTAACAAAATCAATCCAAGTTTTACATTGATTGATAAAGCCATAATAACACTGCCGATTAATAAACTTGGAGAACGAACAAGACGCTGTAAAATAATTTGAACCAGATTCTGGGCTTGAACAACATCGTTTGTCACCCTGGTAATAAGTGATCCTGTTTGAAACGAATGGATATCCTCAAAGGAAAAACGCTGTATTTTAGCATATAACGCCTCTCTTATATCTGCCCCAAAATTCTGTGAAGCACGACTTGCAAAAAGATTACAGGCAACACCACTGACTAAAGATAAAAGTGCTACTAATACCATCAACAATCCTGTTTGTTGAATTGTTTCCATATCACGCTCTACTACCCCAAAATCTATAATATAAGCCGCTAACCTGGGCTGAAGCAGATCGAAAAATACTTCCATTAACATAAATATTGGGGCGAAAATTAAAAATTTCCAGTAAGGTTTTATATATGATCTTAATCCCCACATAATTTTAACTCCTTCTGCTATTCACCGGCAGGATCTTCTTCTTTCCTGTCAGAAACGTTCTCCAGCTCATGTAATTCAAATTGTTTTGTAAATTCTTCAATAATTAATTCAACTGCTTTTAATTCTCCTATAATAATTTGTCTGATCTCCTTGTACTCTGATGCCTCTAATTGTTTTTTTAACGTGTCTCTTTTTATGTATAATCTTTCACGAAAATCCAATGCCCGCCCCCTGCGAAAGGTTTGTGCCCCTCGATGCCTTCCTTTTCCTTTATGTTTCTTGCGGCTAACATCTTTTGCATGATTTGTCTCCATATCCTTCATTTCTATCAACTCCTTTGTAACTAATTGTATACATTTGTATTCAAACAGTCAATGTATTAATTTTATACATTCCTAATTAAAAAAAGACAGAATCCTTTACTCCCTAAAGAATTCTGTCATTACAATTTTATTTATTTTAAGCTGTTTTCTTTGCTTCTGGTATTGTTACTTGTTCCTGTTTCCGGATATGAAATACTATATTCAAACAGATAGCCGTTAGACTTCCAATTACGATACCACTGTCTGTCAATATGTTTATACTTTGCGGCAGTTTAGCAAAAATTTCCGGTACAACCGTTACGCCAAGCCCCATACCTACAGAGCAGGCAACGATTAACAAGTTTTCTTGTGAAGAAAAATCCACCTTGCTTAACATCTTGATACCATATGAAATTACCATACCGAACATTGCAATCATCGCTCCGCCTAACACTGCCTTAGGAATGACAAGTGTCAGTGCACCTATTTTAGGAACAAGGCCCAGTAAGACTAGCATCACACCAGCAGTATAGATCACATTATTTGTTCTTATGCCTGATAACTGAATGAGCCCAACATTCTGTGAAAAAGTAGTATATGGGAATGAATTAAAGATACCACCGAAAATGATTGCCAAACCTTCTGCCCGGTAACCTTTTTCTAAATCTTTATCTTCCAGTTTTTTATCACAAATATCACTTAAAGCAAAATACACACCTGTTGATTCTACAAGACTGACAATAGCGACCAGGATCATTGTTAAAATTGGAGTCAGATGAAACTCTGGTGTTCCGAAATGAAATGGTGTCGGTAAATGCAGCCAAGAGCTTTCAGCAACAGGGCTAAAATCTACAATTCCCATAAAATAAGCAACAATTGTTCCTGCTAATATACCAATTAAAATTGCAATTGATTGAATAAACCCTTTTCCAAAACGGAAGATTAACAAAATGATCAGAAGCGTGCCGAAACCCAGAGCAAGGTTAGTCAAACTTCCGAAATCTGCACTTCCTTCTCCGCCTGCTAAGTCATTCATCGCAACAGGTATTAGTGTTATCCCAATGATAGTGACTACTGAACCTGTTACAACAGGTGGAAAGAACTTTATTAACTTACTGAAAAATTTAGCGATTAATACAACAACGAGACCTGACACGAGAATGGAGCCATATATGGAAGTTATTCCATATTCATTCCCAATTGCGATAATTGGACCAACTGCAGTAAAGGTACAGCCTAATACAACAGGTAAGCCGATCCCGGAGAATCGATTCTTCCAGACTTGCAGAATACTAGCGATCCCGCACATTAGAATATCGATGGAAATAAGATATGTCAGTTGCTCATTCGTAAGCCCAATCCCTGCACCGACAATTAAAGGAACAACGACGGCACCTGCATACATTGCTAAAACATGTTGAAAACCCAGTGATGCTATACGTCCTTTTGTTAATTTCATCGTACTTGCTCCTTCTCTTTAACAAACTCTATTTTTCCATCTGCTAATGATTGAATCCGTGCAAGTGATTCTACACGATAGCCTTTCTTTTTCAGGATTTCGCCGCCATCCTGAAATGCCTTCTCAATCACGATTCCTATTCCTGCAACTGTTGCTTCCGCCTTCTCTACAATATCGGTAAGTGCTAATGCAGCTTGGCCGTTTGCCAGGAAGTCATCAATAATTAATACTTTCTCTGCTTTCTCCAAGAATTTATTCGAAACAGAAATTTCATTTGTTTCCTGTTTTGTATAGGAGTAAACTTTGGAAGTGATTAATCCATCCGTTAAAGTCAGTGATTTTTTCTTACGTGCGAAAATTACCGGAACATTGAGCATTAATCCTGCCATAACAGCTGGTGCAATACCTGAAGATTCCAATGTTACGATTTTTGTTATACCTTCTTGTTCAAATCTATTTGCAAATTCTTTGCCAATTTCCTGCATTAATTGCGGGTCAATTTGATGGTTTAGAAATCTATCAACTTTCAACACACTGTCTGAAAGAGCTATCCCTTCTTGTAAAATCTTATTCTGCAGTTTTTCCATGATTGGTCCCCCCAAAATATATTCTCTAGATGTTAATAAACAACAAAAAAGCCCAAAGATCCAATCACTCACCTTTACGAGAGAGCAATGATCCTTGGGCATATGAAAGAACTTATTTGCATTCTATTCATCCCATTGCTCACCCATAGTCAGATCATTTACGGTAATCTGGTAGAAACTTGCAGGCCATATCCCTGCTATTATACGAGTGAAATATGAAAAGTTATTTATACATTGTAACACGTTCGGGACAGTTGACAAGATTTTTTTTCACTTAAATTAAAAAAGCCAATTTTCAGAATTACATGAATAATTAATTAAATAACTTGGATAGATACATTATAACTTTCCCTCTACCCACTTTGTTTTTTCACTATACAAAGTCAGTTTGATCTAGTATACTAGTATTATATCAGATAATTATGGAGGGGATAAAATGAATAATCAAACAAAATCCAACACGCCTTTAGTCACTCATATTTATACAGCAGATCCATCTGCACATGTTTTTGATGGGAAACTATATATTTATCCATCACACGATCTTGACCATAATGAACCTTCTAACGATAATGGCGATCAATATAAAATGGAAGATTATCATGTGCTGTCATTGGAAAATGTAAGCGCTCCATGTGTCGATCATGGGCAGGTTCTGCATGTAAAAGATATTCCTTGGGCAAGTAAACAGCTTTGGGCACCAGATGCTGCTTATAAAAACGGAAAGTATTATTTGGTTTTTCCTGCTAGAGACCATGATAATATATTCCGTATCGGTGTTGCGACAAGTGATAAACCAGAAGGGCCATTTGCCCCTGAAGCCGATTATATTCCCGGCAGTTTCAGTATTGACCCTGCTGTCCTTGTTGATGAAGACAAGAAAGCATATGTATATTTTGGCGGGCTTTGGGGCGGCCAGCTGGAGAAATGGCAGACAGGCAGCTTTAACCCTGATGGTAAAGAGCCAAAACCTGAAGAACCTGCTTTAGGACCCCAAGTAGCTGAATTAAGTGATGATATGCTTTCATTCAAACAGAAGCCAAAAGAAATATCGATTGTAGATGAAAACGGTGACCCGATTCTTGCAGGAGATGAAGACCGAAGATTTTTTGAGGGAGCATGGGTGCATAAATACAATGGTCAATATTATCTGTCCTATTCAACAGGCACTACCCACAAAATCGTTTATGCTGTAAGTGACAATCCTCAAGGACCATTTACATTCAAAGGAACTATACTAAAACCTGTGATTGGCTGGACAACACATCATTCCATTGCGGAATTTGAAGGAAAGTGGTACCTGTTCTATCATGATTGCGAAATGTCAGATGGTGTGAATCATAAGCGCTCTGTTAAATTTACTGAGTTAACCTATAACGAAGATGGGACGATTCAGACAATTGATCCCTATGAAAAATAAACCAAATCTAAAATCCCCGGAGCAATAATACTTCGGGGATTTTATTATCACCAGTAAGTCTGCATATTATAATAATTTTGCCAATTCACATGATTTTCTTCAGATGCCATCGCATCCCCTTTTGTTTGATGAACAGTACCGAAAGGATGATTCGGCGGTGCATAAATAGAATATAATTTTAATGGAATATTTCCAGTGTTTACTACATTATGCCATGTTCCAGCAGGGATAATAATTGCCGTATCATCACTTACATATCTCGCAAAGTTAAGGTTGTTTTTATTCTGGCCCATATAGACAATTCCTTGCCCTTGTTCTATTCTCAAAAACTGATCCACATCAGGATGCATTTCTAATCCAATGTCTTCACCCACGGCTATCGACATTAAGGTAAGCTGCAAATGATCTCCTGTCCATACTGCCGTGCGAAATGTTCTGTTTTGTTTGGTTATATTATTAATATTGACAACAAAAGGCTGTTGGCCGTAATCCATTATCATAGAATTTTGGCGTGTCTGACTTTGTGGATTAATCCCATAATAACCTGCATTATACCAATTCGAATTTTTATAGCCATTGTTATTATGATACATCTTCCCTGTCCTTTCTAAGTTGAACTCTTTTTCAAGCTTTCTCTAAAAGCCTGGATAATATCTAGCATATGAATTTATATTGAAAAAGTACCTGCTTTCAAAGTAAAATATTTCAAACAAATCTAGTATTTTTTTGAAATCATGCTAATATTATATTGTTATATTAATCATATGGAGAAATGAGAAATGAAAAAATGAAATTAATTTCGTTTAACCCTTTTCGGACAATTGGAATACCCGGGATTCAATATATAAAGCCAGAGCTTATGTTTCAGGAAATTGATGCGATTCGTGAAGCAGATCTCATTCTTTTTCCGGAAACATGGCAGGTAACTACGCTTGTGTATGGATTAAAGAAAAAAATATTTCCAAGCATTGAAACAATCCAGATCGGAACAAATAAAATTGAAATGACTCGCGCTTTATGGTCTGTTGCAAAGCAAAATGTTCCTTATACAGAAATTTTAGCGAATACTACCAGCAACCTGATAAAGGTACTTGAGACATTTCCCTACCCCTTTGTAGCGAAGGAAGCAAAAAACTCCATGGGAAAAGGTGTATTTCTGATCGAAACAGAGGAACAATTCCTCCAATATGCGAAGAAAAATGAAATCCTTTACGTTCAGGAATACTTGCCGAATGACGGGAAAGATTTACGTGTATGTTTTGTTGGAGATGAGATTCATGCTGCTTATTGGAGAATTGGCCAAGAAGGAGAATTTCTGCATAATATCGCGCAGGGTGGCGAAGTTTGCTATAACTTTATCCCTGAAGATGCATTAACGTTAATTACTAAGGTTGCCAAAACGTTAAATATAAATCATGCCGGATTCGATATTCTTGTCAGTGAAGGAAAATATTATATATTGGAATTCAATGTGCTATTCGGGAATCAGGGACTGCTTAATCAGGATATAACAGTGGAGCAGGCGATCTATCATTATCTGTTAAAGTCTTTCTTATCCCCTTTTCCAACAGCGCCAGCACCTGGAAAGATTATTTCATAGGTTCCTTACAACAATCACAAACCAGAAGAGTGTTGGTATTTGCCAATTCCTCTTCTTTTTTTATCATTTAAAATTTTTGAAATGCCAAATTATAAGAAAAACTACCACATTTGCTAATGCTTTTCACTCGCAAGCCGCAATAAATAATGTATAATTTAGTTACTATTCAA
Source organism: Gracilibacillus oryzae (assembly GCF_009498735.1). Taxonomy (GTDB): domain Bacteria; phylum Bacillota; class Bacilli; order Bacillales; family Amphibacillaceae; genus Gracilibacillus; species Gracilibacillus oryzae. Next base: position 184,496 of record NZ_ML762424.1, read on the forward strand.
ACCAGACAAGGAGGTTTCTATTTTGTCACAACAAAAAGATTACCGGTTTAGCATTGCAAATAGAGAAGCTCTGATCGGTATAGGTTTGGTCTTATTTAATTTTATCTGGTGGTTTGGTTTTGCATATGGTCTAGGGAGTGCGGATGTCTCCGAATATCATTATATTTTCGGTTTTCCCGCATGGTTTTTTTACAGTTGTATTATCGGTGTTCTCATTATGGCAGTGCTCGTATTTTTTATTGTGAAGAAATTTTTTGTAAATGTACCTTTTGATGATGAGGAGTTAGAAAAGAGATGAATTGGCAAGCAGCAGTTTCGTTATTTGGCTCTGTCGCTATTATCTTTCTTATTGGATTGATGGCAAGCCGGAAACAAAGTGAGAGTACATCATTTATTCAAGATTACTATTTAGGCGGAAGAAGTTTAGGCGGGTTTGTCCTAGCCATGACAATGACTGCTACATATGGAAGTGCAAGCAGCTTTATTGGAGGTCCGGGAGTTGCCTATAATGAAGGCTTAGGATGGGTGTTACTGTCCGTTACCCAGGTAGCAACAGGGTATTTCACGTTAATGATCCTTGGTAAAAAGTTTGCAATCATGACCAAAAAGTATAACGCTGTTACCATGGTTGATTTTTTGAAAGAACGATATCAATCAAAAGCAGTTGTTATCCTCTCTTCGATTAGTATTGTAATTTTTTTATTTTCAGCGATGGCTGCCCAATGGATCGGTGGTGGACGACTGATTGAATCATTGACAGGCTTATCCTATAATACGGCATTATTTATATTTGTTCTAACAGTTTTAGTTTATGTTACTTTCGGCGGATTTCGTGCAGTTACCTTAACGGATGCTATTCAAGGCAGTATTATGTTTATCGGGACATTAGTATTGCTTATTGCTGTGATTATTGCAGGAGGCGGGATTCCTGCTATTATCACTGATCTGCAGAATGTTAATCCAAATTTGATTACCCCCTTTGGCGCTGATGGCACATTAACGCCAGCCTATGTTTCTTCTTATTGGATTTTGGTAGGTGTCGGGGTTGTTGCATTACCGCAGATTGCTGTCAGGGCAATGTCGTATAAGGATACAAAATCCTTTCATTTAGCCTTAATAATCGGGACAATTGTGGTTGGAGTGATTATGCTTAATATGCATATTATTGGAGCATTCGCAAGAGCGATTATTCCAGGAATTGAGATCGGGGATAAAGTAATGCCGGAAATCGCACTGAATGTTCTCCCTGCATGGGTGGCAGGTATCGTATTAGCAGCCCCTTTAGCTGCCATTATGTCAACAGTCGATTCCTTATTACTGCTTGTCAGTTCCACGATTGTAAAAGACATTTATATTAATTACATCAACCCAGAAGCTGCAAAGGAAAAAGTCAAAAAAATCAGTATGACCATTACAGCGGGGTTAGGAATCATTGTCTATCTGATCGCAGTCAATCCGCCTGATCTGATTATTTGGCTCAATTTATTTGCTATTGGCGGGTTAGAAGCTGCCTTTATCTGGCCAATTGTATTAGGATTATATTGGGAAAAAGGGAACAGAAATGGCGCCCTTGCATCAATGATTGTCGGAATTCTTTCCTATATTTTATTCCACAGTTTTTATCCAGAACCTTTTGGCATGCATACCGTTGTAACTTCAATTGTATTGGCATTGATTGCTTATATCTTTGGCAGTGTGATGGTTAAAAGCAAACCGCTGGCAGGAGTTGAAAGAGGCTGAGCATTTACTCAGCCTCTTTTCCCTTATGAAAAGGACATTGAGATAATGTGGTATTATCATCTCGCAAGAAATATTGCTTCCATTCAAAATTATCCGCAGATCCATATGTTTTTAATTCCGGATGAATAGAAATATCGTCATATTCTGTTATCCGCTTTCGCACTTGATTCTTTATTTTTTCAGCATGGGCTGTTTCATTAAAAGTCTGAAAGATCCATCTGGGAGTCAGAGCTAACATAATGGTATCAAAATGACGGCTGTTTCTTTTTTCATGAGCGGGTGTTGCACAATAAATAAAGTACCTTTCTCCTCGATAGCAAAATTCCCAGCTCGGTTCACCTGGATGTTGGGGAATCTCTTCTGGCCATTCATATTCATCTTCGACTGAAAGCCCATTTAATTGCTGCCAAAACAGTTGTTCGAATTGTTCTACAGTATATTTCTTTTTCATTTCTTCTGATATTTTGTAAAAAACAACCAATGACGTATAATCGCCAAGTTCTTTAAATTGATCTGAAAACTGATCCAGCAATCCTGAAAATTCCTTGATGGTTTCATGCTTTGTCGGATCTCCAAGAAATGCATAGCGAAACTGATGTAAAGAATGGCCGATAGTGGCAGGTATACAAGGAAAGAGATGATCTCTATCTGTCATTTTCTGATGAAATTCTGCTAACACTGATTTTTCCCAACAAGAATCTGGTTTCCGCTCGATTTCATGATCTTTATAAAGTTTATTCAAGTTGCTCACCTCATATTTTTGTACCAGTATATTCAGACAGGTGCAAAATGGGTGAATGTCTAGAAAGAAATTGGGCATATTAGTTCCCTGACTACTGCACATAGTTGGTCCTTCAGCGAAAAAGCACCACCCTCTATTTGGATGATGCTTTCTTATTATTAATTTCTATTGTGATTTTGCTATATTATCATCTTTAAAGCCTAACGCTTTGTCTGTTGTCATATGAATTTCGCGAATTAGTTCTGGATGGTCTAACAATTTCTTCCCATAGGATGGGATCATTTCTTTAATTTTTGGTTCCCATTCGTTGATCTGCTCAGGGAAACATCTTTCAAGCACTTCCAGCATAACAGAAACTGCTGTAGAGGCACCTGGTGACGCGCCAAGCAATGCAGCGATCGAACCATCTGCAGCACTTACTACTTCTGTACCAAATTGCAATGTTCCTCTGCCTGCCTCTGTATCCTTAATTACCTGAACACGCTGGCCTGCAACAAGCAAATCCCAATCTTCACTCTTGGCATCAGGTATAAATTCACGCAATTCTTCCATTCTCTGCTCTTTTGACAACATAACCTGCTGAATCAAGTATTTTGTTAATGCCATGTTTTTTGCGCCTGCAGACAGCCTTGTTAACAGGTTATTTGGTTTAACGGAGTTAATTAAGTCAAAGACAGAACCCGTTTTTAGAAACTTTGGCGAAAAGCCTGCAAACGGACCAAACAGTAAAGATTTTTCATTGTCAATAAAGCGTGTGTCAAGGTGTGGCACAGACATTGGCGGTGCACCGACTTTGGCTTTTCCGTAAACTTTGGCATGGTGCTTTCTGATAACTTCAGGATTTTTACAAACCATAAACAAACCACTTACAGGAAACCCGCCCATGCGTCTTCCTTCTGGGATTCCGGTTTTTTGCAGTAAATGCAGACTTCCGCCACCTGCACCAATAAAAACAAACTTAGCTGTGTGCGTTTCGACAGTGCCATTATCAAGGTTACGCACCTTTACTTCCCAAGCACCTTCACTATTTCGCTTTAATCCAACCACACTGTGTTTGAATTTCATTTTTGCATTATTCTGTTCCAAATGATTGAACAATTTGCGAGTCAGAGCACCGAAATTAACATCTGTTCCAGAATCTATCTTTGTTGCGGCAATTGGCTCATCATTCTTGCGGTTTTCCATCATTACAGGGATCCACTCTTTTAACTTGTCAGGATTATCGGAATATTCCATTCCTTGAAATAATGGAGTGGCAGTAAGCGCTTCAAAACGCTTTTTTAGAAACGTGACATTTTTCTCACCTTGGACAAAGCTCATATGAGGCAATGGCATAATAAAATCACGCGGATTGGAAATCAACTTCCTGTTGACAAGGTGAGACCAGAACTGTTTTGATACTTGAAACTGTTCATTTACTTTAACCGCTTTCGTAATATCGATAGAACCATCCGGTCTTTCTGTAGTATAATTCAGCTCACATAATGCAGCATGTCCTGTCCCTGCATTATTCCATTCATTCGAGCTTTCTACTCCGGAGCTATCGAGTTTTTCAAACATTGTAATATTCATGTCTGGATCTAGTTCTTTCAACATAGATCCCAATGTTGCACTCATGATACCTGCACCAATTAAAATAACGTCTGTACTTGTATGATTGCTAGTCATTTTTACCTTCCTTACACTGTTAAAATTTGCAGAAAAGATAGAAAATACATCGATTCCGTATCACAAAAACTACTTATTATTTTATCACTAAGATTATTAGATTGAAATACACAAATACTATTATATATTAGTTAGGTAAGATTTTAAAGCAGGATATAAACCTGTCACACCTTATTAACCTTTTACGCTGTATCACGATTTCTCTCAGGAACAGGACATGAAGAAAGAGGGCGCCCTGACCATTAGATTTCCTAATGGTAAAAAAGCCCCCCTTTTTTCACTCTGTTGCTCCTAATACAATTTTTTTCAAATTATCTAGGTTATTCCGCTTCATGGTTTAACATCGCTGATTGATATTGATAATTCCCCTTAACCCTTTATTTATGCGTATTTAGTGAAATTAGTTTGAATTCAAAATAATTTGTTAATAAATCTGCCTTTTTTATGCTTTTAGCAGTAATGTATCTTCAATATACTTAGTTAGATCCCATTTGAATTGTCCAATCTTCAATACTCTCAAACTTAATTGGCTTACTGTAATAAAAACCCTGCATAACAAAACAACCTAATTTCGTTAAGTGTTCAATATCCTGCTTTAATTCCACTCCTTCTGCTATAACATCTAAACCAAGAGATTCAGCCAATATTAGTATCGCCTGGATGATAGCTTGTTTACTTGGTTTGTCGATATCTTTCGTAAAAATCCTGTCCAATTTAACAGTATTGATTGGCAGTGTATCTAGCAAGCCGATAGAAGAATATCCTGTTCCAAAATCATCCATCGATATTCTGACACCAAGCTGCCGAAGCTCTGTAAGCTGTTTCACGATATCTTCTACATCATGCAGCATCATGGATTCTGTAATTTCCAGTTCCAAGTAACTTGGTTCTAATTCGAACTCATCTAAGACTCCTTCGACAAGTCTGGATAATGTATCTGTTTGAAATAGTCTTGGTGACAGGTTAACAGAAACAGGCTGATTAATCCCTTGCTGTTGCCACATCTGGCATTGCTGACAAGCTTTTTCTAATGTCCATTTTGTAAGAGGGACAATAAATCCATTTTCTTCAGTAATAGGGATAAATTCACCAGGGGAAACTAATCCTAATCTGGGATGCTCCCACCGTACTAAGGCTTCGAAGCCATATAAGCTATCTGTTTTCACATTCCATTTCGGTTGATATTCCAGAAAAAACTGCTCATCCTCAAGTGCTCGTTGTAAGTCTTTCTCTAATTCCATTCTCCTGACTTCCTTGACTCCCATTTCTTCGGTATAAATACAATACCGGTTCTTCCCATTCCTTTTAGCTGTATACATTGCTGTATCAGCAGCTCTCAATAACCGCGAGTGGTCTGATTCCATAACAGGATCAACAGCTATTCCGATACTTCCTGTCACATATAATTCATTGTTGACAATCTGGAATGGCTGCTTGATTTCCCCTAATATTTCATCAGCAATCCTCTCCATCTCCTGAATATCAGAATGGTCGATAATAAATAAGAATTCATCCCCGCCAATCCGATAGGCATGTATTTGCTGAGTTTCAAATTCCCTTAATATCCCGCCAACTTCCTTTAATAACAAATCTCCAATTTCATGACCTAATGTGTCATTAATTGCTTTAAATTGATCTAAATCCAAATATAAAACACCAATAACTTCACCTGACATCTTCCTAAAGTGGCGTGTCATTTCATTTCTGTTCGCTAAACCAGTAATATTATCCTGATATGCCAATTTCTCTAAAACATAGCGGTCAAAAAACATTGCTGCCCATGAAACGATAATGATGACAAAGATTGTAGTAACAACCCCAAACACCAGGAAGAGATCAAGGTGCTGCTGATGTGACATATGCCCTTCTGCCATATGGAATGTGGTTGCATTCATTCCAGTATAATGCATACCCGAAATGGCAATCCCCATAATGACAGCTGACAGCCATTTTAATAAACTTGTTGATGGGTGATTTCTGAATTTGGTAAATAAAAACAATGCCGCATATGATGTAAAAAGAGCAATAATAACAGATAAAGCTACCAAATTGAGATCATATACCATTTCCGCATCCATTATCATGGCTTCCATTCCGAGATAGTGCATCGCCACAATCCCACTTCCCATGACTATCCCGCCTAATGCAATTTTGAACCAGTGAATTGCTTTAGGCATAGTAATATAAAATGCAAGAAAAGAGGAAACAATACTCGCAATCATTGATAAAATCGTTATGGGTACATTGTATTCGACCAATCCATGTGAATGATGGGCCAGCATCCCAATAAAATGCATGGACCATACACCAGCCCCCATAACAATCGATCCTGCTACTAACCAGAAAATTTTGCTTCTCCCCATGCTATTAGAAATCTTAGCGGCAATGCTCAATGCCGAATATGATGCCACAATCGCAATAAGAATGGAGATTGTGACTAAAACTATATTATAGTTGTTATTCATATAGACTTTCATCTCCTCCAGATAATATCTGAATGATGCAATCTTCTCAGATGATTTGTGCTGTAATGCATCAAGATATTTCATGATGATTATATCAATATTCGCACGATAAAGGTAATATTTTTTCGAATATTGTCGTTTTAATAATACAATATACCTAGTCCGATTTATATATTAACCGTTATTCCTTAACAAATTCTTAACAAATGGAAGAACTAATGCTAATAATGCAGAAAATAAAAAAAACGCATTGAATCAATACGTTTTTAATAAACAGGTTTTGCATAAATAATATATCGTTCTGCTGCATTTCCTATGTAGGAAAAAGGATAACAAGTTGTGATCACTAACTCTTCTCTCGGGGCAGTTGATTTAATAACAGTGGTGTCATCTGCATCCACAATCTTCGAGCTTACCATTTCATATTCAAAATCACCATATGACAATTTAACAATAAAAGTATCTCCATTCTTAAGCTCCCCCAGATTGCGAAATACTGTATCCCGATGTCCTGATAAGACAACCTGGTCACTTTGCTCAGGATAAGCGGAACTTTTATAATGGCCAACACCTTTCTCTAACTCATCAGGATCTGTACCTTCGATAATGGGTAATTCTGCATTTAATTCTGGGATTTCCAGAACCCCTACTACATCTCCGGTTTCTGGTTGAAAGCTGTTCTTCTCTTGCTTAACAGGCTCTACAGATTCATCGCTTTTGGCTGATTGGCTTGTTTGATTTGCTTGGTTAGCTTCCTTAGCTTCGGTTAATATGTTCTGTGCTTCATTCATTGCCTGGTCCTCTGCTGCTTGAATTGTAAAATATCTATACCCGCCGACACATAATAAAATGATACCTGCAAAAACAAATAATATTGATAGTTTTTTCATGCTAACACCTCGCCAATCATGTTTTTATAAAGTGAGACTTTGCTCAATGGAAGTTTTTCCCCCCATGGATCGTTAGCGAAACTTATCCTTCAGTTACTCATACCCTTTATTAAAATATTCTAACTTCATGTATACGTTTACTATAATTGCTAGGCAAATTCAATTCAAGTGATTTGGCTCTTTATCGAGTTTTGTATAGATTCGTAGAGTTAAGCGAAACTTGAAGTGGAAAATTAGAGACATTTATCACCGTGATAGATTCACTACATAATTTCTTTGTTTTTCTGGTACAATAATTTTATAATCTTCGAATTTAAGAATAAGAGGTACTTATGGAACTTATATATTGGTTAATGAAAAGAATATGTCAAAAAATAATGGATAAAACCTATCCCTCTCAATCTATATTAGCTGAACGTTACAAAATCGAAAAAGTATTAGGGGATGGCAGTTATGGTATTGCTTATTTATGTATAGAGTTGGAGTCCGGTTCTAAATGTGTTGTGAAGCAAATGCGAAAAAGTAAGAAAAAAGAAAATGAAAAGATGTATAAACAGGAAACTGCTGCCCTTCAATTATTTGACCACCCGAGTATCCCTTATTTAATCGAAACATTTACATATGAAGGAAATCACTTTTTTTCAATGGAATTTATAGAAGGAGATAACTTAGAAGATTTATTATTCAGTAAGAAGAAAGTATTTAACGAAGCAGAGGCCTTATTATTTTTCAGACAATTACTTGAAATAGTGGCCTATACACACAAGCAAGGTATTGCACATTGTGATATCAGAATTCCGAATGTTATGCTGAGTGACAATCAAATTTATTTAATTGATTTTGGTCTATCTCAATGTCTTGATAACATCCATAAAAAAGAGATCGTCCAAGATGATTTTTTTGACTTAGGTGACTTTCTTTTGTTCATTTTATATTCCACTTATGATGCTAAGTCTAAAAAGAATCGACCTTGGACGGAAGAGTTACACTTGCATAATCAGACAACAGGTATCCTCAAAAAACTACTGCAGATTGAACAACCCTACAGCAATGTGCATGAAATTATAACAGATGTCCATCACGCGATTAATGTCATTTCTTATTAACTGCCACTGCTGCTTCCAAAGAATCCGCGTCGCTTATATCGATGAGAGCCTGAGTATGGATGGTGGCGTCGCCGTCCACTACTGCTGCTTCCATAATAGCGGTGTTTTTTTCTTTTACTTGAGCTGTAATGGTGATAGCGGTGTCTCCTGCTGCTGCTGCCACGCTTTTTCATTTCATGTGATATGGTTTTGATAATTTTTTTAAACATAGAACTACCTCCCTGCTATTCATACGATTACTTTTCTTTTTATGTTTCACTTTTTTTATTACACTGCCTTCTTCCAGAAATATAAACAAAATTGCTTCATGCATAAGTCAGTGCAACTGTCCTTCGTACTTATTCCCATTCTTTTAATTGTGCCAGCATGTTTTTTATTTTCTTTGCTAATTTATTATCTGCCTTGCGTTGTTTTTTCCATTCATTGTAGCTCGCTATTATTATTAGTGTAAGCCCTGCTATTAACAGGTATCCCCACCATGGCATGTTACCCCAGTAAGGTTTCGTCTGGTATATTACATTAAATAATAATGTACCAAGGCCAATAAATAAATAGGATCTGATCTGAAATTTCATTCCTGCAAGTAATGACACAATCGAAAGGGTGCCTACAATTAGTGCATCCCAGACAGTATTGCTTTGAATTGCATCGGCAATTAAGTAGACAGTGATAAAGACAAGTATCACTGTTTGGACATTTGCCATTATCCTCTGATATTCTCTCCAAGTTCTTCTTGATAATAGGATCGACAAAATAATGATTGGCATGACAATGAATTCAGCTTCGAAAAGTTCAGGAATATGCGACTTATATTCAAATAAAACATGATAATATGCTGGTAAAAGACTGATCGCTCCTAAGGTGACGAAAACTTTCTTCAAGAAGCTGTGATCTATTCGTTTTATATGAAGAAACAGCCAGACAGCAAGTAATAGATATGGAATGATTTGAATCCATACACTTGGAAATCCTGTTGAGTATTTTAACAAATAAGCAGCATAAACGAAAGCAACAGCTGAATACCAATCAACCAGCCAATGGTCAGAGACCTTCTGATAAAACTGGCGATATAACAACTTCCCTGCAATAAGCAAAATGAAAAAACATACAATACTAATAAAAAATAAGTTTATATCAGTATAAACAACTTCTTGCTGTTCCCATAACAGAATCGTCAATAATAATGGAAATAACACAACAGTCAGCCATTTGCGCACATGCAGGAAATAGAGATTTAAAATGAGAAAACAAATTACAATAACTAATTCCAACAATGTATTGATTGGCTCAATGGCAATTACGGTAACTAAACTAGTTAAGGAAAATGGAATCATATACCATTCCATTCTCTTCTTCCAGACTAAAAGTGGTACGAACTTCCATATGATTGCAAAAAATACACTCGATATGATTAAGCGATAGCCAAAACCGATATCAAGAAGATCATCATAATAAATGGCATATCCACTTAGCAGTATGGGAATCATCGTCATGGCAGCATATAGCAGTATTTTCACTTGCCATTCCAGCTTTTTCCCGAATGTACTGTATAAATACACAGCCAATGGAATCAGTATAATAATTGGATTTAATAATTGTACCATCAGCTGATCAAGCAGAATCAGCAATATCAAAAATGATTGTACGATGATAGAAAGCCAAAAGAAATGAGGTTTGATACTTTCTGCATATTTTCCTGCAAATCTCTCAATCACTAAAAGTAAAACTGGTGCTGTCTGCATAAACCAGGCAATGGATACAAACCCATCAAGTGATAAAGTACTGATTAGTGACATATAAAAAGCTAGCGTCATTACGGAGACAATCGACCATAAATAGGTAATCCCGGTATGTCTTACTAACCATACCGCTGCACCGATGCCAACAAATAAAATTGCCGGCCTTACAAATACCGTATCAATCGAATAAATGTCCATCAATGAGAACAAAGCTAGCAAGTAACTGATTTGGCCAATATAAAATGATGCATTTTCTAACATTTTTCTAGCGGTTTTTTTCCAAACAAGACTTATTGCTAACATAATTATTCCAGCTACAGCCAGATGAAAAGGAGCATCGAAGTATATCTGATATAAGAAAGATTGCTCTATTATTGCAGGATATAACATATACAGCGCGAACCACCAGCTTACTGCATTAGTCCATGCAGCCGTCTTTTTAAATTGTTCCCCTTGTGAAAAGAACTCCAGTAAAGCTAAGCAGCCAAATAATACAAACATGAAGCAAACCTGGATGTAAGACTCTGCCAACAATCCAATGAAAATGGAAAAAATCATAGCAATAATAGAAATATAATAGGTACTTCTATTGATTGGATTTAAATACTTTACGTTTGTTCGCAGCCCAATTCCTGTAAACAACAGACTTGCATATAGAAACATAAACAACGGAAAACTCAGATTGACAGGTTCGAAAACTAACTCCCATATTTGAAAACCTGACACAATGAGAAAAACAGATGCCAGCCAGGGAAAGATCCTGTTTTTTGTAATATTGGCAAGATAAATATACGTCAATACAATTGTAAAATATGCAAGCAATAAAACCCATGAGTCTTCCTGAGCTCTTAGTATAATCCCCTGGAAGCTGATATAAATAAAAGCCGCCACGGACATAAAGGCACTCGTATAATGAAATACTCTTACTAAGTAATCATCTCTTTTTATGAGATAAGCAAAACCAAGATATCCTGCCCCAATCAGACTATACACAAATAAATCAATCGAATGCAGCCAAGAATTTTCAGTCAGCTGATAGATACCATATGCAAATAATACCGTAAACATAAAATGGTATCCTTTTTTTGTGTTATAGATAAAGATCATTGATATATAAAGAAATGCTGTTAACAGAATATTAAAGCTGTAGAATAACTTCTGATCAAACACAAATAGCATTAATATTGTTGAGATAACTAGATTCAATTGAGCATAACCCGGAAGTTCCTTGATAAAGATTCTAATCTTCTGATAATTTTGTAAGCGATGATACCCAAGTAATAGAAGACCGTTATATAACATAATGAGAAAATAGTACACATCAACTGGAACCTTTGTTGCTGCAATACTAAATCCAATAAAAAAGGTTAAAAATAGGTAGAATATCCATACAAATAATTTTGATTGATTTTTTACTGCATTTCTCGCATATAACGGAAGTGGCAGTATTGTACAAATCATGCCAAGCACAAATCTTCCTTCACCTGTCAGTGTTAAATAATCTCCTAGAAGGCCAAAATATCCTATTGCTATGACCGCAATTGGTAATAACAAACTCCCTAACGTCAGAAAGGCAAAAGCTGTTTTATTAATTTTTAGAATGGAGCTGGAAACCGCACTTAGAATTAAGAAGAAAACAGAAACACCTAGCAATGTTATCACTTTGAGTAAGGCACCCATTTGCTCCCATGTACTTGTTGCAACAACTAAACCGCTGATTAATAAGAAGGTCACCCCTAATACTAGCAGCCAGGTAATGTTTCTTTCTCTAATCTGCTCTGCTGTTTTTACTTTTGGCTGACTGGCAGCAACAGGAGCTGGACTTTGTTCTTTTATCTTCTTAACCTTTGTTTTGGTTTCCTTCGGTTTTTTCTCTTTAGGAATAGATACAGTATGAAGCTCACCTGTATGAATGGTTTGCCTTTTTTCCTCATCATGCTTTATGTATTGATTATACGAATCGAGAAATCTCTCATACTCTTTCTGATCGATAAACCCTGCTTTTAATAAGTCCTGCATTTCTTCTTTCACAATTTTTTGCCGTTTATATCTGGATAGATCTGTCACACACTCACCTCTCTTCCTCATTTATCCACTTATGTACCACTTCTATACTAACATAATATTCCATTCATTATTATCGAAATCACATTTTTTCTGTATCAATGTTTTACCATTATTCCAAATAATTTCCACTAAAAAAAGAGACCATGTATGCTGTTCACACATGGTCTCTGCTATTTACTTTATATCTAAAACAATAACATTTACTGAATTAGCGGATAATGCTACAACAGAACGATCTTCATCTAATTTTATTACTGTTTCTGTTGGAACAACTTGCTCTGCATTCTTTTTATTAACATTTGGTGTATCGACGATGGATTCATCTCCAGTTACGATAATCATTTTCCCTTGAGGAGCAACATTTAAGTCTTTGAATGAGATTTCAGTAGTTTTCTCAAATGGGTCTGCATTTACCAGTTTCACATAAACATGCTTATCATCTTTTGTTACGGAATGGAAGATTTCTCGATTGTATGCTTCTAATTTGTAATCTAACACTTTGCTTGTAAAATTGCCATCAGTATAAGAGCAAATCAATCGATCACCAGCAACTCCGCCATAATTAACCGAAATCGTATATGGCTGATCAAGGACTAGTTCCTCGTAGCAGCTTGCTCGCAAGTTACCTGCAGCAGTACTTGATGAATAGTCACCTAGCATATAGCCTTCTATACCTTGTTTGTGCACCTTTACTCCTGTTGCATTACCATTGTACCCAATCGCGTACTCTAGCACATCTTTTTTCTCAGGTGAAATATCTGTTAATCCTACCCCAACATAAAATCCGTCATTTCCAGATACTTTCGTTGCTTCAACTTCCACTTTATAATTTGTCCACTCATTATTCATGAGATAAAGGCCATTTAAGCCTCCATTTTGAGCTTTTAACACCAAGCCTTTTTCTGGATCAGTCTCATAGCCCTTTGAGCCTGGAATCACTTGCCACTTAGTATCCAATTCTTCTGTAAAGTCTTGTTCAAATAACACATTCCCACTCGTATTATCCATTACTTTTACATGCTTTACATGAATCTCTGCATCTGCTGTAGCAATTTCAATCCCGCCGTGTGGTGCAAGTTCTGTTAAGTTTCCATTTTGATATGCTGAGAATGATGTATTTAACACTTTTGTGCCAAGATATTTTGCAAAAAGCTGTTGCACATAATAATTTGGTGTAAACCAGACATCTTCATCATCAAACCAGATTAAGTCAGGTGTCCAGCGATACGTTCCATCTGTCAGCACTTTATTAAATAATGGTGCATAGGCAACTAACCTTACGACATCCGCATTATTTTCATAGCCTGTCATAATTGCAGCTTCTGCAACAGCACCTGCTAAAGTATTTTTGTCTGTTGAAGCAAATTCTCCAACAAATACTTTGGATGATTCTCTTTCATCCAAACTGCCATCAGCGTGATATGCCCTGTAATAATAATTGTATCTGTCGACATTGTTTAGCAAATATTCATTTGAGCGGTAATAGTGCTCATCTGCGATTGTATCCATATAATTCGGCTGTTTTTCATACCATGAGACTGTTTCGTCCATTGTTTTCTTGCCATCAGTAAATTGAACAGTTGCTGACCCTGTCATATTACCGCTCAGGAATTTCCAGCCTTCCTGGTACGCATCATCATCAGCCTGAGCTCCAACCGTTGAAATAATGTGAAGTTCATATCCTGGATAATGTACATCCATATAGTGATCAATTTCAGCTTTGAAATATTCGAAGTTTGCAAAAAATTCATTGCCCCAGTTTTCATTACCAATACCTAAATAGTGTAAATCGAATGGTGCTTCATGTCCCATTTCTTTTCTTAACTTTGCCCACTCATTACTCTCAAAATCTGTACTAATCGCAAAATCGATTAAATCAGTAAAGCTCTTCACATAATAATCTCTTAACTCACCACCAGCTGGATTAACATAATTGGATCGAGCCTGACATAATACCCCACAAGCCATAACAGGAAGAGGTGTAGCATTTAAGTCCTCTGCTAACTGGAAATATTCCATATAGCCAAGCCCCATTGTCATCATATAACCCCAAACATTAAAGTTTTCTTTCCGTAATTCAACAGCACCTACAGAGTCTTTCCATTCGTATACATTTTCCCAAATAAACGATCCTTCAGAAATACATCCACCAGGAAAACGAAGGAATTTTGGATGCAGATCACCCAATGCATTGACTAGATCTTTGCGCAAGCGATAGTTTGGATTTCCTTTATAATTTGCATGAGCTGAAGCTGAACGTTCTTCCTCTTCTGCTCCCCATACATCTCTCGGCATTAAAGAAACCATATCAATAGAGATCTCTCCATTAAACGTTAAGACAAGCTGACCAAGTGATGTAACAGAAGCTGTTAATACACACTCTCGATCCACTCCATACTTTTTCCAAGTGCTCCCGCCATCTATTTCCACCATTATGTCGTCACTTAACGGCTTGCCATTCTCATCTTGCAGCTGGATAGATATGCTTGATGCATCTTCTGCTTTAGCCCATATTGTAAAATCATACAGATCACCATCTTTTACAGACATTGCACAATGATGGTTGGAATCAGTAAAGCCTTTATTGATGATACGGGCACCATCTGGAACTGTAAGGTAATGCGAATTGACATCTTTATCATTCACACCGAAAAATTCGTCTAATCCTCCTGTATTGTTTACGGTTACTTGATCAACATCACCAAACCATGCGTGTAATGGTACATGGTTTCTGCCTGTCGAACACCCGCAAACACCTGATTCATGTGAATAGGTATCAAACTCAAAAGATTCAAATGAACGATTCTGAACAAGCTCCGCATAAATTCCTCCATCGGCTGCATTGTTAATATCTTCATAGAACAGGCCATACATGATGTCACTTACATCCAATACTTCCTTACTTCCATGAATCGTTACATGATGAGAAGGAACACCGTTTGGAAGAACCGTTACCGTAAATTGTTTCTCTGTTGTCTGCTCTTCTTTTTTTAGATAAGCAGTGAGTGTTACACCTTTAGGAGCCTCTACTTTTCCAACTTTGCCATCGTCCGATAAAGAAGCTGGATCACTTGATTTCCAGGTTACATTTACCTTGCCACCCATTAGAGAAGAAGGTAAAGGTACATCCTTTGATACTACTGTTATTGGAAAGGAAAGATATTTATCCTTCGCGAGTTGGACAATTTGTTCGTCTGTTAGTGATTCACACATTACTTCAATGACATCATCTTCCGATAAAGCGGATTCATAAATGCGAAAATCCGCCAAAGAACCATGAAAATCAGGATCTGCCACATGTTGAGATCTTCCTATATAATTATTGCTGTAATTCTCTTCATTTGAGAATGTTTCAAACCAGTTCCGCAGTTTCTTATACGTACCACTTGAAGTCTGACTGATAGAACCGTCTGCCACTACTTCTCCATTTGCATAAATAACAGGGCCAGCGCTGCTTAATGTACCGCCTTCTGTACCGCTTACAGACATTGCAATATGGATCCATTCTCCAGACCCAAAAGTTTTCCCGGCATCTGCTATTAATTCTGACTCCGAGAAACAGACACCACGTAAATTTCGTGTTAAGAATATATATGGTCCTTCTGGTCCTTTACCTAAATCAAAAAAGCGCTCCCACACATTTTCACCTTTTCTTAAATAAACCCAGCTGCTGACAGTAATTCCCGTATGATCCGTAACATTATTCAATAAACCTGAAGGAAGTCTGATATAAGAATTACCATTCTTTCCACCTGCAAATGTTACAGCTTTTCTGCCGGCTATTGTTTCTATTACCGGTTTGTCGTTCCCTTCCGCAATTGCTTCGTTACCGTTATCCGAATAATCTTTTCCAACATTGTCAGCATCATCAAAATAATAATGTGCAATAATTTTGTCTTTAAAAGTATTACTTGCTTCTTTACTCATAGTTCCCCCTCATTTCTATCCATTATATAAGTACAACTTACAAATAAAATTAAAAATGATAAAACATGTACTTACAACTATTATAATAGTA
This sequence comes from Gracilibacillus oryzae, assembly GCF_009498735.1. Classification (GTDB taxonomy): domain Bacteria; phylum Bacillota; class Bacilli; order Bacillales; family Amphibacillaceae; genus Gracilibacillus; species Gracilibacillus oryzae. The sequence goes on from NZ_ML762424.1 coordinate 200,931, forward strand.
AATGAAATATTTACAAATGATTTCTTTATATTTTTTGTTAATATTTAAGCGTTTCATCTATATATCTGCATAACAACAAGGTTTTTGTCTCATACGAACAAGTTGCCATTAACGAGGTCTGCGATTGACTGAGTTTGATAGGGTAAAATGTGATATGATAGAGGAAAACGGATTCAAGGAGGGTAATTATGCTGACAATAGAAAATTATATTGATCAAATAGATGAAAAGTGGCAGTCATCATTTATTGAGTTAAAAAAGGTAATAGACGAGAAGATACCGGAGGGTTTTGAACAGGAAATGCAATATGGAATGCCTTCCTATGTTGTACCATTATCGACTTATCCAGATGGTTATCACTGCAAAAAGGACACCCCTTTACCGTTTCTTAGTATAGCAGCACAAAAAAATCATCTGGCTGTTTACCATATGGGCTTATATGCGGACAGCAACTTGCTGCAATGGTTTCAAACAGAGTATCCAAATCACATGAGTACAAAATTAAATATGGGAAAAAGTTGTATTCGTTTTACTAACCCTAAAAAAATACCGTATCAATTGATAGGAGAGCTTGTCTCGAAACAAACCGTTGAAGAATGGATAAAAGTATATGAAGGTTGAGGGGAAAAATGTGACATGCTCGTAAACCTCGATTACGAGCATGTCTATCAAATTTTAAGTTAAATTCTATCAATCTGTCTTTTTCGTTAAGGTAAAAAATGCGATAAATCCAATTAACGAAGTGGTAAATAATGCTGCTCCCATCGGAATGGCACTCGTCTCATCAATCCCAACAATTGGAGCAATAATGGAGCCCATTAATAAAGGTGACATGCCCAGAATGGCACTTGCACTCCCAGCCCGTTTCGCTTGTTTCGTCATCGCTAAAGAAAAAGAACTTGTTAATATAATTCCAATTGTAAACATATGTATAAAAATTGGGATTACAATCATGGCAAGTGGTCCTTTTATTATAGTCATAACAAGCAATAATGTGTTGGCACATAACGAAATGATGACCCCTGTACGCAGCATTGTCCGTTCTTCGATCTTTCCGCTTAATTTACCTACTAAAAAGCTTCCGGATATAATCGCAAGTCCATTTATTCCGAACAGAAAACTAAATACTTGTGGTGAAACATCATAAATCTCCTGGTAGACGAAGGGTGTCCCAGAAACGTAGGCAAACGTTCCCCCTTGGACAAAACAGACCACAATCGCATAACCGATAAAGGAACGGTCAGTAAGTATTTTCCCCATTGTCTTAAGAGTTTTTCCAATCGAGCTTGGTTGCCTGTGTTCAACTGGAAGAGATTCCTTTAATCGAAAAACAACCATCAGGACGAGAAACATCCCAAATACTGCTAACAGAAGGAAAATCGTATGCCATGTTGCAAAAGGTAATAACAGAACAGCCCCGCCACTTATAGGAGCAATCATTGGTGCTGTTGCATTGATAACCATTAATAAAGAGAAAAATTGAGTTAAGTCTTTACCGCTGAATGTATCTCTGACAACTGCCCGTGACAGGACAATTCCTGCAGATCCCGTAAACCCTTGCAGAAAGCGCGCAATAATTAATACATAAATATTTGGTGCAAACGCACAGATTATGGATGCCACTGCGAAAAAAGAAATCGATATAATGAGCGGTTTTCGTCTGCCTTTCGCATCACTAATCGGCCCGATTATCAATTGCCCTACAGCTAACCCGACCAAACAAGCTGTAAGACTTAATTGAACAAGTGATGCCCGTACCCCAAAGTCTTCAGCAATCATTGGAAAACTCGGCAAGTACATATCAATATTAAATGGACCTAATGTGCCCAGTAAAGCTAGTAAGATTGCTAAACCAAGGCGTTTCTTTCCTTTTGGTGCTTCCATTGTCTGAGACAATTCCATCACCTTCCTCCCTTCCATTATAATGGAGAATGGGAATGAAGTATAATTGACTGCTTGCATCCATTTATTTGGAGGATCTGATGAGATTTCAGCTTCTACCTATCATATCTGCCCTTGCCTTTTACAGTTTTGATAGGATAACTGCTTTTACCTATCATATCTGCCTTTGTCTTTAAAAGTTTTGATAGGATAACTGCTTTTACCTATCATATCTGCCTTTACCTTTTACAGTTTTGATAGGATAACTGCTTCTACCTATCATATCTGCCCTACTCTTTAACAGTTTTGATAGGATAACCGCTTCTACCTATCATATCTGCCCTACTCTTTAACAGTTTTGATAGGATAACCGCTTCTACCTATCATATCTGCCCTTGCCTTTTACAGTTTTGATAGGATAACCGCTTCTACCTATCATATCTGCCCTACTCTTACCAGTTTTGATAGGATAACTGCTTCTACCTATCAAATCTGCCCTTGCCTTTTACAGTTTTGATAGGATAACTGCTTTTACCTATCCCATCTGCCAATACAACTTCCCGCTTCAATAAAAAAACAGAGACAGTGTATTGTTCACACCATCTCTGTCTCTAAACATTATTTTAACTCTTCATATTGTCTCATAACTTCTTTCGTTATCTCACTGTCTTCTGGTAATTGGCTCACTTCATGCAGCGTTTTAGCAATCCCCGTATCTTTAACCATTGTTTGAAGCTTGACCGCTTCTTCGTCCTCTTGAAAATCAAACAATAATGCAGCAGCAATAGCTTTCGCCAAATTGGTGAATGGCAGACTAGCTTTCTGTGCTTCTGTTGCCGGGCGGACCAATCTGTCTTCAGAACCTAGCTTACGGATTGGCGCACGTCCTACCCTTGTCACCCCATCATTTAAGTATGGATTTTTAAATCGGCCAATAATTTTTTCAATATATTCAAAATGATCTTCTTTGTCCAGGTCATATTGCTTCACTAAATAATTTCCTGTTTCTTTTAATGTATCTTCAACTTGTTTGGCAATATTTTCATCTGCTAATGTTTTATCAATTGTTGACTTTCCATCAAGATAGCCAAGATAGGCAATGACAGCATGCCCTGTGTTAACGGTAAACAGCTTTCTTTCAATAAATGGTGCCAATTCATCGACAATTGTCATACCTTCTACAGCCGGAATATCTTCATTTGTTTCCACAACCCATTCATAATATGGCTCTACTAAAACATCAAGTGAATCATGATCTTCCTGAATCGGCACAATCCGGTCAACAGCTGAGTTAAAGAAATATACTCTCCCATCCAGTCTTTCTTTTGTGTCTTCATCAATATTTTCCAGAATATGTTTCTTTAAAATGTCCGTTGCACCAATCTGATTTTCACATGCGATTACATACAGCTTCTCATCTGTTTGATATACGCGTTCTGATATTCCTCTTGCAATAAGCGGAGCAATTCGCGGTAAAATGTTCGGTCCAATTGCAGTAGTCAAATATGTGGCATTGCCAATTGTTTCGATCACTTCATTTTCCTGTGTCATATTATTCAGTCCTGAAACATTGTGAATAGCAGTAGTTTCCTGCTTATCTGTTGCTAATTTAACGTGATAAGACTTTTGCTCATTTAGTTTATTAATGATTTGTTCCGCAATATCCACAAATGTGACATGATAGCCAGACTCTGAAAATAATGCACCGATAAATCCTCTGCCTATATTACCTGCACCAAAGTGAACTGTTTGTTTCATTATCATCATTCCTTTACCCATTTATTTTTTAGATAATCGGAAAAAAGTTCTTCTAATTTCCGCTTTACCATTCTCTCGTTTGAAGATGAATAGATCATCATTGTCATTTCATTTTCAATTATACTTGTACTGATTAAACTTAAGATTTCCTGTTGTTTTCCGCTAAGCTCCTCAGGTGACAGCATTAATAACAGGTTTTTCATTTTCATTTCCCTGCCATCCATTCCTTTAATCAACGAAGGATGCTCGAGATGTCCTATTTGAAAGATCAGCTGCTTCACACTGGAGTCCCGGCAATGATAAAGTCCGATATTAGTATCCGGAATTCCTAATCCGCCCAACGCTTCTCTTTCTTCCAGCTTATCCAATACTCTCGCTGCATCTGTTATGACTGTTTCTTTCTCCAGCTGGATGACCAGTTCTTTTAACACTTGTTTATAATCTGAATTCGTTTTTTGATATAAATGAAAATGATTCATAATTGATTCTATACTAGTCTGTACATCCTTTATTTCCTTTAAAACATTGTGAAGATCAGAAGGTTCTTGTCTAACTCCTTTGCTTCTTCCTGAGCCAAAGACATGTTTGCCGATTATTTTTTCGATATTATGCTGCAAAAAGCTGCGGATCATTTGAATATCTTTATCATTCAATAAAGGCGAAACAATAATATAATGGATATCATCAAATGGAAGTCTTACTGTTGAAATGATAAGATCAAACTGATCCAGATTCGATTTTTCCAACTCTTTGATTGACTTAATGGTAATGGAATTAATCTCTACAAATTCCTTCTGGATACGGCTTGCCAGCATTTTGGATGTTCCTATTCCTGTTGGACAGACAATGACGGCTTCAATTTCCGCTGTTTCTTCATTTACTAATAATGCAGATCCAAAATGCAGGACAATAAAAGCAACCTCATCATCAGGAAAATTTACCTTTACGAACTCACTTTCCAGACTATTGCGGACAGCCATAAATAACACAGGGTATTTCTTCTTAATTTCGGCTGTTAATGGATTAAATAACCCCATTCTGTGTTTTAGTCGAAAAATAGCCGGTTCCATATGGGCAAGCAAACCTTGAAATAGTGAAAAATCATGAGTTAGATCTACATGGATTTGATTAGATACATCCTGAATAACACTTTTCATTATTTGTGAGAGCATGATGCTGTCATATTCTACCGCATCCGTGTTTTTTAATTTGGATCCTTTTAAAATAGCTGTCAGAAGATAAATATCTTTTTTTCCAAGCGGAATGGATAGTTCATCTGTCAACTCTTCACATAAATGATCCATTAAACGATAGGAACTTGTAGCATCATCATCAAATAGTTCATCTTCATCTTCCAAAAGAAAGTTCGAATGCACACGCTGCAATGTAATCGCTATATGAACAATAAGTGCCAGATAATCATTATCCGCTAATTTGATTTTTCCTTTTTCAGTTAATTGGTGAACTTTATTATCAATCATTTTAAGATTATCTGATAAAAAATAGCCCAGCACCAAATCACGGTTATTTCTTCCACCTTGGATTTTGTATAGATTATCCAATAATTCTTCGTGAAAATAAAACAATAAAAATGCAGCAAATCCATGGCGGATATTTGCTTCTCCACCGGTTAAGCATACACCGACACCTCTTTTTCTAGTTAATTGGATCGAGAATTTCTCCAGCCAATGTGCCAGATCATCAAGGTAAGTTCCCAGTGTTGTTACACTAACTCCTAATTCTTTTGCTAGTATCTGGGTTTTTGAATAATTTCCTTCACTTAATAAGATAATCAGCAATTGCAGCTTTTTTTCTTCAGCTGTCTCATCTGTTGGGTGAACTTGTGCCAACTGCTGGATTAGTTTATATATCCGTTCATTGGTACCATTTATGATTAAGCCGTCATTCGGTGTACGGTCAAGCTTTAATTCAAAAGGTTTGAGAATATTATCAACAGTCTTCAGATCTCGCTGAACAGTTCTTACACTTACATGAAGATAGCTGGCCAGGGATTGTGGTGTATGCTTGCCGGAAGTTTTTATTATCGAATCAATAATGGATTTCTCCCTTGACGTAATAAACATGCCATTCACTCATTTCATTATGGAGATATGTAAATTGCGCCTATGGTCCACTTTTACGGCAGCTTCAGCTGTAAAAAGCGAATATAACAGAATAGAAAGACAGTGATTTCTGCCTTTCTACTCAAAGTCTCTCTTTATTTACTGTTAATAAGCTCAAGCAATTCTTTTGCTGATTTCGCCTGGACCATTTGTTCCACATTTTCCTCTTCCGAACAAACGACAGCTATTCCAGAAAGAATGTCGAGGTGGGTACCATCTTTTCCAGCAATACCAAAGATTAATTTCGCTGTCTGACCATCAAAATCCACCCCATTAGGGACTTGCAGCACAGTAAAGCCTGATCGTAATACAGCTTTTTTCGCCTGTTCTGTTCCATGCGGAATGGCAACATGATTCCCCATGTATGTTGATGTCATATTATCACGTTCCACCATCGCGTCAATATAACTTTCTTCAACATAACCTGCTTTTACCAATACTTCACCTGCAAACCGAATGGCTTCTTCTTTTGAAGCAAACTCCTGGTTAAGGAAAATATTTTCTTCCAGTAACAAGCCGTCATCTTCTTTTGGTTCCTCTGTTACATCTGTTTCTGCTTCTGTTTCTTCTACCATTTCATTTAATTCTTCTGAGACACCATTTTGTAATGTATCAATCAGCTTGTCATATTCTGGGCTTGATAGGAAGTTATCAACAGAAATATGATAAGCATTAGGCAATTTGCCTTTTGCACGTGGTGTTAACTCTTCTTGTGTAATAACAATTTGAGCATCACTTGGTAAATTACTGATGGCTGTATTCGTAACAGAAATATCATTTAAACCAGCTTCTTTCACCTTTTTCTTGAGAAGAGAAGCCCCCATTGCACTTGATCCCATTCCGGCATCACATGCGAAAACAATTTTCTCTACATTTTCTGGAACCGTACCAGAATTGGCTGAAAGGTTACCTGCAACTGAACTTTTCTTGCCTTTCATTTCCTGCATTTTTGCTGTTGCTTCTTCAATATTTTCATCACTTTGTTTACTTGATTTCAGGACAATTGCTGCCACTGCAAATGAAACAATCGTAGCTACCAATATTGCTGCAAAGTTAGCGATATACACACTTAAGTCACCTGGTGTCATCGCAGCAATAGCTAAAATACTACCTGGTGAAGCTACACCTGTTAATCCTCCACCTAGTATCGATAGAGTAAAGACGCCACTCATACCACCTAAGATAACCGCCACTATTAGTAATGGACGCATTAATACATATGGGAAATAAATCTCATGAATTCCGCCAATGAAGTGAATAATAGCTGCCCCTGGTGCTGATTGTTTTGCAGAACCTTTCCCCATAAGGGTGAATGCTAATAACACACCAAGACCTGGTCCTGGATTGGCTTCTAATAATAGAAGAATTGATTTCCCGGTTTCGCTGGCTTGTTCGAGGCCAATTGGTGATATAATCCCGTGATTAATCGCATTATTTAAGAATAATATCTTCCCTGGTTCAATTAAAATACTTGTTAATGGTAATAAATTATTACTTACTAACCAATCAACCCCTGTAGTAAGTACTGATGTAAATGCCTGTACTGCTGGCCCTACTGCCAAATAAGCACCGATCGCAAGAAGACCGCCAATTATACCAGCAGAAAAGTTATTTACAAGCATTTCAAAGCCTGATTTAATTTTCCCATCGATTAGTTCATCGAATTTTTTGATGAGATAACCGCCTAATGGTCCCATAAGCATGGCACCTAAGAACATCGGAGTATCCGCTCCAACGATAACCCCCATTGTAACAATGGCACCTACCACACCACCGCGTTGATCATGAACAAGCTTACCACCAGTATATCCAATTAATAGTGGTAATAAGTATTTGACCATTGGATCGACTAATTGTGCGATATGTTCATTCGGAGTAATACCATCCGTTATAAAAAATGCAGTTATAAGTCCCCACGCAATAAACGCACCAATATTTGGCATGATCATTGAACTCAGAAAGTTACCAAACTTCTGGACTTTAACTTTTATAGTTGATTGAGCCATATTTTTACTTCCTCTCGTATAATATCTAAAAAAACAGTTGACCAATACAATTATAGGATACCACTACCCATCATACAATAAACATATAAACCACTTTTGTCGCAAGGTATGTGACAAACCTGTTTTTTCTTATAGGAAGGTAATGTTACGTTAAAAACCCAGAACCATTTCAAATATTGGCTCTGGGTCTCATCACTTAACTACTTACTTCATTATACTTAACGGTGTAAAACTCGATTAACCTCATCTACAACTTTTAAACTTTTCTCATAGCTCTCCTCACGTTCTTTCTCCACTTTAATACGCTTCTGCAGCTTATTGCTGTATTCCACATATCCTATTCCATGTGATTGCTGCATGGCTTTTTCCATCTCGTTTGTGTAATCTAGGGAGATTTTATGGTCATTGATAGTGAATCAATCCTTTTCTATTATTATTTGTAAAAACAATTCCCAGCTATTGAATTGTTTAAACATAGAATTCAAATTTTGTTAGAGTTTTTAACGCAAATTTGAGAATAAATGATTTAAGTATACAGCTGACAATATTTTAAAAAATTCTAAAAATAATGAAACTTTTAATAAATATAAGTCGTATGTCTTATACAAGGGAGGTGAAATAAACATATTAAGGTAGCAAATTGATTATTGTTGCCTAGTTTATTAGATAGAATTTACAGCGGCAGAATTCCTCGATGAATGACTACATAATGTTTTCGAAAAAAATGAATTCTGCTGAAATCGAGAGGAGAACATAACAAAATGAACAAATGGAAAAAAGGAATGTTGGCATCTATTGCTGCATCAGCAATGATGTTATCTACAGTAATCCCAGTACTCGGTGCTGAACAGCAAACACCAGATATAAGTCCATGGGCGGTCGGTGAATTAAATGAAGGAGAAAAATATGGAATTTATCCAACCGAATGGTATTACGATAATTTCCGCAGTGAGATTTCTCAGGACAGATTAGAGGATATTCTTACTCAAACTTCAGAAAAAATTGCTGATATAGATATCGAAAAAAGCGTGAACTATGAGCCTATTACGATTGATGGTACAACAAGAGAAGATGTATTAAATGGCTTATTTAATATTGTTGCTCCATATGACCTTCCAGCAGAAAGCTCACCAGTAGAGTATTTCCAAGAGCGTCAGATTGTAGTGGGAAATGGTAATAGCCTTGCACTAGAAAGACCTGCAACAACTCAGGAAGCTGTTCTTTTTGCAAAACGCCTTGTTAAAGATACGTATGACCAGTTAGATGCTGGAGCAAAAGGTGTTGCATGGAAAGTCGAAAACGATGGAAATGTCGTCTATTTACTAGGTTCCATCCATGTAGGAACTCCTGAGTTATACCCATTTGACAGTGAATTAGTCTCTGCGTTTGAGGAGTCTGACAGTTTATATGTGGAAGTAAATCTCTTAAATACAGAAGATTTACAATACTTCAATGAAGCATCAATGTATCAGGATGGCACAACAATCAAAGATGCTGTCAGTGAAGAAACATATGACAAACTGGAAAAAGCACTGGAAAAATACGGGCTGTCAGCTGACGCTGTACAGAACCTGAAACCATGGTCTTTAGCTAGCACACTATCTAACCTGTCACTTAGTGAATCATTAGATATGTCAGCTCAGGAAATGGCAAACTCAGGTATAGATATGTACTTTATGACAAATGCACTTCTCGCTCAAAAACCTATTGAAGAGTTAGAAGGAGTAAAATTCCAGGCAGATTTGTTTGATGGTTTATCTGCAGAGGCACAGGAAGAGTATTTAGTTCAGACATTGGACAGCATTCTTTCACCAAATCCGGAATATAATGAAACAGATATGATCAATGATTGGTTTACTTATTGGAAAGAAGGCAATGTGGACAGCTTTGCTGAAAGCTTTAATGCATCAGCTGAAGAACCAAGTGAGTTTAATGATATGCTTCTTGGTCAACGAGATATTGATATGGCAGATAAAATTGCCGGACTGTTAGAATCTGATCAACAAGCAACATCATTTGTTGTCGTTGGTGCGGGACACTATATTGGCGATACTAGCGTTATTCATTACTTAGAACAAGATGGTTATAATGTAGAATCATTCTATCAATAATGAAAAGACCAAGTTCTCTGGTTTTCATAAAGAACTTGAGTTTGATAATAAAGCAACCTGATTATCGATCAGGTTGCTTTATTTACGATACTCTCTTTCAGTTCCTTTAATGTCTGTGCATCCTGGTAAAACTGCTCTTCACTGTCTCCTTTAACAAATTCAATTAACACATAACGCTCTTTGTTATCTTCCTGAATGGATGATAAATATTGTTTCCAGTCTTCTGCGCCTTCAGCCAGACTCATTCGATCTTGATAGGAGTACCAGTGGAAGATATGGATATTCGTTATCCAGTTTTCCACATAATCAATGCTTGCTAATCGTTCCTCAACTGATACATCATTGGATGGCTGCCAATATAGGAATACATTGTCGTGAGAAATCTCTTCCATTAATTGTCTGGCACTCTCCTTCGTATCTGTTAATGTTCCGCCATGGTATTCCAAATGAACACTAATCCCTTCCTGTGCTGCCAGGTCGCCAATTATTCGAGCATCCTCCGCTACTTTTTTCCGGTAATCACTCGTTGCATCATCACTTCCCTTACTGCCAGCCCATACCCTAATTGCATTGGTTTCCAAATATTTGGCTGTCTTCAGAATTGCTGGAAAAGCAAATTCATTATCTGTATGGTCAGCTAATCGGTAATAGGAGCCATAAGAACTTACTTCAAGCCCTCGCGACTTAGTTAAACTTGCAACCACTTCTGCCTTATTATAGTCTCCTGGAGGAACATGTACATCACCGCCCCACTCGATTGCTTCTAAACCTGCTTCTGCAACTAAATCAACAACTTGCTCGGGTGTCTTGTCCCGAAAAGTAACTGAACATAAGCCTAGTTTCATAATATTAAACCCCTTCCAACTGAAATTTATTGAAGACGAGTATTACGGTGACACTGACTGAAATTTCCGGACTATTTTTTGTCATTGTATCATAGACGACCACTAAAGTGGAACCGTTTACTAATTTTTGCGTAATTCAGGGAAAATCGACATATTAAAAAGGACAGCCACAAAAGTGGATGCCCTGTCACTGTAACTTGATCTCGTTTATCCTTCTGATGTTATAACATCAGCTTTTGCTGGTCTAACATACTTTGAAATTAATCCATGTTTTGGCGAGAATACAAAGCTGATAATAAACAAAATTCCAGTAGCAAAAGCCATCGAGCCTGAGATGGATGTATCAATCAATATAGCAATAAAATAGCCAAGGATGGCAGAAATAATACCAATCGAGCTGCTGATCACAAGCATTACAGACAATTTATCTGTCCAGAGGTAAGCGGAAGCAGCTGGTGTGATTAACATTGCCACAACCATAATCGCACCAACCGCATCAAAAGCAGCCACAGTTGTAACAGACACAAGACTCATAAAGATATAGTGCATCACAATGACTGGAATACCGAGACTTGCTGCAAGTGCAGGATCAAAAGATGTTATCTTCCATTCCTTATAGAAGGCAACAATAAAAAACAGCACGATCAGAAATGCAAACCCAAGCATTCGTTTCCCATGGAATAAAAGTGATCTCCCCCATTAAGGCATGCTTGACGTCGAGATGGGCATTTCCAACAGATGTAGCAATTAAAATAACGCCGATCGCAAATAATGTTGTAAAAACAATTCCCATCGAAGCGTGCTGCTCAATGTCCAGAGTATGCAGCCATTGTACTAAGAAAGCAGTAAGCAATCCTGCAATTATTGCACCGATAAGCATATGGGGACCACTCAGTTCACGCGTAATTAAAAAGGCGATCACAATTCCTAATAAAACAGTATGACTTATCGCATCCGCCATCATCGCCATCTTTCTTAGTATTAAGAACACACCAATTAATCCGGAAGTAGCACCGACTAGACAAGCGGTTAAAATAATCCATGCTGTATATGTCATTTGCCCACCTCCTGTGCTTTTAATCGGGTATTCTGCTGCAGCTGCGCAAGTTTTTGCCGTTTCTTAAATTGAATATAATTTACTAAAATACCTTTTTGTTTGCCAAAGACTAGTGAAACAACGAAAAATGCAGAAGCGCAAATAACAATGAATGGACCTGTTGGCCAGCCGCTTCCTACAGTACTTATCGCTGTTCCCGCTGCACCAGCTAATCCACCGAAGACTGCTGACAACAGCAGCATCATTCCAAACGACTGAGTCCAGTAACGGGAACTGACCGGCGGGATAATTAATAAGGCAGCAATTAAGATAACGCCAACTGCCTGAATTCCAATAACGATCGTAGTGACAAGTGCTAATGTATAGAGAATATTCATCCCTTTTAATGATAAACCAATACCTTTAGCAAAATTGGGATCAAACAAATATAATTTCCATTCTTTAAACATAAGGACAACAATGAAAATCGATAC
>NZ_ML762424.1:213193-268403 GCF_009498735.1 Gracilibacillus oryzae
GCAAGGATTATCATTGTCCAGACATCTGAACGAACCATTGCAGCCGCCTGACCGTAGATAAAGCTGTCCAGTCCAGCCTGGTTTCCTCCTGCAGAACGATTTACAATGGTCAGCAGCATGATTCCCAGTCCGTAAAACACAGACAGAATCATGCCCATTGCCGTATCTTCTGTAATCCTTGTCGTTTGGCGGATTGCCTGAATAAAAGCCGCCCCCAGCAATGCACTAACAGCTGCTCCAGCGATTAGAATGTATAAATCTTTTTCTGCAAATAACATATAGGCAATAACAACACCAGGGAGAGAAGCATGAGCCAATGAATCACTCATCAGGCTCTGCTTCTTCCAATAAGCTAAACAACCAATCGTACCAGCTGCAATTCCCAGAACCATTGTACTTATAAGCACCCACTGAGTATTACTCGTTAACAGGGCCGACCACATGATTGTCTTCCTTCCTGGAGGTAATCCACTTCATATTTCCGCCATATGTTTCGGCAATATTATCAGGTGTAAAAGTATCTTCTGTTTTGCCATGATGGATAACCGTTTTATTTAAAAGAAGCACATGATCAAAATAGTCTTCCACTGTCTGCAAATCATGATGGACAACAAGGACGGTTTTCCCTAAGAACTTTAATTCCTGCAAGATTTTCATGATCGCTCTTTCCGTAGCTGCATCTACACCCGCCAACGGCTCATCCATAAAATATAAATCTGCATCCTGTACTAATGCACGTGCGAGAAACACTCGCTGCTGCTGGCCGCCGGAAAGCTCGCTGATCTGTCTGTCAGCATAGCTTTCCATCCCCATTTTTTTCAAAGATTCATAGGCTTTTTGTTTGTCCTTACGTGTTGGTCTTTTCAGCCAGCCTACATTACCATATAGACCCATTGTCACAACATCCAGCGCATTTGTAGGAAAATCCCAATCAACCGAACCGCGCTGAGGAACATAACCGATTTTCTTTTTTGCCTTTTTAAGCGGCAGACCGTAAAATTCCTTCTCACCAGTCAATGCTGGATGAAGATCCAGAAGCGTCTTTATTAGCGTAGACTTGCCTGCACCATTCGGACCGACTACTCCTGTTAATGAGCCAACTTCTACTTCGAAATTAATATCATATAATACTTTATTTTTTCGATAAGAGGCAGCTAAATCTTGTACCTTTAGTGCTGGCTGTGTCAAATTACTCCTCCCCTTTATTCAAAGCTTCATAGATTGTATTTACATTATGACGGTACATTCCAAGGTATGTACCCTCCTCTGATTCCGGATCTCCCATTGCATCAGAAAATAACTCGCCGCCAAGTGAAAGTTCGATACCCTGATCTGCTGCACCTTGAATTACCGCCTCAATTGAATCAGGATTAATACTGCTTTCAACAAAGATTGCTGGTACATTATATTCTTGAATAATCTGCACCGTATCATTGATATCTGAGACACCGATTTCATCTTCTGTACTTAATCCTTGCAGTCCGATCACTTCCATATTATGCATCGCACCAAAATAACCAAATGCATCATGGGCAGTTACCAGTACTCGTTGTTCTTCCGGTATCTCCTGCAAGACTGCTGCTTCTTCTTTCACTTTATCTAATTCAGCAAAATATGTTTGTTTATTTTCTTCAAAATAATCAGCATCATCTGGTGAGAATTCTTTTAATTCATCCACAGCTGCTTCTAACGCCTGTTTCCAAAGATCGATATCAAACCAGATATGCGGATCCACTACACCCTCTTCATCTTCTAATAAAGAGTCTTCTGGAATGGCCTCACCAATTGCTAAAACCGGCTTAGAGTTTCCAATTTCTTCGAACATTTTCTCCATATTGGCTTCTAAATGTAAGCCATTGTAAAAAATCAGATCTGCTCCATCTACTGTTGTAACATCACTTTGTGTTGGATTATATAAGTGAGGGTCAACAGATGGTCCCATTAAACTTTGAACATTTACACGATCTCCACCTATCAAGGATAATGGCTCCCCGATTTGGGCAATTGTTGTTACAACGTTAATTTTCTCACTGTCTGAGTTGGAATTCTCTGTGTCATTACTTGATTCATTGGCTGCAGTTTCAGTAGGTGTTTCTTCACTTGCATCATCTGCTGCTGTTTCAGTTGGTGTTTCATTATTTGATTCACCGTTAGAATCACCGGACGTGTCTGCGTTATCACCACATGCTGCCAAAAACAGTACAAAACCTGCTACCAGTATAAAGCTGAATATTTTTTTCATATTTTTCCCTCCCGTTTTTCCCTTATACAACTTTTTGTTACAAGTAAAAATTTAATGGATAATTTTCCTTTTGTCAAGTAAATTTCTTAAACGATAATAAGTTTCCTTGAGCAAACTTTTTTCGAACGATTTAATCATATGCCGCAAATAACAGATATGTGAGATTTCATTAACTTTTTTACACAAAAAAAACTAGAGCCATTTTTCAATGGTTGCCCTAGTTAGAAAAACGATAAGCTTAATCTTTCAGTTGGAGCTTGAGGTGGATTCAGCGATCTTTCCCAGAAAGAAACCATCAATATCGCTTAAATTTCCCCGCCACAGTATTTTGCCTTTTGATGGTGTAGATTTGCTATCACCGCAAAATACTTTCGTATGCTTTAAGTGAATATAATGAGCAGGTTCTTCAACATGTGATTCTGCTCCTTCACTTGCATGCATTAACTGTTCACTGATTTTCTTTGAGATATCATTTCCATCTTCGAACACTTCACTTAGTTCGGAAAAATATTCCTGTGCGGAAATGGTTGTACCTGAAACGATCGCTCCTTTGACATTTAACGTAATATCCAAGTTGAGATCATTTTGGTTAGCTGCTTTGACAAAAAAAGCAAGAATGTCATCACTTGTCTCCTTACTCATTTTATTTCACTCCTTATTTCTCTGTGTGTTTGTATCATCATTATTGGAAATGGCTGTTGTCATTGATCCGGAATCCTCGGATTGGTTATCATTCATCGAGTTCTCCTTTTGATTAGATGAGAAATTCTGATTGTTGCTGTCAGCATGCTGACTATTCTGGGCTTTCGGAGAATTATTACTTTCCTCTTCGTTGCAGGAAGCTATTTTATTAAGTCTTTCTTCAAGATTCTTCAATCTTTCTTGAAGCAACTTGTTTTCTTCTTTTAATTCCATAAAACTCTCTTCATTCACTAATTCTGTTGTCACATTATCATCCGATTCCTGATCTGAATCGTTTTTGCCGTTTGAAAAGACGTTAGCATCTTTGACACGCTGGTATGCTGCTTGGGATTTCTTTTTCCCGGCATCCTTCAGCTTTGAAACTTTTCCTTTTGCTGCTTTTCCAAGATCCAGCCCTTTTTCCTTCCATTCTGAATCATTGATTCCGGCAATAAGCTTTTTCCTGTTCTCCGGTGTTGCGAGATAGCCGATGGTCGCACCCAAGACACCTCCAGAGATCGTTCTTGTGAGCGGCATTTTCTTATTCTCATTTACTGTTTGTTTTTCAGTCATTATTCCACACTCCCAATGTTTGTATTTATTCTTTCTTCCAGTTGATTCAGTCGTTCCTTAAGCTGTCTGTTTTCTGCTTCTAACACCTTATTATTTTCATTTGCTTTTGAGCTTAAATAGGGATCCGTCTCCCACCAATCCATCCCAATTTCCTTGGCTTTATCGACAGAGGCAACTATTAATCTTATTTTTATTGTTAATAGTTCCACGTCTGCTATTCCAACAGATATATCACCTGCTATTACGACACCTTTATCGAGAATTTTATCCAACACATCAACAATCGTGTTGGATTGTACCGGATGTTCGACAGGCATACACTCTGCACCTCCATCTCATTTACATAAGTTTGCCTAATGGTCCTAAATCTATATTTAAATCTTCTGCATCCAATCCAAATATGTTCTTCAATTCTTCCATTTTTTCTTCTAAATTCATTAAAGCAACACCAAGGTCTTCAATCTGCTCCTCTGTTAAATTGCCACCTTCCACTCTCCTCATGGCATGACGTTCCACAATTTGTCTCAAGAGCTCGATTACTGTCAAGACCAGCTGTGCAAGTCCATCTTCGGCATTATCTGGATCAAGATTAATCCGGCCGGTGTTCTGATTCGCTTGTTGCATCAGACAATTCCCTCCTTTGCGTGTCCAATAATTGAGAAGATAAGACACTTGGATTATTTTCACGAGCTTGCACCAGCTTTTCAACGGATGAGATCAACACCCGTAAATCTAAATAAACAAGGTCTACTCCTGCTATGGAAATAATCAGGTCTCCTTTAATTGCAATTCCTTTATCCAGTATCACGTCTAAAATATCAATCAATGCGATATCTTTGTTTTCGACAGATTCCCTTATCGGCATCTTTATCCCCTCACTTTAAACCTGCAAAGTGATATGCTGGCCAAGGTCCTGTTAATTCTAATGTAAAGCCTTTATCTGCAAATGCATTTTCCTTTTGTTCCATTTCTCTGAGAAATGATTCAACATGTGGCTTTTCAAGGAAATATATACTGTTCCAGCACATATTCTCCTTACGGCCTGTCATTTCTTTGCTCCAATTCATTTTGACGGTTGCATCTGTTGCGTACTGTTTCATCTGGCCATGTATGTCTTCACAAATGTTGTTCTTTTCCTTATCCAGTTCTTCCTCAATTAAACTGTCTATTTTTTTCATTTCAAAGAAACGGCGACCTGGTGACAGCTGGCTGATTTCTTTTTTCTTTGCTCCTACTACAGAGCTGTTGTTGCTTATCTCTTCTTTTAATTGCGCATCCTCACAATAGATTTTCAGATTCCACTCTTCTCTTCCTTTGATCTGCTCTAAAGCTGTTTCCATCTGCTTCATTTTTGGCTCCACTGTCTGATGCAATCTTGCTTCACTTTTATAAATTGTACAGAATTTTAATGGAATTAACGTATATTGCTTATAAAGATTCATGATTGTATGATGGTGATGCAAAGCTTTTTGCTGAAGCCACTTTATATCATTTTCTGTCTTTTCCTGGAGCGCCTGCTCTGAAAATTCTGTTTCATCCAGCGCACAGACTACGGCTTCCATATTACCTGCAGAAACCGTATATATACTAGTTTCACCATCAAATCCTTTCATTTCTGATAAGGGATTTTGTTTCGCTTCAATTCCCGGGATAAATCCGTATAGATAGATTAATTGCTCCATACTGCCACCTCACTTTTTCCTGCTTGCCATGTCCTGCCACTGCTTCATTTCGATCAGTTTTGCCTGTTCATAGCGATACAGCAAGTCCTCTTCCTTATTTTTGTAATCATCTTCCGCAACCTCTCCTTGCTCATACATTGTTTGTAAATGGATAAGTTTGCGCTGAATTGTTGGAAGGTCATATAATTCTTTTTCCGCTTCTTCCTTCACTTTTTCTCCTATTTTGACCATGACATTCATTGGTGCTGTCACTATCTTGTGGAGCATATGATCAACTCTCCTCAACCGTTAATCGAATATTGACAAAATTGTAAGCCGGCCATGGCCCGCTGTATTTAAAATCAACTTTATCCTGCCATTTTTCATGTGCTGCATTTACAAGCTCATCAAATTCTGCTTCTTTCTCGCGATCAACTAAAAAGGAAGCATTTAAGAGCATTTTCTCTCCAACAGGATCATTTACCTTGGCTGCTTCTGCGCTTCCCTTAAGCGGAGTATAAATATCCTCTTCTATTTCACGGATAATTGATGAAAAGATCTCCTGTGTTGCCCCGCCTAACTGAATCTTGTCATAGTATCCTGCCATTTCTGTTTTGCCGCGCAATTGTCCAGCCAGCTGTCCTACTTTTTCATTTGCATAAACTTGCGATTTCAGCCAATCAGTTTTTCCTGTAACCTTCAGACCAAGCTCCATTTTCCCTTTGATTGCAGGGAATAGTTTTTCAAACTGGGGATAAAGGTTCTCAAGTAAAACTTCTACGTCTTCGACTGAATGAAATACATTTCCAAAGCTAATCGGAATAACCGTATCTTTGTCAGCCATTACCTTTGAAACAAGCTGTTGATGCATCAACAGGTTTTCCTTATTGGGATGAAAGATCTTCATCGGCACTTCAGCCGCAACCATTGCTGCATCCTTATAGTGAATGGTAAAAACAAACCTCTCTTGATTATCAAAAAGAATGGGGGCAAACTCTTCTTTTTCATCAGTCTGTACAGCACAGAAAATATAGATACCTTTCTCTTGTTCCTCTATCATTTTTTATCACCTTTCTCTTTCCTTCAGTTTCCTGCAGCATTCCAGGATAAGATCATTTGTCTCTGTAATCGAAAGTTCTAATCCCTGCATTACAGAGTGGCCTAGCACATCTTGACAAAGCTGTTGAAAGTCCCGGTCAGTTCCGTCGACAGGTATATCATCCATTTTCACCATCTGTGCTATTTGGAGCGATGTTCTGAGGCTGGGAGCTCCTTTTCTGTCACCGAATTTCTGGCGCAAATCATCAACAATCTCTGAGATTACTTCTGCCGCTTTCTTATCTAACCCCAGTTTTTCACTTATAATGACAGCTTCTTGATCTTTATCCTTAAAGCCAACATGTAATGTTATCAATCTATCTAATAATGCTTCTTGCGTTTGATAGACTCCTGCATATTCCTGAGGATTACTAGTAAAGATCATCGAAAACTTGGGATGTACTTTTATGAAAGGCTCTGTTAATTTTGAACCATATAGTGGCAGGACTCCTTCTTCCAGAATGGAGAGAAAGATATTATTTGTTGCTGGCTGAGAACGGGAAAATTCATCATAAATAAGGGTATACCCGTGTTTGACTGCTTCTAGTAAACGTCCATCTTTCCATGATTCTGTTACGGTCTCATTCTTTTTATAAACAGACCGGACATACCGGTCAACTACCTTTTCACTTGTATATCCATTAAAAGTTCCGATTAAATCTCTATTGTTTAATTCATGATTACCATGCATCAGCATAACTGGCCGTTTAATCTTTTTAGCCAATGCTAACGCGATCGACGTTTTACCAGAACCAGAGGGACCTGTAAAATGAACAGGATAACCTGCTTTAATATATTGTACAGATCTGTTTATTAATGATTTCGTTGCGTTATCTTGGATTAGAGCTTTGTAGTCTGTCGTCACTTTTTCATTTAAAACGGTCATCTTCTGATCCCTCCATTATTTCTAGCTCTCTACACCGACCGCACTCCGATAACGTACCTCCACTCTCTTATACGCTGTTATCTCTTGGTCTTCATCCAGTAAAACTTCATATGTGCCCAGCATTTCATCTTTGGCATATTTTTTCATATATTCTTTTTCTTCCACTACTTCTATCTTTATCTTCCATCCACCTTCCTCCATTTTTTCTACGGAAGTGATCTTATGTGGAGGAGCGACATTCTCCAAGAAAAATTCATTAACATTTTTCATGATTTCTTTTATTTTCATACCTTACCTCCTCGTAACGATGGGAGAGAGGGCTATAGAAGCCCCCTGACTATCAGACACTAAACGATGCTTCTCCTCGTTCATTTTGCTGTGCTGGTAAACCTTCTTCTTCCACCTCATCTCTTAACAGGCCTACTGCTTCTGCATATCGCAGCCATGTGTCAACACTTGCGATAACTACTCTTGCTTCCACTGTTAGTATCTCAATCCCAACTACGGATACTCTAGCAAATGCATCAATTACAATACCCTTGTCTAAGATTCTGTCAATTACCTCTGCTAAACTTGAACTGTCTGTTGTTTTTTGGATAGCCATATTTAATTCTCCTTTATTGTAAAGATTTTAAGAGCTGATTTTTTTGATATTCCCTGATGACTTAATTTCCGTCGAACTTTTGATATTATTTGCACCTTTGATATCTTTTGAGCTCTTAATATGTTGAATTCCCTTCAAATCCTGATAGCTTTTTATCTGACGGTTATTGTTACTTGAAGAAATACGCTCTTGCAAATTTTCTCCTGCTTTCTTCACACTGCCCAGTTTTTCACGAGCAGAAAGCAGGGCATCCTGCACTTTCATTGTTGCCTCTTCGGCATTCTCGCGTACCTTATCTTCCATTCCTTCTTTTGCCTTTTCCTTTAGTTTGTCTTTTGCTTTTTCTTTTAACGAATCCGGCGCCTTTTCGAACGCTTTTTCTGCCATTTTCACAGCCGTTTTTTTAACTGGATTTTTCATAAAATCCTCCTTTACCGAACCGGCTGATCATTCGCTTTTAGCAGTTCTTCGAGCTTTTGCTCTATATTTTCCAACCGTTGATTTATTTGCCTGTTCTCTTGTTTTATCTCTTCATAGTTCGCATCTTTTTCCTTTTCATTCCCTTCAGACTCTGAACTTGAAAATTTCTTTTTTGCCTTGTGCAAATAGTCAGGTGCAGCTTGCTGGACTGCTGCTATTGCCTGTTGCGTAATCAGCTGCTGCAAATTCCGACCAAGTTCTTTGGTTATTTTTTGTCCAGTCTCTGAAACCTGAACCTTGTGATAAAGGGTTTGTACAGTTCCAGGATTGGATAATAATCCAACACCTGCACCTGCCACTCCACCCAGCAAGATATATTTTATCGAGTTTGAACTACCGTTATCACTTGCATGATGAGTCTTTTGCTCAGCCATCCGTTCACCTTCCTTTATTACTCAAAATGTTAAACGCATATTTTCTTTTAAGAAGGACCCTTGCTGCTTTTGCCCACTTCCATTAATTATCCGTATTCACTGTAACTTCCCTTTCCACTAAAGGTAATAAAACACGTGATACATCTGTAAACACATTAATGACAAAGCCTATATCGAGAATTCTGTCAATCACCTCCGCTTAGTATGGGCTTTACAAAAGATACCTCTAATCTTCAAATGGCAAAAACCATTATTGAGGTTAATTATAACTACCACGCACATCCCCCTTGAAACATCAATAGGATAAAGATGGAATTTAACTGGCTAATTTTCCAACTATTTTTACAATATTAGAACATTTTGTAATATAAAATCTTAGATACAACGCGTGCTTACTACTGACAAATCAGCATTTGTTACAGATCACTTACTTTTATTATTTATTTGTTACAGGGCAGGTATTGGATCCAAAAAATAAAACATCCATGGACTCCAATGCATTATGCGAGAAAACACCGAACAGGGACAGCAGAGAACCTCGAATAGTGGTAAACATGCACAAAAATAATAAAATATGTTTTCATTTTTTTCTAAAGGGTACTAATGAAAAGGAAGCTTACCTTGCTTCTTTATACCTAAAATCATAATGGGAAGGGGTAACGATCAGATTAAAAAGCGGTCAAACTGACCAAACCAGCATGTTTCAACAAAGGATGATGGTAGATATGAACCATTATTTATATCCTATTGAAAAATGTGGAAATTGTATTTATTATTAAATTCTATTAAACTTAAAAAGAGAGAGGAACTGCAAAATGAAAAAATGGATGATATTTTGTATGGCATTACTGATCAGTATTACACTTGTTGCTTGTAATTCCAGTGAAACAGGCAATACTGAAGAGGATGCAGCTAATGAAAATGAAACTAACGAAACGGCAGAAAATGAAACTAACGAAAATGATACTGCTGAAAATACAGACAACGAGACTGCTGAAACTCCAGAAAATACTGATGAGAATGCAGAACAAGAAGAGACAACGAATGAAGAGGAAAGTGAAAACAGTAGCGCAACGGATGAAAGTGCTGCATCTGAATTAAATATTGATCCAACCGGAGAAAACACCGTCACACTGAAAATGGAACAAAATGGAGCAACATCTACCCTTACATATTACGCTCAAGGTGACAAGGTAATTGAGCAAACAGCAGAAAGTGTTCTTACTTATGCTTCTATCGGCCTTACAGGTCCTGAAGAAGCGGAAGCACAATTTGCGGAAGCTGTAGCAGGTTACCAAAATGTTGAAGGTGTAACACATAGCATTGATTACCAAGAAGATAAGCTAATAGAATCCACGAAAGTAAACTATGATACAGCAGACCCTGAGCAGATTGCCCAATTAACAGGTTCTATGGTTGAAGGAGATACAAGCAGAGGTATCAGTCTCCAAAGATCGGTTCAAATGCTGCAGGAACAAGGATATGAAATCGTAGCAGAATAATAATTAGAAAGCTTTTCACCCCTGATGGTGAGAAGCTTTTTTATTTGTAAGGAAATGTCTTTTCGCAAAAAAACTTTACTAATCATCAAATCCACAAGCTGAATTGAACATAAAGTTTGGACACAGTTTCAAATTTGTGCATTTTTACAGTCAAATTTATTCATTCGATATAATCTAATTATCCTATTTTTATTGAAATTCATTATTTTATGTTTAGTTTTTCTCTGGTAAAATTAATACTAAATTACTATATGAGAAAATTTATTAATTTAAAGTGTTATAGTTCAGCAGAAGTCTTAAGAAAAAATCTACTAATATGGGAGGCTTGTTTTTCATGCAATTACCAATAAGGATTAATTTTATCTATACTTTGTTTATGACTTTTTTTGCTTCATTTCTATTTATGAATACTTCCGCTTCAGCTGCAGGTATTCAGGAAACTATAACAGAGGAGGAGGAATATTCTCCATCTGCTTCAGTGGTATTTGTTGATGGTATGAAAGTTAACTATCCTGTCAGACCGATTATCAAGGATGGAACTACTTTAGTCCCCTTAAGAGAAACATTTGAATCACTGGGGGCGACTGTAAAGTGGAACGAGGAAGAAAGATCTGTCTTTGCAACGAAAGGAAACAAAGATCTCTACTTAAAAATCAATTCTCATAAAATTATGATAAATGAACAACCACGGCAGATATCTGTTCCGCCAGTTATTTACAATGGCAAAACGATGATTCCTTTACGATTGGTTGGGGAAGCATTTGGCGGAACGGTTGAATATGATCCGGAATCAAAGATAATTACTATTACAATGTCAGATCTTACAGCTGATTTTCTAACCAAAGAACAAGACAATATTTCGAACATTAGAAATGTAAAAGAAGTAAGAATGAGCGGTGATAGAAGATTAATGCTAAGTGATAATCCGGAAACGTTAAACTCTAAAACTATTAAGCAGGAAAATGCTACTTTATGGAATGATATCGTCAAAGAAAATGGAGAATCAGTAGACCACCGTGTAGTTGGCTGGCACATGAATAAATTACATAAAGAAATAACGGTTGGAATTACGATCGAAAATTTATCTAAAACCAATACGATTGAAGTAAGAAAATTAGAAGGCATTCATAAAATCAGCTCAAACAGCTGGTATGATTATGACATCGGTCTACCCATTTCTGAATCTGTACTAAATAATCAATTGCAGCCTGTAAATCTAAGTACGAATAAAGCTGAATCAGGAGAAACAATAATGTTAGGCAGTTTCGAAATAAAACCAAATGAAATGATAGGATTTTTACAAGATTTTTCTGTTACCAAAACCTCAGGAACAGGGGAGTTAAATTATGTTATAAGAACAGTAGTAAGTCAGAATAATAGTGACTTAACACAAATAAAATCAACACCTGTACCAGCTGATCGAACGAACATGCATCCAAGAGGGGTGTGGCGCAGTTCAGAACTTATTGCTGTCTTGCCAACTTATCATGTCCAGCAGGATGGGGAGTTATCTTACAACATATCAAATGGCATAACAGATAACATTTTCAATGAAGAAAACAGCTTGACAGAAAATGCCTCATCCATTTCAAACAAAGGACATTATGGTGCTGTTTATAAAGTGAAATTACCTTATATTAATCATACGGATAAAGAAAAAACAGTTAGAGTGAGGATTGCCAGCAGAGGCGGATCCTATAGCGGTACGGTTAAAACAAAAGACGGGGTATTTAACATCTCCGCCTTAGATCCAAATACAGAAGTCGTTAATGTCATTGATTATACAGTAGAGAAAAAGGAAGGTTCCATAGAACTAGATATTATGCATTCAGGCGGGTCATATTTGCCGAGTTCGATTAACATTGCTGCAATTAAATAAACATCACTGTATGCTCCCCCGCTTTGATTAGTAAAGCGGGGGATTTCAGTACAGAAACTTGACTTAATGGCATAGTTAGGCAATGCTCTATACCTTTGTGATTTATTGGTTTCTTTTATAATTGATGACGTGTAAGTACAACTGTTTCTTTTTGTTTATCTGATTGATAAGCAGCTTTTACAACTTCCAATGTTCTCAAGCCATCTTCTCCTGTAATAAACGGTTTCCTGCCTTCTTTTACACATGCAATAAAATCATTGACCAATCCTTCATCCATATCCTCTGACCATGGCTGTTGCTGTACTTTTCCATCTTTATCATTATAGAATAAATTGTGCTGTTTAAATGCATCTACAGATAAGGTCCCCTCTGTTCCTACAACTTCCATTGTCACATCTCCCCATGTTGGGTATGTTTGTGGACGGGACCAGCTTGGATCGATGGAAACAATCACACCTGATTCCAATTCCAGCAAAACTTGACCGCAATCTTCCACTTGGATGTCATAAAAGCGTGTGTCAAACTCTGCATAAACATTTCTCACTTCATCTTCTAACATCCAGCGAAGTAAATCCATAATATGAACAATATGATCTGTTGCAGACCCGCCCCCGGACAGTTCTCTTTCAATAAACCAGCCTCCAGGCATTTGTCCATGGTTAGTTGCATTTACGGCAATAATCTCACCAATTTTCCCTGCTTTAATAATCTCATTCACTTTTTGGATGGATGGTGCGAATCTTACTGGATAAGCTACTTGCAAAATTACATCATGCTCATTACATGCATTAATCATTTCGATCGCATCGTTAATTTCTGTTGCAATTGGTTTTTCACATAAAATATGTTTTTGGTAACTCGCTGCCTTCAATACATGTTTTTTATGATTCACATTTTCTGAACAGACGATCACAGCATCAATGTCTGATTGCAGCAGCTGATCTAAATCGGCATAATAAGTTGACCCAAATTGTTCCGCCATTTTATGTCCTCGTTGCTGATCTTCATCCCAAATACCAGCTAATTCTGTTTCTGGATTATTCACCAAAGCAGAAGCATAGCTCAAAGCATGCATATGGGCGAAACTGATGATGGCTATTTTCATAGGATAACACCTTCTTTCAGTTCAACAGGCTGTCCTGTTGAGACAGATTTCTTCACAGCATCTGTTATCTTAACCGCCTTTATTGCATCTTCTGTCGTAACGATTGGTTTTTGTGATTGTTTTATTACTTGCACAACATGGTCTAATTCTCTTTGTATAGCTGTTTTTCCCAGAATCTGCTCTTCAAGAGCAATGTCTGCTGCACCTTCCACAACGATCGGCTGGCTATTTTTACTATCATTTTCTAACATTCCTTGATTTCCGGTAAGTTCAAAACTCATTTGTTTTTCACTGCCCGCCCAGGATAACTCCACATGGGAAAATGTTTGATCTTCATGTCTTAAATCAATAAGTGCATATTCAACGGGAGATCCGTCTTTACGTTGCTTTTGAACTTGTTTTGCAATCACTCGTTCCACCTCACCAAATGTCCAGTACAACCAGTCGAACACAGGGGCACCAAGCTCTAAAAAGATGTCAGCGTTATCTCCAGGGTGTTTGTCTTTTGATGAGATTCGATTAACTCCAGTTCTACCAAGCTGACCATTTTCAACATGTTTCCTAGCCTCTAAAAACTCGGGAGAGAAACGGATCGTATTCCCAACATATAAACCTACCATTTTATCTTTACATTCCTTATAAAGGGTTGCTGCTAGATTTGCGTCTGTTGCAAGAGGTGTTTCCGTAAAAATATGTAACCCCTCTTTATAAAGCTGGCGGATCATATCAGGTTTCACCTGAGCCGGGACACATAGATCCACAAGATCTACATCCATGGAAAGTATATCTTCCGGTTTATGTACTAACTTATGTTTTAATTCTTTTGGAATTTGATTACTGTCAACTCCCTCTGTAAGTAAAATGGCAGCAATATCCACATGCTCAATCTTCATCCATTCATGCACACGTTCATGATTTTCACTAATGATAGCTAGGTTGATCAAAATATACACCTCTTTCGAAGATTTATTATTCACTCCAATTCTATCTTACTATTTTTTTATCGTTTATGTAAACGTTGACATATTAACAGATAAAGCGAGACTTTGATCAGTGGGGTTTTTTGTATCCCCACTATCCGTTTATCGATTGTGAAAGTTTGGAAGAAGTAAAAAAAACTGTCGAGTATAGATGTTCCTCGACAGCCTATAAAGTTTACCTTCAGGAATTAATGAATTAACTAAGCAGTGTTTTGTTTATTTCGTGTTTGTAAACCCACCATCGATACGTATTACTTCACCATTAATATACTCCGCCTTTGAAGTTAATAAAAATGCAACTAACTCTGCTACTTCTTCAGGAGTACCTAACCGTTTTTGCGGTATCCCGCTTGTAGCATTTTCTTTCATCTTAGGATTCTCTTCGTAAAATTCTTTAACCATCGGAGTTTCTGTTGGTCCTGGCGCAATGGCATTTACACGTAACCCGTCTTTCGCATACTCTGCAACCATACTTTTTGTCAGACCGATAATCCCATGTTTTGTAGCAGAATAAGTAACAACAGAATCCTGACCGATAACACCAGCACTTGATGCTGTATTAACAATGGAACCTCCACCATTTTTCATCATTTGTTCAGCTACATAACGTACCCCGTATAATGCTCCAAGTAAATTAATTCCGACAATCTTTTCAATTTCATTAATTTCTGTTTCTAAATAGTACTTCCCGCTGCCCGAAATACCAGCATTGTTAAAGAAATAATCGATGGAACCAAAATGCTCTACCGTTTTATCAACATAGTTCTTTACATCTTCCTGTTTAGATACATCTGCCTTGATAAAAATAGCGTCAGCTCCGAGCTTTTTGACCATTTCTACTGTTTCCTTACCACCTTGCTCATTAATATCCACAACAGAGATGTTCACTCCATCTTCAGCTAAGCGTGTGGCAGCTGCTTGCCCTAAACCACTGCCAGCTCCTGTAATAATGGCTGCTTTTGTCATGTGAGATTCCTCCATTTTAATATATTTCTTTATAAGTATCTCTCTTTTATGATTGTATAAACCGTTTTTCTCAAGTTGACTTATTTAACACAATTCAATTTTTTAACATTTTCATTTAACTTCAGATTAGTAAGGAAGCAAACAAGGAAAAGACATAAGCTCGAAAAATCGAACTTATGCCAAATAGTTTTTTTATTGAGTATAGAATACAAGCTCAGCAATATTACTATGCCCGCCATCAGGGCTAATATATCGGAAATAACGATAGGTTTCTTCAGATGTTATGTCCACGGCATTCCATCCAGCTTCCGGTTCTGAAGTGATCGTATATAGATCAACAAACCCTTCATCTGAAGAAACATTTGATCCTTGGATCTTCCCTCCAGTCATTCGATCGGTGAAACCAGTTCGTGGAAAGAATCTGACTTGAGTAAGCTCTACTTGATTCCCTTCACCAGCGTCCATACCTGTGTAACCGCCATTTGCTTCCTTATAGTCGAAGAAAGTATTGGTATCGCCGTCAAATGCTTTATCATACTCTGTCCCTTCTGACCATGGCGGGTTTGTTCCAAAAAGATCTCCTGTTATTAATTCCAACTGGTTCGAGATATCAATGACCAGCTCACCAACAACTCCGGATCCATCTGTCGCCTCTGCAATCACTTTAACTTCCCCATTTAAACCTGCCTTATTACCTGACAACACTCCATCTGAAGTAATAGTAGCAATGTCCGTATTTGACCCATCCAGATCAGTGACAGACCATTCAACAGTTTGCGTCGCATTTGCTGGGAAAACCTGTGACGTTAATTTTAATGTCCCGCCATTTGAATTAATGGACTGCACACCATCTTCACTGTTCACTGTAATATTGGCAACATCATCATACAAATCGACAGACTGGCCTATATCAATCATTGACACAACTTCCTTACTAGTACTTGTATAGGCAATATCCGTAAGAGTAATGTCAGTAGTCAACGCTTCTGTTTCTTTCGCTTTCATATTTACTTTAAACAACTCTGGATCATGAAAAAAGCGACTTGGTGCACCTTCAACCATAACATGTACCTCACCTGGCTGCTCAGAATCATGAGTTATTTTCACCTTTTTGACTAAAGGATCAACAGAAACAAACTCCACTTGTTCTGGATCATAGTTCAGCTTCATTTCAATAGAGCGGAGATTATCTCCTTCACCGCTAATCGCATAGGTAAGACCAAACGAATCACCTGCTTTTACCGCCTCTGCTTCTTGAACAGATAAATCAGGCTCCAATGTTCGAAGATTAAGCACATCGGAGCCAACAAAGATCTCCCCATTCGCAGAAGTAATACTAACTCTTACTTCCGTTTCACCGATTTGTCTTTCAAGGGCCCTGGCAAAGTCTCTACGCTCCATTTTCACTTGATACCCTTCATTTACTGCTGAAATTTCCCCTTTAACTTCTTCACCATTGATAGAAAGTTTGGCAGAATCACCATCTACTAAGTCCGCAGCATTATCTGGAACTTTCACCTGAATAGTAAGATCTCCTTTTAACTTTCCAGCCAGTTTTTCAGGATTTATTTCGACAGTTGATGGAACAATATAGTCTGCGTCTGGTTGTGGTGCTTCCTCCATGTCATTTCCTAAAAAGTAGCCTGTATGTGGTGGTTGGTTGTAAGCAGCATTTTGCCAAGCAATTCCTAAGCGATAAACTGGATCATGCATAAGTGTTGGAATCCTGTGTTCTGTTAGATCGGTTGTTGTATAGAGACGCAGTTCCGTACTCTCAATATCTCTTACGATAATTTCTTCCCGCCAGTCACCAACGATATCCGCTTGTAATGCCGGATTTCCTTTTGTTCCATTGTTAGAAGTAGTTCCTTCCAATGTGAGAATGTTGTTAAGCTCTCCATTTTCGTAATCCCATTTATCTATTCTTGGTGTACCAATGCCGATCTCGTAATTTGTCCAGTCATGGTCCAGCAGTTCACGTGATAAATCGCCGTCCCACCAGATGGCAAAGTTCGAACTAGGAATATTATCACCTATTTTCTCACCTTCAGCTGTATAAATACCGCCTTTACGGTCATTCCATTCTCCAGCAACGGCCCATGCTTCTGCACCAGGATACCTGGGATCCACATCAGATGATACTCCCCGTCCGGTATCAGCACCTGTATGCACACCCCAAATCACTTCGCCTGTCTCCCCATCACGGAACGATAGACCGTATGGTGAATTAGATGATTCATGCACTTGGAAAACTTCTAATCCCGGTCGAGCTGGATTTAGATCACTTACATGCATCGCATCTCCATGTCCCCAGCCTGTTGCATGCAGACCGCTGCCATCATGATCCACTGCCATTGCTCCAAAGATAATTTCATCTTTCCCATCTTCATCTACATCAGCAATACTTAAATTGTGATTTCCCTGACCTGCATATGCCTCATTACCAGCATCATCACTATCAAACGTCCACAGTTTTTTCAGCTCGCCATTTCTAAAGTTAAAAGCAGTGAGCATTGTTTTTTCATAATAACCCCGTGTCATTACTATGCTAGGCTTCTGTCCATCAAGGTAAGCAACGCCTGCAAGGAATCGGTCTCCCCTGTTACCATAGGTGTCTCCCCAGTCCCCCATATTTCCCCGGGCTGGTGAAAAGTCTGTTGTAGCAAGTTCTTCACCTGTTGCTCCATCAAAAACAGTTAAGTATTCAGGTCCTTCCAAAATATATCCAGAATTGTTACGGTAATCCGCTTCCGGATCTCCTATTACATTACCAGCAGCATCTGTTGCACCATCTGCTGTTCTTAGTGTAACTTCAGCTTTGCCATCACTATCAAAATCATAAACTAAAAATTGGGTATAATGAGCTCCAGCTCGAATATTTTTACCTAAACCAATTCTCCAAAGTTTTGTACCATCTAATTCATAAGCATCCAGAAAAACTTCGCCAGTATAGCCTTCGTGTGCATTATCTTTTGCATTGGACGGTTCCCACTTTAAGACGATTTCATATTCACCATCACCATCAAGATCTCCCACACTTGCATCATTTGCATGATAAGTATACTCTACCCCATCAGGAGTTGTGCCGCCTTCTGGTCTCTGAAGCGGAATGGAGTGATATTGGTTACCCCATACTTTCACTTCGTTTGATTCATTAACCTCTTCACCACCAGAGATAACGCTTACATTATATGTCGAATCAGTTGTTCCTTCTTTATCTAAATAGTTTGTGCTTGTTGTTATTGGCTCCTCATTTACCTTTTCGCCATCTCGATAAAGGTTAAAAGCAACATCCTTTGAATCTGTTCCTAGTAAACGCCAGCTCACAAAGATGCCGTCATTTGTATGAACAGCTACCACACCTCTTTCCAGGTACTCCATTTGGTATGGTGTTTCTCCAGCTTCATTTGCATGAACGGATGGCAAAGAAATTGTGCCAGCAAATGATGTAGCAAGTACCGCAGCACTAACGATAACTGCACTTTTCTTCCATCGTTTCTTCCATTGTCTTAACATAAAATAAACCTCCTTAGAATGGATTGAAAATAAGTAACTGGCTTCGTTCCCTTCATGAAATTAAGTATTTGGTGGTGGTATCTTTAATTTTCTAACGATAGCCAAAACAGCAAGTTCACCTCCTTTCAATACATTAATCATTTGATGTATGTGGGTATTGACTTGAGTCATCTATTGATTTGATTTAATTATATGGAGCTGGCAGTAACCTGAACATCTGCAATATGTTGTTGTAAAATCAATAGGGGCATATTTCATCGTTGATTCTTATGAAGGAAAAACATTATCAGTTTGAAATTTTTCTAATAAATTGTTTGCAAATCCACCTGCTTTTTAGGTAGCGCTTACATAAATGTGTTAACAAAAAATAGAATAATTAGTTAAAATAAATTTTAACAAAGATTTAGTATACAAAATATATAAAAAACAGAGAAAAAGATTTAAAAATCAGATATTTCTATGTGCCAATCTATCAAAATTGCAAATCTATTTAAATCAACAGGTTGTGAGAATATTAAATAATGAAATTAGCGATCCTTGAATTTTATCAAGAATCGCTATATTTAAAGGGCTATAAACAATGATTCCGACTGGTCTCGAACCAGCGACCTCCACCCTGTCAAGGTGACAAAGTACAAATGTACACGTTTTGATAAGTTAGAAAACCCTTGTTATGAAAGGTGATTAAACCGAATAAACTAAGAACATTAATGTTAGAAATGTAAATGTTGGTCGGCAGGATGTCGGCAAGTTTCGGCACGCAAAATTAATATATTTATCATAGTCTAACTTCTAATGGCACCCATCAGTAATTACTTTAATTCAAACTCTTCGAGGTCTAGATATAAGTCATCTGGTACACCTTTATGAGTAACACTATATCTAATAATGCCAAGGTATGGTCGAAATTCAATATTTTGTTGATCTGGATTAGTATTATAAATTAAGTTAAATATCTGAACATTTTCAAACTTATTCTCGTTTAGTGCATTAATTTCCGTAACATCATTGACGTACCAAAAATACGACAAATTCGGATTCGTAATAGTTTCAATATCTCCGAATCTTTGACCTTCAAACAATGGAAACTCAAAAAGCAAGTCATCATATGTTAACAAAGGGGATGGATTTGACAATTTGTGGTTTACAACTTTTTGTGGATCATTTAAAAAATCTACTACACCTTGTATTTCTTTATTTGGAATATGAAATAACTTATTAGCAACTAATAATAATCCTGATTTATTTTCATTATTTATTAATTCTATAGGTTCCACAGATGTTAATTCATTCTTATTCATTTCATCAAATCTCTGTTTTATAGTACTTCTTATGTTAACTGGATAATTATTCACTATATAAAAACTAATATTTAATTTTTCATTTTTTATTTCTTTTAAAATCTCTAATTTCATTGTTATTTTTTTTTTGAAATATTCCCTATATCTTGGGGAGAATCCGTAATATTCACCTGAATACATCCAATAATTCCCTTTTTTCAAAGGGATATAATTATCCGATTCATTTACATTCCATTTATAGGAGTCTTTAAAATCATATTCAATTTTATTGACCTTAGTGATCTCAGCAGCTTCTATTTGCGCTTCTGCCGCCTTTATAGCTGCTTCCATTTGAACTTTACTTGATTCATTTATTGCTTTCAATTGAAATATTCCAGCCACAATAACTGTTATAACCGCCACAATTATGGGAACAATTATAGATGTTATAGTTTCTTTGAACGATAAATCCCACTTCATTTTCCTTTTATTATCCATTTACCTACCCCTCGTATTGTCTATTAATTATTTTGTTTATGGAGTATTTAAGGAGGAATAGGCGCCATTAATAGTTTCTATTTAAATATTACATATTTCATTAATCCCCTTCAATATATTATGAATTTTATATTTAATAACTTTTTATTCTATACATTGATTCTTGACTAATGTTTGTATTTCATAGTAATTAAGGAAGCGCCTATACGATTTGTAGCTTTTCTTCTATAAACTTTCACAAGCCAATCCGTTTCCATCACCGTCTAATCGATGTGGATCACCTGGTCCTGCTGCTTCAAAGAAAGCTTGTGCTTCTTCGTGCGAGTTAAAGTCTCCACAGTCTCGGTCTGCTCCGTTTGGATTATACGGACCGTTGTAGCCACTATTGTTACCTTCTTCTACAACAGGAGTAGTAACAGGTGGAACAACTACTTCAACAGGATCACCATCTAATACAAATAATACTCTTGTACCATCTGGATACTGTTCTAATTGATTCCCTACCCAAGCACCAGCACCACGATTATCAGATGGTTCTACGTATTTAACACTAGCGCCTTCTCCACCTTCTTCACACATAGCCATAGGGAATTCATCTCTATCGTAGCCATCTCTTGTTGGAATTCCAGCTAAAGAATCGTTTCGATTTTCATCTGCTCCGTTACGATCAATTGTACAGATAGCTGATTCTCCGTTTGCGATAGCTTCTTCAATATGTGCAGCAGTTTCTGGATATTCGCTGACAGGGAAATGTAATGTCACATCGTAAGTAGCAATGACCTCACCATTATATGTAATATCCACTGTTCTAGTAGAAGCATTCCAGCCTACATCTGCCCCAAGAGATTCGCTTACAAATCGTAACGGTACCAACGTGCGAGCATTTTTAATTTGTGCCGGTACATCAATGGTTACAGTCTGACCATTTACTTTTGTATACTTCGATCCAATTTTTAACCATATATCTATGTCGTCTTTTTCAGCTGTTACTACTCGATTTTTAGCATCCCAGCCTACATCTGCCCCCAATGCCTCAAATATCCCACGTAATGGTACAAGCGTACGTCCATCTTGAACGATTGGTGGTTGATCATAATATTGTTTCTCTCCATTAATTAAAATGGATACTCCATCAGCAGCTGATACACTGATTCCAGAAAAAGTGGAAATCATAACAAGTGCAATTAAGGCGTTTAGTAGCTTCTTCATAAATTTTCCCTCCTAATAATATAATAAATAAAATTGTTCACCAAAATAGTAAGTAAATAACCCCTATAATTCAGACATACTTGTTTTTATCACTTGGATACAACATCGTTATGCGACAATAGTTATAGCCTGGATCAAAATTTCTTATACTAAAATGTCCTGTTGTTATTTGATCCCACACACTATAGATATAACACTGCATATCAAATAGATCTGCTGGCAAGTTAAATATCTCATCTTCATGGTAAACGTATGTTTTATCATGTAAATGGTCATGAACTCTAATAATGATTAATTCTGTCT
Organism: Gracilibacillus oryzae; assembly: GCF_009498735.1. Classification (GTDB taxonomy): domain Bacteria; phylum Bacillota; class Bacilli; order Bacillales; family Amphibacillaceae; genus Gracilibacillus; species Gracilibacillus oryzae. Next base: position 235,031 of record NZ_ML762424.1, read on the forward strand.
TTTTGTCATACTTTGTTTCTATTTTATAACGATCCGATCTGTTAATAAATGAATCCATTCTCCCCCTCCTTCCTTTTAGATAGTTCATAATATCTATATTCGACATAATAATAAATAATCCTTGTAGGAATCTGTAATTTTTTTGGTATTGCATTAATTTCTCTATCGGATATATAATAAGAACAAATGTTCTAAACAGGGGTGGAAAGGTTGAAAAATTTAGATAAAGATGAATGGCAAATTGCTTCGCGGTTTTTATTTGTGGATCTAACTTTGAAAGTGATCGATCGAGATCTAAAAATGCTGAAAGAGTCATCACCATTTAAAATTAGTGAGCCGTATATTACTCTGTTGGAGAGAACAAAGAAGATTGGTACTGCTGAAAGAAAAGCATTAAAGAAGAAAATGTATCAGGAGAATATTGGGGTAGTTCAAAACAAAAAAGAGGAATCCTTTACCTATTACTTATTTTCTTGCAAAGGGGCAAAAGAAGAAAGAAGTTATTTTAATCCAAATATAAAGAAAAAAGTGGAGAATATATTGGATGAGTGGATGAAACAAGATAATAAGATGGCTTAAGTTAACTTCCCTCTAATCAGTTAAATTCATAATTTCTAAAATAATATAGATAATTTTTCCCAATAAAGGTATTATGAACTATATGGAAAATAAGAGACATAAAAATCTTTAATTGTTTTAGGGGTGGAAGAAATGGAAGTATTGATACCAAGTAATTTCAATAGATTTACTATGTACGATCTACTATCTTCAGTTATAGACAATGACTTAAATCCGAAAGACACTGTGATTTCCTTTAACTTTACTAAGTTGAAATTTATTGAACCAGCAGGAGTAACAATTTTAAGTAATTTATTCGAATGGTTACATAAACGAGGGGTTTCTTCCAGAATCATTTATCCAGAAAATTGTTCTGGCAAAAAAAATCCAATACAATTCCTTGATGACTCCAATTTTTTTATGAGATATGCAGGCAAAAATCTTACTAGGAATCCAAATCCTCGACCGACTACAATTCCATTAAAATTAGTGGCGTATAGCGACGGACCCAGGTGGCTAGAAAGAGAGTTTTCTTTTTGGTTATCAAACCAGCTAAATATCCCTCTGACATCCTTAGCCACTATTAGAATTTGTTTTGGTGAAATTTTTAATAATATCCGAGATCATGCACAAGAAAATATAGGTTGTATATTTGCTCAGCATTATCCTGGTTCTAATGAAATTAAGATCACCATATCGGATTTCGGAGTAGGGATACCTGAGAACATACGCAGAGTAAGACCATCTTTACAAGACGATGAGGCAGTAATGATAGCAACAACAGAGGGGTTCACTTCACAAACTTCACCTAGAAACTTAGGTGCTGGTTTACACACTTTGATTGAGAACGTTGTGAAAAATAATAACGGATCTGTTCACATACACTCAAATTATGGTATATTAAACTGTACAAAGGGTATAGTTAGTAATGAAGTGGAAAAGTTTGCTTCCCTAAAAGGGAGCTTTTACCCAGGAACACTAATTGAAACTATCCTTAAAACAGATAGTATTCAAAATATAACTGATATTGAGGAGGAGTTCGAATGGTAATAAAAATAGCTAGCCACGTAGAACGTTGTTACTCCAACGAAGAAGGCAAAATAATACAAAACTTAATTAAATCTAATTTAGAAAAAAATGTCTCTTTAACGCTTTCGTTTGAAGGAGTTTCAGGTGTTACTTCATCTTTTGTAAACACTGCCTTTATTGAGTTGCTTGATAACTATAATTTTGATTTTATAAAGGCAAACATTAAGTTTATCCACACTACAAAACAAATAAATAAAATGATCAAAGAGAGATATGCTTTCGAAGTAAAAAAAAGAAATGAGTTAGTCATTGCTTAGAATACTCTTATAACGTAAAAGTTGCCATCATTTTCATGATGGCAACTTTTATAGTTAGTTAACCAATCAATATATTGTAAACCTGCTTACTTAGATTGTTCTACTCGCCCTTCTAATTCGGCAACTCGATTCTTAAGTGGATTAATTTCATACTCACGAATCTTTTCAGCAAAACGATCTAAAACTTCTGCAGCTTGTTCCCTGGTTAATGGCATTTTAGGATTTGAACCGTCAAAATAACCTTGCATTACTTGTTGTTTCCACACATCTTTTGCCCACTCTGAAGGTTGATCAGATGTAGATGGTTTATCCTGTTTCTGTTCAAATAACCTTTTCATTTCATGCTTTAATTCATCAATTTCCTTTTGTAATTCCTTTTCTGCGCTCACGCTTAACCCCTCCTCTTTATTTTTTGGTTCAGATGTCGCCGTTTCTACTTTCTCGCTCTTCGGTTGTACTCCAAAGTACCGGCATACAAGAGCGTAATGTACATAAGATAGATTGTCGAGTTGTTCTGGATCAAGTAAATATTGTTTTAATTCTTTGGGATTCGTAAAGAAAAAACTTTCCGTTAACAATACCGGCATGTTTGTTTCTTTTACCACATAGAATTCTGACCATGTTCCTGGAGTACATGGGTATGTTCCATTACTCCATAACGGATACCTGAAGGCCTCCATTTCCTCTTTATATAAATTTGCTAGATGTTTTCCTTCTTCGCTGTTATACCAATAGAATCCAGCAGCACCTTTTGCAGTTGCGCTCCCTGCATTGGAGTGAATAAAGATTGCTGTGTCTACTTTATGATAGTTACAATATCTTACCCTTTCAGAAAGAGACATTTTGCGTTTTCCACCTTCTTGGGGAAACAATACTGTAATATTGGAGTGTTCTCTCAATAATTTCACTGTATCTTTTGCGATTTCATAATTCGAGTCGAATTCTTCATATTCTCCATCAGCATCTAAGTTAGTGAAAATACCTTTTCCCCCGGTCAGTTCCCATGTGTCATGGTTGTGTCCAGCAAATATTGCGACTTTACTCATTATTGACCACCTTCTTGGTGTTTGGTTTGGACTATTAACTGGTGGACAAACACTGCAACACCAGCAGCAATTATACCTTGTATTACCCCTTCAACAGAGAATCCGACAACAAATAGTGCAGCAACAATACCGGCAATTAATATAGCCCATACTATAAACCAGTCTGGGAAGCTTGGTGTATTTTTCAAGAACATTCCCAACACCCATAAAGCTGCAATTACAATTAGCATTTCCGGTGCAACATACTCCATTAATTGATTAAATTGATTTTCCATTCTTAATTCCTCCTTTTTATTGTCCAAAGAATTGAAAAAGCGCATAGATGATTACGGTTAGTAATCCTCCTGCGCCGGTAATATTGATAATAACTTTCCATAAGTTTGATAATTTTGTTTTATTAGTATTCAGATGATGATCAATCAAAGTGTTCAGTAACTTTTTTTGTTCGTCATTACTTTTTTGCACGGTAGTTTTTACTTCTTTCATTTCGTGCGAAAAGCTTGCAAACGTATTTTCTAGCGTTGTTATTCGCCTTTCATGATCCTGCCAGATAGGCATATTTTCCATCCCCTCGTCTGTTTGATTAGACATCCCGGTACCCCCTATGACTTGTAATATAATTGCGATGCATGCAATATCTATAGATTCTGTTTGGTTATCTCTGTATAATGTTGCTAACACCATGCGAACCTATGCCGTATGGTGTTACAGAGGTGAGCACTACCCCTCGTTTTTGACATAAAAAAATACACCTATTGAGGTGCTTGTTCTGTGATTAATTCTTCCTGTCCTAATTCTGTTAAAACTTCAGCAACTTGTGGCTGGATTAAACTTGGTACTTCGGCATACGTTTTATAACCGCGCACAATTAGAGTAGCATAAATTACGTCCATATCTTGCACCTCCCTTCCAAGTATAAATGCGTAATAGATTCGCTTAATTAGATTGATCATCTAGGATCGCCTGCACTTTTTCTCTTAAATTGCTAGGTACATCATCGATTGTTTTTAGTTCTTTCTTGATTAATGCTGCATAGATCTTATCCATTAATTGCTCCCTCCCATCATTTGCTCGTAAATGTCAGTTAAGGCTAACATTGTATTTGTATTATCCCGTTCTAGCTGCAAGTTCTTTTCGTATTGATCCGTTAATGCAAGCATGAGACTCGTATTTTCAGACTCAAGTCGTTGTATTTTCTCCTGGTCTGTCTCTTCTCCCATAACCTTTTCAGGAGGACCAAAAGATCCATCGGCTAATCGTTTACGTCTAACTACTGGCATCAGCTAAGCACCCCACTTATTCGTTTTATCCCCTTATCACTTGTCACACTGGTTCTAGTCAAGGTCAGCTTTAAAATAATATTCTCAGCCTCCACTCCACCATTATCAAAAGTGAATTCATCTTCCTCTATTCCATCAGTTACAAAAGCTGTGCTTTCTAATGTCATTGGCTGGTAGCTTTCCGGATCTCCATTCATCCCCATATGGATTTGAGCATCTACAACTAAGTCACCTGTTTCACGTTGGATCCAAAGGACGGCACCAGATGCAGTACCATTAGGAGGCGTTAATTTATATCTAGCTACAGATGTGAGCAATGGTTGGTTATTTTCAATTTTCGTTACGGATAAAGTCTTGCTAGTAATCGCTCCGTAACTGTCTACTGCCTGCACAGTAATGGTGTTTTCACCTTCATTCAGCCTATCTAACGTTACTTGAAAAGAAAATGACCCGCTACTACCGTTATAAACTTCGGTAAACGAGCCATTTTCAATCTTATATTTTACGATTACATTGTTGTTATCTGGATCTGAAACACTACCGCTGATGGTGACTGCATCACTATCGATTAAATCAGTACGTGTACTAAAATCATCTATCGTTAATGTGGCCGGACGGTTTGGTACTACATAAAAGCTTCTTACTTCTTCTTCCGATTTACCGCCTTGATCATCTTCTACCCATACCTTTAACACATGTTGGCTACCTTCAGCTAAGTCACCAGTTACTGCAGTATCACCGTTATATAGCTTCCCTTGTTTAAATGTTAATACACGATTAAAAGGAAAGGTTGCTCCATCAGATATTTTTACTGTGATGGCACGAACTTCACCACTATTAATTTGATATTTAACTGTTGCTACATTTCCGCTGTCTACATCTTGTGCAGAACCACCAATAGTAAAGGTATCACTTTCATATAAGGTTCTATTATCTGTTGTATTAAGTGTTAATGTCGGATTGTTGTTTGTCGTGTATGTTCCAGTATATTCAACACTTATATATGTCTGATAAATAAGTGGGGGCCTATCACCAAATACTCCACTAAATGTCGAATCAAAAAGAGTAGAAGAATTATATCCGCCATCAACTAAATTCACTGGGTTACTCCAGTTATTCCCTGAATCGCTTGATTTAACTAAATACGTATTTCTGCCTGATCTGTAATGGTCATAAAGTACAAATAAGTTATTTTCTTTGTCTACGGTAATACTAGGTACAGAGGAAGTGTTGTCTAAATTTTCACTGATAATTCTTTCGCTGGTCCAAGCAACTCCACCATCTATTGATTTTGAATACATTATTACCCATGTTCTTCCCCTTCCTCTCCACGCTACATGAATGGCACCATCCTTATCTACTACTGTGGATGGAGATGTTTGTTCAAAGTTGCCATCATCATAAGCGCTATAGACGATTGTTTCATTCCACGATGTACCATAGGATCTTAGTGCTTTAATGTAATGGATAGAGTTATTTGACTGAAATAATATTATAGGGTAGCCGTTTCTAACAACTATAGAAGGTTTATCATTATGATAACCACTAAAGGTACTGTCTGTTAATTGCTCAACTCCGCTCCACGTACTACCCCCATCCGTTGACTTACTGTAAAAAATATTAAAATTGTTCGGATATGCGCTTGTTTTAGCACTCCATGTTGCGTGTAAATATCCGTTTGTTGGGTCGATTGCTAAAGATACACTATTAACTGAATGAAGACCCCAAGCAATACCAGTTGTACCTGAGGTACTCCCATCCGGATATATAGTAATAAGCCTAATTGCGTCTGTTCCTGCAACATATATATAATGTACATTATTCCCTTCAGCCGCCAAGCTATAATAAGGGTAGTTTGAACTAGTGACCTCATCTCCTAAAAATGACCATATACTACCGTTGTCAATGCTTTTATAAAAATATACTCTTGAACTGTTAGTAGCTAAATTTTTAAATAGCCCAGCAACTAATGTTCCATTTTCTAACCTTACTAATCTCCTTCCACCATTGCCTTCTGTGCTATATGGCTGATTTACTACTGTACTCATTAAACCACCTCACTAATTTTTAAAGTGTATGTTCCCCACTGGCCAAATGCTAACTCTTCCTCTTCGATATTGACTAATGAATTTGATCTTGATATAAAAGCACCTTTTTTATAACTATTTGCTAAAGGGGAAACAGTTATGGTATCTTCACCTACCGATGTAACCTCTACACTTTCCTGTTGTTCATCATCGTAAATCGCCACGTATTCACCGGCATTAAATGGAACGTTATCTAGTTCTATGTTGGTTGTACCAGCTATATAAGCATTTTGTGCAACTGCAGTATCTATATCCATTTCCAATGCTTTGGCATCACCCTCTAACGCATCATAAAATATACCATTGTTAATTGGGGATCGCCCTACCATTTCCAATTCGACTCGCATTCGCTCCAAGTCATTAGCATACATAACAAGCCAGTTATAAGCGTTGTAAATACCTTCTTCTATATTGTTTGCACGACCAGCTGTGAAACGTGTTCCTTCCTGGATTGTTTGTCCATTTTCGATGTCTACGATGTGATCACGCCAATTGGTCCTAATGTATGGATTTTTATTCAACGTAGCCAATTGCACCACTCCTTTTAAATTATTGATACACTGTAAGTTATTCTTGACTTAAAGGACAGTTTGTCATTTACTTCTGCAATGGATCGCCCCACAATGGCATTTCTTTTATATGCATTCTGTAAAGGGGTGATCGTTAATTCATTGCCATTAATATCTATAATCCGCACTACTTCTGAATGATCTCCGTCATTAATGGAGATTTCTTGTCCAATAAAAAAACCAGCTGCATTTGCAACTGATAGAACCGCAAACCCTGTATTCATTTCAGATTTAGTTAATGTTTGAGTGGCATGTAAAGCCATACCGCTATGTGTAGTGAAATTAGTATGATTGGTTACCGGTCGATAAAATTCCACCAATTCTCCTGTAGAGTTAACAATAAAACCTCTAACTTTCCGATACTTATTTCCATCCCATATTGAGATTTCATCTAACTGCGACTTTTTCCATGTGGGACCATGAAGGGTACCAATTTTATTATTAGAAGTATTATCATTAATTACTTCACCAACGCCCTCATTCATTAGCCAATTGCCAATTAAATTTGCTTCACTACCACTTAATTTTTGCCACATGGTTTCTTGTATTTCTTGCTGAGTTCTAGCAACATTCCACATTCTAGCGTTGGTTAAATAACCATCAAAATAATAACCACTATATGTGGAAGCCCATCTACCAATTATTACACTTAAATTGGTTAAATCTACAGTCTTATTTAATACTCCAATTATTTCTCCATCTTTAAAAATTGTTATCGTATTATTTCTATAAGATATAGCTAAATGCATCCATTTTTTTGATTGTACAGTAGTATAAATATATGTCCTTGAATTAGTAGCATTATAATCACTTACTCCATCGCCATGATAGATTTGTACTCTATCTGGTTTATTAGGAATAATATTTAAACCTTTATTAAGACTATGATTAAAATTCCCTATCACTGATGTATGTTCATCAAAAGAATTAACAAAACATTCAATCTCAAATGTTACTTCAGATAATTCTCCATAGGCATCAATTGAAATATAATCATTATTACCATCAAAATTTAGATAGCTGTCACCAATCTGCACATTTTTCATATCACATCACCTTAAATACAATATCATTTGGAGACACTGAAGGAATATCAGATTCGCTGTAAGATACATGAATTTTACCAGCGTTAGATGATATAAAATTACTATCATTTGCTAAGTCACTAGTATTATGCGGGATGGTAGGCTTGCCTGTTAATTCACTATATTTACCGCTAAATTCTGATTTATTATTCCATTTTAATTTTTCTGCATCTGTTACAAAACGATGTGTAGAATTTTGTAATATATCAGTAGGATAATGGTCATGTTGGGACGGCGGAAAATTAGCAGGTACATCAGTTAAATGATTGTATGAACCACTAAAGTATGATATTTCCCTCCAATTTCCCCACTCCGCATTACTTGTACCTACCCTATATAAAATACCATTTGTTCCGTATACAATTTGTCTAGGATAGCCACCTGAACCATCTTTCCAAGGGGTGTATGTTTCAAGGAAACAATAGGTTCCACTTACAAAATCATCTACATGGATAATGCTGGTCCTTTTAAACTCAACTTGCAATGATGTTGATACTTCAGACATTTCCATATATTCTAATGGAGTATAATCTACATCTCTCGTATCTTCCCCTTGTATAAAATTATGAGTATGGGTTGAAAGCAGAGTGTCAATTTCATTTTTCGTATACTTATCTAAATCCGTTATATCTGACTCAGTGTGAGTATGTCCTGTATTACTTTTTCCTCTTAGTTTAGTATCTACTTGTTCCTTTGTATACTTATCCAAGTCTGTAATATCATCTTCCACATGTTTATGGCCAGTATTAGATTTACCAGAAAGTTTAGTTTCCACTTCAGATTTAGTATATTTATCTAAATCTGTAATTTCACTTTCTGTGTGACTATGTGCTTCAGGTGGATATTCACGAGGTTTATTGACAATATTAGACCAATCAATAACTAAATCTACACCTTCTGCCTCAGATGTTTTAATAAAGTTTGTACCATCATGCACATATTCTGCCCACCCACTATTAACAGTTGGATCGGCAGAAGCGTCAATAACCATAACACGTAATCCCTCAAATTTATCTAAGGTATCCCGCGCTGTAATATCTGCTGCTATTTTTATTTCCTTCAGATTATTAGGTAATTGACTACTATGAATAATACCGTTGTTATCTAACGTTGCTGTACCATTAGGTTTCCCTTTTTCATTTTGTAAGCTTTGAATATTGCTTTCATTAGTAGATATTTTATTTCCATGACCAGATAATACTCCTTCATTAGAGGTAATACGTAACTCATGATCATCAATTTCTTTTTTATTAGATGTTATTCTTATTTCATGGCCATCTATCTCTTCTTCCATTGACGCTAATTGATTGCTATGCTGGGATATATTTTCTGATTCTTCTGATAACCTAGTAAGTTCTCCTTCAATCTTATTCATATTATCAGCATGAATAGGTGTACCTTCTTGTAATATATTCCCTTCACCATCTGTAACTCTATTTTTCCATTCCGTTGGAGTATAAGCCACTTGTTATCACTCCTTAATTACCTTTTTCTTTAATAGTTAATTCAAATGCAAAAACTAAAACTAATCCATCTTCCGCTTTATCAATCTTATATGGTTTTATTGCTAATACTTCATTCATGTTTGTTAATAATTGTGCTTCTTCCACATGCCCTGTTTCAGTTTCCAGGTAAAGATATTTCCGAAGTTCGTTACCTTCTTGAATTGTTCTGAATATATCGTAATTTACATATTGACCATTTAATTTTACTTTTCCTCGTTTAATTAATTCATTCCAATAATTAATTGTTTTTTCAATGAATATTGGTTGTACAACCGCCATTATATTTCCCCCTCTCCTACATAAACCTCACCAGCGCGTTTATATAGCACATCATTATTTCGATATTCTTCCGTTAACATTACGTTTATCTGTTCTTCTTCTACACTAATTTGAGAAGTGTTGAAAGTATTGCAGATAGGATAATATACATCGAAGCCATATGCGTTTTCCTGTATATCAAGAGGTGATCTCGACAACCCACCTGGCATGCCTGCTGTTTGAAATGTGTTACAAATCTTATATGGGATGTCAAATGAGTAATCGCGGCTTGTTAATACTAGACTTTCTCTTTCCGCTTTTATCATCCAATAAATTCTTACTCCGTCCTGTACTACTCTATTTATCCATGGACTTGGGATCATAGAAGCATTTTCCGATAAATACAATTCTATAGCTGCAGGCTCATGATCATACACATTAGATGTCCATGATTCTTTCAAACCGATGTAATCATTACCCATAACAATGCTCATAATCTCGTTAATTGTTTCAATATCACCCTCAGAGAAGTTCGCTTTGTCTTTGGTTTTTATCAGTAATCGGTATAAGTCATCATCTGCACCATAACGTGGTTGCCCTACTTCATTGCCGTAATTATCTAGTACCTTACCAACAGCATTATCGATATCTTGATAGTGTTTTATTTTTCCATTGGTAACTTGAAATTCTTGCAATTCTTCCTCGAAAATTGAAATTAATTTACCAATGTTAGAATTAGGATTTTGGGTATAACGGTCTGTGATTTTCTTAATCATAATCATTGTGATACCACAACCTTTTCCCAATCCGTAACGGCTCTTTGTTTACGGTTAATCACAATATTATTGGAGTTATAATCAATGCCATCTATTGATACTTGAATTACTGCATCCTCAACACCAGCAACCGTTCCTGCGTGTGTCGCCACTTGAAATATAATGACGTTATCATTAATGCCTAAGCCATCATATTCGGTACCATCTTCATCTCGGCCGCCAATGTACTCTATGATTTTTGTTCTAACGGCATCCAAATCCACATTTCCAGTAATCGTTGCATTGACATAAACATCAACCTCTTCAGGCCTTGTGAACCCAATCATCTGTGGCTGTTGCTTACTATCTGTCACTTCGACATATGTCTCGCCAAATGATTGCATGCCACCAGCTTTATAACGCAGGATAGTTTGGGCAACTTCTTGATCATTACCTCCCCATACTAATGGTTCGATGCTTTTTTTGGGTAATCCATTTAACTCTTCCATCGTTACGTTTTCATATAAGAAAGCATCAATGACCCCTTCAACATTAAGCAATTGAAATACAAGGCGATTTTCAGCTTTTTTTGTTCGGTCCAAACGTCTTTTAAATGCTAAATCGGTTTCTTTTTCTCTGCCGCCAGAGGTTGCTTCCGAATTTGTAACACTGTTCACTCCTACTCTTGGTGTGACAATGTCTGTTATACTATTAGCTTCCACGTTTCCATCTACGCCACGCTCTAATGCTCTGATCGGTACATTCACACTACCGTTCACAATAGTTGCTGTTTCTGTGGTTTGGAATTGGATTTTTCTAGCTGTTTCCACTAAAAAACCAGAGTTAATAACAGTGTTATCTTCTCCGGTTATGGTAAGCAATCCTCTTGCAAATAAAGCTTGTTGTCGTGTGGCTCCTTGTCGCTTAGCATTACGATCAAGTGCGACACCCTCTGAGGTTTCAACAAACCCAGCATTATAGGCACTTTCTAAATCTTGAGCAAACAAAGACATAAACCATGCCACAACACGTATTAAAATACCGAGAAACTGCCGTTCAGAAAGATTCACATCTTCTCCGAACTTTTCCCTTGCTCTTTGTTCCATTGATGCGATAATGTCTGCATATCTTTTCCGCTTAAACCCTCTCTCATCAAGCAACATCCATCACCTCGCTTCCTTCGATGATTTCGTCATCTGCCACACATCTAAAGTCAATTTCAAGTAGTCTTATCCTTCTATCAAATGAAACATTCACCTCAATTACGCTTGTGACTCTAGCCACTTGTTCTAAAGCTTCATAGATAACTTGAGTCGCTTCTTCCTCATCTACAGCCTTTTGCCTAAATGCTTCGTATCTGGTTCCGTGCAATGGATCCAAAAACCATTCCATTAGATTGGTCTTTAACACACTTCTTATTTCCTGCATCAGTTCCTCTTCTTTTTCTACCCAAACAAAATCGCCATTTTCCATTACAATATCACCGGTGTCTTCGTTGATTTTTAATGCCTTCATTCTGTTTTCACCTTCTTACTAGGTGCTGGACTCTGATTCAATGGAGGACTTGTCACGCCATTTCCACCTGGATCTGACCATGTATAAGCATGTGTATGGCTATCTAACCATTGTTTTAATTGATCACCTAATGGAACACCTTCTGTTGCATTCTCACCTAAATAAATATTGCTATCACTTTCGATTACTACCTCACCAGATTCTTTTATAACCACTTTGGACGTAAAGTCTTTCTTAGCAATAATCAGATCATTTTCATGGCCTATTGGCAAAGGTACTTGGAATGTCTGGACACCTTGTGTAATAATGGCATCTGTAATGCTGAACTTTTCCTTTGCCCTTGGTTCCTGCTGCTCGCCAGTAGTAATCAATTCATCGATAGAACTTTCAGCAAATATGACAGTCACTAAATCCCCTTTTTGGTAAGGTGGTCGAATGATAAAATCTTTTGTATGAAAATAGCTTACAGGCACATCAAATACTTCATCACCAGTTTGCATGATGGTGATATCTGCTTTCATTAGCGATGGATCATAATTTTCAATTCTCGCAATGGCAGCAGTATGCATGCCGTTTATTCCATCGCCAATCATTCCTTGTATAAATTGATTGAAATTACTCTTTTCATTCATTCGACCACCTTCAATTCAGAATAAAATTGACTAGCATCACATTTATGGGATCCACTTTTTATACGGAATTTACCGTTAGCAGTGGAGGATGCTATTGCCACTAATCCATCTGTAGTCATTCTGTGATTTAATAATGCTGTAACGTTATATCCACTATTTTCTTCGTCTTCAAATCGCTCTGGTGTTCCTACAAGACCATGGTCTGAATCTAGTAAAAAGCCAATATCGTCACCCGCACTTTTCGGTCTTATAAATATTTTCTCGTTGAGAATATGGAGTTTTGCACCACAATCGCCAGCAATATTTTTTAAAACTTGTCTTAATTTCCCTCTAAATGTCCTCGCTCGTAAATATTGCACATTATTAGGTAAAACAAATGCTCCTATACTTAATCCTGTCATGCTCAAGAAACGATTTAACACTTGTTCTGCAGTAGTTCCTGCTGCAAATGTCTCAGATACATCTAAATCATTCCACGCTTCACTTGCATCAGTTGATGTGATAGTTGTAATCTTATCCACTCCTTCTTTTGAAGTAGATACATTTTGCACCGCTCCCAAATGGATTGATCCTACATCACCACGATAACCAGCGTTTAAAATCACTGGTTGATGTTTTCTAATTTGATTTATGGTATTCTCTGATAGATTATAAATCTGTATCTCGGTATCATTGGATTCGGGATCATCACCGAAATTGACGGTAAAATAAACCGTAAATCCCGGGTATTCAAAGGATAAACCACCAATCGATAATCTTATTTCCCGTTTAAAATTATTCATCGGCAGCATCCTCTATATATAAAAATACTGTGTCCATAAAGTTGTTATACGTGATCTCTGACTCATTTCCTGCTTCATCCTTTGGAATAATCGTGACATCAGGAAAACGTTCGTCAGCATACTCAAATAAAGGAATGCCATAGCTTAGTTTCTCACCATAGACAAGGACCTCATCACCTAGCATTAAACCAATCGTAAAGAAGTCATGCTCTGAATTATAATGGATCTCAAATGTATAGATATCCTCAAATCGCATTTCAAACCGATAAGGGATACGTTCTTTCTCGATAGGCATAATCATGATGCCTGCACCCTTCCTGCGTTACCAACATCTTTTACTTGCGCCCTTACTTCTGGTGCAAGTAAATCTACAGTGCTTGTCTTAACAATACGGACTTGTTTTAAAGTTAGTGAGAAATTAAACCCATTTGCTATGTCGGCATCCCGATCACTTGGGAAACTCTCAATCACTACTGTATTAATTCGACCCCGGCCAACATATGTCACAGGTTCTTTTTTCCTAAACAATTCTAATAGTTGAGCATATTTACTTGGTGCATCTTGACCTGTACACATTCCCGATATGTTGAAGGTAGTAGGTGTTGATCCAACATGATCAGCTATATCGTTTCCGTCTTCAACTGGATGTTCCGTGATGGTATTTTTATAGTTATGCGATTCAGATAAAATAAAAAAAGACACATTGCCTAAACGTGCCATTGTATCACCTCTAATTCTTTGTCGATGCTACTCTGATAAAATCGTTCATCAGAGATGGGAATAATCTTTCTAATTCTTCTCTGATATTAGTTCCCGCATTTTCACTACCGCCGTTTACTTCAATCCTTATATACGGGGAGAATACATTACTTGATTGTTGATCATGATAGGTGTTTGGTGTAATAGATTGTGATTGTGGATTATAACCATCGACAGTAGCATTAGCTAATTTATTACTGGCATTTTCGACTTCATTCGCTTTATCTAAAATACCAATCCCTAAACCTTCACCGTAAAAGGAACCTTGTTCGATAGCTACACGAGAAGGTGAATGAATTCCTAATGTATCAGTCACAACATCAGGTATATATTTATCAATGAATCCACTGATTTGCTCACCTAACCATGCGCCCATAGACTTAATACCTTCCCACAATCCTAAAATAATATCAGTTCCCCATCCAACTGCATCCTCTTTCACACCAGTAAACCAGCCCGTTAAGTTTTCCCATAAAGTCGCAAATGGTTCTGATAACATTTCCCACGCACCGCTTACTACGCCACCTATTGCATTCCATAAACCATTCCAGATTAATAACAACCCATCTTTAATGGCTGTAAAGTCACCGGTAAGCAATCCAGAGAAAGTCGCGATTAAACCCATTATAATATCTATTGCCCCACTAAATATGCTTGATATAGCTGTCCATGCTCCGCCTATAATGTCACGTACTAATGGCATGACAAACTGAATTGTGCCTTGAATGAAAGAAAAAGCTGTTTGAATGGCTTGCATGATCGTATCACCATGCGTTTGCCAAAAGGACTGTATATGTGCTAACTGTTGGGAAATAAATGGCGCTATTAACGATACAACAAATTGTATGGTTGCCCATACTTCATCAAACGCAGTTTTCAAGACGCTAACAATATTATTAAAAATAATGGATGCATTATTATATATTTCTTGCCCATTCTCTTTCCAAAATTGGACTACTTCATTCCAAACACCTTCAATTACACCAGAAGCTTCAGTCATTCCACCTTCTACAACATCACCAAACCAACTAAATACATCACCTATGAACGTGAAGAAATCATCCAGAGTGTTTTGGATAGCCGGCATATTGTCTTGCACAAGATCCATAACCCCTTGCAAAGCAGGTATGAATTTTATACCTAGTTCTGTTGCCACTCCACTAAAAGTAGAAGTGAGATTGTTCCATTCTTGACGAAATTTCTCGGCTTGATTTAATTGATCATCATCAATGACATTCGCGCTATTTTTCATGTTCTCTAATTCTTCTGCTGTCATATTAAGCACAGGCGCTAACTCTTCCCCCGTTGTGCTTAATAGCGCAGTTGCTAATGCGTTTCTTTCTGTTTGGTTCTCCATGCCTTGCAATCCAGCAATAACTTCATCAAATAATTGCCCTTGTGATTTTAATTCACCAGATGCATCTAAAACAGACACTCCTAGTTGATCAAACATTTCTGCACCCTCACCAGTACCACTTGCGGCTTCAACAGCTCTCTCAGCTAACATGGCCATATCTCCCGCTGCTGCTTCTCCAGAATGACCGAATGTTTTCATAACATGATCCCATTCTTGAAAAGCTTCGGTGCTCATACCAGTTACTTGTGCGTATTGATTTATTTCACTTGCTGCATTTGTTGCATGTGCCACTAATCCACCTATCGCTGCCCCTGCGCTTGCGATGGCTCCAATAGATGCGGCAGCTGCGCCTGCGATTGCTCCAAATCCTATTTTTCCTTTTTTGCCTGCATCATCCATGGAATCTCCTAGATCATCCATTTTTTTGTCCGTTTTTTTCATATCATCCATTAAGTCATCCATGCTTGATTCTGCACCAGAAAACGAATCGGAAAATTCATCACCTAATTTATCTGCTGATTTTGATACATCTTTCAAATCCTCATCTAAAAATCCGATTGAATCAACAAGTGAATCGGTCATGCTATCAGCCTTACGTAACCCTCCATTGTCCACATCGAAACTAATACCAACGGCTAAATCTCTTAACAATAAAATAACCTCCTTTCCAAGAGGTAAATAAAAAAGACACCCTTATTTGGATGCCTTTTGATTCTTTTTCTTTTGTCTTTCTCGCTCCACCATTTCAGCATAAATTTCCATAGCGTGATTGAGCTCCATAACTTCATCATTCGTTAAAGTAGTAATATCAATTGTCACACCATTATCAGCTAGTATTGGTTTCCAAAACCACATGCGATCTTTCGCGCGCTTATAATAATAGGCTTTCTGCTGATCATGACTTTTACTTGAGTTTGAGCCCTCTAAGAAAGGTAGTGGCTTCTTGCATCACTTCTTCATAATCCTCGAGATGTTCATCCCAATAATCCCAACTCACTTTCGGCTGCACGATGACGTTTTCCATTACATATTTTTGTAAATTTTCTTCATTTGGCTTGCCATCTTTTTCTCTCATTTTGTCCTTGTTTCGTACCCAATTTAAAACACCTGGATGCTGAAATGTATACTCTTTCCCATTTTCTGATTTATATTGTTTTTGTCGTGGTTGATTTGACATTATAAATTCCTCCCTTATTTCACTTCGTAATCAAATACTGTAATTGCAATTTCTCTTGTTTCGATTTCTCCACCAAAGGAACGACTGCCAGGATTAATGATTCTCGCTTCACTACCGCCAATTTGTTCACCTGTGTTTGAATCAATAACATAACAAGGCTCAACTGCTTTGCGGTTATGTGCATCTGTTAAATATTTTAATGATGGTGATGTTTGCGCAAGTGTTGCTGTGATGGTTCCTAAGGTATTATGTGTTTCAGCAGTGCTGATTTCGCCTTGTGCACTAACGTGAGTAGTAAAGCTATCCTCTTGTTTTTCTGCTGTGATGTAAGTTCCATCGCCGAAACCGGTAATGTAGACACCACCAAATACTAACGTACAATTTTCTGCGGCATAGGTTCTAACCATATTCTCTACCCCCTATAATTAAAATAAAAAAACGCTCTAATGCGCTTATACTTGTACAACTCCATTGATTCTTGTTTCATGTACTGCACCAGCTATTTCTGCAGTAAAGTTAACATCTGGCAAAATGCGATTCGCCCTATCATTAGCAGACACTTCACTTCTTGTTGGTGCTGATACACTATATAAAGGTACGCCGTCTGCATCATCAGCAATCATACCTTGTAAATAACCCTGCTTTAATGGTGATTCAACACCAGTGATGATTTGCGCAATCCCGTTATTAGTGAAAGGAATCTTTTCATTTCTAACCAAGATACCGAATACAGATTCTTGAATTCTCATTTCTAAGAAGTCAATAGAACGCATGACATCAATCCATTCACCACTTGTAGTACGTCCGTCATACGTCATTAACACACCACCTTGTTCAATGTAGGTATTACCGCCACCTTCTTTGATCGTGCTGATTTCCGTTTCACTTGCACCACTTGCTACAACACCGTTGATTGTTTTGAATTTCCATGTGATAGAACCCGGATCAGTTGGTGCACATCTACCTACCCAACCCTCAGCAGGATAGCTTAATGGATCCTTATGGTACATAGGGATAGTTCGATAACCTTCAAATTGATCTTGTAAGGTAGGATCATCTGTTGATACGAAATATAATTTTTTCTGAGCTTCTATCCAAGTTGATAGTGCAGTAATTTCCTCAATCCCTTGTTCCTCACATAACAAGAAATAGAAATCACCTTCATTATCATTTAATGCTGCTGTTAATGTTGTTGGATCACCTGTAGCCGCATCATACGTGACACCCAAAATAGCGATATCGACAGGCCTTGGTGTTTGCGCAAATATACGATTTGCCATTCTGTACGCTTCTGTATTTTCTCCATAATCTTCTGCTACAGCATCTAATGTGCGATACAACGTGTATGGCTTGTCTGTGCTTGTTGCAAGAATTAACGGGCGACCAAATCCAGCTTGTGTGATCTGCTGTGTTTCCCTTGTGATTATGACTTGCACATCTCTAATCGTGGACATTATCTCACTCTCCTTTAATACTTATCACTCGATCATTTATTTCCACATAATCAATACGATCTGTTTGTCTCTGAATACTGTTTGTTGTACGTAACATGACATCGAATCCATGTCTGAACTCGTATTCTGTTTCGATAAACACTGTTCTGTCCTGCACTTGCTCCACATTCACTATCACTACATCTAAGCGCTCATCTTCCAAATATCTGGGCAACAAAAAAGACACCCAATTCCGAAAGGAAATAGCTGCGTCTAAACATTCATCCCTATCTGTTGAATAAACAGTAAAGGATATGGTCATTGTCGGTTGTGTGGTGTGTGTTTCTATCTCCTTAGCGCCATCAAATGCGATATTTGGACCATGTGCTTGTTCAATATATGGTGATGTGAATTTATGACTGACGAATGGGTATGGTGGCTTCTCTTTGACAGATTCCACATCGGTAAAATAGATTTCATGATCATCCCATAAGTGGGACCTTATAAATTCACTTATTTCACTGTGTCTGATCATTTAAATTCACCTGCTTGCACTGATACACATAAAAATTGCTATAAGGTTTATATGGCCGTTTATTGATAATCTCATATTCTTCAATCGGCTCACCTTCATCATCTAATGTTTGCACATGCGTGCCTTTGCTTAAATTGGCTTGTGTGATGATTTTCTTATCTTCGAATGTAAAAGTACCACCATCATCAAAGCGTCTGTCTTCATCACTTAATGGCAGGATTGCGCCCCTGTGTTCTACTGGTTGCTTAGATGGTTCCACATAATGCCCATCCTTCCATCCACCATCTGTTTCAATGATAGCTATGAAAGGTAAACTATACTTATCAATAATCAAATCAAAATTATACATTCGTAACCCTCCATGTGATCGACTGTCTTAGTCTTCCTGTATCGATCAAAGGATTAGAACTTCCTTTTGCTTCAGATGTTGCCCCGCTGTTTGGTGGTGATGACATATTTTTCATGGTTGCTTGAATTTTACTAATTAAATATTCGCCTATTCTACCGTAATAATTCTCAACAGTTAGATTACCTTCCAATACTTGCACTAATAGTCTATCCGCCAGTCGCACTAACTTGTTTTCTTCTTCATCATAAGTGGAACGGATAAATGAACGCTCTGGAATAGTTACGGATTTAACCAGAACAAAATACACCTCGATCTGATCTTTTCCTTTTTCTTTCGCTAGCAGACCATTTCCATTTTCCGTCTCGATAAAGAATAAGTTATTGAAATCACCAGCACTTTTACCTTTTGCTTTCTTGTTAGCAGGTATCGTTAAATATTTAGACTTCTTAGGCTTAATGTCCATTCCAAACTCATTCACACTAGCAACCATTACCATGTGCTCGTCATCATCACCAAACACTCCGATTTCGACCTGTTTACTCTTCATTTCATGAATGATCTTCACTAGCTGAGGAATATTGTTGTCGTCTTTGATTTGCAATGCCATTAAATGACCACCAAACCTAAACCACCGGGACCAAGCGCCTTCTTCTCAAGGCGCATATATTCTTGCCCATACTCGGTGCTGCTCAATCCATCGCCTTGTGGTGCATTATAACTTTCGCTCATGTCCGTTAAGGATTGGCTGGTTGCTCGTCTATAATTCAGCGTCGCCATATGTGCAGCAAGATACCTAACAAGGCGCTCTCTATCTTCACTTTTGACAGAGAGCTTTGCAACTTCTGCTTCCGCATCCTCAATAACAACATCTAAGTCCTCGTCAGCCATTCTTTTTAAATGATGAGCAATGGCCCTTACTCTCACTTTATCTGTTAAAGGCATAGCGATTACCACCCTTATTCTTCATTGTCACTTTCGCCTTCTCGGATGACTTTAATCTGCTTATCGATAGCATCAATTACTGTCTTTCGGTCTTCATCCTCTTTCAGTGCTTCTAAAACTTGGATAGAGAATGTGTCTTGCACTAATTCAATCGCTTGTGATGCATTCAGATCAGTAATTTTACCGCCTGCTCCTTCTTGATCTTCCTCGTTCTTAACAACAACGATTTCTCCTTTGTCTACCAGTGTTTTATTGAGAGGATGGGATTTAAAAGTATCCCAATCCCTCTCACTGATATCATTTACCCCAGGAATAATAGCGACATTTTTACGGTGACGGACATATTTCCCTTTGTTATGAACTAACATTAAATACCATCCCCTCTCGCAATAGCCATTGGATAACGAATAATGGTACCACCACAACGTTCTTCTACTGCAAATTTGTAATTAGGAAAGGCCCATTCTGGATCATGGCGTGTAATATCCATAGGTACTAGTAATTCAACCACTTCTCGGGATGAATCTAAAACAAGCATTGCATCTGTTTTGCCTTCACCAGCACCTGCTAATTCTGGTGCACGAACGATGGATTGAAACCAGTTTTGATTTTGAATGTAATTACGAATCGTACCATTGTTGTATTCGTTGTATGGTTCTTCTAGTAATTCATATTGATCTGGTGGTAATACTAAAGTATCAACAGTATGACCTGGTAACTTTTCCACTTTTGCACGTAATGAACGAATGTCTGCAACGATTTCTTTACCAGTTTTATCTTCCCATCTAGCACTCGCAGATGCACCTTGTTCAACAGCAACAGTTTGAATACCTTCAGCATTTGCTAAGCCTTGGATATTGTGCACTGCATCGCCAATCCAAGTGATTTTATTTTCTTTCTCTGCAATTACACGACGGGCAACGCCTGCTTTTGTCGTTTCTAATGGCACATTTGCCATCTGAGCATTACGCAACTCCTGAACTGAATAACGGAATCCGGTAACAATACTATAAATGCGTTGAAATACTCTACGCATATCTACATCTACTAATGGGATATCATCAGATAGATTACCCATAATTTTAGCAGCACCAGAACGAGTCATTACACTGTAAGAATACGTTTCTGCTCCTGGATCCACGTCTGATTTTACATCTAAGATTTGTCGTGCTGTTAGTTCTTCATATTTTGGTTCGTATAATGTATTGTCAATTGCTTCTAAGTCTCTATATTGAAAATTAACTTGTGGCATGGCTATCACTCTCCTATTTTCTTATTATGGTAAATTGATTTCTAATTTTGCTAGTTCCCCAGCTACTGCAGATGATTTAAATTCCCCAACAACACCAGAGATAGTAGTTGCTTCTGTTCCTTCTGCTCGGAAATTACCAGTCGCACTATCACACACTGCTGCATCACCTTTTGATACTTCTTCCTCTACTTCCACCCATACGATACCTTTGCGTAAGAAAGAAACAGCATCATATTGCTCATATGCCCCTTCGATATCATCACTGATATTGTTCACACGATATTCTCCAAACGTTTGTGCTAATGCAATACCTCGGAACGTACCTCCTGCATATGTCACTACTTGCTCATCACCGGAGTATTCTACACCGACACCCCAGTTAATAGATTCTGCAGCTGCTCCACTATCTGCGCGTGTTTCAGGGTACTCTGCTAGACGACCTTTTCCAATAGATTCTTCCATGTATTGAGGATAAACTGTAATTCCTGGCATTATTGATCACCTTTCTTTCTGTTTTTCATATTTAATCGCTCTTTACGTTTGTCATCCTGTGCCTTTTTATTTGCTGCAGAAGCATCGCCATGGAAACGCATGTTATTCTGTCCTGTTGATGTAAATCCATCTGCTTTCACACGGCTAACTGTTGCATCATAAAAAGCATCGATGTATTCGTCAGACTTTTCATCACTTTTAAATTCGGGATTAACAGACTTGATAACAGACTCTTTAATTTCTCGGGGTGTTTTACCTTTGAAGTCAAAAGAATCACCTAAGAATTGTTTAGAATCACCTACAAGTTCCAATTTTTCTTCAATAGCAGCATCAATCGCTTCTTGATCTACCTCTTTTTCTTGCGCTTCTTCTAATTGTTTTTCCAAAGTGCCCACCTGTCCTTCAAGAGCATCATGCTTCCCTTGAAGTTTTTGAATTTCCTTCTCCTTGTCATCTAACCTTTGTGCTTTTGTTTCCAATGCATCCATGCGTTGCTTAATTGCGCTGTCCACTTCAAATTCTTTTCCATCTAATTTAATTGTTGGCATTTTCTTTTGCCCTCCTTCATTTTTTTGAGTATCAATTTGCCAAGCATCTGAATCATTCCGTATACTAGCTTCGGGACCAACTCGACCACGTTCCACAACCGCAATATGGTTAGGATTAATGTCCGTTTGTCGATACGTATACGCTTGACCGTTATACGTTCCTTCATCAGCTATTAGTTCAGTCTCAAAACCTAGACTGATTTCTTTTTTATCTCCACTTTCGATTTGATCAATCAGTTGTTGATCATAAACAGTAATCGTCACTACAACAGCATTACCTTCAACCCTAGAATCGGTGTGACTCATACCTTTACCATAACGACTCATGTTGCCCACGTTCACTTTTTCGCTGGGGTGGCCATCTGTAATTGGCTTTGCTCTAATTCCTTTAATGACCCGATCACTAAATATGTCATCTGGATGCTTTAATTCGTACTGTACAGATCCATCTGCACGTTGGTACGGATATACACCCGGTTTAGTGATTGATGCAGTAACTGTTAAGTAACCAGCATCATCACGATATGAATCTAATACCATTGCTTTGTCATAGCGCTGAATTTTCAAATGTTCACCTCCTTCCGAAGCAAAATAAAATAAGCCACCCATATGAGCGACTTGATTAATCATTGAATGTCCATTAATTCATCTTCTATTGGTTCAGCAACACAGCGACAGCCATAATCTGTACCAGGATAAAGACCATTAGCACCATCTTTCCATGTGAATACCTTGCCATCTAAATCGGCATGTTCATCACGAACACGGTTATCTCCACTTGTGGACCATCTGAATTTTTTTAATCCTAGTTGTTGCTGCCTGGTTTTCGTTAAATCACCCAATATAGAGCCTGTTTGGTCACGTGCTATGAAACTTGCTCTTTTCTTGCTAACCTTCGATACTTCCCTTATTTCCTTCGCCATTTCATTAATCGATTGGCCACGTCTTACACCTTGCATCACAATTGTTTCAACTTTATCGTGTTGATCTCTTGCGATAGATTTAATCCAATTCACGTTATCTTTAATGGCTGTTTTCATAAAACCTTCTAGCCATGATTCTCTTGCAATTGGATCAACACCCCTAACAGAATTTATCTGCCTCTTGAGATTCGCTTTTTCATGTCGATTGATTCCTTTGACAAACTGATCAGCTATTGCTGTTAATAAAGCATTAGTAAATATAGAGTTTTCTGCCCTTTGTCTAAGCCTTTCAAGGATTATCATTATCTCATCTAGTGGACTATCATAAGTAAAATTGGTGCTATCCCCTATGATTCTTCTGTATTCATGAATAAGTGGCATTATTTCCTCAGACCACGCTTTGTAATTAGCTTTACGATCTTGCTCAATCAACTTACTTACTTGTTGGTACCATTGTCTGGTGAAATGATTTGGAAATATCGTCTTTGGCGGTTTCGTCATGACAATCACCTCTTATTCTTTATTCATCATCTTTTTCCACCATGGTTTCTTTTTCTGATCACGAACAAAGTTAATACCATCATCCATTTCGTCATTAGTTAAATCTAAATCACTCATGCCATGATCACCAATACGGTGCTGCCTTACTTCATCTGGTGAAGCAACACCACGATCAATATAAATCGCATCCGTTTCAGCTTCAATTTTATTAATTTCGGCATCTGTCTTTTTATCAACGGACCACAGTGGATTAAAGGTTAATTCCCAATCAATAGAAGCAGGATCTAATCGCCCAAATTCCTCACTTTGCATAAGCAGCCTAATCAACCGCTCAAGATGTGGCTTCAATTCATTTTCCTGCTGCGCTTCTATGCGATTGTAGTAATTAATGACATCGTACTGAGCACCAGTAATCGTTCCAGCTTCTTGCCCTTTAATAATGGATTTAGGCATTCTTAATTCACCAGATAACACTTCCCACACGAAGTCAATCAGATCTTTTACACCAGAAACGTTGGTAGACTCTTTCGTTAAATCCTCTTCTACACCTAATAAAGCTAATGCTTCTGTTCGGAATGCAAAGTCTAATTCCATTTGTGCAGCAAGTTTTTCTTCTCGGCTCCATTGATCTACACCTGGAGATTTCAATTTCTTAAACGTCAGATCATAAAGTATCTGACCAACACTCCATTTAGTTGAATCGAAGATGGTATACGTATCAAATAATGGCTCCATAATTGATTGGCCTTCATATTCATCTTCTAGCCTTCTGGTAACGTGATGAAATAGTCTGCTATGATGTACCTTGGTTTGCCCGAATATTTGCCCATTATGATCGACAATGCCAGAGTTATTACGTCTCATGATATCGAAATATTCCACATCGCCATATCGTGTACTGAATACATCTTCATTGGTAATAAAATTAGACACTTTTAATCTTGAAAATGGATGTAAGTAATCGATAGATTTAATTCTATTAGGATTTAATTCATCTTTTAGATCCCAATTTCGTGTTTCTTTCGTTCCGATAGACACAAATCCATCACCATACAATCTCTCGTAAGCCAACATGCTCTTAAAGGCCTGTTTAGCATTCAGATCGCGTATTTTATCCTCTAATGCTTGTCTTAGATCGTCATCATCCAATTTTAATGTGAACCAGTTTCTTGTCATATCCTCAGCTGGTATATCTACAATGTTTTGTACTAATCGATTGCCAGCATATAACTCTTTTAAATCAGTCAATGCTAACCTTCTTCTTGCACTAACTGTTTGCCTGGTTAAAGAATCTTTTTGATTTGCTTTTCCATGACCGCTTAAAAAGTCATGCCTTGTAACTACGTTTGCTTTTACCATGAATGATCACCTCCAATTCTTGTAGCGTTCTAATATGCTTGATTGTGGACCAAATACAATGGTATTAACGAAGTAACGGTCTGCATCCATATGGTGATCATTTGCTTTAATTGGTTTATCTTCACCACGCATAACCGCCTTTTCATCCCATGTATAAGAGGAATATTCTCTGAATGTTTCCTTGCAAATGTCATAATAAAAAATCAGCCCATCGTTTAAGGCTGACGCAACATTTCTTATTCCTTCTAACACATCATTCTTTGCTTCAATTACTCGATAACCCTCTTTT
Organism: Gracilibacillus oryzae; assembly: GCF_009498735.1. GTDB lineage: Bacteria > Bacillota > Bacilli > Bacillales > Amphibacillaceae > Gracilibacillus > Gracilibacillus oryzae. The sequence continues at coordinate 260,365 of NZ_ML762424.1, forward strand.
TTCAGTAATGTAATGAAAGATGATGCACTGGGATCAATCACAACCCCTTTAATATCATATCCTTCGATAAATTCCTTGAAATCAATCAGATATTCACTATCCGTTTTCTGTTTCCCTGTTGATCTTCCATCATAATGATATTCTTTCAACTTGTACCACTTATCATGCAGCTTCCCCCACAATCCCAAGGCCATAGGATTGTGTGTACCATAATCGGCAGATACATAATATTTTTGGTATCTTCTTTCAACTGGTTTGATACTATGCTTCTCTGCACTAAACATATCGTAAATAACGCCTTCAGCTATCACCCATAGACCTAAAACATATCGTTGGTAGAAAACACCTGAGAACATACGCTTATAACGTTCTATTATACGTTTGGATAAAGAAGGGTTGTCTTCCATCGTAAAATGCAAATGGATTAAATTCTTTTCTTCCAACTTCTCTAAATATTCCTCTTTAAACCAATGATAAGGTGATTCCGGGTTACAGTTATACCAAAACTTTGAACCTTCCACAGAACAACGTGCTTCTGCTTGGCTAACAAATGACTGTGGCATTAAGGCCACTTCATCAAAGAACATGCCAGCTAGCGTAATACCTTGGATAAGATCCTGTGACCCTTCATCTTTACCGCCAAATATATAAAAATAGTTTGTTACACCATTTTTTGTGACTTCAAGATAATTCTCTGCTCGTTTATCTTTGACCTTATACCCTCTGGACTTGAGCATCCTTTTTAAAGGTGTGACCACATTACGACGGAAGGAACCGATTGTTTTACCAGCCATACCTAAGTTCTCATCACTGAATGTCTCCATGGCCCACATTATAAAAGATAAGGACATTACAACAGTTTTCCCAGCACGAACAGAACCATCACATATGATGCCATCTTTATCATTAACTGGTGATTTCCTATGCCACCAGGTAAGCACCTTTTTCTGCTTCCTAGAGAATGGCTTAAATGAAAATAGTGCAGGTTTTTTCTTACTCATCGCCCCACACTTCCTCTGCTGTACCGCCTAATGCTTCCATAAACCCGTCGTCTTCATATTCGATGTCATCTTCACCTTTGATCTTGGTGATTTCAGCTTTGGTCTTATCTATGGTTAATTGCATTTTCTGTATCTCCAGCAATCTATAATCATCATAATCTGCCATTTCTACAAACTGTTTAAGCATGCTTCTTAATTCAGCCATGGATCTACTTAGTGAATTCATGAAAGTAGCTTGTTTATCCCAAGCGAATTGAATCTCCCATTCTTCCTTTTCTATTTCCATTGCTTCACTTGTAGCAGTTTCTCTTTTTTTGACTTCTTTCGTCATGTCATATTTATCATCAACAAACATAATCTGTTGTGCTCGAATGATAGAAGCAAACTGCATTTGTATATTCATCCAGAGGATATCTATTGGAGACATGCTATTTACATCGTTCATTATCTCCATTGTTTCTTCTGGTAAGTATTTAGCGAATAGACCATGAGTAACTGCTGCACTGTTCCGTTTTGTAAATTGGTTTTTAGGGTTAGGATTACCACTTCTATTTTTTTGTGTTTTCTTAGTTGCAACTTTCTCTTTTGGGGTTGCAACCTTTTTTGTTTTGGTTGCATCCTTTTTCGGTGCATCTCTCGACCACTTTTCTCTACTTTTCCTGCTTTTTAATGTTCCCAGCTTAACATCATGCTTCTCAGCTAGTGCCTTCAATGTGATTTTGGTAGTTTCGTATTCAGTTTTTATTGCATTCCAATTCATTACATAGTCACCTACCCCCTAAACCTCAATTTCCTTAATCAATCATTACAGAGCAGGAACTATCATTTGCTCCTATCATTTTGCTCTGTAATCATGGACCAATAAAAAAAGCACCCGTAATTGGGCACTTATTTTATAAAATATCATTGTTAAATCTCTTCTATATGTACTAAATCTTCCTTCAGAAGTTTCTTTAACACTAGAATTTCTTGATTAATGCTATCTCTTGTTTTCGATATATCTTGTCTTATCTCTTTTTCCCTAATTCCATCAAAAATTATCATCTTTCTATCTATCAATATTTTATTTAACATTGTATCAATTTCTTTTGCCTTAAAGTATGTTTTTTCCGAGAAGTATAATTCAGACAACAATAAATAATTATGCGACTCAATAAACATTTTCTCTGTTTCAAGGAAACTAATTTTTGTATATAGCTTGCTTAGTTCTTCTGATCCTGCACGTATGTCTTTTTTCCACAATTGAATAGCATCCTCAATTTTAAATTTTTCAATGTCACCCTCACTAAAAATTCTTCTAATATTCTTTTCAGTTGTCTTAGTGAAATCTGGGTTTTCCACTATAATAGCTGTAATTCTTGATTGGGCTTTAACTAACATTGAAAAATACTTTGGATAAATCTCATGTCTCCTATTTGAATATAGTGAGAAGTCATGAAACCTTCTTTGGTAATGATACTTTTCTTGTTCAATTATCAAATTTAAGTCCGTTTTAAATTTCTCTAGTTTCTTATCAAATACGTGATTTAGACTATTCTTGATGATTAGTTGGATAATAAAAGTTAATATTGCAGTTGACACTACAGTTGACAAGAAAATTTCTAATATATTATTCATATATTTTAGTTCCTCCCTTCCGCCTACTATATTCGACAAAAAAATGGAATATCCTGCAATAAAAAAAGCACCCTAAAGGATGCTTGATTCTTTTTAAACTTCTTCCCCTATTATCAACATAGCTGAATATCGAACTTCTTTGTCTTTCCCGACATCTTCAATAAATTCCGGGCTTACATCAGCGTCATAAACGACATACTTAATGTCTACTACCTCTAAATTTCTATTTTTGCTTAGATACTTGTTCACTTCTTGTTCTAGCATATCAGCGTCTATTCCCTCAATAATTACTACCTTATTAGCTCTATGCAAAAATAACACCTCCTCGTCTACTTAAATTCGACAAGAAGAAGTTAAATCCTGCAATATTCATCATTCTATATAGAGTATTTAATATATAACGTGCATATATTTTAGACCGAAGGTCTAATAAAAGAATACGTTCTCCCCTTATTATGTGCTCTTATACCCCTTCACTAAACAATAGTTTTAGGTGTCATTTAGGTGTCAAAATGAAGTAACCATCTATTTCTGTCTTTTTATTTTTAATTTTGTCGGAAATGTAATTATTATATTTCCCTAAAAATCCACTAGCTTCCCTCTTGCTTCTGAAGTAATACTTTTTGCCATCTTGTTTATCGACCAAAATTACTTTATGCGCATCTATTAAATCATTATCAAATGCGTGATCCATGTTCTCTTTTCTTGTCACCCACTCAAGATTAATTGATTCATTATTTAACCTATTCCCGTCTTTGTGATTCACTTCAGCCTTTGCTAATGGATTAGGAATAAATGCTTGCGCTACTAACCTATGAACATAGACACTCTTTTCTATGCCGTCTTTATGCAATTTCACCGAAGCCGATTTATTTTTTATATTAATCTGTTCTGGAACTGTGAATTGTTCCCACAACACATGACCTGCGTGTATAGACTCTTTATATCCTCTTACTTCTCCATAACAACTAACTTCATACTTACCATTATATCCTTCTATTGGTCTCCATGATTCATCAAGCAACATACTCATCCCTTCTGAATTTTTCTTTCGCTCTTCTTATGCTAGATTTTACAGTATTTATACTTATATTTAATTCTTCTGCTATCTCTTCATGTGTCCATTGGTACCCTTTAGCTAGCAAGAAGCATTGTCTTTCCCTTGTTGATAGTCTGGATATTTCTCGAACCAAAAATCTCTTTTGTTCTTCGCTTAGTTTCTTTTCTTCTGGAAATATGTCAAGTGACTGAAAAATATCCATATCCTTCACTAATGTATGTTGGTAAATATTCTGTTTGTCTGCTCCATGCATATCCCCAGGTTCTCTTCCGGTCTTGAGCCATTCTATCGCTTCGGACATGGATCTGATCATGCTATTGTATTGTTTTCTATCCCATATATCATCTTCAGTATAACATAGCCTTTCCGCCATATCCCTTAATTCTCTGCGCCCTTCTTCATACTGAATGATCAATGCATCTGCCCAGTTATCCATATATAGCACCCCTTATAATAAAAAAAGGACACTAACGAAAACGCCCCCGCTTCGTTAATGCCCTTCGCCTGCTCCTGCAGGTAGAAGTTAATTCAATTGTTCATTATCAACGTGTGTGTAAGTAGTTTGTGGTTTAAAATCCTTTATTCTTCCACCTCGAAACTCCACATTTATTGTGCCATGCCCTGTTTGAGGTTGAAATATAGCTGCTTTTCCATCCTTCACCACAATGACCTGATCTTTTGTTGAATTGATCTCAAAAGTTTTTAATGTCTGTGTCTGTTTATTTTCCATTAGACTTCATACCATCCTTTCCATTTATCCCATGCCAGCACACTCAACTTTAAATCGTGCTGAAACTCAAATATCTTCCGCTTGAGAGCAAATTCCTTCGTTATGTGCCCTTTTATGTCTACTACCTCTATCGACCCGTCAGCGTACTCTATTAGAAAATCAGCAACATATTCTATTTTTCTAACAGTCTTGTTATCTTTCTTGTATGTTGGTTGCAATTCATATCTTGGCTGCAGCTTAAAACTTTTAATTTCTCCTGCTTTCTTTCTGAGCAGCAATTCACCGTAATATTTCGCTTCTAACTTACTATCAAAAGTATGGCCGTCCACTTTTGTTTTGCGATTACCGTACTTGCTTTTGGTTCTTCTTTTCTTTTGTTGCCTTAAGATCATATGCTGAATTCCTCTTTATTCATCCAACCACTTCCTCATCATCTTCAATGTAAATGCCGTACAATTCGTTACCGCGCCCTTCTGCTCTTTTTCTTATACTTTGCGTACATAGTTGCTTTATTTCTCGATTTGTCTTATTCAAAGTTACTGCCACTTCTGATACTTTTCCCCAGACAATAAATTGATCACCTTTATAAATAGCTACATCTCTTTCGCACTTTATTAAGTTAGGATTCTTAGCCCCTTTTGGCAGAGTTGCCGCATCTTCCATATCCCATCCTTGTCTGACTCTGCTCCTGTATAATCCATCATAAATTCCGTTTTCTTTTGCTATTGCTCGCCACTCATGAAACTTTTCCATTTGCCTTACTCCCTGGTTTAAAAGCAAAAGGTTTTGTTATCTTGCCAAGTCTTGCTTGATGGTATAATGCTAAAAAGATTTCATCCTCTAACCGTCTTTCTCGCTTAGCAATAGTGTTGATATCCACTCCACTATTCCAATCATCAGTGATACGTTCCAGCACATCTTTTTCAAAAGCTAATTCAAGATTTTCTAAACAAAACACCCAATCTTTTTTAGGATTTAACGTCAAAGGGTTTCCTGTTGTTCTCATGTTTTTTCCTCCCTTATCACTCTTATAAAGCATCTGCAATGTTTCCTGTGCGTTTGGCACTGCTCTATCTCCCATGCTGCTTGTATCTGGTTTTGGCTTCGGCGGACTCCAGAACATTAATTCCACTCCTTACTTGCTTCGAGTTGTTCTTTCGTGATTTCTATCCATGCAGCCTCATAATCTTCCAGCCATTTTTCTACGTCATAACTAATTAGTGAAGCATCCCCAAATCTTTCAATCATGTTCTGCTTATGCTCTCTTGATTCCTTGATGATGTTTTCCAAATCCTCTTGAGTTGGTTTTGTCTTATCGATTCTCCAAATTAGAAATGCATTCTGTATATCATCAATGTGTACATCTAATTCTTCATCATCCCAATCACCTGCATCTGGTCCATTTGCTAAGTAACGATCTTCCTTTGCTTTGTTTTTAAATGCTATTACTGGTATCATTCCGATTCCTCCAATAACTCAGGATTTTGATGTATATTACCGATGACTTCCATCTTTTTAGTATTAAAGGTGTAACCTTGACCCCTAACTTTATATCCGCCTGTATCCTTATTCCACTTAACAACATCCCTGTCTAGTGGTTGTTTACCAAAAAGATAAGCTCCTCCACTAAAATCTTTATATTCTACAATATCCCCTTCATAAATCTCTGTTCCGTTCTTGTCTTTTAGGCCTGCATATTGACCGATTGATTCTCCATAGACCTCGATCCAACCTGATTCTGTAAATAAGTAATATTGATGTTTCTTACCTATTTCTTTCGCATATTCTTCTGAAGATTCTATTTGATTAATTCCAGTACCGTACAACCACTGACTACCAACCATTTCTTCCACTGCATACCCACGAAACTTAATTGGTCTATTCATCTAATCCCTCCAGTTCGTGATCATCAAAGTATTCCCACGCTACACCGCCATTGTCATTCTCCGTTTCTCCTATTGGCTCACCATCTATCATTGCAAAATATCCAGTCGGATAAAGTTCTACGCAATCTTTGTGATATACATCATCTTCAACAAGGATTACTGTGTCATCCCAATTGATTGGATCATTGCAAGACTCACATCGTTTTAACTTCTTGCTCACCTTAATCACTCCCCCAGCGCTTCATACACCGTAATTTGATTTCTTTCAAAATCCTCTTGCTGCTTCGCTTTCAAATATTTTTCATAACAGACAGGCCCAAAACCTCGTTCCATGCTTTTCTTATCGATTAGCTTTCTGCCGCAAGTGGCACAAGCTCCGTTGCTTCCCATCGCTATCCCTCCTAAGAATTAAACTCTTGTAATTGGTGCACATTTAACTGGTCGCACATTGTATTCGATGGTGTATGTCCTTTCATACTCTAAATTCGATCCACAAGATGAACATTCCGTTGTTCCATTATCACTAAGTTCAAAAGCATCTTGATCTTTATAACCGCAATAAGGACAAGTGAATTCGCTGCAGTCGTCTACATCATCTGGATCTTCATCTAATTCTGTTGGTTCGACACACAATATATCTTTTTTAACGTTATACATGCAGTGTCTGTAACTTTTTCCATCTATGACGATAAATCCACCAAATTCTAAATCCTCGTACATTTTGATGTTTTCTAAGTTAGCTATTAGTTCCATTTCTTGCTCTCTATTTTTTAGTGATAGACCTAATTTATATAATCTGACTTCCAACCTGATCCCTCCTATAAGTCTTTTCTTCGGTAATCACTGCTTTCTTAATCGATAGTCGGTACCTTCCACTTTGAATAATCGATCTCCACACATGCCAGACAATCTACTAAATGCTGCATAACCGATCTTTTCGCTCAATGTTCCTTCATCCTAATTGGAACTAAATATAATTGGCTTATTATTGCGATACCGTTCATTTATAATCTGGTAATAGAGTGATTCTTTCGCTTCCGACCATTTAGATTTTCCTAAGTCATCCCACAACAGCACATCAACTTTTAATGCACCTAACATCAACTTGTTGAATGTATGGCTGTCATCACTCATTCTTTTAGCATTGATAAGATCATCCATAAATGTGGCATCTGAAACACACAGCACTCTGCAACCTCTTTTGAACCGTGAACGTGTTTCGAGCATATTGTTTCTTGACTTCACATTCATTTCGATCTGATCTCGAACCTTTACCTTTTGCATAATCCACCGTGCAGCTGCAATCTGTAAATGTGTTTTTCCTAATCCATAACTATTATGTTCTGCTTTTGCTCTTGATCTATGTTCTGGTGCAAGGCTCCTTATCCTTGCTTCACCCATCGTTGCGATAAATCCTATGCTATTCTGCTCTTGCTTCTCTTCAATGATTTCTTGTATGTTTCGCAAGTAATCCAAGATAGCTTGATAAAGAGTTTCTTGCACCTCTGAGTTAATCTCATAATTATCAAATTTTGCCTTTTTAAATTCATCAGGAATTAGTGCATTCTTAAATCTGTTTCTTAGATTTCTAGTTTCCTGGCAATGACATGGGCGATACACATCTTTCTCATAACCTAGTTCATCATCAAACACCCGATCTATAATTGAACCAGTATCTTTACAATCGTTACACTCAAATTCAAGTTCTTGCCCATGCTCGTTCTGCTTCTTCGAGTTCTCGCATT
>NZ_ML762424.1:268440-417421 GCF_009498735.1 Gracilibacillus oryzae
GCCATAGATTGCATTGTTACCATTCCCCTTATCTTTTTTGAAGTTATTTACCGGATCTGCTTCATCAACGAATTTCCGGACATCTTTATCTCTCATTAAATCTGCAAAAGTATATCTTTGCTTGAACCAATGGCTGTCACTCTTGAATACATGAGCATAATTCTCAATAGCTTTTTTCAAATCATCGAATGAATAATCTTTTAATCTGGCATTAGCAGCAGATCTCATAGATTTAGTTAATTTCTTATGAGAGACAATATCGAAAGATAAATAGTGATCGTACAGATCACGAACAGGATCTTTATTTATTTCTTTTTCTTTATCTAGTTCTTCTTCTAGTTCTAGTTCTTCTTCTGTTGCGTTACGTAACGTTACAGTATCGTTACTTTCTGTGTTAGTGCCTAACTTCTTACGTTCACGATGTTTGGCAACCCTTTGTCTGGTCTGCTCTCGAATCCTTTCTAGCCCTTCAATATTTTGATATTTCTCCCACTTACTTATCGCTATAAAGTGGTTTTCATCTATCTCGATCATGCCGAACTTCCGGAAGATATCTAATGCCATTCTTACGACCCCAATCGGTCTATCAAATACTGTTGCAAGCATTTCATCGGTATAAGGAATGCTCTCCGATAAATAGATATAACCACTCGCATTAACCTTCCCTGCTTGCGATAGCAACTTAACCCAAATAATTAGAATGGTGTCGGCTTCCGGCATCTTTTCAATAAGTCTTATTTTTTCATCTTCAAACATTTGAGTGCTTAGCTTTATCCATTTAACATCACCCATTCGTTATACCTCCATTTTCTTAATTACTGCTGTTTATCTTCATTACAGAAGGAGCATTATGCCCCTTCACCTTCTGTTTGTTCTTCGTCCACTTCACTAAACTCTCCATCTATAATGTCTGATTCGTCTACATCAACATTATCGGATTCTAAAACATCGTTCTCGTCATTTATGACAGCTTTTTGCATATCAATCGATAAAATACCCCATTTGTTTAACATGTTTCTTATAACGGTCTTTTTAGCCATTGCATCCCAATCATTTTTCCAGCCAAAATCTGACTTACTAAATCGTTTTTTATGCTTCTCGACTTCTTCTTTTGACCAATAAACAGTTTTTCTAAATCCGTTAATTAGTTCGAAATAACCTGTGTAACCAATAACTTTGTCTGATTTTCTATCTTCAAAGTCCAACTCAATTTCTTCAGTAAGCCTGTTCCACTTCTTTAACTCACCTTCATATACCTCGATGACATTAATATTCCGATATTGGCCTGTCCGTAATGCTAGCTGGATGTATCCTTTGTAACCAAGTTGAAATTGCGCTTTACCACCATATGGAACGATCCATGCATAACCAAGATTTTTATCTACAGGTAAATCCAAAGTTGCAGCAATCATTGCACTTGAAATGACGCTCATAGGCTCTGATTTCTGCAGCATCTTTTCACTGTTATATAAGCTAAGAATAGATGCAGTGAATTGATTTGCTCGTTTACCTAAAACTTCTTCAAAGCGTTTCATTACAGCCGGTGAGCTAAGCAACCCCTTCATTGTGGTGCCCTGTGCATTCCCTACTTGATTACCACTATTGTTTTTATTAGATATCTGATTTTTAAGAGTGCTATTAGTAGCCAAATTAAGCCATCTCCTTTACGTTAAATTTCCTGAATGATATTTCTTTCGCAACCTTCTGATACACTTCTGGGAAGTGCTCCTTTAACTTTTTAGAATCCACTCTTTGTTGTTTAATAGGTTTCCAGTTCACTTGGTAGTTTTTCACGATTCCTGTTTCAGCTTCCTTCAATTCATACTTCAACTCATTTTCGATTTGCTTCTTCTGTTCAGTTAGTTCTTTAATAGATGAATTCAATTCGTTAAGGTGGTTGATTTTGTTCGCATAATCAAATGCAAGATCAATCGTTTTACCTTCTTCTGATTCTTCATAGCGCTTTTTCAAATATTCTTCTGCAGCACTCGACCCATCTAGTGGTGGAGCAACATTCTTTTTAACATGCTCTGTCCAGAAGTGAATCTCTGCATCAAATATCATTTTGATTAATTCATCATCACGTTCGATTTCTTTCCACACAAAGCGCTGACCGCCAATTAAGACAGCTATATACGCCTTTTTATATCCTGTTACACCAAGATAATGTTGTACCTGGACTAAGTAAGAATCCGGTATCTCGTCACCTTCCCAATCCTTTGCTAGATAGGCACTGGCAGTCTTGCATTCTAGTAATGCATCTTCACCTACTACTTTTCGATCTATGTTAGCCATAATAAATTGGTGTTTTTGGTGTTGCATCATAAAGTTGTGTTTTCTGACCTTCTTACCACTTCTAATCTCAAATTCTTTTGCAACCAAATCTTCTAATTGATTTCCGAAATAAGCTGCTTCTGCCTGTTCATCGTCAACTAATGATTGTCCAGTTTTCTCAAGAAACAATTCAAATGGTGTTTTATATTTGTTTAATCCAAGGACTGTTGCCGCATCACTACCACCAATCCCTTTTGTTCGTTCTTGAAGCCATTCTTGATGTGACATATCGACTGTGCTCTTAGCCATTATTATTAACCTCCTTGTTCTACAAGGAACTTCATGTTATAATTAACTAATCTCATGTAAGAAGTTCCTTGCGTCTGTTTAGGCGCATTTTTTATTGCGCTAATTTTCTTTCTGCACCGATTGTTTTTAAAATTTGTACCTCTCCATACCCCAGCTGATCTTCCAACCAAAATTCTTCGTTAAATTCAAATATCACATCACCAACAAACACCTCATTACCATTTGCATCATTTCCAAAATGCTGCTGTTCTGTTAAAAAACCATGTTGTTCCATTCGTTCAATTACTGGATGATTACGCATGTTGTGATTCCTCCATTCTTTCTCTCCGAAGCACGTGATAACGAAGGTATTTTAAATTGCAAGCATCAAACAATAAATCAATCTTTTTAAAACTATCTGCTTTACTCCATACGCTTGCTTTGACAATCATCAGCTTGTCCTCCCTCGATAAATTGTTTTACTTGCTCTATGGTTACACCCTTATCTCTTGCTAGTTTCATCAGCTGTAACCACTCGTCTAAATCAACATATTCTTTCAATTTCTCGCTCCTTTCTGATGCTAGCTGCATCTTAGTACATACGAACGTTTAAGGCTGGCTAAACCTTGTATGTTGGTAGGAGGAATCCGTTCGTATGCACTAAGACAAGGCTAGCGTTTAGCCTGTGTCTGTGATATAATGAAGTTAGATAATTACATTGTTGAAGCGCCTACTGCAATAGGTGCTTTTTTATTGGTTTAAAAACGATATAATCATGTAAAAATATCCGGCTAGTGCTAAAACAACAAATGCATGATTAAGGTACTTACCATCTTTTTTCTGCTGCATATTTTTAATCCCTCCTAAGCTATTAATCTTAAAACTGGTGATAGTAAGCCTACTAAACCAGGTACACTTGTAATTGCGTCAGTAATAATCTGAGTGCTATACATAAAATTTATTAACTGATCTTGTCCATCTGTCGTTTTTACCCATCGGAATAAATCTGCAGCAGCAATCGTATATGTCCCTGTTTCAAATTTTGAAACAGTCGTGCGATCCATCCCCATTTTCATGGCAAGTTCTTTCTGTGTTAATTTAGCTTTTAATCTCATTTCTTTAAGAAGATCCCTAATTTCAAATTCCACCTTCTACCCTCCTTTGTGCTGTATCGTCACGTTGCGTGATGTATTATCACATCATCTATCTTTATTTCTATCTATTTGCTATAGTTTAATTGCGCCCCACCAAGAATACGGTTAAGGCTGTAAAACTCTTATTTTTCCGTATTCTTGGTGTACTGTTTCTTTTTCCAACTGCCCATTGATGTAGATTTCTGGTTGAGATCGTTTCTCTACCCATTGATCAACTAAATCTTTTCTGAACATCCATTTCCTGCGCCCGGGAAATCGTAATACTGGTAAGTTTTCTTGATGTACATACTTGCGAAGTGTGTCTGGATGGACTCCAATATATTCAGCAGTTTCTTTTGTTGTCATGTGTGGGGTTTTCAATTACATCACCTCTTCGAATTTGAAATCTTTAATATCGACTCTGAATTGGATAGCCATTTCTTTAACAACTTGGATGTAGATTTCAATCAATCGCTTTTCTTCTGCGATGACATCTAACTTATTGATCTTTGCTACATAACTTTTTGTCATTCCTTGAGTGACAGCATTCTTTTTTCGGTTTTCTAATCTTAAATTCAACTTGCAAGCTGCACGCTGTTCAAATCGTTCATACGCTAGATTTTTTACACTGCGATACGGTTCGACACCAGACCATTTGTCAGCGATTTTTCTCAAGATCACATTTGTTTTCTTTCGCCAGTCAACGTTACTAAGAGAAATGATGTTTGAAACATTATCGATTTTGTTATTCAATTCTTTTATTTCTCGTTCTTGTTTCACAAATTGATCAGCATACATAAGCATTAGTTCAGCTTGCGATTTAGGTTGTTCCATTTGATATGAACCAGTTTTTCGGATTGATGGTATTACTTCGATAGCTAACCAATCTTGAAACTTTTCTGCTAGTTCGTTAGAAGCTTTGAAAGCTAGTTTGTAAACAAGTGGTTCTGGTATAAAATCACCTTTCCCAAGATGTTGGGAAAGATATTTTTCTAAATATCTGTTAACTGTTTCCCAACGAATATATTGCTTATGGTTTTTCGTTTGAATAAACCCTAATGATCTAGCGACTTGTTCGGCATCGAATAACGCTTGACCATTTTCTAACTTTGCTGAAACTCTAAATAAATCATTTTCAAATACTTTTAATTGATTCATTTGATTACCTCCTTAAATTAAATTGCTCGCCTTTCATTGGACGATTCGTCCAAGTTTCGATTAAAAAAAAGTTCGTCTACTGTGTGTTCCAAAATATCTGCAATTCTTTTTGCTAAGTTAATACCAGGCGCACGTTTTCCTTGTTCAATTTTGTAGTAATAAGATGCTGATATACCAATCTTTCTTGCAAGTTTTTCAACATCCTTATATCCTTTTTTAATTCTGATGTTTCTTAGGTTGTGGCGCATTTTCCCACCTCCTTCTGGACGATTTGTCTTGTTAATTAGTAATATACAGGACATTTTGTCCAAAGTCAATACTTTATTGCCCGTTTTGTCCAAAAATATTTTATTATTGGACAATTAGTGTAAAATAATAGTATCCAATCCTATTTGGGGGAATATTATATGAGTTTTAATAAACGTTTATCTACATTGCGTAAAAAGCATAAGCATAGTAGAGACGACCTAGCCTCTAAATTAGGGGTATCATATTCAACGATAGCGAAATATGAAACTGGATCAAGGGAACCAGATTTTAAAACCCTTGAGAAAATATCGCAGATATATGATGTAACAATTGATTATTTATTAGGGAGAACAGATAATCCTGTTGGTGAGAGAGAAGAGACTATCAATAGAGCTTTCCACGACTTTGACAACATCACTGATAAAGAGAAAGAATATTTAGAAGAGCAGTTAAGATTGTTTCGTAAGTTAAATGAAGAAGAATAATAAAGAAGCCTTTTTGGCTCTTTTTTATAAACCTTATACAAACATACATTCTACAACTTGGGGGGTTAATATGTTTACTGGCTACAAAAAAACAGATTTAGAAATCTGGTTAGAACAGCTCTACTTAGACAATAATCTTTCCTCACCCGGCGATTTAACAATAGAAAATATCTCAAGAAAATTGAATGTGAAAGTTGAATATTTGCCCGGTGCCAAAGAAAATGTCTTATGGAATGAAAGGAAAATAATGATTTTCTTAAATCCAGAAAAACCAGAAACCGAAATACGAGAATTATTTTTTCATGAGCTATGCCATCCTTTAAGGCATCATGGAGATCAAGTGAAGTCTGTAAGTAGTTTTCGGTATCTCCAAGAAAACCAAGCTAATCAATTTGTTCTATATGCAGCCATGCCTTTCTTTATGATTGAACAGCTAGAATTACCCCAAGATAAAACACAGTGTACTCACCTTTTAGCAACTACATTTAATGTTACTGAAGCACTTGCTAAAAAGAGAGTGGAGCAAATCAACCGAAGAATCCTACAAACCAACATAGACAATGAATTTATCAGACAACAAAATAATTATAAAAAAAGTAATGATCCAAGTAATTGGTCACATGAAACAAAGGTCATTATGAAACAATTATATAGCCAATTAAAAAGGGTGCGATAATGAATAAGATGAAATTATATTGCGATTATGTAGATAATCAAAGATCCCCTATATGGTTAGTTATGGAACAATTTAAATGGACAAGCAGTGTTATATATATACCTATTAATAGTTATGAAACCGATGATATTACTAACTTCCATTGTAATGAGCTAAGTGCAACCGTACTGCTTAGTGATTTAGTTGTAAGTGAAGAATATCCGGATCAGATAGGTATTAACTTAAATAGGATTGAGCAAAGAATAAACAATAGTGGATTAGTAAAGGAGGATGTCACAAAGTTATATATTAGAATTGTTGATATTAATGAGGTTATTGATGTAGAAAAATTAAATTAAATGGGAGTTGAGACATGTGAAGTTTCTGGATTTATTCTTTAAACGTAAAGTAAGCAATAATCAAAAATCAATTCAGACGAACAATACTTTTCATCCAGAAAAACTTACTAATAATGATAATATAAAATCGGATGCGAATTTAGAAATGAATAATGCAAGAGAAGAAATGGATACAAACCCTATATACTTAGAAAAATTAGATAATGGTTTATTACCTGGAGAAATTATACTTCTAAATTGGATTGATGGTGCAACTGCAAACATCAGCTTCCCGAAATATTTTTCATACCAGTATGGAATAAATCCAGATAAATCAAAGCTGAGACTTTTAGAACAAAATTTAATTAAAGAATCTACGCCATTTGAAACTCTTCCATCAATTAAAGTAACTGAATTAAAAGATATATTAAAATCAAAAGATCTGAAAGTATCTGGAAGAAAAGATGATCTTATCAAAAGAATTGAAGAAAACTTCAATATAAATGAGTTGGAGCCTTTAATTAAAGATTTCTTCTATAAATGTACAGAGCAAGGAAATAGAATTATAGAACAATATAACTTTATCATTAATGCTCACAAGAGGGGTAAAGGCGCTTACAACGTTGCTAATTCAATTGGATTTATAAGTCAATTAAAAGAGGGTGAAATCCCTACAAACTCACAGATTTCATGGAAACTTAATAACGATTCATATGAAAAAAATAGAAGAGAAAAGAACTTTGGATTGATGAGAAACGATATCCTCAGTATAGCAGAGCAACTAAGAGATGATGAAAATTATCATCAATCCATAACGAATTATATTAGAGTTTTCATTAATGACTTGAGTGGATTAGGCAACCAAGAATACCTGGAACCACCCAGTTCATTATTTCTAGCTCCTGGTATAGTGAATCCTATAATAGACATGTTAAAAGAAGTTGATGATAATATTGAAGAATTATTCGAATATGCTTGGGAAATAACCAAAGAAGAATTGCCTTTTCACTACTTTAATGAAAAAGTATGCTATCAGCTTTTATTAGATGCAATAAATGCTGATAATGTAATGGATATTGAAGATAAAGTTCAAGACAAAGCCGAGAAAGTTATTGAAAAGTACGATAAATCTACTTTTGAAAATAAATTCAAAGGAGTTAAATACCCTATTACCCTTGATTTATAAGTATTAATAAACTATTTAATGAGGTGACGTAAATGAATAAATTTCTTATGATATTTTCGGTATTGATTTTAAGTATATTAGTAGCATGTGATAATGATAGCACTAGTGGTAATGATACCATTACTGTTGAGGAAGTTATTACAGCTTTTCAAGATGCTGGATTAGAAGCTGAAAATGCAACAGAAATGACAAAAGATGATTACGGTATGGCTCCAATGAAAGATGATGAAGCAAAAAGATTCTTAACTCCTTCTATTGGAGAGGGTGCTGGTGGAAGAATTCTCTCATATAGTAATCAAGACGATTTAGAAGAAATGAAAGCATATTATGACGATCTAGGGAGAGAAAGCGCGATGTTTTTCTCATGGACTATTGCGCACAAAAATATATTAGTCCAGATTAATGGAGACCTACCAGAGGAAGAATACAACAAATATAAAGAGGCATTAGAAGCATTATAAGCGCACATTGTTGCGCTTTGTTAATAGGAGGATTTTATTATGGTGAAAGGATATGTGAGATATAGAGGAAATGACAAATGGCAATTAGAAGTAGATTTCGGATCATATGTAGATCTGAAGACTGATGAACAGAAACGCCATAAAAAATACAAACTAATTCAGGCAAAAGGAATACGGGAAGCAGAAAAAGCCTTAAGTAAATTTGTAGCCGAGGTTACAGACAATGGGGAGTCCACTGCAGTTCAATAACAATATAGCGCACATTCCGTGCGCTTTTTTGATAGGGGGAATCAACATGGCAAAAGGACACATGAGAGATAGAGGTAATGGAAAGTGGCAGCTGGAAGTAGACTTAGGATCATATGTGGATCCGAAGACAAGTAAAAAGAAACGACACAAACAATACAGAACGATCAAAGCCAAAGGTCCTCGAGATGCACAAAAAGCTTTAACAAAGTTCGTGGCCGAAGTTACAGATGATGCGTATTATGAGCCAGAGAAAATGAATTTTGTGGACTTTATCAATAAAGAATGGCTGCCTAAGTGTGGCCGAAAGAGATTAGCCAGCACCACATTAGAAAATTATGTATTGTATTTAGAAACTCGCATTCTACCAGCATTTCAATTTTTGCGTATGGATCAGATCAAGCCTAAACATATTATTGATTTCCTTCACAATTTAGAAGATGAAGGCATGAGAAGAGACAAATATAAGGACGAAAAAAGGCAAGAAGAAAATAAGAAGAAAAAGTTGTCCAGTAGCACGATCTTTTATCATTATCGTATTTTAAATAATGTATTTAACTTTGCTCAAGAGATCCAACTAATCAAAGATAATCCTGTAAAACACGTGAAGAAACCAAAAGTAGAACATAAACAGTTAGAGGTATATGAGATTGATGAGGTAATCCACCTATTGGAATGTTTAGAGAAAGAAACCAAAGTACCACATTGGCAGATCATTGTTAAGCTGGCCATAACTACTGGTATGAGGCGATCTGAATTATTTGGGTTAGAGTTTAAGCATTTTGATCACGAAAAGAAATTGGTCCATATTAGACAAGCATTGACCTATACCAAAGTAGATGGATACCAGGTATATGATATTAAAAAAGGCAGCCAGTCTGCAAAACAACGTGATGTGGTTATTTCCGAAGCATTATTAGCCGAAGTCAAGAAGTTAGAATTACAGCGCAAAAAAGAAAGACTTGCTGCTAAAGAATTATGGAGAGACGGAAAACATAACTTTATTCTTGCCGACATGAACGGCAAACCATTTAATCCAGAATCATTAAAGAATTGGTGGGAACGTTTTATTAAACGGCATGATTTAAAATATATCAAAATTCATGCTTTGAGACACACGTCGGCAACTTTATTAATCAATGATGGTGTTCATGCTAAAATCATGGCAGAACGACTAGGACACGCTAATATAAAAACGACCATGAATATCTATGCGCATGCTCTCCGACAGGCGGATGAAATTGCTTCTCAAAAATTAGATGATGCCCTAAATAGAAAGAACAAAAATGGTTAAAATTGAATATGTATGAAGAATTGGTCGGCTAAATGTCGGCATTTTTTCTTTTCACAAAAAAATAGCGACTCTCGAAATTAATCAAGAATCGCTATGTATCAATGGTTGAAGCTTATGATTCCGACTGGTCTCGAACCAGCGACCTCCACCCTGTCAAGGTGGCGCTCTCCCAGCTGAGCTACGGAATCACGATGCAATATTTTGTTATTGATAATTATTAATATAATAACAAACTACTGTTCTGTCAATCAATTTTTTAATGAGAAAAGCAGAAGTTTATTTATCTTCTGGCTTAGGCAAGGAATCTTCCGTGCCTTATTGTTCAACAGGCTATTACCAACTGAACCATAAAAAAAGCCCCGCATCTATAAAAGAAACGGGGCTTCTTTGTTCTTTCTATTACCAGCCTCTGCGCTTATTATTGTTAACATCGTCTTTGTCTTCAAAAACTGCCATATCAGGTTCACGTGAATCAATGTTTCTATCAACTGCCGCATTACGGCCACGTGTTTCAGTTACTCCGCCATTTTTACGTCTCTCCATAACTACATCATTTGGATATAAGTGTGTGTTTTCAGTTCTGTTGTTAGTAAATGTTCTATAAACATCGTTTTGATTTCCTGTTGTTTCTACAAGTACAAGAATATATCCATCTTTAAGATACTGTTCATATTCTTTCGCATGTTCTTTCGGAATTCCTGCACCAACTAGTGCACCAACGAGTCCACCGCCAACAAGCCCAGTAATCGTTGCTGCAAGTGGTCCTGCTGCTACAGCTGGTCCAATTCCCGGAATTGCAAACAAACCTGCTTCAGCAACTAATGCTGCTAAACCACCAAGAACACCGCCTGTTCCTGCACCAATTCCCAGGCCTTTGCCAGCGTTTTTACCTCTTTCGCTGCTGTCAGCTTTCACGTCTGCACCTGTCCGGTCTTTAATATCTTTTACCTCATCTTTATCTTTCGCACTGATCGTTAAGTGGTCATGACCGTATCCAAGTGTTTGTAATTCTTTTACTGCGCTAACTGCGTCTGCTTCCTTTCGAAATACTCCACCAATAATTTCTTTTGCCATCTTGTCATCAACCTCCTTAAATATTGTTCTATTATTCCATACCCGCTTCCAAACAATATCAATCATCTCGCATAATTAATTCTATAATTTTCCATGCCATACCTGACATATTCCTGTTCTTTTCTTCCCTTTCACTTAAAGCGATTTAGTATTTAGTTGGTTTAGCGAAGTTATGTTATCCGGAAAGAGCGTATAATTTATCAATTTCTTTATTTACAACAAGTTAACAATTGTCATAATAGAGGAAATTTCTCCTTCAAAATCCATAAAATTAACTTGAATACTCTACAGGAAAAAAATACATTCCCTTCATCTATCTAGCATTCTCTCTATTGGTAAATACAACCTGCTGATAGATTATGTTACAACTGCTAATCTAGATATCAGATAGTAGATTCATACATAGGAGGGAACAACACATGTCTAAAAATTTTCGTATTACAATGCTTACCGTAATTGCATCCGCTTGCTTTTTCGTGATGCCAACCATTTCAAATGCTTACACAGTAAAAAGCGGGGATTCCTTATGGAAAATTGCCCGTCAAAACGGTGTATCAGTTTTGAGTTTGCAAAACGCGAATAACCGTTCCAGTTCCATTATTTACCCAGGAGAAAATTTATTAATTCCTCATGCTGTTTCCGCATCTGATAAACAGCTGATGGCAAAGCTTGTTCATGCGGAGGCAAAAGGTGAGCCATATGCGGGGAAAGTGGCAGTAGCTACTGTCATTTTAAATCGTGTGGATCATAAAGACTTCCCGAATTCTGTTGCAGGAGTTATTTACGAAACATATGAGAATGGTGCTTATTATGCCTTCAGCCCTGTGAAAGATGGTGCCATAAATCAGCCTGCAGATGCAGAATCAATGAGAGCAGTTAATGAAGCCATTGCTTTTCGCGGCCAGGGACAAGGCTCAATTTTCTTCTATAATCCAGATACAGCTGTAAACAAATGGATTACAAACAGACAAGTAACCATTAAAATCGGCAATCATGTATTTGCAAAATAACAAAACTTATCAGGATGCTTTGCATCTGTGATAAAGTAAAGAAAAAGCCTGGTCAAGAGGATCAGGCTTTTTCGTATATTTCTTTTGGTATGCTAATTTCCTGATTACCGGAAACATATGGCGCAATTTCATATTGCTGAAACACTAACACAATTCCGTCATCAGAAAAATAAAAGGCGGTATCCTTCGTTAATTGAATATCCTCTTTCTTCAGATCAGGATAGAAAATATCCGGCCGTTCGATCGCATATTCCCATACATAATTCTGAACCTTCTTTATTTGCTCTTCTGTTGTTAAAACATCGGTTAAATAAACCCGCTTCCCCTCTTCTGCATCATAATTAAATGACTGTACAACCGTATTGCCATGGGCTCCGCCGCTAAACATATAATCACTTGTTAAAATACTTAAGCGAGGTTGTTTATTATACTTCACTTCATATGTGGTGAGAAATTCACCTTCAAAGCCGTATTTCTCAGCCTGCTTCTGGACATCCTTTGCTGCTTTGTATGCTTCTTTAATATACTTATCAAAATCACGGTTAATCTTCTCTTGCAGCTTTATATTTTCCATATCACTCACTTGCGGATACTTTAAATTTTCATTATCTTTATATAGATGCTCGGTAACCGTTGCTGTCTGTCTGGCAGCTTCTGCTGCTAATCCTAAGCCAGAAGCACTGACGGTAAGGACTACAAGCACTGTCAACATCATTGCACACACTTTTTTCCAAAACATTGGCTTCACATCCTTTTTGTTTTTATGATGTGCTTGCGGTCTGTTTTCATGCATGGTTATTGGAGAAAATGTTAAGATAGTGCTATGAGTATTGTTAGTGGGAGGTTTGTTTGATGGGTCGTAAGGGGAAAATGGGTGATTTCGTCATTAACAGTGATTATCTGGATGAAGAGATTACGGTGAAATGGTATCTGCCTGAAGGATTTACTCCGATGAGGGATTACCGGATCTGTTATATGCAGGATGGGGATGATTATTTCCGAATGGGGAGGATTGCCACATTAAGTGACAGGTTACATACGGAAATGGAGATAGAACCGACGATTTTTGTTGGCATTCATTATAATGACAAGTTCGATCGGATGAAAAAATACCATCCAGATGGGGAAAAACAGGAAGCATATATT
The DNA here is from genome assembly GCF_009498735.1 of Gracilibacillus oryzae. Classification (GTDB taxonomy): domain Bacteria; phylum Bacillota; class Bacilli; order Bacillales; family Amphibacillaceae; genus Gracilibacillus; species Gracilibacillus oryzae. Next base: position 281,438 of record NZ_ML762424.1, read on the forward strand.
ACTTTTTTTATCAGAGAAGTTGTGCCAAAAGTAGAGGATGCGTTAAGTATTATGCCGATAGAACGTGCTTTGATGGGTGATTCGCTTGCTGGGACATTGGCCTTTATGATAGCAACAATGTATCCAAGTACAATAGGAAAAGTCATTATGCAATCACCATTTGTTAATTCTACTGTCATGGAACGGGTAAAGGATACAGCACATTTGAAAGAAATAGAAGTATATCACTCGATCGGTCTGGAAGAAACGAGTGTACACACAACTGATGGCAAGGTATCTGATTTTCTCACACCAAACAGGGAACTGAATGCTCAGCTTGATGGGAAGTTACAGGCCTATCATTATGTTGAGTTTGACGGTGAGCATACTTGGAAATATTGGCAGCAGCATCTTGAAGGAATCTTGAAGCAAATGTTTAGTGAGGAGTATTAAAAAATGGATATAAAAATCGTGGAAAATGAACAAATGTTACAGGATGCTTATTCTGTAAGATATACCGTATTTGTTGATGAACAGAATGTACCTGAAGAATTGGAAATTGATGAACTGGAATCAGAAGCCATTCATTTTGTTGGTTATATTGGGGACAAGCCAGTTGCGGCCAGCAGAATGCGATTTGTTGAGGGATATGGGAAAATGGAGCGTATTTGTATTCTTCATGAATATAGAGGCAGAAACTTTGGAAAAGAGCTGCTGATCTATATGGAAAAAGTTGCGAAGGAAAAAGGAATGGATAAATCAAAACTTAATGGTCAGACACAAGCAGAAAGCTTTTACAAGAAGCTTGGATATGAAACAGTTTCAGGGGAATTTATGGATGCAGGAATTCCTCATGTAACAATGACTAAAGCCCTTTAACAGCATGCCGGATACTACTGAGTGTCCGGCATTCTTTTTTAATAATGCATAATTCCTCCCTTTTTGTGAAAGATATAATGATTTACAACAAAGGTGGGGATCTTACATGCAATTTGGCTCTATTTTCGTTGAAACACTGTTCGGGTTTGTCACATTATTTGTTCTCGCAAAAACGTTGGGGAAAACTCAGATAAAACAATTAACTGCCTTTGATTTTATTTCTGCACTTATTTTAGGGGAATTAGTTGGTAATGCCCTTTATGATAAAGAAGTCGGTATACCTGACATTGCTTTTGCTGTCCTATTATGGGGAGTATTATTATTTATAACAGAAATGATCACACAAAAAGTAAAGAAATCGAGGTCTCTTTTAGAAGGAAGTCCTTCCATTATTATTCACCATGGGAAGTTACAGCGGGAAGTTATGAAAAAAGGGAAGCTTGATATGAATCAGCTGCTTCACTTATTAAGATCGAAGGATGTATTTTCCGTACAGGAAGTTGAATATGCAATCTTAGAAACAGATGGGACAGTTTCAGTACTTAAGAAATCAGATTATCAGACACCAAAAAAGCAGGATTTCGACCTTCCCGCAGAAAAGGTTGTGTTGCCATTTATGGTTATAAATGATGGTGAAATCATTCAGGATAACCTAACGGAAATGGGGTTTGATGAAAACTGGCTGCAAAAGGAATTAAGGAAGCAGAAAATAAATTCTGTTAAAGAAGTATTCTATGGCGAATATGATAAAAACAATGGGTTATATATTCAGAAGCAGGCAAAATAATAAGACAGCTATGGTGCTAGCTGTCTTATTATGCTTCAGCAACAAACTCTCGACCTTTTCCTGTTACCTGGGCATATATTTTTTCATTTTTAATACTGCTTGAAGAGATATAGCTGCTGGATTGTTTCCCGAAGACTTCAGGACTTTCATATTTCTGACCTGTTTTTTCTTTTAATTTTTCGCTTTCATAATCCATATTGAATTGAATCGGGTATAGTTCCTCAATCGGAAATGGGTCACGTTCAGTTTTAGTGACACGATTATGATATTGCTGATATTGAAAATTATCGACTGGCAGAATGTATCCCATACGATAGCCTCCCCCTTATTCCTTTGTTTACCTATACCCACTAATCCGTTTTCAAAACCTGTTTTTTACCTTTTTAGATCCAGGAAAATGGTCTTCTGTCGTCATCATGATCTTTTTTATCGTCATCATTTTCTTCTGCGATATCTTCAACCTCTTCATGATGTTCTTTTTCTTCCGCTTCTCCCAATGTTTCTCCTCGCCTAGGTCCAAAAAAAGGATCCGGACGATGGTGATGCGATGGTTCAATTCGTACATTGTCTGCTTTGATGACAAGATCTTTCACATAAATAACTTTCTTCTTTTCTGACATCAATAATGCCTCCTTCAATCTAAATTATTTGCCGATATATCCTATGCATTTATCACGACAGGTTGTTACATATCACGTTAAAAACCTGCTATATTAATTGCCTGTATCTGTTTTAAAGGTACCGATACTTCCTCTGCTTTACTTGCTGTTCTGATGGAAACCATGTCATTTTGATAGCGCTGGATAAAGCCATAATATTTCTTTCTTTCTGTGATAATTTCACAGCGAACACGAGGCAGGTGCATTGGCATTGCTGCAAAATGTTCTACTTTTTCCAAGATCGTCATTTCTTTAAATTTCTTTTTGTTTGAGCTGCCCTCACTCACTGTTTCTTTTTGCTTTGGTGCTTCTTTTCGTTTTGTTTTTTTATTTGTTTGAAATATTGTTTGCATTTTGCTTGCAGGTTCAGAAAGAGTCGGTTGATGCAAATACAATTTTGGCGATTGTTTACTTTTTCTAGTGGAACTCATCATACATTCCTCCTGTTGCACATTTGTTATATTTCATGTTATGACAAACGCCTAATTCTGTGCATATGGATTGGTTTTTTTATTTAATAATTGTGTCATTCGTCTATACATCTATTGGATACCCACATAGATTATAGTGTTAACGAAAAACTTTATTTCAAGGAGTGTTAATAAAAAATGGGTAAACAAAATATTGGAAGTTCATGTGACGAATTAGGACCAATCTCAAGCAAAGACTGTGTATGTGACGTTGTACGTGCAATTGCAGACGCACAAGATGATGTAGTAGATCAGCATTGTGATATCAGCTGTGCACAATCAATCCGCAGCTTAGTATCTCCAGTTACAGCAAACGGTTTAGACACAGTTCCTTTCATTCTATATGGTAAGGGTTTGAAACCTTTTAAAGCTTCTGGTGCTGTTATCGAAAACGAAAACAACCATGCTAGATTCGAATGTATTGAGAGCTTTATCTTCCGTGTGAATGAAGTAAGTGACGACTGCTGTGCTATCTTAGAATTACTTGCATTTGAAAACGATCAAAATGCATGTGACGAACCATGTGACCAGTTAGAAAATGAGCGTGTAGACGACTTAGAACGTACTGGTATCTGTATTACTGTTGACTTGTCTTGCTTCTGTGCAATCACTTGTCTTCCAGCAGTATCTGTATTGTAATCCTGTTTTCCCCAGTAACTCTCCCATTATCGTGGGAGAGTTTTTTTGTATTGGTTGAATTCTATTAATAATTTTGTTAGGATATAAAACATTGTGTCTTTACTGGCGCATAGATAAAACTTATTTGGGAATTGTAATGAGTGCAATAATAACTGTATAGAGAGGATGATATGATGCACAAAGTTACAAAAGTTTTTTATATTTCATTAGCAATTTCAATTTTATTTATTTTGTGGGGAATCATACCTAAAGAAACATTACCACAGTGGAACCTTGATAATGTGACAACATTAATCCAAGGCTTTTTAGTAACTAGATTTGGCTGGTTCTACTTACTTGTAGCAACCGGATTTGTTATTTTAGCAATATTCCTGATCGTTTCTAAATATGGAAACATTGTGCTTGGAAAAGATGGGGACAAGCCTGAGTACAGCTATATTACATGGTTTGGTATGTTATTCAGTGCAGGTATGGGAATTGGTTTAGTATTCTGGGGCGCAGCAGAACCAATCTGGCATTTTCATATTCCGCCATATGCAACAGCAACTGAGGCTGAGTCGGCTCGAGTTGCCATGCAATACAGCTTCTTTCATTGGGGATTCCACCCATGGGCAGTTTATGCAACCCTTGCATTGGCACTAGCTTATTTTCAATTTAGAAAAGATGAACCTGGTCTTATCAGCAGCACATTGAAACCACTTTATGGTGATAAAATGAATGGTGGCCTTGGGACTTTAATTAATGTCATTGCCGTATTTGCCACTATTTTTGGTGTGGCAACATCTCTTGGACTTGGTGCACAGCAGATCGGAAGCGGACTGACTTTTGTTATAGATGGTCTATCCAATACAATCGGACTTCAGATGATTATTATTGTTCTTGTTACCGTTCTGTATATGCTCTCGGCCCTTACAGGTTTGAACAAAGGAATTAAATATTTAAGTACAACCAATGTTATTTTAGCAATTTTATTAGTTGTCTTTATGTTATTTACTGGTCCTACTAATTTCATTATGAACTTTTTTACTACTACATTAGGCAGATATATTTCCAATTTACCTGAAATGAGTTTCCGAATGGCTCCATTTAATGAAGACAATGCAAGCTGGCTCAAGGACTGGACAATTTTCTATTGGGCTTGGTGGATTGCATGGGCACCATTTGTTGGAATGTTTATCGCACGTGTATCAAGAGGACGTACTGTTCGTGAATTTGTCACTGGTGTATTACTTGTTCCGACTTTATTCGGTACATTATGGTTCAGTGTCTTAGGCGGTTCTGCCATTCATCAGGAAATGAACCAAGGAGTGGATATTCTTGGTCAAATGAATGCAACTGGTTCGGAAGCAGCATTATTCACTGTTTTACAAAACTTCCCGCTTACAGGATTTCTGTCAGTACTGGCAATTTTATTAATTAGTACCTTCTTTATTACATCTGCTGACTCTGCCACTTTTGTGCTTGGAATGCAGACAACTAATGGGGATCTGAATCCTGATGCAAAAGTAAAGGTTGCCTGGGGCCTTGTTCAATCAGGAACAGCAGCCGTTTTATTATGGCAAGGTGGATTAAATGCACTGCAAACAGCTTCTATTATAGCGGCATTCCCATTTGCGATCATCATGATTCTCATGGTATTTTCTATTTTCAAAGCATTTAGAGAAGAAGCGAGATTAAATACATTAAAACGACGTAAAAAGGAAAATGCTTAAAGTACGTGTTCAAAAAGTCGCAAATTAGAAGCAAAGAAGATTGAGTCGGTGCAGTGAGGAGCCTCGGAACGTATGGGTTGAATACGTGAGAAGCGGACTCGCAAACCAACGTAGAGATTCGCCGCTTATCATTTGGTGACTTATTGAACATCCTCTTCTAGTACGTGTTCAATAAGTCGGCAAATTAGAAGCAAGAAGGTCGAGGCGGTGCAGTGAGGAGCCTCGGAACGTATGGGTTGAATACGTGAGAAGCGGACTCGCAAACCAACGTAGAAATTCGCCGCTTATCATTTGGTGACTTATTGAACATCCTCTTATAGAGACGAGAAAAGCCGTATGAAAATTCATGCGGCTTTTTATTATGACAAGAATCGCTTACGGTCTTGTGGATTTGGCAGCATACAGCTCTCCCGCTTCCCAAACCAGCGGTACCTGTTTTTGGCAATAAATTTGTATATAATGTTTCTGAGCGGTTTTGGAATCACGATAAAGGCATACAGCAGTGGATAGAACTTATTTAATTTTTTGGCAATTCTCAGGGCAGCTGTTGATTCTGTATAATATCTGTCACCCTCAATGAGAACAACACTCTCAACTGTTGTTGGAACTTCATACTTCGATGTCAGCTTTTCCCCCGCTTCACTTTGTAACGAGGCAAACTGAAAATACATATTTGGATCATGCTTCATAATAAATTGAACCGAAGAATTGCATAAGTTACAAACACCATCAAATAAAATAATTCTTTGCATTAACTCCACCACCCTTTGGTTCATTATAGCAGAAAGGCATGAGTAATAAAAAAACTGAGCATAATAGATGCAGCAATTTTCTTATCAAATCAGATACAACATCTGCGCGTTTTAATAGGATAATCGCTTCTTCCTATCATTTCTGCTGCTACTCCTATACGTTTTGATAGGATAAACGTTTCTTCCTATCATATCTACTGCTACTCCTGTGTGTTTTGATAGGTAAACCGCTTCTTCCTATCATATCTGTTGCTTCTCCTATTGGTTTTGATAGGATAATCACTTCTTCCTATCATAACTGTTGCTTCTCCTGTGTGTTTTGATAGGATAATCACTTCTTCCTATCATATCTGTTGCTACTCCTGTTTGTTTTGATAGGATAATCGCTTCTTCCTATCAAATCCGGCACTTCACTGGGAACTCTCGATTGATATACCACTGAAACTGAACACCCAAACATCCAAACCAATAAAAAAAACAGCCGCTCATAGCTGATAAAACGGCTGTCTTCCAATGTAATTATGATAAACCTAAAATATTGTATCCTGCATCAACATGGATAATTTCCCCTGTTACCCCGCGGGACAAGTTACTTAATAAGTAATAAGCTGAGTCGCCTACTTCTTCTTGAGTAATGGTACGGCGCAATGGTGCTTCTTCTTCGATTTTCTTTAGGACAGAGTTAAAGTCGCCAATACCTTTTGCAGAAAGGGTACGGATAGGTCCTGCTGAAATGGCATTAACTCGCACACCATGTTTACCAAGATCATTTGCTAAATATTTCATACTTGCATCTAAGCTTGCCTTAGCGACACCCATCACATTATAGTTTTTCACAACACGTTCCCCGCCAAGGTAAGTTAATGTAACAATACTGCCACCGTCAGTCATTAATGGTGCAGCGGCTTTCGATACAGCCACTAAGGAGTATGCACTGATATTATGTGCCAATAAGAAACCATCACGGCTCGTATCAACAAACTCCCCTTGTAAATCTTCCTTATTAGCAAAGGCAATACAGTGAGCTAAACCATGAATTGTTCCAACATCTTCTTTTATTTGTGCAAATGTATCACTTACTGCCTGATCATTTGTTACATCACATTCGTAAAATAATGCATCTTGTCCTTCTAAAGTAGCTGCAAGATCTTTGATTGGCTTCTCAAAGCGGTCATTCAAATAAGTAAAGATTAAGCGTGCTCCAGCTTCATGAAGTGAACGTGCCACTCCCCAGGCAATACTACGTTTATTTGCTACACCCATCACAACATATGTGCGGCCTTCCAAGGAAAAATTCATCCCATTACCTCCTAGATAATATATATAACTTATTATTAGTACCTGCTACTATTTTATCTAATTTGGAAGTTTATCACAATCATTTTCTTTGCTTAAACATATTCTAATAATCTTTGTAAATCTCCCACATATTCATGAGATCCTGTCACAACAAGCCTGTCTCCTACCCTTAATTCTGTATCACCATGCGGGACAATCGAATCCTTGCCACGGAAAATACGAACCATAATCACATCTCCGGTAAATGGAAACTCTCTAAGCAGTATCCCTTCATATTGGGAATTGTTCATATTAATCTCATAAAGTGCTGATTCTTGTTGTGTAAAGATGTTCACAACGTTTGGCGCTTCAATTAGTGCTTTTAGTAATGTTTTGGATGAGAGAAGGACAGAGAATACATCTACCCCTATTTCCTTAAGACGCTTTTCAATTGCCTGAATCTCAATTCTGGCAATTACCCGCTCTACTCCATTATTTTTGGCATATGTTGCGATCTCTTCATTCTTTTCTTCTTCACCTGTTGAGACAACAACTATATCATGGTCAAAAACACCAGCTGCTTCTAATGTTGCTATATCATAATTATCTAACTGATTAATATCGAAAATAGATCTAGTTTGATTATCCTCAATTTTATCTTGTCGAGTATGATACAGATGAACTTCATATTCTTTTGAATCCAACTCACGGACAACCGGAATTGTCGCCTGATTGATTCCGATAAAGGCAATTGATTCAACATACTGTACTTCTTCTTCATTAACAAAGAATTTTTTAAAGAAAGCAGGTGTTATAATACAAGATAGAACAGCAACTAATACTAATGCTCCATTCATCTCACTCGTGATTACTCCCAGTCTCTCCCCTATAGTTGCTGCAGCAATTACAAGCGACAATGTAGAAGTCAGAAGCATACTTGCTGCAATTACAGTATTGGTGTTATACCATTTTCTTAGTATAGCAACAGGAATAACTTTGGAAATGAGTAGTGCAATAAATAATAATGGAATTACTGCTAACACTTTTGGTTCATCAAAAAGTGCCCAAAGGTTCAGTTCAACACCGACCATTACAAAGAAAATAGGAATCAGGAATCCGTACCCGAAACTATCTAATTTATGGACTAAGTCCTGGTTTGGTGCAAGGAGAGAAACTAATGATCCCGCAAGGAATGCTCCCAGGATATTCTCCGCACCTACAGATTCAGATAAGGCAACGAGAAAAATAATCAATGTGAAAACAGCTCGTGTTCCAATCTGTATCGTTCCTTTGGACATTGTCTCGAGAAATGACTGGTTTCTGAAGTGTTTCCCTACAAAGTAAAGCAATACCCCTACAGCAAACAGAACTAGCAGAAGCCACATATTACCCGAGTCTTCACTGTAAAAGGAGACAAACACAGCTAGTAAAATCATTGTTACTAAGTCTGCAATAACTGCAATAAGCAGGATCGTTTGTCCAATTGTCGTCTGCATTGCCTGTGCTTCTTTCAATGTAGGCACAACAACACCTAATGAAATGGTCGAAATGATTAATGTCATTAAGTACACATTATCGATAAGGCCGAACAGAACAAATAAATAAGAAAGACCGAATGATAGAATAAAAATACCCATAAAAACTAATGTAGCAATTTTAACAGGACTTGGCATATTATTATCTTTTGGATTCCGTTGTTTCTTCTTGGAAAATAGTGTAAAGTCTATTTCTAAACCACTTAAAAACATAAGGAAAATAAAGCCTAATGTTGATAATGTTTCCAGCCAGTTACTTTCCTCTACTAAATCAAATCCACTTTGTCCGATAATTAGACCAACAATAATTTCTGCCACAACCACCGGAATCATTTTGAGCTTAAACCTGTGCAGCAATATTGGTGTCAAAAAAGCAGCTATGACGACAATAACCAATGAACTAATTGATTCTCCATGTTCCATCTATCTCAACCTCCACCTATTAATAAATTCATAAAAGCAGTTGCCAGTCCAAAGTAAATAAACATTGATATAATATCATTTAACGTTGTAATGAAAGGACCGGAAGCAACCGCTGGGTCAATATTAAATCTGTGCATCACTAAAGGTACAAATGCTCCGGCAATTGTAGCAACAAATAATGTAGCCATAATCGATATACCAACAAGAATACCTAAATACAATTCTCCATACCAAAAGGCAACGATCAAAGTTATTAAGATTCCACAAGTTGTCCCTGTAATCACACCTGTTTTCGCCTCTTGCCAAATAACAGAAGCTTTCCCGATTTTATCCATATCACCATTTGAAATACTGCGGACAGCGACTGCCAGAGCTTGTGTTCCTGTATTTCCTGCCATACCGGCTATAACTGGTATAAATGCTGCGAGAAGGGCAACCTGTTCAAGGGCTCCTTGAAAGCGGGCAATAATATTTGCAGTAAACATTCCGAGGAATAATAATGCGATCAACCATGGTAATCGTTTCTTAGCTGCCTGCAGCGCAGTATCCCCAAATCTCTCTACATCAGAGATACCGGCAAGTTTGGAGTAGTCATCACTTGCTTCTTCTTCCATAACGTCCATAATATCATCGACAGTTATAATCCCAAGCAAATGATTCTGGAAGTCCACGACTGGTAATGCCAGAAAGTCATAATCTCTCATCATCTGTGCAATGTCTTCCTGACCTTCCCCTACCGGAACAGATACTACTCGTTCGCTCATTACATCTTGAATAAGCCAGTCTCCTTCTGCTATTATCAAATCTCTTAATGATATAACACCAACTAATTTCTTATCTGAGTCAACAACATATATATAGTAAATTGTTTCTGCCTCTGGTGCTTCTTTTCGTAAATGGCGCATTGCCTCTTTTACTGTCATATCATGGTTAATGACAACAAATTCAGTTGTCATAATACTACCGGCTGTTTTTTCCTCATAATGAAGCAATTGTTTAATTTCTTCAGAAGATTCTTTATTCATTATTGTCAGGAAGCTTGCCACTTTATTTTTATCAAGTTCATTGAGTATATCTACAGCATCATCTGTCGACATTTCTTCAAATATTTTTGCAGCAAATGCTGGTACCATTTCTGAAATAAACTCATTCACTATATCTCGATCTACATGCTCCATTACCTCCGCCATTTCTTCTGGAGATAAATAAGTATAGATGAGAAAGCGTATATCTTCATCTTGTTCCTCGAAGATTTTCGCCTGATCATATGGATGTAACTCTAAAAACTCCGCTCTGAATTGATCCATTTGTTCATTGATCAATGCCTGCTGGATGTTTTGCCACATCTGCATTCTTTCATGTTTCTCTAGGTGTTCCATATTTGCGCCTCCTAACTCACTGAAAAACTCGCATTCACCGGATATTAGTGGATGCGTCAGTTTTCCTTCTACGTAAGACTTCAAGACTTCTTTTGGATCTCCACAGCAACATTCGATGGATTTGTATCAAACAAAACAAGTCTCAACATCTTTTTCTTTTTTAAGTATTTAAAGAATAACATATCATCTAAATAATTACGCTAATTTTACATTCTTTTAAAAAACTTGTCTGAACAATGTATATTTTGAACCATTTTTTACAAATGTGTTATTTTTATTTCTCAAAATTACATTAATACACTATACTAGTAAAAGAAGATTACAGCAGAAAGGTAACTATACATGTCTCAAGATAACAAAAATTCAAAAATTGATTACACACTTATTTTAATCATCATTGCTCTTGCAATAATTAGTATCTTTACTTTATATACATTAAATCCATACTTAATTCAAAAGTTAGGGATTGTTTTCTATCAAAAACAAATACAGTGGTATATTATCGGAACGGTTGCAATCATTGTCATCATGTTTTTTGATTATGACAGATTAAGACAGGTTTCGTGGATATTTTACGGTTTAGGAATTATTGCTTTAACGATGCTCTTCTTTCATTTCCCGCCAGGAATTGCGGATTCTGTTAATGGAGCATGGGGCTGGTTTCAAATTCATGGTTTTGGTTCATTGCAGCCAGCTGAATTTATGAAAGTTTTTCTAATTATATTTTTAGCACATATTATTGTTGCACATAATGAAAAATATCCGGAGCACACACTAAAAATGGATTTCTGGTTACTTGCAAAAATCGGAATGGCATCCATTGTCCCCATCTTCTTCCTTACACAACAGCCTGACTTGGGCGGTGTACTTGTATTAACTGCTATAACAGTATGTATGATACTTGTTTCAGGAATTAAATGGCGTATTATTTTATCCATATTCGGGGGATTACTAATCACTGTCGTATCCATTGTTATTATTTATCTGACTATACCAGATCAAGTCAACCAATTCTTAATTGAAAAGGATCTAGAACACGTTGGGGAAAGATTTAACGCATGGCTTAACCCTGATGAAAACAGCCAAGGTGATGCTTATCAATTAACACGGGCTATGCTTGCGATTGGGTCAGGACAGTTATCAGGTAAAGGGATGAGTGAATTCGAAGTTTCCTATAAAATCCCGGAATACCAAACTGACTTTATCTTCACCTCCATTGCCGAACAATTTGGTTTTATTGGCTCAAGTGTTGTTATTACTATATATTTTCTCTTAATTTACCGATTAATTCATATTGCATTGAAATGCAGAGACCCGTTTGGAAGCTATATGATTACAGGTATTATCGGTATGTTCGCTTTCCAGGTTTTTCAGAATATTGGTATGTCTATTCAGTTATTGCCTATTACCGGGTTGCCACTTCCGTTTATCAGCTACGGAGGAAGTTCAACATTGACCTATATGCTGGCAATAGGAATTGTGCTAAACATTCATTATCGATTAAAAACATATATGTTTGATGAATCTTAAAAAGTGAGGTCTTTTCGTGAAAGTAGATATAATTGGAGATATCCATGGGTGTTATGAAGAATTATTGGAGTTAATTGAATCACTTGGTTATAGTTGGGAAGATGATAAACTATCTCACCCTGATGGAAGAAAAATCGCTTTTGTTGGAGACTTACCCGACCGCGGCCCTTATTCCATTGAGGTAATTAAACTGGTCTATCAATTAGTAAGAAAACAGCAAACTGCCTATTATGTTCCAGGTAATCACTGCAATAAACTGTACAGGTATTTCCTTGGCAATAAAGTAAAGCATCAGCATGGATTAGAAACAACCGTTGCTGAATATATGGCATTATCGAAAAAAGAACAAAATACGGTAAAAGAGATGATGATGGAGCTATATGAACAAGCTCCCCTGTATTTAGAAATCCCTGAAGTAAATGCAGTGATTGCACATGCAGGGATTAAGGAAGATTATATTGGCAAGCAGGGCAATAAAGTGAAGACCTTTGTTCTCTATGGTGATATCACTGGCGAAACATTGCCAGATGGCCGGCCGATAAGACGAGATTGGGCAAAAGATTATATTGGTGACAGATGGATCGTTTATGGCCATACTCCAGTGCTTGAGCCAAGATTCTTAAACAAATCGGTTAACATTGATACTGGCTGTGTTTTTGGGAACAAGCTGACCGCTTTTAGCTTGCCGGAAGAGAAGATTCTGTCAGTCGCCTCAAGACAGCCGTTTGTTGAAGAGAAATTCACAAAGTATTAGAATAGAAAAAGAAGGAGACATAACTATTTTATACGCATCAAAACCCGAACAATTATTAACTGTTTCGGGTTTTTTGTTCATGTAAAATGGTGTTTCATATTTCGCTCCGTCAAAACACTTCGCTTTCCGCGGGCACGGCCTTAGCTTCCTCAGAAAGCAAAGCCCGCTTTCTTGCGGGATCTTCGGCTCGCGCTGTTCCCGCAGGAGTCTTCGTGTTTTGACTACGCTAAGTACGTGCGTTCATTTCTACAAAATAGTCTCGTTCGTATTTAAGGTAAAGTCTATTAGTTATATCTCAGTCTGTTTTATTTTGGCAAGATCTTCAGCTAATGGTAAAGTAAAACTCATCCTTTTACGTGTCATCGGATGATAAAAGGCTAATTCAGTGCAATGCAATGCTTGCCTGCCGATATGGTCAAGGCTTCCGCCATATAAACGATCACCCGCTAAAGGATGTCCCATATCTGTCAGATGCACTCTGATCTGATGGGTTCTTCCTGTCTCTAAGCTTATTTCGACAAGAGAATATTGCTTCCAGACTTCCATGACGCGGTAATTCGTTATCGCTTCCTGACCAGCATTATCCACCATTCTTTTGAGGATAGAATCAGGGTCACGAGCAATTGGTTTGTTAATTCGGCCTTCTTTAGGCTGAGGTATTCCTGAAACGATGGCCTGATAGGTACGATTTACTTTCCCTGATTGCTGTTCTCTGAACATGATAGCATGACTGTAACGATGCTTAGCAATAAGTAACAACCCGGAAGTATCACGGTCCAGTCTTGTTACAACATGAACAGTATACGGTAACTGATTCTGATCATAATGGTACAGAATCGCATTAGCCAATGTACGGCCAGGATGGTGACGCGAAGGGATTGTTGCCATATTTGGCGGCTTATTAATCACAAGCACATCATCATCTTCATATATAATATCCAGGGGAAGCGGCTCTGGCAGGATATACTCACTTCTTTTTTCCGGCGGGAAGATAACCTCCACTGTATCGTTTTCTGATAAAATATATCGTACGGTTTTTGGTTCATTATTAACCAGAATTTTGCCACCCTGATGTTTTACTGTTGCGAGTGTTCGTTTGGAGAATCCTCTTACATCAATCAGATATTCCCGCAAGAGGGTTTTATCATGCTGTTTGTCTATAATCCATTTCAACTCATTTTACTCCTTTTAAAGGATGTTCAAAAACTCACCAAAATGATAAGCGGCGACTTTTTGAACACGCACTTTTATCCACTTTTTTCCGCTGAAATTCTAGCGCTCATCCGATATAAAGGAATCATGTACTCTCTTCCAGAAAGGAAATGCACGAAATCTTGCAAACCGGATTTTTTTCTCGGAGACCCGACATTCAATTGTATCAATATTCGAATAAGAGTCTGTATTATGATCAATTGTAATTAAAAAGCTCTTGTTATGATCAAGCGGCTTCAGTTCACATATATGATGTTTAGGCAAGATTAATGGTGATCCGACGGTACGAAAGACTCGATTATTAATGGATGCCATTTCAGTAATTTGATAAGCATTTAAGGAAGGATGAATAATCGCACCACCTAACGCCTTATTGTATGCTGTACTTCCAGAAGGTGTGGAAATACATAATCCATCGCCTCTAAAACGTTCAAAATGTGCACCTTTTATCAGTACATCCATTACAACCGTGCTGTCGACTGATTTAACAGATACTTCATTTAAGGCGAGAAAATGTTTGGTTTCTCCTTTATCAGCAGGATGAATAATAATATCAAGCAATGGATATTCCACAATTTCCGATGGATTCTTGGCAATCTCAATAATTAATTTTTCTATCTCATCAGGAAGCCAATCAGCATAAAAGCCGAGGTGGCCTGTGTGCACACCTATAAATGCGGTCTCTTCCAAACGGTGCTGATATGTATGAAAAGCTTCCAGAAATGTTCCATCCCCGCCTACGGATATTACAAGATCAGGTTCTTTCTCATCATATTCAAGCGAAAACTCTTCTAAGTACTGCTTCATACGACCTTTGATTACGTCTGATTTTTGATCACCTTTTGAAAGAATACTAAAACGCATATTAATTACCCCCATCATTAATGCTTCTGCTTATTCGAATGATAGATCCTTTGTGCTTCCTGAATCTCATCCTTAATTTTTGACATCTCTTCATCCATACTGAATGCAGCTTCAGCAGCTCGTTTCAAACGTGCTTGAACTTTATCCGGAATCTGACCTGCATATTTATAATTCAGTGAGTGCTCATTCGTTGCCCAGAAATTCATCGCCATTGTTCTGATTTGAATCTCTGCAATAATTCTCCGTTCCCCGTGAATAGTTTCCACAGGATATTCAATAATCAAATGGTACGAACGATAACCACTTTCTTTTTTATTTTTAATATAATCCCGTTCCTCTATTACTTCAAAATCATTTCGAGATTTCAGACGATTCAGTATATCGTATATATCATCAACAAATTGGCAGACAACTCTTACACCAGCAATGTCTTGCAAATCTGTTTCCATTCTTTCTGCAGGTATCTTTTTTCTCCGCATTTTTTCTTTAATACTTGAAATAGGTTTGACACGGCCAGTTACGAACTCGATTGGCGAATGGTTTGTTTCATGTTCGAATTGGGCACGCATCCCTCTTAATTTCACTTTTAATTCTTCTACCACCTGTGAATAAGGTGCCAAAAAAGTTTTCCAATCCACATCTAGCACCACCTAATCTTTATCTAAGTATATATTACCACATTTTTTCAAGTTAGCTGAACCAAAACTGCTTAGTATATTATTTTTGCATTTTTGTGCAAGAAGAAGCACAATATGATTAGAATAGAAGTAAAGGTGGCATCCGGATGTCTCAAGAAATCGAAATTGAATTTAAGAATTTACTGACAAAGTCTGAATTTTCAGCTTTACATGATTTTTTCCGGTCTTTTTCGAAAGAAGAAATGACGCAGATGAATCATTATTTTGAAACAGAAACATTTTCTTTGAAAAATAATGGCGCAGCGCTTAGAATACGGGAAAAAGGTAATCATTTTTCGGCAACCTTAAAACAGCCTAATCCTCTAGGTCCCGGGCTGTTAGAAACACACCAGGATATTTCTGTAAATGAAGCCGATCAATGGTTCCAGAACAAAATCCAGCCGGATATTGAGATTGCAGATGCATTAAGCCATTTAGGTGTTGATGTGAAGCAGCTGCGATATGGCGGAAAATTAGAAACAACTCGAACAGAATTAGCTTATCAGGATGTATTAGTCGTACTCGACCACAGCAGGTATAATGGGCGGGAAGATTATGAATTAGAGTTGGAATGCAAGGAAGAAAAACAAGGGTTGGCAGTATTTCATCAATTATTAGAACAATTTCATATTCCAGAAAGAAAAACAATGAACAAAATTGCTCGTTTTTATCATACACTATAGTACGAATTGTTTCGTCTTACATCTGTACAATAACAGTCAAAGACTTTATATACGGGGAAAATTAGCAAAACACATTATTTGCTAGAATCCACCTCGAACTGTTACAATAAAGTAACAATTATGAATTTTTTTTAACAATTTGTTGGACAAAAGTGGAATGAAAGGTTTGGAAGAAATGAATGATGTACGCTCTATATATGAGGCAATAGGTGGCGAAGAGACAATTGATCGATTAGTGGAAGCATTTTATGCTCGTGTTGCAAAACATCCTGATCTAATCCCGATTTTTCCTGATGACTTCACCGAAGTTGCTCGTAAACAAAAACAATTCTTAACACAATTCTTTGGTGGTCCACCATTATATATACAAGAACATGGGCATCCTATGATGAGAAAGCGGCACTTGCGCTTTCCCATCACTCCTGTAAGGAGAGACGCATGGCTGAAGTGCATGCAGGGTGCGTTAGAAGAAGTTCAAATTGATGAGCCTGTCAGAAGCGCAATCTTTGAACGTTTGGCACTTACAGCCAATCACATGATGAATACACCTGACCCAGAGAAAGGAGAATCATTGTGAATTGGAATTCAGCTGGATCATGGCAACATCAAGATGGTAACCAGACGACTCGATTACATTTTATTGATATGCTCAAGAAACCGATCGAGATTTATGTATTTGTTGATCCACTATGTCCAGAATGTTGGTCATTTGAACCTTATCTGAAGAAGTTAACAGTAGAATATGGACGTTTTTTCACGATTAGACCTATACTCAGCGGACAGCTTACCAATTTGCACAAAGATAAATTTGAACAACCAAGAAAGTTGAAAGAAATTTGGGAGAAAACAGCCAATCGGACAGGAATGTGCTGTGATGGAGATTTATGGTTAGAGAATCCAATCCATTTTCCAAAGATTACTTCTATAGCGGTTAAAGCCGCAGAATTACAGGGGAAAAAGGCTGGCAAGAGATTTTTAAGAAAAATTCAGGAGTTGGCTTTTTTAGAGAAGAAAGATATCTCCAGT
The DNA here is from genome assembly GCF_009498735.1 of Gracilibacillus oryzae. GTDB lineage: Bacteria > Bacillota > Bacilli > Bacillales > Amphibacillaceae > Gracilibacillus > Gracilibacillus oryzae. The sequence goes on from NZ_ML762424.1 coordinate 298,676, forward strand.
GAGCGGATTCTTTTGGAATGTGCAAGACAGCTTAATTTGGATATTGAAGAATTTAAAAGTGACCTTTATTCCCACTCTGCAGCGAAAGCATTACAATGCGATTTAAAGATAACGAAAGAAATGGAAGTAGAATATGTTCCAACAATGGTTTTCTTTAATGAATCCGATGAAGAAGCAGGTATTAAAATCTCCGGAATTTATCCATATGATATTTATGTGAAAGTTTTGAAACAAATGCTTCAGAAGGAACCATTGCCAGCAAGAAAACCCGACTTAGTTGACTTTCTATCTCAATATGAATTTGTCGCGACAAAGGAAGTTGCAGTTGTCTATGACTGGTCGCTGGAAAAGGCAGAAAAGGAATTAAAGAAACTTCAACTAAAACAACTAGTCGAAAAGGTTCCAGTAAAATTCGGCTGTTTCTGGAAATATATAAAGTGAGATTTGGATCAACTGGGGTTTGCCGATCCTCACAGATCACTTTGAAGTGGTAATATTTCAGACATCTAGCACCGTAATTAGTAACAGAACTTCTCAAGAAGTTGAAAGTCACTGCTTAGCCTGGTGCCTAACAGCCTCAGCACCATTTATGTAGAAAGAGAAAAGGACATGTACATTAAGAGTACATGTCCTTTTCTTTATCTATTACTAGATAAGGGATGGGAGAAAGTTTAGGTCAAACAAAGGGGTTTGTTTGTAAACATTTCATGCATTTAATATACCAAGATTTCTTATACCTGGCAATATGTTTGTGCATCATTTCACAAAAGTGTCACACTTCTAATTGCTTTTCTTTCGCATAAAGTAATGATAAGAAAAGCTGCTTGTGATTTTTTATAAAAAGATGTTAAAAAATATTGGCAAGGATGTGCTTGTGATGAGACTGTTAATTTTTTTATTGCCACTTTTTGCATTATTCTTAAACATTTTTGGTTTAATGCGGCTAATCCCCGTTTACTTCACTGTTCCCCTGTTATTTATTACTATTTACATATCTGTATATTGTTATTTTCACAAAAGAAAATTCAAAGGATTTAAAGGAAGGCTGCCACACTAGATGTGACAGCCGTTTGTTTAATTTATTTCTTTCAGCAGATTTTCCATTTCGTTCAGTTTCTCTTCGAATACTTTTAAAGCATTTAATACTGGTGTCTTCTCTGTCATATCGACTCCAGCATGTTTTAATACTTCGATTGGATAATCACTGCTTCCCGCACTTAAATATTCGATATAGCGTTTTACAGCCGGTTCTTTTTCTTCAAGTATCTGTGCAGCAAGTGATTGTGCTGCAGCATAGCCAGTTGCATATTGATAAACATAATAATTGTAATAAAAATGTGGAATTCTCGCCCATTCCAAGCCAATCTCTTCATCAATAACTAAATCATCACCGAAATATTTCTTATTAAGGTCATAATAAACTTCTGTTAATTTATCTGCAGTAAGCGCTTCGCCTTCCTGCTGCATAACATGAATTTTATGCTCAAATTCAGCAAACATTGTTTGTCTGAAAACTGTACCGCGGAACCCTTCCAGAAAATGGTTAAGCAAATATAACTTTTCTTTCACATCATCTGTTTTGGAAACAAGGTAGTCATTCAGAAATGCTTCATTACATGTTGAAGCAACTTCTGCTACGAAGATAGAGTAATTTCCATAACGATAAGGCTGGTTTTCATGTGTATAATAGCTGTGCATGGAATGGCCTAATTCGTGAGCCAATGTGAATAAGTTATTGATATTATCCTGCCAGTTCATTAAGATATAAGGATTTGTACTGTAGGAACCTGATGAATAAGCCCCGCTTCTTTTCCCGACATTCTCCTCTACATCAATCCAGCGATCCTCAAATGCTTTCTTCATTACATCTAAATAGTCTTCTCCAAGTGGTTTTAAAGCATCTGCCACTGTTCTCTGTGCTTCTTCATAGCTAAATTTCATATCTACATCCTGAATTAATGGTGTATACAGATCATACATATGCAATTCGTCTAGTCCTAGTATCTTCTTTCGTAAAGCAATATAACGCTGTAATAACGGAAGACCTTCATGGATAGCTTCGATCAGGTTATCATAGACAGCTTCCGGAATATTGTTGCTGTTTAATGCCGCCTGGCGTGCACTGTCATAATTACGTACTTTTGCATAAAAATTATCTTTTTTCACTACTCCTTGTAATGTGGAAGCAAACGTATTTTTCAGACTGCCAAACGTTTCATACATTGCTTTGAATGCATCATGACGCACACGACCGTCTTTTGATTCCAGGAAATTAATATAACGACCATGTGTTAAGTCTACTTCTTCTCCATTCTCATCCGTAATTGCCGGAAACTTAATATCTGCATTATTTAACATACCGAACGTTTGAGATGCATTGTCTGTTACTTCAGATGCCTCTGCTAATAATACTTCTTCCTTCTCTGATAAAATATGCGGCCGCTTGCGGTTAATCTCATCAAGTGTATGTTTGTATAACTGTAATGGCTCGTATTCAGCTAGATACTGTTCTATTGTCTTCTCATCCAGTGTTAAAATCTCTGGTGTAATAAAACTCATGGCACTGGATATTTGAGTTAATAAATTCTCTGCTTTTGCATTCATTGCCTGATAAGTCGAATTGGTTGTATCCTGATCATAACGCATATGTGCATATGTATATAATGTACTTAAACGATCAGACACTTCATCCTGCAGTTGAAACAATTGATAAAGCTTTTCTGCTGATTCATTTAACTTTCCCTGGTATTCGGAGAATTGCGGTATTAACTCTTTCACTGCTTGCCATTCTTTGTCCCACTCTTGATCTGTTGCATAAATATCTTCTAATCTCCACGTAAGTTCTTCTGGAATTTCATTACGTCCAGGTAATGATTTTTGCGTTTTTGCCATTTTCAATTCCTCCTTCAACAAACTTTAGATTCACATTATATACCTATTATAACTTACATTGGTATCAATCATACAGTTGTACGTATTACAACATATATATTTTGTTTATAGCATTTTAGAATACCAATCCGTTCAAGCATTTGAAAATATTCTCTGACCGGATGAAATGATGAATGAATAAGGGGAAAATCAGAAGCAGGATAGAAATGATTTCGAAGGATATCATGTGCATCTGTAAATGAGAATTTTTTCTGTTTCAAAATTAAATCAAGATATAGACGACTTTGCCAGACCCATGGCGGACTTTTGGCCATAAATTCCGTTTGAATTGGCAAATTCACAAAGTATGGTAAAGTTTGGACATTCAGTTGATGAAGATACAGCCACTGTCGCCATGCTGTTTCGTTTTTTTGATGAAAAGGAACAGGGCGATTCCGCCATTTTTTCAATTCCTCTCTCCATGTCTGTAGTAACTGATCTGATGGCAACTTTCTCATTGTAAAGAAATCTTTCAATGTAGCTCTGTCTAATGCCATAACAGACAGACTGCCATATGCTTTGGTTTGTGTGAAGAAATAAAAATCCTGAAAGAAGATAAACTGTTTTTGTAAGCTGCAGTAATAGTAGATGGAGAGTGGAAAATATTCGTGGAATTGATGAATATAGCTAGCGTCTGTTGAGGATATCTTGATCATTTGACTTGTTAAACGATTCAGCTTGTTAGCACCTAAGATCCATATGGGGACAAAGCCATTCTCGCGATATTTCGCTGTTCTCCTTTGTACATCACTCATTGGAATGCTTGCACATTGGAATTCAATCGCTAAAGTCTTCGATCCTATCTCTACTAATAAATCAGGGCGCTGTTTAATTTCGGCTAAATAATGTTCTAATTTCACTCGAAATCCTTGATCACTAAACCATTTATACAAATCCAGCTTTCCTTGTTCATGATAAGCACCCTCACCGCCATGCGGGCAGGAAGATTTTCTGTGATGGGCAAAATGGGCAATGACTTTTTCACCGGCTCGAATCAAAAGCTTCTCTTTACAGACAGGGCAATAGAAATGACCTTCCACTTTCAGCTTGGCCAACCTTTCTTTGTTTAATGAATATAGTGTCACAACTTTTCCATGATTATCTAATGCTTGTAACAAAAAATCACCTCCACCGTCTTATTCGACATGGAAGTGATTTTTCCTGCTTAGTTTTCGATTTTACCTGGTATCGAATTTTTAATAAAAAATGCTAATACAAAGCCTACAACCGATATAATGGCAGCAACTAAAAAGGACATATTCACTCCATGAATCATTCCTGCCATTCCATTTGACGGGTTTGCCTGGTTTATCATAATGGACACTAACAATGCTGTACCTATTGCTCCGGCCATTTGTCTCATCGTATTATTCATCGCTGTACCGTGTGGAACCATATCACTTGGCAATTGATTTAACCCTGCGGTTGTAACTGGCATCATTACCATGGCAATCCCGAACATGCGGACAGCATTAACAATGGTCAAGTAAAGAAAACTTGTTTCTGTTGTTAATGTGGAAAACAAAAATGTTGTAACAGTCAGTAAGCCCAAGCCAATAATCGCTAACCATTTTCCGCCAAACTTATCAAATAACCTTCCAGTAATCGGGTTCATCGCCCCCATTAACAATGCTCCAGGGAGCAGCATTAATCCTGATTGCACTGCTGTAAATCCAAGATAACTTTGCATCATGATTGGTAAAATAATCGCCCCACCGATCATGGCAAAAAAAGAAATCATTCCTATTGCCGTTGTTAGAGTAAACATCTTGTATTGAAAAATTCGGAATTCCAAGATCGGCTGTGCTATTTTTAACTGACGACTGATAAAGATATACAGTGTAACAGCACCGATGATTAACGGTATAAGAACTAATGGACTAGTCCAGCCATGATTGACATCTCCCGCTGTACTGAATCCATATAGCAATCCACCGAAGCCTAATGTTGATAAGACTATTGATGGAATGTCTACTTTCGGATCGGTTTGTTTCGTTACATTCACCAAAATTTTAACAGCAACAATGATATCAAGAATAGCAATTGGCAATATTACATAAAACAGACTTCGCCAATCAAAATGCTGTACTAAATATCCTGATAAGGTTGGTCCAATTGCAGGTGCAAATGCAATTACTAATCCGAACATTCCCATTGCTGTACCTCTTTTTTCAATTGGGAATACTAAAAACATAATCGTTTGCATCAATGGCATCATAATACCTGCACCGGCTGCCTGTAAAACACGTCCAATCAGCAGGACATAAAAGCCTGGTGCAATGGCACAGATCAGTGTACCGACAGCAAAACTGCCCATTGCTGTTAAAAATAATGACCTTGTTGTGAATTTCCCAATTAAAAATGCGGTAATAGGGATCATAATACCATTTACCAGCATAAAAATTGACTGAAGCCATTGCGCTAGTGCTTCATTAATTTCCAAGTCTGCCATAATATGCGGCAATGCCGTACCTAATAATGTTTGATTTAATATCGCTACAAACGCCCCTGATATGAGCACGATCATCAGAGGGGTACGATTTATCTGTCCATGTTCAACCATATATTTTATTTCCTTCTTTCTATTTTGCGATCTTTTATAATCTGTACTATTTATAGTATTTATACACTTCCATTATACTAACATAAATTATTTCGTATTTCGAAAGGTCTGATTAAACTTGTCAGCGACTTTTTGTGTTCGATAAGTTGAGAAGATGGAAATAATGGCTTTGAGCCTGTGCGAGGTTACGTACATTTCATATGCAGCTATTACAGTGGTTTCAAAAAAAAAACAGGCATTTCTTTGTAGAAATGCCTGGTTATACTTGAAAATGCTCTTTTACTTGTGCCAGTGCGTCCTCACTGAAAATCACTTTACCATATTCCTGTACAACAAACATAGTTTCCGATGACTCTGTACCAAATTCGAGTATTTGGCTAATCAGATCTTCTTGTTCATCATCTGATAAATATTCCTCATCAAATCTTGTTACAAGCATATATTGTCCTTTATGAAAATACAGTTCTTCTCCCATGCCTTCAGCGGATTCGAATACATGACTTAACTGGATAACATCTTCAAGGTCTTTGAAGCTCACGACTACAACAAAATCTTGACCATATTGCTCTTCCACCTCGACTTCATCCCTGTTTAAAGGGCCGAATTTCTCTTCCAGGAGAGATTCGATTTTATCATCTACAGGCATATCTATCGTCTTGCCGGATTCTGTAGGCAATTGTAGGTTCTGTCCATCTTTTGATATTTGTGCTTTGGTTACGACAATTTCCAGTCCTTTTTCGAGTGCTTGCACTTGTATCCATAAAGGTCCGTCTATTTGAAAATCTTCTTCATTATAATTAACTTCATCCATTACCTGCCAGAACAATTGCTCGCTCTTTTCACGATTGTACCAGATTTCTTCACGATCAAAGCCCCGGTCTTCAATATCCATGTATGAGATATAGAATTTGATCGTATTTTCATTGATTCTTTCTATTTCCATAGATTAACTCTCCCTTCTTATTTGAATGTTTGGGTTGGAAGGGAATTACCATTCATCTATCTAAACCCTTATTTTTTCTATACCCTAATACATTGCTAAATCATTTATTGCAAAGGTGTTATTTCTATTGTATGACAATGATGGCTCATTTGAAAACATAAAAACTTAAATTTATCATTTTTTTATCTTATGCTGTTCATAAAGGTGGTATTAACTATAGATTGTAGCTTATTCTATATCATTTGTCATTAGATAAATACATCATTTTTATGGTTCATCACAGCCCATTTATATCTATAGTGGAAAAAAAAGCAGATCTTTGGGAGATCTGCTTTTTTAATTAACCATTCTTTGTGCTTCACGCAATTGAAATGTTCTTACAGTACGAGGTAAGAATCTTCTGATTTCATCTTCATTATAACCAACTTGGAGTCTTTTTTCATCAAGAATAATTGGTCTTCTTAACAAGCCAGGGTTATCTTGAATCAACTGGAATAAATCCTTTAAAGGTAACTGGTCTAAGTTCACATTCAGCTTTTGGAAAACCTTCGAACGTGTCGAAATGATTTCATCTGTACCATCTTCAGTCATTCGTAAAATTTCTTTAATTTCATCAAGCGTTAATGGTTCTGAGAAAATATTACGTTCGTGAAATGCAATGTTATGCTCCTCTAACCATGCTTTAGCTTTCCGACATGATGTACAACTTGGCGAGGTATAAAGTGTTACCATGTAACTTCACTCCTCAATATCAATTAAATTTATAATATGGATGCTTCTCACTCAACATCTTTTATTACATTAAAATTAGTTTAAATTACTAACTATGTACTATAGTATACTACATATTGTGTTGGAATGATAGAGCATTACGTGATTTTCTTCACTTTTTCCACATTCTTTATTCAATTAAAGTATACCCTCCCAATCCCTTGTTAAACATAATTTCACTCATTATTTTTTCTTTTTTTTTCAGATTTTTTCAGCGCTTCAAAAATATCATTTACTTCACGGTTTTGTCCATATGTGAGTACTTCATCAACTGGCTGATATGACTTTCCATAGACCTCTGTATCCTTATATGTATGAATATCTTCATACATCTTCTTCATTTGCTGATAAATTTCCTCTTCATTCTCACCTGTAGGCGACCAATATAGGATTTCCAGTGTGTTATTCTCATTTGTGGCTAATGATTTTCGCGTATATCCAATTGATAAAGCATGCTTAAATCCTTCTCGTTGATAAAACCGGAGCCGCTTTGTAGAATCCGTATCTTCATAATCATATGGCTCCACTTCTAAAATGATTGGTTTGTTTTTTTGCTTTAATTTTTCAATCAATTGGTGGCCAATACCTTGACCGCGTGACTCTGTCGATACATATACATAGTCGATAAAAATAAAAGTGGGAAACTCCGCATACATCAGAACATGATGCGGACCTTCATCTTTATAATATACATCCCCTTTTTCCTCTAAAAGCAGTTCCATATGTTCTTTTGATTTCATTTCTGTTACTGGAAAATATTGATTTAACTTATCATACCAGTTCACTGACAACACCTCTGTTCCATTCTTTGTCTATGGATCATCGAAATTAATATACCCCTTCTGCCATTGTATTAATCATATATTGCTATAATTAATTGATCGGGGTGTAATCTACCCCTTCTGTATAAGAATTTCCGGCATTCCAGAGAAGAAATTCATCAATGCCATTCTCATTTAATGCACGAATCTGGGCTTCCACTTCTGCTTTTCCATATTGGAATGTCGGTCCACTGTATAGCCATGGTGCTTCAAAGTCCTGAATCCAGGGTCTTGATACTGGTGGATCTTCTAATTGTCCTAATACTTCATTTTCTACCTTTGCATATTCAGTCACTAGACGATATGGCTCTTCATCAGGATTGGTAATGCCGAAATATGATGTCCAGTGACTTGGATAGATCATAGATGAAATGACATCCACATTATCAGAAATTCTGGAAAAATTCTGTCCAATTCCTGGTGCCTCTTTAATTGTTGCAGAATAACCGAAAATATCAACAGAAACATCCACATCATAATATGCTAATTCTTCTCTTGCATATGCGACAAAATCAGTTACTGCTTCTACTCTTTTCTTCACACCATTCATTTCGGAATCTTTATAATCACCTAAATCATACGTCAATTCTTTATCTCTTTTTTCAAATCCTTCCGGAAAACGAACATAATCAAATTGAATTTCTTTAAATCCAAGTTCTGCTGCCATTTTGGCTATTTTTACATTATATTCCCATACTTCTTTCTGGAATGGGCTGACAAATGCTTCACCCTTGCCATTTACCCATACTTCTCCATTCTTTGTAAATGACAGATCAGGGCGTTTTTTAGCCAATACAGAGTCTTTAAACACTACAATTCTGGCAATCGGATAAATCTGTTTTTCCTCTAGTACTTCTAACATCGCTCGAGGATCACTTATAAAGTTTTTTGATATATCTTCAAACTCGGACCCTTCTTCTGGTTTGAAAGTTAAATTCCCGTGATCCTCTTTTACATCGATGACCATAGAATTTAATTCAGTAGTTTCGATTAAATTCACTAATTTCTCGAATCGGCTGCCACCAGCAGAATTTCCTGTTACGTAAATTCCTCGAACAGCATCTGGATATTCAAAATTCAAACCACTTTGATATGTAAAAAGTGGCAGACTGCTCGGAACATCTAATGACAGATCCGCACTCCGTTTTTGAGTATGTAAAGAAGCGCTTAACATTTCCTCACTATCTTCTGCAAATAAACTGACAGGTGCAAGTAAAAATCCTGCAAAAATTAGAATTATGAGCTTTTGTCTCAGCTGTGTGGTTTTCATCATTTTCTATCAATCTCCTACAATTTTTTTATGTTTTATATACAGTATAAAGAAAATAACGATACTTTTGTTAAAATTTAACCAATTTATTTAAATTTTTTGTAAGAATTTTTCTATGTATGACGGAAAGGCCCTTATCCTGTTAAAAGATAAGAGCCTCTCTATTGTTAAACCTGATATTGTTTCATTTCTTCTTCCGTGCATAACACCCAATGTCCCGCCTTGACTTCCCGCAGTTCTGAACCTTCTGGATTATAGCTTGAGTGATCAAATAATACACGCTCTCTATTTCTTTCAAATTCAGGGTCAGGGACCGGTATTGCTGATAATAATGACTTTGTATAGGAATGTAATGGGTTATTGTACAATTCATCACTTTCCGCTAATTCCACAATTCTTCCTGCATACATTACAGCAATTCTGTCACTAATATATTTCACCATTGATAAATCATGGGCAATAAAGAGATAAGTTAACCCTCTTTCTTGCTGTAGCTCTTTCAATAAGTTTACCACCTGTGCCTGGATTGAAACATCAAGTGCAGAAATTGGTTCATCAGCTATAATAAACTCAGGATCTACTGCAAGTGCTCTTGCGATACCAATTCTTTGCCGCTGTCCACCACTGAATTCGTGTGGATAACGGGAAGCGTGCTGCTTATTTAAGCCAACTGTTTCCAGCAATTCATGTACTCTTGCTGTCTTTTCCTGGTCGTTTTTGGCTAATCCGTGAATATCCATACCCTCTGCAATAATATCCTTTACTGTCATTCTAGGGTTTAAAGAAGCATAAGGATCCTGGAATATCATTTGCATCTGCCGGTTAAACGCCTTTAAATCTTTTTTTGACTTCGCACTGTGTACATCTTTACCATTAAAAATTACTTCGCCATTTGTGGCATTATATAAACGGATAATGGTTCTTCCTGTTGTAGATTTCCCGCAGCCTGACTCTCCAACAAGACCGAATGTTTCTCCACGGTAAATATCAAAACTGATCCCATCTACCGCTTTGATGACACCTTTCTTTCCTGCATCAAAATGTTGTTTTAAATCTTTCACTTCTAATATTTTTTCTTGCTTCATGATTGACGTTCCCCCTCAACAGAGATGCCAGCCATTCTCTTCTTCACTGTAGCTGGCGGCTCAATGTCTGGCGCATTTTCATGCAATAACCATGTTGCAGCAGAGTGAGTATCAGAAACTTTGAACATTGGTGGCTCCTCTTCAAAATCAATCGCCAAAGCAAATTCATTTCTTGCCGCAAACGCATCACCCTTCGGCGGATGAATCAGATCTGGTGGTGTCCCCGGTATTGCCATTAGTTTCTCTTCATTGCTGTCAACAGTAGGCAGTGATCCTAGCAATCCCCATGTATATGGATGTTTAGGATTATAGAAAACATCATCCACTGTACCAATTTCTACTATTTTCCCTGCATACATAACAGCAACACGATCTGCTACATTTGCAACAACGCCAAGATCATGGGTAATAAAGATAATGGAAGTATCCATTTTTTTCTGAATATCTTTCATCAATTCAATAATTTGAGCCTGAATCGTTACATCCAGTGCTGTTGTAGGCTCATCCGCAATTAACACTTTTGGATTGCAGGCAAGTGCAATTGCGATTACCACACGCTGACGCATCCCACCGGAAAACTGGTGTGGATATTGATTCATTCTTTTTTCCGGGTAGGGAATTCCTACAAGATTTAATAATTCAAGCGCTCTTTCTTTTGCTTGCTGTTTCGATAATTTTTGATGGAGAATTAATCCTTCCATAATTTGCTTACCGATTTTCATTGTTGGATTTAATGATGTCATTGGATCCTGGAAAATCATTGAGAGATCTTTTCCACGGATTTTCTGCATTTGCTTATTATCTAATTTCGCTAAATCTTTTCCATCAAACAAAATTTCGCCTTCCGGTATTTTACCAGCAGGTTTCTTAATTAATCCCATTAACGCTTTGGTTGTAACTGATTTACCTGAACCAGATTCCCCAACAATCGCTAATGTTTCCCCTTTTTTCAAAGAGAAGTTCACACCACGAACAGCTTGTACTTTCCCACCGTACGTATCAAAAGTTACGTTCAAGTTTTTAACATCTAAAATCGGATCCATTATCTTCCACCTCCCTTTCTATCGTCTCATTTTCGGATCTAATGCATCACGCATTCCATCAGCTAAAATATTAAAGCCAATCATCAGTAAAGATATAATGACAGCAGGAAAGACTAACATATATGGATAAACTCTGTAGTCATCAAATGCTGTGTCTATTAATGTCCCTAATGATGCATCTGGCGGAACTAAGCCAAGACCAATAAAGCTTAAAAATGATTCGAAAAATATCGCACTTGGGATTGTAAACATTGTATTAATAATAATTACACTTAACACGTTGGGAATTAAGTGTTTCATTAATATTCGTTTATCATTCGCACCTAATGTTCTCGCAGCTAAAACAAATTCTTGCCCTTTTAATTTCATTACTTGCCCGCGGACAATCCTTGCCATTCCAATCCAGCCGGTAATCGATAAAGCAATAATAATTGCTGTCAGACCTGGATCAAGGAGCATAATCATTAAAATAACGATAACCAAGTTCGGTATACCTGATAACACTTCAATAATACGCTGCATAATATTATCGGTACGCCCACCGTAATAACCGGATATTCCACCATAAAGAACTCCTATAACCATGTCAATTAATGCAGCTAAAACCCCTATTAACAGGGAGATCTGAGTACCTTTCCATATTCTTGTCCAGAGATCCCGGCCCATATTATCTGTACCAAACCAATAGTACGTATCATCAAGACCCTTAGCTGCATAAATATCCACTTCCATTGCAACTTTATAGTAATTGTCATTACTTTCATTTGGTTCTTCTACTACTTCTGTATTCAGTACATATTGCTCTTCTATTTCGTAACCTGTAATTCCACGCTGAACTGCATCATCTACTGTAGTCCCCTGTACTTCATATGTCTGCATTCCATCTAATCCAAGCCAGCCTAATCCTGGCACTTTCGGTGGTAAATATGCTGCATCATAGTTCGCTTCATCCATTTTATAGTCATTCATTAACGGACCGACTAATGCGAGGGCAACGATCAGCAAAATAACGATTAGACCACCAATTGCACCTTTATTTTTCGATAACCGAAGCCAAGCATCTTTCCAAAAGGAGAGCTGTGGACGAGTAAGTTCTTCACTTAACTCTTCTCGGACATGGACGCGCTGAAACTTCTCTTTACTATATTTTTCTGTCGCTTTGTCCATTATTCCTTCCCTCCTGTAATACGAATTCTTGGATCAATCAATCCATAAAGTAAATCTACAATCAAAATAACTACAACAAATAATACAGCGAAGAGAATAGTTGTTCCCATTATAACTGGATAATCATTGGTATTAATTGAGGTTACAAACTGTTCTCCGATACCTGGTACGGCAAATATCTGTTCAATAACTAGTGTCCCTGTCATTAAACTTACTGTCATTGGTCCCAGCACAGTAATAACAGGTATTAACGCATTCCTTAATGCATGTTTGAACATAATGCTGTTATTTGAAACACCTTTTGCACGTGCTAATTCGATATAATCCGATCCTAATACCTCCAGCATCTCTGTACGCATAAACCGTGCACATATTGCCATTGGGAAAATCATTAAGGCAATGGTTGGTAAAACCGTGTGAATAGGGCTTTCCCAGAACGAAACAGGGAAAATCTGCCATTTAACCGCAAGATAGTATTGTAGCAATCCCGCAAAAACAAAAGAAGGGATCGAAATACCAATAACTGCGATTATGTTTGAAGAGTAATCGAGCCATGTGTTGTGTTTAATTGCAGCAATCATCCCTAAAATAATCCCTAATATTGCTCCAATGATTAATGCCTGTGCACCTAATTCGGCAGATGGACCGATTCTATCTAAAATCATTTGTGACACAGGACGATTTTCATATTGAAAAGACACACCAAAGTCACCTTGAAAAACTCCTGTTATATAATTAAAATATTGAACAGGTACAGGCTCGTCCAGTCCATATTTTTCTTCTAAGAATGCTTGTTGTTCCGGGGTTATTTTTCCTCCCAGATTATTAAAGGGAGACCCTGGCATAATCTTCATAAGGAAAAAAGTTGCTGATATAATGATCAGCAATGTAATAATCATATAAATGATTCGTTGTATAAGGTATTTCGCCAATGCTCCCACCTCCTATATAAAAATGACGAATTGATGAAATATTCAAACAATTCTCTTAACAGGATAAAAGAGAGTATAGTCAATATACTCTCTTTCCCTTAGTTACCTTATTTTTGAATATCTGCATATTTAAAGCTGTAATTATTTGAGAAAGGATTTAATTGATCTAACCCTTTTACATAATTCTTAGCAAGCACTGATGTTTTTCTTTGCAGGATTGGTGCTATTGCAGCATCCTCTAACAGAATTTGTTCCGCTTGTTGTAATGCTTCAAATCTTTCAGCTGGTTGAAGTGCTAATTCAGTTTTCGCTGCTTTAACAAGTGCATCATATTCTTCGTTTGAATATCCAACATCATTGTTTTCTCCACCAGTTACAAAAATGTCAATAAATGAAACAGCATCTTTATAATCTGGGATCCAGCCTGAAACTGCTAATTCATAATTCTTTTCACGCATTAAATCTAATTGCTGTGCCCAAGGAACATTTACAGTTTCAATTGATAATCCTTCTAAGTTTTTCTCTAATTCAGTTTTCATCACTTCACTGATACTTTTAGCAACATCTGTATCACCACTTAGGAAGCTTAATGTTACTTCTTCAAAGCCTAGCTCTTCTTTTGCTTTTGTCCAATATTCTTTTGCTGCCTCTACGTCATAAGCAAGCAGGTCACTGCCTTGCTGGAAGTCTTCTCCTGTTTCCGGGTGTTCCACAAACTCTGCTGGAACAAAGTAGTTCGCAGGGATAGAATCATTTCCATAAACAACATCGATATAAGCTTGTTTATCAAAAGCCTTCGCTAATGCCATACGGAAATTGTAGTTTTGCATATATTCACTTTTCTCAGCTGATTCTTGGTTCATTTTCATATAGAAAGTAGATGCTTCACTTAATGAACCAAACTCTGGACTTGTCTGATTATCCTTCACCTGGGAACCGGACAATGTTACTCTGTCTATGTTTCCAGTTTCGTAATTAGATAATCTTGTATCAGCATCTTTCAATACTTTTACTGAAATACCGTCTAATGCTACATTTTCTGCATCCCAGTATGTTTCGTTTTTCACTAATTCCCAGCCTTCTTCTGCTTTCCAGCTAGTCATTTTGTAAGGACCATTTGCTAGAATGCTGTCAGGAGTTAATGAGAAATTATCTCCTTGCTCTTCGACAAACTCTTTATGAGCTGGTAAGAAGTTTGAGTTAATAACATAAGAATCAAAGTATGGAACTGGTGTTTCTAACTCTACTACAAATGTATAATCATCTGGCGCACTAACACCAAGCTCTTCTGGTGCTAATTCCTCAGCAAAAATTTGCTCTGCATTTTTAATTTTGCCGCTCATTAAGTAATTTCCATAAAAAGATCCATTAGCAGGATTTGCAGCACGCTGCCAGCCATAAACAAAATCTTGTGCTGTAACTGGATCTCCATTTGCCCATGTTGCATCTTCACGCAAATGGAATGTATATGTTAAACCGTCTTCACTAACTTCAGTTTCTTCTTTCTTCGCAATACCTGATACAATTTCTCCACCTGGTGCCTGACGGTATAATCCTTCATAAACTGTATCAATCCATTGTGTTGAAACGTTGTCTTCAGTCATAATTGGGTCCATTGTCGGAATATCTGAAGTAGCAGAAATTCTTAACACTTTTTCTCCCTGTGTTTCTGAAGTTTCTGTCGTTTCTTCACCTTCACTGCTCTGCTCTTGTTCTTCTGTATTGTTATCGGTTCCACCAGTGGAACAAGCAGCCAATGTAATTGCTACCAATGAAACAAGCAAGAACAACAACCAATTTTTATTCTTCATTTAGCGCTCCTCCTAAAGATATGTTAATATTCTGTAAAGTTATTGTTAACTTTAAAAGTATTATACAGCCTACTTATAGACTATTCGACACTTTTTTTAATTTTCCACCAAAAACAAATCATTATACCTAGTATAATTGAACAATATTACCTAATTATCTTGAAGTCGAGAGAATATTCTTACAATTCAGATTTTTCTAACAATTGTTATTTCGACTTTCTTCATGGATAATAAGTTATGGAGGGATCAATGTGAAATATCATTTACCAGTTTTTATTGTTAATTGTTTAGTATGTCTAATTTTGAATATCTTACTATATAAAGAAATAACAATCGTTCATAATATTAATATTTCTTTTTATCTATCAGGGTTATATTTAGGTGCAGGCTTATTACTCTTCGTTATTTCAAGAGGATTCTTTGATATAACAGCGAGCAGTTTTAAAAAAGTGTTTACAAGGACAAATAAACAACAGCAGTGGCAGGACCAATGGCAAGACAATCGCAAACCGTCTGAAAAGATAAATATAAATGTAATAAAGTTCTTTTTGGTGCAAGGCGGGTTAATGTTTTTGGTTATGGTGGTTTTGCTAGTAATTTATTTTTAATTGACTTGAAAAAAGTTGCGTGATTCTATATAATTCAATCATTATCATAATTATTTGAAAATAAAAAGTGGAGTACTTCTTATCCCCTGGTTAAAGAGAGCCTATGGCTGCTGTGAATAGGTACCATGATAAAGAAGGAATTGGGTCTTTTTCGAAACATTTTCAATGTGTGACTGGGCATTAACCAGTTTTTAAAGTGATCACATATTTTTGTGATAACAAGGGTGGCACCGCGGGGCATGTGTCACGAAACCACAATACATTTCAATTAAAGAAGATAATTTGGATTACATTATTATAGAATTTACAATGAGAAGCGGGTGATTAGAACCTGCTTTTTTTATATAATTATCCTGTGAAACGTTCACTGGTTATACCATTGCAATATTTATCAATAATTTTAACAAATGAAGATGCGGTCTTTTTAAATTCTTGATATACTCCTTATGAAATTAGAAAAACGGAATTATAAGGAGGAGATGATATGAAAAAACACAAAGCAGTTGCTTATTTTGCAACTGAAGGGCATCAGCCTGCAAGTATCTTTTATGATGGGATTATTGACTATTGTGAATGGGAAAAGGAACAAACAGATGGTTATGAAGATATTGAACTAGTAGCAATCTTTCATGATTTAAACAAGAAGGATGATTGTGATGATTTACCGGCATGGGAACAATTTATTACTTTTCTTGTTGTAAATAAGGACGTAACTAGAGTGCTGTTACCTGTAACTCAAGGGGGGATAAAATTTGATGGGGCTGATTGCCTTTTAGATTTGAGTGAATTTATTGATATACCCCCATTTAGAAATTGGTTTATTAATGACTATAATGATCCTGATAATGGGGGTCCCATAGAAATAGAGGACGATGATTTACCATTTTAAATCAGTGGCCAATAGCAAAGAAGCGGGGAATAATGGCAAAGTTTTTGGAGGTATCAATCAGTCTACTAATTGATACCTCCTTTTTTATTACTAATTGATAACATTTTAACAACTGATTTCACAAAAAAATATTGGATATGAACCATTTTTAATTCAGTGTATTGTTATTTTCAATTTATGTTATCAATACCTTTTATCTTTGAATCCTTTTTATTCTGTCAATAACCTTTAATACTGGCGCATCTCTTACAACTGCTGGAATTACAGGTTCATCGGAAGGTAATATTGCGAGCGAAAGATAACTTTCCTCATCTATCTCCCACGCATTTATTATTTCAATTTCGTTCTTTAAAATATTTAATTCCTTATTCATAGATAAAGATTTATTCTCATTAAACGAACTGGGAAACATTATATATTTCCCGACCTTTTTATATGCTTCAATAAACATGTTTAGGTTGACATGATCACTTGGTTCCATTGTTATAATACGTGCTGGACTCATTATTAAATTATTAGACGTTAAATTATTCGTTCTTATTAAAGTTTCATTAGCGGTAAATAGAACCCTATAATCATAAGGCTTATTTCTATTCACCCCTTTTATTATGCCAACCCTAATATTATTCTTCGTATCAACATTTCCTACTTTCTCAATCCATTCTCTAAATATTTCCTGACCAGCTTTACCATAAGAAAACATTGGTGAAAATACTGGTAAAGGCGAAGATTCTCCAGTAAAGTATATCCCCTTCCACTTAGACTGTTCCCATAAAGGTATATTAATAATATCTAAAGTTTCTATATCAGATTGTTTAGTATTTTCTATGTTAAATTCTTCTTCAGATGGTTTCTCATATTTAACATCAATTGAATCGTTATTCTCTTCTTTTTCTTCATTTATAAGAGTATCTACTATATATATAGGTTGCTTTCTTTCTAATGCAAATTCTGAGCCATTCTTTTCGACTACACTATTGACCGTAGGTGTTTCTTTACTAAAATATTCAAACACTATTGATGAACTACCTGTAAAATTGATTGCTCTATCTAAAGCACTGTCTTTTGCAAGCATTTGCTTAACGGCAGTATCAAATGATTCAAGATTAACCATTTCAGCCATTAATTGAATTGTTGCATCTTTTATAAACTCTTTTACTTTCATCTGAACATCAGGCGTATTTATTTCCGGATAACTTGAACAAGTTATGAAAAATTCTGGCTTAATACTATCTTTAACCCTACTTATTTCTAAGGTGAACTCATCCTGTTCAATATACTTAATTTGCAAATTGATTTCTGGAATAAATGAATGAATTTTATCTACGGTCCCAGTGGATAGGAAACCTTCAATTGACCCTAATATACTTTCGCCAATTTCAATACAAGGGAAATGAATATCAGAGGAAATATTTATTTTACATCCAATCACTTTACTACTTAAAATATAACTATTCCGTGTACCATACCATGGTAATCCTATCAATTGTAATCTAGCCGGTTGATTGTACCACTTAGTTATAAAATCTTCCATCGCTTCCGTATTATTATTAAAAGAATTGCTAAATTCTTCATCTACATGACCTAAACAATATTTTATAGCTATAGATGAAAATTCTAATGCCCACTCCTCTAAATAATTCGGAAAATATGAAAGTTTTTTTAAATCATTTAAATCTGTCCTAAATATTTGTATACCCAAAATGAAATCATAATTGTATTCTTGTTCCACAATATCTTTCAATTCACTTTCTGGATTATTTGATAAGTACAGATTAATTACAATTTGTTCTAACTTGTAAAACTCTGTTGAGTGAATTAATCTTCCTAATTTCAGTTCTATAAACTTTACGCTATTTAAGCTTCCAATAAGCGTAGGATTTACCTCACCTGAATTAAAATACTCATTAATAGACAGATGAAACGCGTTTAAATAATAACCACGTGCTGCCCAATTTAAGTCTACACTCTCAAACAACTGCCCCATCAATAGTAATGCCCTTGTTAATTCTTTTTTGCTTTCATCTTTAGTTATTTTTACTATCGCTCTTCCCAAGAATCGAATGGCAGTATATGGTTTTTCTTTCATGAGTTGTTCACTTCGGATTATTAATAATCTTGCTGCCTCAATTTCTGATTTTCTCTCCACACTAATTGAAACTAGTAGTTCAAAAAGAGTATCGTAATTTTTCGCCTTTTGATATATTGGAAATTCCGTAATTATTCTTTTTATTGTTAAGAAATTAAATTCTAATGAATCTTTCCCTTGCTCTACAATTTCAATGAATTCATCTACTAATAGATTTATATCTCCACCCATAAACAATTTCACATTTATATAATTTGCTTTGGCTTGTAAAGCTGCATTAGGCCTTGATGTATCTGAAATGAATTTTTCATATTCTTCTTGTATTGCTGTTGTATGTGCTTCAAAATTATATTTACTCTTATCACCCTTTGTAATAGTGTGTAAATTCATCCAAAGATTAGTTAACTTTTCCAGATCATAAACATTAGAACTATCAACTACTAGGGATTCAAAATTATGATATCTTAAGTAAAAATCATCATAATCCATGTACCACCAATACATAGTCCAAGCCCATTGATACAAACATTCCTTTTTCTGAACATGTGTTCCGTATCTTTTAATTATATTTTGTGCTCTCTCAAATTTCCCGGAAGTTTCTAAATTTGGAAATTCCAGTTCCCTACTAATTATCGCAGCTTCTAAAGCCTTTTCTGAAAGTATGTGATAATTACCATTTTCTATATCCTCTTTAATCTGTCCCTCAATGTCATCCAGTCTCTTTTTTTTCGCATAATCTCTACTTCCTATTTCATCGGCTTCACTAAATCTATCTGAGATATTAAAACATTCAACTGCAATTTTTTCATGCTTACTACTAAACACTTTCTCAAGTAACCACATTTTATCGAGGATCCTGATATTTACTTCATACGTTTTTCTTAGTTCATCTTCAGTATCAGCCCTCTTTTTATCAGATATAAACTGGTTACTCATAAAATAAATAACACTATATCCCCTACCAGTCCCTACAATTTTTTTGACATCCGATTTTACTTTACTTTTCCAATCTTTCTTTGCACTAATGGCAAAAGCCCATCTTTCCTTAGAAGCCTCTCTACCAACGCCACTGTACCAAGACAGTGCAATATCATCTGAAACTGGGTAAGTTTCGGTATCAACTTTACTATCTCCACCACCAGTAGGACCTGTCTGAATGATTAGATTTGGACAGATTTCTTTTTCAGCTATTTTCCTGCAGAAGTTTTCAAAATCTTTTTCTTGACTCCTACTTGTTAATGTTTCTAAGTAGTAATCAAACATATCTTTGCTCAAATCAATTTTTCTAGTACTCTTTGAATCTGAAAATTGTTGTGGATGCATTTTCTTATAAAATTCATATGGCGTTTTCATACCAGCCCTCCTCTTACTAAAAACTATAATAGTTTTAATGTATAAATGGAAGAAGCAACAAATAAAGATTCAGATAAACCAATATAAAAAAAGCAAACAAAAAAGACTGCCCTTCCATGCAATCTCCTTGGCTACCTCTCGTATATTACTAAAAAACTTCTTAATCACATGTTTTTTTCAGGTTTAGTAACATGAACATTTTACTATTGAAATGTTCCTATTCTTGTGCTAGTTACTTCCTCTTTTATTTTTGAATACATTAGCAATTCTTCTTTTGGTTATTTCCTTTTTTAACTTGAGGTTGGTCTTACCTCCCTGTATCGACCCACCCAGTTTTTTTATTATAAATAAAATCATTCTAGAGGTTTGAAACAGTGTCCTGCTTTTTTTGATTTACCATGTAGCCTCCAAAAGCATAGTGAATTGTGATTTCTATATCACTATCTTTGTTCATTGATACCTCCCTAAACATTCTAGCCATCTCAGGTGTTGGATCTTTGGAAGATTCCTTCTTATCTTCATAGATTTCAACTAGTTCCCAACCTTTCTTATCACATAGCAATTGGAATCCCTGCATAACCTTTTGATGTTCCTTACTTTTTGCATATTTTTTTATAACTGATACGTAACCTACTGCTTTCATTTTCTTTTTCATTTTTATATGACCTCCTGTATTAAAAGGTGTAGCGTTAATTCGTGACATTATTGCTACACTTCATAGTATTTTTTAAGCGTTTTTAAGACTAAGTATGAAAAGTTCCTTTTCTACTTTATCCACAATCTCCAAATCTTCCATTAAAACGAAGTCAATCTCATTAGGTCCATAAATCACATACTCTCCGAAACAAAAAATGATTGTGACATCCGCAGAGTTATTGACATTCATATCAGTAAACAATTTCCTTGATTCCTTCTTAGGACTAGATCTTCGAGTAACCTTATCTTGATAAATTTGAACCAATTCCCAATTATTTCGTTTACATATCTCTTTTATACCCTCTACAACCAATTGATTAAGTTGACTGTTTACACGGTCTTTTCTTACTTTTATATAGCCAACTGCTTTTTTCATTCAATCTCCTCCTCGTCTTTATAGAAATACTTTATTGTGGTAGCTCTTACCCACTGTTCTGGGTAAGAACTAAATATTTTATAATCACTATAATTTTTTTACTTCACATTAAAACAACCTTGTGGTAACATATGTGATATCAGTAAATATCATTTTGATAATAGGTTATATAGATACGGTAATATCTATATAATTTCAGTTTGACCCTATGGTGACATAATGAAGTAGGTCCCATTGCAAAGTTTATGAGATAGTTATCTTTACCTTTTTTCCCTAATGAGTTTACAGTATTCCCCATTTGGTTCTGGTTCTTTTCTGTCAGAATACCTATCCTCATAGATTTTTACCAGTTTTATTTTTTTCGCTTGCAAATCCCTTTAAATCCTTTGAGGACTTGTTGATAATACTCATGATTACTTTTAGCAAATTCTTTTTCTACTAAAAAGTAGCCAAACTTTTTAAGTTGTTTTTTCAAAATTGTCTCCCCTTTTTAGGAAAGGCCATACTATAGAATTAGATAATAATGACACCCTTTTAAGTTTTCTACTTTATTAGCCCTCTCTAATCATTTCTGAAAAATAATCTTCTATCTTAGCAATTTTATTATGCTTTTCTAGCCAAGCATATGCCTGATTATTATCCAGTAGAATAATAGTTTCAATTCCCGACGTTGAGTTGCCGCTAGATTCACTATATTTAGTATGTGGTCCTCCTTGGGCATGTAAGAAGAATTGGCCTGAATTAGATAAATACAGCCCTTCATACAGATGGTTAAAATCACCTAGAAATAATCCGTTAGAGTACTCAGCAACCAATTTTGCCTTTTCCGTATCATAAATTTTCTTGCTAATAATTTTTTTCAATAAAAACATCCCCTTTCTATATTCTCCTAAAGTAATAAAATTCTGGTAGTTTTACCTCCCTCCAAAAATTATTCATCAGAACATGTTTTCGTCTGTTTTGATGTTGATTGCAATTATATAGCACCCTAAAAAACCTTGCAACCCCTATTCTGGCAGTATTTTAAGGCCAATTTCGTAGATAAAAAAACCAATTATGTTGAATAAAGTGCTTTTATAGCAACCATTTTACTTTAAGCCTTCTGTAGAAAAATCCTTCATAAATAGCCTAAAAAAAATTTTTCGTAGATAAAAAAATACATTTTTTTCCATTTGGTTTTTTTCGTGTTTATATTGTTTAAATTGCGACATCATACTGGAGAAGCAGCACCTTTAACCATCGGTATTTTGTCATCGAAGCGAACCTTTCAAAAAGGTCCAAAATATGGCATTTTCTCAGTTTTAGAACTGTTTTAGCCATTTTATTAATTTAAGACGAATTTCTTCTGGCATATGCTAAGTTCTTATTTTTTTCAATATAAGGGATGATAGTAAAAACTATATGTATAATATGAAATTAATTGAAAAAAATAATTGCCTCTGAAAAAAATGAAATAAATGAACGATTAGTAATCATTAATAACTATTAGTTTCATTATTAATAGTTATTATCATAATAATCGCTATTACCAATTATAATGAATACTAACAGTTGTAATTTGTAATAATAATTATAATGAATGGAAATGATTAATAAATAATACACAGAATAATGCAACCAACTTTTACAAGCTGACTGCATTTTACTATGTATTATTTCATTAGTTCCATTAGTTCTTTTTGTGAAAACGATATATATTCTGCTCCAACAACTGGCAAATTACTAAGAATAAGTACTTTCGCTGGAAACCTATTTACCCTTGCTCGCCCAATGGCCTGCAGCAATTGGCTTTCCACAAGATAGAATTGTACAGCCTTTAACAAACCATCATTACTGTATGTAGTAAAATAGAAACGCAGGCCATTCCTTTCTACTGGTATATACTCCATTCTACTTTCTTCTAGCCCCATACGGTATCCAAGAGCCACACTTATTAATAAATATGCAATTGGATTCAGATGGGGAGTGCCAATAACAGTAATGTTCTCTCCTTTTAAATCATCAATTCCCTCAGTATTACCAAAATAAATTTCTTCTTTTCTATTATAGTTGAAGAAATCCTTATATGTAATGACTTCACTTTCAGGGTTATAACGTCTCATGAGGTTTTCGGCTAGGCATTTCAATTCTTTTTGATTTTCTTTAATTGTGTATCTACTAAAACTCTTTGATGTAACCTGCAATATACTCCCTACCGGCTTTACAAGTCCCAAATCAATAAATGATACTGCTTCACCAAACACTAATTTTGCTATTTGCTCATTTATAGTGGCACTTAGAATGATAATCTTTTTGTTAGAGGGTAATTGATTTCTTTGTATAAAATATATGTATTCTGTGTTTCCGATATTTTTCTTAAGGAAATAGTCACAATTTAGAAATCCTAATACATTCGAACTAATGGTTGATTCTTCTACAATAGTTTGTTCAAGGTCTTTTACCGAGGGCAATAAAAACGATGAGCGTTCATGAACTATATCGTACGGTGCATTCATTATCATTCTTTGTAATGTAAGTATGACATCCTTGTTTGCCTCGGTATCTTGCAATTTTGTAAATGCAAAAACTAAGTCAGAATACTTCATTTGAGAAATTGGGAAAAGATTTGATATCGGATCCTCATCGAAAATGACAGTTGAATTTG
Source organism: Gracilibacillus oryzae (assembly GCF_009498735.1). Classification (GTDB taxonomy): domain Bacteria; phylum Bacillota; class Bacilli; order Bacillales; family Amphibacillaceae; genus Gracilibacillus; species Gracilibacillus oryzae. The sequence continues at coordinate 322,668 of NZ_ML762424.1, forward strand.
AATCATCGTTTGTGAAAATTGCTCGTTGATGCGTGGTAAGCAGCAACTCTTCCTTTGATGATTTCACTTTTTCCAAATTATTAAGAAACATAGATACTTCTTCATTTTCATTGGAAATATCTCTTAAAAACTTATTTACCGTCTTATAGGCTCCGATATTATATAGGTGTTCAATTTTCTCTGAAAATGGTTCTTCGAGTAAAGGCAATTCTGGAATTTTTAAATGCTTTATCTTCTTAGCGTTTAAACGCTGAGAAACTTCCTCTTTTAGTTTATGAGTAGGTAATGCAATACTGAAATTATTTTCTTGAGCAAGGTTGACAATTGCTTCTGTTTTACCTAGCCCTGTTGGTGCTTTAATTACATATACACCTTGATCTTTGTCATTAATTATATCCCCAAAGGTCTCTTCTAATTTCTTATATACTTCATCAACTTCCTGAAAATGAGGCTCATTCAGAACCTGTACACTTCCTCTTGGTAATTTACCTTGCTCAATCATATTATTAGCATGGACACATTCGCTAGCAAATGGACAGTAGGTATCACATCTTGTTGGTGTATAATTCATTTTCTTAATTTGATTCATCATCAATGACCATTCTTCTTTTTTGGCTAGATATTCCTTTCGGGAGTTAATGGTCTCAACTATTTTTGACTTCCCACCCTCAACATTTATCAAGTTGGTCATTAATCCAAACATTTCATTATGATAAAGCCAGTAATGCCCTGAAATTCCCTCCCGGTAAAGTTTGCATCTTTTTTGCAAATTATCAAAGGGGAAGTTCCGAATCTGCTTCACTTCTGGCTCGTCCAATGAACTGGTTTCAGGTGAATAACTATCATCCTCTTGAAAAGAATCCTTCGTGAAAACCAAGTAATATGGGAAATGACTATTTTTCACACGCGTACTATAGTAATTAATAGTGTTGGTGCGGTTTTTAGTCTTAGATACAAACAAAGTGTTACCTTTACCTTCAGGTATGTCTTTCTCTTCAACCTTCTTATAATGAGGATACCCCTTATAACATGCCAGTCCAGAGGCTTTGCAGAATTTCTTCATTTCTCTTGTTGTATTCGATCCAGACTTTATCTTCTGTACCACCCCATCCAAAATATCTAGTACACTTAAAACTCGTTGATTAACAAATTCAATTTTCTTTCCACCAAATAGAATTCTCGCAGCATCGTTTGCATTTTTATCAGATGAAGGAAATAAAGTTGTTAGTGCTGTCTGAATAACATTCCTAACTCGTAAATCTTGTATTTCTTCATCCAAGACAAAAACCATTCGGAATTTAGGTTTTTCTTCTGTGTGACTAAAAGTCGAATAAATAAAGGTTGGTGTCACTTTCCATTTGGTACTATGTTTAATTGCCTCATCAATCCGTAATCCAGAATCAATGTCCAGCGCAAAAACCTGCTGACTTTTCCAACTTTTATTTGACCTATTTCCATTACTAAATATTCCCGGTGTAAAAGATCTAGCGTCTGGTAGTGTTACACTTTCCATTAATTCCTCAATCGATACATTAACCTCCTTTTCCGCTATTCTCTCTGAAATCTTCATGACTTCACTTTTTTCAGGTTTTTTTAAAAAACCCTCATGATCCAAGCAAACATTTACTTTTTCCTCTAAAATACATTTCTCTTTAACCATCGTATCCCTCCTCTCAAAAGGAGGAGCATGTTGTTATAAAAAATAGTGTAATAAAATTCTCTAATTGGTCTTATTATCAACTCCCCTTAAATATATCTTCAATGGTTACAGCTACATAATATTTGACTTGTAATTTCTTTTCAAATTTTTAGGGTAAGTATTTTATGAGATAAGTTTACAATTTCGTGGTATTTTCCAATCATTCTATATATGAAGTACTAGTTATTATGAAGTACCAGTTATATTTTTTGTATATAAGAAAAACCCTAATATACAGGTATCATCTGGCCTTGTATATTAGGGCTTTCTAAATTATAAATTACTCCCACAGTCGCGCCTAGGTTATGGAAGATCTTATTTTTTATTTTTTAATGGCGAGGTGCAAACAAGATTACAGAAACACCAATTAAGCATATACCAGCACCTACCCAGTCGTAGAAATCAGGTGTTTTATTATCAATCCCCCACCCCCATAAAATCGAAAGAATAATAAAAACCCCACCATAAGCAGCATAAACTCTACCAAATGACGGAAAGGTTTGAAATGTAGCAATAACACCGTACAAAGCTAAAGATATACCTCCAAAAACACCCCAATAAAACGGTTTACCCTCTCTTAACCATTGCCATATAAGATACCCCCCACCAATCTCAGCTAACCCCGCAATCATAAACAAAACAATTATATAAAAAATATAAATCACTTCCCATTTTATTTATATACTTAGAATTATAACTCATTTTGTTGGGTAATCTGTTTCAATTTAAAGCAAAAAAACGCACTTCTATTTGGAAATGCGTTTTTATGTTAAAGGTTGACGAACTTATCCAGCACAACAGGATAACTTTGAAACATCTTTATCGAACGTAAGAGCAGCTAATTTTAATCCTTCTGCCATTGTTAGGTACGGTGCAAGACTTTCTTTTAAATCTTCAACAGTTAAACCAAATTTAACGGCTAATGTAGCTGCATAAATCACTTCTCCTGCATTTTCAGATACAATGTGAACCCCTAATACTTTTAATGTTTTTGCATCTGCCACCAACTTAAATACACCTGTGGTTTCACGATTAACAATCGCTCTTGGAACGGCATCTAAAGGTAATACAGATGTTTTGACTTCATATCCTTTTTCTTTTGCCTGTTCTTCTGTTAAACCAACTGTTGCAATTGACGGATTAGTAAATGTTACACTGGGTACAACGGATAAATCTAATTTTTTATTTAACCCAGCAATTGCATTATCAGCGACAATTCCACCTTCATAGGCTGCTACATACACAAATTGTGGTCCTAGTGTTACATCTCCTGCCGCATAAATTTTTTCATTACTTGTTTGAGCAAAATCATTGATCTTTATTTCTTTATAAGAGCCAACTTCAACATTTGCAGCACTCAAATTTAAGAACTCGGTATTCGGTTTTCTTCCTGTTGCAACAAGAAGTTGTTCACTTTCAACAACCTTTTTCTTTCCATCCACCGTAACATAAACTTTTTTTAATTCACCATCTTGCTCTATACTCTCAAAAGTTGCTTCTTTTACAATGTTAATACCTTGCTCGATTAATGATTTTTCCACAACTTCTGAGATTTCCGGGTCATACTCTTTTAAAAGACGCTCGCTTCTTTGCATTAGGGTTACTTCCGAACCTAAATTATGAAAAAGTTGCCCAAGTTCCATTCCGATATACCCTGAACCAACTACCGTAAGGCGTTTTGGTACCTCCTTTAATTCAAGTAACGTTGTACTTGTTAAATAATCAACTTCTTTAAGTCCTGAAATCGACGGTAAAGATGGAGAAGCCCCCGTCGCAATTAAAAAGCGTTTAGCCGAGAACTTTCTCCCATTTACCTCAACAGTATTTTCTGAAGTGAATTTGGCTTCCCCTTCAATTAAATCAAATCCATATTCATCAATTAAATCAACATATTTTTGTTTACGAAGATCACTTACTAACTCATTTTTTTGCTTCACTAAAGGTGCTAATTCTACTTTTCCAGCAGACGTTTGTAATCCTGTAAATGGATTGACTTTTGCTAACTGATTGATTTCCCCTGCTCTAATAAGGGTTTTTGATGGAACACAACCAATATTTACACATGTTCCACCAACTGTTCCGCGTTCAATCATCGCAACTTTTGCCCCATATTCGATTGCTTTAATGGCAGCCGAAAACGCAGCTCCACCAGAACCAATAATGATCAAATCATACTCCACTTCATCACCTAAAACTACATTTTCTTCTTGTAATGAAACTTCCTCTATTTCTTTAGGCTGATATTTTGCTTCATTAATGGCTTTTTTTGCATTTTCTACTGCTATATTTTCAGGTAATTCAAATACTGCTTCGCCCCTGCGAAAGCTAGCTTCAATGTTTTTTGCTCCCAAATTTTCAAGTGCTACCGCTACATGCTCTTCACAACCTATACATGTCATTCCTTCAACGTTTATCCGATACTTTTTCACTTTCATGTTATTATCCTCCTTTATTTCACACCAAATCTTAAATCTGAAACAGATTCATGAATAATTTTTACAGCAGTTTTTTATCATTATAACGAACTGTAAATTTTCCCTTTGTCACTTCTCTTTTTATAATTACAACCTTCACACCATCTACTTTTTAAATCGAGCTTTCCACTACCATAAACCAAATAGAATGAATACGTTAATAAAATCAACGTTACCATTACTAACATCGCCTGATATTTTAGGAATCAAAATCAAAGGTTCTAAGCAACACCCTGCCATCACAACCAGAAAATATAGTTGCTAATTGTGAAGTTTTCTTTATCATCACTACCACCTACTTATCAAGAACAACACGAGTCGTTTTTACAATTTGATTTATTCATCTTGTTATAGGAGTAATAAATTAGTATCAGCAAAATTACTAAAACTGGAATTAGAACATAATCTAAATAGCCTGTTATTGCTCCTAATCCAATAGTGCCTAATAAAATAACTAATATAGGCGTGGCACAACATAGCAACACAAGAAATGCACCTATAGTTCCTGCAATAAAAGTTTTTTTATGTTTCATTTTACATTTCCTTTCTTCAATACTTTGTCACTACTTCAATAATGGGACATTCATGTAATTCTTTCTCATCAGGACATCGCTCTTTTAAATCTATCAGCATATTTTCAATACGCTTCAAATCATCTATCTGTTTTCGAACTTCTCCTTCTTTTTTTGATACAAATTCAAACATGTCTTGGCAACGAATTTCATCCTTATCCACAACCCCAAGTAATTTGTAAATTTCAATCAATGAAAAGCCAAGTTCTTTCATCCGTTTAATGAAGCCTACACGCTTAACCTCATCATCTGAATATAACCGATAACCAGAATCTGTTCGGAAAGGCTCTTGTAATAAATTCTTTTTTTCATAATACCTAATGGTTTCTTTATTAACTCCACATTTATCTGCAAACTGACTAATACGATAACTCACCTTAATCACCTCATACAAAATTATAAACCGTGTACTATAGTACATTGTCAAGTATACTATTAAAATTTTCTTGTTAAGTAATTATCACACTCTGATTCGTAAAAAATATAATTTAAAGGATATTGGCTGCACATATTGAATCATGTTAATGAAATATCCTTTTAAAACCTACTAAAGACAAGAAAGGAGAATGTCGTGGAAAAATGTCGTGGAACTACTATTCTACGCAATAGTTGGCTTTATTTTTATTTGATAAAGCTCCAAAAGTGACCATTAACTCAAGAAAATTATGTCGTGGAATTATATAACTCAAAAAAGAGGTGATTTTTTGTTAGACACATACCAAGCAGAAGGACTTAGAGCGAAATCTAAACAAACTAAAAAAACTTACATCTTCTGTTTATCAAAATTTGTAGAATGGTTAGATGGAGCAGGAACAAATTTAGAAGAATATTCTCGAACTGACATTCAACAGTACATTGATTACCTAGTAAGCAAAGGTTACTCAGCTACAACAATAAATAAAAATTGGAGTGCAATAAAACATTTTAGTCGCTGGGTGAAAAAAGAAGATGCTATTGAGGATATCTCAGTCATTACCCCACCTAACATTCTAAATCAGGCACCAAAAGCACTTTCGAGGAATGAGGTTAACAAAGTCATTAGGGAAATTGATCGATCCGGTAGCGAAAGAAACTTCGCAATTGCACAGATTTTAATTAATACCGGAATTAGGCTCAATGAACTTGTCAATCTGAATCGTACTGATATTGATATTAGTGAAAGAAAAGGAAACTTAACAGTTCGTTTTGCTAAAGGGAACAAAGAACGACAACTTCCTTTATCATCGGAAGTACGAAGAGCGATAACAAAGTACCTAGAAACAAGGGACGATTCAATCGAGGCATTGTTTCTATCCAATCGAAATATAAGATTATCAGAACGTACAGTTCAACATATCTTTGAAAAATATGAAATAAATGTACATTCATTTCGGCACACCTTTATCACAAAACTAGTACGCAATGGTGAAGACTTTAGTCTAGTACAGTCATTATCTGGGCATGCAAACGCTGATATGGTAATCAGATACTCTGCCCCAAATGAAGAGGATAAAGAAGAAGCGGTGTCAAAATTGTGGTTATCAGATTAAAAAAATAAGGAGCTTGGATTATTCCAAGCTCCTATCTTAATTGTATTAAGCAACATCATATCCTTGATCTTCTACTGCTTCTTTCAATTTTCCAGTATCTACTTTATTCCCGTTATAGGTCACTTCAACTTTACCAGTTTCTAGGTTTACTTCTACATTACTTACACCATCTAAATCTGTAAGTGCGCCATTAACAGACATTTTACAATGTCCACAAGTCATACCTTTTACATCTAATGTTAAACTTTTCATTTTAAAAAAACCTCCTACAATATTTTAATTATACTTTTACACGTTTCAAACGTAGTGCGTTTGAAACGACAGAAACTGAACTAAATGCCATTGCCGCACCAGCAATCCATGGCTGAAGAAGTCCTAAAGCAGCGATTGGGATACCTGCTGTATTATAGGCTAATGCCCAAAATAGATTCTGGCGGATATTTGTCATCGTTTTTTTACTTAAACCAATCGCTTTCGGAATATTGGTTAGATCACCACCAACCAATGTAATACCTGCTGTTTCAATCGCAACATCTGTACCTGTTCCAATTGCAATTCCAATGTCAGCAGTTGCTAATGCTGGAGCATCATTGATTCCATCCCCAACCATTGCAACCTTTTTGCCTTGTTCTTGTATGGATTTCACATGATTCGCCTTATCTTCCGGCAGAACTTCAGCAAATACATGGTCAACTCCCACCTGTTTAGCAATTGCTTTAGCGGTTCGCTCATTATCGCCAGTAATCATATAGATATCAATATCATAATCTTTTAACTGCCCGATGGCTTGCTTTGCGTTTTCTTTTACTGTGTCAGCAACAGCCACAATTCCTACTAATTTACCATCTATTGCAAACATCATCGCAGTCTTACCTTCTGTTTCATATTGTGCCATTTGATACTCATATGGTCCAAACTCAATATTATTTTCTTTCATTAATTTACGAGTACCAACAAAAACTTGTTTTTTGTCTATATGAGCCTTAATACCATGTCCGGGTATTGCTTCAAAGTGATCTGCTTCTAATTGTTCTATATTTTCTTTCTTTCCGTATTCAACAATTGCTTCTGCAAGTGGATGCTCAGATGAGCGTTCTGCTGCAATTAAATAAGGTAATGAACCTTCAATAAAATACTGGATGTCAGTTACCTCTGGTTTTCCTTTTGTTATTGTACCAGTTTTGTCTAACACGATTGCATTGATTTTGTGCGTAGCCTCTAAGTGTTCACCTCCTTTAAAGAGGACACCCGTTTCTGCGCCTTTACCTGTTCCAACCATAATCGAAGTTGGTGTGGCTAATCCTAAGGCACAAGGACAGGCAATGACAAGAACAGCAATTGACGCCTCAAGGGCTGCTGGCCAATTTTGCGGATCAACTAAAAAGAACCATATGAGGAATGTTAGCACTGCAATTCCTACAACTATAGGAACAAAAATACCCGAAATCACATCTGCCATACGCTGAATTGGAGCCTTCGAACCTTGCGCGTCTTCTACAACTTTAATAATTGATGCTAAAGCGGTATCTTTCCCTACCTTTGTTGCTTCCATCTGTAATGTTCCATTTTTATTGATAGTAGATCCAATTAGATTATCCCCAATACTCTTTTCAATCGGAATGGATTCTCCAGTAATCATTGATTCGTCAACTGCAGATTTTCCAGAAAAAATTGCTCCATCTACAGGTATCTTTTCACCGGGTTTAACAATAATTTTGTCTCCGGCAACAACCTGTTCTAATGGCACTTTCATTTCTTTACCATTCCTAATAACAGTTGCATCTTTTGCTTGGAGACTCAATAATTTAGAAATAGCTGCAGTTGTCCTTCCTTTCGCCATTGCCTCAAAAAGTTTCCCAACTAAAATAAGTGTGATTAAAACCGCACTAGTTTCATAATACAAATGTGGCTCATAACCGGGATTAACACTTGCTCGAATTCCTTCAACCAAACTGTAAAAGTATGCAGCAGATGTACCTAAAGCAACAAGGACATCCATGTTTGCACTTTTGTTCCTTAGATTCTTATATGCACCAACATAAAATTGCCAACCAACATAGAATTGAACTGGTGTAGCAAGTAGAAACTGTACCCATTGGTTCATTAGGAATTCAGGCATTGGCAATCCCAAGTTCCATGGAAGGTGTCCAACCATCGAATAAAGAAGCGGTAATGTTAAGATGGTTGAAATCAATAATTTAACTTTTTTATCATGAATCTCTTCTTCTTTATGGTTTCGTTGTTCCTCACGGCTTTGACTAAGTTTTGCTTCATAACCGAGTTTAGCGGCTCTTTCGCTGATTTGATCTACAGTCACAAGGCTAGGTTCATATTCAACCTGACCTTTTTCTGTTGTTAGATTTATGGACGCATTAACACCGTCCATTTTATTTAATGTTTTTTCAATACGTGTAGAGCAAGCTGCACACGTCATACCATAAATATCAAATTCAGCCTTTTCCTTCTGCACACCATATCCAAGTTTTTCAATACGTTTAGAAAGGTCATGAGGAGAAACTTTTTCCTCATCATATTGAATATTGGCTTTTTCTAGCGCTAGATTAACGTTCGCTTCTACTCCATCTATTTTGTTAAGTGTCTTTTCAATTCTATTTGAACAAGCAGCACAAGTCATGCCGGTAATTCCCATATATACATTTTTTGTAGTCAACTTTCCTCACCCCTGACAATTACTTTGAAAATTGCTGTACAACTTTCATTAGTTCTTCGATAGATTCATCACCCGTTCCAGTATTAATGGCATGTGATACGCAGTGGTGCATATGCCTTTCCATTAATTGAAAACCTGTATTCTTTAATGCCGAATTAATAGCGGATATTTGAACTAATATATCAATACAATAACGGTCTTCCTCGACCATTTTTTGAATACCTCTAACTTGACCCTCAATTCGTTTTAAGCGATTTATAACATTTTGCCTCTCATTTTCAGAACGTGGTTTAATAGGCTTTTTTTCTTGTTCCATTTTCCCACTCCTTTTCTTTTATATTAATACCCTACCATGGTATTGTATTCATTTCAATAATAAAGTGTTACTTTTTTCTAACGTTCTATTCCTATTATTTCAATTAGCATATTCCTCTATACCTCAATGATCCCTTACCTATTTGAAGTTAACACCTAAAACCCTACAGGGGTATGTCATATTGTCAATAAACCGTGAATACAATAAAAGTGGACAAATTATGATTGGAGTTGAAACCATGTCACTTTCCTTAATTTTTATATTTGTACTGTGTACAATTCAAGTTGTCACAACCATATTTTATATGGCACACTATCGTAAATTTGTAACAAAAATGAATGGAATGCTGATTTCGATGTCATTAGGGATGTCGGTAGGGATTCTAATGGGAACAATTCTTGGGGTATTACTTCATGGCAATTTATTTGAGTCCACCATATATTCTATTATGATTGGTTTGATAGTTGGGTTTATTGCTGGAATTCCAGTTGGATTACCAGCCATCATTGATGGTATGCTTTCAGGATTAATGGGTGGAATGATGGGAGCGATGCTTGGGGATATGGTTGCAATGAGTAAACCCAATGCAATCATTAACATAATGGCAATTATCGTAACCATGATTTTGTTTCTTGTTTTATACGCAACTGAAGATTCAATTCGTAAAAAATCCAATCAAGACATTTTTTCTTTCTTTAAGCATCCATTCTTATTGCTTTTTATAATAGTAATTTTGTTCATCGGATTTGATTATATTGATCCAGTGGTAATGGATAAGTAACAAAACACACATACCATAAACCCAAACTCAAATTACCTTCTAATCTGTTTAATTCAAATAAAAAAGTCGTCCTAGTGGACGACCCTTTTGCTAGTTATAGTAACTCACGACACGCTGCAATACACTCCTCTAAATCCTTTACAGCATGTTGCATTTTCTGTTGGTGACCATGTTGTGCACCCGTTAGTGCTTTATTCAAGTGTCCTAATGCGCTCTCACACTCATTAATACAATTTTGTATATCATTGCTCGCCATAGTACAAGGCTCCCTTCAAAAATAATACTTACAGATGTATTTTTAGTAATTAAACATTTATTATACATACCTCAGCAATGGCTGACCTCTTAAAAATAATTAGGCATCTTGAACAAAAATAATTCAAAATCATAAAGTATAAAGAGTTACTTTATTTATGGAAGGTGATTATATGGCATCTTTACCCGCTATAGACCTTGGGATTATGGCCGAACATTTATCTGCCCATGAGGGTATAATTAATAAATTGAATGTTTACCATGAGAAGGCAACAAATATAGAATTAAAAGAAATTATTGCTTTTCAAGGAAACATGATGCGTATACATGTTAAGGTTATGCTAGCCCTAATAAACCCACATTATAACGATTATGTTGAAGTTCCAGACTTGAGTGTTTATAGTGGAAACGGTTATTATCAGAGAGATAACAAACATTGGGTTGATTATGACAATAAATGGATTGCATTGGAAGCACATTCCACTGCCAAGCTTATGTCCAACGAAAATTACATCTCAGCTATTATGATGAAAGATAAAAATGCTAGAAATGCACATGTAGAAATGGCATTACAACAGTTAGAAGCTCAGAAGAGATATTCGGAATTCATTAACCGAATGGGCTGGACATTTGTTCCCCACGTGTCTGTTCAGGATCAAGTCAATACCTATCAGCACTTTCAACATATGTTAAATCAATAAAATAAAATTAGGGTGCAGAATTACACCCTAATTTATTTCTTTTACTTTCAACCAGCCATTTGTTTACATTGTACAGCACACTCACGACATATTGCTGCACATTCTTGGCAATGCGTATCTTTCATTTGTTCACATTCTTGTGCACATTGTTCACATACTTTTTCGCACAGGCTACATAAGTCGGCAGAAAATGAACTATTCCTTGACATATATTGGGATGCTTGTCCACAAATTTCAGCACAGTCATTTAATGTTCGAATACTAAACAATTAGCACTACATTAAAATCGGAGTAAATAAAAAACCCTGATACTAAATAATCACGCTTTCAACAATTTCGCATTAATAGCAACAATAACCGTACTTAGACTCATTAATACCGCGCCTAATGCTGGACTTAATACAATTCCAATTGGTGCTAGTACACCTGCAGCTAAAGGAATTGCAAAAATATTATATCCAGTTGCCCACCATAGGTTTTGTACCATTTTTCGATAGGTTTTTCTTGATAAATTGATTAGAGCCACTACATCTTTTGGATTACTCTTAACAAGAACTACATCGGCTGTTTCCATTGCTACATCTGTTCCTGCGCCGATTGCAATACCTAAATCTGCTGTTGCTAGTGCAGGGGCATCATTAACACCATCTCCTGTCATAGCAACTTTCCAGCCTTTTTCTTTTATCTTCTTCACTTGATCAGATTTTTCATTCGGTAGTACTTCTGCATAAACTTCATCGATATCCAATTGTTTCGCCACCCAATGTGCTACTTTTTCATTGTCTCCTGTGAGCATAATTGATTGAATACCATTATCTTTTAATACAGCAACTGCCTCTTTCGCCGTTTCGCGAACCATATCGGCAAGTGCTACCATACCGATTAATTTATCATCTAGTAAAACAAATACAACTGTTTTTCCTTCAGCAGACATTTTATTAAAAGATTCACGATCATATTTCATATTGTTGTCATTAACATACCCCGGACTAACAACATTTACTTTTTTCCCATCTATAGTTCCTTCAATACCTTTACCAGTTATTGAGTCAAATTCAGTTATTTTTTTTAATTTAATGTTTTTTTCCTTCGCTTCTTTAACTATTCCAGACGCTAATGGGTGCTCCGAGTTCTGTTCTAAGCTTGCCGACCAAGTGAGGACTTCTTCTTTTTCATACCCTTCACTTGGTACAATATCTGTCACACCAAATTCACCCTTTGTTAAGGTTCCAGTTTTATCAAAAACAACGGCATTAAGATTTCTAGCACCTTCAAAATTAGCACGGTTCCTAATTAACAATCCTTGTTTTGCGGAAATAGAAGTAGATACTGCTATCACAAGCGGAGCTGCTAGTCCAAGTGCATGTGGACATGTGATGACCATTACTGTTACCATTCGCTCCAAGGCGACATCAAACGAATAACCAAGTATTAGCCAGATAAATAATGTTAAGAAACCCGAGAGCAATGCGACATAAAATAACCATTTTGCTGCCTTATTTGTAATATCCTGTGTTCTTGATTTTGATTCTTGTGCTTCTTTAACCAACGTAATAACTTGCGATAAGTACGAGTCTTCTCCGGTTTTTTCAACTTGTATGGTAAGCGATCCTTCTTTATTTACAGAGCCACCTATTACTTCATCGCCTTTGAACTTTTCGGCAGGGACTGATTCCCCAGTAAGCATTGATTCATCTATTGTCGATTTTCCGTCCAAAATAGTTCCATCAACTGGAACCTTTTCACCCGGTTTCACAAGAATTTTATCATTGTTTTTCAAATCAGATACTGAAACATCCTGAACTTCATCATTTTGATCCAGTTTATGGGCTTCACTAGGCATAAGCTTAACAAGTTCCTCAAGTGCGTTAGATGCACCCATTACGGAACGCATTTCTAACCAGTGCCCAAGTAGCATAATATCAATTAAAGTGGCCAATTCCCAAAAGAAGTCTTTACCTTCCCAGCCGAAAACGGTAAGTGAACTATAACCATAAGCAACAACGATAGCAAGACCAATAAGCGTCATCATTCCCGGATTCTTATCTTTTAACTCGCTAACTCCTCCTGTAATAAACGGCCAGCCACCATAGAAAAATACAAAGGTTGAAAGTGCGAACAAAATATATTGATCATTTGCAAATTGCCAATTGACCCCAATAAAGTCCTGTATCATCGGAGATAAAACTAGAATAGGAATCGTAACGATTAATGAAATATAAAACCGTTTCTTAAAATCATTAACCATATCTCCATGATTGTGATGGCTGTGATTTTCGTGTCCTCCATGGCCATGCTTATCATGATTGTCATGACTGCCATGATTATGTGCATCGTCTTGCTCACGCTTTACATGATTTTGATGGTTTTGATGTTCGTGGGAATTGTGGTGCTCGTGATGCATATGTTGCCCATGTCCCTCTTTGTCATCATAATTTGCCATACATGTCTCTCCTTTTCAATTATTATTACCTAATGTTTTTAAATAATATTTCTGGTTATACATTTCATTTTTTGAAAGCCTTTCTTGATAGTAAAAGTATTCTCCAATGAGTACTATGGAATATCCCATCCTGTTTCTCCGAAAATTATTCCTCACATAATCACCTTTCCTCACTACATTACCCTAGTACCGTATTTCTTAACCATTTAAATTTACTAAAATAAAAAAGAACTATCCCCAATTCAGATAGTCCCAGTCATTCAAAAATATAGATCATTTTCTTAAAATGTTGCTTACATTTTCCTAGTCATTTTTCATACCCAAAAAATCAACCATGACACTCCTGATACATTTGTTTCATGTCCTGTTGATCCATCTTTGGATGCATCTCTTTCATTAAATGTAACATCTCTTCAAATCTCCAACCTTCATTACCTGAATCATTGTGTGCAAAAACCACATTTCCTACGCCCAAAACCATAGTAACTGCGAATAATAATGATATTATCTTCTTTTTCATTTATAATCCTCCCTTCACATACAATTGTAAGAAAGGAATTTCGAGAAAATATCAAGATACTGTTACAAATTATTGAATGTAGAATGCTAGGTTTGGTTTATCCATTTATAACCTACTCCCCAAACTGTTTTAAAATGATCGTCAATTGGAAATCCAACAGACCTAATTTTGTCCCTCATATTTCTTACATGCGAATCAACTGTTCTTCCCTCTGTATCTGAATTATAGCCCCAGATTATTTCAATCAACTGCTCTCTAGTAAATACTTGATTAGGGTTCCGCATTAAATGGCCAATCATTGCAAATTCTTTTGGAGTTAGTTTTATTGGTTGATTAAGGTAAGTAAGTTCGTACTGTTTTTCATTCCATAACAGATCATTTACCTCAATGCGATTCGTGGGGAACCTTCTTCGTAATAGTGCTTCCATTCTAGCCAGCAATTCACTCTCATCAAAAGGCTTAGTAATATAGTCATCAGCACCTAATTTCAAGCCCTTAACAATATCATCCTGTTGACCGCGAGCGGTAACCATAATAATTGGCACATCTGAAGTCTGCCTTATTTCTTGGCAAAGTTCCCAACCATTCATTTCTGGCATCATAATGTCCAGCAAAACGATATCAAAGGGTTCATCTTCTATATAAGATAGTGCCTCATCAGCCCCTTGTGCTTTTTTACAGGTGTAGTTATGTGGTTTTAAATACAACGCTAACAAATCCAGCATACGCTTTTCATCATCTACTAACAGGACTTTATACACTATGTCCCACCTCTTTTTAATCGAATGATCACATTCGTCCCTTTTCCTTGTTTACTATTAATCTTGATGGTTCCTTCATGGGATTCTACAATTTCCTTAGCAATTGCGAGACCTAAGCCCGTTCCCCCACTTTGTCTTGAACGTGACTTTTCAACCCGATATAAACGATCAAATATGTATGGTAAGTCCTCTTTAGGTATCCCTTCTCCATTATCTGTGATTATAATACTGGTCTCTTGATCACTCTGATTAACACTAAGTGAAACCTGCCCACCATTAAAGGTATGTTTTCTGGCATTATCCAAAATATTAATTAGGACTTGTTGAAAGCGCTCTGGGTCAACACAAGCAATTATGTTTCTGGGACAACTGGTTGTTAAATCAATATTCTTTTCTTCATAAACAGGACTAATACGGTCAATTACAGTATGAATTAACTCATGCAAAATAACTTCTTCTTGCTTAATTGTAAATTTATTTTGATCCATTTTAGCCAACTCAAATAAATTCTTAATTAATAAAGCTAGTTGCTCTGTTTCTTCACGAATAATAGAAATGTATTCTTTTTTATCTTTTTCAGACGTATCTTGACGATTAACTATATCAGCATATCCCTTGATATATGTTAATGGTGTCCTAAGTTCATGTGAGATATTTGCTAAAAATTCGTTTCTTGCCATTTTTAACTGTTCCAAATCATTTGAAAGTTTAGTGATGGCGTTTGCTAACTCCCCTAATTCATCTTTCCGTTCAGTGTGTAGTTCAACTTTGTTCATTCCCAAACTCAATTGCTCCGTTGCTTCTTTCATCTTTACTAAAGGAATTGTTATAAACCTAGATAAAATAAAAACAGTTAAAATCGTTAGAATTACTGTAATAATACCAACCACTATGAACTGACTGTTAAGCTGTTCAACAATTTTCCTAACTGTACCTGTATCTGCAAACATGAAGACATGCCCTTTATGTTCACCATCAATTGTAATTGGACTTTCTGTAGCAATATATTCTTTCTGTTTCCATCGATCTTCAATTATTTTACCCTCCGATGGTACAACTTCTCCATCTACATGATTAATTACCCTCAACATTTCCTGTTCAACTGGATCAGAAGAAACAATTACATTGCCACTATCATCAGTTATAATGACAATATAACTAGATGTAGATTCCATAATCCCAACATGCCTCATAGTTGATCGATTATAATTATCTTCTAAAACGTCTCGGTGTGTATTTCCACGAGCTAGTATGCTTTCCATTACTTCGTCTATTCGATCATTTACCAGATTGGTATACAAGACAAAAAACAGAACCGATTCAATGATTAAAATAAAGATAAAAAATAATAATCCAATTTTAAATGAGAGTTTATTTAACATTGTATAACCTCTTTAGCCCCAGTAAGTAAGAGTATCTAAAATACCAATTAACAGAATTAATATACCAGCCAGTTTCTGGATAGTTGCCCCGACTTTCCTACTTTTCTTCAAAATGGCACCACTTGCTCCAAAATACCATATTAAGAATATGACAATTATTAGCGGTAGAGAGGTTCCTAATGCAAAAACAGACGGCAAAACAACTCCATATGAAGAAACCAACACCACTGGCATTAGTGTAAATAAAAATAATATAAACATTGTTGGACAAAATGCTAATGTAAAACTTACTCCCATTAGGAAACTTCCAAGATGACTATCTTTAAATACCTTAGTGGGAAGTTGAAAAAATCGCCATGTTCTTTTCCAACGGAATAATCCTATCATAAATAATCCTATTAGGATAAGTAACGGCCCTATTAACTTTCTTAATACAGGTAAAATCTGCGAAAGTGTACCATAAACCCCTTGACCCACCAGCCAGATTACTAAGCCTAATATGGAAAAGACAAAAATTTTACCAAGTATAAATAGTAATACATGTAGCCATGGAACCTTCTCAACTAATGATTTATTACCATAAATGGTGATTGCGCTAATATTACCAGTGAGTTGGCACGGTGCAACCGCACCAACAACACCAATAAAGAATGCAAATAACAAAGGTAAATGTTCAAGACCATATGCTATATCCATAATTGGACCACTTAAAGTACTACTAATTTGATTAAACAGATCAAACATATTGTTTCAGCTCACCTTGCGTTTATTTTACCTTTCCATTCTCTACAATTTGTTGCCATGACTCTGTTCCATCTTTGGTTATATATGCTTGGCCTTTTGTCGTATAGATTGCAAATCCCTGACTTTCTTGAGGGTTTTGTGCAATATAAACAGGTCCATCTTCATTTAAATCAGGTAAATTCAAAGATTCTTTTTCTTCACTTTTAAGATTATATTTAACTAAATCTGGACCAGCTTTATAGGTTGCATAATATAAGTTTTCGTCATTAAAATATACTGCAGTTCCTTGTGATGCCTCAGTAATTAATTGAAAACTTTCTCCCCCATCATCCGAAAGATAAATTCCATTAGTTGTCGCAGCTGCAGCAATGTTTGAGTTAGTCGGATGTATTGCTAAAGCAAACACTTTACCTTCCAAGCCTTTACCATCAACACTTTCCCATGATTCACCATCATCCGAGCTTGTATAGAGTCCTGTTTCTAACTCTGAATTTTTCGCTGGATTCATTAGAAAAATATCATGGCTGTTATAACCTACTGCCATTGCGTGGAAATCTGTTTCCCCTTCAAACTTTAGACTTTCTAGTGTCTTACCGCCATCAAAACTACGTTGAATTCCAATTGGGTTGGGTAAATCAGAATCTTTTCCGGGATGTCCTGAAGTATAAAATCCTTTATCGACTGCACTAAACCCCATATAATCATTTAAGTTCTTCGACGTCTTATACCATTCGCCTTCACGATAAATTTTCAAACCAGTGTGAGATGCAAAATATAATCCACCGTCATTTCCAGCATAGCCCATTCCATGTACATGCTCCAAATTTCCATCATAAGAAACTTCGAACGGTTTATCGGTGCTATTACTGCTACACCCTGCAATTAGTAAACCTGTAAGAATTGTTACAACAATCATTAATCTCTTCATGTTCGTTTATCCTCCAAATAATAAATATCTTTTTGTCGGTATCATATTAAAAAAATACCCATTTTTTGTGCAGATAGTATGATAATAATACTTTCTGCAACTTTCCGTCTATTTCTTTAAAATAGATTTTAATTGTTCATACTCCTCTTCATCAATTTCACCTTTGGCTAATCGCTCCTTGATAATTTTTTGTGGATTTTTCCTGCTTCCGCCTCGAATGAAATTTGCAACTAGTAAAACTCCAAGAATAATTAATCCTAACCAAATAATCATCATTAATATCATTGGCCAATATGAACCATATCCATGCATAAAGTGCATTTTGCCACCCTCTTAAACAGTTTCCACTAGTATACAGATAATTTATCAAGAAACTTTGCATGTAGTAAGGTTATCAAAAAATAATTAATTGAGAAATAATATTTAACAAAGATGTCATAAACACTGCAAAAAATTTGCATACTTTTGAGGTAGAGTATTCATGAATTGCAAAATGAAAGGAGCATAAAGATGAAAGGTAAAAAAATAATGGCTGGAATGGTTTCTGTAATCGCAGCATTTACGTTATCAGCGTGTTCTGGAAATAATGATGAAACTACTCCAGAAGAAAATCAAGATAAGGAAATGGAAATGGAATCTGGTTCAGATGAACATATGGAGATGGATCATTCTGGGTCAGGGGAGGTTCCTGAAAATCTAACAGTTGCTGAAAATTCAACCTATGAAGTGGGAAGTAAAGCGATTATAACCTCAGATCACATGAAAGGTATGAAAGGTGCTGAAGCAACTATTGTAGGCGCATATAATACCACAGTCTATACAGTATCTTACACCCCAACAAATGGTGGAGAAAGAGTTGAAAATCATAAATGGGTCATCCATGAAGAAATTGCAGACGCTGGCGAAGAACCATTAGAACCCGGAACAGAGGTAACAATAGATGCTTCCCATATGGAGGGAATGGACGGTGTAACTGCAGTAATTGATTCAGCCAAAGAAACTACAGTATATATGGTAGATTATATGCCAACAACTGGCGGTGAAAAGGTGACAAATCATAAATGGGTAACAGAAAGTGAGTTATCTCCTGTCGAATAAGTTCAAGTGTTTCACCCATAACTTAGGGCTGTCTTGAATTGACAAGACAGCCCTTTATTTTTAAAAATTCCTGTTAACCATACTAATTTTCTTTCATATCAGTCTATTGCTAAAGCACTTTTAAGGTACCCTGTATGCTTTCTAATTTGATCAAGTTACCTTTAATAACATTTTCCAAAAGAAAAATTTTAGCATCAAGAAAATCATCAAAAATCGCTGCTTCTACCATAACAAACTCATCTTCAAACATTTGTGCAATACAAGCACCATATTTATCACTTTCATCAAACTTCAAAATTGCTAATCGTATTACAATGCCACGAAAATCAATGTCGTCTTGCCATATAAAATCATTATTCATGTGGATTCCCCCTTTCCACATGAACAATTAAACATTTAAATAACTTTTCCTTTGTCAATAGTCATAAATCTTGTTAAATATCTAGATGGTTTTTATCATGTTACATGCTTTTAGCGGGAAAGAAACATCCTAAGATGCTGTAGCTCACTGTCACTCATAACCAAAAAAATAAGCAAGGGATTATCCCTTACTTATTTTTTCAAACGCTAATCGGTTTGTTGTACTTATTATACTCTCTACAAGTCTTTCATCAAATACATAATCCGATAAAATTGCGGACAGATATTTTATTGTTAAACCAATAGTTGTAAAAACCCTTAAGTGTAATACTTGTTGTCGTTCTACTCCCATATCTTTTTCTATCATTACATAAAAGAGTGGTTCAGATGAACTTTTCCCCATCCATCCATAACCAGTTTCCTTAGAAATGACAATGTTGTAATCACCGAAAAATGAATAAACCAAATTGTCTTCTTGTAGTACTCGATCCTTATACTTATCCATGTAAATCTCCCTTTCTAGAGTAAATTATCTACACTATTAACTTATATTTACCAAGCCGAATCCCTTGTTTCTAGGAACCAAATCTCAATCTTTTCTGGCAATTAACTCCTGAATGGCATCATAGGTTTCTTTAATAATTTTTTTCTCCACAAAGTATTCCGGGATCACAGATAATAGAAATCTAGCAAGGTGGCCGGTATTGAAAAACCTTTGCAATATAACATCCCTTTGCTCACCTTGTAGGTCTTCCTCATTAACAATTACTACATAATTACTGTCACTTATGAAATTGTTAACTTTTACTACCGAAACATAATACTGGTCACTCTGTGCCAAAACCATACTATCATCAGTATAGACAATTCTTGCTTCCGTTCTTGTGTTCATTTCCTCTCCCTCTTTCGTATAGAATTTTTATCATGATGATATTCCATACAGGAACGGTAAAACCTGTTTAAACGCACTAATATTTAAGGGTAAATTGCCCCTAAAATCAACGTTATGAAAATATTAATATGATTATATAGGCCGATACTAACATGCTCAATTACTATAAAAGTTTGTATAGCTGCAAAAATAAATCAAAAAAAGTGCTCTATAGATTTGATTCAATAATTTATTTGTTTTATAAATAGATTGTAGGACATTAGCATAACAATCATAACAACCAATCATAATACAATTCGTAATCGGCCTACCACACAAATTAAGGAGGTTGATTCATATGAAAAATGAAAAGAGAAGTTTTAAAGAAAGGTACAGTAATAATTGGATTTGTACACTGAAGCGGGGGAAGGAACTCAAAAAAATCTTACTCTCAAATTCTACCGAAGAGGTTAAATTTTGGTCGGATGGTATATGGGTAAGTAGGAAGCAAAATGAATTTCGGAATGATAATGAAGACCCATTGTTTATACTTACAAAGGATGAGATCCGATTTATAAACCAAGATACAATTGATAATTCACTCTATAGTATTTATCATTTGATTTTTGGTTTGGATCACCCTGTAAGTGATCTAGATATTCAAGAATATCTATTAGAAGGAAAAAACACTGATATTAAAAGTTTTATACAAAAAGATTTGTTCGAGCAAAATTCTCACTCCTACAATTTTGCGTTTACATACGATAACCTTGATTTTAACTGTATTATTGAGTGGGAAAATTCTAGTCGCTTTTTGAGAGTTATACTGGATGATGGAACAATTGGAATTGCGGACGGTATAAGGTATATCATAAACTATCTATTCGATCTCTCAGATGAGATAAGTGATGAATGTCGGGCCTTTGCATTATTTTGTAAGGAGATTAGGGAATTCGAAGCGTTTTATAGCAATTCAATGAATGAGTCTAAGTCTCAAACAACAACACCCACAGAAGTACTCATGTTGCGAGGTGAAATGGCCCTTTTTGGCTATTACATTAAAGTAGCGGACCTGATAAACCACTTTCAATTGAATATACCTATTGCCAAAAGAACCGATCAAGAAAAATATGTTGATTTCAACCATTTATTTGACCATTATCATGACCTCTACGGTTATATGGATGTTGGAGCCATTGAAGACTACATTTTTTGGTTTATTGAAAACAATACTTTAGAACCCTTTGATATTAGAAAAGAAAAATGCATCTACACCAAAAGTTATAAGATTTTTTTAGACAAAGAGTACCCCATAGAATGGAATTACCTTGAAGAATGCTTCAGGATAAAAAAAGCAGATGAGAGTTATAAATACTTTGATTCTGCTGGGTCATTAATTGATTATCTTCTTTCAATAGTCTCAGATTTAGATAAAGATATTAAGGATGTTTATAATAAGCAAATTGAACAATTGGCTTATGTAATCTGTGAAAACTTGGATGATAATCATGTATATAACTATTTATTGAATTTGATTACAACCTATGAAGAGACAAAACTGTGGAGAAATAGCCTACTAAATGACCCTGACTTACCATTCTAGTAACCGATATAGCAGCATGTTTGACAGCTGCTAAAAATTAATATTAATAATAGTTTTATGGATTTGATTCAATTATTTTTTTGTTTGTATAAATAGATTGTAGGCATTACTATAACGATTAAAAGAATCCATCACACCACTATTTATAATCAGCCTACCACAAAGGAGGTAGATGATTATGACAAATCAAGAAGAAATACTAGATATGAAAAATAACGAATGGATGGCGACTTTGGAGAGGGTTGAGGAATTAAGGACACTTCTTATAAAGATCCAGAGCGGTGATATTTTATTTTGGATAAATGGTGAATGGCATTATAGAAGCAATGAGTACAATTTCCCTAAGGGTTTTATTACTCCCCATTTTATCCTTAATTCAGAAAGTCTAGGAAATATCGATGAAAAAAATGTAGAGAATGTTATCTTAAATATTCTTAGATTGCTAAATTTATATAATACGTACGTTATTTTTCATTATGACAGCGGCATTAGTTTCGAGGATTATTTAAGGAAAGAAGAAAATAGTGATATTTCAACTATTTTACATGATAGAGCACACAATAGTTTATGCCATTCCTATAGTTTTTACGTACATAATGACAAGATTGCATTCAATTATATTTCTTCATGGAATGAGAATGGGAAAGGTATTCATATAGTTTTTAATAATTCAAAGTACGGGTTTACATACTTTTACGATTTGACAATGTTCCTTTTAGAGGAGTCATGGGGAATTGCAGATTATGGAACGTACACCCAGTTCTGCAAGGAAATGAGAAAATTTCAACGTCACTATTACAAAACCACTTCGAATACTGAGGGAGTGTTATTTACCTCTTTTACTGAGGTTGAGTTGCTAAACCCAGAAAACAGGGTAAAACGTTTTGACTCTAAAGTAGGTTCTTATATGGTGAATACTGCAGTCAGGATTGCAGATATTATTGATTATTTTAATTTGGATATTAAAGTAACCGATGAAAAATTAATGGAAAAGTATATTGATACACACTATCTATATACTCAATTTGGGTACTATGAATTTTTCAATAATATAACAGTCCCAGAAGTTGAAGCAATAGTTATGGATACAATTGAAGATATCTTTCCAGAGCCATTCTCGGTAAGAAAACATAAATGTACGTATATAAACAGTTATAATTTTAAGATTAATAATGGAACTAATCAAATGGAATGTCTTGCAGAATGGCACTATCTAGAGGAGTGTTACAGGTTTAGAAGGGGAGAAAATGCTTATACATACTTTCAATCATACGATTTACTAATACATCACATACTTAGAGCATTCAGAAACGAAAAAAGTATTAATTGGGAACAACTTATAGAGGAATGCGTACATTTAATCAAAGCGATTGAAAAGTCTTCAACAGTGGATACTAGCCTAGAATATCTAATTAATGACATTAAAGACCCTAAAGGGTTAGAACATATACTTTACAACGATTTCCCCTTCTAATGTTGTCACCTTGTTATTTTAGAGCCCACTTAAAAACTGCCCTTTGCAACAGCTTAGGGCAGTTTTATATTATAATGGATTATTTCCATCAAACCGATAATCCATTTCAAACATTTTATCTGTGTACCATTCACGGAACTCTTCATTCTCAGTAAATTTCTGATACATATCAAATTGATCAAACATATAATCTTGAAACACTTCCTGCATAATACGTTTGAAAGCAATTTTTGCATTTTGACGATCAGAATGGCTTTTCGTGTTCTGGTACTCTTCTTTTTCAACTACTTTTTGCGGAAGCTCTTCCATCATAAATTTTCGAATGGAGTCATTTTCGGCCATGTCTTTACCAAACTTTTCATTAAAGTCCCGAACAATTTCACTTAAATACTCTAATTGCGGGTCTTTTATGATACTAGATCCACCAGTAGAAGTGGGATCTAGTTCTGTATTTCCTTCCAATGTTATGTTCTGCTCTCTTTTTGGTCTACACGGTAACTATCTTTAAAGCATATCATCTGGCTCCTTAACCAATTTTAAAATCAGATACGATATTAAAGATAACAATGGTAATTCAACTAATGGTCCAATAATTAATACTAAAGCAATTAGCGGTTCTTGAGGAAAAGCTGTCATAGCAATAGCCAATGCAATTGGAGAATTTCTCGCCAGTGTCGTTAAGTTTAAACTTGCTGTGTTAGCAATATCAAACTTAAATAATCGGCCTATAATCCGCCCAATTATAAAATTAATGATAAAGAACCCAAGTATTGGTACCAGTAATTGTAGTAATAAATCCAAGTTATCTAGTAATAATTTTCCTTGTGAAGCAAACATTGCTACGATAGCCATGAATAAGAATACAACTGGTAATGAACTAATTTTTTCTAGTAGTTTCTCTTCCCTTGATTTCTTCTTTAAAAGATAAGATCTTGTTATATAAGCTGCAGTGAAAGGAAGTATCAATACAAATAAGACACTCTCCACAACAACGGAAAAATCAACGACACCCAGAGTGCCTGAAAACAAGTAGAGGTATAATGGTAACAATAATAATTGTAAAATTAAATTTAGTGGTAGTACACTTGTTGATAATGCAACATTTCCTTTTGCAAAACCAGTAAAGATAATATACCAATCCGTACATGGTGTAACCATTAGCATGATAAAACCAAGCCATAATGCTGGATTATCTGCTAAAAATGTTGCTGCAAGCATCCATGCCAATAGTGGTGTAAGAATAAAATTCATACCTAAACTTATCAATGTAAATTTTCGATTTGAAAAAGAACGTTTAATATCTTTCACTGGTATTTGTAAAAAGGTTATATATAACATGATAATTAATAACGGGAGGATAATCTTATCAGCGAATATTTCAATTCCATCTACTTGTCAAATGATTAATCCAATCAAAACGGAAGAGATAATTAAAACCGTATATAATTTTTCCAATAAACCCAAAGTTATCACCTTACTTCTTCTTGAACTAACTAGTTATTCTTCTGAATATGTTTCATTAAATATTCTGCATCATTCCCGACACCTTGCAAAAGTGCAGAACCCCGTCTAAATTGCCAAGGTAAACCTAAAAAATATAAACCTTCTATATTGGTAATACCTCTATTATGGACAGGTTTCCCTTTCTCGTCCAATACACCTGATATATCTAACCAAGAATAATTAGATTCGAATCCTGTAGCCCATATTATGTTATGGACATCAAGAAACGTGTTGTCTTGGAATATAACCTTATTTTCCTTACCATCAATTGATCTATTTGTAATGACAACATCACCATTTCGTATAGCGTACTTCAATTCAAGACCAAAGATTGGATCCCCTCTTTTTTGAATTAGTTTTCCATAAAATGAATTTGAAGTTGCCTTTAATACTCCAACCTTGTCAAACCACCAAAATATACTTTTATTTTTAATTGTCAAAGGCAGAAATGTTAAACGTTTACCAGTTGATAGATAAGTCTTCTTTTCTTGAGAAACTTCTACAGCTATCTGCGATCCACTATTTCCACCACCAACTACTAACACATTTCCTTCTTTTAATTGAGAAGGGTTTCGATATTCGGAAGAATGTAACTGAACAATCTCCTTTGATAACTTGTTCGCAAAAGCAGGTATTCTTTGCTTCTGAAAAGGACCCGTTGCTATTATGATATTCTCTGCCTTATATTCCATATGCTCAGTCGAAATGTGAAAAGTATTATTCTTTTTTCGAACACTAGTTACGTTTGTATTATGTTTAATCGGTAGTTTAAAAGATTCCGCATAGACCTTCAAATATTGTGATATTTCATCTTTTGTAGGAAAGCCTTGAGCATTCCCTTTGAGTTTTAGCCCCGGTAACGAACTGTATGACCTTGGAGTAAATAAAACTAATGAATCGTATCGCCTATCCCAAACTTCTCCTACTTTTTGGTTTTTATCTAATATGAGAAAAGAATGATTTGATTGTTTTAAGTGATACCCCATTGCTAACCCTGCTTGACTGGCACCGATTATAATTGTCTGATACATGGTTTGTCACACCCCAAATTAATATAGGGTAATATTACCACATTAAAACAATTATCCACAAAAGAAATTAGTTAAATATTTTTTGAAGGTGGAAATAAATTAATGCCTACTCTCTCCCTTTTTGCGCTAGTTTGGGCACTATCTTTGGCAACAAATGTTAGCCCTCCTAATATACCACAAGCAAAAACAATGGATCTGGAAATAATGGCCTATTCCAAATATAAAATAAAACACACTTTGATACCTTTTATTCTTTCTATCGCTTTAAATGCAGCTCCATCATTTATTTTTTAATTATAGAAAAAGCATATAGAGTTATGATAAAAATAATCATTTCCCGATATGCTTATTAAATGTATTAGATATCATTAGTAAATCTAAATGAAAATTTAGGCTTAAAAACCAGTCCATCCACCAAAAAGGTAATTTGTTAAAAATGATATAATTGTTGTCATCCAATCAAAGTATAGTACAACTCCCATTACAAGCATTAAATAGCCACCTATTTTCATAATACGTTGACTATACTTATTTATCCATTTAATCTTCCCAATAAAGAAGGTTAAAAGGATAAATGGAAGTGAAAATCCTATTACATACCACATCATGTAAAATAATCCAGCGCTTGGGTTTGTTATACCTAATGCAATTACAGCAGCTAAAATCGGCCCTGTACATGGTGTCCATCCAGCTGCAAATCCCATCCCTATCAAAACGGTCCCTAGATAACCTGATGGTTTTCTTTTAAATTTTATCCTTTTTTCTGTCATAAGAAAATCCAGATTTAGAATACCTGTAATCACGAGTCCAAAAAAGAAAATAAGAATGGCACCTATCTGACGTAAGAACTCTTTATTTTGAACGAAGAAAGAGCCTATGAAAGACCCAGATAATCCTAAAGCTAAGAATATAATGGAAAATCCAACTAGAAAAAATACAGAATGCAATAAGGTAACCTTCCGAACACTTTTTTTATTACTTAAATCTTCAACTGACATACCGGTTATGTAAGACATAAAGGCTGGATAAATAGGTAACGTACAAGGTGAAAGAAAAGATAATAAACCAGCTCCGAAAGCAAATAGAACATTTAAATCCTGCATAAGATTAACTCCCTTTAAAAATCATGGTTTAATCAAGTTCATATATTTTTTTACGTCTTGTTGAGTCATACTGCCTGTAATGATTTTTACTACTTTACCATTCTTATCAATTAGGAATGTAGTTGGAATAGGACCAATTTTATACTTTCCTGTAACCTCACCGTCTCTATCCATCAGTATTGGAAAACTAAGATTAAACCTATCTACAAAATTTTGAACGATTAAATCTGATTCTTCAATGTTAACTGCAAGAATTTCAACACCTTGATCCTTAAAATTCTTGTATTCTTCCTCCATATATGGCATTTCTCTTTCACAAGGTTTGCACCACGTTCCCCAAAAATTTAAAAATACACCTTCTCCTCTATAATCTTTTAGCTCAACACGTTCACCTTGAAGTGTTTCCAAGGAAAAGTTTGGAGCATAATCACCTTCTGAAACAACATATTTATCTTTAGAGATATTTGAAAAAAGCGTGTAAAGTACAATCGAGCACATAAATAGTAGCAAGATGGCTCGAAAATACCTTCTTTTTTTTCTATTAATTTTGTTCAATTATTTTCACCTCTTATCTGTCTTGATTGGACCATACAGAAAGCTGTTCAAAAACCATTGAACAGCCCTTTGTATTTAATTATTCACCTCTCAAAAGACATAGTATATTTAAAGTTATGATTTTAGCAACCCCCGTATCAATTAGTACTGCCAACCAAGTGTTCTTTACATTGAAAACCCCTTATCAGATTTCTATATATGTTAGTTGGGGGTTGCTAAAATTGGTTTAACCAACATTCAGTAAGGAAAGAAAGAGCCCCTAATGAATGAAGTTCCCCTTTATGCGTATGAATGTAGACCAGCCAACACAAGGTTCACTGCAATAAGGTTAAACATAATAATCGCGAATCCTCCAACCGCAAGCCAAGCTGACTTTTCGCCATGCCATCCTCTTGATAGTCGTAGATGTAAAAACGCCGCATAGAAGAAAAATGTAACTAAAGCCCAAACTTCCTTTGGATCCCAGCCCCAAAATCTACCCCAGGCCTCTTGTGCCCAAATGGAAGCAAATATAATACCCCCTAATGTAAATACTGGGAAGCCAATAGCAATCGCGCGGTAGGATATTTCATCTAATAAATCAGGCTTTGTTTTCATTAACTTTGGTTGTATTGCTGCTCCAATTCGTTTACGAAGGACTAGTCGCAACAGACCGTACAGGGCTAACCCCACAAACACAGACCAAATTAATGTATTAAACTTCCTTCCTGCATCTGCCCCATGCATCCATGAAGGAGCATCAAACCATGGTTGCATAACTCCATCGGTAATCAATACACCTTCATAAGGAGAAACAATTGCTGGTAACTGGTATTCAGTTGTCATCGTTACATTATTTGCAGTGTATTCAAACTGAGCGCTATAACCAGTGACATTGAAGATTACACTAATCAAGCTGAAGCCGATAAAAATAAGTAACGAAAACAATACAATCTCTAACCATGTAGTTCGTTTACTGCTTTTCGTTTGATCAATCGTACGTACCAAATAAATTAGCCCAACAACAAAACTAATGGATAATATCGCTTCACCTATTGACACTGTTGTAACGTGAATATATAGCCAATAGCTTTGTAAGGATGGTACTAATGGTGAAACTTCAGTTGGAAACATGCTTGCATAAGCAATAACAATTAGTGCAATTGGCAATGCAAACACACCCAAGACACTCATTTTGTATATGAAATATAAAATGATAAACCCTAACACTATTGACATACCAAAGAATGTAACAAATTCAAACATATTACTTACAGGTACATGTCCACTAGCAATCCATCTGGTAATAAAATACACGGTTTGGGCTAGAAATCCAATTATTGTAATAGTAATACCAATTGTTCCAGCTTTACTTTCTTTACTTTTATTTCGCTTGTCACGAATCGTTGCTCCAAAGAAAAAGGTAGCAAGCAAATACAAGATAAATGCCACCAATAACATTGTACTACTTATATTAAGTAACGTATCCATAAAAATCCTCCTTTAAAACAAACTATCTAACCCGGTAATTCTTGCTGATCCTTGACCATATTAACATTTGTATTAGCTATAGCTTTTTCAATATCGGTTTTTACCCCATGCCAATTCTTGTTTGTATGTGCAGCCAACAAGAGTTTTCCATTTTTCGGATTGATCCAAATCCTTCTATGGTGCCAATACATGCCTTGTATGACACCAATCATAAAGATTACCCCACCAAGGAAAAATAACGGCAATGTATAGTCCCTTATTACCATAATCCCACTTACGTCCCGCATTTCAAAGTCTTGTAACCCTAGCTTATACTCATTTTCTCCAGTTGCGTCAATGTTTTTGCGAATACCCACAAAACTTACTTCGGGGTCATCACTATTTGGTGGGTAGATAAAGAATACAAATGCTGGATTTTTAGGATATTTCGACTTTGATCTAGGTTCTCCATTGTCCAAGTAATAATCTGGAAAATATTGGTCAATCACTACGCGTAATCCATTGTCTAGTTTGTACTCTGACTTTGGTGATGTTAAATCAATGGTAATCGAACCAATTGCAGTTTCATTTGGATCATCTGTTTCATGAACTTTAAATGACATGCTGGAAAATTCATTACTTTGGTACCCTGCTTGATATAAAGCATAACCGTCAAACTTCATTGGATGATTCAACCGAGTACTGCCTTCTTTTAATTTTTCTAATTTCGGCTCAGCACCGGTAGCTGACGTTTGGTCCTTATAGATCACTAACTCCGTTTCAAAGTTTTTAGCAACTACGCCTTCTTTTTTAATAGCTTCTTCAAAACGTTGGTTATCTTTGTCATAGGTTTCAAGAATAAAGTCCTTATTTTTCGCATAATATTCTCCATTGGTACCCGGGATAACTGTCCGTTCCCCTTCTCGGATCCACATATATTCATCTATGTACATTGGTGTTGTCATGCGTAAAACGGCCGCAATTAATACGATAATTAATCCAATATGATTGACATAAGGACCCCATCTAGAAAATCTACCCTTCTCAGCTAAAATATGGCCATTCTCATCACGAACACTGTAACGTTGTTTTTTCAATGATTTGATAATTTGTTGCTTTTCCTCTTTTGATACGTTGTCTGATTCGCTGTATAAACGTTGACGACTTAGGAACGTTTCATGCCTTTTTGCTTTCTGATTTTTTAACGCTTTATAAAGTGGCACAAAACGATCAATGCTACAGATAACTAACGAAATACCAATAAGTGCAACTAATAGGAGGTACCACCATGAACTATAAAGGTCATAGAACCCTAACTGGTAGTAAATTTGTCCGAAAATCCCATATGTACTTTCGTAGTAAATTGCAGGATCTCTAGAAACTGCATTTGCGGGAATCCACTGTTCCTGCGGAAATATTGTCCCCATTGCCGATGCGACTAATGTTAAAACAATAAGCCATACTCCTACTTTCACAGAGGAAAAGAAATTCCATATCTTATCGATTATGGATTTTTTGTATGTTTGTGACCGGCGAGCGCTCCCATCATATCGCATGTTTAATAGTCTTGTTTTATCATTTCCATCAATATGTTGGTTTCCTTCAATTGGCTTCCCGCAGGCTTCGCAAAGGACTGTACCTTCATGATTTACGTGCCCACATTCACATTTAATTTTATTCATTTTATCCCTCGCAATAGTATTGTTCAAAATTTATTCTGGTTAAACTTTTTATAAATAACCTTCTAATCAGTTTTAAAGCACCAACAGCACTTTCCACCACCTTCACCTCATGGATTAATAAAACATAGTGGGAATAGGCCCTATACCGTATAAATCCCTTACTTGGCCAAAAATATTAAACATACTGATCTATGAATTGAATAGATAACCAAGACTGTTGCGTCTAGACTAACTGCAACAATTTCAATCCCTTTTATCTTTATACTTGGATTTGGAAAATCAAAAGGAACATTCCCGAAATTTTAGTCTTTATAGATTATAGTCAAAAATTGTGTAGATTTTGTGAGGAAAATCATTTTTCCATATTCCGTACAATTCATAGCCCTTATTAGTGCAAAAATAGATTCAGCAATATCTTTGATATCGGGTTCTCTCTTCTCTTATAAAGAAAAATAATTAAAGGTACGAGAGTACTTTGATAACTTTGTGAACTAAATGAATAGTTACAGAAAGTGAATGTTATCAAAGATATACTTTTCACTGTTGTTCTATCCACTATTGATTTACCTATTCATAGATATATCTTGATTCATTTTATTTTTAATAAATAAATCGAGGGAAACCATTTTTCCATTGTTCGTTCACCCCTAGAGGATCCATATAGATTAAAAAAAGGCCTCAACTGGAGGCCTTTTTTTATAGAGGGGGAGTATGGTTACTTTTCTTCTTTATTCTTACCAAAGGACTCCATGAAATCACTACAGGCGTTCATCATCTTTTGCCCTTCAAATGAATTCATTGCTTCCATCATTTGAGACATGTTTCCATTTTTCATCATGTCCATCATTTCGTTACCATTGCCGTTCAGCATGTTACCCATTCCATTGTAATCTGGTTCTTGGGCAAATGCTGTTGTTCCTACTACTAATAGAGCGGCAATAGCAAGTGATAATACAAATGGCACTTTTTTGAGTTTCATATCTCCGTCCCCTTTCTAATCATTATTACTAGGACAACTATAGTATAGACTACAAATTTGTTGAAATTGTGAGGGAATATAATTTTTTATCATCAAAATCTTTTTATTTTATACTTCACTTGTCCTTTCTTTTTTTTATAAAAACAAAATAGACAATTCCTATTATTGAAATCGGTAAACACATCCAAAAACAAATCTGTATAAATGTTTTTAAATAGGACTCTATTGATTCAGTTCCCCACATCATTGTGCCGGAAACAGTCAGACACATTAAACCCATTGCAATCAATAGTACGACAATCAACCATTCTATCTTTTTCATACTACCTCCTTACTCAGCTGCAGGAAAACTTAGCTGAAATCTCGTACCTTTGCCCACTTGGCTATTCACCGAAATAGTCCCATTTTGTAGTTCAACCAAATTCTTTACAATGGCCAAACCCAGTCCAGTCCCTCCAAGCTCTCTTGAACGAGATTTTTCAACTCGATGAAAACGTTCAAAAATGAGAGGAAGATCTTCCACGGGAATCCCAATACCCGTGTCCTCAATAATTACATGTACTTTGTTAAGTGCACTCCAAATTTTAACACTCACTGATCCCTTTTCTGTATACCGAACCGCATTCCTCAGCAAATTTGTAAATATTTGTTCTAAACGGATACCATCACCCTCAATGTAAGGAACGTTCCTGTCTAATTGGCTTTTTAACGTTAATCCTTCTTTTTTGAGGTCAATTCTGACTTTAAAAAGGGCTGTTTCTATTACATCTGTGAGATCAATGGCATTCATCTGGAGATCTATTTTACCTTCTTCCATTTTTGATAACTCAAATAAATCATTGATTAACCTAATCATCCGTTCCGTTTCATCATCAATGATTTTTAAATACTGCTGTCTTTCCTCTTCTGTTTGGTAAAGATCCTGTTTTAGTACTTCAGCATACCCTTTTAGGTATGATATAGGTGTACGCAATTCGTGAGATATATTTGCAAAAAACTCTCTTCGGTTAGAACGGTATCTATTTGTTTCTAGTGCAAGATCGTTAATTGCTTTTCCTAATGAACCTATTTCATCGTTTGAAGGAATACTTACCCTTATGTCTAAATTTCCCTTTGCAATTTCCCGAGTTGCTCTTTCCATTTCTAAAAGTGGGTCTGACATTTTCTTAGAGAGTACAAATGTGAACCCAAGTGCTAAGAATAATGCACCTGCTGCAGATAATATTAGTAAATCTCTGATTTTCCCCACTGGTTCTTGCACATCACTTATTGGTGCTAAAACAAAAATAGCCCCTTTGAAAGTCCCTGATTGAATAATAGGATGACCAGAGCCAAGGTACGTAACTTCTGCTTTATCATCACGTAACATTTTTTTTACGGTTTTCCCTTGAGATAATTGACCTACATCATTACTTGAAAGGTTCATTATTCGCACACCAGAGTCTGACACAACATCTCCATTTGCATCAATAATATAAACTTCTTTATTGGTTAAATCAGCCAGTGTTTTAAACATAATTAATATTTTCTCATCTTCAATAGAAGTAATAGTAAGAGCATACTTTTGAGAAAGTTCACTAATTTCATCAGTAACTTGACTATAATAAAAATTAGTGAATATTAGATTAGCTACATAACCTAGAGGAAACAATACGACTAAAAACAAGACCATAATGGTTCCACCGAGTTTCAAAACTATTTTATTCATGTTATGTTTGTTCCTCTTGTGTATTAAATTTGTATCCTACACCCCAAACCGTTTTGATTGGATTAAAGGAAAGTCCTTCTTTTCGAAGTTTTTCCCGGATATTTTTCACATGTGTATCAATCGCTCGCAAATCGCGAATTTCATTAGAATCCCAAATCTTATCTAATAATATCTCGCGAGTAAATACCCTTTTTGGTTGGCTCGCTGCTGAATAAAAAATATCAAATTCTTTTGGAGTGAGCTCAACTGGAGCCTCTTTAACCTTGACTTCTCTACTTTCACTATCGATTGATAATTCTCCAAAACACATTAAAGTCTCAGTAGTTTCCTCTTTTTTAACATTCTGCCGGCGAATCAAGGCTTTAACACGGGCAACTAATTCCTCTGCGGCAAATGGTTTTATTAAATAATCATCGGCACCAAGATTCAAGCCCTGTACACGATCCTTAACATCACTTCGAGCAGTTAACATCAAAATAGGTATAAGACTCGTCTTGCGAACGGTTTTGCACACTTCCCAACCATCAATATCCGGCAGCATGATATCTAAAATCATTAAATCGTAGGAGATTTGTTGAGCCATTTGTATAGCTTCTTTACCATCAACTGCTTCTGCAACTTGAAAATTTTTTTTAGATAAATAAATCTTAACTAAGTTTCTCATGTTCCATTCATCATCAACAACCAGAATTTTTTTTTTCATATACAACCCTCATTTTTTGATTGCACTATTCATCTTAGCTCAAAAATTTGTATCACTTTGGGATTCTTTATTCTCTTTTTACTTTTCCGATATTTAGCAATTATACATGCGGAAATCATTGTACTAGAAATATGTGGGTTAGGGATTATTGCCTTTATATTTCCTGATATCTTATCATTTAATTGTGTAGATTCTGTGAGGATTTGGTTACCATTTTATAATTCGTATAAATATTCATCATGATAATGTTTAATACTAGGTAAGTGAAACCTATATAAACACTAAAATAACATATAATATATATCCACTTATATAATAACTTGGACTATCTAAAGTATTTACCTAAGCTACAAAATATAAAAATATACTCTATAGATTTGATTCAGTCATTTTTTTGTTTTATAAATAGATTATAGTTCATTGAAACAATTAAAACATTCCATCAAAAAACCGATTATAATCAGCCCAATCAATACTTAGGGAGGTTGATATTATGTTAAATCATGATGAAAGTAATGTAAAACAATTAAAGTTAAACAGTAGCGAAAGGGTAGAAACATTGCAAAGGGTAGGGGAATTGAAATATCTTCTTCTGGAAGTTCAATGCGGAGAATTTTTGTTTTTGTCAGATGGTAATTGGCTTTATAGAAAAGATAGAGAGGATTTGTCGAACATCATCCCTTCTCCTCATTTACTTCTTACTAAGGAAATACTAGGAAAGATAACTAAAAAAAGTGTTGAGAACGTCATCTTTAATATTCAAAGATTATTAAGTTTCTATAATACTTATATTACACACGAATATTATAAAAAGACTAGTTTCGAGGAATATCTGCAAACAAAAGAGAACTTCGATATATCTTCTATTCTAAAAGGCAGTGTCCATGGAAGTTTTTTCCACTCATATAGTTTCCACGTTAAAAACGACAACGTTGAATATTCTTATATTTTTGAATGGAATAAAGCCGGAGAAGATATTCGTTTTATTTTAAATAATTCAAAGTATGGATATACTGGCTTTTATGCTCTGACAAACTTTCTTTTGAAAGAGTCTTCAAGTATATATGACTATGAAACATTCACACGATTTTGCAAAGAGATAAGGAATTTTCAAAATTATTTTTATAATACTATGTCAGAAGGTAATCCCAAGGGAGAATTATATACTTCAATGATTGAAGTAGAATTACTAAGCCCTCAAAATAGATACAGCATGTCTAATTTAAACAGGAGTCATTATGAAATAAATCCTGCAGTTAAGATTGGAGATATTATTAACTACTTTGAATTGGACATTAAAGTAAACGATCAAAAACAATTGGAAAAGTGTATTGATACATCTTATCTATTTGATTTTTTCGCGTCTTATGAATACCTGGGTAACATTACAGTTTCAGATGTAGAGGCTATCGTTGTTGAGACTATGGAAGATAGACTTCAAGAACCCTTCCAAATACGGAAAGACAGATGCTCATACTATAATAACTTTTCCATTAAGATTAAGGATAAAAATATTCAAATAGAGTTTTTGGTTGAATGGAATTGTCTAGAGGGGTGTTACAGGGTTAAGAAAGATTTACTTCCATATGAATATTTTCGATCACCACAACTCTTAATTGATTCTATATTGTCTCAAATCCCAACCCCCTATCCATTCATCTGCAACAATAAAATTAACGCTCTACTGTCAGATTTATTAAGGACCATTGAAAAATCATCTAACCATGGTATGGATTTAGATAATTTAATTAAAAGAGTAAATAGTGTGGATACACCTAAGAATATTTATGTCGATAATTTACCTTTTTAATATACACGTTATATTAAGTAAATAACCCCTCTGCTATGGCTAAGGGGTTATTTGGTGCTTGAATATAAGGTTGTTTATTTAAATCAAAATACATTCAAAGTTAATAGATTAGTGTATTCATGGAATTATTTCAGAGGATGAATGTTTACTCTAAATATCAAAGTCCCTACTGTTAACCAGAGGGACTTTTGAAAAATTTTTAATCCACTAAACTCCAAAGGGCACGTAAAGTTTCGTTCTCTACCATAATGTATATTCCTAATCCTATAAACACAATTGGAATAATCCATCGGCCGTATTTCTCAAGTGTTTCAGAAACATATTTGAACCTCGCCAGACGATAGCCAATTAAACACCAAACAGCAACCATTATAAAGAAAGTAACAACTGTAATTATCAGTTGGCTGTTATTTAAGGTAGAAAAGAATGGAACATAAATTCCAATATTGTCTCCGCCATTGGCGAATGTGATAAAGGCTACACTTAAATAGAACTTATTAAATTTGTTTAAGCTGGAAAGAATGTTACCTTCATCCTCATCTTCACCCTTTATAAAGAGTTTTACTCCTAGATAAATCGGTATTAACCCTAGCAAACCTACCCACTGATCAGGAATGAGTGTTACTCCAAATGTTGCTAAGAGACTGATTAAAACTAAAAGTGCAAAACCAAGATATTGGCCAATGACTATATCTCTTGGAAAAATACGGTTTCCTTTCGATTCCATGCTAACTACTCCGCTGTTACTCGTTTGAGCTTGTGACCTTGCCTGAGAGAACAGCAACATCAAGACAAAAATATCATCGACATTGGTTACTATAAAAGAACCTAAAGCAGAGAGAATGGTTAAAATTAAATTCATTTATATCAACTCCTTCATCGTTCATAAACAGTTAGAAAAACGATTGGATATATTTCATAATTTATATTAACCCAGTTCATTAGAGATTCATGAATAGTGATTAAACCATACCATCCGGAATTTTATACAGTAATGCACCCATCAATACAAAATGTGCATGAATCTCCATCCTTTAATAAAAAATTCAACCTGCACTATAAAAAGTGCAGGTCTGCCTGCATTCATTATTGTTTTTTATTCAACATATGTATAGCATGTCCCATCACACCTTCTGCTGCCTCCATAAGTGGCTCCGGTAAGGTTGGATGAGCATGAATCGTGAGGCTAAGATCTTCCGCATTTGCCCCAGCCTCAATCGCAAAAACGGCCTCTGCAATCAGAGAGGATACCTCCGGCCCTACCATCTGTACTCCTAACACTCTTTTCGTATTCTTTTCGGCTACAACTTGTACAAAGCCATCTGCATCCGAGACAGATAACGCCCTAGCATTTGCTTGGAATGGAAAACGACTGGATACTGTTTCGTATCCTTTTTCCTTTGCTTCCTTCTCTGTTAAACCTGTATAGGCTACTTCAGGATCGCTGAAAATAACAAAAGGCATCGCTTGAAAATCAATCACACTGTTTTGACCGCTGATCACTTCTGCTGCTATCTTCGCTTCATAACTAGCTTTATGAGCAAGGAGGTCACCACCAGCACAATCCCCTATTGCATAAACATGGTCAACGTTTGTTTGACATTTGTTATTTATCTTAATAAAACCTCGGTCGTCTAACTCTACTCCGATATTTTCCAGACCGATTTTTCCTGTGTTTGGTTTTCTCCCAATAGAAACTAAGCAATAATCACCTTGAATATTTTCTTCCTTTCCATCAACTTGAACATGAACGTTAACTTCATCCCCTGTATTTTCCCCACCTTGAACTAGCGCATCTGTTATAACAGTGACTCCAAGTTCCTTTAAATGACGTTTTACCGTTTTTGTTAGGATAGGATCCGTCCCAGACAAAATTGTATCCGATCCCTCAAGGATGGTCACTTTTGCCCCAAACTTTGCATAAGCAGTACCTAACTCTAATCCGATATAACCACCACCTACCACAACTAAATGATTGGGTACCTCCTGTAGTTGCAATGCCTCGGTTGAAGAGATAATTCTTTTTTGATCAAATGGCATACTTTTTAACTCGACTGGCAAAGAACCTATTGCAAGAATTAAATCTTTGTAAGAAAAAATTTGTTCTTCATTCTCTATTTTTATTTTTGCAATATGTGCTTCAGTGAGATAGGCTTCCCCATTGATGACCTCTACACCATTTCCTTTTAACAAGGTGCGAATCCCATTTGTTAGCTTGTTAACGATTCCATCCTTCCACTTCACTACTTCTGGCATATCTATTTCAATATCTCCCGACACCTTGATGCCCATTGCATTGGCATGTTTAATATGTTTGACTCGTTCAGATGCACTAATTAGTGCCTTTGATGGTATACAGCCGCGATTGAGACAAACCCCTCCTAGCTCGGCCTTATCAACCAAGACCACTTTTTTTCCTAATTGAGCAGCACGTATAGCCGCCACATAACCTCCGGACCCTGCTCCTATCACTAATAGATCTACATCTTTTTTCCCTTCCCTGGTCATTCTAGTTTCCTCCTTTGATGAGTAAAAAATAATTACTACTATTTACACTTAAGAATATGGTTGTGCAATATATAACTAATACAAATAACTTTTTTCTTACTTTAACCTATTTTTCTTCACTTATTAGACTAAACTCGACATTTAAAAAAATTAACCTATATTTGATGAAAAGGGCTTTCCAAATTATAAACGGAAAGCCCTTTTACTTTTACTCTTTCACTCGCATAAGTCGTAAACCATTCAACGCTACAAGAAGGGTTGCCCCCATATCTGAAACGATAGCAATCCACAGTGTTAACCAACCAGGGATAACCAAAAGCAAAGCAATCAATTTAATTGCAATAGCAAAAGTAATGTTTGACTTAATTATATTTAGTGCTTTACGACTAAGTTTTACAGTAAAAGGAAGTTTTGTTAAATCGTCCCCCATTAGAGCAACGTCTGCCGTTTCTAGTGCTGTATCAGTGCCAGCACCCCCCATTGCTATTCCAACAGTAGAAGCAGCTAATGCAGGGGCATCATTGACACCATCTCCAACCATGGCTACATTGCTGTATTGAGATCTAAATTGTTTAATATAATCTAATTTATCTTGTGGCATCAGTTCAGCCTGAACATCCGATACTCCGACATGACTACCAATCGCATGCGCAGTACCTTTGTTATCACCTGTAAGCATAATAGTATTTTTGATGCCAAGTTGATGTAGTTTTTGAATGACTTCTTTACTTGATTCACGTACTTCATCTGCTACTGCAATAATAGCTAGTATTTCTTTGTCAGTTCCAAAGACCATAGCAGTTTTCCCTTGATTTTGAAGTGCTGTAACTTTTTCCTCTAAATTATTATCAAAACTAGAGTTTGACAGTTCCTTAAATAGTTTTGGACTTCCAATATAATAGGTTTTTCCGTCCACTGTACCCTTAATTCCTTTTCCCGTAATGGAGGAGAAGTCATCTACCACAACATCTGAATAAGAAATATTCGCCTCTTCTGCTCTTTTCATGATTGCTGATGCAAGAGGGTGCTGAGAACGATACTCTAATGCAGTAATGATGGATAGCATTTCATTTTCATCTATCTGTTTGTTTAACACGTTAAAATCAGTTACAACAGGAACTCCTTTTGTTAGTGTACCCGTTTTATCAAATGCTATGGCTTTTAAGGCACCCATTTCTTCTAAATAAACGCCACCTTTTATAAGGACACCTTTTTTCGCTGCATTCCCGATAGCCGATACAATCGAAATCGGAGTGGAAATAACCAACGCACAAGGACAGCCTACAACTAAAACAGCTAAACCTTGATAAACCCATGATTCCCAACTACCACCAAAGAATAATGGCGGGACTACCGCAACTAACGCAGCAATAATCATAATGATTGGTGTATAATACTTCGCGAATTTTTCAACAAACGCTTGGGATGGCGCGCGTTCTCCCTGTGCTTCCTCTACAAGATGAATAATTTTTGAAATGGTTGTATCTTCTACTAATTTAGTTATTTCTACTTCAAGTAATCCTTCTTCATTTATAGTACCTGCAAATACTTCATCGTCAGTCGTTTTTTCAACAGGGACTGACTCACCTGTAATGGCTGCTTGATTCACAGCAGAGTACCCACTTACAACCACACCGTCCATGGCAATCTTTTGACCAGGTTTGACAATCATAATATCTCTAACCGCAATATCATCTACATGGATCATCATTTCTTGACCATTTCGTCTAACAAGTGCCTCTTTAGGTGCAATGTCCATTAATGAACGAATCGATTGTCTTGCCTTATCCATAGAGAAACGTTCTAGAGCTTCACTTATCGCAAAGAGTATGACAACAATAGAAACTTCTGCCCATTCACCTATAATGGCACCACCTATAACAGCCACTGTCATAAGTGTTTTCATGTCAAATTCAAAGCGCAACAAGTTTTGGAAACCGACTTTAAAGAGCGATAATCCCCCGATTAACATCGATGCTACAAATAATAATGTAGTAACAATGTTCTCATCCCCATTTACAAATGATGAAAGGTATCCGAAAACAATCAATAAGGTCGAATAGAGTAAAGTACTGTGCTTTTTATAAAATGGCACTTTTTCTTCTTTTTCAACCTCTTTCTCCTCTTTAACCTCTTGTGTGGCTTGACGTACAGGTTTTTCCGGAGCCACTTTAAGGTTCTCGAAAGCACCTGCATCTTCTAATTCTTCAATCGTTGCTTCACCGTATACAGAAATTTTAGATGCTCCAAAATTCACTTTTGCATCCTCCACACTCGGAATTTTTTTAACATTTCTTTCAAACTTCCCTGCACAGTTTGCGCATGAAAACCCTTCAACACGATATATATTTTTGTCTTTTTTAGCCTCTTGCGGAGCCTGCCGCCTAGGTTTTTCTGGAGCCACTTTAAGGTTCTCAAAGGCACCTGCTTTTTCTAATTCTTCAACCGTTGCTTCTCCGTAAACGGAAATTTTGGATGCTCCAAAATTTACTTTTGCATCCTCTACTCCCGGAATTTTTTTAACATTTTTTTCAAATTTACCTGCACAGTTTGCGCATGAAAATCCATCAACACGATAGACATATTTCTCCTCTAATGGCTTCGTTGCTTCACTCATATTTAATAACCTCCTTCTTAATTAACCATATCTTTTATCAATCAATGCATGTGGAATTCCTATTTTCTTGACCACCTCTCATTATGATATTCATTTGAATATTACGTTATGTTGCTATTATATATCCACACATATAGATAGTCAAATGATTATTTGATTGTATTTTAAATTTTTTTGCTAAGACTAAACTCAACTTTTCTGTTTAATTTCCTCAACTTATTATTCAAGGCTATTCCTTTAATATTTTCATTCCAACCCAACAACTCCTATGATCCAAGAAGCTATATAGAAAACGGCTACACCAAGCAAAACGTAAAGACCAGTTTTTCGATTTTCAGATTGATTAACAACTGGAAGTAAGTCCGTTGCCGCAACATATAGAAAAACACCTGCTGAAAAGGACAAAGCAATTCTTGCAAAAGAATCACCAAGTACTTCAGCTGCAAATCCTGTGTCACTAAGTAGCCATACTAAAGCTCCTCCAAATATAGTAGCCAAAGCCAGTACTGCAGAGGCAATAAACGCCTTTTTCCTGTCATAAAATGCTGCAAGAACAATCGAAGAAATGGTTAAGCCATCTGGTATTTTATGAAGTAATACAGCAACAAACACAAGGAACCCTAATTCACTGCTTACTTCGAATCCCGCAACAATGGAGACCCCATCAAAGAAACTATGAATGGTCATTCCGATGAAGGCACCTAAACCGCCCGTTTTTTTACTGAGTTTATCCTCATGTGTTTCAAAATGAGTTATGAGGATTCTTTGAAAAGCAAATAATACTAAAAATCCTGTTAATATATAAATTCCATTTTCAGGTGAATTTTCTAATCCTTCTGGCATTAGATCAAGAATACCTATGGATAAAAGAAAACCTGCACTAAAAAGCCATTAAATATGTAAGAGCTTTGGGGGACCATTCTTTTCTCAGGACAATAAGTACCCCAAAAAGATTGGCTGTACTTATGAGTAACACAAGAGATACTACAGTCCATGAGAACATTACAAACTCTCCTTACTTTGATTCATTCCATTTCACAAATAATTCGGACCATCAGGTGACAATTCAGAGAAAAAACAAAATTTAAGCCCCAGTGGATACCAGGGCTTAAATCTCCTTAGATAATCATTTATCTGCTGGTCTTTTCTTAGGTGATTTTTATGGTTTACTTTTGAGTAACTGCATTCCATCATGTAAAGTGGAGGACTGTGTTGTTTGTAACATTTTAAACAGATTTTTACCAACACTCATTACATTTACTTCTTTTCCTTCAACTGTAGTGCTTCTTGCATAAGGTGATGCACATGATTACTTACCAGCCTATAAAAAACCATCTTCCCTTTTTTACGGTACTCGGCGATCCCCATATTACGTAACATACGTAGGTGGTGTGAAGCAGTAGCATTTGTTGAACCAATAATCGTTGCTACGTCACAGACACACATTTCATCTTCTTGCGTAAGTGCATAAACAATTTTCAATCGTGTATCATCCGCAAAAACTTTAAATAATTGTGACAAGCCATCCGTTTGACCGACTTCCTGCTGACGGCGCTCAACCTTTTCGGGGTCATATATAAATGTCTCACAAGCATCTTTCCCCCCTGATTTTACACCATCTAAATCATTTTCTTTTTTATTTATGGAAGTAATACTCAAAACAAGCCCTCCTCTGTAAATATTGTATACAATGACATTCAAATTATTATTTGTTTATATATTAGTATAAATTCTATAACGTTTTATTGCAACAATAAAATATACATTTGTGTGTTACATCGTTAACATAGTCTAAAAAGTATGATCATGAACGTAAATAATCAGCCACGTTTTTAATAGGTGAAATAATTTTGAAATATTATTTAACAGCTAATTCCCAAGGTTGATATTTAATATATCTTGTCGAGTGAGATTGGATTTTTGTGGACATTAAAATAGACTTTTAATAGTTAGAAGAAAAAGCATCTACCTCTAATAAAGGCAAATGCTATTTCTTCTTAAACACTAAGTGATATATATTTCACTTCTAAATATTCCTCAATGCCTTCTTGCCCGCCTTCACGCCCAAAACCACTTTGTTTGATACCACCAAATGGTGCTTGTGCCGCTGATGGAATCCCATCATTCCATCCAACAATTCCGTATTCAAGTCCCTCCGAGATACGGGTACCCCTTGATACGTTTTGTGTAAAGAAATAAGCTGCGAGACCAAATGGTGTATCGTTAGCTGCTTTTACTGCCTCATTATCATAGTCATATTTTGCAATGGGAAGAATTGGTCCAAAGGTCTCTTCATTCATGATAATCATGTCATGATTGGAGTCGGCTATTATAGTTGGCATATAGAAGTAGGTATCTTTTTCTGTATTTGCTTGCCCTTCACCACCAGTGGTTACCCTTGCTCCTTTTTCCTGAGCATCCTGTACGTGGCGTCCTACTTTTTCAAAGCCCTCCTTATTGATTAAGGGACCGA
Source organism: Gracilibacillus oryzae (assembly GCF_009498735.1). Taxonomy (GTDB): domain Bacteria; phylum Bacillota; class Bacilli; order Bacillales; family Amphibacillaceae; genus Gracilibacillus; species Gracilibacillus oryzae. Next base: position 365,971 of record NZ_ML762424.1, read on the forward strand.
CATCAATACCATCTTCCAATCCGTTACCAACGTTAAGCTTCTCAACTTCGGCAGTCATGCGTCTAACAAGTTCGTCGTAAATACCTGATTGAGCATAAACGCGGTTAGCCGCTATACAAGTCTGTCCGCTATTTCTAAACTTAGCGGCCATTAACATTTCAACGGTTTGATCGAGATCTGCATCATCACATACTATTACTGGTGCATGCCCGCCAAGTTCAAGGGAAAGTTTCATGACTTGCTCGGCACCCTGTTTCATTAACAACTTACCGACAGGCGTTGAACCGGTGAATGTCAATTTACGTACGCGCATATCAGACATAACCGTTTCTGAGAATTTTTCTGGATTTCCATTTACGACATTGATAACCCCCTTCGGAATACCTGCTTCTTCGGCTAATTCTGCTAGTTTCATACACGTTAAAGGTGTTTCCTCGGGTGGCTTTACGATGAACGTACAACCTGCAGCTAGAGCTGGGCCAAGTTTCCTTGTAATCATAGCTGCTGGAAAGTTCCATGGTGTAATTGCCGCAACAACGCCAACAGATTGTTTAATTACCTTAATACGATGGTTTTCCCTCTTACCAGGAATCATACGCCCATAGATTCGCTTACCTTCCTCGGCATACCACTCTATAAACGATGCTGCATATTGTACCTCACCTTTAGATTCTTTTAATGGCTTGCCATTTTCTTTTGTCATGATTTCGGCGATCTCATTTTCATGCGTCATGATGAGATCAAAATATTTTCTTAGCACATCGCTACGATCTGCTGCTGACTTCTTGGACCATTTAGGAAGCGCTTGAGACGCTGCTTCAATTGCTTGTTTGGCATGTTCTTCATCAGCGTCAGGGACCGATCCGATGTATTCTCCTGTTGCGGGGTTGAATACTTTAATCTTTTTATAACTGTCACCAACCCATTCCCCATTAATATAGTTTAAATAGTCAAGTTGTTCTGCCATTAAAGCCCCTCCTTTTTGAAATATGCTTAAGTAATAAGCCTTTTATATATTTTCCATAATCTGCGTTTTTTCATGCGGTTTGTAGAGTTTTTCTTTGCGGAATCTACGGTAACATTGAACTGATCTGTGATTTTTTGAAACTTAAGTGAAAAATCTAAGACATGATATCTCCTTTCCCGTCTAGTCCACTTGACAAATCACCCTATTTTTAATGGGATTCTATAAATAACATTTACTCCTTTTCAATAAAATATACATTTGTTTGTTATATCATGTTATACTTTGAAAAAATGAATTTTTGAGGAGGATAACCCGATGTACTATATCATTGCAGTCATTGTTCTAATCCTTGATCAACTATGGAAATCTGCGATTGTCAAATGGATGGAAGTAGGTCAAACAATTCCTTTATGGGAAGGCGTATTCCATATTACATCTCTTCGAAATAAAGGAGCAGCATTTGGAATCTTGCAAGGTCAACGCTGGTTCTTTATTATTGTAACGTTAATTGTTGTACTGGGTATCATTTATTATTTACAAACAGAAGGAAGGAAAAACCGACGAATCTCTTTTGCCTTATCACTGTTGCTAGGTGGAGCATTAGGGAACTTTTTTGACCGCTTGATTAGAGGAGAAGTAGTAGATAGCCTTGATTTTCGGCTTATTGATTATCCTATCTTTAATCTAGCTGATGTTTTCATAGTTTCTGGTGTTGCTTTAATGATATTGGATATGTGGTTGGAAACTCGTAAGGGGCAACAAAAACAGGAAAATGAAAAAGTATAGTTTAAAACGAGGATTTTTAGTGGAATTAGGAACACAAACAACCAAATATAAATGTACAAAAAATCGGTTCATTCGTAATATAGAGAACCGATTCTTTAATAGCTATTCAAAAAAGAAATACAAACCGACAAGAAATAATCCAACGCCAATTGCTTTACTCAAGAGTTTCTGCCACCGTACCATCCATCTGGTATTCTTCAATACCCTAGCCAACCATCCAATGATCAAACAGGGCGTGCCATGTCCGATCCCATATACTAGTAACAAAAGGGTACTTTTAACTAATGACCCAGTAATTGATGCGAAGGCAATCATTGCAATAATCATAGGTGTTGTACATGGTGATGGTGTAAGGCCAAACAAGGTACCTAACGAGTAAGCCTTCAGTATAGGATTACGAGGTTTTTGTTGTTTATTTTCAGGTTTGGCATAAAAGGTAACAACTCTAAAAGGAAGTAACCCTAGAAAGTGATGAAACCTTAATCCGAGAACATAAAATCCAATAAATAAAAATAGGAAACCTAGAAAATTATGAAATAAATACTCATATTGTTCCGTCCATTTTAATACTTGCTCACTAAAAAGAATACTAACCACACCAAGAATCGTGAAAGTAACTGTAAAAGAAATCATAAAGGACAAAGCGATGGGGAAAATGCTTTTGTTCTTGGATTCCTTAAAGGCAAAGATGCTTGTAGCCATCCCTAACATACAAGGATTAAAGCTTGTCAATAATCCGACCGAAAAACTAACGATTAATGCAATAGAGAAATGTATATTTGCCAATTGGTCTATAATATGTGTCGCCCACTCCATTTCTTTCCCCTCCTTGTACAAGACTATGAGGGGAGGACAGGTATTATTCTTTAGAATTTTTGGGAACATTGAACTTAAAGTCTGACCCTTAACATTTCACTCGCACCTCTTTAAGGGGAAAGGTCATATTTCTTATTCTCTTGTTAAAATCTTTCTGAAGTCAATTATCTTAACCATGTGAGTATAAGTAGGAAGTTTACTTGATTTAAATGGGATAAACAGAAAAGCTGTTCAATTTTCAACTGAACAGCTTTTCTAATCATCCTTTGACTTTTAAAAGTCGTAGGGCATTTAAAATTACGATGATAGCAGCCCCTGTATCGCTAAGTACTGCCATCCAAAGTGTAAGCCAACCCGGAAATATAAGAATCAATGCTATAAATGTCACAATTAAAGAAAACCAAATATTTTGTTTGATAATCGCTAATGCTTTTCTACTTAATTTAACCGTATGTGGCAATTTTTCCAGATTATCTGCCATCAAAACAATATCAGCAGTCTCCATTGCTGTATCGGTTCCTGCTCCGCCCATAGCGATCCCTAAATCAGATGTAGCGAGTGCAGGTGCATCGTTTATTCCGTCGCCAACCATTGCTACTTTATGACCTTCGCTTTGCAATTGTTTAATTACATCCACTTTATCTTCTGGCAATAGTTCTGCAAAATAGCGATTGACATTCGTTTCATTTGAAATCATTTTGGCAGTACCCTCATTATCACCAGTTAACATGACAAGTTGATTTACACCTACCTGTTTCAATCCGTTTAATGCCTCTACAGTAGTTGTACGAATGGTATCAGAAACAGAGATAATCCCCATAATTTCTTGTTGCGTACCGACAATTACTACTGTTTTCCCCTGACTTTGTATTTCGTCTACTCTGGACTTTACATCATCCATAGAAATATTCATTTCATCAAAAAGTTTTAGATTACCTGCATAATGAACTTCATTATCGATTGTTGCCTGAACACCTTTACCGACTATACTTTTAAATAACTCTCCGTTTTTAGACCGAACTCCCTTATCTTTCGCATATTCAACAATCGTTTTTGCTATTGGGTGTGTTGAGTAATCTTCTAATGTAAACGCTAGTGATACTAATTCGTCTTCAGAGGTCGTTAACGCTTCAATTTCAGAAACTTTTGGCTTTCCTTCTGTTAATGTCCCTGTTTTATCAAACGCTATCGCATTAATAGCACCTGCTCTCTCCAGAAACGTTCCACCCTTTATTAAGACACCGTTCTTTGCAGCGTTTCCAATTGCTGAGACAATTGCAACAGGAGTAGAGATAACCAATGCACAAGGGCATGCAACTACTAATAATGCAAGTCCTTTATAAACCCATTCTCCCCAAGTACCAAAACCGAAAAGTGGTGGTAGCACAATGACAACTAGTGCTAAAACGAAAACAATAGGTGTATAGATACTGGCAAACTTATCTATAAATGCTTGGGTAGGAGCCTTCTGTTCTTGTGCTTCTTCAACCAAATGAATGATTTTTGCTATTGTTGTATCTTCGACTAACTTAGTGACTTTAATTTCAATAGAACCACTTTCATTGATTGTACCTGCATATACAGAATCTCCGATTAATTTATCGACTGGAATTGACTCTCCAGTTATAGGTGCCTGATTAACGCTAGTCTCACCTTGAATAACTTCACCGTCTAATGGAATTCGATCACCGGGCTTAATAACAACAATCTGACCAACTGAAACCTCTTCCACTTGCTTTTTAACTAATTCTGATCCAACTTTAATCCAAGCTTCTGATGGAGCCAAATCCATTAGATTGCGGATAGACTTTCTTGTTTGCTCAATTGATCTGTTTTGCAGGGCATTACCCAATGCAAATAACCATACTACTGTTGCACCTTCAAACCATTCTCCAATTAATGCAGCTCCAATTGCTGCTGCTGACATTAGAACATTCATATCTAACGAACGACTTTTTATAGCATAATAGGCACTTCTCACTGGTTTAAAGCCACTTATAACGATAGCAACAGCATATAAAATAGTTGTCATTATTGGAGAGACTCCATTGTAAGAACCAATAAAGCCAAGAACAATTAATATTCCAGTGAGGGTGATTAAACCATACCCTTCCTTTCCTTTTGCAGTTTCTGTGGGTTTGCTACCTTTCTCGCGCTCAGAAGCTTTAAAACCAATTTTAGAAACTTCAGAAACGATTTCGTCAACACTATTTTCGTGTTCCACTTTCATTTTTCCAGTTGAAAAGTTTACACTTACATTAGTAACTGTTGGAATAGTATTTAAATGATTTTCAATACTTTTGGCGCAACTACCACAGTCCATCCCTTCAACATTATATATTCTCATATTTTTGTTTTGTTTCAGTGGTTCAGTCTTAAACCCTAACTTTTGGACTTCATTTTCTACACTGTCAAGGGACAGGGCATTATTGCCAACTACTTGCAATTTCGCAGTGTTATAATTTACTTTTGCTTCTTGTATGTTATCTAACCTACTTAATCCCTTTTCTATGGTTAAGGCATAAGAAGGACAATCCATACCGTGTATCCGATATTCAACTTTTTCACCTTCAACAGGAGTTATATTATTAATTGGACTTTCTTCAATTTCACCACTACAACTGCTTGATTTCTCCGCATCTTTGCTACTGCAACAAGATTCTAATCCTTTCATTTCCTTACGTGCAGTAGAACAACAACTATCTGTTTCTATCGCATTTGTAGAATCCACTTTTTCAGCCTGACTACTGCAACAGCCTTTTTCATTTTCAATAGTTATAAGTTCTTTTTTTTCTGAACCGCAGCATTTGTCTGCCATTCATTTCACCTCATTAATCTATATGATTTTCACAACAAGCAACATCGTTTTGAACGTCCTCAAGCACAACATCGAACATGGTTAAAAGCTCCCGCACTAGTTGATTACGTACACGGTAATATACATATTTTCCGTCTTGTCTCCCAACAATAAGTCCGCACCCTTTTAAGCACGCTAAATGCTGGGATATGTTTGACTGATTACCATTAAGATCTTCAACTATTTGTGAAACTGTTTTTTCATCTTCCTTTATACTTTCGAGTATTTGGATTCTTGTTTTATGTGAAAAGCCGTGCATAAACTTCATTTTCGTATCAATATCAACTTTTAACATCTGTTATCCTCCCATTACATTAGACACCACTAATATGTTTTGATATTATCATATTAGCAATACCTAATATGTGTGTCAAACTTCTATTTGTGAAAAGTATTTGAACAATACTCTATTGACCCATTCAAAGAAAAGTTTAATGGTAAAATTAATTTTACATAAGATATGGAGAGGTGTTTTGATGAAAAGTAAAAATTCGCCATTTAAATTTGTTGTAATTATCACATTAGTGGTTGTTGCATTAATAGTTGCATTGGTTGTCATTAACAACAATAATTCCGAATCAAACGTAGGAAAAACGTTTGATAAACAGCCATCAATTGAAGGACAACCCACTTTAGGAGACCCTGATGCTCCAGTAACTGTTGTAGAATTCGGTGATTTTAAGTGTCCTTCATGTAAAGCATGGGGGGAAAATGTCTTCCCACAATTAGTAAGTGATTATGTTAATACGGGAAAGGTTAAATTCTCGTTTATTAATGTATTATTTCACGGTGAAGAATCAAAGTTAGCTTCACTTGCTGCCGAATCAGTCTATAAGCAAAACCCCGATGCCTATTGGGAGTTTCACAAAGCGCTCTTTAAGGCGCAGCCAAGTGCGAATCATGACAGCAGCTGGGTTACAACAAAGAAGATTCTAGAAGTAGCGAGTGGTGTGTCAGGGATTGACACGGATAAATTAAAATCGGCACTTGAAAGTAATTCTGAAATGGATGAAGTAAATAGAGATACAGAGATGGTTACAGATTTCGAAGTACAACTCACACCAACTATTATGGTTAATGGAACAATGATTGAAGATCCCTTTGACTATGATGCTATTAAAAAAGCTATAGAAAATGCATTAGAGGAAAATTAAAGTATGAATAAAGTAGATATCCGACAGTTTTCACTTTATGCGGCATGGTTAGTTTCCGTTATTGCCACACTTGGGAGTCTTTACTTTAGTGAAATACGCGGGTTTATCCCATGTGAACTTTGCTGGTATCAGCGTATTTTGATGTATCCATTATCTTTAATACTTGGAATAGCAACATTTCAAAATGATCGATCTGTTAAAAAATATGTACTACCTACTGTGGTCATTGGCTGGTGTATTTCACTTTTCCACTATTTAGAGCAAAAGGTTCCGGGTTTTGCAGAAATTAAACCTTGTGCCAATGGTGTTCCATGTAGTGCTGAATATATTAATTGGCTTGGATTTATTACAATACCATTCCTAGCATTAATCGCTTTCACCTTAATTATCATATTCATGCTACTTATTAAGAAGCCTAATAAAATACAATAATAAAAGAGGTGCAATTCATTAAGTAGGAATTGCACCTCTTTAAATAAAATTAACTCTTTGTAACCTACTGAATCCCCATCATTATCCCAAAATAGATAGATAGAACCATTAATAATGAAGATAATGTAGAAACGAAAACGGACCTCTTCTTTACAGCTGCGAAAGTGGCTACCACCATAAATAGAAAACCTAATCCAAATAATAAGAAACTCTCAAAGCCAAAGGATGTCGTAACATTAATGATTTCCATACTCTTCGCATTTTGCATAGAATTTATTATTTCTCCGTCATATAATGCATTTAAATGCGGTGATGCACCATCTGTCTTTATTAACATATTAATTTGGTGTGGAGGCCACGACTGCCCCATAAATGCTGTTAATCCGAATACAATTAATGCATAAACACTTTCTAATTTAGCCCATTTTAACGGATTGAATGAATCCTGATTATATTTTTTTCTAAATAGAATCCCATTAATCAAAGCAAACAATATTAGCGAAATAATAAATATATGCTTCAGAAGTAAGGCTTGTCCATAATTAACGACAAGACTATTTTGATATTCTTGTAAAATTGTAGCATTAGGGTCAACATAAGAATTAATATCAATTTCCATTGTAAAGTAGCCTGCTACAATCGTGATAATAAGGCATATTAGAGCGACAGGAGTGAACCATTTCAAAAAGGTTAACCAGTTCGATTTATTTTTGGAAAACCAACTAACAACTAAAAGAATACCTATCCATATTGTAATAGATAGAAAATGAAGGGTGTGAAAAACGAATCCTTGCCATTCTGTAATGGTGGCTGCATGACTTGAACTTGTATAACCAAAAAGCATTAATAAAGTAAGGACTATAGCCCATGCCTTTAAATGTAATTTTGTCTTTAAATTTTTGGCTAGTAATACACAAATGAGAATAATTGATACAAAACTAATAAATAGCCAAGCATTCCCAATTTCAAAAGTTAATAGAACGTTTTTTAAAACTAACCAGAGGCTATATTCGCCTGCTAATATTTTAGCCACTTGGAATACTGGTAAAAAAGCTGCTATAGGTATTAGACCCGCAGCTAAATAAAGAATTTTCTTAGGTATGTACATAGGAGGTTTCTTATTTTCGGGAACCATAAATAAAATCAAGGCACCGATAAGAATTGAGAAACAAATGTACAGTATAAACTCACTTAATGAGACTAAAAGCATCCTAATTCTCCTCCTATTTTTGTCGTTTACTAAACAACATCCAACCTACTAATACTAAACCAGCAATAATCAGAAATATAATAATTCCATTTCCTAAAAAAGATTGCTCACTGTCATTCTTTGTCTGCTCATTAGAGGATTTCTGTTGTTCTCCATCTTGGTTACTCTGTCCAGTTTCTGTTTCGTCATCATTTTGTTTGTTTTTGTTCGTTGCGCTATTTTGATCATCTTCTGTTTGAGTGGTATTATCTTCAGGCTCTTTTTTTTCAGGTTCTGCGATTGAGAAGGAATATTGATTTTCAATAAGGTGACCATCAGCCCCAACTATTTTCCAATTTACTTGATATGAACCCGGTTTGAGAGGGTCTTTAAATTTTGCTTCTAAAATGTCGTTGGTTAATTCAACGGATGTTGGTTCAATTTCCTCATCCTTATCATTTACTAGGTAAAGGGTACTTCCATTTTCAACTTTTGTACTGAAAGTTAATTCTATACTGTTTATGGTTTCCATCAGTTGTTCCCCATCTTTCGGTGTTGCTTCTACCAAAACAGAATGTGCATTGGCTTCATTAATCGGAAATAGACTAAATAGCAATAATGATATTAATAGTAAATGGGAAATTCTAATTTTCAACATAAAATCTTCCTCTCCATTTAATTGTGCAATATTTACTTTCTCGTTGTTAATCCGTACAGTTGTAATAATAGCATTAACTGTCTATAAAGTGATTCCTCACCCCTAAATGTAAGAAAATCGTCAAACATAAATTTTATATAACGCGAGTGATATTCAGACATACAATAACCTCCATCGACTTCTCGGTGGAGGTTATTTATGGTATTTTCACTAAGTTGATTTTAATGTTCATGATTATGCGTATGGGATGATGAATCCTCATCATTTTGACACATTAGCGAATCATCGTGTGGATGTTCTTTACTTTCCATTTGAATTGTTACATGACCAATACCTTTATGCTCTAATTCGTGTTCTATTGTTCGTAATAGTTCTTGACACTCATTAACGGATAAATCACCATCTACTACCGCATGACAGGAAAGAGCATTTTGTCCACTTGTTATACTCCATACATGCAGGTCATGTATACTAATAATACCTTTAGTTTTTTCCATAGAATTTATAATATCATCCAATTCTACATTTTTTGGCGTACCTTCCATCAATACGTGAATAGCGTCTTTTGTAACTCTCCAACCACTTATTAATACAAGTATAGCCACAATTACACTCGCTAGTGGATCGGCCCAACCCCAGTTAAAAAATATAATTGATAATGACGCTACAATTGCACCAACGGAACCAAGTAAATCACCTAATACATGGAGAAAAGCGGCTCTTAAATTTAGATTCTCTTCTGTATCACCCTTCATAAGCATCCATGCAACAATAACATTTACTAGCAAGCCGATGGAAGCGATAATTAACATTCCAGTTGAGGCTACCTCAGGTGGATTTGAAAACCGTTGGAAAGCCTCATAGAAAATGTAAATTGAAATTAATATAAGAGTGACCCCGTTAAATACAGCAGCCAGTATTTCAAAACGTTTATATCCATAAGTCTTACTATAGCTAGCCACCTTTTCTCCTAATGTAAAGGCTAACAACCCAACTCCTAATGATATAGAATCACTTAACATATGTCCTGCATCTGATAAGAGAGCAAGACTGTTGGTTAGGAACCCTCCAATAGCTTCGACAATCATATACCCAGTAATAATAATAAAACTAATCATCAACGCTTTTTTGTTTGCACCATGCGTATGGTCATGCCCATGATCGTGTCCCATTTTTGTAATACCTCCTATAAATTATTTATATATATTCGCATATGTTCATATAATAATATTAATGATGTAGGTTATTATTCATAGTTAAAAGTGTTTAAAATATTAACTATGACAAGCATGGTCAATCGTCTGCTTTAACATATGCATTACATGCTCATCATCATGAGAATAATATAATGTTGTTCCTTCTCTACGATATTTTACTAACCGAAGATTTTTCAGAAACCGTAATTGATGAGAAACAGTTGATTGTCTGAGCTGTAAATTCTCTGCTATCCCATTTACGGGGTATTCTTTATGAAAAAGTAAATGAAGAATTCGAATTCTGGTTGGATCACTTAATGCTTTGAATGTCTGTGATACTACAAATAATGTTTCCTCATCCAATTCTTTATCATTTTCTTTTCCCACATTTTCTTTGTGTTCTTCCATTAATTTTCCCTCGCTTTTTAATTCTAATTCAAAATTTTATGTATAGCATACAACCTAACAGATCTTATATTCAGAAGAGTTCAAATAATATTCATTTGTATATCTGCATATATTAACATATGCTCATATTATATAAATATCAATTGTCATTGTCAAACAACAAATATATATTGATTTATACATGTATTATATTTGATTGTCACTAGTAATATAAAATTAACACAGTCTTTTTTATGAGGAGCGATTTAATGAGTGCAGCATGGATGATTGGGGCGTTCGCTTCAGCTATTGGAATTGGTGTTGGCGGTGGACTAGCATGGATAATGAAAGGTGTTCAACGTGGTTTTAATTTTATTTATTCACTGTGTACAGGGCTGATAATGGGACTTTTATTTCTTGAAATGATACCAGAAAGCATTAAATTAGGCGGATGGGTCGTGTTAGTATTCGGTATAATAGTTGGGTTGTTACTTTTTATATATATACATCGATTAATGGGTAAAATTACGATTATTACCGACAGTCATCAAAAAGATATCTTTGTGCGTTCTGGTGTACTTTTAACAATTAGTATTGCGATTCACAACTTCCCTGTTGGCATTGCACTTGGACCTACAATAGGTACAGACATTGGAAATTTGATGTTAACAACACTTGTATTACATAACATACCAGAAGGAATTATTGTTTTCACACCACTGTTTTTAGCCGGATTTGGTTTCCTTACTTGGATTTTATTCACAACAATTATTGCGATCCCTATTGCATTAGGGGCGTTATTAGGACAATTTTTTGATATCGGAATGCCATTATCACTTGCGTTCATGATTAACCTTGCCATTGCTGTGATTTTTATGGTTGCAATAAAAGAGATTTTTGGAGAGGCAGTTAAGAATTCATCTGCATTATATTGCTCAATTATTGGGGCATTTGGATTTGGGATTATCTATTTGTATTTAACTTTTATGACTTAAACTCTAAGGTCAGCAAATGATTTAGACATAAACAAGATATTCAATGAAACGATAATTGTAATAAATAATATGACTTTCTTCATGTATTAACACCTACCTGCTATGTAGATAATTTAGTGACTTCCCTGTTACAGTTTAAATTATTTTTATAAAGAAATTATAACTTTTCATTAGATGTAAAAAATATTTATTATTGTTAGTTGTTTGTAACAAGCAGAAATAGGAATACATCTTTACTTTGGATTACATACATATCAAATTGATAAAATTTTTTGATAAAAATGTATATGAGCACATTATTCCTGAAAAAAAGTGAATAATGTGCTCATACATAAATTTCTTTCATTTAAATATTTTAATAGAAACATATTTTACAAGTGATACTAATGTAATTCTAACTATCCATTTAGTTCCAACAGAAGACATTCAATATCTTTTCTCTTAACTAAGACAAGCACATCCGACTCAAATTTAACAATTATATGGTTAGGAGTAATTTTGTTAATTACTCCTACTCTAGAACATTGCTCATAAACTTTACTATGTGAATAACTTTCTTTAATTAATGCTTTATATCCTACATGCACTTCCTTTAAATTAAAACTTCTCACCTTTATTAGCAGCTTGTCTCTTTCTTTAATGTAAAGACTTTTGTTTTCCATTATTGAATCTCACCTCAAATGAATATGTTCAATATTTAGGCCCTTATCCTATATTATTACTTAATTATCAAATGAATTATCTGGTCACGCTAAACAATTCTTTTAAGATCCTTCTTTGGCAAAACTGAAATCTCCAAACAAATAGTCTACAATATTTTTATTTAAATCCCTTAACTCTTTTATATCAAAACAATCTTGATTACTCATCGTTATACAACTATGAAACAGTGAGATTATTTCTGCAAATGTATCTTTTTTATTTGCAATTTCTTCTTCCGTTAGGTCTTCAAATGACCTCCCAGTTCTTGATAGTGTCATATAAGTTAATAATCCAAATAGTATTGGTTCTAGATTATCTTCATTAGGTATTTGTGTATTATGCCGATCCTCAAAATGGTCTTTAATTTTTTTTGATGAGTATTGAAAAAACTCTTCTAGGAAGTTAAAGTCCCATGTATCCAATACATACCCCGAATTTCCTACGATATAATCAACTGAGGTATTAAAGAATTTTGCATGTTGAACGATTTCTTCCAAGGTTGGTCTTTCTGCATTGCTTAAATATTTTTGCAGAGTCAATCGGTTAAAACCCAAATCCTCTAACAGAATATCTCCAGAAATATTAAAACCATTAATTTCTAACAAATGCTGTAGTTGATTTCCTATCATTACTTTTGATACTTCGCTATTCATTTATATCCCGCCCTTTCACGTTTGTATCTCTCTTGTAATTATAAGGGGTCCTAATCAAGTATTTATAAAAATGAGACACCCCCTTTGATGTTGTGGTAGATGTTTTAAAACCCGTTAACGAAGCATAAAATATCCCAGTATCAAAGAAATTGGGATACTAAACACCATAACCCTACCCTGCCAAGTAATCCCTTTGTCAAGTTCACTTTCTTTATAATCATTTTTTGCTAAAATATAGCCCCTCAGAATACAGAACCAAAAAAATCCTCCAGCCAACAAAAACAATAAATTATATACACTAAGAATAAAATTGTCTGTTAAAACAAGAATGACAAGACTTAATACAATATAGGCAATAAATTTGCCAGCAAAAGCCCTGATGACAATATACTTGGGGATGCACTCCTCTAATTCCTCTTCTTTTATTGGATAAATATTCAAAATCACATTGAATATCAACCCACCCGAAAACAATATCCCTAAAGAAAAAATATAATAATCTATAGCTGGTATACTGTAATGTAACCACATCATGGGTAAATAAATAGTTGTAAAAATTCCTGAGTAGTAAATCATTAAACCTAACAAAGCCAACTTATGCCATAGTGAGTCAATCACTTTCCCCACGTCCACCCACCTCCGTTTTATTTAAAACTATTTTAACGCGTTTTCTCTAATTTCTCCGCCAATAATATAAAAGAAGTTAAGACCCGTATCATTTTGAGTTTCATATTCTTTAATTTACGACATCCTTGGGTAGAAGAATAACTATTGACAATCAAAATTTGCCATTCTAAATTTCGTCCAATTATCAAACTGGTAAATACGACTAATTCATTCTTTATCAAATTAGGAAAAAGGTAGTATAATTGTTTTATCTGAAGTGTCTTCTTCGTACAAAAATTTTGTGCAAAAGACAAGGACAAAGTATTATAAAAAAGAAGCCTTGTAATCTTAATTAATTTTATACAAAGGTAAATACATATTTAAGGTTATAACTCTTAATACAGAAGGGTTTTTACCCAAATTAATGGTGGAAATGGAGGTTATATAATGAAACTAGGTGCCGCTTATATACGAACAAGTGTAGATAAAACTGGAAACAAAATTAGTCCACAACAGCAATATAATGCAATTAAGGGCTTTGCAGATAACAACTCTATTACACTTGTTAATGAGGGTTATTACGATGAAGATGTTTCTAGTGAAAACTTTGAAGACCGTCCTGCTTTCCAACAACTGTTAGAAGATATTGATAAGTACAATATTAAGTACATTATATTTTATGATAGCAGTCGTTACACTCGTGTGGTTAAGGATTTTATAAATATGACCACCAACTTACAGGAAAAAGGCGTTAAAATCTTCTTAGCAAATAGTGGCAAGGAAGTAAATCTCCTTGACTGGAACAATAACACAATGATGGATTTAATCCAGTCAATTTTTGACCAAAATATGCGTGAAGATGTGAGAAAGAAGGTGAAAGCCAATATAAATGAACTTGTAGATATGGGTTGCTATATAGGAGGGCCCATTCCGATTGGGCTTTCAATAGAAGAAGTAGAAATTAATGAAAGAAAAAGAAAAAGGTATTGTTTAGGGGATACAAAAGAAATTGAGTTGGTTAAAAATATTTTTAAATGGTATTTAGAAGATGATAAAAGCCTAAGTGAAATAGTACGTTTAGCAGATGAGCAATATGCCGATATTTTAAATGAAAATGATATAAAAAAATACCGTAAAAATGGGACTGAGAACCATTATAACGGAGTGTACTTTAACAGTAAGAAAATCTGGAGAATACTTAGAAATCCATCTTACACAGGTTATATGGTAAAGAACAGAAGAGAAAGAATAACTAAAAAGAAAAGAAAAGATAATCCGATGGAAGAATGGTATTGGAGTAAAAATTTTAGAGAAGGAAAAGAACCTGATTTCACTCCAATTGTTTCATTTGAAACATGGGAGAAGGTTCAACAAAAAATGCAAGCAAGAAAGCCTAAACAAGAGCACTATGATCCTCAAAGAGAAAATAGCCCCTATCTATTATCTAGCATGTTAAAGTGTAATGAATGCGGAAGGGCTATGAATGGTACTTATACAATGGGAAAAACAAAAAAAGATGGTACACGCTCAAAGTTTTATTACTATAAATGTGATGTAGCTATAAAAAGTAAAGGTCAAAACTGTAGTAATAAGAAAATGGTACGTTGTGAAAAGGTTGATAATATAGTTCTTGACATATTTGGTAATGCAACTGTACTGCTTAATGTATTAAAGACGTTATATAATTATCAAAAGGATGCATTAGAAAACAATACTGCATATCTCGAAAAAATTAATGAACTTGAAAACAAAATAAAAAAAGCGGAAATTGCAGAGCAGAATGTTATATCAAGTATTGGCGAGGTAACCGATCCAGATTTTAAGATGAAATTAATAAGTCAAGGTGAGGAATTATCAAAACAAATTAGACAATTAAGAAAGCAGAAAAATGAATTAAATGATGAACAAGAAGAACAAAATATGAAAAAAGTTGAATTGCAGGAAGTCGTAGGGTTATTACTTCAGCCTGAAACCCTTTATAAAAATCAAACAACTAAGCAAGTAAGAAATTATTTAAAACATGTGATAGAATCAATTGAGTATAAGCCAAATAAGGAAATTGTAATGAATTTAAAGTTTGCGAAGAAGTCAATGAGCATCGCCACCGTACCTACTGAAAAGTTTAAAGAATTAAAACAAGAAATAAAAACGGAAAAAGGAAGAGTTAGTAAAAAGAAAGTAAAAGAACAAAATCAAATAGTCCTATTTAGTCTTTTAGCTACCTTATGGGATAAAGATCCCAACAAAATTGGAAAAGATGAGGCTAGTATAATAAACTTTATAATAGAGGCTTTAGATGAATTTAATGGGACGAATGAGGAATTTGCATACCCAAAGTATAGTGGTACGGTGGCACACGGGGGTTCATTCGTCCCTTCTGTCTGAAGGGAGAATGGGCCTTTTTTGTATTTAATAATTTTATGAGGTGAGAAGATGAAAAAGATTTTTTCAGGAATCCAGCCAAGTGGAACATTAACATTAGGAAATTATTTAGGAGCAATGAAACATTTCGTGACATTACAAGAGGAAAATGAGTGTTATTTCTGTGTGGTTGATGAACATGCCATCACCGTACCGCAGGATCGTCTGGAACTGCGTCAGAATATCAAATCCCTTGCAGCATTGTATATAGCATCAGGTATCGACCCGGATAAGTCGGTATTATTTATCCAATCAGAAGTGCCGGCACATACACAGCTTGGCTGGATGCTGCAAACAGTAAGCTATATCGGGGAATTAGAACGAATGACGCAATTTAAAGATAAATCAAAAGGAAAAGAAGCAGTATCAGCAGGTTTACTGACATATCCACCACTGATGGCTGCAGATATCCTTTTATATCAAACAGATATTGTGCCAGTCGGAGAAGATCAAAAACAGCACTTGGAATTAACTCGTGATTTAGCTCAACGATTCAATAATCGATATAATGATATTTTTACCATCCCTGAAATCAGCATTCCTAAGGTTGGTGCACGGATCATGTCATTGCAGGAACCAACGAAGAAAATGAGTAAATCTGATGAAAATCAGAAAGCTTCAATCTTTATGCTTGATACAGAAAAGCAAATTGAGAAAAAAATTAAGAGTGCAGTAACGGATTCTGAAGGGATTGTGAAGTTTGACAAAGAGAACAAGCCAGGAATCAGTAATTTACTGACAATTCATGCTAGTTGTACTGGAGAAAGTATTGAACAACTGGAAGCAAAATATGAAGGAAAAGGTTATGGAGACTTCAAGCAGGACACTGCTGATGCAGTAATCAGTACACTAAGACCAATTCAGCAAAAGTATCAGGAATTGATGGAATCGGAAAAACTTGATCAATTACTTGACCAAGGAGCCGAAAAAGCAAACTTTGTTGCTAATAAAATGATTGTTAAAGCGAAAAAAGCAATGGGGCTTGGACGCGTTAAGAAGAAGTAATATGGAAACTAAATGAAATAATAAAAAGAGCATTTATTGAATGCTCTTTTTGATTTCGAACAGCCTTTACAGCAGCAGACACCCCCACTGACCAGAGTCCCTTTATTTTACAGACTTTGTTGTCATATTGTTTTGTTCTTCTTCCAGTATGTTTTCATAAAAGGCTTGCCCTTTCATTATTTGCCTGCAGAAGTTTTCATGTTTGTTCGACCATCCTGTTACTAAATCATTGTACAAATGCTCCCATGCTTGATTAAAATTCATTCTTTTTATTACAGAATAATTCTCAGGCTGCCATTCTGTAAGCCAATATCTGATTTCCTCAAGACATTGGGAAACTTGGAGCTGGTCCAGAGCGATCATGAGCAGCTGCTTTAATTGCCGTTCTCTTCTTGTCAGACCTGTCATAGATTCAGGAGGCAGTGAAAGGATATGGAATTCCTTTTCCTCTACATTATCAATATGATATGTTTTTGCTTCTCTTCCTTCAATTAACTCTAATACAAGCCTTTCCTGTCTTGGGATTAAGCGACTTTTCCTTATTGGTATTTGATACCCCATCGTATCAAAAGCAATAATAGCCTGACCATCTGTCACTATACATGCATATTCTAATACTTTTCTGTCTTGGTTTTTCCGTGTATATGCACGCTTATAAATCTGGTCTAATATTTCCCGTGGTATGTCATGTAAGTCGTTCTCAATCGTATGAAAGGTTTTTTCATCAATATAAAGTACAGGGACTTGATCTAATATTTCAATACCATCAGAAGTCCGCCATTCGTGAAAAGAACAGATGTTATAACCATTCTCCTCGCCTTCAAACCAATTCACCCATACATCATGTAAATATAACATATGACAAACCCTCACTTTACGCTTTTTTCTTATCAAACAGTATGACCAAATGAGGAAAATTTATTCTTTTGCTGTTATTATTTAACAGACATGACTGATAATTTATTTAAGGCAAACCCCATCATGATTAAGCCTGCTATAAAGAAATAGCATTCTATTTTAGTTTGGATAATGGATAAGTAATCAAGAAAAGTGAGACCTGCTGGGATAAAATTCAAGTATAAAATAATCGACATACCACCTGAAATAGCAAACCCAAATCCTAGTAAAAAAAATAATGCATAGATCAACTTTATTCACCTGCTTGTCCTTAACTTTCTACTATGTATATGTACAAGCATTATTTGATAGAATGAAAAATTGTCGCTTGAATTGACACTAGTGTGCTAGTTAGGCACTGGTAATACGTAAAATTTATGTCTAACTATATTCTGTGTCTCCTTTTGATAATGGAAAGCTACTCTATTTATAAGATATGAACAATTAAAAAAAGCCCAAACTTTTCACAAAGTTTGGGCTTCCGCTCGTTTCATCATGTAATATTATGCTTGGAACTTTCTAAATATCAAAGTTACGTTATGTCCGCCAAATCCAAGTGAATTGCTTAGTGTCACGTTAATTTCCTTTTGCTTCGCTTCATTCGGTACATAATTTAAATCACATGCAGGATCCGGTGTTTCATAATTGATGGTTGGTGGTGCAATACTATCTTCAATTGCCTTCACACAGGCAATTGCTTCTACCGCTCCTGCTGCTCCGAGCAAGTGGCCAGTCATCGACTTAGTTGAAGATACGTCTAATTGATAAGCATGGTCACCAAATACTGATTTGATTGCTTGTGTTTCAAATGAATCATTATATTCTGTACTTGTACCATGTGCATTAATATAATCAATATCTTCTAAGGCAACTCCTGCATCTTCAATCGCTTGTTTCATTGCACGGCCTGCACCTTCTCCTTCTGGAGCTGGTGAGGTAATATGGTAAGCATCCCCAGAGGCACCATAGCCGATAATTTCCGCATAAATTTTCGCCCCGCGTTTTTGGGCAGATTCCAATGTTTCCAAAATTAAAATACCTGCACCTTCACCCATTACAAATCCGTCACGATTCTTATCAAATGGACGGCTTGCAGTTTTTGGATCATCATTAAAAGATAAGGCCTTTGCTGTAGAGAATCCGGCAAATGACATTGGCGTTAATGGTGCTTCCGCTCCTCCAGTAATCATAAATTCAGCATCGCCACGCTCAATTACTTTGTAAGCATCCCCGATCGAGTTCGCTCCAGATGCACAAGCAGTTACTGAACAGTTATTAATCCCTTTTGCACCTAACTGAATCGACACTTGCCCTGCAGCCATGTCAGGAATAAGCATCGGGACGAAGAATGGACTTACCCGTTTATAACCTTTATCAACAAAGCGTCTGAACTGTTCATCATATGTCGCCATTCCACCGATTCCAGAACCAATCCAGACACCAACTTTTGGTGCAATCTCATCGGTAATCTCCAACTTTGCATCCTCTACTGCCATTTTGGCAGCAGCAACTGCATATTGTGTGAAAAGATCCATTCTTTTCGATTCTTTTTTCTCCATATATGCTGTCGGATCAAAGTCCTTTACTTCTCCTGCAACTTTTGCAGGAAATTCATCCTTATTCACTTTTGTGACATAATCAATTCCTGATTGTCCAGTTTTTAATTTATCCCAAAATGTATCTACGTCATTTCCAAGTGGTGTGATTGCTCCCAATCCTGTTATAACTACTCTATTTTTAGTCATGCCCTTCTTCCTCCTTCATTCTGTATTTAATTTTATTTGCCCCACTTAAGTGCTACAGCACCCCAAGTTAAGCCGCCGCCAAAACCTACTAATACGACGAGATCATTATCTTTTATTTTACCGTTTTTTACACCTTCAGACAAAGCAATTGGTATGGATGCAGCAGATGTATTTCCATACTTATTTACATTGACTGCAAGCTTTTCAGGTTCAATACCCAAACGTTGTCTTGCCGCTTCCATAATTCGAATGTTGGCTTGATGCGGGATTAAATAATCTACATCCTCTTTAGCATAGCCTGCCTTTTCTACAACATTCACGGAAGACTCCGGCATTTGGCGCACAGCGAATTTAAATACTTCTCTTCCGTTCATCACAATATGAGAACCTTCCTGTGCCAGGTGCTTGCCACCAGATCCATCAGAACCTAGCTCAAAAGATAAAATTCCTTTTTCTTCACTGACAGGCCCCATCACCGCTGCACCAGCGCCATCACCAAATAATACACAGGTATTACGGTCTGTCCAGTCTGTTATTTTCGATAATTTATCTGCACCTATAATCAGAACATGTTTATAAGCACCTGTTTCGATAAATTGTTTGGCTGTAATGACACCATACATAAACCCGGCACATGCGGCACTGATATCCATTGCTGCCGCTTTGTTTGCACCCAATCTGTCCTGAATCTTACAAGAAACTGTAGGAAAAGACTGATCTGGTGTTACGGTTGCGACCATAATCAGATCAAGATCTTCTGCTTTGATTCCAGCCTCTGTTAATGCATTTAATGCTGCTTTATATGCTAAATCTGACGTATCTTCCTCATCTGAAGCAATGCGTCTTTCTTCAATTCCGGTTCTTGTACGGATCCATTCATCACTTGTATCCACAATTTTTTCCATATCAAAGTTAGTTAATATCTTCTCAGGAGCATAATGTCCTGTCCCTAAAATACCTGCTTTCATCGTATCCTTCCTCTCAAAGGAATTATTATCAATTATTAAGACTTGGTACTAATTTTAAGATATTTTACACTAATTTTCAAGTTTTTAATTTTTTATTTATTTCGTTTTTGTTGTGTACTATTTCTTTCACTTTTATTCATGCTTTCCATAAAAGAAAACCATAGTCACACAATGCTGACTATGGTTGACTTGTTTCATTCAGTTGATATGGCAATAGGCCTGTTTCCATATAGTTATCGATATTTTTCTGAATATCTTCCTGGATATGGGAAGGAACTTTGTCACTGAATGGGCCCATAGTGATCACTTCTTCCGCAAAACCAAAGTTATAGATGCCGCCTTCCAGATCGCCGTTGCTTATCTGTTCGACCGCATAAACATATAGTTTATCAACATGCTGAACGGTACTAGTCAATACAGATTGTCCACCAATCGGCTGCTGATCATTTACATATCCTATGGAAAAAATCTGATCAGACTGAGCTGCTTCTATAACTGGCACACTGTAAACGTCGCCTGTTGGATAGATGACATCAACCCCGCTTTCGGCCATATTATGATAATACTCCATCGCTAATTCAGATTCATTCCAACTGTAAACATATTGGATATCCACATCAATATTATCATTTATATATTTTACACCTTCATAGAATCCTTCTACTTCCGGCTGCCATTCATAAGCTGCAATGAGTCCAACACGATTGCTTTCCGTCATCTCAGCTGCCAGCATACCAGCAAAATATCCCATTGCTAGTGAGTTGAAATTTAAGCTTGTCAGGTTTTCATCAGAATAGGCGCCGTTTACATAAAGAAAGTGGATATCAGGATATGATGCTTGAATATTATGAAAAAACTCACCATAAATGCTGCTGTGACCAATTATCAGCTGTACACCCTGATTGGCGAATTCCTCTACCGCACGATTTACTTGCTGTTGTGTAGCAACACTCTCTCGAAAAAACACTTCCATGTCTAAATCATCTTGAATTTCAAGTAAGCCGCGATATCCTTTATTGCCCCAAGTCTGATCATTAATCGTTTGCTCGATTAACATCCCAACCCGATTGATTTCTTTATTATCTCCCAGCTGCATACAACCAGTTAATTGAATTGTCGTTAACAAAATTAGTATATATATTCCAAATCGTTTTTTCAATCTATGCACTCCTTGGAAAAGCTGCTAAAATTCCTGCAAATGCCTTATAATGGATGTTCAAAAACACACACACTTATAGCACTATTCTATCGCTTTGAACCCTAATCGTAAATAAAGAAAACATTACAATATGATTACAAGTGTGAATATTTACCTAAGATAAATATTCAGATAATTTTTTATTTATTTTACAGTCATTATTTGATAAACTAGAGAAGATGAATTTATATGTTAGAACCTTTACATAATTGCAGTAGAAGAGGTGATATTCAATGAAATATGTAATGACTATTTTTTGGGCACTTATCATAAGTTTAGTTGTCGGTTACGTATTAGCCAGCATGGAAGGAAGTTCGTTAAATGTGCCAGGAGCACTTGCTGTTGCAGCAATATTCAGTATTGTTGTCTTCATATTGGGTGACGGCATTCTTAAGGAAGAAAACTGATACGAAGTTGACAGCATTTTAGGCACATCTGGAAATAAAAAAAAACGGACATTATCGTCCGTTTTTTTTATTAAGTAAAGAAAGTATAAACGGAGATGTCTAGCTCCGAGCGCCAGAAACTAGGCGACTTCACGAATCGCCCTACGATAAGTCATCATCGATTCGCAAGCTCACCGTCATTCCTTTATCTCAGTTGATTCGCTCCAGTCGCTACGTTTCTAAGAGGGCACTCTACGCTTTTCTTTTTAATCCGGAATTCCAAGGGCGATTTTCGCATAACGGGACATGCGATCTTTTGACCATGGCGGACTCCAGACAATATTTACATT
This sequence comes from Gracilibacillus oryzae, assembly GCF_009498735.1. Lineage (GTDB taxonomy): Bacteria > Bacillota > Bacilli > Bacillales > Amphibacillaceae > Gracilibacillus > Gracilibacillus oryzae. The sequence goes on from NZ_ML762424.1 coordinate 388,339, forward strand.
GGTGTCCTTTACTTCTGGAATATCTTCCATTACTCGTTTAACATCTTGTTCAATATGACCAGCTAATGGACAACCCATAGCAGTTAACGTCATTGTTACTGTGGCAATCCCTTCATCATCAAGATCCACACCATAAACAAGACCAAGATTCACAATATCTATACCAAGCTCCGGGTCAATAACATTTTCCAGAGCTCCCATTAAATTCTCTTCTAACGCTTGATCCATTTGTATCCCTCCTTGTCACATTTAAAGCATATCCTTATTATAAACAAAAATCTCACTTTTTTAAAATGATATTTATCACAGCCTGTACTCTAACCAGTTAACAAACTCTACAATTGCAAAACGACTTACTTTATGCCCACGTTTCATTTCTTTTAGGAAACGGATATTTTCCGGGTTTTTATAATGCTCAATCGCTTCCTCATAGAATTCATAAGCATGATCAAAAGGAACTACCTGATCATCCTCTCCGTGCCAGAAAAATAATGGTCGACCAAACAGTTTATCCAATTGCAAAGATAAATCAATTTCTTTCAAATCCTCTAACATAAATTCAATCTGGCTATCAGAAATTGGAAAATCCTGCACCTTTCTTTTGGTGTATTCAATTAATTGATTCGCATATGTCGTAAGTTTCGGTGAACCCATCAGGATACCAGCTGTATTAATCCAGGAAAACTGTGTCAAAGCAGCTGCAGTAGTAATCCCGCCCATACTGGTTCCTGCAAGGCCAAATCGATTGACTTCCACTAACTGTTTTGCCACCAGTTCTTCATATATTGTTTCAATATCATCTAAGTTTTGTTTTACTATATCAAAAAAGCGCATATCACGCTCTGCTTGAGAGATCTCTTCCTCTCGTTCCCCATGCAATAAACAATCAGGCAGAATTACACGATATCCTTTTTCCGCAAGTAAATAAGCAATTGGTAAATTATGTTCTTTCGCACTGGTAAAACCATGCATATATGTAAGAGTTGGAAGGGATGTATCCTTCTTCTCATGATCCACTACATGCAAAATAGGGATGTCATTCCAATATTCTTTATTTACGATTATCATATAACTTATCCTTTCATTAAGAAGTTCCTACACAATAATGATATATCTTTCCAATCTAACATGCAAAATATAGAAACAAAAATATACAAGATCTTTACATCTGTTCCCAACCTAGATAAACTATACTACAAAGTGAGGTGATGATATGGCGAAGGAAAAACATTTAATTGCACTGGATCTTGATGGGACACTGTTAACAGATCAAAAAGTAATAAGTCCCTATACCAAGAAGATGGTGCAGCAAGCAATGAAAGAAGGACATATTGTAATAATAGCAACAGGCAGACCACACAGATCAAGTATTATGTATTATCATGAACTTGGTTTACATACTCCGATGGTGAATTTCAATGGAGCGCTAATTCACCACCCTAAAGATAAAAACTGGGACAGTATCCATTCCCCATTACCAAACCGGACTGCGAAGAAAATCATCCAGACTTGTTATGACTTTGATGTGGAGAATATCTTTGCCGAGATTGAAGATAACATTTATCTGGATCAATATGACGAGGAAATTTTGGAGATTTTTACAGAACCAGATCACCGAGACTTAATCACTATTGGCAGTTTAAAAAATCATTTACAAGAAGACCCTACTTCGATTCTGATTCACCCTAAAGATGATCATATCGAAGAACTAAGAAAATATTTAGATGAAGAACACGCCTCTGTTATTGAACACCGGAAATGGGGTGTCCCTTGGAATGTCATTGAAATTGTCAGAAAAGGAATTAATAAAGCAGTCGGGCTGAAAAAGGTCGCTCATTATTATCATATCCCGCAACATAATATTATTGCATTTGGCGATGAAGATAATGACCTGGAAATGATTGATTTCGCAGGTATAGGGGTTGCGATGGGCAATGCAATCAACGAATTAAAGCAATTAGCTAAGTATGAAACGAAAACGAACGAGAAAGATGGTATCGGTACATTCCTGACAGATTATTTAGAATTAAGAGATGAACCGATTGGAAAAGATTTATCAGAATAAGTTTATCCGAAATTCTTATACTAAGCTTGATCATCTTTTGATGGTTAAGCTTATTTATTTAGGAGGGCTACCAATGCGTAACAATATGTTTGAACAAGCAAAGAATGCAGTAGGAAATCTAATGAGCAGAAACAGTTTTAACGAACAGGACAAACAAGCTGCCCAGAATGCTATTCGATCAGCTTATACAAATGCAACTGCAGAAGAACAAAAAGAATTACAGCAGTTAGAACAACAGTTACAGCAGCAAAATGAATTAAAATAAGCTTTTATTACACCATCAATTTTTGGTGGTGTAATTTCTATTCCCACATGTGAACAACACCAGCCCGTAAATAAGATGTCCAAGAAACCATAGGGTGATCGCAGTAAAATCATCGATCGCTGGCGTATCTTTTTTTGCCAGTAATGTCAACGGAAAATAACTGAATGCTGCGGCGATACTTATCAGAAATGCTGTGACAATCTGTTGACGCCTGGATAAACTTGATGGCAGAAGGAAGTAAATATAAGCAATAAGCCAAGCAATAAGCAAATGAAAGAACCATTCTATGACAGGCGACAAAGATTTCCCTTCAAAGAACGGGATAAAATCCACATTCATTAATAATGTGTATACTTTTACATTTATTATTCTCTCGATTACCCACATAAAAGATCCCAATACTGTGCCGGAAATTGTTCCTAATATAATTGATCTCCTGATCATACTTTATCATCCCTGTCTTCTCAACGTTAATAGCAAAAACTTTTTTATTATCAGTATTTCTGATATTATAGAAAGAAAGTACGGTGAAATGGGAGGAAATAAGCATGGCTATTCATGTAGAAGCAACACCAAATCCAAATGCAATGAAATTTACCAGTGACAAGATGATTTTTGATGGAAACAGCAGTGTCTCTGTAATGTCTGGGCAAACTAGTGAACATGAAATCTTAAATGAATTAATGAAAATTGATGGTGTTGATAATGTATTTGGTTTTCAGCATTTTATTACGGTAAATAAAAAAATGGATGCAGAATGGGATACTCTGACAAACCAAGTGGAAGAGGTTATCAGTAACTTTGGTTATTAGATTGAAAAAATGCTCCAAACTATTTTATTGCGATAAAACCCGAACTTTACTTAAAAGTTCGGGTTTTTGTTTATGTGAAAAGTTGGTTCATATGTCGCTCTGTCAAAACTCTCCTGATTATCTTTTGTATGATGGGTTAACATTATTGGTTATAACCCGGTCTCTTCTTCTTATTAAATTATTGGATTTGATCCAATTGAACAGGAACAACTTTTGATCGGTCTTCATTGAAAATTGTCATCAAAATAGTACCATTAAACGGCAGATCCTCTTCAGCAATTGCTACATCAACTGTAAATGTACCCCATTGTTCTCCTTCAACTGGAATTTCTGTCTTTTCCACTAGATAATTATGTCCATCTTCTACTTCATAATAAGCTGCACCAATGGATGAATGGATCTCACCGGTTACCTGGTAGTTGCCATTTTCGCCTGTTACTTCAATGTTACGGATTAACTCATTACTATCTGATCCTGCTTCCTGTGCCTGATCTCCATTCTGTTCTGTATTTTCTCCAGCTGATTCCTCTGACATATCTGCAATTTGCAGTGTGAAAGTATTGGCGAATCCTTCCGGGACTTCTTCTCCATTTATTTCAGACGGTACGAGCTGCATTTCCACATTATATTCCCCAGCTTCTACATCCTCGCCTATTTCCCATACTTCTTCCCAAGTTGCTGACTCACCGCTTGGTATTGTTTCTTTTACGACAGCTTCTGTGAATAATTTATCTTCAGAAAACTGGTAGATTGTTTCGTCTCCTTTTTTCACTAAAATATCGTATTGTTTGCCTGACGGAAAAGAAACTTCTACGTCCTCTTCATGATGATTGATTAATTCAAAGTGAAAGTGAACTCCATCTTCTTGCTGTTCCGCTTCTGTTACAAGTTCTAAGTGGTCAGTAATGGATTCATTTGTCTCATTTTCCTGGCTTCCCTGTGCATTGGCATCTTCATTTTCATTTCCTTCATTCCCTGTCCCACATGCGGCCAGGAAACCAACCATTAGTAAAATAAGTAGTGTTGCTAGTTTTTTCATCATAATCCTCTCCCCTTTTACAACATTAGTCGTTTGACGAGAAAAAAGGTTTCAATCATTTTTTCGGAAAAACCCATAAACGCCTGCTGTCTGTACAACATTTGTGAAAGCATTCTCGTCAACTTCTTTTATAATTTTTTCTAAATCATAGAGCTCATATCTCGTAATAACTAAGTATAACATGTGTTTCTCTTCTTTGGTATAAGCCCCTGTGACCGGCAGAATAGTTATACCTCTTATCATTCGTAACAATCATTGCAGTTACTTTCTCGTGACGTGTATGTATACCATCTATTACACGAGTGGTTACATAAAGACCTACTAATGTATACAACGCATTTTCAGGTTCATTGAGCAGCCCTGCGATTAAAATAATCAGACCATTGATTGCCATCAAGTAGCCGCCAATTGGTTTATCCTTTAATCGGGACAGAACCATTGCCACAATATCCGAACCACCTGTCGAAGCCCCCCATTTTAAAGTGATCCCGACACCGACACCTGCAATAACTCCACCAAAAACTGCATTTAAAATAATATCATCTGCAAATTTCACGACTGGAAGGATCTCGAGAAATAGAGAGGTGAAAATTACAGAGAGAAAACTGTAGATCGTAAATCCTCTGCCTACTTTGAACCAGCCCAGAATGGCAACAGGAATATTTAAGATAAATAAAAGAATACCTGTACTGATGCTCTCTATCCCAAAATAATCCGTAAATACTGTTGATAAAATCTGTGATATACCAGTAAACCCACTGGCATAAACATTGGCACCTATTAAGAAAAAGTTAAGTGCTATGGCGTTAAGTATTGCCCCTACTATAACAATAGCAATTCGCTTTGCTTCCATTAAAAACAATAAAATCCCTCCAACCTGAACTATCTCCCAATTTTTTATATACCCTGTACTATTCTCTTTTAATCGGAAATACATTATGTATCATAGAGAAAATTACGTTAAAGCGTGTGTTTGAACATCCTCTTAAAAGTAAATCAATCTATTTTCTGTTTTACTTTGACTCTAATTAGAGATATGCTTAAACTTATATTAGACTAAAACTGAACATACATACATATGAACGAAAAATAAAGGAGGCTTTTATATGACAGTAAAAATAATTGCTGACTCTGCCAGCGATTTAGCCAAAGAAGATTATGAAAAATACAATATACAAATGGTGCCGCTTACAGTTCAATTAGACGGGGAAAACTATGAAGATGGTATCACCATTTCATCAAAGAAAGTATATGATGCGATGCGTGAAGGCAAATCACCTAAAACAGCGCAAGTAAGTCCACAGACATTCCAGGACACTTTCGAAATGCATGCAAAAGAAGGAAATGAGGTTGTTTATCTTGCCTTTTCATCCGAATTATCGGGAACATATCAAACTGCTAAGTTAATGGAAAAGGAAGTGAAAAAATCCTACCCAGATTTTGTGTTACATGTTCTTGATACTAAATGTGCCTCATTAGGATATGGACTTGTTGTGTTAAAAGCAGCAGAAGCAGCAAATAATGGAGCATCTGTTGAAGAAGTTGTATCAATAAGTAAACACTATTATGACAGCATGGAGCATATCTTTACAGTCGACGATTTAGAATACTTGTATCGTGGAGGACGAGTTAGCAAAACAGCTGCATTCGTAGGTACATTACTTAAGGTAAAACCATTGCTGCATATGGAAGATGGAAAATTAATTCCACTGGAAAAAGTGCGCGGTTCGAAAAAAGTTTTCAAGCGAATGATTGAATTAATGGAAGAACGCGGTGCAGACCTGGAAGATCAAGTAATTGCGATAAGCCATGGTGATGCAATCGATACGGCAAATACACTTGCAGAAATGATTCGCGAAAAATGGAATGTAAAAGAAATTAAAATAAATATGGTCGGCTCTACTATCGGTGCCCATGCCGGACCTGGAACGATCGCTTTATTTTTCCTTAACAAGCCAGCCAAAAATCTTACATGATCTTTGTTTGATTAGCCATACTAGTTAAAAACTAGTAGGAGAGTGATGGGAATGGCTAATAACCAGAAAAAAGTATTACCAAAACAGCATCAGACAAGACAGCCTGGCTTCGAGCATGAAATGAACCCTCTTCCTGTAAGTATCCAGCCAAACTACCAGTCAGCACAAAAACTGAAAGGTAAAGTTGCTGTTATTACAGGTGGAGACAGCGGAATCGGACGTGCTGTCGCTATTCACTTCGCCCGTGAAGGTGCTGATATAAATATTGTCTATTATGATGAAGATAAAGATGCCGCAGATACAAAGAAAGCGGTGGAACAAGAAGGTGTGAGCTGCAGCCTTTTCAGGGGCGATATATCAGACAGCACTTTCTGTAATCAAACGATTGAGAACATTGTCAATCAATCGAAAACAATCGATATTCTTGTGAACAATGCTGCTGTTCAGTATCCAAAGCAGGATTTCCTGCAAATCACTGACGAGCAATTAGAAAAAACATTCCGAACGAATATATTTGCATATTTTTATACAACAAGAGCTGCTCTGCCCTATATGAAAAAAGGAAGCACGATTATTAACACTTCTTCGATAACGGCCTTTCAGGGTAATGAGAGCTTAATTGATTATTCCAGTACAAAAGGTGCCATTACAACATTTACAAAATCACTGGCAAAATCTATAGTGAGTAAAGGGATTCGGGTTAACAGCGTAGCACCAGGCCCGATTTGGACACCTTTAATTCCTGCTTCGTTTGATGAAGATACTGTCTCAACCTTTGGCTCAGATACTGGAATGGGAAGACCTGGAGAACCAGCTGAAGTTGCTCCTGCCTATGTTTATTTGGCTAGCGAGGATTCGAGCTATGTTACAGGACAGACAATCCACATAAACGGCGGGCAAATCATCTGAAATTACACTTAATAAATAGGTTAATTTTATCTAAAAACTCAGTATTTTACTGAGTTTTTTTGTTTATTTTTCAATAGGTTTAGTGTAAAGTATTATCTTTAAAGAGAAGATTATTAGGAATGAGGAAGAACTATGAAAAGTACAGACACAAGGAAAATGACACTATTTGCTCTCACCTGGCCGATTTTCATCGAAATATTATTACACATGTTAATGGGGAATGCAGACACACTGATGCTCAGTCAATATTCTGATCATTCAGTAGCTGCAGTAGGTGTGGCAAATCAAATCTTATCTGTTGTCATCGTGATGTTTGGTTTTGTTGCCGCTGGTGCTTCTATATTAGCTGCACAATATCTTGGCGCAAAACAGGAAATAGATGCAGCCAAAATTTCGATGACCTCGATTAGTCTTAATTTCATCTTTTCCCTTGTCATTAGCCTTGTTTTATTTCTATTGAGCGATACGATTCTCGGGTTAATGGATTTACCGAAGGAATTAATGGACGAAGCATCCATCTATATGAACGTTGTTGGTGGATTTATGTTTATCCAGGCACTGATCATGACAATCTCTGCCATTTTAAGAAGCTATGGCTATACAAAGGATACAATGTATGTAACGATCGGGATGAATATACTTAATGTTATTGGAAATTATCTGTTTATCTTTGGTCCTTTCGGCTTTCCTGTTTTGGGTGTGGAAGGTGTTGCATATTCTACGATAGTCAGTCGTATTATTGGATTTATTGTGATTACTTTTGTATTGATTTTACGCAGTCAGAAGAAATTGCCGTTTCGATCACTGTACAGATACGAAAGAAACCATGTAACAGATTTATTAAGAATTGGCATTCCATCTGCTGGTGAACAGCTTTCCTATAACAGCAGCCAGATGATTATTACTTACTTTGTTGCACAGTTAGGAACCCTTGCTATTACAACGAAAGTGTATGTTCAGAACTTAATGATGTTTATTTTATTATTCTCCAATGCCATCGGGCAGGGTACGCAGATTCTGATTGGTTATATGATCGGGGAAGGAGATATTGATTCTGCCTATCAGCGTTGTATGAAAAGCTTAAAAATTTCCATTATAATCAGTACGATTACTGCCGTGATTTTTTATGCATTTCATGAAAGTCTTATCGGTATTTTTACAGATGATCCTTCTATTATCGAGAAAGGTGCCTTGCTATTATTAGTGACCGTTATTTTAGAGCCAGGCCGTGCATTTAATTTAGTTGTCATAAGTGCATTACGGGCAGCAGGTGATGTAAAGTTTCCTGTATTTCTAGGAATTCTCTCTATGTGGGGAGTTAGTGTTACCTTCGCCTGGTTCTTTGGTATCTTCCTTGAACTAGGACTTGTGGGAATATGGATCGGCTTTATTGCAGACGAATGGCTGCGTGGTGTACTAATGTTAAAACGCTGGAAATCAAGAGTCTGGACTAAGAAAGCATTTGTTAATTGAGAGAAAATGAACGGGGCACTAAGGTTCTCCCATTACCCAATTTAACGCTGATATGCACGGTTTATTCCTTATTATGAAAGCACGCAAAAAGCGTCCAACATTATTTTGTTTGACGCTTTACTTTTATGTTATATGCGATAATGAAGGCAATAAAACCTCCGAATACAGCAATCATCAGTGCGATAAAAAACCAGTTCATACCAGTACTCTGCTCTACGATAAAAAGATTACTTGATTCACGTTCTAACACTATCCGATGCGTACCATCTTCATGCTCTCTCACTATATTGTCTTCCAACAGACCAGTTAGCTGCATGTCAGACCCAATATCTTCAAGGGAAGAGACTTGTGTTTTGGTGTCATTATTGATTGCAATATACATTGTTTCTTCTGCTGCCGTTCTTTTGAAGACAGTCAGTGCTCCCGCTTGATCCACTAGTTCGAAATCACCTTCAGTAAGTGCTGGTGAAACATTACGAATCGAAGCAAGTTTCTCTATATGCTGGATAATTTCTTCATCTGCTTTATTCAGTTCAGCCATACGAAGATCCGGCTCAGCTTTACCATTATCCATCGGCACCTCTAACCCTTGATAAAACAAAGAAGAACCAGGTAATGTATATAGTAATGTTGTGGCAAGTTTCCATCTTGTAACAGGATGATAGCCTTCCCTAACTGTCTCAAAAGTAAAACGATTCGTTAAGACAGACTCCATATAGTTCACCTGCTCAGGATCCATTACCGACTCATCTTCAAGCAGTGGTGCTAATGACTGACCAGGCTGTTTCAATAGATTTACTGCTTCTTCATGAAAAGCATGATTCATTGAAACCCCATCATATTCTACTCCGTCCAAAATAATAGCTTTGTCAGCAAGCGTTTCTTTTATTTGTTGAACTAGCTGTGGATCAGTTGATTCATTTACATATAAATGAAAACCATCCACACCTTGGTCAACCCAGAAGTTTATCGAATCCATTATATAATTAATCGAATCACTCGAATACTCCAAGCCTGCTAATGGCTGATCCAAAAGACCATTTGACTGCTCTTCAGAAGCAAAAGGATGATCAGGATCAACTTGAGATAATACAAAATCCATGATAACCATTAAATCTTCCTCATGCGCCTTTTCGACTAATGTCTGTAATTCTTCCATTGTTCCGAAATTTTCATTAATCGATTGATGATCCATCGTATCAAACCCTGTGAAGGATGTCGATTCCATGATCGGGCTTAAGTTAATGGCTGTGAAGCCTTTTTGTTTTATCTTTGGTAATTCATTTATTATTCCTGCGATATCTCCGCCATGATACGCTTCGGGATCTTCAATATTAATTTGAAAATCATTGTTACTATTTCCATTTACGTATCGATCCACAAGGATGTAATAAATTCTTTCATCTAATTGAACAGCTGCTTCCACCTTTGTTACGGGAAGAATGAACAGAATGAACGCGATGATCGCAAAGCATTTTACAGTAAACTTCTTCATAAAAAATCCCCTTTTTCTATCGTTGTCTCCATCTTCCATTATCCTAGACTAAGATGGTTTGTCAATCAATAGTTAAAAAGGGGATCATTCTTTTTTATGATTTTGTCAGAAATCTGAATTCTCCATTAATCGTTTCTTATATTCCTCTCTTACAACATACAAAATCACTAAGGATAATAAAAATAGATAAGGAATAGAATTAATAAATAGGTTTTTCCAATGAAACGGTACAGCTTCTGCGAATACAGCTTTCCAGTAGTCGTTACCATCATATACGGCGATCGCTTCAGTTATATCTGTTTGCTTTATTTGATAATATTTTGTTCCAACTGGATATATGTTAGATGCATTTCCGTAAAAGCGGCTGATGTCATTCGATTCTGCTGTTACTTGGCCGATCTCCTGTCTGATTTCACTGTTATCAACTTGTTCCTCTAACACCTGATAAACCTTTCCATCAAGAACAACAAAAGGATCTCCTATTTCAAGCGCTTGGATAAATAGGGGATGAAATAGTAAAAGAATGATAAGGACAGCTATTTTTTTCATCAATGTCACTACTTTCTCATACTCTCTGTATCTAAACTTATAGTTTTATTTGGATATTATAGGATCTCAGCCAATAGTCAATCTGAGCTAAATGTGCTATGAGCTGCGGCCCTGTCATCAGCTGGCCAAACCATGGCGCCTGGATGTTCGTTGCTTTATTTTCGACCAATTCCTTAACAGAGGCACGATCTAATAATTCAAATATCCGGGAATCACTATCGCTGATAATTTCTTCCATCCATTTAACTACAGCATTCGTATATTCAGGATGATGTGTTTTTGGATACGGACTTTTTTTCCGATACAATATCTCATCAGGCAAAATACCTTCTAATGCTTTTCGTAAAATTCCTTTTTCGCGATTTCCATATGTTTTCATTTCCCAGGGAATATTCCACACATATTCGACTAGTCTATGGTCACTAAATGGCACCCGGGCTTCGAAACTTGCTCCCATACTCATTCTGTCTTTCCGGTCAAGCAAAGTTGGCATAAACCATTGCATGTTAACATAAAACATCTGTCTGCGATATTGTTCTTCCTGGTTTTCACCAGCAAGCAATGGTGTTTCGTCAACAGTCTCTTTGTAACGTTCTATGGCATATTCTTTTAATTGAACTTTTGACTGGATATCTTTGCGAAGCAGCTGCTGTCTGACTTCAGATGATCTGATCCAGGGAAAGCCCTCGCGTTCCAAGTCTTCTTTTCGATAGAACCATGGATAACCGCCAAATATCTCATCAGCACATTCACCTGACAATGCTACTGTTACTTGTTGTTTGGTTTGTTTGCAAAACCATAATAAAGAGGAATCTACATCTGCCATTCCAGGTAAATCCCGATAAGTTACGGCATCTTTTAATAATTGTACTAATGTTTCATTATCCATTTCATAACCGGTATGCTTTGTGCCAAATGTTTCAACCATCTTCTCTATAAATGGTTTATCCTGATTAGGCTGGAAATCACTTTTCTTAAAGTATCTGTCATTTTCTAAGTAATCAATTGAGAAAGTATGGAGTGTACCTGAATTTCTCTCTTTCAAATAGTTAGCAGCAATTGCTGTAATCGCACTTGAATCTACCCCGCCTGATAAAAAAGTTCCAAGCGGCACATCTGAAACAAGTTGACGCTCCACTGCATCTACTAACAGGTTTCTCACATTTTCTGCTGTTTCTTCTACAGAGTGTTCATGCTGCTCACTTGTCACATTCCAATACCGCGAAATTTTCCAGCCATTTTTATTAAAGATACCAACATGCCCTGCTCTTAGCTCTTGTATTCCTGAAAACACCCCATGCCCTGGTGTTCTTGATGGACCAAGTGCAAAAAGCTCGGACAACCCATCTGAAGAAATTTCCGGTTTTACTTCCTGATGGCTGAGAATTGCTTTTAATTCTGAACCAAACAATAATCCATTATGATGCTCTTTATAAAAGAGTGGTTTCACACCTAAGCGATCACGACATAGAAATAATTGCTCTTTTGCTGAATCCCATATGGCATAGGCAAAAATCCCGTTTAACCTATCCACATGCTCTTCACCCCATTCAATATAACTTTTCAGCAATACTTCGGTATCTGAATGGGATTCAAATGTCCAGCCTTTTCTAAGCAACTCTCTCCGTATATCTTCTGTATTATATAATTCTCCATTATATACAAGGACATATTTTGCATCATTCTTTTCTGCAAGCATCGGTTGTTTACCGCCAACAGGATCCACTACAACGAGGCGGCGCTGGCCAAAACTAACATGCTGATCACTCCAATAACCCGATTCATCCGGGCCACGATGAGCTAAGTTACCCGTCATTTGTATTAATTGATCTTCGCTCTGGTCTAATCTTCTTGAAAAATCTATCCAACCAGTAATCCCACACATAAGTATTCACCATACCTTCCATAGCCTAGTTGCTCTTACTAATCTATGCAAAAGGTCCGGAAAAATGATAGCTATTGAGATTTTAAAATGGAATTTGTTACAAAACGAGCATAATAGTATGTTCAACCTTTTTTGAATAGGAAAATACTTTAACACAGACTGAATAGGTTTCCTGTAAATAAAAAAACACCACTTCTATAAGTAGTGTTTTCTTATAATTACATGGAAATTGGCAATCGGAAAAATCCTAAAATTATGGCGATAGCTGCCGCAATGATTAATTGAACCCAGTAGCTTGTTGCTGGTTTGGACTTGGATGTTTTCACAAGAATCATCTCCATTGCAACAATTACCCATAAGCCTGCGATGAGTTTGACGATTAATTCACCTAGTAATGGGAATTCCGGGAAACCTATGCTCATATATTCCGCAATTAGATCTCCACCTGAGTATAAGATTAATAAATAATCCAATCTCAAGATCATATGTAATATCTTACCAGCCTTACTTCCTTTTTTGTACATGACAAAAGCAATGATCAACAAAATTAAACCTAAAGCCCATGATGTAATATGCAAATGTGTCATTATTTTGTTCCCCCCATTCAATTTTTATAATTACTATTCTAAAATGTATCATATCACTATATAACAACATTTTCATGTCAGAACATTGTATGTCACTCTATTTTCACATTTTCGATTTTTCACGTATAGCTAAATCCTGCCCTGTTACGGGTTTTATGCTTTTCTTTTAATGGCTAGACGGTTTCCATAAGTCAGACTTCTCCATATCCATTCTAATGGTCCTTGTTTGTAATATTTTAACCAGAGCCAGCTTAAAACAATTTGGAGCGGGAAGACGATGAATGCAACTGAAATGGTCTGCAATGGATTTAATTCCCCATACCATCCAAACCCAATCGAATAAAACAACAGAACCCCAGTAAGTGATTGAAAAATATAGTTAGACAATGCCATCTTTCCAACATAGGCAAACTTCCCAAAAATGAATGGGAGCTTCTTATATAACAGGGAAATAGTGATAACATAGAAAATGGCAGAACTCGTACCACCAATTACATCCTGTAACATTGAGAGCCATAAAGGATTTCCAATTAAATATGGACCGGCCTTAAAAGTGATAAACAGCAGGAAACTGACGAACCATAAGATTTTTAGTGTATTTCGATGTTTCTCTAAGTCATGCAGCCACTTTTTTCTGGCAACAATAACACCAATAAGAAAGATCGGCAATAAGTTGGTCACAATAAAGAGAAAATTGAAAACATCGTTCGAGTATAACCAATTGGCTAAGTTTTGCTGGAAAATGTCCTGCCAGTTACCACTGCCGAAATTTTGGTAAGAAGCTTCGATTGCCACATTATTCCCAAATGCAACATAGTCTCGACCTAAATATAATAATCCTGTTAATAAGAGTGTTGGAATAATAAGTAAGCAAATGCTCCATATTAATATAGTTATATTCTTGCGGTACATAAATAAAAGTAAAAGAAAACCTACCATACTATAACTGATCAAAATGTCTCCATGCCAAATCAGAAAGGCGTGTATTATCCCGAAAACAAGCAGAACCGCTAACCTTCGAGCCATTGTTTTTCCCGGGACTTTCCCTTTACTTTGTAAATTCTCGAATATTATCTGCATCCCGAAGCCAAATAAGAAAGAAAATAAAGAATAGAAGCTTGCCTGAAAGAAAATATCGATCAAAACTTGCCAAATTCCTGCTTCTGTCTCTCCCCAATAGTTTGAACCACTTCCGTAGAGAAAATATGGTCCATGAAATGCCGGCAAATTCACAATAAATATGCCAAAAATTGCGAACCCTCTGGCAGCATCTATCCATTTCAGTCTTTGCTTCTCATGTAATGGAGCGAAAGATTCATTCATCTATGGTAACTCCTTTCCTATATCCTGTGTCCATTCTATCCTATAATATTCCATGAAACTAGCATTATTTAAATATATCTTCTTTGTTTTTCACAATCTTCATTTTGTTACATAAACTAATTAGGAAAATATCTAAGCTACTACTTTAAGAAAGCCAGGTGAATAACATGCCAGCTATTGTCGGAGCGGTAAAAGTAATCAGTATTGATTCTTCCAGCATATTCAATATAGGCGATGTATTTAAAATGCAGCCATATTCACAGTCTAAAACTTTTGCGGGCGGCGGTTCATTCAATACTGGTGATGGGATTCAAGTGTATGTAAAGAATGCACAGACAAATATGATGGATGAGGATTATGTTGATCAAAATATTACAGGTTTTTAGCAGGTGATTTAATTGAATTTAACTGTAAATCAATCAATCTATATACATTTATTAAAGGTTGGGAATGTTAGTAACTCATCTGTACTTCAAATCGGCAGTACGGGGCAGTTGCAAGCCTTATCACAACTCTATAATACTGGCGGATTTCAGGAATTAGCTGAAGAAGCCTCTCCAGATAATGCTATTGAGTCTCCATTAGTACCACTAGCACCAACATAAAATCTACAACTAAGGAGGAATTATGATGGACTATCCTACTCTCGTTTTTTATGTGCAGCAGCTTCAACAGCATATAGAACAGCTTCAATTCCAAATCAACTCCTTAGATTCTCGTGTGAAACAATTAGAACAAAAAGAGCAGTCTCCTAAAACAAACATTGAAAAATTAGAGTATCATTTTGATCAGTTAAAAATAGAAAGATTGGATGGTACCCTCCATATTGGTATTAGTCCAGAAGAGCTGCAGCAAACAGATGATTTCTCTTTACCGTTGCCTAACCAGCCTGCAGCAAATCATTTACAGGCATTAAATCAATATGCTGATACTCAATTACCGCCATTCATTGGTCAATTAGAAGAAGAATATCATTATCGATTAACTGACGATTATCGCCAAACGTTGATTGATGATGTGAAGAAGCAATTCCCTGGCCGGATTTCTTATTACGCAAGTCAAAATGGCAATAATCCCGATTCCGTTATGCAACAAGTTATAGAGGAGTTACAAATGGGATTACGAAAATGGTTTGATCAACAATTAAATAAGGAGTAGATTTTATTGTATTATAATGTAAATAACTGGTGTTTAGAAGTTGGAAGAATCTCTATCGTTGGAGTCTCCAGTTCCTCTTTATTCTTAATTGGGGATAGCAATCATATTCAATTATCTTCATCCTACGACACACCCCCTGAGTCATATATTGTCGGTTCAGAATTCACCACACCAGTGGAGGGAATAAGTGAATATCCGAACGACTAGAGTAAAAGGGATAAAAGTAATTGGTTTATCAGATAGTTCTATCATTAACATCGGAGATTCCAAATATATTGAGCCGACATTAGAAGCACTGGCTGTCCAAAAGGAAGGCAGCAGTCCACCTGATGACGAGTTCCCTTTTGAACAATACCGTATATTTCAATCAGACAATTACTTTCATCCATATCCTTTCCAAATAATTCAAGAACACATTCACCACGATGATACGATTGATGTACCAGCTATCGAAATTACCGCTATTTCTTCCTCTTCTATCGTCCAATTAGGTAATACAGATACCGTTCATGCAATAAGCAAAGCAAAAGATATACGGATTGTTAATGCAGAGAATAATGATCAGGATCCTTAGGGGCTGTTTTAAATAAATTGTCACTGGAAAAGGGTTGGCAATCATGAAGTTAGATTGTCAATCAACATTTCATTTCAGAAAGATCAGGTAAGTTTCAATGCAGGAAAGGTTGTGGTTAGATGCCATCAATAGTTGGTCCAATCAAAATTAACAGTGTTGACGGAGGAATAGTGAATTTTGGTGACAGTTTCTATCTATCACCAAAAAGTGCTTCAAAATCTGCGGCTGGAGCAGGGGCTAATAATACTGGTGACTTTCTTAATACAAATACTGGTTTTAACATTACAAATACCATTGACCCTGACGCTGTTGACCAGGTGATGAATGCAAACGCCTAAAGGGCTTTACCCTTTAGGCGTTTATACTTCCACTAATAGTGCCTGATCAAAATAATATAGGAATTTACGCGAAATTGGCTGTTTCCAAATGTCTTCTAAGGCCTTTGCATATAATTCTACTTGAATTTTGTAACGACTGCTTAACTCTTCCATTACTGTCTCATCGAGCTGATCTGTAATCTGATCTGTTTTATAGTCTAATAATATCCATCCATCTTCTGTTTGAATTAAACAGTCAATAATTCCTTGCAAAAAAATCCGCTCATCCGTGCCATCTGTCCATGCCGGATATACTTCTTTTGCAGGAAGAGTTAAACTGAAAGGAATTTCTCTTTCCACAGCATTTTCTTCCTCTAATAACATTCTACCTATATCTGTTTGAAAGAAATTCACTATTGCTTCCGCATTGATTGCTTGCCCCTCTTCTCTTGTCAGAAGTTCTTTTGCCTCCAGCTCTGCAATAAATTCCTTTATCGACGGCAGGTCCCATTCTCTGTTTAAGGGGATATGCTGCATTACTGTATGCATAGCTGTACCAATCTCCGCTTTTGTTAACTGTTTCTCTTGCTGCATAAATTTCGGTCTTTTCCTGATTGGGGCGCGAAATGGTTCAATGATGGCCTGATCACTATAGCTGTCCTTCACTTCATGCTGGCGTTTCATTTCTGTTACAGTTTGCTTGGCACGATAATTTATTGCATTTTGATAAGGATAGTTATAATTTAATCTGCTTTCGATTATCTCTTTTTCCTCTGCATCAGGAAGCGAGACAGGATGCCAATCTGTAATTGCCTTTTCTAATGTTTCAATTGTTTGCTTCCCTGTTTCTTCTATTTCTTGATATTTACTGCTGTGAACCCGTTCTAACCACCATCTTGACTGATCTTCCAGTATTTCTTGCGGAATCTCTGTTATCGTCTCCTCATCACGGACCAATTCACCGTTCTTATGTCTCACAAGGCTTGCCCCTATCCAGTCAAGATAGGAATTGGATTCTAACCGGTAATAATTTGGCAATACCCAGTCACCATGATTTATCAGCGATTCCCATTTCTTTTTCTTTTTTGTAAGGGAAGGAACGGTGCCTACAAGTACAAGCTTCTCTCTTGCCCGGGTTAATGCAACATAAAGCACCCGCATTTCTTCTGCTAGTAATTCCCTGTGCATCTCTTTCTTTAAAGCATGATATATAAGGGTCGGGTACATGATCCGCTTTTCAGGGTCAATATATTTTGTGGCAAATCCCAGCTCTTTATGGAGTAAATATTTTTCGCGTAAATCCTGCTGGTTAAATTGTTTATTCATTGCCCCGACAATCACTAACGGAAATTCCAGTCCCTTACTTTTATGGATTGTCATGATTCTGACAACATCTTCTTGTTCCCCTAAAGCTTTTGCCGCGCCAAGGTCGTCACCTTTTTCTTCCATCCGTTCAATAAAACGCAAGAAACGGAACAACCCTCGGAATGAGGTTGCTTCATAACCTTTGGCCCGGTCATATAATGCACGTAAGTTTGCCTGACGCTGCCTCCCGCCAGGAATCCCGCCAACAAAATCATAATAACCTGTTTCCTGATAAATCTGCCAGATCAAATGGGATAAAGCGCCTTGTCTTGCTTCTCTTCTCCAGTTTGCTAATCTATTCAGAAAAGGCTGAAGTTTTTCTTTTATTTCCGCTTCTTCGCCTTTTTTAATAAATGCTTTTAGCGCCTCATAATAAGGGCCGTTTCTTTCCACTAATCGGATTCTTGCCAGGTCATCTTCACTTAATCCAACGATCGGTGACTTTAATACAGATGCCAAGGGAATATCTTGTCTTGGATTATCAATCACTTTCAGTAAACTGATCATCACCTGTATTTCAATTGCTGCTAAATAACCTGTAGACAGTTCTGCATAAACTGGAATACCCTGTTTCTTAAACTCTTCCATAATCGTCGGAGCCCATGTCATCGAACGCAGGAGAATCACTATATCGCGATATTCTGCTTTTCGCGGCATAGATGTCCGCTTATCCATGATTTCAATTGGAGCGTTTTCACGATGCCCGATCCATGTCTGAATTTTCTCCGCATATGCTCTTGCCTCTAACTGTGCTTTTTCAAGATCTTCTTCCATTTCCAGGACATCTTCAGATAGATCTTCTTTTTCAGCATCATTTAACTCCTGATCAATGATTACAACTTCGGCATCCGGATGTGTCAAAGGGACCTCATCATAGCTTTTGTTGCCGTAAATCAGTTCAGCATCCTGATCATATTCAATGTCACCGACTTCCGGATCAAACAGCTGACGAAAGACATAATTTGCTGCAGATAATACTTCTTTTCGGCTGCGGAAATTACGTGCTAAATCAATTCTGTATCCAGTATCCTCACTTTTGGCAAAGCGGTTATATTTTTCGATAAAAAGGGTTGGTTCCGCATGTCTAAACCGGTATACACTTTGCTTAACATCCCCGACCATAAACATATTGCCATACTCTAATTGGTTGGAAACACTCATTAAAATTGTTTCCTGGACAATATTTGTATCCTGGTATTCATCGACCATTACTTCTTCATATTGCCGCTGCAGACTTTGGGCAAGCGGGGATGGATGACGTGTCTGTTTATCTTCTAATAACAGCTCAAGGGCAAAGTGTTCCAGATCACTGAAATCCACTAATCCTTTTTCTTTCTTTGCCTCTTTGTAAGCAATACGAAAAGCTTTAATCATTTTTGTTACTTCTAAAATGGTTGGATACAGTTTATGCATATCTGTTAAGTGACTTTCCAGACTCCGGTTAAACCATTCAGAGCTTATTTTATTCCAACGTTTTTTTACATCGTCACGGATTGTTTTGACAGCCTCTTTCTTTTCTTCATCACAATCGACTTTCTTACGTGACAATGCTTTAAATTTGCTTGTTGTAAAGACAGTATGAGCTTCATCCCAGGACACAGCTATGGCCCCTTTAGCCTGCTGCACCATGACCATGTCCTGATCAAGTGCTTCAGCATAATGATAAGGTCCATCACTTTCTTTTGTTACATCAAGGGCTTTATTTATTTGTGACTGCATCACATCTAATTGTCTGCTCATTTCCTGTTTCAAGATTCCTAACCATGATGGTTCATCGGCTGTTAATTCTTCTTTCCACTCATAGGTTTTAGCTAATTCGTCCAACCAGCTGTCCGGATCTGGATGCTGAATCGAGAACTCATACATTTTCAAAATCAGGTTTTCCATATCAAGGTCATTCCGGTCATTGGAAAAGCGGTCGACTACCTGAAAGAAAGCTTCCTGACTTGCAGCATCTTCCTGACCATACCATTGTTCAAAAAGCTGTTCCAATACATCTTGTCTGATTAAATCCGCCTCTACTCCATCTGCAATCCGAAAGTTTGGATCAATATCCAGCTGATAAGCATATTTACGGACAAGTTCCATACAGAAGGAGTGCAATGTAGAGATGGAAGCATGTTGTAACAGGGATAACTGTTTTTTCAAATGATTAGATTTCGGATCATTTGCCAATGCTTCTTCCAGCCGCAGCATTGGTAAAGGTAACGACAAGCAGCTGATCGATATCCACAGGTTTTTCCTTATTGAGTAATTTCTGAATAATACGTTCAACTAATACAGCTGTTTTTCCTGATCCTGCAGCTGCTGCCACCAGTATATTTCTTCCAGACTGATAGATGGCTTCTTCTTGTTCTTTCGTCCATGCTGGCATTATCTATCACCTCTATTCATCGCTTCGATTGCTTCTTCATCTTTTAAATCTTTTAACTTGCGATAACTGTTTTCCGGCAGTGTCGGATCAAATTGACATACAGAGCGATAGGAGCAGAACGTACAAGCAACCTGATCCTGTTTCTGAAACGGATTTACGTCTACTTCTCCTTCAAGCATCGCTATACCAGCACCTCGCATTAACTGGCGAATATAAGATTGCAGTTGATCAAAGATTTCCTTTTCCGCCACTTGGGAGCCTTTATAAAAGCTGCCTGTTTTACTGAAGCCTGCTGGAATAATATTACTTCTGCCAGATTCTAACGATGTGTCCATCATTTTCACAACATCTTCCTGTTCCAGCAACAAGCCTTTCATTTTAAACTGTTTAAAAATCTCTGCATCAATCTTATCTTCTGCCAGACTATCTGCTAAGGAAAGCATCGGATTATGAACATGGAAATACAGCACCCCTGCTGGTGATGCTTTCTGGCCAAGCCATTGTTGCGCATTTTGCAGCACTACATCCAGGTATGCCAGCATCTGCAATGCTAATCCATAATACACTTCTGTCAGATTCAGCCCTTTGGAGCTTGATTTATAATCAATAATCCGTAAAAATAACTGATCTTGACCGATCGCCTGATCCACACGGTCTATTCGCCCTCTAAGCAGCAATTTATAGTCTTCCTTCAATGGGACTTCCAGTGGTGCCAATTGATTAGGATATCCAAAGCCTACTTCTAGACCCACTGGTGAGAACGATGATTTCCGCGCCTGTTCACTAAGAATAAACGTTGCCCGTGCGATAATATCCTCTAACTTCCGCTGAATATACTGGTATCGTTTGGAACTGTGCAAAATCTGATGCTGCAGCACTGGTGCCAGATGGCCAATAGCTCTGTTGGCATACGTTCTTGCTTCCTGATCATAAATGCTGGCAAAATTTCGCCCTTCCGTTTGAATCCACTCTGTTATTTGTTTTAATGCTTCATGGAAAAGCTGCCCAATATCTGGCGCATCCAGTTTATATGTTTGTCTTTCTTCCAAGCCTAAATTGTATCTGGCAAAATGCTGATAAGAACAGCGATGATAAGTTTCCAGCCTTGAGACACTTGCCTTGATCTCTTTACTGTACATCTGTTCCACGGTCTTTGCAGATAAGTTTTTAGGTCTATTTTGATAGAATAAGCTCTTTAACACCATTTGATTCGTCGCTTTTGCTTCCGGCTGCTCGATATACCAATTCAGTGCGTACTTCCAGACAGAATGAATCGGATAGCCACGCAGCAATCGTGCCAATTGAGCAGTTAATGCACCTCTCGTTTTTACAGGAGTAGTCACAAATCGCTTCGAATCTGTCATTTCTTCCGGGTCTTGTAACATCAGCCTTTCCAAGCGGTCAGGGAATATTTCCTCCATTCGCTTAACAAGCGGTGAAGCTGCCTTCGTTTTTCCTTCTTCATTACTAAGCGGATAGCTGATCCACAAGTATTCCGTCGGCAAAGTAAAGGCACTGTATATATAAAAGATATCATCTAACAATTGGCGTTTGCTTCCTTCCGCTAATTGGATACCTTTCGTTAATAATAAACCTCGCTCCTCTTCCGAAATCAAACCATCTCCACCCTGCTTCATCGGCCATGTTCCTTCATTGACACCAAGAAGAAGGGCACATTTAATCCCATGCATTCTCGACCGGTCAATTGAACCAACTACTACATGATCGATGCTTGGAGGAACATGGGAAAATTGTAAGGAATCGAATCCAGACTCTAAGATATTACGAAAAGTTTTTAAATCAATTGCTTCATCTCCCGCTATTTCTGTAATTTCCTCTAACAGCTGAATAATGGCATCCCATACTTGATCTTGTTCCCGTCCTTTTTCAATACGGCCTTCACTGTCATATTGATCCCGTATTGCTTCAAGGCGCTGTGGTACACCGATTTGTTCTAACCATTGAAATAAAACAATCACTTTCTCTTGAATGGTGCTTGCTTCTTTCAAATCACGATCTAATGGACCAATGATTTCCGCAACCTGGTCACGATACATGTTTATCTTTTTCTGTATCGTTAACTCACGATCTGTTTGAGCAGACTGGTCAAATCCGCGGAAACGCTGAAATAGCCACGGCTGATCATTCAGCCATCTGCCTCTACCTCTGATTCCATACTCAAGCACATAGTTTTCCAATTCATCAATGGCTTCCTGATCCAGTCGATATTGCTTATTGCCTTCAGGAATGAAACCTGTTTTTAACACGCGAAATACGGCATCATAGCGCCAGTCCCCTTCCAGTACATCAAGCAATGAACGGACACATTCTATTAATGGATGGTGCAGCATCGGTCTTTTTTCATCAACGAATACAGGAATCTGGTAATCTTCGAAAATGGTTGTAATTAAATCATGATAAACGTCAGGCTCCCGAATTAATATAGCAATATCCCTGTAACGGTAGTTCTGGTCCCGCACCAATTTTGTAATTTCCTGTGCAGCTCCTTCAACCTCTGCACGCGGATGAACAGCTTCCGCTATTTGAACAGGTGCTTTCTGTCCATAAGGAACAGCAGGCCGATGATCAAAATGCTTGTCCAAATGCACAAACGCTGTCTCTTCGTTACTTTTTATTAATTCCGTTTCTATTGCTATGTTATGCTTGCCAGCTAATTGTTCCATCTGGACAAAGGTTTCTTTTGTCAAATGGTACAGTTCTAACGGATCAATAACAGGATCTTCCACCTGATCCATTGTCAATGTGATATGCACTTGTTTTGCTTTTTGCAGCATCACTTCTATTACCATTAATTCCTGCGGGGTGAAATGGTGAAAACCATCAATATATATCTCCGTATCTTGTAAAAAATCACTCGCGGTCAATTTTTCGATTAATAGTTGCAGTCTGTCTTCATTATCCATATACGTTCCAGCAAGAGCTTGTACTAATTTATCATAAATGTAATATAAATCATCCAGTTTATTAGTCAGTGCCTTCTCTGTTATTGTCTGATGATGGAAACGGTCCATATCTGCAATTTGCTCTGTGATCATTTCTGGTGTAATACAATATCGCTTAAACTCTGTTATCATATCCTCCAGTTGTGCGATGAATCCCTGTTTTTCAATTGCCTTCTGAAATACCTTCCAATCTGAAGTTCGCTGGTCAATAATTTTGCGGAGCATCATTTGCACACCTGTTGATGTAATGAATTTCTTCGTTGCACCGCCTAACTCCTGCATTACCCGCCATGCCAGACGAGAGAAACTGTATACTTGGGCTCTTGTTGCACCATTTATTTGCGAACCGTTAAACAAGGCATATTCTTGTTGAAAGGTCATTTGATCTGGGACTAAATAAATAATAGGAGAACCTTGAGGATTTTGCTGAAGTTCTGTCTTCATTTCTGTTATACACTGTTCACTTTTGTTTGCAGTGGAACTCCCGATAATAAAGCGTAACAAAAAAAACACCTGCTTTCTCGCTCTTTTCACTAGTTTTTCTTCCTGCTTCCTGCTTCCATTATACCAAACTAATGTTCTTTTGTTTAGCGAAAAAAGTTGGAATCTTGTTCTATAACCTGCAAGATTAACCGGTAATTTCCTCCTATTTTTGCTTAACAAGAAATCTCCTTCCAGCCTTGGTCACTTTTCGTCTTCTTCTTCGTTTAAAGCAGCTAACTCTGAATGAGCATTCCTCAACTGGCATCCCGCCTTTTCCAATAATAAAAAAGACCTCTAAAAAAGAGGCTGTTCCTTCTAGTCAGTGTCAGGCAGCATTCTGTAAAATGTTGCGAATCTTTTTCTGACACTTCTCGTTATAAGATTCCTTACCAATTTTATTGCTTTTTAATTTGCCGATAGCTTGACGTACTTCCTGATTGTGGATAATCAGTCTTCTATACTTTGAATCACTAAGACATTCCTGAAACCACTGATGTTTCTTTAACTGTTTGATGTTTCTGGCTATATCCTCTTCATCTACAGCTAAAAAAGGCAGGTATGCAGCAAGACTGAAAAGATCTAGTATAATGCTCAAAATTAATAGCTCCTTCTCTTTATTTATTTGTATAAATTTACGTTTTCAAATGACAAAAAGTTTCAATTTCTAATTCAAGAAACAGAAACTTTTATACCTACCTAATAGTAAGCGCTTTCTATTATTTAGCGGATTAACTGGAAGTCAATGTCTGACATCGGCCAATACAATACATCTACTTTCCCTACAACAGTCTCTTGGTCTACAAAACCAATTTCTCTGCTATCATAGCTTTTTCTTCGATTATCACCCAGGACAAATAATTTCCCTTGCGGAACGACGGACTCTTCTGTCACCTCTTCAATAGTAAAATCATTGGTTAACTTTCCTTCTACTCTTTCGCGGAATGGCTCTAAATATGGTTCTTCAATAGGGATTCCATTTATATACAACTTATCATCTTTATAAGCAATGTGGTCCCCAGGCAAGCCAATTACACGTTTAACATAATCTTCCTCTTCATTTGCGTGAAATACAATGACATCAAATCGATCTATATCTTTTAAATCATAGATCATTTTATTCACCATCAATAAGTTTCCATCATGTAAGGTCGGTTCCATTGATTTTCCATTCACTATATAACTGGCAAACAAATAATAACGGAAGAAAAAAACAAGTAAAAGGGATAATAGTATGATGCGGATAATGGACCACGTTTTTTTCTTTGTCATGGCATTCCCTCCAACACTTTTATTACTAATTTTACCCCCATTTCCCCCTGTTTAATCTCTATATTCCAAGTTTTTCTTTTCTGCCCTTTTGTGAAGTCTTTTTTCCATATACTTCCCCGCTAACCAGAGAACAACAATTCCAATTCCAACAATAATCGATTTGACCGGATTTTTGGCAAAAGAAGCGATACTGTCACCAATGTAGGAAACGGTAAAAATCATGACTGCCTTGCCGAGTAACACCGCCAAACTGAATTGATAGAGATTTACTTTGGACAATGCTGCGACCAGGTTGATAACTGCCGATGGTGAGAACGGAAAGCAGAGTAGTAAAAATAGCGGTCCGAAGCCGTGACGTTCGAGCCAGTTCATTACTTTCAATACTTGTTTATTTTTGCGAATCCAGCGAAACAGCCGGACATTTTTAAAATGACGCACAATGAGGAATACTACAATTGCGCCGGCACTCGCGCCAATCCAGGAGAGCAGGAAACCTTCCAGTAATCCGTATGCTGCTGCATTTGTGATGACAAATACAACTAGCGGCAGAAAAGGCAGGAAAGCTTCTAGAAATGGCAGAAGAAGGCCCGGAACAGGCCCTAAACTTTCATAACTTCTCAGCAAAAAAGTAACAAGTTTATCAAAGTCATTCGCTTCAAACAATTCTTTCATTTGATCTATATCAATGTTTTCAATATTACTTATATTATATGTGAGCATCTTTATTAAGAACCCCTTTTTTTGTCTGAAAAAAATCATTTATTTATTTTTATTTTAATACTTCTTGCCTTTTTTTACTAATGAAAAATGTTTGGTTGCATTTTTACTGAGAACTGCATATAATAAGAACACACGTTCCTAAAAAGGAGAGATATTAATGCGATACTTAGACACGCATGAATGGGAATTAGCCTCACGTTTTTTGTTTATGTCCATGGCCTTACGTGTGATCAAACATGACTTAGCACAACTTCAGCAAAATATGCCGTTTAAAATCAATGAACCCTACATTACACTACTTAAACAAATAGAGAAAAAAGCAACAATTGAACGAAGAGAATTGCAAAAACAACTGTATAAAGAGAAAATTCAAGTGACGACTCTCGAAAAAAAGGAGTCCTTCACCACCTATTTATTTACATGCAAAGGAAAAGAAGAAAAACGTAATTACTTTAATCCTGCGATTCGAAAAAAGGTCGAACTCATCTTAAATGAATGGATACTGAAAGAATCAGAAAGCATGAACAAACCGGAAAAGCGCAAAGCGCCCGTTCTGCCCCGACAAGCTTAAGCGAAACTGCGACGTGGCGATCTTTGTCACATAGCAGGATCGCTTAAGACCTCGAGGGGCAGGCGCTTGGAGCTAGACATCTCCGTTTATACTTTCTTTCCGGAAAAAAAAGAACCATTATCTTTATGATAACAGTTCTTTTACAATTTTATCCATTCCACTTGGTTGAAATAGACTTTTACACATCATTTCTCGTCTATTTCTACCAAGGCTTACATTACGGCAGCCTTCTTTTTTTGTTCGTTTCCGCTATATATTGTGATAGCGGCAGTATATCACTCATCTTATCAGAGATCATACACCGGTACTGGGCAGTTTTGTTAATTTGATTAAGAATAACAGAATAGGAAACATCAACATTAAGGGAGCGGTCATTTTTAAATATAATTTTCGTTTGATAATTTGATAATCTTTCTGTACGTTTTACATGTGTGTGGGAAATCCAGATGCAAGACTTTTTAAGCGGGGATTCAACAGGGAAGAAATACATATTACTCATCCGATCGATTACAATGGGAGGTTTATGACTAGTATCTGTTAATCTGCGGGAACCTTCCAATAAACCACGTAAACTGATACCAAATTCACGACAAGTCATGTCCATTACTTTGTACGAATGAAGGCCTACTTCATAATCATCCTCTTGTTCATATTCCATTATTTTCGTGACATAATTTTCTCCTTTCTTCATCCCAATAACTGCCAATGTTGCTGGGCTGATTTCACAGCCTTTCGCCATAATCATAACCTTTTTCCTCCTCGTATATAGTATTATTTAACCATAAATAATCATACCAATTCGTAGATAAAAAGAGTATGTTTTTCGCCAAAAATAGTTATATATACCTATATTTTGAGCGGTTTTTCTCAAATTGGACTCAAATTCATACAAATAATTGCTGTCAAAGGCCCATTATAGTAAAATTTGAATCAAGTAGGTGATAAAATGTGGAAGAAGTTCTTTCAAAAAAGCAATAAAATTTATCCAACCAAGCCAATCTCTTATGATGAAGTGAAGGATGCCTTAAGAAGATACAGTAAGACTTTACCTGATAACATACCACTTCGAGTAATCGTTAATGATGATAACAAAGTGAACTTTGAGTTATTAACACCTTTTCTGAAAGCGTTACCCGAAAAAGATTTTTATATGTCGAAAGAAACTTATGAATTATTTGAGGAAGAGGATAAACATATAGCCTTTGCCATTGACCATGTTCAAAAGGCTGTGGATCAGTATGTTGCGCAGAAAAAGGAACTTCATGTCATTGACCATGATCCTTATCAGAAAGTAAATTATTATAAGTTAGAGCAGTTAAACTTGATTACTGATCGGCCAAATGTAGACTTCTATATAACCTCTGAGGAATATTTAATTACAAGAAAAAAACCACAGTAACGTGGTTTATCACAATGCATCTATAGGAGTACCCCCTCTTCCACTGCGGAATAGCAGTAAGCGGGGGGATAGACTCTCACTTTAGGCTTGTAGAACAATCGATTCCCATTGTCTTTCTGCCTGTTTCTCTGTAGCTGCGACTTCCTGTTTTAATTCTTTTAACTGTGCTATTGTACTGGATACCTTCTGAGCCATAGAATCCACTTCTTGTGATGATTGATTGATTTTATCCTGAACAAACCAGTCCATAACAAGCCCATCAAGAAAATAATCAGCAAACGTTAAACCACCGGAAATCTCGACATTTGCATTAAAAGATTTACCAATATCAGAAAGTTCATGTGAAAATTTCCTTAATAACCGCTGGGCCTGATGTGTTGCTTTTTTTGCATCATCAATATGGCTGTGTTTTAAAGAAGTAGAAAGCAGCCCGCCGCCAAACATATCGACTGTACCCCAGTTCTTCGCTTTTTCAAGTGACTCACTTGCAGCAACTAACGCTCTTTTTACTTTATGACCAGCATCAAGGGCCTCTTCTATTTCTGTTTGCTCATCTTTAATAATCCCTATTTTCTCCAAAAGAAGATGAGCTTCTTCTCCCTTCTCATTATTGGTATCTAAGAGATGGGTATATTTTTGCTGCAGAATCTCCTGATATTTTGCTTCAGGATCACCCAGATCAGCTATTTGATGATCTAATTCGCTGACATCTGTTTCTAAGTCTTCGACAGACGCTTTCGCTTCTTCGTAATGCAGCTGTGCACTTACCACTTCTTGCTTTTCCTGATCCAGTTTTTCTTCTTTCTTTCCGGATACTGTATAAAAAATATTAGCAATACTAAAGCTTTCCAGTTTTTCCACATCAATTTTTTCTTGTTGAAGTTGATGATACAGTTCACTTTCCCGTTTGCGCATTTGCTCTAATTGTGAAGCTAATTGTGTTCGTTCATCTAAGTATCGTTTTAATTTTCGCTTTTTTTCCTTTTCATTGATTAATTGCTGGTAGAATTCATCCATCCCTATCACCTCTTACTCCATATCTACGAATCAGGTGATGATTTTGTTTCACGTTTTTCGATAACTTCTTCCATTTTCTTTATTCTTTCTGCAATCGAGGGATGTGATGAGCGGAAAAAACGAATCCATGGTGCCGGAGAAATGTCTGTTTTGGATTGTTTCGCTAATAAATAATACGTATTCATCGCTGGGGTTAAGTTTTCCGTATGTTCTATCGCAAAATTATCTGCTGCCCTCTCCATCTGCCTTGAAACAGACAAACTTATTGGTTGGATAACAGTTAAAATAATCAGGAATGTTAACAGCAGTTTTAATAATCGTGTAAGCCTGTGATCCTTTTTCCAGCGATTCGACAAGTACTGCAAAAAGAGAAAGAAGAAAAGCATTGAAAATACATATAACGCAGTGCCTAAATAGACATGTTTATATAAATAATGAGCTACTTCATGTGCAGTAATGAAAAGAATTTCCGCTTCTTCCATTCCTTTTAGCATT
>NZ_ML762424.1:417431-419706 GCF_009498735.1 Gracilibacillus oryzae
AATGCGGGCATGACCAAAAATTCCTGTCACATAAGCATTATATGTTGTTACTTCTTCACTCTTATTAACGACAAGGAAATCCACATCAGTTAATCCAACACTCTCGGTTAATTGCTCCATCTCTGTCCGCAACCCACCATTTTCTAATGTGTAAAATTTATCAAAAAGCGGGTCAATCCAGACCGGCTGAATAAAAACAAAAAAGATGGCAACAGGCACGATCGTGATCCATAACAGGATCCCCCATCTTTTTGGCCACTTTTCCATTAATACACAACAGAAGTATATCAAGAGAAAAAGCCCAAGAAATAATAAGCTTTTAGATAATAATAATTCCAGAAACCAGGAAAGAAACGATTGGGTTCTTGTCCCTTCATACCTTGAGATAAAATGCCAGATAATTTGAAAAGGAAGATGGACAAGCAAATCTAAAATGACAAGCAAACATGTAAATAAAAAGGATTGGAATAACCGTGAGTTATATTTCTCTATCCACTGATAACCACCTTTCTTTTTGAGCAGGACATATAATAATATGATCTGCAGTGGCAGCATCGCAAAATAAAACGCATGTGATAATGCACCATATCGCGAATCACTGAATGAATCAAGTGGATAGAAATAATAGAAGTAGAGAAATACTGCAGTTGCAAAGAACAAATAGCCAATTATTAACTTTTTCATAAATGACTCCCTTAATTTTATATCCTCAGCTTTGCCGCTACCTCTTGCAGCTAAACGAGCTTATAGTAAATTTTAGTAAAAAGACTGTCACCATTTTTATGTTGGAGACAGTCTGCTTCCTCTATCAGTATATTAATCCTACCAGGTCTTCTTTCGATATTTTTCCAAGGTAATGAGAAACATTCACTTCATCTAATGCCTGATCAATGGCCTGGCGTTCATAACGAACACCTGCTAATTTCTCCTCTAATTCAGCCACATCACCGATACCAAAGAAATCACCAAAAATTTTACATTGATCAATGATTCCTTTATTCACATCTAAACGCACATCCACTAATCCACCATCAAACTTATGAGAATGCTGGATATTGAATTTTGGTGATTTTCCATAATTCCAATCCCATTCTTGATAACGTTCTTTAGACAGTTCATGAATATTTGCCCAGTCTTCTTCTGTTAATACATATTGAGGAACATCTTCTACATTTTCCACATCAAATATATGGCGTAAAATGTGGTTTTTAAATTCAGCCATTGGTAGTTTTTCTTCCATAAACTCAGAGATATTGGTCACTCGGCTTCGAATTGATTTAATTCCTTTTGACTGTATTTTCTCTGTTTTTACTTTTAAAGATTTGACAACATGTTCTATTTCCGAATCATACATCAATGTACCATGACTAAACATTCTGCCGCGTGTAGTAAATTGGGCATTTCCCGATATTTTGCGTCCGTCTGCAACTAAATCATTTCGTCCTTTTAATTCAGCAGGAACACCAAGCGCACGCAATGCATCTACAACAGGCTCAGTGAACTTAGCGAAATTATGGAAGCTGTCTCCATCATCTTTTGTAATAAAGCTGAAGTTTAAGTTACCTTGATCATGATAAACAGCTCCACCGCCTGACAGTCTGCGCACAACATGAATACCATTTGCATCAACATAATCTGTATTAATTTCTTCAATTGTATTCTGGTTTTTCCCAATAATGATAGATGGTTCATTTATGTAAAATAACAGATAAGAATCTGTTTCTCCAAACTGTTTTAACACATATTCTTCGATCGCTAAATTTATATGAGGATCTGTTATGCCTTTATTATCAATAAATTTCATTTGAATCGCTCTCCTTATGTAATGATTGCTATTATCAATTAGTATAAAAGAATTAAGGAAATAATACAATTTTTTGAAATTGTACTAATACAAATTATTGATTTTTTCTTTTTGTTATAATACAATATAAATACGACACACTTCTTAAAAAGTGTGATTTGTGCGGAGAAGATATTGTAGATTTATAAACATGCTCCCTAACATGTTTACTGCAATCATCCCGCCATTTAACCTATTTGAAGTCTTTTACCCCTATCTCTTTCGTTCTTTTCATCCTTCTTATCCTGCTAAAAGAGGATGATGAACATTCCCATCCAATTAATCTGAGATATATGTAAAAGACAAGACACCTGCAGCTACTATTAGCTGCTTTTTTTATTGGAACAAAACAACACGGCCATTTAAATAAAAGAAGGAACATAACGTGAACTAAGATTCTCACTTATTACTTGCTTCAATGCCTTGACTCTC
>NZ_ML762424.1:419823-458372 GCF_009498735.1 Gracilibacillus oryzae
ATGCCTTGATTCTGACTTTTTCCTCCTTCTTGGCATTCAAACATGCTTTCAATGTCTTCAATTCAGGTTATAATAAAGTGAGACAATGTTACAGACAATTAGCAGTGTGAAGTCAGTAACCAAAAAAACTAGAGTGTGCCAATGTGCACTCTAGTTTTCCAAATATGCTAATATTTGCTCAACTGCTGCTTCTCCCTGATCAATACAATCAGGTATTCCAATTCCACGGTAGGAGCTGCCTGCGACAAAAAGACCTGGCAGGTTCTCCGCAATGTCTTTTTCTAACTTGTCCACCTTTGCTTTATGGCCGATTCCATATTGAGGCATGGCATTTTCCCAGCGGGAGACGACTGAAAATCGTGGTGTCCCTTCGATTTTCATAATCTTATTCAAATCAGATAACACAATTTTTTCCAGAGCCTCATCCGACAGATCAACTACACTTTCATCACCAGGGCGGCCGACATAACATCGAAGCAGCGCCATTCCCTCTGGTGCAGCTGTTTCCGGCCATTTCTTGTGTGTCCATGTACATGCCGTAATGCGATAATCACTGTTACGCGAGACAACAAAGCCTGTGCCATCAATATCTTCTTTAATAGCGGATTGATCAAAAGCTAAGGCGACATTGGCTACAGAAGTTGCTTTCATATCTTCAAGGCTTGAGACAAAATCATAATTACCCAGCATCTTCTTCATCGTATTAAAAGGTGTGGCAACCATCACAGCATCTGACCTAATGGTACGATGATCCGATAATGTCAGCGTATATTGTTCGCCGGCTTTTTCAATCTGTTTAACTACAGTATTTTTGCGGACTACATTGTCATCCAGCATTTCTTCTATTGCTTCTACCAGTGACTGCAAGCCATCTTTCAGACTGTAGAACATACTTCTTTTTTTGCCAGGAGAAGTCTTGGGCTTCGGCATTGTCTGCTGCAAGCCTCTCACTAAGCTGCGATGTTTCTGTTCCAATTGATAAAAGTTCGGGAATGTTGCCATCAAACTTAAATCATCGATATCTCCAGCATAAATACCGGACAGCAATGGTTCAATCAGATTTTCAACCAGTTCATCACCAAATCTTCGTCTGAAAAACTTTCCTAATGATTGGTCTTCCTTTGGCTCACCTTTTGGTAAAACAAAATCAAAACCTGCTCTTAATTTCCCTGACAAGCTAAACAAATCGGAAAATAGAAAAGGTTTTACTTGTGTAGGAATTCCCATAAATGACCCTTGCGGCATACTGTGCAATTTTCCATCAACGAGAATATATGATTTTCCTGTACCATTTGTCACCAGCTGGTCGCCCAGTCCCGCTTCACGGGCAAGTCTTTCTGCCGACTGCTTACGGATTAAGAAAGAATCCGGGCCTCGTTCGATCGTAAATCCATCGCGGCGTTCTGTTTTTATCTTCCCGCCAAGCCGTTCACTTGCCTCGAGCAGAGTAACCTGGTAGGGCAAATGCTTTTCTTTGATCTGTTTCTGAAGATAATAGGCGGCAGTTAATCCTGCGATACCGCCGCCTATAATGGTAATATGCTTCATGATTGATCATTACTTTGGTATTTTTCTAGTACAACTGTTGCAAGTGTATCAATAAATTGTGGATGCACATTTGGCATTTCCGGTCTGTAATAACTCGCGCCGATTTCCTCACAAACCACTTTGCACTCATAGTCATTGTCATAAAGTACTTCTAAGTGATCGGCAACAAATCCGACTGGTGCATAAACAAACGAACGATATCCATTATGTTCATAAAGATCGCGAGTTAAGTCCTGCACATCTGGCCCTAACCATGGATCAGGTGTGTTTCCTTCACTTTGCCAGCCTATTTCAACATGCTGTACACCTGTTTTCGCCTGAATCAGCTCTGCTGTTTTCTTCAATTGATCAGGATAAGGATCACCATTCTGCAAAATTTTCTCTGGCAGACTGTGAGCAGAAACAACGAGAACCGCACTTTCTTTCTCAGCTTCATCCATTTTATTAAATTCGCCTAAAACAGCATCCTTCCAATAATCAATAAATCCTTCTGCATCATACCAGCTTTCCACTGATTGAATCGTTACGCCATGCTTCTCTGCCTCTTCCTGGGCCCGGCCATTATATGATTTTACACTGAACGTCGAATAGTGCGGTGCTAGCACAATGGAGATAGCTTCAGTGATCCCGTCATCTGCCATTTGTTTTACTGCATCTTCGACAAATGGTTCAATATGCTTTAAGCCTAAATAATAAACAAATTCCACCTCATCTTGTTTTTCATTCAGACGATTTTCAATTGCCTGTGCTTGTTCTTTCGTAATTCTTGCAAGTGGAGAAATACCGCCAATTGCACGATATCTCTCTGTTAAATCATCGAGCATTTCCTGAGAAGGTTTACGACCGTGACGGATGTGTGTGTAATATCTTTCAATATCTGCTTCTTTATATGGCGTTCCATATGCCATTACTAAAAGTCCTATTTTTTTCTTTGCCATTGTTATACATCCCTTTCTCAATTATCGTTTCGAATAACTATGAACAAACTCCGTTAATTGCTTCAACCTAGCTGGACTTATTTCAGGTGTTACCCCATGTCCTAAGTTAAAAATGTGACTTGGATGCTGCTTTCCTTCATCAATAATTTGCTTCGTCTTCTCTTCAACAACATTCCAGTCTGCCAGTAAAAAGGCAGGATCAAGGTTACCCTGAAGAGCTTTCGTCACATCTAATTGTCTTGCTTCACTAATCGATAAGCGCCAATCCAAGCCAATAACATCAACAGGAAGATCATTCCATTCTTTAATCAAGTGACTTGCCCCAACACCGAAAATAATTAACGGGACATCATTTTTTCTCAATTCAAAGAAAATCCGCTCCATAATTGGTTTAATGTACTTACGATAATCTGTTACATTTAATGCACCAACCCAGGAGTCAAAAATCTGGATTGCCTGTGCACCAGCTTTTACCTGCGCTTCCACATAAGTAATGGTCATATCAGCTAGTTTATCCATTAATGCAAACCATGCCTTTGGATCACTGTACATTAATGCTTTTGTTTTATGATAATTTTTCGACGGACCGCCTTCGATCATATAGCTTGCTAAAGTAAAAGGCGCACCGCTAAAGCCGATCATAGGAACATTTAATTGTTCCTTTGTCAGCAGTCGAATTGTCTCTAATACATACGGTACATCACTTTCCGGATCAATAGTTCCCAATTTATCGATATCCGCTTTTGAGGTTATCGGATTATCAATTACAGGACCAATTCCTGACTTAATCTCCACATCCACACCAATTGCCGGAAGTGGTGACATAATGTCTTTATACAGAACGGCTGCATCGACATTGTACATTTCAACAGGCAGCCTTGTCACATACGCACAAAGTTCTGGCTGATGAGTAATTTCAAATAAAGAGTATTTCTTTTTTAATTCACGATATTCCTTTTGCGATCTGCCAGCCTGGCGCATATACCAGACAGGTGTATAATCGGTTTCTTCTCCTCGAAAAGCTTTTAAAATTGTATCATTAAATTTCGTCATTTTTTTCACCCTTTTTATCCATTCCACTCTACTATAGAATGTTTGACGGTTTCTGTATAGTTTTTTTGAACAACGTTCACTAAATTGTAATTATTATAACTAAAAAACAATTATAATAAAAAATCATAAGATTTAAAAGTCAAACGATAATGAAGCAATGTTTGATGGTTCTCCTTCTCGTTCTGTCAGTCGGTTATAAGGAACGACATAATAATCCCCGCTGTTAAATACATTGATATCTTCAATGGTGAATTGCCCAATACCCTCAACCTCACCAATCAACGGATCTTCCCCATCTCTTTGTTCATAGATCCGGTACATTACACGTTTATCTGGAGAGGCAGTCCAGAACAGCTTGCCTTGAAATATAGAAAAGCCGCCAAATTCAAAGGAACCAGTCACATCAGTAATTGTCGGTAATTCGATTGGCTTTTCCAGATCCGTTACCTTATCCGGTTTTTCAAACTCTTCTTTTATCTCAGTCTGCTTATTAATCTCAGATATGATAGCTTTCGTTAATTTCGTTGGTGCTTCACTGCCTGATGTTAAGTAGTTTTGTTCCGATATCTCTGAAAATCCAATCCATGTTGAGACAACATAATCTGGTGTGAATCCGGCAAACCATGCATCCTTTGTCTTGCCTGTTACAATGGAATGTTCTGTTGATCCAGTTTTTCCAGCAAGTGCTTTAGGGTATTCTCCTGCTGCAGCAGTACCATGATCAACGGTTGCTTCAAGCATTCGTACCATATCCCACGCCACTTGGGGATCAAACACTTGATTTTTCTGTTGCTCCACACTCGCCAGCTGCTCTCCATATCTATCTGTAATAGAATGAATGGTTCTTGATTCCAGCCATTCTCCATTATGAATAAAAGTTCTGTAAGATTCAGCCACTTGCAATGGAGTAAGCCCATACTCTAAACCTCCCACTGCAATTGCCAAACCATTGTCTTCCAGTATTATATTCATCTTTTCCAGAATTGACTTACTGTAGCTGATGCCAATTTGGTCCAAAGTCCATACAGCTGGTGCATTTTTTGACTGGACAATCGCTTCATACATCGTAACTTCTCCAGAAAATACCCCATCAGCATTGTTCACTTGATAACCGTTATAATCGATGTCTTGATCAGGTAAATAATCATAAGCATGATAGGCATTTAATTCCATCGCTGGTCCATAGACAGCAATAGGCTTCATTACAGAACCAGGCTGTTTCGGAACTTGCAGGTGATTCGTTTTGTTCAGTTCAAATTGTCTTCCTGCAATTAATACTTTTAAATGTCCGGTATCTTCTTCCATTAAGGCAAACGCACCATCAACAGCCTCACTTGCTGAAGGAAAGTATTCGTCCGCTTGCATCTTCTCATATGCCATTTTTTGCATCATTGGGTCCATATATACTTCTATTTTATATCCACCGCGTTTTAAAGCATCTCTGCTTAATCCATAAACGGTATCTAATTCTTCTAATACCTGGGCAAAATAATCATCTAACCAAGGTTTTTCATCTTCTTCCTGTTGCTGAACTCTGATATTTTTCGCTTGTAATGCCTGCATTTCTTTTGCAGTGATCGACCCATAATCAACCATTTGCTGCAGTGCAAGATCCCGCCTTTGCTTTGCTTTTTCGATATCATTATATGGTGAATATGTGTTTGGTGCTTTTACCATGGCAGCAAGC
This sequence comes from Gracilibacillus oryzae, assembly GCF_009498735.1. Classification (GTDB taxonomy): domain Bacteria; phylum Bacillota; class Bacilli; order Bacillales; family Amphibacillaceae; genus Gracilibacillus; species Gracilibacillus oryzae. The sequence continues at coordinate 425,050 of NZ_ML762424.1, forward strand.
ATTGCACCTTCTTCGATTGTCAGCTCTTCAATACTTTTGCCAAAATAATAGGTTGCCGCTGTGCCTACACCATATATCCCATGCGCAAAGTATACTTCATTTAAATAGAGTTCTAATATATCTTCCTTGCTGTAATTTCGCTCTAAATAAATCGATGCCATGACTTCTTTCGTTTTACGCATCCATGTTTTATCATTAAAAAGAAAAAGATTTTTTGCTAATTGCTGGGTTATCGTACTGCCGCCTTCCACTTTACTCATCGCCAGAATATCCCGATAAACCGCACGAGCGACTGATGGAAAAGAAATACCGGCATGATCATAAAAACGTTGATCTTCCAAAGCTAAAAACGCTTCTTCTACATGATCAGGAATTTGGTCAATTGTTACATAATCACGGTTTTCAGTATATAACTTTCCAACAACGGTCCCGTCTTGTGCCACAACTGTGGAAGCTGTCGGCAGGTTAACGGCTGTTTCGTCAAAAACAAAACGACCGCCAAATATAATAAATGAATATCCAATGATCGCCAATAAGAACATGGAAGAGAAAATAATGACGAGCCACTTAAAACGTTTGATCCACTGGAAGCCTTTATTCAGCCATTGTTTAAATTGCTCCAAACGTTTACACACCTTTCTTAGTTAGAAAAACTTGACTATTAATTTGTAAAAGACCATAATTTTACATATACTATAAAGTGAGACTTTGATTTTATATCCCCCACTGACCATTAGCGAAACTTATCAGGATGCTTAGCGTCTGTTTTCCCCCACTTACTATCTTCGTGTTACTCGAAACTTGAAGGGGGTATTACAGACGGTTAGCGCTGCGATCAATACGAAAACGATCATTTTGCTAGAGAATAGTAAAAAGCACACAAATTCTATTTTATCATAATTGATTTATAAATACTTCTAAAATAGAACGGAGGATCTTCATGAAAGCTTACATGACAAATGGCACTTATGAATTCTTAAACAAACTGAAAAATAAGCACACGATCTCCCCTTTTCTCCTTATGAATAACAGGGAAAATGCAATCGCCTTCTATGAAAGCGAGAAGCAGTCTATTTTTCAAACAGGCCGTAATTATGAAGTCATTGCAAAAGAGGGAAATCTGTCCGAAGAAGGGTTTGCATCTATTATTCATCTGCCGATTACTGATGAAGGTCGGCCGATCTTTGAGCTTGAGTGGAAGGATAAACTGAAAAGAGTTGGCCAATTAAATGGACTAATTGCCGCAAGAGTATTGCGTCCACTTAGAGGAAATGAGTATCTGATCTTAACCGAATGGGCTGATAATAAAGTTTACCAAACACAAAAGGATTTCTTTATCGAAGAAGAGAAAAGTCCCTACAGCAGCGCAGGACCGAACTATACGAAGACCTATCATGTCGGGGAAAAGGAAGAAGACTAAAACCTAAAGAAAAAAGCTGATCCTCTGTAAAGGAATCAGCTTTTTCTTTTATTCTACTACATTTGTATCAAAAAAGTTTTCAAATTCTGCCTGTGGCTGTTCACCGACAATACGTGCAGCTTCTTCACCTGCTTCAAAATGGACTAATGTTGGAGTTGATTGGATACCATATTCTTGCCATTGGTCTCTAAATTCTTCTAAATTCATTTTTACAAGATCAACTCCATAATCATCTGCCATCGGAACTACAACAGGAGTTGTTCGTTGACAATGGATACAATTCGGATCATAGAAATATACCGTTACATCTTCTCCATTATCTAATTTCTCTGCAAGTTCATCAGGTAAAATTTGATTCTGATACATAGGATCATCTAATTGATCGATTGTCGTTTGATTCAAGTTCGATTTATTATATGGATTTCCTTCTGAAGCTTGATCTTTTTGGTAATCTACCACAAACCATAGTGCCCCAAAAATCGCAACAAGCACTAGTACAAAGATTATCATCTTTTTCAAATTAAACTCTCCTTTGTTGAACAATTAAAACAAGGTGTATAACAAAAATAACGACAAACGCGAAAAGTGCCTGAAACGGAATGGTTATAAATCCTAAAAACTCTACATAAATCCCATTACAAGGAACTAGTCCACATGCCTCGCCAGCTGATGCCATACTGGGCACTTGCTGAATAAGATAATGATAGGTGGATACACCAATTCCGATCCCGCTCATAATAAGTCCAGGCAAAGCATATCGTATGTCTTTTTTATAAAGTGCATAACCATAGATGAGTACAAGGGGGTACATTAGTATTCTTTGATACCAGCATAATTCACATGGTGTATATCCTTGCACTTCTGAGTAAAATAAACTGCCCAGCATTGCGACAAGACTTTGCGCCCATGCGATAAACAGCAATGTCTCTTTTTTCTTCTCCATTTATACACCTCTCTTCCCACCATTTTATTATACATAGATCAGTTATAAAAACAAACAGATGAGCAGCCAGAATGATATTTTTCACAGATTGGACAAAATTGCATGTTAGGGATAGTCCAGAAATCCCCTTTTATTCATTCGATTGAATATTTGTTCTATATTTAGTTTTGCTATTATTACAAGTGATTATTTACGTGCCCCAGACCTATTGATTGAATATGCTGAAAAAAGAGCAGCTCCAAATGAGCTGCTCTTTCTTCTTACCCTACATATTGATAATAGAGCTTCTTCGCTGCCTTTATATCTTTCGTACCGTGAATAAAAGTACGACCGTCTTTAAAAATAACAATGCGATAATTGTGCACTTCAAATGAAATAAGAAACGGATTTTTCGTCACATGAAGATCTGAATTCTGGCTTAAATGGCTGCAAAGCTGGTCTAAATTCACACTCTCCCTGTGATTCACTCTAATTTGAACCGTATCTCTGCCACATAACACTGCCGTCTTCATCTGGGCATCATATGTCAAGTTCGGATATTCCCCCATCACACATGAGGGACACTGCTGATCCTTTAATTTCTTCACATCGATCTCCATCCGCTGGTTCTTCCATAAATCAAATCCGATTAACTTCCCAGACAGTGCTTCGGAATTATTAGTCAGAATTTTTAGCGCTTCTGTCATTTGGTGCGCTACAACCATTTGGACTGTCGGACTAATAATTCCGACCGTATCACATGTTGCTCCATCACTTGGGATATGATCAAGCAAGCAATGAAAACATGGTGTCACACCAGGCAAAACGGTAAAAGTAATGCCGTAGCTTGCGACACAGCCGCCATAGATCCATGGTTTCTGGTGTTTTTGGGAAATATCATTAAGAATTAATCTTGTGTCAAAATTATCTGTCGCATCCATGATTAAATCAACACTTGGTACAAGTTTCTCTAATTCCTCTACCCCTGCATCTTCTACTAGCGCTTCAATGGCAATATGAGAGTTGACAAGTTCCAGTCTGCGCTTGGCAGCGATCGCTTTTGGTGTTCGTTCTTCTGCATCACGCTCTGTAAACAATTGCTGCCGCTGTAGATTACTTGCCTCCACATAATCACGATCAATTAATGTTAATTTTCCGACACCAGCTCTTGCAAGCATTTCTGCACTGCTTGAGCCTAGCGCCCCGATGCCGATAATCAACACATGGCTGTCTGCCAGCTTTTTTTGCCCTTCCATTCCAATTGGTTCAAACAATGTTTGCCTGCTATAACGATTATCCACCAATACTGATCCCTTCTTTAGGACTGCTTGCTATAGCATATTGTTTTTTCTCTATTCTGCCTGCTTCATAGCCCAGTCTTCCTGCATGGATTGCCAGTTTCAGTGCTTCTGCCATTTTCACTGGATCATCCGCACCAGATACCGCTGTATTTAATAACACCCCATCAGCACCTAATTCCATTGCATATGCTGCATCACGAGGGGAGCCGATGCCGGCATCCACAATAACAGGTACATTAGCCTGATCAATGATGAACTGAAGATTTAATGGATTAAGGATTCCTTGGCCAGAACCAATCGGAGAAGCTCCTGGCATAATAGCATGCGCGCCTAATTCTTCCAGCTTTCTTGCTAATACAACATCATCAGAAGTGTATGGCAATACAGTGAACCCATCGTTTAATAGCATTTCTGTTGCTCTTAATGTTTCAACAGGATCAGGTAATAACGTTTTGTCACAGCCAATTACTTCCACTTTTATCATGTCACATAAACCGGAAGCATCGGCAAGCTTCGCAATACGAACCGCTTCTTCCGCATTTTTTGCTCCTGCTGTATTTGGTAAAAAGCGATAATTTTTCAGATTAATTTTCTCTAAAAAATTGGGCTGCTCCTTGTCAAAAATGTTCATTCTTCTGACAGCAAACGTTAAGACCTCTGTTTCCGAAACTTCTACTGCTTGTTTTTGTATATCAAAATCGGGATACTTACCTGTTCCTAAAAATAATCTTGACTGAAAAGAAAATTCTCCTATTTTCATCATCATTATCCTCCTCCAACAAAATGAACAATTTCTAACTGATCTCCATCTGAGAGACTCGCACCCATATGGTCCTGTTTCTTCAATATGATCTGATTATGCTCGACAATCAGCGATTTATCGCTTAAGCCCAGGACACCAATCAGCTCTTCAACATTCTCTACATTTTCTTCCATTTGGATTAAATCCCCATTAATCAATAATTTCATCATCCACACCCTTTTTAAATAATTGCTTGTTGTGCCCTGTCAACCGCAAAGCTTCTGGTATATTTCTCAGCTGCTTTTCCTTCGATTAAATCTGCCATCATGATGCCTGTCATAGGTGATAATAAAATACCATTTCGATAATGGCCCGCAGCAACATAAAGTCCCTGCTTACCTGGTATTTCACCTATGTATGGGAAGCCGTCCTCTGTTTGCGGGCGGATTCCTGTCCAGAAATTTTCCATCTGCGCATAGGCAATGGCAGGAAGAATCTGCTTCGCTCTTGTGAGCAAATATTCCACACTCTTCACCCGAACAACTGGATCTGTTATACCCGGAAACGAAGTAGCACCAATAATGATCCGCCCATCTTGTTTGGGAACTAAGTAACATCCATCAGAAAAGATCGTACTCCCTATTAATGGTTGATCTGGCCTGATAGAAACACACTCCCCTTTTACAGGAGTTATCGCCATATCATCAGGTAACCAGTTCGTCATATCTTTTCCTGTTGCCATAACAAGCTTGTCACAGTAAAAAGAGCCGTTACCCGTTTTTACACCTTTCAGTCCATTCTCTTGTTCGATTATTTCATTTACTTGTGTATGTTCCAGCAGCACAGCATGATGATTTTGGGCTGCCCTTGCAAAAGCTGAGGTCAGCATTGGGGCAGATACATGCCCATCATCTGGCAAAAATAAACCCGCCAGGAAATCAGGCGCCAATTTCCTTTCTTTTAATAAAACCGCTTTTTCTGTCAAGAGAATAGCAGTTTCCCCAGCATTCTCCTGAAATTTAGCCATTTTCTTTAATTGATTTAATTGCTCTTGTGTATAAGCTAATTTCAGCATCCCTTTTTGAACAAGTTCTATGTCAATCCCGCTGGCTTCCTTTAACTCCCTTGCCAGTTCCGGAAAAAGCGCTCGGCTTTCTCTTGCAAAATCAAATAATACACTATCTGACGAGAATTCCGCTTGTGCACCAAGCATCCCTGCAGCTGCACATGAAGCACCATTTCCTATTGTGCCACTCTCAATTAGTAAAACATGGTATCCCCTTTTGCTTAATTGGTATGCAATGGAACAACCAATCACACCGCCGCCAACAACAATTTGATCAAACTGTTTTCTCATGCTGTTCCTCCTTCCAATGATTGAATCTGTCATAATAAGCCTTCGCAACCTGGATTGGTTCAGCCGCCTCCCAAACTGAAGAGATCATGGCTACTCCATTTGCTCCTGTGTCTAGGACTTCTTTTACTTGATCTGGCTTAATCCCACCAACGCCGATAACAGGGATGGAAGTTGTTTGCGCAACATCCTGTAAGTTCTTCAATCCTCTAGGGTTCACACCTTGTTTTGAATTACTGTGATAAATATGACCATATAAAACAAAATCAGCTCCATCTGCTTCTGCCTTTCTTGCTTCTGCTGCTGAATGAACAGATTTTCCTATTTTTATATCAGGGAAGCGTTCTCTTACAAGATTTACCGGCGGACTGTGATAAGCAAGCTGAACACCGGCACAGTCTCTCATCACCGCGAGATCCACTCGATCATTGACGATTATTTTAGAAAGTGGAATACCTGTCTCCCATATGATATCAAGTACTTCTAAAAGCTCAGCAGCTGACTTTGTCTTTTCTCTCACATGAATATAATCAAAATAATGATGAAAACTTCCTAATTGTTCAAGATCTGCTTTTGTTATCTTTCCGTTTGTAATTAGATGAATCCCCTTCATACAAAACACCCTATCTTTCCGTAAGTAGTTAAGGAATGCAGAAAAAAACCACCCTTCCAGCTAGAGAAGAGTGGTTTTGTAATAATGAATAAATAACGTGCTCCACCACTTCCCTCCGCTGGTGTTAACCAGATCAGGTTCAAAGGGTCCGAAATTTCTTCGTCTCAGCCAATACTCTGGCTCCCCTAGTGTTCAATCAACTATTTAGTTTTGATAGTTACAGAATAACACAAAATGGTAACTAATCCAATATTCATTTTTAATTTGTGTTTATTTTTTGAATTAGAGGGAAGATATATAGTGGAACATAAATGATGAAAGGATGTTAGGACATATGGCAAAAGATCAAGAAAAATTACAAGAATTACTGGATGGTTTAAATGTAGACTTAGCGAATGAATATGCTGCTGCAATCATGTACACTTATCACGCATCTGCAGTTTCCGGACTATATCGCTCATTGTTAAAACCTTTCTTTGAAGATGAAATTAATGATGAGCTTGGACATGCCTTATATTTATCTGACAAGATCAAAACATTAGGCGGAACACCAACAACTACCCCAGCAAAAGTAGAACAATTAACAGATGTGAGAGAAATGCTGGAAGCTACTTATAAAGCAGAAGCTGAAACAATTGAACGATACGAAAAACGTAAGCAGCAGGCCGAAGAATTAGGCTTCACTGAACTTGCAGTTAAATTAGATGATATGATAGCTGACGAAACACACCATAAAGAAGAAACACAACGATTACTTGCAGATAAATCATTCTTTAGCTAACCTCCCCCTTAATAATAGATAAAAACAGACTTCCAGCAAATGTTGGGAGTCTGTTTTGCTTCCCTTATTATGGTATAATGATGGGAAAAGAGGAGGGAAAATACATGCTTCAAACATTTTTTCAGGAAGTGGATAATTATTATGACGAGATGGTAGAAATGCGGAGACATTTACACCAGCACCCCGAGCTTTCCTTCCAAGAGTATAAAACAGCATCGTTCATTCAAGATTTTTATCATAAATTAGATATACCCTTCCAACCAAATGTTGGCGGCAATGGGGTGGTTGCCAGACTCAATGGTGCTCAATCAGGCAAGACGATCGCACTAAGAGCTGATTTTGATGCACTTCCGATTGAAGATGCAAAACAAGTCCCTTATCGCTCAACAAATTCCGGCGTGATGCATGCCTGTGCTCATGATGGCCATACTGCAACATTACTAACCGTAGCGAAAATTTTACATAAATACAGAGACCAGCTTCCTGGGAACATTACTTTTATTCATCAGCATGCAGAAGAGGTTGCACCAGGCGGAGCCCAGCCGATAATTTCTGATGGGGTGCTGAAAGGTGTTGACTATGTTTACGGAACACACCTTTGGACAGGCACACCATATGGGATTGTTCAAACAGCTCCAGGTAACTTTATGGCTGCTGCAGATAAATTTACGATCACCATCAAAGGTAGCGGCGGGCATGGGGGCATGCCACATCAAACGATAGACCCGATCGTCATTGGATCACAGTTGGTAACTAATTTACAGCAAATTGTCAGTCGAAAATTAGATCCATTGGCAACTGCCGTACTTTCTATCGGTAAATTTCATGCAGGCAATGCCTATAATGTGATTCCTGATATTGCTGTAATTGAAGGTACTGTAAGGACATTTGATCAGGAACTACAGCAGTTGATTATGGCAGAAATGGAAAAGATAATAAAAGGAACATGCCACAGCTATCAAGCAGAATTTATTTTCGATTATCAAAAAGGTTATCGTCCTGTCGTTAACCATAAGGAACATGCACAATTAATTATCGAATCGGCACAGCAAGTAGATGAGGTGGAAAAAGCGGAGATAGTTGCCCCAAGTATGACAGGCGAAGATTTCGCTTATTATCTGGAAGAAAGACCTGGTGCCTTTTTTTTCACAGGAGCCCAGATAAAAGATCAGTTTGTCCCACACCATCATCCAATGTTTGACTTTGACGAAAGAGCAATGAAGATTGCTGCCAAAACATTGATTAGTGCAGTGATGAAGGCAAACCAAATATAGCCGGATTATCTATGATATCCTTTTCCTATCAAATCTCTTCTCCCCATCGGGTGATTTGATAGGTAAAGAGCTTTTTCCTATCATATCTCTTTCTTCCATCGATGGTTTTAATAGGTAAAAACCTTCTTCCTATCATATCTCTTCTTCCCATTAGGCGGTTTGATAGGTAAAGAGCTTTTTCCTATCATATCTCTTTCTTCCATCGACTGTTTTAATAGGTAAAGACCTTCTTCCTATCATATCTCTTCTCCCCATCGGGCGTTTTGATAGGTAAAGAGCTGCTTCCTATCAAATGAGCGGCTTTACCTAACAGATCTGACAGGTAAAACTGCTTTATACCTCTCTCATTTAGTTACACAAAACTTCAGCATGCAGCTCATCATCAGAAAACACCAAAAAAAGAACCCAGTCTGGACTGGGTTTAAATTATAGAAATATTCCTTCTTTCGACCTATTGCAGCTTCCTGTCATCTACTTTGTATCTTTTGATTAACATAACCAGGTATGATCAGCCAGACAAAGACAATGGAAGCTGCCGCCATTAATCCGCCAGTTACATAACTTTCCACAACAAATAGGAAGATGGCAAACAACAACATTTGCACAAACATCAGTTGTTGAATCCACTTAATAAATGACTGTTTACGGACTTTATCTGCAACAGGATACAAGTCCAGCCAGATAATGATGGCATGATGTTTCCAAAGTGGAAGCAACTGAATAAAAGTCATATAGCTGAACAAAATAGCAAAAATAAGTTTCATCCACATATTAGGAACAAAGAAAATAATTAATCCGCCAACCACCAGCAAGCGAGTATAAATACCAAAATATTCGCCGCTTCTTGCACTAGTTAAGCGATATAAATAGGTATAACTATTTGATTGTTCAAATGGGACAGACTTTGTTAAAAGCCTTGCAAAAAGAGCCCGTTTCTTAACAGTAGTCTCCAAATGCGGAACATCTGTAAACATATTTGCCAACCGGTAAAATGACCGCATCCGTAAATAGTCACGTTCAATCATCAGTTCCCAATTAAGTGCTTTTTGTTTGTTAAAAAGATATCGGTTATAAATGAGTAAACCAATTCCCATTACTGTAATAATGCCGACCATCAGCATTTCTTGTTTGATAAAAAAATAGATTAACGCACTAATTATCAAATAGCGCACAATAATGTCCATTGTCCTCATTGACTGCTCACGGACTTTCAACATCCACCAGTTCGCAATCATACTCCACCCTTTTACAATCAAAAGAACAAGTAACAGCAACCCATATGTGTTTCCTTGATACTGTGTTAAATATAATGGAGCTAAAGCAGCATAGATAAATAAGAATAAATAGATCTGGGTAACATAGCTGTATATTAAAGTCCGCCTAAAATAACCTTTCAGCTGATGTTCAGCAGGAATCAGAAAAACAATATCCGCTCTTTTTAGCATTGTTTGGATTGGACTGTATGTTGTTACAGAACCTAACAGAATAGCGATAATAAAGGCTGTCGGAAACTCCTCTGGAAGTTCTTCTAACCATTGCTGGTAATAATAGGCTAGAGCAGACAGGATAAAGAACACGGCAATCGCAAGGTGCCCTGTTAAAATATAGCGTAAATAACGATTTATTTCTTTTACATGTCCTTTCAGACGTTCGGTAAATAAGGTATTTGCCTTAAGCATGAGCATCTGCTTCCTTTGTCAATTGAATATATAAATCATCTAATGTGGCTTCAGGCTGTCCAAATTGCACACGTAATTCGGCCAATGTTCCTTTTGCTCTGATTTCCCCATCATGCAAAATGACAAATCGGTCACAATAGCGTTCAGCTGTTGCTAAAATATGTGTCGACATTAAGACACCTGCACCATTTTCCTTCATTTGATTCATCCATTGCAAGTAGGATTGAATACCGAGAGGATCCAGTCCGACAAATGGCTCATCAACAATATATAATGAAGGTTCAACAAGAAATGCTGCCATAATCATCACCTTCTGACGCATCCCTTTCGAGAAATGAATCGGAAACTGCTTTAGCCTTTTTTCTAACCGAAACTCTTTCAACAATGGCGCAACACGTGAATGATACGTTTCTTCAGACAAACCATAAGCCATTGCTGTTAGTCGTAAATGTTCTTCTAATGTTAATTCATCATAAAGCACAGGCATTTCAGGGATGTAACTAAACTGGGTACGGTAACTTTCAGGTGCCTGATCAAATGTTTTTCCATTGATGGATACAGTGCCTTTCTTTGGCTGCATCAGACCAATCACATGTTTAATTGTCGTACTTTTACCAGCACCATTTAAACCGATCAATCCTACAATTTCATTTGGATTCACATCAAAAGATATTCCATGAAGAACGTTTCTGTGGGTATAACCACCTTCGAGCTTATCGATATGTAATAATGGTTGCATTCATTTCTTCCTCCCTTTTTCCACGGTCCAATTCACTGATCTTTTTAAATCTTATCACTTAATCCTGAAGATGCCAAAAATATCGTGATATTCCAACTATCTTAGTAAGACATTGTTGCGCTTCTTTTCAATTATTTATACAATAGGAGTATAATAAAGAACGATAAAAAAGAAAACAAAGGAGCGCCAGTAATGACACTACATAATGAATGCATTTTTTGTAAAATAATCGCGGGAGACATTCCATCAGCAAAAGTATATGAAGATGATGACGTATACGCATTTCTTGATATCGGCCAAGTGACCAAAGGACATACACTGATTGTTCCAAAAAAACATACAAAGAATATCTACGAAACGGATGGGGATATTGCTGCAAATTTATTTAGTCGTGTTCCGAAAGTGGCAAATGCAATAAAAGAAGCATTTCAGCCGAAAGGAATTAATATATTAAATAATAATGAAGCACCTGCTGGTCAATCTGTCTTTCATTTACATATTCACCTGATTCCGCGTTACGGCAAAGGAGATGGATTCGATTCCAAATGGATCACACATGAAAATGAGTATACAGCAAATGACTTAGCAGAAATTGCAAATACGATAAATAAACAAATTAGTTAGTACCGCTAAAAAGTAGTTTTATCCTGACAAAAAAAGTGAATAATAAGTTATAAAAAGGGAGTGTTTCATATGATTAATGCCAAATCTCTATTTTTCGGAATAATTGTTGGTGGAGCAATTAGTGCAACAGCAACTTTATTGAGTGCACCAAAGTCCGGAAAGGATCTGCGTTACGATGTTAAACATAAAGGTGATGAAGCGATTCAGGCAATTAAGCACCTTAAAGAAGACGGCTTTGACTTAAAAGAGCAAATTACACAGACTTCCAAGGAAGGTGCTGCTCTTATTAAAGACCTTTCCGCAGATGTTAAACAATCGATTGAGTCATGGAAACAAACGGTTGAACCACATCAGAAGAACATTCAAAAGTATTTAAATCAAATCGAAAAAAGCTTAAAAGAATTAGAGGAAAAAACAAAGAAGCAGACAGAAGAAGCTTAATGATCATCCAAAGAACGACTATTCCATGTCGTTCTTTTTATATTTAAAATGAATGTGTATGAACTCCTCCACTAACTCTGCATACATTCCTTCTTTACTTAATGCAAGCATTGTTCGTTCAGGATTCAGTTTTTCACAAAGCTCCCCAACAAAACGAACTAATAACGGTTCAAAATTCAGGTAGCCTTCCTCTTTCCACTCATAAAACGTTTGCTCCAGTTTATCTAACGTTTTCAGCAGCAGTTGATATTCTTTTTCCGTTATCCCTGATTCCACTAAAAGTCTTACTAGATGGTGGGCATCGACATTGCTGATAGAAAGTAACAATTGGATATGAAATTGTTGTTTTTGTAATTCCTTCTCCATCTCCATACAGCGAAAGACAACCTCTCTATTATTTCAAAATATATGCCGCTATTCTTTATTTATACTCTTTGTTTATAGCAGAAGTCAAGATTTTAAAATAATATCGCTTACAATTTATTTTTTTTGTAAATCCTATTGATTTTTATGATAAATCATACTATAGTCGTGAAGTGCTTTTTTACTTATGCATATACTTAACTGATAATGAGATTAACAGAGGTGATTCCATGAATTGTTGGGATACAATAAATGTAGAAAAAAATTTGGGATTTCGGCGTATAATGATCCTTTCATTTATATTTGGATTAATATCTTTTATATCCTTATATTTACCTATAACATTTGTTCATACAAATGCTGTGATAAAAGATTATGGATTCATTCCATTAATAGTTGGCTTGGCATGTTTACCGCTGTTGCATAAAATATTTCATATTATTCCATTAAAATGTGTAAACAGAAAGGTAAAATTATCGTGGTCGTTTGAAATGAAGATTATCCCAAACTTTAAAGTCTGTGCCAATACAAAGACGAATAAACCGACCTTGCTTATTGCCTTATTGTCACCAACTATTTTTATTACCGTTCCATGTATTGTTGCAGGTTTTCTTTATTCCAGTTATTATCCATACTTTCTACTATATGCGGCGATTAATTTGAGCCTGTCATATGTTGATTTTATCTATATTAAACATTTATGGAATGCACCGAGGAAATGTATTATTTCCAATGATGAGAAAGGTTACGACATATTAATTCAACGCTGAAAGACAAGGGAAATTGCTCCCTTGTCTTTTTTACGTTAGGAAAGCATAAAATTTCCTGTTTCAATAGCAGAGGTACCCTCCTGCCATTATAAAAGCAAAAATCCTAAGGGACATACTGTTCAAATATGCTTTTTTTTGTTAAAGTATTACTTGAGTATAAGGAGGTAGATTCATGCTTTTGGTGTTTGCAGTATTTTCAATATTTGTTTTATTTATTTTTAATTCATTAACCTATAGATTGTGTATGCAGACAGAAATGGGGGAAGAAAAACAACCGAATGTATTTCGAACCATTAATGTCTTAATAACAATATTATTAATTTCTTCATATGTAGAAGTTATTTATACGTAATCAAAATATGTAAAAACAGTGGAATATCTTTTTTCGCTGTTATTTTTCTCGCAAAGTATGTTATATTATTGCAAGAGTTAAAAATAGCATTAGCAAATAGTAGGAGTGTATAAAGTATGAAAAAATTATTTATGACAGTAACAGTCGCAGCAAGTGTTATCGCACTTTCCGCATGTTCATCAAATGAATCGGAAACAGTTGTGGAAACAAGCTCAGGAAATATTACAAAAGAAGCACTATACGAACAAATGCTGGAAACAAACGGTGAGGCAGCTATTCAGGATATGGTTATTAAAACCATTCTAGAAGATAAATATGAAGTCTCTGATGCCGACGTTGATGCAGAAATTGAAACATATAAAGAACAATTCGGCGATCAGTGGGAAATGGTTTTACAAAGTAACGGATATGCAGATGAAGACGCATTTAAAGAAGATCTGAAATTCCAACTTCTTCAGGAAAAAGCTATCACAGAAGATGTAGAGGTAACGGAAGAAGAAATTAACCAGCGATATGAAAGAATGCAGACAGAGTTAGTTGCAAGTCACATCCTTGTTGCGGATGAAGCAACTGCCAATGAAGTATTAGACAAGTTAAATGCTGGCGAAGACTTTGCCGCATTAGCAGAAGAGTATTCAACAGATACAGGCAGTAAAGCAAACGGTGGTGACCTCGGACAATTCGGTCCTGGTAAGATGGTTCCAGAGTTTGAAGATGCAGCATATAACCTTGAAGTTGACGAAATCAGTGAACCTGTTCAAACACAGCATGGTTTCCACGTTATAAAAGTAACAGATCGTGTGGCTGTTGAAGATGTGGAACCTTTAGAAGATATTCAAGATCAAATCAGAAGAGAAATTGCAATGACTAAAGTAGATCAGGCTGCTATGCAGACAAAAATCCAGGAATTAATTACGGATGCCAATATCGATGTTAAAATCGATCAGTATAGTGATCTATTTGCAGCTCCTGAACAACCAGCACCAGAAGAAGGAGCTACTCAGGAAACAGAAGAGCCAACAGAATCTGAGGATTCTGCTAATACAGAAGAATCAACAGATGAATCTGCTAACACGGAAGACAGTGCGAATACGGAAGAAAATACCGATACAGAAGAATCTGCAAACCAATAATCAAATTCCCCTATCTCTTTTTCCAAAAGGGATAGGGTTTTTCATTAAAGGAGTGGGAAAATGACGAATCGATATTATTTTTATCAAACAATCCCTATTCAATATTCATTATCAGATCAACAAAAAGAAGAAATCCTGTCCGCATACCTCCCCCCTACCTTACCGGAAAGTAACACTGAACAAGCATTTAACTTACAGGAGACTCCGAAAGGAACATCTGTGGCAACCAGAGTGCTATTAAATGACTTTGATATTAAGCAGACGAAGACGAAGAAATCTTTTTTAAAAATCACCTTCAGCAACCAAGCTGGAAATATTCCAGCAAAAATGTGGGACAACAATAACTCGGTAGAAACAACCGTTCCATTACTGGAAGAGTCAGGCGTGTTTGATATTAAAGGACAAGTCGATGAATTTAATGGTTTTAAAAGTATTACGATCCATAATATTTCACCATGTAAAGAAGAAATTGATCCATTTGAATTACTGGCTTATACAAAACAAGATCTGGATCAATTAACAACAGAATTGTTTGCATATATTTATGAATTAGAACAGCCGTATAAAACAATTGCATTGAATGCAATGGATAAACTTTGGGACAGTTTCAAATTAAGCCCTGCGGCAAAGGGATTTCACCATAATTATCTTGGCGGGCTATTAAAACATACAATCGGTCTGATGCGTTTTTGCAGATATATCACCGTTCTTGAAGAGAATCCGTTCCGCGCAGTAATAAAATTAATACATAAGGTAGAAACACAATACAAGCAGGAGATTTGGGAATCATTAAAACAGGATGAGCCGACCAGAAGTTTTGTCTGGAAAGATACGATTGATCATTTATACAGCATGTTACACGGTATGTCTGAACACAAATATGATTCCATCCATTATGATGCATTGATGACTAGTATTCTCTTTCATGATATTGGTAAATTACTAGAATACGATTATGCCGGCAGAACTGCAGATGTATTTCATTATCTGTATCCAACAGCAGTGTTTGATAATCCAGCAAAAAAACAGTCGGGTATTGCAATGGATCCTCTCGGTTTAATGATTGGACATATCCCATATGGTGTTCTACTCTTAAATAAAGTGATAGAAGATAATCAGATTGCGATTAGTATGGAGGCAATCCACCTTATGTCCCACTGCATTTTGTGCCATCATGGATTACCTGAATGGGGAAGTGCCGTAAGAAAGCCATTGAGCTTAGAAGGCTATATTATTCATATAGTAGACTATCTGGATAGTCGCTATGAAAATACAGAATCAGATGATGAAAAGTAAAGGAGTTTTAGAAAATTGAATTGGCAATTCTGGAACACAATTAGTCAGGAAAACTGGATTGATATTGGTATTTCCATTGGAGTAATTCTCCTGTTTTTAATATTGAGAAAGCTATTTACGAAATATGTATTTTATATCATTGTTAAATTAACCAAAAAGACAAAATCAGAATTTTTAAATCAAGTAGTCGCTGCTTTTGAAAGACCATTAAGATGGGTATTTATTTTGATCGGAGTCTATATCGCATTAGACTTTTTCCCATATATCGATCAACATAATCAGCTGCTAACCCAATTATTAAGAGCTGGATACATCCTTCTTATCACATGGGGATTATATAACCTGTCCTCTAATAGTTCGTTTTTCTTTATGAAACTTAATTCACGCACAAACATACAAATAGACAAAATTCTTATTCCATTTCTTTCAAAGGCAATTCGTGTGATTATTGTTATCATCAGTATCAGTGTCATTGCTGAAGTATTTGGCTATAAAGTTAGCGGGCTGGTTGCAGGACTTGGTATTGGTGGGTTAGCATTTGCACTGGCAGCCCAGGAAGTAGTCAAAAATCTGTTTGGCGGTGTTGTGATTATTACAGAAAAACCATTTTCGATCGGGGAATGGATAAAGACGCCGACAGTAGAAGGAATTGTGGAAGACATTAATTTCCGCAGTACATTAATTCGTACATTTGCTGATGCGGTAATTACCATTCCTAACTCCACCCTGTCAAATGAGCCAATTACCAATTGGAGCAAAATGGGGAAAAGGCAAATCAGTTTTAACTTAGGTGTGGAATACAGCACACCAAAAGATAAGTTAGAGACGGTGAACAATAAAATTAAGGAGTACTTAGAGAATCATCCTGAAGTTCATCAGGAAACTCTTTTTGTCCGTTTCACAGAGTTTAATCATAGCAGTTTAGATATTATGTTGTATTTTTTCACAAAAACAACCGTATGGGGAGAATATTTGCGTATTAAAGAAGAAATTAATTTTAAGATAATGGAAATTTTAGAAAGTGAAGGTGTATCGATTGCTTTCCCTTCTCAAACAATCTATTTTAATGAGAATAGTAAACACATAGTGAAAAATTCCTCCCAATCAGAAGAATAGAAGCTTAGATAAGATTCCTGCTTTGGAAGAGTACAGGAAAATGTTTTAAGGGATCAAAAATATCTGGAGAAAATCTTCAAGACTCCCCAGTGATAGCAGCAACATTAGAAGACCCCACAGAGAGCGCTCTTTGCTTCTGAGGGGTCTTCTAATGTTGCCCTTGGGGAAAGTGGTATTTCCCCGGCAGTGATTTAGGAATATATAACTTCGTACATTAATGAGCAGTACGAAGGAACCTGCTTTGCCCTCTTCTATAATTGCAAAGCATGAATTAATGTGGTGTCTGTTGAAAAGTAAATCACTTGATTATGCTGCCCGATTTCCTCTAACAATTGGATAATTAATTCTTTTCGTACCGAGTCAAAATGAACAAACCCATCATCAATCAGGAACGGAAAATGAATCCCTGCAGAAACCACTTTGCTTAAAGCAAGACGCAATGAAATGTACAGTTGATCTTTTGTACCTTGTGACAGTTCTTCTAATGTGTATACAATCCCATTTGCATCAATTACTTTTATCCATTCATTCTCTTTCGGTATGGATAACCGCTTATACTTTGCTTTTGTTAAATGAGAAAAATAATCACTTGCATATTCAAACACTTTCGGAATATATTCAGCATAGTATTTTGCCTTCGCTTTTGCTAATTTCTCCACAGCTATCTGGCTGATTGCCCACTCTCTTGCAAGCTGATTTGTCTGCTCTATCAATTGTTCATACTGATGCTTTAATATGGATGAATCTTCCTTATCTTCTAATAAAGCGATACTTGCACGAATATCACTAAGCTGCTGCCTGTTTTCGACTATATTCCTTTTATGATCATTTATTTGCTGTTGCAAATAGCTGAGCTTTTGTCTCAATGTGACCTCATCTTCGTACTCTCCTGCAGAGAAAAGCTTTCGTTCCCTTTCATCAAATAAGACGGATAAACTATCTGTCATCTGTTCTATTTGATTCTTTAATTTCATTCTTTCATCGAAATTTGTTCCATTTGTAACAAATGCTTCTTCATCCACTACATTTGCTTGTGCATAAAGATGCTTTATTTCCGTAATATATGGTTTTTGTTTTTCTGTATTAGCTGACAATTCCTTTTCAATTCTGTCCAGTTGCTGTTGTACTTGCCGGATTTCATTCCGTCGTTCCTGATCGGCATGAATGGAAACAGAATAGTCCTCTGCATCTGTTTCCAGATTCGCCAGTGCTTCTTGTTTCTCATAGAGCGAGGCTTTCTCTGTGTCCAGCAGTACACTCTTTTGTTGAAATTCGGACATTTTCTCTTTTAATGTGTATAACTGTTGAAACAGTCTCGGCCAATATACGATGTTTACTCTTTGTAAGAAAGGATATTGCTCCATTTGATCTGCTATCTTTTCATTCAATTGCTGTAACCTGAGGTGGACAAAGTGATATCTCTCCTCTAACTTCAGCTGTTCTATCATCTGCTGCTTTTTGTTTGCTGTTAATTGAGTCAGCTGTTCTCTAATTATTTGTTGTTCTTGCAGAATTCCTTTTCGTTCGGCCAGTTGCTTATCGCTCAAATCGGATATAGTTCGGCGATCAGGTTTAAACCATTCTGCTGCTAACTTGCGTGCTATCACTAAACCAATCATTGGAAGTACACCAACCGTGGCAAATAAGAGACTCCATGGAAGTTGATTTTGCAACAGTAATAAAACAGCTACTACAATACCAGCTAAGAAAATAACAAAAGATCTCTTTGTCCACTTTTTCAGTTGGCTGCTCAATTGATGAAAATTCCTAAATTGGTTCTGTTTTTCCTTATCCTGTTCTGCTTTATCGACTTCCAGCTTATATTGCTGCAAGATGGCATCATCCATCAGATTTTGCTGTTCGAATTCAATATCTTTCTCTGCTTCAGCTAAAACCCGCTCAATTGATCGAATATCTTCACCTACATATTGCTTTTCCATTTCCAGTTGTTCTTTTTGTTTGGTTAAATCTGACCATAACTCTTCTAAATAGAACGGCAAAGAAAGCTCTTGCATCCCTTCCATTGTAAGTGGTATTCCTAATTGCTGTAATTTGGAATCCATCTTAATTCTAAATGTATAGAGTTCATCTTCTAATTGACTGATCACTTGCTTATGCTCAGCCAATTGGTCTGACAGTTGCGCAGCTGCTTGCAATCGCTCCAATTGTTCTTCTGATAGCAGCATTGCCTGAAGTTGTTCTATTTGTTCTAATCGCTCTTCTTTTGTTCGCTGTAATACACTTGCTTCACTCTGGATTGGCAAAAGCTTTTCCTTTACGTTATCATAGCGTGTTAAGCCATTAGCTGGGAAATCATCTGGTGCTTTTAATCTTTTTAGTTGCTGACTTGCCAAATAGTAGGATTTTATTAACTGATGGTGTGCCAGTTTTTTTTCATATAATTGGTACTCTTCCTGGACAGATTCCAGTTCTGTTGTACAATTGTTTATTTTATCCTCTAATGTTGCCATTTCCGTCAACTTATTTTGATAGGTTGCTTCTTCTTTTTTTGATTGACTTAATTTTTCCTTTAAGTAAGCAAGTTGATCAAATAACTGATTTATCTCCGGTTTTTTTCCATATGGTTTAAAAAGTTCCGCCCGTTTCTTATCCAGTTGTTTTTCTGCATAATAAATTCGATCAGATCCTGTCATACCGATCGCTAATAATACATCGTTTAATGCTTGATTATTTAACTGCTGAATTTTTTGCAAATCTATCGTATCAAATGAGTAAATTGCTTCAAAATGGGTTCGATCAATGCCTTTCCATTTTCGTTTCAGCCACTCCTCATCTTTTGTCTCACCATTCGGCAGATAGACTGTTGCATTCCCTTTGTTTTTGTTATAAATTCTTTCCATTATCAGGCTCTCTGGAGAGATTCCTGATATCGTAATTCTTCCTCCAAGCTGTGTACCATGTTTTGGGAGAAAAATGTCAAGCTTCTTCGTTGTTTGTCCAAACAGAATATAAAGAATAAACTGTCTTAATGTGGATTTACCTGCTTCGTTTCTGCCGGCAATTTGCTGGAAGGTTGAGGAAGTGAAAGAAAATTGCTGATCCTGCCATTTCCCAAAACCATAAATATGTACATGTTCAATTTTCATTCGCTTTCCTCGCTTTCATGCAATAAGTAAAAGACCTCTTCCTTTGCACGGGAAAGAAGTTCCTCTTGTTCCTCTTCTGCAAGCTGATCTAACCATTTCCTTCCTTCCACATGGTACCATAACGGTTCTATAATATCTTCCAGATCTGATGATTGTGCAAAGGTTGTTTGCAATTGCTGTAAAAATTGCTCTCCTTCCTGCCATTCATGTATTTTTCTTGATTTTTCGATTTTGATTTTGAGTATTTGTGCCCAGTTTGTTTGTTGAGAGAATTGTTCATTCCACAGCTCTCTCATTTCTACTAATTTCCCTTCTTTGTCCCATTTAATAAAATGGTCTGGGGCTTGCACGAAAGTTAATTCTAGCAAGACTTTATCGATTGTTTGCAAAGTCAATTCCATTTGCTTCTCTACTATATTCATTACTTCATTTATATCTGTGATTTCTGCTGCATCAAGCGAGACTTTCCTAAACTGAATCTGATCCAATCGGCAAAATTCCAAAACAGAGCCAGATTCTGATAGTGTGACATGATAACAGCCTTTCTCCCCTGTCTCCTTAATTGATCTGCCTTGGATATTTCCAGGATAGACGATAGCAGGTTTGTCTGAAAGGATTTCACGTTTATGTATATGGCCAAGTGCCCAATAATCAAAAGCTGATTTTTTCAACTCATTTAACTGAAAAGGCGCATAATTCGCATGATCTGTATTGCTGTTCCCTAATGATCCATGAAGAGATGCAATATGAAATGGGACATCCCCCTTTATTTTGTACTGTGGAACCATGTTATTCTCAACTGCACGATTGTAATAACTAAATCCATAAATGTTGGCAATAACCTGAGCATTTTTTATAAAAGGGAAAACTTCCACCTGTTCCTTTTCAAAAACAAACACATTGTCAGGATAATTTCGGGGGAATGTTTGGCTTTTCATAAAATCATGATTTCCAAAGGATAAATATACATAAATACCATTCTCCATCAGACGGCGGAACCCTCGAATGACGGTCATATGTGCCTTCATCGATTGCTCTTCCTGATCAAATATATCACCAACAATTAAAACAAAATCCACTTGCTTATCAATCGCCAGTTCAATCATTTGGTTGAATGCTTGAAACGTACTTTCTCTAACCTGATCGGTAATTTGATTTGATATGTGACTTAATCCTTTAAATGGACTGTCTAAATGAAGATCTGCACAATGAATAAACGAAATTTGCTGATCCAATCGGTTCACCACCTTTCTTCTATTCTATCAAAAGCAAAACAAGAATGCACGTTCGATTCTCATCAGAGAATTTATTCTGTAAAGCCGACAAAGAAAACAATGAAATTCGTAAATCTCGTACAATAGAAAAAACCAGACTATTCATTAGTCTGGCCTGATTGTTGCTTATTCTTTTTTCGATAATCGCAGGGCCTTTTTAATATCCTTTAATGAGGTTGAGGTACCATACATTAGTACACCACCTCGATAGATTCTTGCTCCTATTACTGCTAGCAGTGCAATCGTAATAATAAGTATAGCAATACTTAACGCAATTTCCCACATCGGAATATCTAACATTCCGACACGTAAAAACATGGTCCTTGGTGAGAAGAATGGAATATAAGACGAGATCGTTACAAAACTCGAGCTTGGGTCAGATAAGCCAATCATTGAAATCATAAATGCTGCCACAATCAGTAGAGTTACCGGCAACATCATTTGTTGAACGTCTTCTGTACGACTTACCAATGAACCTAACATTGCAGCCAATGTTGCATAAAGGAAATAGCCAAGCAGGAAGAAAATAAACGCATAAACAAATGTGGAAACACTGACATCAGATAAACCAAATACCTCAAAGAAGCCTCCAACTAACTCTTCTTGCTTTTGTGTGATAATTAAGTAGCCGATCCCTAAAAAGATGGTCATTTGTGTTAATCCTACTAAACCAATCCCTAATATCTTAGCAAACATTTGACTGACAGGAGAGGAACTGGAAATTAAAATCTCCATTACACGTGACGTTTTCTCATTTGCAATATCTGTAGCAATCATATTCCCGTAAGAGATAACAGCAAAATAGAGCAAAAACAACAACACGTATACTAATCCACGAGTCCCGTTGAGTTCTTCTTCCGTCTTAACTAATTCTTCTCCGCCGCCTCCGTCTGCTTCTATTTGCTCGGTGTTAAATTGCATTGGTTCATAAATGGAAGAAATAGTACTTTGATCAATACCTGCCTGGTTTGCTGCCATTGCTACTTTGATTTGTTCAAGCTCCTGAGATAGCTGTGATTCAATGGCAAAGTTCGTTGTATCATTCGTATAATAGGTGGCAACAGGTAATTCTTGTTCACTTAACGTAATATGAAGAGCACCTGCATACGTTCCATCTGTTACCAATTGTTTTGCATCGTCTATGGAAGTTTCCAGTTCATTTACCTGGAAATTCGATTCACCGTTTTCAAGCCTTTGATTCAATTGATCCATAATTGTCTGCTCTTCCGAAACAACCGCAACTGTAGTATTATCAGCTGTTCCTTCTTCACTGCTGAACATATCTACAAAAGTATTAATGTTTGCTAAAAGGAAAATAAAGACAAGAAAAATTCCAGTTGTAATTAAAAATGACTTCTTTTTCACTTTTGAAAGGTATGTGTGCAAAAATACAGTCATAAATTTATTCATAAGACTCACCAGCCTTATCAATGAAAATATCATTTAAACTTGGTTCTTCTAATTCAAACTTGCGAACAAAACCTTTGCCCAGCAGTTCGTGCAGAATATATTGCGAAACCTCTTCATTCTCAATTTGACATGCAATTCCCCATGAATAAGTTTGCACCTTTACTACACCAGCCAGATGTTTGACAAAATCAAGGTCAAAATCTGCTTCAATTTTCAAGTTTTTCCTGCCAAATGACCGCTTGATCTCTCTAATGTTTCCGTGTAAAATTCGTTTACCATTTTTCAACATACATAAGTTCTCACATAACTGCTCCACATGTTCCATCCGGTGGGACGAAAATACAATCGTTGTGCCTTGATTCTTCAAGTCTGTTACCGCATCTTTCAATATTTCCACATTCACAGGATCTAAACCAGAGAAGGGTTCATCTAAAATGAGCAATTTTGGCTTATGAATGACAGCTGAAATAAATTGAATCTTCTGCTGATTTCCCTTTGACAGTTCTTCCACTTTTTTATCTAAATGCTGTGGAACCTTTAACCGGTCTAACCATACACTCAATTCATTTTGAGCATCTTTTTTTGTCATTCCTCTCAGCTTCCCAAGATAGACAAGCTGGTCCTTGACTTTTAATTTAGGATACAATCCTCTCTCTTCTGGTAAATAACCGATTGAATCACTTGTATGATAGGTAATATTATTTCCATTCCATGTAACTGAGCCATTTGTTGGATCAATCAAGTTAAGAATCATTCGAAATGTTGTTGTCTTTCCAGCACCGTTTGCCCCAAGAAATCCAAAGATATTGTTTTCCCTTATTTCTAAGGACAGTTGGTCAACTGCAGTAAAAGATCCAAACTTTTTGGTTACATTTTCTAATAATAATGTCAATGAGACCACCTCTTTCATTCTTATATACGGGGAGATGATGGAAAAGTTTCAGTAAAACATAAAAAAACAGTCTGTTAAAATATGTTAAAACCCCAATAAGCATATGTTATCGGGGTTAAACATTTAAGACTGTATACTAATTTTCTTCTTTTTCAAATCCATCTGTTTTGGTTCCACTGGTTTTACATTTGTACGATTTGCGATGAATTCCGGTCTTGCTGGAATATTTGCGAACGGTTCGACTAACTTATTTTCCACACTGTTAAACACAAAGAATACATTACTGCGAGGCAGTGGGGATATATTGCTGTTGGAACCATGCATAGTATTAGATTCAAAAAATAAAACAGACCCTGCAGGCCCTGTTGCACTGTCAATTTTGCCGCCTTTTGAAAGCAGCCAATTAATGCTGTCATGGTCAGGTACACCAAGATTCTGCATTTTTAGTGATTGTTCGAAATGGTTTTCTGGTGTTTCTCCGACACATTGAACAAAATAACGATGAGACCCTGGAATTAACAATAATGGTCCATTATACGAATAGTTATCTGTCAGAATAATGCTGCAGCTTACTGCACGCATATTCGGCATTCCATCTTCCATATGCCATGTTTCAAAGTCAGAATGCCAGTAAAAATCTTTCCCTTTAAAACCAGGTTTCAAATTAATTCTGGACTGGTTTATGTAAACCTGACTGCCGAGCAGCTGTTGTGCAATATGAACAAGTCTTTCATGTGAAGATAAATCATGGAAAAATTCATCATTATTATGAACATCAAATACGGAGCGGATCTCCTCTCCCCCAGTTTCTCTTACAACATGCTTTTCATTTGATGCTTTATTGTCATTCATATTACGGCTCAACTCTTGCTGGAGTAAAGTTACCTCATCTTCAGAGAAAAAATTAGACATAAAAAGGTAACCATTGTCTTCATAAAAATCTAACTCCACCTCACTTAAAGGCCCATCTCCCTTGTTGGAGCTGTGAATGATCGGATCTTTTCTTTCTAAAATGGCAGGCATCCCTTTGATTCTAGAAGGATACAAATCTTTCATAATTCAAACACTCCTTGTCGGTATTAGATTTTACGTATTCAGTATAATCTCCTAACACAGGTTAGACAACTCTTTTTACAACCAATGTAAGGTTATAACATTCAATTTCACTTCATCTGTGACAAATACCTGCTTATTACGATATTTTTCCATTTATTCCGCTTTATATCTGCATTTCCCTAAAATATAAGTAATCAAACTCACAATATAATAAAAAGCAGTACAGACTTTATCCGTCTTTGTACTGCTTTTTCCCTCTTTTATTTCTCTTCTAACAATTTATCCCATCAATCGCTTTGCATTCTTCTATAATATTGAACAAACTATTTCTATTTCTGCTTCTTTTGATCATATTATGCCTGCAAATAAAATTCCTCGCGTGAAACCTGCCACTGTAGCGGCTCCTTCTTTACATACCGTTCTAATTCCTGCAGCATATAATGCCCCATTCTTGCACATTCCTTTCCATGGCTGCCTGCTAAATGCGGGGTTAAGATAACATTGGGCATAAGGTATAGAGGTGATTCAGGAGCTGGCGGTTCAGGATCTGTGACATCTAATACCGCTGTAATATCCTCGCGCTGTTTTAACACACTGATCATTTCTTCTTCTTTAACAATTGCTCCACGTGCCGTATTGATAAAGCTGGCACCTTGTTTCATCTTAGCAAAATGACTGGCTGTAATCATTCCTTTTGTTTCATCCAGCAGAGGAGCATGCACTGATACAATGTCTGATTGTTCAAAGATCTCGTCAAGACTGCACAACTTCACTCCCAGCCTTTCTGCTTCTTCCTGACTGGCAAAAGGATCATAAGCGATTACATTCAGATCGAAGTGTTTTAATAACTCACAGACCCCTTTTCCAATTGTACTTAAAGAGATAACTCCAACAGTACTTCCGAAACCGCCAACAATAGCAGAAGGCTTATGAGGAAAAGTTTTCGTACGCTCTATGTCTCGAACGAACTGCCAGCCATTCTTGAGACAAAACACAATTTGCGAGATAGTAAATTCTATCACTGGAACAGCATTTGCTTTTACTGCATTTGTAATGATAATCTCTCTATCCCACATGTGATCTGTTGCCATATTTTTTATAGAACCTGCTCCATAAAATACTGCTTTTAAATTCGGTGCATGCTCAAGAAACTCAGCATCTAACCTGGGACCACCCCAACCTGATATTAATATATCGATATCTTTAAGTAAATGGTAGTTATTCTGTAATGTGTCCTGTGATAACTGCCTTTCATCTATATCTACTAACTTCTTAATTTCTTTTCTGATTTGTAATGGATAAATCAATTCGAATGAATCATCGTTCATAATATATATCGCTTTCATTTATGTACTCTCCTCCATTTCATAGTTAAAAGTCCACACTTGTCTTTAATTCTTTATATTTATTATAGCTTAGCACTTGTTTTCCTGACAAGATTCCCCTAAAGGCTTCCATACCTAATAGTATCTCTTCCTTATTTCCGTCCATAAATAAAAAAAAGGATCAAAAGCAATGCTTTCAATCCTGTCTCTTATTTATGCTTCCTGCGCACCATACAATTCTTCCAGTGGTTTCGTAATAATACGGCTGATATCATTGATCAGTACGTTTACACGTTGTTCCTGTTCCATTAACTTAGAAATATCTTCATGCTGTTGAACAAGTTCGACAACACTTTTCGCTTTTTCTACTTCTTCTTCGGTAATTTCTAATCCTTGCATCTGTTTTTGCTGTAATTCTAATTGAGTATTTCTGAAATTATCGAACATCTGCTTTGATGATGGATCATTCATTACTTTTTCATATGCTGCTTTTAAATCCTGGAATTCCTCGCTTTCCTGGATTGCTTTTTCTAATTCATGTGCGCTATCATGGATATTTGCCATAAAAATAAATCCTCCTAAATTAATTCGCGTTACATGCTGACTGCAGTTCTTGCTAACTATAAGACAGTCAGCCGCTTATTCTAAATCTACTTTCCCACTATAACAAAGATTAATCACTTATCCAACCAATACAAACAGAATTCCTTGAATTAGTCCAATTACCCCACCGAGCAGTGCGCCTAAATATGTAATCAATTTAAACTCTTTTCTCGAAATCGACAAGATGATATCTTCGATTCTTGCTGTCGGAAATGAAGCAACTTGTTTCTCCACCATTTTTTCCACTTTAAGGTTTGCTAAGATGGCTGGAACATTTTCTGTCAGTTTTGCTAATAACAAATCAACTACCTTAGGCAGGATGTTATGTTCGATTTTCGTCTGTAATGGAAGAATGAATGTCTGCACCGGCTGGTTTAACCAGTTTTCAACAGGAATATTGCGAATAACTACATCGCGAATCGCGTCCTTTACAAAAGCCTTCTCCAAAAAGGGCTGAAAATCAGATAACGGTTTTTGTTTCAGCTTTTTCCATTCATTATCCAGCACACTTTGTAACATAGAATATCCATCTTCTGATCTGAAGTAATCTGTTAACAGGTCCTGAACTTTTGCAGACAAATCCTCCCCGCTGATCATCGACAATAACATGTTGCCAAAGAAACCTTTTGACTGGGCATATTCATTAATCATCTGTTCGATCTTCTGTTTTGTTGAAGGCTGATTAATCAATACAATGATTTGCTTGTATACATGGTGGGTCAATTGCTCCAGCTGACTATTTATCTCCTCTTCTGCTCCTGTTGTTAACCAGTCTTCCAATGACTTATTACTATGTTGATCGATAAATTCCTCAAACTTCTTCAGAACAAAGTCACCAATCTTTTTCTCCATCTTATCTTTATCGATTGAAATTTCCAGCTTGTTGAGCAGCATGTCAACAGTCAGCTGTTTTCTCAGGAAATGATGAAATTCTTTGTTGAATAACTGGATAACTTGATCTTTCACTTCTTTTTCCTGCAATTTATTCTGGAGACTGTCTGCTGTAACTAAATGATTGACAACAAGTTCCCCTAACTGAATGGCCAGTTGATCACGGCGTTTCGGAATGACGCCAGGTGTAAATGGTATCTTCCACTTTCCAATATATTTAGCTTCATATGGTCGAAAAAGCATTTTAATCGCAAGTGAATTGGTTACACCGCCAATCAACCCTCCAATAATGACCATCAGTAACAATGTAATAAAAACACTCATCTATATTCCTGCCTTTCTTTTTAAATAAACTCGCGTCCGGAAATTTTCTGCTTTCCTAACGTGGTACAAATGTATAGTAAACCCAACTCAAGCATAGAATGGATTAAATTATGAGAAATTTTTAAAGGGTGGATGTCTTATGTTATATGAATTCAAAGTAAAGGAGTATCCCAATACTAAAAATAGAATTATTGTGCCTAATTCAGTATACCACGTTTATAAAAATGTACGAAGAATGGTCAATGGTCCCTGCTATGTTTATTGTGACTGGCTAAGCCACAAAAAAGATAACCAGACGATCTTTATTTCATCAGAGTTAATGAAACAATTGCAGTTTCAGGCTAACAAATATTATCAGTTCGTCGTTGAGGATCAATCCTGTATGGTACATTACCAATTTGGCATATTAACTGCAGGCAGGCGGCAGATGGAAAGGCATGCAGCTACTTTCCTTGAAATGACACAGATCGGCAAATTATACGGTTTTCAAACATTCTTGTTCGGTTATAAAGACATTGACTTTCAGATCAATAAGATCAGAGGATATTTCTTTGAAGATAATCAATGGACAAGTACTGTCCAGCCAATTCCAAAAGTCATCTATAATCGTCTCCCAAACCGAAAATTAGAAGCACATCCTAAAGTAAAGCAGGCAAAACAGATGCTTCAATCAACTTCTATTATATTTAATCCTGAATTTTTTAACAAATGGCAGGTTTACGAAATTATCATGCAAGATACCTCTGTCCATTATTTATTACCACATACTATCTTTCAACCATCTGCAAGGACACTAGATGAATGGATTGACAATGGAGATATCTATTTAAAACCAATCCATGGAAGTAAAGGAAACGGCATCTATCATATTTCCAAAAGCAATCAGCAGTACACTGTACATTTCTATATCGAAAAGAAAATTGAAAAAAGCAGACATACGGATATTGAGTCCATCATGGACACCCACTTCCCTAATGGATTCAGAAACTATGTCATTCAGGAAGCAATCCCACTGTATATGAAAAACAGTAAGAAGATTGATTTGCGGATCCATACAAATAAAAATGAAAACAACAGCTGGGAAATGTCGCTCCATTATGTCAGACAGGCAGAGGACCACCTATTTACCACACATGTTTCCAGAGGTGCTTCGATTAGGAACATCTATGATATTTTCTCTGAAAAAGAAGCAACCATCCTGTTAAACAAAATAGAGGAAACGGTCCTTTCCTTGAGCGCGATTATTGATAAATATTACTCAGGGAAAATTGGCGAACTGGGATTTGATTTAGGGATTGATCAAGAAAAAAAGATCTGGCTGCTTGAAGTAAATGCGAAACCAGGCTGGAATATATTCGACCAGCCTGATTATCACAGTGACAGAAACAATATTTTCCGTTTATTATATCGTTATGCATATTTTCTTCAGAATAAGTAAGTATGCACCCTCTATATCGAGCACAAACTAATGCGGTAAGGAGGGATATGTATGGCAAAACCATCTAAAGAAAAAGATGCACGACAAGAATATGAATTAGATGTAGATCGTATGATTAATGAGGGAATGGCTGGCGGAACAACCTACAGTATTCATGGCAGAATGCAGATAGAACAGGCTAGATCCCTGCCAAAAGAAGACAATCCATTCCCGGCTGAAAGTGATGATTAACCTGATTTTTTCGCACATTATCTAAAATGTGCGATTTTTCATTTCTTTGTATCTGCTTTTTTCGTCATATTTGTTATACTTATATGGACAAGTATTAATGAAAGAGGCCAGAATCTATGCTAAAGCAATTACAAGAGATGTTCCCACAATTAATTAGAGCTACTGATAGTATGCTAAAAGAATACAATGATTATAAATGGTTTTTGACAAATGAGAATGACATTATCGGTATCTCTAAAACCGAACTATCCCAGCGCGAAGAAGCATTATTAAACATTTTGCTCACACCATATCATGCAAATGAACCTCCTACCAGCCAACGTGAGAAACTCTGGATGGATGTTCTTTTTCATCAGGAAATTCCTCAAACCCTGGTGGATGATAAAATGGAGAGATTTCATTTTGTTTATTTCTCTTTCTCTGATGAAACTGTTGATCCCGATGGTTTCAGAGAAGCGATTTATGGACTTTTCCCACAAAAAACACCCATATTGTGGGAGAATAATCATGAAGGTGTCTTAATTATTGAAGAAGCAGAGAATACACCGGAAGAACAGATTTCCTACACGGAGATTATAGAAGTATTAACAACTGACTTTTATATGAATATCCAGCTGTTTGTAGGACCTGTGATATATGAAATAAAGAAAGCTTATGACTTTTACCAATGGATAAGCAAATGTTATCAGTTAACAAAGAAGCTGCAACAGCCTGTCATTCATTATTACAGCGTTGTCCCTTATTTAATTTTGCATAACTTAACGGAAAAGGAGCAGCAGATAATTTTTGATTCTATTCTTGCCAAAGTAAAAGATGATAAAGAATTATTAAAAACAGTCCAAGTCTTCTTGGAATCTAATTCGAATACAACGTTAGCTGCCAAGAAAATGTTCATGCACCGCAACAGCCTGCAATATCGAGTAGATAAGTTTATTGAAAAAACCGGTATTGATGTAAAACAATTTGATCAAGCTTTGGCTGTTTATTTGTGCTTACTTATGCAAAACAAATGGAATTAAATCTGCTGTTTTGTGCATATGTAACAAACAAACTGCCCATGAATGCGTTTTCAGTAAACGTGCACAAATGACTCGGTATTTTTTGTGCACGGTAGCTATTTACGGTTGGCCGGATTATTTGTAAACTAATAGACATAGATAACGTTTTCACAATTCAGGAGGGAAATGAAATGGCAGAATTATCTTTAAGAAATATTGATAAAGTATATGACAAAGGCGCATCAAAAGCAGTTGATAACTTTAACTTGGAAATTGCTGATAAAGAGTTTATCGTATTTGTTGGTCCATCAGGTTGTGGTAAATCAACAACACTTCGTATGATCGCAGGATTAGAAGAAATTTCTGGCGGAGAATTCTACATTGATGGAAAACTGATGAATGAAGTGGCACCAAAAGACCGTGACATTGCGATGGTTTTCCAGAACTACGCATTGTATCCACACATGAATGTATATGATAACATGGCATTTGGTCTGAAATTACGTAAATTCAAAAAAGATGAAATTGAGCGTCGTGTTAAAGATGCAGCACGTATTCTAGGCTTGGAAGCATACTTAGATCGTAAACCGAAAGCACTTTCCGGTGGTCAGCGTCAGCGTGTGGCATTAGGACGTGCCATTGTACGTGATGCGAAAGTATTCTTAATGGATGAGCCTTTATCAAACTTGGATGCGAAACTTCGTGTACAGATGCGTGCGGAAATTCAAAAATTACACCACCGCCTGCAAACAACTACTATTTATGTAACACACGATCAAACAGAAGCGATGACAATGGCAACTCGCCTTGTTGTATTAAAAGATGGTCTTATTCAGCAAGTAGGTGCACCTAAAGAAGTATATGATAAGCCAAATAACATTTTCGTTGGCGGATTTATCGGCTCCCCTGCAATGAACTTCTTTAATGGTACATTAGAAGATGGAAATATTGTTTTAGGTAATACAAAAGTGTCTATTCCTGAAGGTAAAATGAAAGTGCTTCGCGAACAAGGTTATGTAGGTAAAGAAATCGTATTAGGCGTGCGTCCTGAAGATATTCATGATGAGCCAGTATTCTTAGATGCCAACCCAGGTGCAAAAATTACAGCAACTATCGCTGTTGCGGAATTAATGGGTTCTGAATCCTATCTTTACTCTGAATTAAATGAGCAGGAATTTGTCGCACGTGTTGACTCTCGTACAGACATTCACGGCGGAGAAAAAATTGATCTTGCATTTGATATGCACAAATGCCACTTCTTTGACAAAGACTCAGAAGCTAGAATTAAATAACACATTAAAAAAGCGCAGACCATCCGGTTTTGCGCTTTTTAATTTTTTAGAGTTTTCTCATTAACTATAACTTCTTCCATATAGTTACAAGCAGAACATATTCCAAGATGCACACATTGATGTTCTTCCGCAGAACTTGGTATACCGTCAATTAGCTGCGCATCATGAATGTCTATATATGCTGCATAATCACCATAATAATCAACCACTTTGCCAGCATCGTGCATACTCTTCTGACATTGCGGACATTGTGCATCTAACTTTTCCAGACCATTACATACATAACATAGATACATCATAACCCCTCAATAATAAAGAGAGACGCTGACAACCGCTGCGTCTCCCTTTTTATTTATTGTTGCCCGTTGTTGAATTGTTGTTCAGCCATTGTAACTAAACGTTTTGTAATTTCACCACCAACAGATCCGTTAGAGCGTGAAGTTGAATCTGCACCTAGGTTTACACCAAATTCCTGAGCGATCTCATATTTCATTTGATCTAGAGCTTGTTGTACTCCTGGCACTACTAAGTTATTTGAGCTATTGTTATTTGCCATCTTTGTTCACCTCCTGTACACATATTGTGAACAAAAAGATGATCTATATGCTTTTATTTTTCTAGTAATTTAAACCAGTCACACCAAATATTATTTTGGATATGTCATCTCTTCCGGTTTAATCCATTCATCAAATTGTTCTCCTGTCAGCAGGCCTAATTCCACTGCAGCTTCTTTTAATGTAGAATTATCAGCAAATGCTTTTTTTGCTATTTTTGCGGCATTCTCATAACCGATGTGTGGATTAAGTGCTGTCACAAGCATTAATGAATCATTTAGATTCTTTTCAATTTGCTCATAATTCGGCTCTAATCCGACAACACAACGGTCATTGAATGATAGCATACTGTCAGCCAAAAGCTGAGCAGACTGCAGGAAGTTATATGCTATTACTGGTTTAAACACGTTAAGTTCAAAGTTACCTTGACTTGCAGCAAAACCAATTGCAGCATCGTTGCCCATTACTTGTGTCGCTACCATCGTAATTGCTTCACTTTGAGTCGGGTTAACCTTTCCAGGCATAATCGAACTTCCAGGCTCATTTGCAGGAATGGTAATTTCACCAATTCCGCAACGAGGACCGCTTGCTAACCATCTTACATCATTAGCAATCTTCATTAAATCTGCAGCTAATCCTTTTAATGCTCCATGAGCGAAAACAAGTTCATCATGACTAGTTAATGCATGAAATTTATTTGGAGCTGATATAAATTCTTTTCCAGTATATTCGCTTATTTTTTCTGTTACTCGTTCGGAAAATTCCGGATGTGCATTCAATCCAGTTCCTACAGCTGTTCCGCCAATTGCCAGCTCTTTCACATATGGTAAACTGTTTTCAATCATTTGTTCCGTTTTTTCCAGCATGCGATGCCAACCGCTGATCTCTTGCCCCAATGTTAATGGTGTTGCATCTTGAAGATGGGTACGGCCAATTTTGACAACATCCTGAAACGCTTCCATCTTTTCTTTTAATGTTGCCTTTAAAGTAAGCAATGCGGGAAGCACT
>NZ_ML762424.1:458382-510350 GCF_009498735.1 Gracilibacillus oryzae
GGATATGTATCATTGGAACTCTGAGACTTGTTCACATCATCATTAGGATGTAATCGAAGTTCACTATCTTTTTCTTCCAGCCACTTGTTTCCTGCATAGGCGATTACTTCATTGACATTCATATTAGATTGCGTACCACTGCCAGTTTGCCATACTACTAATGGAAAGTGGTCAAAAAGTTCCCCTGCCAGAATCTGGTCAGCTGCATAGGTAATGGCATCAGCTTTTTCTTTTTCCATTAATCCTAGTTCGCTGTTTACAATTGCTGCACTTCTCTTTAGAATGGCAAATCCTTCAATAATTTCTGCCGGCATTAATTCATTTCCAATTGGAAAATTTTCTTTACTGCGCTGTGTTTGCGCCCCCCAGTATTTGTCATTTGCTACTTTTATTTCACCTATAGTATCACGTTCGATACGATAATCCATCACAGTCTCCCCCTTTAATCTGATTTCCCCTATATTGTATCAAAAAATGCGGGCAAAGTAGTAATAAAAATAATACTTATGTGCAAACAATTATGTCAGACTCATTCAAACTCGCCTGTTTCTTACAATAAAAAATAGCGACAATTTGTCGCTATTTTGTCTCTACATATGGCAGGCCTGTGCGGAAAAGACCTTTTGTTTCCATTCCGCCCAGCCCTTTTTCACCTGTCAGGGTATTTTTTAACACTTCATAAACATTCACTTTCTCCATAAACGGAGTGTAGGCTACTTTTGCCACAACATAGACTGGATCTAATGCATGAATATTGACACGGTCTGGGGAACTTGCAAAGTTTGCGCCTGCCCGGATAATCGACTCAAAGTGTGATTGACAAGCACCAGCAAAAATAATTAACTGATCAAGATTCGGCTCCCAATTCCTAGCCTTTCTGACTGTTTCTACATAATACTTGGAGTTACGATAGGCAGCTAACTCTTTTTTCGATCCTTTCGCCTCTGAATAAGCGTCATGACCTGTCACCACTAAAATCTCCGGCTGAATCTTTCGTATAATGTCATCAATTTCTAATGGAAATTCATTTTCCTGTAAATAGACTCCATGAACTTGCAATCCCAGCCTTTGATATAAATCAATACACTTTTTTAAGTAGAGTCGGTCACCGTCAATGTGCAGTACTTTTACAGGCAACTGAAATCGCTGAATGTCTCTCGGTTCATTTTTTCTATGTTCATATTCTTTTTTATCTTTCATTAATTGATAATCCTGGCGAAAAAGACGGTAAGAATACTCTTCCTTATCCTTCATTTCCTCTTGCCTTTCCCTTAAGAGATCTTCAGGCAATTCCCTAACATCATCAATTGGTGCATCTGCTTCTAATCGCAAATCTTCTCCATGTAAAATTACCGTTTCCCCTGTAATCTTCTTAATACGGAATACGATATCATGTTCGTGGGAGTAACGGGTAACCAGCATTCCTGTTGTCAGTTTTTTCACCAAATCACCAACCTTCATAACCTTCTAATACTAGGCTATGATCAGGATGGTGATTCTGTGAAATTTATTTATTATTTAAGGATAAAGTCCGAAAAACTCTTCCAGTGTTGTTTGCTGTTCATATACTTCTGTTGCTAATTCTTTCCCGACATATCGAACATGCCATGGTTCATAGCTATACCCAGTAATACTTTCTTTCCCTTCCAGGTATCTTATAATAAAGCCGTAATTATGTGCATTCTCAGCAAGCCACTGGCCTTCATCTGTTTGAATAAAACCTGGTTCAAGTACTGCAACTAATGCTGCTGAGGCTACATCCATCGCCAGTCCTGTTTGATGTTCACTCGTACCTGGTCTCGCAGAATATCGATCTGCATGTTCCTGTCCATTTTTTGCCACATTATTTTCATAAATGACTTTTTGGCGATCATATGAACGATAACCGGAAACCGCAACAAATTCTAACCCGCTTTGTTTGGCATCTGCAAATAATTGCTCCAATGCAGTTGCTGCAACTTGTCGCATAAGACGTTTCGGATCCCCTTCTGCCGCATAAAATGATACATTTGGTTCCACTAAGTCAGCTGGTTTATATCCATCAGGCAATTTCCTTTGTTTATTAACGATAACTTCCACACTATCCGGATCTTCAACTACAGTCAGTGTATTCTCGATAGTTGTTTTATTGTCTGGAACAGCTACCGCTTCATCTGCTTTTTCTTCTGACTGATTTTCATCATTATTTTGCTCTGAAGTTTCCGTCTCCTTTGATTCGGATTCTTTGTCAGCCTCTTGTTTTTCAGTTGTTGTGTCTGCTTCTGAATCTTCTTCCAATTCTGGTGTCTCTGGGATTTCCGCATTGTCTTCCGATTGTTTGTCCGTTTCCTCTGTTGTTTCCTGTTCCGGCTCTGCTTTACCAGCATCTTCCGTATTCTCTTCAGTCACTTGTTCATCATTACTCGATTCCTCTGCCGGCTGTTCTGATGTTTCGTTCTGACAGCCGATTAAGATAATCCCCATCAATATCAAAAGATATATTGTTTTTCTCATCTCTATAAAATCCTCTCTATTCATTACTCATTCTAATATATCATAAATTCCGCCAAAAATTAATAAACCCCGTCCTTTACTTTCAGACGAGGTTTATAATTAAGCTTCCCAGATATACTGCTTATATTGTTTACTAAGGGTCTCAAATGCTGGCTTGTCATTGCGATCTATCGCTAGATTGATTTGCTCTTCTAAGCGTGCTTTGTTCCAGTTAAAACAAAGATCATCTAGCATTAACTGTGAAGCAAGCTTAATTTCATAAGATATTTCCCTTCTTGCTAATATAGCTTTTTTACGGTTTCTTTCAAACGAAATCAATCGGTAACTAATCTTTTGTTTTTTCATGGAGCACGCCTCCTTTTAACTATATGTTTATTAAGCAATTCCCATTTTGGTGCCTGTCTAAACCTATGTTTAATTGAAAAGCCTGTCATTTATTTCAAGTTCACTTATTTCATGTGTTTTTTTCTGCAATTGGACAGACTATATCTAGACTTTTCATTTCAGTGTGTGTTCAAGAAGTCGGTTTTTGGACATCCTCTATCAGTATTTGATAAGCTTATAGTACAAACATTCAGTCTCTATTCTTTAGAAAGTGCGGGGGACAAATCATGGATCAATATGATAAATATAAAGAGGGAGAAAAAGGTGCCTGGATTAGTATATTCGCCTATTTAATTCTTGCCAGTATTAAACTGATAGCTGCTGCATACGGAAATTCAACAGCATTGCGTGCAGATGGCCTGAACAATTCAACAGATATAGTCGCCTCTGTCGCTGTACTTATTGGGTTGAGAATTTCCAGAAAACCGCCTGATGAAGATCATCATTACGGGCATTTTCGAGCTGAGATGATTGCTTCTCTGATAGCAGCATTTATTATGATCACAATCGGCATCCAAGTGTTAGTTGGAACAGGAAAGTCAATTATACTTCAGGAATTCAGCGAACCTGAGCTATTAACTGCATGGGTGGCGCTAGGTTCTGCGATTGTTATGTTCGGTGTATATTTTTACAATCGGAATTTAAGCAGACGGATAAACAGTTCTTCACTGAACGCTGCAGCACAAGACAACAAATCAGATGCGTTAGTCAGTGTAGGTGCCTTTATTGGGATAACTGGCGCTCAATTTGAATTATACTGGTTAGATCCTCTTGCAGGAGCAGTTGTTGGATTCATTATATGCAAGACAGCCTGGCAAATATTCCGGGATGCTACTCATACATTAACGGACGGATTCCAACCTAAGGAGTTAACGAAAATAAAAAAGAGTATTCATTCCCATCCAAATGTATTAGAAATAAAAGATGTCAAAGGCCGGATTCATGGAAATCAGTCACTGATAGAAGCAACAATATTTGTTGATCCCCAACTGACAGTAGAAGAAAGCCATCATATTACAGATGATATTGAAGAGAAATTAAAGGAAGAACATGACATTCCAAGTGCCCATATTCATATAGAACCATATGAGCAGAATAGGTTTGATTAGGAGTATGGGGATAAACTGGTATAATTATCCGAATGATCTGATCATTTCGGATTTTTTGTTTCCTTATAATCAATTCTCAG
Source organism: Gracilibacillus oryzae (assembly GCF_009498735.1). Taxonomy (GTDB): domain Bacteria; phylum Bacillota; class Bacilli; order Bacillales; family Amphibacillaceae; genus Gracilibacillus; species Gracilibacillus oryzae. The sequence goes on from NZ_ML762424.1 coordinate 462,449, forward strand.
TGATTATAAGCAATTAATCTTATGGGGAGGGTCAAGTTCTTTGAGGATTCGTACTTCTTATAAGTGGATGCACGTTAATGTTGCATTGAATATCTGGAGTAGAACGAAAACCTCCTTAAAAACCAAGAAGATTTCGCATTAATATCCATTCAAAAACGAAATCTTCCGATGAATTAGTTGTGTATACACTGTTAAATGGTTAATACCAAAACAGTCATTATGGAACTTAGGACAACGAGGATGATATGGACTCTCAACCATGCCAATATGATAGCAACAGCTCCTGCAATCAAACCAATGTATGGCTTTTCGGGCACTACTGTCATAATCCCCGGAAAAACTAATGCTCCTAATGCAGCGTAGGGGATTGCCTGAAGCCATTTATTCATCCATTTGGGAAAACGTATGTAATCGACAATAAATGGTGGAATTATTCTGGGGATAATTGTCACAAGTGCCATCCCAATGATAATCACCCAGATCATATTCTTTCCTCCTCTAAGACAAATACACCTGCTAAACCACCTATTATGGTTCCAGCAACAATGCCCCATCCTTGTCCAATAACAGGACTAAGAATATAATTTACAAGCATCGCGACAATACTGATAACAGCAATTCGATGGTATTTTTTAATGGATGGTATTAAAAGTCCGATAAACATGGCATAGAGAGCAACTCCCATACTCTGGCTTAAAACAGCAGGAATAATATCACCTAACACTCCCCCTAACAATGATCCTAAAACCCAGGACAGATAAGAAGTGAGCATCAGTGTTCCATAGAAATAATAACCATATTTGTTATCAACTTGTTTATGGAAAATGGAAGCTACCGAAAATGTTTCATCTGTTAAACCTAATGCTAGTGGAAACTTCCATCTCATCCTGTACCTTTTTATTTGATTGATAAAAGAAAGACTCATAATAAAATGCCTTAAATTTAAGACAAATGTGGCGACAATAATTTCGGCAGCACTTACACCAAGTCCAATCATATTCGCTCCCATAAATTGAGATGCACCAGCATAAACAAACAAGCTCATTCCTGTTAATTCTGCCAATGTCATCCCAGATTGCTTTGCAAGTACACCATAAGCCAGGGCAATCGGTAAATACCCAACAGCAATGGGAACACCTGCAATCATCCCATCCCTTATCTGGCTTTTTATTAATTGTTTTCTTTCTGTGTCCATAACCATTCTCCGTTAAATTGATTCTTCTGTATCTTGATCCGTTAAAATAACCGGACCTTCCTTCGTGATAACAATGGTATGTTCAAACTGAGCAGATCTTCCGCCATCAATGGTTCTGGCAGTCCACCCATTGTCATCCATTTTGCTTTTCCAGTCACCTTCATTAATCATTGGCTCAATCGTTACAACCATTCCTTCTTTCAGGCGCGGTCCTTTACCTGGGAGTCCATAGTGCGGGATATGAGGCTCTTCATGAATAGTACGGCCAATTCCATGACCCGTAAAATCTCTCACAACAGAAAAACCTTCCCCTTCAGCATATTGCTGAATGGCATGGCCGATATCGCCAATTCTGTTACCATGGATCGCTTGTTCAATTCCTTTATATAAAGAAGTTTTTGTCACTTCTAATAATTTCTCTGTCTTTTCATCAGCTTCCCCAACCACATAAGTCCAGGCAGAGTCTGCTAAACCGCCATTCAGGTTTACCACCATATCAATTGTTACAAGATCACCTTGAACTAATTTCTCATTACGAGGAAACCCGTGGCAAATCTCATCATTAATGGAGGCACACGTTGCATATTCATATCCGTTATATCCTTTTTGTTCAGGTGTTGCCCCATGCTGTTTCAGAAATTTCTCAACAAATTGATCAATTTCCTTTGTCGTAATGCCTGGCTTCATCATTTTAGCAATTTCTTTATGACACTTTGCTAATACTTTACCTGCTTCATGCATCATTTCTATTTCACGTTTGCTTTTTCTTGTAATCATTCATAACTTCCTTTCTTACCACTTCTTTTCACACTTCTAACAAGTTTATCATATTTCCTTTAGATGGAGAAGCAAGACTAACTTGTATTCCTGCAAACTTTATGAACCGATTGAATGGAAAAACTGACGAAGGACAGTTGCCTTCGCCAGTTTCTGAATCGCTCTTATGTTGAATTGCTTAGTAACCGCCGTAACCCCAAGAAGCACCGATAATAATTAATAGAATGAATAATACGACGATTAAAGCAAAACCTGAGCCGTATCCACCACACGCTTGTGCACCCATCATTTATCCCTCCTTTATTTCGTACACTTATAACGTATGTAGGATGAGGATAAATGGTCCATTAATTTCATGAAAATGGGTACTTACCTACTTAAAAATATCTTTCACACTATAATATTCACCGTTCTTTATATTATCTGCATCTAACAGACGATCAACAAGAACCTGTGCAACAACATCAGTATCACGTAAGCTGTTATTTGTCTTATATGCCTTAAATTTCTCTACATCAGCAAATTGCGTTTTGTCTGCTGAACGGATTTCTCCCTGCATCTCTGTATCCATAATACTGGGATCAAATAAAAATACTTTATTACCTGTATTCAGTTCATCCTGTTCTAACGCCACAGTGGCAGTATAACGATCCAGACCAGCTTTTGTACTGCCATAAGCATTCCAGCCGTAAACAGATCTATTGGCTGCACCTGAAGTTACATTTGCTATCACTAATGGAAAATTACTGTCCCGAAAGGAATCCAGCCATAAGTTTGTTATGATCATCGGAGAAAGAAGATTAACATGCACATGATTGACCAGCTGACCTGTGTTTTGTTTTCCTGCTTGCTCAATCGGTGTTACTAAAGCTGCATTCTGTACTAATAATAATGACTCCATATCTCCCTTTTCTTTTACATCATCAATAATTGATTTAAAGATATTCTCCGTTTGGGATAGGTCTGATAAGTCTGCTTGATAATAAGAATAGGTACCGGGAAGTTCAGCGTCAGTGAGTGATTGATTATTATTTCTTGCTATACCAATAACATGACAGGAAGCCTCCATCAGAAGCTTTGCAATAGATGCTCCTAATCCTTTAGATGTACCAGTTACGACAGCATATTTCATTCCTTTTCACCTCTACTTTTTTGCATTATCTAATGCGTGGTTTAATGTTGAAATAATGTCTTCCACATCTTCAATACCAATGGAAATACGGATCAGCCCTTCGGTGATGCCAAGCTTTTCCTGCGTTTTCTTCGGTAAACTGCGGTGGGATGTACCAAGCGGGTAGGATACCGTTGTTTCCACTCCTGCCAATGTTGCCACAATCTTAATCCAGCCTAATGATTGCAGAAATGTCTTAATATCTGCATTTTCAGTTATATCAATCGTAACAATGGCTCCTTTCCCTTGCTCTGATACATATTCTGGATAATAGACTCTATCAACAGCAGGGTGAGCCTCTAACGCTTTAGCAACTTTCTCTGCATTCCGAACATGGCGTTCCATTCGTACTGCTAACGTCTTTAAACCTCTTACAGTAAGCCATGCTTCAAATGGACTTAAATTGCTGCCAAGATTAACACACTTTTGACGTGCCTTTGCGATTAAGTCATCATTTCCAACCAGTACTCCTGCTGTAATATCACTATGGCCGCCAATATATTTGGTTGCACTGTGAACGACTAAATCGATACCTAATGTATAGGGACGAACTAAATATGGTGTTGCAAATGTATTATCAACCATTGTTTTTAACTGATATTTTTTAGCGATTTCTATAACTTTAGTCAAATTCTCCACGCGCAATAATGGATTGGTAATAGATTCTGTATATAACAAGACCGTGTTAGATTGGATATGTTGCTCGAGATCCTCTTCAAATGATACAAAGCTCACTTCAATTCCGAACCCTGTTAATTCATTCGCTAATAATTCATATGTACCTCCATATAAATCATGTGAAGCTAATACATGGTCACCAGACTTTACTATTGATAAAATTCCTGCCATGATTGCAGATAAGCCAGAAGAAGTTGCTATCCCTGCCGGTGCCTCTTCAAGATCAGCTACAGCCTGTCCTAATTCATCAGTATTTGGGTTCCCTACTCTCGTATATAAGTAATCCCGCTCACCTGTATAGAAATTTTCAATATCCTCCAGGTCATTTCGTTTCATTGTAATATGTACAGACTTCGTATCAAACCCTTGTCCCATTCTAATCTCCCTTTCTATGTTCTCTCAGTATACTTTGTCGTAATTCAACTGTATTTATATGAAAAGACTTCAATGTCCTTTGCAGGAGTCCATTATTTATTATATCTATTAATATAACGGAAAAAAAGCCGAAAAATTTAAAAATACCAATTCTCCGGCTAACTTACTAATCTCTAAGCCATGTTAAACATAATGTTCCATGACCTGTATGGACCCCTGCAACAGGGACTAATGTTTGAATTTTGATTTTAAGCTGTTGATGTTTCTTTTCAAGCTCTTCTTTCCACTGTTGTGCATGTTCCTTAACACCTGCATGTAAAATACATACCTCTTTTAGATGATAATTATCCATTGCCTCATCAAACAATTGAAACATTCTCTGTTTTGCCCGTTTCTTAATTCTTACTTTATCCTTTACAACTACTTTGCCATTATCAAAACCTAATATTAAGTGAATCTTTAATAAGGATGCAAAAATAGACTGTGCAGCGCTTACTCTTCCACTTCTTCTTAACTGTTCAAAACTCTGTGGCATTAAATACATTTGCGCTTTATCTGTATAGGATTGCAGCACTTTTACTACGTCTTCCAGTTCACGACCATCTTTTGCCATGTTAATTCCGTTTTCGATCATTTTTCCAAGTGCATAATCTCCAATTTTTGAATCAATCACCTCAACAGGAAAACCCACCATTTCTGATGCTGAAACAGAACTTTGATATGTTCCTGTTAGCTGGCTTGACGCATGCAGTGCAATCCCACAGTCGTATTCTTCCTTTAATTTCTCATATAGTGTAATAAAATCACCATAAGCAGGCTGACTTGTTTTTGCATTATTGCCATGTGTCTGAAGTAAATGATAAAATTCATCTTTTGATAGATCAACGTCTTCTTTATATGTTTTGCCACCAATAATTACATTTAAAGGTAGTATATAAATATCATTTTCCTCTGCAAACTCTTTTGAAAGTCCTGATGAGCTATCTGTAATCCATGCAATCTTCTTCAACGACCTTGCCCCATTTCCTGCACAATTGTGCCTCTATATGTGTATGAATTAATTTTAACGGATGCATATTAGGAAGTAAAATGATTTCGACAATTATTCACAAAGGATCGAAACAACCCCACTGATCAAAGTCTCACTTTATCACAGCGCTAAGTGTCAGTAATTCCCCCGCTTTTTATTTCGATTATATATAGAAAGTAATTGGGGGCATAACTGACTCTATGCATCCTGATAAGTTTCGCTAATGATCAGTGGAAACAACCCCACTGATCAAAGTCTCACTTTATGCGAATCGATAATATATTAATATAAATGTTGCTAAAACAAAGAGAAAGTTTAAAAAGACAAAAATAAACTGATCTACTTTTGTTTTATGAATTCTGATTGGCGGGTGATAGAAAGAAACCCCTTCAATTATAAAGATTAATAACACAATATGAATCATGGCATGACCAACAATTTCTGTCATCCCGAACAACATACTTGTTAAAATGAAAATGACTGTTACTACTAACCCCAGTATACGATTTAAGATACCGACAACTAATAAATAGCCGACAACAAATTCAACAAATGCTGCCATTACAATAAAAATCTCCGGGTCAAAACCAAATGTAGGTACATTATGATTCATCACAATATCTAATGTCATACCAGGATAAACCCATTTTTCCACAGCTACCCAGCATAAACTTAGCCCTGTTCCCAGATAAAGAAAGGGAAATCCCCAATTCTCAAATCTTGTACTGCCTATAAGTAATACAAAGATAATGGCTAAATAAAACCCGTAATCCAGCATGTAAAACCAGCCAAAATCAGCCCATACTGTAATAAATAACACGGACATTAATATTGCAGCAACTTTTGTACTGTAATGAATTGGTATAAGCAGTGCCACAATGATAAGTACCATCATAACGGTTTGCCAAGTATCCGTTATAATAAATTCTGGTGCAAACATTGTTCCTGAAAAAAACTGAATAATAAATGCTAATGCCGTACCGTATTTAAGAATGTAACGGGAGTATTTACGAAAGCCGTTCAAAAAATGATCTAACTTATTTGCATACGGAATCTTTAATAAATATCCCATAATTTGTGGTAATATTGCTAATATGATAGCTACAATCAGTGCAAACGTAATGAAAAATGGACTTAGTATTTGTTCCACAGAGACTTTCTCTGGCTCTACTTCAGCAAACCACTTTACATGAGCATAAGTAGTTATTGGCGCTGTGATGGTGAATGCTATGAATATGGACAGTAAACCTTTGTTCGTTTGTTTCATTTTATTCTCCTTTTATATGCAGGATTAATGCTGATACTTATCAGAGCGCTAACCAATTTTCTAAGTGAAAGGACTTGATAATTAATGAACAAAACCCAACTTGTTCTTGATATAGGTGGTGTATTAGCTACTGACCTGGACGATTTCTGGTATACATTGTCTAATGAAGCGAGACTTCCATTAGAAGAAGTTCGGTCCATTTACAAGGTAGAAATCAGACAGGACTTATGGCGTGGAAATATTACAGAACCTGAGTTTTGGACATGGCTTACCACTACTTTTCCCAAAATTAACGAAGATTATTTAAAAGAGTGTTTAATGAATTGTTTAACTCCTTTAGAAGCAATAAACTATCTTAACCGCTGGGCAAGTAATGCTGATATTCATATACTGAGTAACCACCGTGCAGAATGGATTTACCCACTTCTTCAGCCATTTAAACATTTGCTTTCAAGTATTACCATCTCTTCAGAAGCTGGAGTTGGAAAACCCGACAAACGGATTTATAAATTATGTATGGATCAAATTGGTGACAAACATCCTGTCATTTTTGTTGATAATAAGATGGAAAACCTTGTTCCTGCAAGAAAAATCGGCTGGCAGACAATACTCGCTGATTCCAGCAACCAGTGATCACAAAAGTGGAGAGTGCCCTAATCAGCTAACATTCTTTTCCTCTTATATAAAAAAAGCAGGGTTGCCCCTGCTTTTTTAAATAAACTTATATTCTTAATGCATTGCAGCATGACCTGATGTTAATACCCAGATAGATCCGAACACAATGACAAGTGCCAGAAATACACTGTAGATCATGTTCACAACATTTATCCAGCCTTCTTTACCTTCTGTAACGTGCATAAACATAAACAGCTGAATCAATGCCTGGAAAATAGCTAATGTACCGATAATCCAAACAACGATACTATCTGAAAAGCTCGTATAGAATTTAACAAACACTGCTAACAATGTTAGTGCGATCGAAAGGATAAAGCCAATTAAATGGTTCCACGGAAAACGACTGCTGTGTGTACTGCTCATTTTATCCCACCATTCCTTTCAAATACACGAATGTAAAAATGAAAATCCATACAACATCCAAGAAGTGCCAGTATAGACTTGCAATAAAGAATTTACTAGAAGTCTTTTCTGTAATCCCGCGTTTTGCTATTTGGAACAGCAATAAACTAATCCAGATAATTCCAAACGTTACGTGAGCTCCGTGTGTTCCCAATAGTGTGAAGAATGCAGCTGTAAATCCACTTGTTTGGATTGTTGCACCTTCATGGACATAATGAATAAATTCGTTAATCTCCATATAAAGGAACCCGGCACCTAATAACAAAGTAACGATAGTCCATACGATCATATCATTTTTAGCGTTGTTTCTCATAAAATGGATTGCAAGGCCTGCCGTAAAACTGCTTGTTAATAACAGGAAGGTTTCGATCAAGACATCCTTCAAAATAAAGATGTCTTGACCTGCAGGACCTCCTGCTGTATTGTGTTCCAACACAAAGTAGGAAGCAAACAATGTGGAGAAAAGCACAATTTCAGCACCCAGGAATATCCAGAAACCTAATATATTCATTTGACTCTGATGTGAGCGGTATTCTAACGGCGTATTCGCTTGTGTCATTTCAATTCACCTCTCCACTCTCGTTCTTCTTCTTCTAATTCATCCACTGGAATGTGGTAACCATCATCATAATCAAAACTGTTGGCAACTAAACCAATGACAATTAAGATCGATGAAATTACCGCCAATGTAAACCATTCGAATACAAGGAAGAAACCAACAATACCGAAGGCAACACCCAGGAATATTGGTGTCCAGCTATTGCTTGGCATATGAACAGGTTTTAAATCAGATTTCTTAATCCCTGTTTTTCCTTCTTTTTTCTTATACCAGAAATCATCTATACGGTCCACTTCAGGAACTACCGCAAAATTATAATGTGGTGCTGGTGAAGCTGTAGCCCACTCAAGTGTACGACCATTCCATGGGTCACTTCCTACATCTCTTGATGCATAACGGAAGCTCCAGTAAATGTTATAACATAATGCAGCAAAACCTGCCGCCATAACTACTGAACCTACTGCTGAGAATCCTAACCATGGAGCCCAGCCTGTGCTTTCTGAATAAGTGTACATACGACGAGACATACCGTCTAAGCCGACAAAGAACATTGGCATAAATGTCATATTGAATCCAATTACGAATAACCAGAAATGCCATTTACCAATTTTCTCATTCAATTTAAAGCCAAACATTTTTGGCCACCAGTAGTATAGTCCAGCAAATACAGCGAATACTACACCTGGAATTAATACATAGTGGAAGTGTGCCACTAAGAACATTGTATTATGATACTGATAATCCGCTGCTGCCATTGCAAGCATAACCCCTGTTACCCCACCGATAGTGAAACATGGGATAAATGCTAATGACCAGAGCATGGCATTCGAGAATTCAATTCGTCCTTTTCTCATCGTGAACAGCCAGTTAAAGATCTTCACACCAGTCGGTATGGCTATCATAATTGTTGTTAATGAGAAGATAGAGTTAACTGCCGCACTGTTCCCCATTGTATAGAAGTGGTGAACCCATACAAGCATACTTAAGAATGCAATACCTGCAACTGCATATACCATCGATTTATAACCGAATAGATTCTTGCGGGAAAATGTTGCAATAACTTCTGAGAACATACCGAAAGCTGGTAATACTACAATGTAAACCTCAGGGTGTCCCCATAACCAGAATAAGTTAAGCCATAACATTGGATCTCCGCCAGCTGCTACTGTAAAGAAATGTGTACCAAACAAGCGGTCTAATGACATAAAAGCTAATGCTACAGTAAAAATTGGGAATGCTGCAACAATAAGTATGGATGTAACGAATGATGTCCATGTAAAGATCGGCATTTTCATCCATGACATACCTGGTGCACGCATTTTAATAATTGTCACAACAAAGTTAATACCTGTTGCAAGTGTACCAATACCTGCTATCTGTAATGCAATAGCATAATAGTTATTCCCGACACCTGGTGTAAACTCTTTCCCTGCTAGCGGGAAGTACGAAGTCCAGCCTGCATCAGGTGAACCGCCAATAACGAAGGAGATGTTAAATAACATTGCTCCGACAAAGAATAACCAGAAACTTAGCGCATTTAACTTTGGAAAAGCAACGTCACGTGCCCCGATTTGCAGTGGGACAACAACGTTCATAATTCCGATTAACAGCGGCATTGCCATGAACAGAATCATGATAACACCGTGTGTTGTAAATATCTCATCATAGTGCTGGGCATCAAGGAAACCTAATTCAGGTCTTGACGTTTGTGCTTTCATAAGGAGACCGTCAACGCCACCTCTAAAGAACATCAATACACCTGCTAAGATGTACATGATACCGATTTTCTTATGGTCAACTGTTGTGAACCATTCTCTCCACAACCATTTCCATCTTTTTAAATATGTGATTAACGCGACAAGCCCTACCATTGTCAATCCAATTGCTATTTGTGATCCAAGGATCAATGGGTCGCCTGTGACAAAAAATTCATCTAATGACATGTTCTTCACCGCCTTTTATTAATGATGTGAATGTCCTTCATGACTGGAAGATTCACTTGCGTTTTCTTCCGTCTCTACCTGCTCTTGCTCAGTATTCTCTGTCTGTTCATCTGCAGCGGGTTCTTCCCCACCGTGATGAATCTCATACAGTTCAGGATTTAAATACTTTTCAGACCCGCCATGAGCATGATCAATCCATTGCAAGTGTGTCTGATTATAGGTTTTCCGTCCAATAATGGTCGGTTTTAATAACTCTGCATACTCATCTTCTGTTAATTGATTTGCCGTATCTTTTACTTCCTGAACCCACTCATTAAAGTCGTCTCTCTCTAATGCCTGAACTTCAAAATCCATATGGGCATATCCGCGACCATTGAAGTTCGTATTTCGTCCATAGTAAGACCCTGGATTATCAGCGACCATATACAATTTAGTCTGCATATTTGCCATCGTATATTTCTGGCCAGCCAGTTCAGGTACCCAGAATGACTGCATTGTTCCTGCTGATGTCATTTTAAATTGTACTGGGTGATCTGCCGGAATATTGACATAATTGACTGTTTCAATATCCTGGTCAGGATAACTGAAGATCCATTTCCAGTCAGCTGATGTAACATGGATAACAAGAGGTTCCTCCTCTTCATATCCCTGAGGCACATCTTCTACTTCATAGATCGTCTTCGTTGTTGGAATCATTAGTGCAATAACAATAACAATAGGAATAGCGAACCAGATAATCTCAAGTGTGTGATTCCCTTTTTCTTCTTTCGGTTCGAAGTCACCATCGTCTTTTCTTGCCCGGTATTTCCAGACAATATAGCCGAATAGTACAAATATAACAACAACGATAACTAGCATAAAAATAATTGAATAAACGATTAAATCTGTTAAACTTCTTGCAATCGGCCCCTTAGGGTCAAAAACAATCAGTCTATCACATCCAGCTAAAAATAGTGGAATGGCTAACATTGTTAACAATAACATTCCTCTTTTTAATGCCTTCATATCACGTACCCCTCTCCAACCTTTTCTATAGTAAAGATACCTTTTAGTATGAAAAAGTCAATGAACTTTCAACATCATTGTTTATTTTTACATGTAAATATGATGAAATTATGATGAAATCACTTACTTCACAAAAAGTTCAAAAATTCACGTACTATCAAACACAACAATTGACAAACGGCTATCCTTTACTATTTTAGTGATTTTCTATACTATTTGAATAGAGAACAAAATTGATGAACGAGAGTGATATTATGACGGAAAAAACTGTTTTAATTGTTGATGATGAAATCCAAATGCGGACAATGCTTAAACTTTATCTGAGAAATGATTTTCATATAATGGAAGCAGTTAATGGAAGAGAAGCAATTGATCTGGTGATGAAAGAAGATATTGATATTATTTTGTTAGATATTATGATGCCTGTTTTAGACGGTATCGAAGCATGTAAACAAATCAAAGAAAGAAAACCAAATATTCCAATTATTTTGTTAACAGCTTTAAATAATACATCAGATAAAGTGGAAGGACTTTCAATAGGGGCTGACGATTATATTGTGAAGCCGTTTGAACCTGAAGAACTGCTCGCAAGAATCCGTGTACAGCTGCGCCATTTTTCAAATACCAGCAAAGAAAGCTTCCATAAATTAAGTTTTGCGGACTGGTTTATTGATGCTGACTCAAGAACAGTCATTGCAAACGGGAAGGAATTAAAATACAGCCCAAAAGAATTCGACCTGCTTTATTTATTTGCCTCTAATCCAAACAGGGTATTTACAAGAGATCAGTTATTGGACAATATCTGGGGAATTGACGAGGTTGTTGATATACGGACAGTTGATTCACATGTCCGGTATGTTCGTGACAAGTTAAAGAAAGCAGGAATTAACCATCAGCCAATTGAGACAATTTGGGGTGTCGGATATAAATTCACAAGGGAGGGTGCCAATGAAGTTAAATAGTGTTATTTTCAAATTAGGTGCTACGATCCTTTTTTTACAACTAATTATCCTCATTCCGTTAGGATACATTATTTTGCAATTGTTATTAAATTATTCGGTTAACCAAACGGAGTCACAGCTCGTCAAGTTATCGGAAAAGTATGCAACACAAGTCCATCATCTTGATGATCCTGAAAACCTGCAGCTGTTGGATCACCTGACAGATATGACAGATACAAGTGCTGTCATAATCGATCAAAATGGCGAGATGATTTTTGAAACAAATTGGGATCAAAGTATCACTGATCAGATCTTAACAACTAATCAGAAACAACAATTAGCTGATGGGAACACCGTTATCGAGGAATATACAAATAATGGCAGCACGTATTTAAAAGTGGCTCAGCCTATTTCTGATGACTCTGGCGAAAGAGCAAGTGTTGTTCTTTTCTCTTCCTTTGGTTTAATCAGCAGTTCGATCCATAATATTGTCATACTGGTAATTTTAGCAAGCCTTGGTGCCGTCGCACTTGCCATTGGTTTTACTATTTTCATTTCCAAGAAACTGGGAGCACCACTTATCGCAATGGAAAAAGTGGCCAAACAAATTGCTGAGAAAAAAGATTTCTCCCTAAGAGTAGACTACAAAGCTAATGACGAAATTGGTTCTTTAGCGACGGCAGTGAATCACCTTTCTCAAACATTAGAACGATATCAGACGAATCGTAATGAATTCTTTTCTAATATTACGCATGAATTGAAAACACCATTAACCTATGTGAAAGGATATGCGAATGCTGTCAGACATGAAATGTATCAGTCGGAAAGTGAGAAGGATGAATTCTTGGAGATTATTGAGAATGAAGCCGACCATATTAGTAATTTGATGGATGACCTTATGGATCTTTCCAAAATTGAAGAAGGCAAGATTGATTTAAATAAGGAAAGCTTTGATATAAATAATCTTGCGGAGGAAATGGTCAGAAGATCTCATATCAGGGCGACTCAAAAAGGATTGGATTTATATGCAGTCACCCCTCCTCATCCTGTTAAGATGATGGCAGACAAAAGCAGAATGGAACAGATTCTGACTAATTTAGTCGAAAATGCTGTCCGTTATACGGAAAATGGTGAGATAAGGGTCGAAATTTCAGAAAATGATAAAAATGTAGAAGTATTTGTGCAAGATACGGGAATAGGAATAAAAAAAGAAGACATTCCTTTTTTATTCGAACGCTTTTATCGTGTAGATAAATCAAGGTCACGTGCAAATGGAGGTACTGGATTAGGGTTATCGATTGTCAAAAACCTTGTGGAACTTCATGAAGGCAGCATAAAATTTGATAGTGAGCTAAATAAAGGAACAACAGTGAAACTAACATTCCCAAAGTTTGAAAAGGAGGATTAACAGGCAATGTCGTTTCAGAACAAAGCAGTAATTGTAACAGGGGGATCCAATGGGATTGGCGAAGCTGTAGTCAAAGCATATCTGGCTGAAGGGGCATTTGTTATCAACGCAGATAAAGAGGAGCCAGCTTTCCATCATGCCAATCTGTACTATATTAAAACAGATGTTAGTAACCCGAATGATATTGAGCAACTCTTTTCACAAATAGACAACCAATTCAATCAAATTGATATTTTAATTAACAATGCTGGAATCTCAAGATTTTCCTCCTTCTACGATCTGACTGTAGAAGAATGGGATCAAGTAATAAACACTAACCTGAGATCTGTTTTTCTATGTTCCCAAGCAGCAGCAAGAAGGATGCGGAACAATAAAAACGGGGGTAGCCTTGTTCATATTGCCTCCACTCGTGCATTCATGTCAGAACCTGATACAGAAAGTTATGCAGCAAGCAAAGGTGGTATCTATGCCTTAACACATGCACTTGCCATGACATTACAGGAGGATCGTATCACGAGTAATTCGATAAGTCCTGGCTGGATCGAGACAACTAATTATGATCAGCTGCGATCCATTGACCATGAGCAGCATCCTTCCAATCGCGTCGGTAATCCAGAAGATATTGCAAAAGCATGTTTATTTTTAACAAATTCGAGTAATAATTTTATTAATGGTGAGAACCTGACTATTGATGGTGGCATGACAAAGAAAATGATTTATGAACACTAATCTTTTGTTTCTAGCACCTGAGGAAGGAACAGAGACGCATGGAGCTTCAATTGATCGAAGTATACATTCCTACTGACAGATTTACTGCCTTTCAAAAAGAGATTGAAGAATACAGCATACTAGCGAAATGGCACTCTAAAGTATCCGATGAGGAACAGCTTGTGAAAATATTAATTGATAAAAAAAATACAGAAGAAATCCTAGATTTTCTTGAAATAAACAATAGAAACCCAAAAGAAATACGGGCACTGCTTTACAATATTTCGACATACTTACCGCGAATAGAACCAGAAGAAGAAGATAAGGAACTCGATGAGGAAGAAAAGCAGAAAGAAATCACCAGAGCCAGCAGGCATGAACTCTATAATGTTGTGCAGACATCGAGCAAAGCTAGTATAAATTTTACATGGCTGCTTATCCTTTCAGCGATTGTGGCGACAGCAGGCATTGTAAAGGACAGTGCCGCTATTGTAATTGGAGCAATGGTGATTGCTCCTTTAATTGGACCTTTTACGGCGTTGTCATTTTCCGCCATATTAGGTGACTATAAATTAATGAGAAGATCTGTGCTGACTTCTTTATTTGGACTTGCTGTACCAATCGGAATTGCCGTTATCTTCGGATTTCTTTTCCCATTGCCAATTAATAGCCATGAATTTCTGGCAAGAACGAACATTGAATTAATGGATATTGTTGTCGCGATCGCTGCAGGGACAGCGGGAGCCATGTCTTTTGCCAAACGAGTATCTGAAACATTGGTTGGTGTTATGGTATCTGTTGCTCTGTTACCTCCTGCAGTCGTGCTGGGCATGATGATTGGTGCGATGGAATTCGCCGCAGCAGTTACACCGCTTCTTTTGTTGCTTGTCAATATTAGCGCGATTTTACTTTCTGCTATTATTGTGTTTTGGACAAGCGGAATTCAGCCTGTGAATTGGAGTGAGATTCAAGTTGCCAACACTTCCAAAACCTATGCACTACTCTCTGTTTCTGGTGTTATTATTATTTTGGCTGTCATGATTTATCTCATTAATTTTTAAATAAGTACCCTTAACTTTTTGGAAAATAGCTTGCACATATTGCAGCTTATTATTATAATATGAATATATGTTCATATATATTTAATGAGGGGGATTCAGCATGGGACACTCACATTCTCATGACCATGGACACAGCCACGGCCACCATCATCATCACACAAACAATAAAAAAGCGCTTTTTATCAGTTTTCTGTTTATTACAGCTTTCATGGTGATTGAGATAATCGGAGGAATATTTACAAACAGTCTTGCATTATTATCAGATGCCGGTCATATGTTTAGTGATGCCTTTGCACTTGGTTTGAGCTTATTCGCATTTAAACTTAGTGAAAAGGTTGCAAATGGCGAAAAGACATTTGGCTATAAACGGTTTGAAATATTAGCAGCATTTATTAACGGGATTAGCCTTATTGCGATATCCTTATATATCTTCTGGGAAGCATATCACCGCTTTTTAGAACCGCCTAATGTTAGTGGCACAATGCTGTGGATTGCTGTTATTGGCTTTATCGTAAACATTATCGTTGCACTGATTTTAATGTTTAGTGGAGATACCGAAGATAATCTTAATATGCGCAGTGCGTTACTACATGTGCTTGGCGATTTACTTGGTTCAGTTGGTGCGATAGTTGCCGGGATATTAATCCTTTTATTTGACTGGAATATAGCCGACCCGATTGCAAGTATTATAGTTGCCATTTTGATACTGATCAGCGGTTACCGTGTTACAAAGGATTCCATTCACATCTTAATGGAAGGAACACCTGACAACTTGTCGTTTGAAGAACTGGAAAGCAGACTGGTGCAGTTAGATGGTGTTGTAGGTATTCATGATTTACATGCATGGACAATTACATCTAATTTTCCTGCATTCAGCTGTCACATGGTTGTTTCAGAAAATACAGACCGTGATATGATATTGAAACAGGCCGCCAAACTACTTCATGATGAATTTTCGATCCATCACTCGACAATTCAAATTGAAGGGATTCATGCAAATATTGAGAAGGATGAAGATTGCTGTAATTAGGAGGAATCATTGTGGAAGAGAACAAAATTGCAGAACTGGATGAAGAAACACTCTTTTTAGTTTCTCAAACATTCAAGGCCCTGGCAGATCCGACACGTATTCGTATTCTCCATCTATTGTTTAATGGCGAACTAAGTGTCTCCAATATTGCAGAAACATTGGATTTGAACCAGTCTAATGTTTCTCATCAATTACGTTTTCTAAAAAATCTCAGGCTGGTAAAATACCGTCGTGATGGGAAAACGATCTATTATTCGCAAGATGATGAGCATGTTATGAAAATCCTGCAGCAATCCATCGACCATGCGAGCCATCATTAAGTGCAAGAAGATTAAATAAGCCATAAGGATAACGGAAATATCCTTATGGCTATTTTTTATACACAGGTAAATGATTGGATTCGATCAAGGTCGATTCCGAAATATACCCAGTTAAATCCTGTCCAGCGGTATCCTGCAACAGATCTTCTGCCTACAAATGTCGGGTAGAACCAAAATGCATTAAATCTGCTTAACCAAACATACGTGTAACGATACATGCAACCTCTTATGGAACCTGGGTCCACTGCCTTCACTTGTGCACCTTGTGCCTGTAATGGTTGCTGTGGAATTTGCTGTGGCGGCGGTCCTAGCGGTGCACCACCTTGCTGTCCCTGCTGTGGTGGCCCAAACGGCGGGAAGCCTTGCTGTCCAGGTCCTGGTCCCTGCCCTGGGGGAAAGCCTCCGCCTGTACCTGGAAATCCTCCTTGAAAAAATGGGAAAAACGGAAACTGGCGCTCATCATACATATTGCCATAATAATCATAATACTCTGTGTTGGATGGATAAATGTATTCCAATTTTACAACCTCCTATCCATACCACTATATGATGTGCGCCTATTTGGGTAATTTGTCCAAAAGAAAATAGGCAAACACACAATTCTTCAGCATTTCTTTATCATAACCAGTGTTCTTTACGGTCTGTATGCACAAAACGGACAGTTTTTTCTATCTGATTCAAACTTTTTTCCACACTGCGGACATGGGATAAATTCCTTTGGTCCTTTTTCCTCCACTTTGTAAATTTGTGACATAATCCAATCTTGTCCTATTATTGTATGGGCAAGTCCTAACAATATTGCAGAACCTGTCAATCCAAAGATAATGTGAAGCAAAAATGTTATAAAACTACCGCTTAACAAACCGAGAATGGCAAGCGTAAGAAAGAATAGTCCTGCGACCAAATTTAAAAATATTGGCAAGATTACATACTCCTTTCTTCAAAAAAATAAGCAACAAGCAAAATTGCTTATTACTTATTTCGATAAAATATACAAATGCCCTTCTGCTTATAAATATTTTTTAACAACTTTTGTACCATCAGAGGAGAACAGACAAGGTTTATCATCTAAAATTGTCTCAATATGAACTTCGCGTCCCCATAGTTGATGGATATATGGCAATGTTTTCTCTAAATATTTTAAATCAAGTTCTATCCCTTCAAAATGATGATGTATATACAGCTCACCATTTCGCAGATAATCCCCATTATCTACTGTTAAATAAGGAAACCCTCCATTTAATCTGCTGGAAATTAATTGATCTCGGACTTCTTCCCAATTCTTGTTCGTTACTTCATATTGGTTGCCTTTCTTCTGGAAAATATACAAATCCTCTCGTTCCACTAAATCTTTTGTTAAGTAATTTCGCATAAAAGAGATATCTGATTCTAATTCCCTTACTTCAAACATCTTCTCTCTCCCGGTTCCTTCTTCTGCACCAAATCGCTTCATTTCTTCGGTTGGATGATTATATCGTTCTTCAATATCCTCGAACATCTTTACACCTAAATAATAGGGATTTATATGCGTTTTGGCTGGTTGAACTACGCCGGCGTTAAGGGAGGCAAATTCAATCATTTCATCACTCGTTAAGTCTAACTCACGCAGAATTCGCTGATGCCAATAGGATGCCCAGCCTTCATTCATTATTTTTGTTTCTAGTTGTGGCCAGAAGTAAAGCATTTCTTCCCGCATCATTGTTAAAATATCACGCTGCCAATCTTCTAATTCTTTACTATGTTCTTCAATAAATAACAGAATATCTTTTTCCGGGCTTGGTGGAAAAGCTTTTTTCCGTTTCACTTTTTCCGGTTTCTTCTCGTTTTTATCATCTAATTCCCATAAATCATCAAACTCGCTACGTTTAGGCGGCTTCTCTTCATCTTCTTCTTTATCCCAATTCAACTTTGGCTTTAAAATGGTCGGATCAATATGTTCCTGAATAGCAAGTACGGCATCAAGAAATTCTTCCACTTCTTTAATTCCGTATTTCTTCTCATAACTTGCAATACGATCAGCTGTTGCTGACATACTTTCCACCATATCTCTTTTGGTATTCTGAAAACGGACATTGTTTTTGAAGAAATCACAATGGGCCAGAACATGGGCAACAATTAATTTATTTTGGATAAGAGAATTGGAATTCAGTAAAAAAGCATAACAAGGATCTGAATTAATAACAAGTTCATAAATTTTACTTAAGCCTAAGTCGTACTGCAGCTTCATCCTGTGAAATTGCTTCCCAAAACTCCAATGGGAGAATCTTGTCGGCATTCCATAAGCACCAAATGTGTAGATGATCTCTGGTGGGCAGATTTCATATCTCATTGGATAAAAATCCAGTCCAAAGCCTTCCGCCACTTCGGTAATTTCTTTTATTGCATATTCTAATTTCTCACTATCTTCACGTCGCAATGCTTCTACACCTCCACCATACGGATTGGTATAGTATATGAAAGAATATAAAAAAAAGGACATCCGATTATCAGATGCCCTAACAAATCTATCTGTTGGTCATTTCCACCAAATCATCTATTATCTTCGAGATTTGCTGCATTGATTGGTTCATTCCATCTAAATTGTTAAAAAACACACTGATTTCTGACTCCACTTTTGTATTATGTCCTTTTGAATCTTTCATTTGCTGGACAAGCTCTTCAAAGAATTGGGAAATTACCGTCATTTGATCCGTACTACTTCTCACAGATTGCTGAACATCAGCGACATATGTGGTTACCTTTGTAACCTGGGAATTTGTTTGCTCAATTAATCCTGTCACATTACTAACAGAGCTTTTCGTCTGCTCGGCCAGTTTTCGTACTTCATCTGCTACGACTGCGAAACCTTTCCCTTCTTCCCCAGCTCTGGCTGCTTCTATAGCAGCATTTAATGCCAGCAGATTCGTTTGTTCAGCAATCTCTGTCACCATACTGACAATTGATTCTATTTTGCCAGAGATTTCTGCAAGGCTTTGACTTTCTTCTTTGATTCCTTTCATTTTCTTATCCATTTGGATCATCTGCTCCTCTTGAAGCTGTAATTCACTCTTTCTTTCTATTGATGATTTTTCTACAGCTTCTGAAGTCTTTGTCCCATTATGAGCATTCGCTAAAATATTGTCCAATTGGCTGACGAGGGAACAAGTATTGTCAACGGATTGCTGAATGATTTCCGCTAATTGTTCTGATGTTAATTTAATTTGACGATGCAACTCATTTTTACTGTCTTCCTGCTGTTTGTGTACACGATTGACTTCCTGATGATAAGCATCGAGCACTAATTGCTGTTCCAGATTCAATATTTTCGTTGCAGAAGAAATGGATTGAAAAAATTCGCTTTTTTCCTCTATTACTCTATTTAATATTTCAATTAAGGAATTGAGTAAATCTTGAAAGGCACACATATACCATTTCGGTTCTAAACCGATTTGAAAATGAATATGAGCAATTCTGATTCTTTTGTTATAAAAGTCCTGATCAATCTGCCCGTCAAACATCTCCTGTATGTGTCTTGTCAATGTTTGTTTCAGTCGATCTACGGAACTGTTCTGTTCTATAATCTGCATCAGACTGCATTCATGCTCCAGATTCTTATAAAATTGGCTGACAATTTCGTCGATATTCTCTGTAACAAACGGTTTAATTGTTCTAAGTATAATCAAATCATTTTCTATTAAATTCACCATTTTGATCTGTTTATCAAAAGAACCACCAGCATCTACTTTGATATAAACATTGCTGCCTTCTGTTGTTGGACGGAAAATTTTCTTTTCCTTTTTCTTCTTGTTAAAGATGCTTCCCATATAAATACCCCACTTTTTTCTATTAAATGTATATAATAGTCCCTTTTTACTAATATACCATAAGAAAAGGTAAAAAAAAGACTTTACAAACATAATCGTTTGCAAAGTCTTTTCCATTTTCTTAAGCATAATTCTCTATTTTCTTTTTACACTTACAATTCGTTATGGTATAGCCTATTACTTCAAAACCTTTATTTTTTAGAAAGCGGATAGCGATATTTTTTTCTAAATGATCTGTTGCAACGATATGAACTTTCCTTGCAGGGATTTCATGATAATATCTCTTTAAATATGGAACTGGAATTACGATAGCATGAGCAATTTCATCACTGAAGGAATACTGATAATCCCGAATGTCTAATGTAACAATCTCCTGATCTGAATTATTTGTGGATTCTAGACATGGTATGCCTTTGATTGGAACATATCTCACATATACTAATTGTATACTCAAAGCTAAAATCGCCAAACCAGCAATAATTAATAATAGCATTATTTTTCCTCCATTAGTAAAGGTGGATGGTGCCCATATGTTGAAACTTTAGCTGTTCGTACTCACTTTATTCCAATAATTCGCAATTGTTTGCATCCCTTTTTCAAAATGGTCAAGTGGAAAACTCTCATTTGGTGAATGAAGACGGTCATCTGGTGTACCAAAGCCCAACAATACAACTGGAACTTGATAAATACTATCTAACCATTCTACAACAGGAATGGAGCCTCCCATCCTGACATAAACGACCTCTTTATTAAATGTCTCCTCAAAACTTTCAGCAGCTTTTTTTATTAATGGGTGGTCTGGGTCGACGCGGTATGCTTTAGCTGATAGTGGCTCCTTCTTAATCGACACTGTCACACCTTTTGGTAAATGATCCTCAATATGTTTAACTAACAGCTGCTGAATGGCATCAGGATCTTGCCCTGGCACCAAACGGCACGTTAGTTTGGCAGTAGCTGTGGAAGGGATGATGGTTTTCGTCCCTTCTCCCTGGTAACCGCTGTATAGACCATTAATTTCCAGGGTAGGACGTGCCATAGTATGCTCTTTTGCTGTATACCCTTGTTCTGAAACCGTCTCCTTTGCACCAGTTGATACAGCAAAGTCTTCACTCGGTGCCTGGCGGATAAGTTCACGCTCTTCCTCTGTTATATCCTCTACATCATCATAAAAACCATCGACTAATACTACTTCCTCTTCATTCTTCATCGAAGTTAGTATATGCGCCATTGCCATTGCTGGATTACGGATGGCACCACCATACATCCCTGAATGCAAATCATTATCCGGTCCTTTGATAGTAAATTCTAAACCAGTAAATCCTTTTAAGCCGTACAATATTGTTGGCTGATCATTTGCTACCATTCCTGAATCAGAAATAACCGCAAAATCCGCTTGATACTTTTCTTTATTGCTTTGTAATAATTCATAAAGATTTGCACTGCCTATTTCTTCTTCTCCTTCAATGCAAACCTTCATATTGACAGGAAGCTCGCCAGTTGTCTGTAAAAATGCTTTAAATACTGCCAGATGCATGAACACTTGGCCTTTATCATCACTTGCACCACGGGCATATATTCTATTATCTCTGATTTCCGGATTAAAGGGTTCACTTTTCCATTCATGCAGCGGCTCTGCAGGCTGTACATCATAATGTCCATAAAACAAAACAGTAGGTGCCTGTTCGCCAGCTTCTAACCACTCAGCAAAAACAAGTGGATGACCTTTTGTTTCTTCCACTTCCACATGCTTGAACCCTGCTTCTCTCAAATAATCGGCAACGAAATCTGCTGCTTTTTTTACATCTTTTTTATATGTAGAATCAGTGCTAACACTCGGTATCTTTAAAAATTGCTGTAACTGATCAAGATTAGCCTGTTTATTATCGTTTAAATATTGAAATACTTTATCCATGTCATACTCACGTTCCTTTCCTTTTCTAACCATTTTATAGTTTAACATGGAACCGTATATATATTCATCATTTTTGTTTTGCTTGGCTACTTACTAATGTACTAATTCAGATGGGGGAACGCAGCCGCTGGGGAAAAACATTCGCTTTTCGTGGGCACGGCTTCAGCTAACTTGTTAAAGAAACCCACTTTAACAAGTGGATCTTCAGCTCGCGCTGTTCCCACAGAAGTCTCATGTTTTTCCCCAGCTAGTTATTGTGTCCTTCACAGATAAGAGGAACGAATAGTTTGCGGTTTTCCCTTAAATAGGATCATTGACTAATTAAAATAGCGCTAAAATGTCGTTCCGTAAATTAACTGCGCTTAAAATTCAGCTCTGCAAATTGCAAATGCTGATATTACAGGGGTTAAACTATGAGCATCGAATTATTGACAATACTATAGTAAGAATAGCGTGAGCTGAAGATCCCGATGGAAAAGCGATTATTCTATATCAGCGGCTGCAAAGCTCTTATTATTAGTACATAATAAATCATAACAAAAAACCTATAGCGTAAACTAAAGAACTTGTTTACGCTATAGGTTTGGTTTGTTTATTCGGCAAATACGATGTGCCATTGGTCTTTTCCTGCTAACATTTCCTTGGCGATTTGTTTGGCACCTTCAAGGCTGTGATTGGCTGCCCAGCCGCACTGTACTTCGTTACACGCTGGTACTTCTGTTGCGTTCAATACGTCATTTAATGTTTTATCAAGGGCTTCGGCCACATCATCGAAACTGTCATTATTTAAAATAGCTAAATAAAAGCCTGTCTGACAACCCATTGGACTAATATCTAAGACGTTGTCCATGTGATTACGAATATTCTCCGCCATTAAATGCTCAATGGAATGAAGTCCAGCCATTTCCATATGATCTTTATTTGGCTGACAGAAACGAATATCATATTTGTAAACTTTATCCCCATTTTGACCTGTAGTCACACCAACTAGTCGTATATATGGCGCTGCTACTTTCGTGTGATCTAAATTAAAGCTTTCCACATTCATCTTTTTTACCATAATAGCTCACTCTCCTGCATCTATTCTAAAATTTATCATCGGAATGGTTAACATAAACTATATATAGTATAACATATTTGCCTTCTGTTGAGTGCAGGTATGGGCGCTTCTTTCAAGCGTTAAGGTAATAAATGCCTCGAGGTCACGAAATAGCACCCCTGTAGACATTAACTATGTAAAAATCCCCGCTAAAAATAGCGAGGAGAGTATTTTATGATTCATTGTTCGGGAAAACTCGTTCAATCATATTCCCCATTCGATTAAACATGCCTTCGACTGGTTCACCTGATTCCACATCCTCTGAATAGCGGTTAACTAAATCAAGGAAATCAGGATTTGTTGATACATACACATTATCAATTTTATTATTTACTGACTTAACAGATTGTACAATTCTCTGGCGGACCGCATCTGATAATTCATTTTCATTTGTCTCTGTATTTTTATTTTTGTCCCATGATGCTGCAACATAGGCATTGTTCTCTGTTGTTAAAACATATACATTGTTGATTTCAGGGATATCTTTTTTGATTTGTTCCTGAGCTTTGTCTGCTATTTCATATTCGCCATTTTCAGTATTCCCTTGCGTTGTGTTGTTGTTATTACCCTGATTGTTGCCTCTTAGTGCAGCGTTATTGCCCTCTGTATTGGCCATATCCCGTGTCGCGTCATTATCATTCATGCCTCGTTCAAACATATATTGGTTATTATCATCTAAGCGAGTATCTCGATCGATATTATTCATTCGATTATTATTTCGATCGGTCATCGGTTGATTAGATGTTTGATTATATCCGATAGGACGAACATTGTTTGTACCGTCTCTCTGGTCTCCCTGACCGTATTCATTATTGCCGCAAGCAGTCAATGATAGTGCTGCTGCTAAAGAAACGACGATCACTGGGTTTCTAAGCTTCATTTGAATTCCTCCTTCTTAAAATAAGGCGATACAGTTATAGTATGAGGAACTCATTTAGGATTATCCTTCTTATCAATGGCTAAATAATTGGCAATTTCACCACAAAACAAACAGTGTAAAAATGATAAAATCCGCTCAAAATAGGATGGCAAAAGTAAAGAGAAATCTCCTCCACTACTTACTAAAAAAAAGGGGGAAAAAAGGTGAGAAGTATTGATTATGATAAAGCCTTATACTTTACTTTATGGGGACAGTGGGATGACTTATTAGTTTTAATGGTGCGTACGAAGGATGACATTTTGGCAAAAAAAATTGAACATTTTCTCCACGCTTATCATTATCCGATCTCACGAGAATGGCTCCATAATTCACATGACGCATTACTGCATTATATTGACCATGCTCTTGTTAATGAATTCTATACGTAGATGGACAACCGTCTCTCCACCATAACACTCAGAAATGATGACAATTTAAGAAGCAAGCAGAGCTTCTGGGCTCCACTTGCTTCTTCTCATTCAATCCTGTTATATTTTATTTCAAACAGATCTTTTCTTCGGTCTCTTAATTGTCTAACAGTTCCTGACTTGCGTTGTCTTCGCAGAATTTCTAAGTCAACATCTCCTACAACCACTGTCTCAATATTTGGATTACATTCACCAATAATACCGTCGCGTGCAAATTCAAAGTCAGACGGGGTGAAAATACCAGATTGTGCGTATTGGATATCCATATTTTCTACTTGTGTCAGGTTTCCGACCGTTCCGGCGATTACTGTATACACCTGATTCTCCACAGCACGCGCCTGAGCACAATATCTAACCCTCAGATAGCCTTGGCGATCATCCGTACAGAACGGAACAAAAATAATATTTGCCCCTTGGTCAACAGCATAGCGTGTAAGTTCCGGAAACTGAATATCATAACAAATTTGAATTGCAATTTTGCCACAATCCGTGTCAAAAACATTGACTAAGTCACCCGGCTGGATTCCCCACCATTTTCGCTCATTTGGAGTTACATGAATTTTATATTGCTTTTCTATTGTACCGTCGCGTCTGAATAAATAGGATATATTGTATACATGATCATCTTCTTCCACGAAGTGTGATCCACCAATAATGTTGACATTATATTTAACAGCTAAATCAGTAAACAGTTCAATATAATCTTCTGTATATTCTGCCAGTTTACGAATAGCTTTGGACGGTACCTTTTCATCTAAGAATGACATTAACTGTGTTGTGAAAATTTCTGGAAAAACAGCAAAATCCGAATCAAAATCATAGGCAACATCAACATAATATTCTACCTGTTTGGCAAATTCTTCAAAAGAATCAATCTGTTTCATCATATACTGAATAACCGTAATTCGTACAGGATAAGAAGTCTTAAAGTGGCGCTTGGATGTTGGGCGGTAATCTATATTGTTCCATTCCATTAATGTAGCATACTTGGCTGATGCTTTATCATCTGGCAAGTAGCCTGGATTAATTCTCATCACAGAGAAACCGTTCATTATTTGAAATGTCAAAACAGGATCAAAAATATTTTTATTTGTTACTTCTTCAACATATTCTCTTGGTGACAGTTCACTTTCATATTTATGATAATTTGGAATTCTGCCGCCAATAATGATACTTTTTAAATTTAATTGTCGTGCTAAATCTTTTCTGGCTTCATAAAGACGTTTTCCAATTTTCATTCCCTGGTATTCAGGGTGAACCATCACTTCGATTCCGTAGAGATTATACCCATCCGGATTATGATTGGTTATATATCCTTTATCCGTTATATCATCCCATGTATGTTTATCATCATATTCATCAAAATTAATGATTAAAGAAGAACAACTTCCAATAATCTCTCCATCATATTCAACACAGAACTGACCTTCAGGGAATAATTTCAGATGGCTTACTAAGTGTTCGATTTTCCATGGTTCCATATGTGGAAAACAAACCTTTTGCAATGCAATAATTTGATCAAAATCATCATATGTAATGTTCCGCACAATGATTTTTTTTTCAAAATGAGATAGCTCAATTTTCGACATGTTGTTCATCCTTTCTGTTTTCTAACTAGATTATATTGAACAAAATGGGAAAAGGCTAACCATTTACTTCTTTTCTTTTCCATTCGGATGATTATTTGATGGATGATTCGGGGATTTTTCCGGCCCATGTCCTTTATCTTTATTCCTTTTGTTCTTGTCATTCTTCTTATCAGATTTATTTGGATGTTTTTTATCAGCTTTATCCTTTTTTTCAGCATGCTTGTCGACTACATGTTCGTTCTTGGATTGTACAGAATGCTTCCTTCTGTTTTCTTTGGCAACATCACTGGCCTGTTCGGGTAAAGCTGGCTTTGTTTTAATTACTGGCTCATTTTGAACACTTTGTTTTACTTCCGTCTTTATACTGCTCGGAGCTGTTGGATTTTTTGTTGATGATTCCTCTGTTTCAGAAGCTTCTTCCTGTTCAGGTTGAGATGGATAATAAAAATTATAAATTAGTTCTCTTTCCTTTTCATTTAATTCCGGAAGCTCTTCTCTGGATTCATCTGCTTTATTTGAACTATTATCTGCTGAGATCACGACAGTTCTCTCATCCTCTATCTCTTTTGCCATCATTTTATTTAAGGATATATTTTCTTTTTCAGCCTTTGTTCTTAATGATCTGGATACCTCATATATGGCTACAGGATATTGTTTTTCCATATAGTACTCTTCCAGATTTTGAACGACCTGTTTTTGATTATTTGTATCATTATAATAACTTACGGCCATTAAAATAGGGGAATTATTCTTTAATTCTAATTGCTCATGAGAATATTGAATAATTTCTTCTGATACCTCAGTTAATGTCTTATTTTCTACCTTTATGCTTTTTAATAATGTTTTAGCATCCTCATTCATTGGCTGAATATCGATAATACGATAATTTTCATCAATCTCAATATTTACGCTCGGATTGATATCAAGACTTACAATGGCATATGCCTCATTCGTATTTGACCATAAAAAAAAAGGTGTGACCAGAGATAGACAGAGTATCACCATTGCTGTAAGTCTAAAGTTCCTTTTGTGACTCCACAATAAAAAAGACGACCACTTACCTTCCTTTTCTTCGAATATTACTTCCGCACCAATTTCACTTTCTTTCACTGTTTTTGCTTTATGGAATATCCCTTGACGATCAACAACAATCATATAGCCGCGTTTACGTTCAACAACTATTCCTTTTTTCACAAGTCTACCCCCTCGAGGTATTCTCTTAAATACATATAATCACCTGTTAGGATAATGAAAATCGTTAAGATATATTTACGATTTCGTTCAAGTGTTTTCTTACTAACTGAAACCAGCTTCAGTAATTTCTTAATCGGGACTCTTTTCTTTTCCATTACGTATTCTCTTAATTCTGTGTCTTCCACTAATTGTTTCGCCGCAAACACCGCTGATTCTCTCGCATCACGATGCTTAGGTGAGATCTCGGTTAATTCCTGAAAAGTAATTTTATACTCTGCCAGCTTTTGGGAAAGATCGATAATTTCTTGTTTCCGATGCCATGTATCTTCCTCCAATTGGAAAACTTTTTTTGCCTCAGAAGCTTCCAGCGGATTTTCTCCAATTTCATCACTATCATGGGAATCCAATGATTGATAGACATTTTGACGTTGTTCTTTTCGAATATAGTCAATGACTCTTCTCTTAATAATAACCTGAGCAAACGATAAGAAAGACGATCCTTTCTCTCTTGAGAATCCTTGGATTGCTTCATGAAATGCTATGAGCCCGACACTGAATTCATCATTCTCTTTCTCTATGTACCTCTTGCAAACTTCTGATACACATTTGGCGATGAATGGCTGGTATGCTTTAATTATTTCATCTTGTAATTGCTCATCACCTCGCTGAATAATTTCAATTTGCTCTTCTAATGTATATTTTCTATCCATTAACTTGCTTTCCATCATTTTCTGCACCACCAGTCCTTATATTATTCGTATGATATTCTCTATTTTTGTCAGTATCATTTAATATAATTTTCATTTTATTTATTCTTTTTCACCAGTTATCATTTTTCACTTTATTCAGAATATACGAATCAATACTATTTATCTACCATATAATGATTACAAATAATTAAGATTTATTTTCAAATTATAGTTCTATATATCTACTATGATTATATTTTCTTAAAATTTAGCTATATCATAAGTTGCAGCACATTTTGCATAAATACCCTAAACTTCGTATAAATAAACCTCTTTTTATAAAAAAAATGAAATAGAAAGAGAAAATGGGTTTCATTCTCCTTTCTATTCCATATATTGATGAAAATAATCAATTGGTACTGCCAGCCCTACTTTGCCGTGCTGCTCATTTCTTTGAGTAGCAAAAATGACAGCAATCACTTCACCTTCTGAATTCATGACAGGACTGCCGCTGTTGCCCCGATAAACAGGTGCTTCCAGCATATATACTGGTTTAGCCCAACTATCAAGCTGTGTCTCCCCGATCAGATCTCCCTGATTGGCAATCCCGTTAAAACGCAGCGGGTTTCCAATGAACAGGACATCTTTTACACTGGAGTCTGTTGGTAGCTCTTTCAATTTCAAATGCGGCAGATTGTCTCCATCGACTTTTATTAATGCTAGGTCTATATCCGGATATTCCTCGATAACTTTGCCGCTGAATAATCCTTCCTCTTGAAATGCAACAGTCAGTTGGAATTGATCTTCAATAACATGATGGTTTGTCAGAATATAGCCATCTTCCGAAATAGCAAACCCTGTCCCCTTGTTATCATCACCTTCAATAACAACAACGGCTTTGCGGTAATCTTTCACTTCATCATTTTGCAATAATGCGGCAGATGTTTTTAGAAATTCGATTGCCGGAATGGAAAATGTTTGTGGCAGAATCGCTAAAACCTGAATAATCATCGCTATCGCAATAACCCATCCTAACCATTTGGGAAATGGTCTTTTGTTCTGCTTTTCTTCCTCTTGCTGTTTTTGTTTTAATTTTTGTTTTTCCTGCTGCACAAGTTCATACATTTCCTCTTGATCAATCTCTTCATAGAGATCTTTATCAATAATATCCAGCTCTTTTTCTTCCTCTGATTTTCGCATGCCACACCTCACTAATGCAGACTATCCTCTTGTTTATTATAGCATATTAACATTTTCTTTCATTGCCTGATCGACAAACTTGTTTTATTATATATTTAGACAAGAAAAGGAGTGGGAATTATGTTATTAGACGAAATTTTGACATTTAACCAGCAGTTTGTGGAAAATAGAGACTATCAAGTATTCGAAACAGATAAGTTCCCAAATAAGCGGGCTGTCATTTTCACTTGTATGGACACAAGATTAATCGAGCTCTTGCCAAATGCATTAAACCTAAAAAACGGTGATGTTAAAATGGTGAAGAATGCTGGTGCCATTTTAAATGATCCTTATGATAGTACTATGAAAAGTATTCTCGTTGCTATCTATGCTTTACAAGCAGATGAGGTATTTGTTATTGCACATCACAGCTGTGGAATGAATCATTTCGACACGCAAGGATTTATTGATTTAATGAAAGAAAGAGGAATCAATCAAAAAGAGATTGATAATATGGAAGTAGATGCAGAAAAATGGCTGGTCGGCTTTGATGATCCGGCGAAATCTGTAGAAAAATCAGTACAGATTATCGAAAACCACCCTCTTTTACCAGAAGGTATTCCTGTTCATGGACTGGTAATTGACCCGGCAACAGGTAAACTGGATTTAGTGAAAAAAGGATATTAACAGGTATTTGATTCTGAAAATACCCCATCCCGGACGTTAAAATCTCCGGGATGAGGTATTTTTTATATCTATTCGTCTATATGTTCTATATATGCTTGATTAAGGCCTCTCCATCATTGCCTCATATTTCATCTCGTTTTTCATAGTAAAATAACCATCACCTTTATTCGAAATTATCATAATCCTACATAGAGCCTGATTTATCATTCAATAGGAATTGAGCCTCATTTTTAGGGAGTGTAATAAACTTTGTTAGCAGGAATTGCGTAAAGTTTCATACCACCTTACACTCCCAGTTATCCTAATTAACTACATTATCATTGTATTGTTCATAAATTTCATCAATTGCTTCTTCATAATTATTTTCGAGTTTTTCTTCCAAATAACGTTGCGCCTCATCACCATAATCCCCTATCACAGACGATAATGCGTTTATATTACCAAACAAGTAGGAATAATTCCCGCCAAGGTAATCATCCTCAAGTTGCATTAACACTCTCTCCATTATATTTTTTTCATCAGATGCCAGGTAACGCCATTCGCTTCGCAATTCGAGAACTTTGCCCCTTACATCTCCTCTATCCTGATATGCTCCTACTTCTGCAGAGCTTTTCCACTTCTTCCATTGCAGTAATAGTTCCTTCGCTTCTTCAAACACACGCTTGAGCTCATCTTCATTACCAACTGCCGTATAACTTCCTTCTCCTGCTTCTGCTAATGTCTGTAGTTCTTGCTCACCTTCCGCATCTACATTAAGACCAATTACATTAATAATCGGTTCAATATTCGAATCTACTAATTCCTTCGCTACTTGTACTGGATCTCCATCACATGTTTCCACACCATCACTTACCACATAAACCAAATTGTTGTTCGTCTCACTTGAAAAGCCCTTAAAATCTTGTTTTGCCTGTTCGAGACTTAAGGCTATCGGTGTCCAGCCAGCTGGTTGAAAACTGTCCAGTACATTTCCAAAAGCACTCTGATCCAGCGGCTGAAGCGAGTATACCAGTTCGGACGCCTGACAAGATTGTGCCTTCATTTCCGCTGTATTTTCTCCTTCATGTCCATATACTCTTAACCCTACATTTGCTTCTTCCGGCAATTGAGTAACAAAATCGTGAATCGAGCTTTTAGCAATATCTATCATTGGTTCTCCATCTATCTCATTGATCATACTTTTGCTTACATCTAATATTACTAATACATTGAATTGGTCCTTAAATGATATTGATTGATCACCTATTTGAGGTAAATCGGATTGGTCCACTTGGATCTCCGTTAGTATTTGATTAGGATCGGGATAGTCTTCAGCAAATAATGAACGATAAGCCTTGAACCATTGATCCAATTCCTCTTCACTTGCTTCTTCTGATAGAGCTGGTAATTGTTCCATCACATAGTCTGCCATCTCATGAACAGGCATTAATGGAGCCTCCCCTGTAATTCTTCCATTCCCAGCTAATGGACCAACAGGATATGCGATGATTTCATCTAAAGTTGCAGGCTCTTCCGGTGCACGTTTTATCAGGTTCTTTAATGGGTCACTATCTTCTTCACTAAAATTCTCCATCTCTTCTTCATCAGCTATGTTGCTATCATCTTTTTCACTGCTTGTATCGGTTGGACTTACCTTTTCTTCCTCACTATTATGATCTGTGTTTTCTTCTATCGATTTATCAGAAAGTTCCTCTGCTTGGCATGCAACTAAGAGTAATAGAATGATAAGGACAGATACGAGATTCTTTTTCAATAACATATAATGAACTCCTTCGTTTAAAATGAGATACCAGGTAAATTGAAATTATTATAATAAGGGTACTGAATTAATTCTACAAGCTTTGGAAAAACCCTTATTGATATAATGAAGAGAATCTGCTGACTACAACTCTTCATCATATAATTGTTCGTATTCTTTGTTTATTTCCTCAAGATGCGATTCATAGTTTTTCTCAATATCATTCTTTAGTTGCTCAAATGCTGTCTTTCTAACTTCATCATAGAAATCTTTTTTTTCATTCATTTTTGTCCACATATAATCATAGGCATCCCTATTTATATAATCTTCGTCATAATGGAGTTTCCTCAAAACCGCTAGATGATTAGAGAACTCATCTCGCAATATGTAACTCCATTCATTTCTATCTTCTGTAGCTTGTAAACGCTGATCACTCATTTGTTCATAGGCACTCGATCGCTCTCCCTCTTTCCATTCCTTCCACTGTTGAATTAATGCTTCACCTCTTCCCAGTGCTTCTTTTAATTCTTCTTCATTCCCTGCATTTGTATAAATCCCACCTCCCGCTTCGGCAATTTCCCGTAAGTGGGCTTGGCCTTCGATTCCTACATTAAATCCAATCACATTGACAATTGATTGGATATTCGAATCCGCTAACTCCTTGGCAGCAGTTACAGGGTCTCCATCACACGTCTCTGCTCCATCACTGACTACATAGACTAAATTCGTATTATTCTCTCCAGGAAATGCAGTGAAATCCTCCTTCGCTTGTTCTAGACTTTGTCCAATCGGTGTCCATCCTGTTGGTGACAATGGATCAATCAGATCTTGAATATCACTTGTATTGGCTGATTGAAAGTCATAGATTAAATCAGTAGCTCGGCATGACTCTTCTTTTGTATGTCCCGTACTTTTTCCTTCATGGCCGTATACCCGGACACCGATATTTGCCTCATCCGGAAGGTCGGACGTAAAATTGTAAATTGAATCTTTAGCCATTTGGAGCATCGTTTTACCATCGACCTCATTCGCCATACTTCCACTAACATCAAGGACAAGCAATACATTGATCTGGTCTTTAAAGCGAAATCGCTCATCTTCCAACACAGCATTACCAAAATGGGTATAATTTAATTCCTAAATGATCTGTCTAGGATCAGGATATTCTTCTGCAAATAAATAACGAAAAGCACGCCACCATTGATCGAAATAGGCTTCATCTTGTTGTTCTTCCTTAATTAGCGGTAACACTTCCATGACATATTCTGCCATTTCCTCTTCTCTCATTACCGGTTCAATGCCAGTTCTCGCTCCATTCCCAGCTAGTGGACCAACAGGATAGGCGATGATTTCTTCTAGATTAGCGGGCTCTTCTGGTGCTCGCTCTAAAAGGTCAGCTAGCGGATCAATGTCTTCTTCTTCTAGGTCATTATCTTCTTCATCAACTAAATTAGCATTCTCTGAATCACTAATGGTACTAACCGTTTTTTCATTCACACTATTCTGGTTTGTGCTTTCTTCTATTGATTCATCGGAAGGTTCCTCTTCCTGGCACGCCGCTAAAAGGAAGAAGATTAGGAGGATATATAAGAGATTTTTTCTATGTAACATGGATTTAACTCCTTCCTTTAAAATTTAGTTATAGGAAGTGTGTTCACAATATGGTATAATTATGTATATGTTTTCATAAAATGGGAGGTATTTACACATGGAAGTTACTCTATTTATTGTTCCAATCGCTATTATTCTGGTAATCTCTATTTATACAGATTTAAAAAGCAAAAAAATATACAACTGGATAACATTCCCAAGCATGCTCTATTTTAGCCTTTTCCATCTTGTGTTCAATCTTGAAGAAATTCTTGCTTACATACTAGGATTTTTACTTGTTGGAGGTATTTGTTTCCTTATTGCTATGTTCACGAATTCATTAGGTGGGGGAGATATAAAATTATTGGCACTGCTTGGTTTAGCCTTTGGAATTGATCCTGGCTTTCACATTTTATTATATAGTTATTTATTAACCGCATTTATTGCTGTTCCTATTCTTATATTGAAGAAAATAAATCCTGATAAAATGTACATAAAAGAAATCCCTATGGCACCGTTTATCGCGCTAGGGACCTTCATTGTTTATATAGCGTAGACTAGATTTCTGTTACAACCTCTTTTTGTTCTTTCTGATTCTTGTAAGCATCCATTAGAAGCAAAATTGCGCTAATAATATGCATAATCATACCTAAGAAAATTATCCAGCCTAAACAGGAGGTAACAATTCCAATAATACTACCGTGAAAACTCTTCTTTTCTTGAATAGAAAAAATTAATGTAACAATATGCAATATTAGCATGACCAGTAAGGGGAGCCAGGCAAATCCTAAAATAATCGTACCACCAATAATGGGAATGCCCCAGAACGCTTCCAAGCCTCCAGTGATCCATTTAAAAAGGGTTGACACACTTGTTTTCAAAGATAATCCCTCCAATATATGGTTAATTATTCTCAATATCTTTGTTGATTAAATCGAATTGGGCTTTGAAATTTCCATTAATTGCTTCTTTTAATTCAATGTATGAATTTTCACCAATTTCATTAAATAAATGGGATCTTTCCGTTCGTTTAATAGCGAAATACCTATGGGCAGCGTCTGTAATATAGCCAGAGCTTCTTAAATCATTAATAATCGAAAAAACACTGCTTCCTTCACGCTGATTCACTTCTTTCCACTTTTCTAAAAATGCATCTGCTTCCTCTAACTGTTCAATTTTATGTTCGGCAGCCCTATTCCCTGCAAGCTGTTGCCAATCCCTCCACTCGCTAATCATTTGTTCTGCCCGTTTAAATGCTCTCTGTAGTTCTTCTTCATTTCCGGCTGCAGTATATTCTCCTCGTCCTGCCTTTGCAATTTTTTGCAGTTCACTTTGTCCAGCCTGATCTACATTGAGACCAATTACATTAATAATCGGTTTTATATTGGTGTCCTGGAGGGACTCTGCTACGGCAGCAGGATTACCTCCACATGTATCTAGTCCATCACTGACTACATAAATGATGTTAGAGTTATGTTCGGAAGGGAACTCTGCCAGATCTTCTCTAGCTTGCTGAATACTTAAAGCAAGCGGAGTCCATCCTGCCGGCTCATATCGTTCGATCTCATCATAAAATTCCTCTTCATCTAAAGGTTGCAACTCATAGACTAGCTCAGAGCTCTCACAAGATTTCTTCTCTTTATCTTTACTGCTATCTCCTTCATGACCATATACCCTTAGTCCTACATAAGCGTCATCTTGTAATTCTTCTGTAAACTGTATAATAGAGTCTCTAGCTATATCTATCAATCTCTTACCATTAATTTTCTTCTTCATACTTCCACTTACATCCATAACGATAAGTACATTCACTTGTTCTTTAAGTGGAATCGTCTCTTTCTCTTGTAATAATGGATGGGTAAATGGTTCTAGTTGTTGTTCAACATATATATTCCGAGGATCTGGATAGTTTTCCTTGACTAAGGAATAATAAACATTCCACCAATCTTCTAAATACGCTTTCTCTTTCTCTTCATCAATTGGCGGTAAGATGGATTTAACCGTTTCTAACATTGATTCTTTATTTTCATCATACGAAAGCTCGGCTAAGGAACCCTTTGGGTATTCTAATATTCCCACCAAATCTTTAGGCATTTCTTCCACCAATTCCTTTTCTTTCGCAAATACTTCATGAACATCATTAGAGGAGCATGCAGTAGATAATATCAAGAAAGTTATTGATGTTAATAGCAGGATGATTTTATGATTTAGCTTCAATTAGCGTCCTCCTCTCTGACAATTGTGAAAATGAAAATCAAAAGGTTTGATTTGGAAAGAAATTTAAACTGTCTAAAAATTTTATTTCGAGACCCATCCCAACGTTTTCGATATCTTCATTAATTTCCCCTAAGAAACTTGCTTCCATACTCTCATACTCGGCAGATGTCTCTACTTCTATACGATTGTTGCTATTAAAGTAAGTAATTATCGTGTCATTTTCATTACCTTTATTTTTTTCTACAACTTCTTGTACGGCATTTTCCACTGCTGGTCTAGCAGAAAGTAAACTGCGCTGGACTTCAAATTCCAATAAGTAAACACTGTATGCTTTTCTTAATGACAGAATTGCTGAGTTTGAAAGAAATTTATCAATTGCCTCATGTTCAGATAAAGATGGATTGGACGCTTTCATTAATTCATACTTTTCTTTCAAAGGGCAGGGCACATCTACCCCTGCGATATTTCCACAGGCGTATTGAAATGTATTGATTAAATCCAACATTTCGTCATATACAACTGATGTTGCAGCTAAGCTCGCCTGTTCTGCTGATGTGTTCGACCGTTCCGCCACGATAAAGATCTTGGCATAATTAAAGAACAGGAAAATTAATATAATTCCAAAACATACAATTCCTAAAGTAATAATTGAAGCATTGCCTTTTTCATCTTTTAATATATTTATTGCTCTCATTCTATCATCCTGCTATATGTATAATGTGGTAACTCAAATAGGTCACGCCATGAACTTGGTCCAATAAATATGCCGTGTTTCCCTGTGAAATTAACAGTGAAATAATTATCTCCTTCATTTTTTACATCAAAATCGGAATAACCTAAAAGACTTGTAGAAGTAAATTCATCCAACACATCCCTTGCCTCTGATTCATTACCAGTGATTGAATAAACTTTAGCTGATTCATGGACTGCTTTTTGGGCAAGCAGAATGGAATACCCTGAAATGAGTACTTGAACAAATACGACAAATATAATAATGATAAACGGCAGCAGACCCATAAACTCAATATTTATGGAGCCTTTGTCATCTTTCAGGTATTGTTTTGCTTTCAACGGGATTCCTCCTTTGTTTATATTTTTAGGTTCTCACAACTAAGAGAAAAGTTCCTAAGGTAACCGTAAAAGTTAACATTCAGCGTTTCAACTTTCAATATTTTTATTATATTCCTTATTTATTCTTTCCAATGTTTCCTCATATTTCTTTTCTATTTCATCTAATAATTCTTTATACTTTGTATCTCTAATTTCAATATACAGATCTCTTTTTTCCATCATCCTATCATATAAATAATCATATGCCTCTTGACTAATGTAACCTTCTTCAGCTAATGCATGAAGTACAGACCGATGATTTTCAAATTCATCAGAAATTGTATAGCGCCACTCATTCTCTTCAGATATAGCTTTTACCTCTTGTTCTCTTCTCTGCTCATAAATATCAGCTTTTTCCCCTTGTTTCCATTCATTCCATTTTTTAATTAATGCTTCTCCTTGCCCTAACGCTTCTTTTAATTCTTCTTCATCACCTGAATTGGTGTAAATTCCTCCACCAGCTTCGGCTATTTCACGTAAGTTATTCTGACCTTCAATACCTACATTGAAGCCAATCACATTTACTATTGATTGAATATCGGACTCTGCTAACTCCTTTGCTACCATTGCAGGGTTTCCTTCACATGTCTCCGCTCCATCACTGACAATATAAATTAAATTTGTGTTACTCTCTCCAGGAAACCTGGAAAAGTCCTCCCTCGCCTTTTCTAAACTTAGGCCAATCGGTGTCCATCCTGTTGGTGACAATGGATCAATTACCTCTTGGATATCACTAGTATTTGCTGATTGAAAGTCATAAATTAAATCAGTAGCTTGGCATGATTCTTCTTTTGTAAGTCCCGTACTTGCTCCTTCATGACCATAAATACGAACACCAACATTGGCATCCTCAGGTATATCAGAAGCAAAATTCAAGATAGAGTCTTTTGCTATTTGAAGCATCGATTTACCGTCCACTTCATTCGCCATACTTCCACTGACATCAAGAACAAGCAAAACGTTGATCTGATCTTTAAAGCGAAAACGTTCATCTTCTAATGCATCATTCCCAAAGTGGGTATAATTCAATTCTTTGATAACTTGTCTTGGATCAGGATAGTCCTCTGCAAATAAATAACGCAACGCACGCCACCATTGATCATAATACGTTTCATCCTGTTGTTCCTCAATTGGTGGTAATACCTCCATTACACGATTCACGAGTTCTTCTGTTTCCATGACAGGTTCTTTTCCAGTGATGCTTCCGTTACCCGCTAGCGGTCCAACTGGATAAGCTATAATTTCCTCTAAATTGCTTGGTTCTTCAGGTACTCGTTCTAGTAAGTTTGCAAGAGGATCACTTGTTTCTTCATTCGCTTCTTGCTCTTGTTCCGAATTCTCCTCATTATTCTGGCTCTCAGAATCTTCAGTTGTGATTCCTTGGGATTTCTGATCATCCCTCTGTTCATCCTGCTCCACTTCTTTCTCTCCACTTAGACAACCTGAAAGTATGAGAAAACAAAAAAAAGTGAAAAAGACTACTATGAAGTTATTCATATTCCTAAGATTCATAAGAACTACCCACTTTCCTCAGCATAATTTAAAGTAATATAGAATAATGTAGAATAACAATGAGGAAAATAATTTCCTCATTTGTTATTCTGTATTAATAATTATATATAATTATCTAAAAGAAAATAATCCCGTTACGCCTTCTATAATACTTCCAAGTAAACCATCAATTAAACCTTCTCCTTGTCCACCATCAAAGAAATTCATAGCAATCATTATAATTACTACTGCTACTGCTGCGATGCCCATAAATTCGACAGCTGTTGAACCTTCTTCATCTTTTCTTAAACGATTTACTGCAGTTTGACCTTTCACATACAATTGCTGACCTATTTTTGTCATAATAAAATTCCTCCTAAATAATAGATAAATTTTTAGTTCTAACTATTCCCTAAAACTATAAACATGTAGAGACAACAACTTAAAACCAGACAAACAATTTACTTGAATCTAACCACCTCCTTAAATTATAATTAAAAAAGATAAATCTATTCCCTAAAATAGTTTTTATCTAAAGACCTGTGCTGCGATGCCCATACATTTGACAGCTCAAGGTCTTTTTTTATTAGTTGAATGACCCGAGTATACCGCTATCTAAAATATCATAAACGATGTTCAATAATAATAATCCACCTATCAGAATAAAAGCAGTTGGCATAACAACAAACGTTGTTACCATCGTAACTTTTGGTGAAGCTTTAGCAGCAAGTTCCTTTGCTTTTTCTTTCCTAAGTTTTCTAATCTCTGCTGACTGAATCTCAAAGGTTGTTGCAACAGGTACTCCTAACTCAGCTCCCCGAATCAATGATTTAATTACTGTTTGAAACTCTGGTACATCGGTTCTATTAATCAGTTCCAAATACAATTCTTCCCTTGGTATTCCTAAATTAGCGCGGTGATTAAATCGGGAAAACTCCTCCTGAATCGGTCCCTCAAAATAACGCGATATTTCCCTAAATGCTTGATCCAAGCTTGCACCAGCTTTTAATGTCACACTGACCATGTCTAAAAAATCCGGTAAGGCATAACTTAGCTCATCCTGACGTTTCTTCGCTTTATTTTTAATCCAAATGATCGGACCAAAGAAACCGACAAAAGGTAAAAGTACAATTAAAAATTGCCGAAATGGAAATCCAATTAAAAATGCAATAATCCCTGAAAAGAAACCAATTAATGTTAAAACTATTTTTAGACCATGAAATCTCTTTACTGTTAAACCAAATGGATGATTGGCTTGTATTAACCATTTTGCTACATCATCTGTTTCACTGAAAAAATTAAATCGCTCTCCAATTTCAGAGAAGTCATCAGCAAATACTAGAACTTTGGTGAAGATTTTGTGAAATACCCTCTGTTTCTTTTGTTTTTCTTCTTTACCACCATAATTTGTTTCTTGCAATTTCGCCTTCACTTCATTTTTCTGGCCAATATAGCGATACCAAGCACTAAGTGAAATCCCTAGTAAAAGAATAGAAAGAATAGCTATTAAAGTTATTAAATCCGTCATATAATTACACCCTTATATTGGTTACTTTTTGAACAAGGATAAATGAAAGTACGGTACCTATTGCAAAGATAATTAATATAATTATCCCTGGTATTGTAAACAACACCTTGGTGAAATCTTCCATCATCATATTAATACCTAATATCAAAACAATTGGAATGGATGGAATTACATATGAAATAAACTTCTGCTCT
Organism: Gracilibacillus oryzae; assembly: GCF_009498735.1. GTDB lineage: Bacteria > Bacillota > Bacilli > Bacillales > Amphibacillaceae > Gracilibacillus > Gracilibacillus oryzae. Next base: position 502,361 of record NZ_ML762424.1, read on the forward strand.
GATGTTAAGGTTTTAATCTCCTGCTCTAAGAATTTCCGTTCATCAAGCACCTTTGCCATTTCTTCCAGTGTTTCATGAAGATTTCCACCAGCTTTCTTTTGCGTTAGCAATGTAACGATAAACAATTTATACTCTCTGCCTTTGATTTTCTTCTGAAATTTAAGTAAAGCATCTTCGAAATCCAATCCCAGACTAAGTTCATTAGATAATTGTTTAAACTCACTTCTGGAAGGTTCACTTAATTCCCTGGCAACTAATTGAAATCCCTGAGAAAGTGTCATACCTGATCGTGTGGCATTGGCTAATGTGACACAAACTTCTGATAATTGATTGTTTAATTTTTCTTGATATTTATTTTTCCGGATAAGGAAGATTAATTGAATAATGGCAGCAATAGCAATAACCGCAAATATAAAACTCATAGCCAGGTTAAACTTTAACAGCATATTGAAAACTAAGGTCAAACCTAACCCTCCAACGAATAACATACTGCAAAATTCTGATGGAGTCAGAATAATATTAACTCGCCTCAGCCTTAATTCGAGTTTTTTTCCATAATCTGTTCGGTCAAAGCGCTCTCCCCAAATTACAATAAAACTCTTTCTGTTTTGTGTATGTTCAAAATCTGTTCTCGTCTTCCCTTTCCATTTTTGCTTGTTAAGCCTGTAATCCAAATAACTGAATACTCCCCAAATCCCGAACATTGCCGATATACTAAATAAGACTGATGCTGTCATCTGTATTCACTCCTTCACCTGCCTCAAATAATGAATCTGGAACATCTTGACCAAACACTTGTAAACGATATTGATTTTTTGGAATAATTCCTGTCGGAGTGAAGAACCCTTGTACTTTGCCATCCTTGCCCAGGCCTGTCCGTTGATATTTAAATATTTCCTGCAGCTTTACACCTTTTGTCTTTGTATCAACAACCACTTCAGATATTGACATTGTCTTTCGCTGACCATCTTGCAAACGTTCTATTTGGACAATGTAATCTAATGCACCAACAATATATTCCCGGATAATGGAACTTGGCAATTCCATCCCTGCCATCATAATCATCCCTTCCAAACGTCTAACTGCATCTAAAGGTGTGTTGGCGTGAACGGTTGTTAATGACCCTTCATGACCTGTATTCATCGCCTGTAACATATCAAATGCTTCTGCCCCACGAACCTCACCGACAACAATCCGGTCAGGTCTCATCCTTAGAGCATTTCGAACAAGGTCGCGAATGGTGATGGCACCTTTTCCTTCCGTGTTTGGTGGACGTGCTTCTAACCCAACCACATTCGGTCTATCTAGCTTTAACTCGGCTGAATCCTCGATTGTTATTACCCGTTCACCTGGTGGAATGGACCGTGAAAGTGCGTTTAACAAAGTGGTCTTTCCACTACCAGTACCACCTGAAATGAGCACATTCATCTTTGCTGCAACAATCGATTGTAAGTAAGACGACATTGCTTCATCCATCGAGTTGAATTCGATGAGATTGTTCATTGTAAAAGGGTCTTTGGAGAATTTACGAATCGATACTAATGTTCCATTTAAACTAATTGGTGGAATTACTGCATTGACACGACTTCCGTCCGGGAGCCTTGCATCAACCATTGGAGAACTTTCATCAATTCGACGTCCGATTGGTGCAACGACTCTGTCGATAATATGCCTAACGTGTCGCTCGTCTCTAAATTTTAAATTCGTTTGCGTCAATTGACCTTTTTTTTCGATATATACTTCCCCATGTCCATTAATAAGAATTTCTGTTATATCCAGATCATTCAGCAGAGGCTCTAATGGACCAAAACCAACCGATTCATCTATAATTCGGGTTAACAAATGTTCTTTGTCCCGATGAGAGATTACTACTTTCTCTTCACTCATGAATTGAGTGATGATACGTTCAATTGCTTGTCTCATTTCTTCTTGCTTCATACTTGTCAATCGATCAAGGTTTGTCTCATTAAGTAATCTTGCTTTGTAATGGTCACTTAATTCCTCGACATAAGGATTATCATAAGCGGAAAAAGTTGGTGCTTCTTTAGTTATTGTTTGAAACTGTTTTTTACTAAATAAACCCATTTCACTTCTCCCCTTACTTTAACTGTGTCAGCACATACTTACGAACTTGCTTAGATAATGTTGGTATTTTCTTTTCTTTTGTTTCTTTTCTTAATGGTTCTCCCTTATTAATCAGCGGTTGTACCCCTTTTCGGTCTTCCTTAAATTTCGCAACAATAGGATCTACGATAAATTCTTTAACATCCGCTGTTGTCAATTCACTGCTCCGATCCATCCGGTTTACGATTACTTTCATCCGTCCTTCTGTATCCATTTGCAGGCGTTTAAGCAGGTTAGTAACTTGCTTATAATTGCTTATAGCAGGTGTATCTAAACTTAATACATAATGGATCACTTCAGATTCTTCTAATGCACTGAAGGTGATCGGATCCATATTTATAGGTAAATCGATTACCACCATATCGTAAGCTCTTCTGCACGTCCGAAGCAGGCGAACAATATGCTCTTCGGTTATTGTCTCAGCAATTTCTGCATCCCGTGGGCTTAATAATAAATCCATTTTAGAATAGGTTTCTTTCATTACAACATTGTGGACATGGTTTTCATTTAATTCATCAATAACCGGCAGTAAATCCGCAATTGAGCGTGCACTTTCTACCCCCAGATACTTCTCTGCCCCACCATATTGTAAATTCAAATCAATAAATAAGACTGAAGCAGTTGATTCTAGTTTAATTGTTTGCGCAAAAAGTGTGGACAATAACGTTCGTCCAACCCCTCCCTTTCCACTGTAAAAGGAGATGATTTCACCTTTTCCTTTCTTCATTGCCTGACTTGATGGTAATGGCTGAAGCTCAGAATGCTGCCTTTCCTTAACAGTCAGTATTATTCTTTCTAATCTTTCCAGGAAATTTGCCAATTCTTCAGGCAAAACAAAGAAATCATTTACACCTATTCGAATTAAATCACGTAATAACTGAAAATTTGCCTTATGAGATAGATAGATAAATACCGGCAATTCAGCATCGCCGATCTCATCTTGGATATACTCTATCAGTTCAATACTTGATTCATCCTTCTCTCCATCTGTCATTATAATAATTTGTGGAGATATTCGATCAATCTCTTTACGTACCTCAGAGCTTGTTATGGTCTCCACTTGTCCATACACTGGTAGAAGCTCTTCATGCAATTGACTTTTCAGCTGTTTATTATCACAAACCAGCAGCATTTTGACTTGCTCCATTTCTAATCCTCCTCTGTCTTAAGCCTCATTGTTTTGATCTGGTTCTTGTTCTGTTTCCTCAGTCACTGCTTCTTCGGTTACTTCTTCCTTGGTTTCTGATTGTGGCACTTCACTGTTGCCATTCGTTGATTTCAAAATATGTATATTATCCGCATAATGTTGCATATGAATTAGTTCAGGTGCCTGCTGTTTCGAAACTTCCAAAGCAACTCCCTGCCCAGTATCTGATGAAATAACTTTTTGGACAAGAACATCTGACATGAATACTTCCGTAACTGGTTCTTCTTCAAAACTTTGAGAAACGACAATATCCACCCGATCTAAATGCTGCAATTCGTCATCAAAAAAAACTTTGCTGTTATCTTCTAATAACTCCACCAACCGGTTCCCTTCATCGGTCAGTTCAGTAAAAGGCCTTAATATATTCTGTGTAACAAAGTCTCCTTCTTGTAAGGGAATTATGGAAACTTGACCTTCAATTTGCTCCATTGAAAGCACATGAGCATCTGTTACATAGCGATTGGGGATTTCAATTGTGGTTATTTGATCTGCAGATATCCGTTCCCGCGAGTTAATATTCTGTTCTACTACAAATACTTCTGACATCTCACCCAAATCTGCGTTAAGCTCATTGACATTGTTGTAAAAAAGTACACCTGCAAGAATTGCTAGAATAAAAGATAATGTAATAAATATGAGTGCTCTTCTTTTTGATTCAAACATTCGTTTTTTATCCCTCTTTCTTTCTATTGCTCTTCAATTATTGATAGAGCCTATTAAACTCACTCGTTGTAACATACTGTAATAATGTTACTAAACTTTTTATGATAAAATAAGCATAATTCCGCAAAAAGGTAAATTATACCTAAAATGTCGATATATATCTCGGATTCAATATATTCAATTTCAAACTTTTTAGTTTCACGCTATCTTTTTTTGTCGATTCATATAACTTTTTGATGAGATTTAAAGATTAATTTGAAAAATTCATTAAAATTACTTTACATTATTTTCATATGATTCGTATTAATCATTTTTATAATTAGGTATTTATAACTATAATTTAATATTTTTAACATTAATGAAATATACTTGTAATATTAATATGTATTTCTTTACAAAAGAATTTGATATATATCCAATTATCAACATTATTATATAAGTCCATTTATTTATGTTTTTAGGTTGTTAGTCATATTTTAGCCGAATGTTGGCGAATTTTCTGACCCCCATTATGCAAATTATGTAAAATTAAAAATAAAACAGGCACATACGCCATTTAGCATGTGCCTGTTTTATTAGAATTTTATTTATACTCCATAATCAAATTCATCTGGATGCTTTCCTAACCTTTTCTCTTCATTCATACCAGTCATTTTGTCCATATCTTCTGTTTCCAGCTCGAAATCAAATATATCCACATTTTCTTCCTGGCGATGTTTGTGTACTGATTTAGGAATCGTGATAATACCACTCTGATATTGCCATCTGACAATAATCTGTGCAGGTGTTTTTTGATGTTTTTCTGCAAGTTCCTGCAATACTGGATGATCAAAATAGCTTGCCTTTCCTAATGGTGCCCATGCTTCTATCAATATGTTATGCTCTTGGCAAAATGTTCTTGTTTCATCCTGTTGCAATTGCGGGTGCAGTTCAATTTGATTTACCATTGGTTTGGTCTCGGCTGCTTGAAGTAACTCTTCCAAATGATGTGGCAAAAAGTTGCTTACACCGATCGCTTTTGCTTTTCCGCTCTGATAGATCTCTTCTAATGCTTTCCATGTTTCCGTGAACTTTCCTGGTACCGGCCAATGGATTAGATAAAGATCAACATATTCCATTCCCAGACGATCCAGGCTTCGGTCAATTGCTGCTTTCGCCTCTTCATATCCTTGCTCATCATTCCATACTTTTGTTGTAACAAAGATATCTTCCCGGGGAATGCCGCTGTCTTTAATCGCTTTTCCTACATCTTCTTCATTTGCGTAAAAGGAGGCAGTATCAATATGGCGATAGCCGATCTCCAGAGCGGATTTTACCGATTGATATGCTTCATCTCCTGCTTCAACTTTATATACTCCCAAACCGATTGCAGGAATTTTGGTTCCATTATTTAATGTACGTGTTGTCGTTAAACTCATCTTATCTACCTCCATATGCTTTATGTACTGTCTCTCCAATATAATTACCTTATCAGAAAATCATCAAACATAGATTATTGCTGGTTATATTTACTTCGCCTCATTAAGGATCGACTGGATCACTTGTTCTTTTGCTTCACTTGATTTGTACTGATTCATATTCTCTTTCATATCTATTTTCGCTTTTTTTAAATTGATTAGAGACTTGTGAAGTGACTCTGTTGTCAGTTGTTCTTCTTCTAATATATGAGCATATCCCTGTTTTTCAAATGATTGTGCATTAACTATCTGATCCCCTCTGCTCGCCTGAAGTGATAAGGGGATAAGCAACATTGGTTTATGTAAGGCTAAAAATTCAAAAATGGCATTTGATCCAGCTCTCGAACAAACAAGATCCGTCACAGCAAGCATGTCTTTTAACTCATCCTTCACATATTCATATTGAACATATCCTGGACGATCATATTGTTCATCATAATTTCCTTTCCCGCAAATATGAATAATCTGGAAGTCTTTTAACAAGGTGTCTAATCCTTCTCTTACAGCCTGGTTAATTTTCTTTGAACCACCGCTGCCTCCCATAATTAACAGCACATTTTTCTCTGCATTTAGTCCAGTTAATTCATACCCTTTCTTTCGATTTCCTGTAAATAACTCTTCCCGAACTACTGCACCGATATATTCAGATTTTTGTTCTGGTAAGTATTTCATTGTCTCAGGAAATGTTGCCAGCACTTTCTTGGCGAATGGGATGGCTAGTTTGTTTGCTAAACCTGGTGTGTAATCTGATTCATGAATAACTGCCGAAACCCCGCGCATCCTTGCTGCAACTAAAACAGGAACAGAAACAAAACCTCCTTTGGAAAAAATAACAGCAGGTTTCTTTTTGCCAATAATGCGATAGGCTTGCAATGTCCCTTTCAGTACTTTAAACGGGTCTTTAAAGTTTTCTTTTGAAAAATAGCGGCGTAATTTCCCTGTCGAAATAGGATGATACGTTACACCACTCAATCCTGAAATGAGTTCTTTCTCTATTCCATTTTTGGAACCAATATAATCGACAGTCCAGCCGTCTCTGATAAATTCCGGTATTATCGCAAGGTTTACCATCACATGGCCCGCCGTCCCTCCACCGGTAAATATGATTTGTTTGTTTTTCATAGATTCCTACCTCTCTTTTTCATCCAAGCTTCTGCCAATGATATAGGCTTTTTATGAAGACTACTTATGATTATACTTATACCTATTCCGCTCATGCAAGTAAGTATGTCATTCACTTTTATATTCCAAAAAAATTCGAAGATATGTTTCAGAAACATATCTTCGAATTTATCACACTGGATTGTGCAGGTTCATCACTAATATATTTCATGGGAAGTTGAACCAGCTGATTGCCCCAGCAATTTTAATTGTAATCCCATTCCTGAATATGGTGCTGGCTCTATATGTATTCCACTGCTACTATCAACGAAATCACCCGAAGGTCAAGAAAAGCTGTTTAATAATGTGCCTGGATCACTTTCCAGTATGGTAAGTGATCGAAAATGTGCTTTAATAAATCCTTCTGTTACCATATGGTCAAGTAATGTTGATAAAGGTGCGTAATAATTATGTATATTCAATAATCCAATTGGCTTGGAGTGAATGCCAATCTGAGCCCATGTGATAATCTCAAATAATTCTTCAAGGGTACCGGCACCACCTGGCATTGCAATAAACCCATCCGCTAAATCAGCCATTTTTGCTTTTCGTTCATGCATGGAATTGACTGTATAAAGTTGTGTTAATTTTTGATGAGCAATTTCTTTATCACTTAATACCGTTGGAATCACTCCAATTACTTCTCCGCCATTTTCCAGCACCGTATCTGCAATTACCCCCATAAGCCCGACACTGGAACCACCGTAAATTAATTTAATCTTTCGCTTGGCTAGTTCCTCTCCAAGCTTAATGGCGCCACGTTTATATTCTTCGGAATTGCCTAGACTAGAACCACAATAAACAGCGATTGCTTTCATACAAATCCTCCCATCTATCTATTGTCATTATATATAAATTTTCACAAAAGAAAAACCCGGAAGGTACCTCAGGTTTAAAATTTGTGTATTGCTAATATTTTTCGATTGGGATTAGAAATTTTTATATGAAGTGGTGTAAATATGTATATTTAATAAGGGAATCTCGAGACAGGTGGATCTGGATTTCCGCTTTATCTCATGATTAACGGGAAATCTGGGCTTCCGTGCAACTGGATTTCCGCTTTATCTCATGTTTAACGGGAAATCTCGGCTCTCGTGCAACTGGATTTCCGCTTTATCTCATGTTTAACGGGAAATCTCGGACCCCGTGCACTTTGATTTCCGCTTTATCTCATGATTAACAGGAAATCTCGGCTCTCGTGCACTTTGATTTCCGCTTTATCTCATGATTAACAAGAAATCTCGGCTCCCGTGCACCTGGATTTCCACTTTATCTCATGATTAACGGGAAATCTCGGACCCCGTGCAACTGGATTTCCGCTTTATCTCATGTTTAACGGGAAATCTCGGACCCCGTGCACTTTGATTTCCGCTTTATC
>NZ_ML762424.1:510450-511191 GCF_009498735.1 Gracilibacillus oryzae
TCATGATTAACGGGAAATCTCGGCTCTCGTGCAACTGGATTTCCGCTTTATCTCATGATTAACGGGAAATCTCGGCTCCCGTGCAACTGGATTTCCGCTTTATCTTGGCATTAACGGGAAATCTCGGGACTCGTGCACTTTGATTTCCGCTTTATCTCATGATTAACGGGAAATCTCGGCTTCCTTTCACCTGGATTTCCGCTTTATCTCATGATTAACGGGAAATCTCGGCTCTCATGCACTTTGATTTTCCGCTTTATCTCATGATTAACGGGAAATCTCTGTTTCCTTTCAACTGGATTTCCGCTTTATCGTGGGATTAACGGGAAATCTCGGCCCCCGTGCAACTGGATTTCCGCTTTATCTCATGTTTAACACATAATTTTCCCATCAGCCTCCTGGATTTCCCCTAACGCCAGTGTCACTTGAAATGTCGTCCCACACTCCTGCATTTCAGGTTAATAGAAAAAAAAGCACAAGCCCCCTGAGAGTACTTGTGCTTTCTCCTATTACAGAAACAGACCTGCCATCGTTGCAGAAAGAATGGAACCAAGTGTAGCACCAATCAATAATTTCAAGCCAAATTTCGATACCGCAGCACCTTTTTTACTGTCGATACCCTGAACCGTTCCTGCAATAATCCCAATTGAAGAGAAGTTTGCAAAGCTTGTCAGGAATACTGATACAATACCAACAGTCTTCTCAGAAAATGTGCCTACTAGAGGCTGTAATTGTGTCATT
>NZ_ML762424.1:511201-514898 GCF_009498735.1 Gracilibacillus oryzae
TGCTACAAATTCATTGGTAACAATTTTCGTTCCCATAATCCCACCTGCTTCAACAAGTTCGCCTGGTGTAATCCCCATAAGGAAACCAACTGGGTAAAGGATATATCCTAAAATTTGCTCCAATGTAACCCCGGCGAAAACTAATTGAATAAGGAAATTAACTAAATTTAATGCAGCAATAAATGCAATCAACATTGCACCAACAATTAATGCGATTCTCCCGCCATCTAATGCTCCATTTCCCATTGCCTCAAACAGACTATTCGCTTCGGAAACTTCTTTTAATTCAATTTCGTCATCTGATGATTTCAGATCAACAGGTGCGATAATAGATGCTACGATCAGTGAACTAAACATGTTTAATGGAAGTGCCACCAACACATATTCCGGTGGCAGCATTTGCATATAAGCACCGATAATAGATGCCGACACAGATCCCATTGCTGAAGCACTGACAATAAATAACCTGTTAGCATTTAAATAATGAAACTGAGACTTAATCGCAATCAATGCTTCCGATTGGCCAAAGAACATACTGTTTACCGCATTAAATGATTCCACTTTTGGCAGCCCAGTAATCTTAGAAATAACAAAGCCGATATATTTAATAATAAATGGTAGAACTCTTAAGTAAGTTAATACAGATAATAATGTGGAGAAGAATATAATGATAAGTAGCACATTAAAGAAGAAGACGCTTGCTCCTTCATCAACGCCTATCCCTCCAACGACAAAATTAACCCCTTCTTTACCAAATTCAATTAACTTATTAAATACTGCGGCAATCTTATTGATAATCCATTCACCAATTGGTGTCATAAACATGAACCATGTTGTCACAACTTGAGCAAGCAGCATTAAGCCAATACCCAAATAGTTTATCTTTTTCCGATCATTACTCATTGCATATGCGATTGCTAGTACAAGTATAATTGCTAAAATCCCTAATATGATGCCCACAAAAAGATCCCTCCCTTATAAAATTCATTCCTTTCTAATCTTCCCTTTTTTTCTGTAATATAATCACATTCCCAGAAAATAAGTTCAGCTTTAAGATGGCTGGAATGACTCAGCAACTTTGATTAAATCACTTTTCGACAAAGTATGTTCACCACTGCGATACGTCAACTTGTAAGTAATCCCCTCTTTTTTCCATGTTAAGGTCTTGGAATAAGGTTGATCACTGTAGTAAGCATTTGTATTATCTGCTAATTGGATTTCTTCGTTCGCTGCTGTTAATTTTGCTTTTTCTGTATCATATATTTGAATCGTAAAAATATCATTATCTATTGTAAACATCGAAATGTCAAATGCTTCTTGGTCTGTTTGCATATCAACAAAACGATCTGTTACTACAATTTCTGCAGGAATGGGAACATATTGGGGCAATTCCGGCTTGAACTGTAATTGATCAAGTGCAGACTCGACTTGTTTTTTTTCGTAATGATGGAATCCTTCTGGTATAGCCGATTGACTGCTGCATCCGATAATCAATATACAAAGCGCCAATAATAAAAATACTGCAATTTTTTTCAATTTTCTTCCTCCCAATTTTACCCATATATTATATTAGACGTTAGGTAAGGGGAGAAAGTTTCAACATTTTTCTGCTAATTTTTACTTTTTAAACAACCTTTACAAGAAAAAAAACTACTCATTGAGAGTAGCTTTTTTCCTGAAAGAAATGTTTCATTGCATAAAAGACGTCTTCCCTGTTGCGAAGGACAAATTGACTGAACTTCGGATGGTCAATATCTTTGAAGGCTTGCGTTAATGTAGAATAGCGATTGTATTGATTTACTTCCCCATATCCGAACAGGCTTGCATATTCCAGCAGCTCGTGAACAGCTTCCAATGATCTGCGATTATCTGATGTTAAATTATCACCGTCTGAAATGTGGAATGGGTAAATATTATAGCTGCTGACTGGATATTTCTCTTCAATTAGTTCTAATGCTTTGCGGTAGGCGGAAGAACAAATCGTACCTCCACTTTCCCCTTTGGTAAAGAAGGATTCTTCATCAACAACTTTTGCTTCGGTGTGATGAGCAATAAATTCGACATCAACGGTTTCATACTTTTTACGTAAAAAGCGCATTGTCCAGAAGTAAAAACTTCTTGCTACATACTTTTCAAACTGCCCCATTGAGCCGCTTGTATCCATCATCGCAAGTACAACAGCTTTAGATTCTGGTTTAATGATATTGTCCCATGTCTTATAACGTAAGTCATCTGGATAAATTGGTGTAAAAGAAGGATTCCCTTCTAATGCGTTTCTGCGATAAGATGCAAGCATTGTCCGCTTCTTGTCAATATTTCCTGTGAGCCCTTTTTTCCTAATATCTTTGAATTCTACATCTGTGACAGTAATATTGTCTTTCTCTTTTTCTTCTAAATTCGGCAATGCCAATTCAGAGAAAAACGCTTCTTCCAATGTCTCCATGTCAACATCTGCTTCATAATAATCGACACCCGGTTTGTCGCCTGCTTTGTCACCTTTATCACTGTTCTTCGGCTTCCCATCTTGTGCGATAACATCTCCTACTTTACTATCACCGTTTCCCTGACCGACATGTTTATTTTTAGACTGGTTGTATCGAATTTTGTACTCATCCAACGATCGAATTGGAATTCTGATAACATCTTTCCCTCTCGACATAATAATGCTTTCTTCACTAATGATATCAGGCAGACGTTTTTTGATTGCATCCTTTATCTTATTCTGGTGCCGTTTTTGGTCGTCATACCCTTTTCTATGGAGGGACCAATCTTCTTCTGCAATTACAAAATTAGAATCAGCCATCCTATCCCCTCCTCTGCTTGTATTATTTTATTGTATGCAAGCAAAGAGAAAAAGATAAATAAATGGGCAGAAAATTTATTTTTTGTAATGGAAGAAAACAGACATTTCCAGATTTTGATGGGATTTTTTTTATAACTTCATTTTCCCTGCCATTCTCAGAAGTTATAACACTAGAAGACCTCCATAACTGGATTACTCCCCTCACGCTCTCATCAAGCATAATTTGAGAAAATGGGAATTAAAAAACACCCATTAACACAGAAAATGTCAATGAGTGTTTTAATTGAATTATCCTTCTAATAATAAATCGTATGGATCTTCCAGTAATTGTTTGATTCGGACAAGGAACTGTACAGCGTCTTTACCATCAACGATTCTGTGATCATATGATAAAGCAATATACATCATTGGACGAACTTCAATTGAATCATCTGGCATAACCATTGCACGTTTTTGAATGGTGTGCATACCTAGAATACCAACTTGCGGTGTATTTAAAATCGGTGTTGACAGCAATGAACCGAAAATACCACCATTTGTTATTGTAAATGATCCTCCTTGAAGATCGCCAAGCTGTAATTCTTTATTTCTTGCTTTTGTACCAAGATTAGCAATCTCTGATTCAATGCCGGCAAAATCAAGTCTGTCAGCATCACGAACGACTGGCACTACTAATCCATCGTCAGTTGAGACAGCAATTCCTATATCATAGTATTTTTTCAAAATAATTTCATTATCCTGAATTTCTGCAGTGATATATGGGAATTCCTTTAATGCTCCAACAACTGCTTTGGTGAAGAATGACATAAATCCAAGCTTGACACCATGCTTTTCTACAAATTTATCTTTTCTTTCACTGCGAAGTTTCATTACAGCTGTCATATCCACTTCATT
>NZ_ML762424.1:514908-555127 GCF_009498735.1 Gracilibacillus oryzae
AAGGTAGTCAGCATTGCCGCAGTATGTTGTGCTTCCACAAGACGATTGGCAATTGTCTGACGGCGACGGCTCATTTTCTCTCGTTCTACCGGCTTATCATACTCTTGCTGTGCGGCAGAACTTGAAGATTTTTGTTCTTTCTTATCCGATTTCGATGCTTTTTGCTCATTTTTCAAAGCATTTGATAAATTATCTACATCTTCCGGACGAATTCTGCCTAATGGATCGCTTGGTACAACCTGATTTAAATCGATACCAAGCTCACGGGCACGTTTTCTTGCTGCTGGTGATGCCACAACCTTTTGCTCTTTTCCTGCTGTTTTAGGTTCTGGTGTTTCAGATTTTTCTTCTTTCTTAGCATCTGGTTTAGGTGCTTCTTCTTTTTTCTCTTTCTCTTCAGCGGCAGGTGATTCTTCTTTCTTGCTGCTGCCTGCCTCCCCGTTCTCATCGATTTTTGCAATAACTTCGCCAACTTCTACATCATCGCCAGCTTCTCTTACTAACTCAGCTACAACACCAGTATAATCAGCGTTCACTTCAACATTAACCTTATCTGTTTCCAATTCACAGATAGGATCACCTTTCTCAACCGAGTCACCCTCACTCACTAACCATTCCGCAATTGTACCTTCTGTAATAGATTCTGCTAATTCTGGGACCTTAATTTCCTTCATTGGATTTCTCCTCCTTCAGACAGCTCTAATGCTCTTTTTACCAGGCGTTTTTGCTCTGTTTTATGGATATGTGGGTCACCTACGGATGGTGATGAGCGTTCACATCGACCAACATACTTCAATTCAATTGACTTATCTTCCAGCATATGGAACAACAATTCCTTGACAAAATTCCAGCAACCCATATTCCGTGGCTCTTCCTGTACCCAAACTACTTCTTTTAAGTTTGGACATGATTCGATTACATGCAATAATTCTTTTTCAGGGAAAGGATAAATCTGCTCTAAACGAAGAACATGGATATCTTCATATTCCTCTATATTCTCACCCATTTTCTCTTCGATATCGACCATCACTTTTCCTGTTCCGATAACTAAACGCTTTGCTTTTTTAGAAGCTAATTCCAAACCAGGCTGCTGCATTAATGGTTTAAACTTACCTGTTGTAAACTCATCAATCGCTGAAACAACTCGCGGACTTCTTAATAAGCTTTTCGGTGTTAACACAATAAGTGGACGTGCAGCTTCACTGTCGACCAGGGCTGCCTGGCGTCTCATTAAGTGGAAAAATTGTGCACTTGATGTGACGTTTGCAACAATCCAGTTATTTTCTGCTGCCATTGTTAGGAATCGTTCCACTCTTGCACTCGAGTGTTCCGGTCCCTGGCCTTCATATCCATGTGGCAGGAGAATAACCATGTTGGAACGTTCATCCCATTTCGCACGGCCAGATGAAATAAATTGATCAAAAATTACTTGACCAGCATTAGCAAAGTCACCAAATTGCGCTTCCCAAATGACAAGTGTCTTCGGCGCTTTTACACTATACCCGTACTCAAAACCAAGCACTGCTGCTTCCGATAACGGACTATTGTGCACATCAAACGTTGCTTTTGCCTCATCCAATCCATGCAGTGGACAATATGTTTCACTTGTTTCCACATCATGTAACATAAGGTGGCGGTGAGCAAATGTCCCACGTTCAGAATCCTGACCAGATAAACGGATAGGGATTCCATCTTGTAAAATAGATGCATATGCTAAGGCTTCACCAACTGCCCAGTCTGCTTTTGCTTCTTTTTCAAAAGTATTGTGTCGTTTCTGGAGAATTCTCTCAAGCTTTTTGAATGCCTGGAACCCCTCCGGTCGTTCTAACATCCCTTTATTTAAAGATAATAGTAATTCTTTTGGCACGGCTGTTTCAATATCATCTAGACTGTTACGCAATGCTTGAGGTACTGGCAATGCTTCCGGATTTTCATTAATATTCTCTGTCATTTGATCATAAATGCCTTGCAGTTTATTAAAAACAGCCTCATTCATTTCTTCCAGAGTATTTTCACTTATCACACCTTGTGCTTGAAGGCGTTCTGCATAAACACTGGCACATGTGGCATGTTCATCAATCGCTTTGTACAGCTTCGGCTGAGTCGCTCTTGGTTCATCCATTTCATTATGACCATATCGGCGGTAACCAACCAAATCAATTAATACATCTTTCTCAAATTTGCTGCGATAATCATATGCTAATAGTGCAGCAGAAATACATGCTTCCGGATCATCTGCATTTACGTGAATAATCGGTACTTCAAACCCTTTTGCCAGATCACTGGCATATCTAGTTGAACGTCCCTGATCTTGCCCTGTCGTAAAACCAACAAGGTTATTGGCAATAAGATGTATTGTACCACCAGTTTTATATCCTGGTAATGCACTGAGATTAAAGGTTTCTGCTACGACCCCTTCCCCAATAAATGCAGCATCTCCATGGATTACTATACTGAATGCTTTTTTCGTATTTTGTTCCGGCTTGCCTTTTTGGAAGCGGAAATCTTGCGCTGCTCTTGTAAAACCTTCCACTACAGGATTAACAAATTCCAGGTGGGAAGGATTGTGTGCTAATGTTATTTTTGTAGGCGATGGTTTTTCTTCACCAACCTGTCGCTTCGCACCAAAGTGGTATTTAACATCCCCTGTCCATCCATATGTAATGGCACGTGAACCAGGTGATGTCGGAATCAATTCTTTATCTGCTGACGGGTGAAATTCGGAAAATAGCTTATCAAACGGTTTACCTAAAATATGTGTTAAAACACTTAGTCTTCCGCGGTGTGCCATTCCCATTAAAATCTCTTCAGTTTCATCATAGAAAGATTTTTGAACCATGCGATCAAGGATTGGAACCATCATTTCCAGCCCTTCAATGGAGAAGCGCTTTTGTGCAACAAATGTCTTGGCAAGGAAATTCTCAAAGCCTTCTACATCGACAATTTGGCCAAGCAATTGCCTTTTTTCTTCTTCACTGAAATTAAAACGGTAATCTCCTGATTCAATATTCTGCTCAAACCAGTGACGTTCATCGTCATTGTTCACATGATCATATTCAAAAGAAATGGTACCTGCATACTGTTTCATTAAATGTTCTACAACATCCGCTGCATTAGCAACTCCAGGTACTGATCTTTCCCAAATCCAATCAGCCGGAATCGCTTCCAAAATCTCTTTGTTCAGACCATAGTGTTCTGGATCGACAAGTGTTGTGTCACTTGATTTTTTCCCTGCACCAACAGGGTAGATATCTGCTTTTAAGTGACCATAACGCCTAATAGCCTCAACAAGTTTGATTGCTGAGGTTAGTTGTTTTGCGCTTATTTGAGACGACAGTCCACTACCAGTTGCGACCTCTTTCGCATCATTACTTGTTTGTTTTGGAGCTCCATATTGATCAAACATCTCTTGAAGCGATTGATCAACAGAATCCCTATCTTCTAAATAAAGCTCATACTGTTCTTCAAGATATCCCATGTTAGGACCATAAAATTTTTTCCAGAATGTTTCACTGGATCCCTGCTGTGTCACGTCTTATACCCCCATTAGAAGTCACTTTCTTCGGCTTAACTTAACTCCCATCCAAATGTCTGCAATGATAAATCATTACACCCATAAATATAACCTATTTTACTATGGGAAACAACAGAAAAGTAAGGATTATTTTATTCTTTTTCCAGAATCATTTTATTTGAATTAAAACACTTTAAAAAGCAGCATTTTTTTAATATCTGTCATGATTATTATTGTTATGAGATTCATATAGCTTAACGATCAATTTATCCATCTGTGACACACCGGAAGCCGATATTGCCAGAAGAACTTTCTACTGTATTTGAGCTTCTTGCTGCTACTCTGTACCTGTTGCAATAGGACTCGTGACACAAATAAGAACCACCGCGCATTACTTTGGAGATATTCCCATCTACAGGATCTTGATCAATTTTGCCATTCCGGTCTGTTTCAAATGTATCCGCACACCATTCCCAAACATTTCCGGATGTATTATACAGCCCGTAAGCATTTGGCTGGAACGCATTAACAGGTGCTGTGCCGATAAAGCCATCTTCTCTTGTGTTGTTATAGGGGAACTCACCTTGCCATATATTGCAATAATGAGTTTGATCTGTTGTTAATTCATCTCCCCACGGGAACTTCTTCTGTTCCAGTCCACCTCTTGCCGCATACTCCCATTCCTTTTCTGTCGGCAATCTTTTTCCTGCCCATTTACAATAGGCAACAGCATCAGTCCAGGATACATGGATAACCGGATGATCCATACGGTCTCTGATAGTGGAGCCTAATCCTTCCGGCTGGTGCCAGGACGCCTGCTCTGCCGCCAGCCACCAAGGTGTCTGCTGTACCTGCTGCAGTTTTCCAGGGTAGTCTTTCGAGATAAATTGATAAAAAACAAAAGACCAGCCATAATGCTCTGCTTCTGTTTTATATCCTGTATCATCAATAAATTCCTTGAATTGCTGATTTGTTACGGTATGGATGTCTATATAAAAAGGCGATACTGTAACTCTTTTCACAGGCCCTTCTCCATCTGCTTGAAACCCTTCCTCATCATTTGTCCCCATCAAATATTCTCCACCTTCAAGATACACCGTTTGATCAGTATTCGCTTTTCCCTTTCTCAACACTTGTTCTTTCTCTTCTTTATTGATGGAAGTGAAGTTTGTTCTGCTTACATGGCAACAGCTTGGCTTACTATTCTCCATCCAATTCAACCTCCCTTTGCTTAAATTAGCTTCAGTATAGCAAAATTAAGCAAATACCTGCACCTATATTGCCAACAAAAGTGAGACATTGATCAGGGGGCATTACGGACGGTTAGCGTTGTAATTAAAAAAGTTGCAGAGAATCTTTCTCTGCAACTCTTCCTTCTATCGATTTAATAAACTGCCCACATAACGCAGTAAATCATTGGCTGATTGTGTATTATAACCGTATTCCTCAACGAGTGTTGCCACAACTTCATTCATTTTCTTTAATTGCTGTTCGTCAGGTGTTTTTGTTGATGTGGTAATTTTCACTACATCTTTTAAGTCTGCAAACAGTTTTTTCTGGATTGCTTCACGAAGGCGTTCATGTGACTGATACTCAAACTTCTTCCCTTTACGGGCATATGCGGATATTCGGATAAGGATTTCTTCCCGAAAAGCTTTTTTCGCGTTTTCCGATATGCCGATCTGTTCTTCAATTGAACGCATTAATTTTTCATCTGGATGCATTTCCTCACCAGTTAACGGATCTTCTAATTTCGCTTTATTACAAAAAGCCTCTACATTATCAAGATAGTTGTTCATTAATGTTTTGGCAGACTCTTCATATGAGTAAACAAATGCTTTTTGCACTTCTTTTTTCGCCAGTTCATCATATTCTTTTCTCGCAACAGATATAAAGTCCAAATAGTCCTCTTTTTGTTCTTTTGTAATCGAAGGGTGATCATCTAAACCATCCTTTAACGATCGCAAAACATCCAACGCATTAATAGCCTGCATCTCTTTACGGATAATAGTAGAAGAAATCCGGTTAATTACATAACGCGGGTCAATTCCTGACATCCCCTCATCTGAAAATTCTTTCTTCAATGCCACAACATCCTGATCACTAAAGCCTTCCACATCCTGATCATTATAAAGATATAATTTTTTCAGTAAACTGATATTATTTTGTTTGGATTCTTTTAATCTTGTTAAGATGGTAAACATTGCTGCAATGTTTAATGTGTGTGGTGCAATATGGACATCTTTCATATCACTTTCTTCAATCATTTTGCGGTAAATTCTTTCTTCTTCCCCAACTTTCAGATTATAAGGAATTGGCATGACAATCATTCGTGAATGAAGTGCTTCATTTTTTTTGTTGGAAATAAAAGAACGGTACTCTGTTTTATTGGTATGTGCGACAATCATTTCATCCGCTGAAATTAAAGCAAACCTTCCTGCTTTAAAGTTTCCTTCCTGTGTTAATGAAAGTAAGTGCCAGAGAAATTTCTCATCACATTTCAGCATTTCCTGAAATTCCATTAAGCCACGGTTCGCTTTATTTAATTCCCCGTCAAAACGATATGCCCGAGGATCGGACTCTGACCCATATGTTGCAATTGTCGAGAAATCGATTGAACCAGTTAGATCAGCAATATCCTGTGACTTCGGATCAGATGGACTAAATGTCCCAATCCCGACACGTCTGTCTTCAGAAAAGAAGATTCTTTCCACTTCGACATCTTCAATTCTTCCACCATAATCTTCTTCTAAACGAAGCTGATTTAATGGCGATAAGTTCCCCTCAATCCGAATACCATATTCCTTTTCGAAATCAGCACGTAAATGCTGTGGAATTAAATGAAGCGGGTTCTCCTGCATTGGACAGTTTTTGATCGCGTATACGGCACCTTTATCAGTTAAAGTGTATTTCTCCAGCCCTCTTTTTAACATGGTAACAAGAGTTGATTTCCCACCACTGACAGGACCCATCAATAATAAAATTCTTTTCTTAACATCCAGTCTTCTTGCTGCCGGGTGAAAATATTCTTCCACAAGCTTCTCTAATGCTTCTTCCAAACCAAATAACTGGCCACTAAAGAAATTGTATTTTCTTACACCCTCTTCTTCCTCTATCCCTTCGTCCTTGATCATCTGATAAATTCTTGAATGCGCAGACTGTGCTAAATATGGGTGTTCCTTTAATAATTCCAAGTAATCAGCAAATGTGCCTTCCCACTTTAATGCATTTTGTTTTTCACGGTAATCTTGAACTTTTCTTAATATATCCATGAGATAACCTCCCAGTAGCGAACGAGTTTTTCGTGGCTTTCTCTATATGTATGTATGGCATCAGCAAAAAATGAATCTGAATTCAGATGATAATCTTTTTTCTCAACCAAACTTCACAAATAGAAAGACATTGGTTATAATAAAAGAAAGAATGTAAACGGCAATCATGTTAAGGAGGATCAGTAATGGGTCTAGCATTAGTTATTGGAGTATGTGTAACATTTATCGCAGCAATCTTTGCATCTGGTTATGAAGCAAAATAAGAGGTTAGAAAAGCGAGTGTCTTATCTATAGACACTCGCTTTTTTTGCACTCGAAGAAGTTCTAAGTATAAAAATACTCGCAATAGCTAAAGGAAGTGCGAATGCGAGCTTTTTAATGGCTTTGTTTTTCTTACACTCGCCATTTCCTTATTTCTGTAATCTTTTCATCAAAAAATGATAAGACGTCACGGACTTCCTGCTGTAATAACTGCAAGTCTTTGGAGAGCCAGCGAATCAGGATCCCTTTGCCATCTAAATCTGTCATTCCGGCCCGATGATGCTTGGCTTGAGATAACCTTTGCTGGATATCCCATTCGTCAAATGGCAATTTATCAGCAATATACCAGATGGATGCCGTATACTGAAAGTCTTCTATCAAACCATGATGATGAATTAATTCATTTGAAGTGGAAAATGCTAAAGGATCATATGCGAGGCATTCTTCCTCCACCCAAATCTCCATTAATGAAGCATAATGAAAGTATTCCTTCTGATTTAAATGAGTGATCTCAGCCCAGACAAACTCTGCATCTCCTTCTAAAGATACTTTCGTTCGCCGAGAGAATTCAGAATTGGGCTGAAGCATAATTTCATGATTGTTCCATAAAAGTAAAGCCTCTTCCTCTATATGAAGAGACAGTTCTTGTTTATGCTTTTGATTTACTTGAATGGGTTCAGCCATAGAAACGGTAATATTGGAAGCTTTCTTCACAATAAAGTCTAATTCAGCTGTCTCTTCTTCTTTCACTTGATTAAGACCTGTTACTTGGTAATTAGTAAAAACCCTGTGCGACTGGTCTGTCTTCTCTAACCTTAATTGCTCTGTTCCACTGTAATCCAAAAGATTTACTTTTTGGAATCGTCCCTTTAATTTACTCATTACCTCTCCACCCCTAACTCACAAAAATAACTTTGATAATAAATATTTGTGCTGCATTGCAGAGATCTCTAATCCAATCGCACTGTTTACCATATCATTTAACGTCAAATGGGTGGCGTTGTTTGCTGTCTCATTTAACTCTTCAAGTAAATCGAAGATAACCGTTTCTCCTTCTTTAGGTGCTAACGGAATTACTCGGATGGCATGTTCCACAAGATTTGTTAAGGCAAAATATAAGTATGATTGAATCGTTAAATATAAGTCAAAGTCATTCTCATAAGCATAAATGCTGTAAACAATTAAATAATGATTCAAATAATTTTTCTCATTAATATTTTCTTCCCACTTTTCAAAAAGCGGTGATTTTTTAATTGACTGCATTCGTTCTGCCAGCCGGTTCCCCGCTTGTCTGCTCGACTTTTTAATTTCTAATACGGTTTTCCGGGCATTATAAATACTTGATAAGTAGATGATCTTATCCCAATCATCCTTTTTTAATGCAACGAAAATCTCTTTTATCATAATCGCATCATTATATAATAAATAATCCCCAATATAACTTTTACAAAAAGATGCTAAATCCGCTTTTGAGTTAATCTGCTTGGATCGGATATACATTTCCATTCCAATAGCGTGCGCTACTTGACTTTTTAAAAAAGATGAATGGTGTAAATGTAATAAATGCATTAAATTATTCGAGTTCCCTGTACTCATCCAACCCCTCCATTCCTCTGTTATTATAACATAGCAAATTGGGCACAATTTATGATAACTTTCGATAGGTTTGTTGCTGAATATAGATGAAATAGCCCAGTAACCATTTCTATGCTGCTTAAGATTCCTGTTCTTTACCTTGGCTCTCTTATTTTGTGCTGCTCCTGGTATTCAGAACCCTGACCAATACCTTCGCTCCTTTTTCCCTGCTTGCCCATGGTATTCAGAGCCCCGTCCAATACCTTCGCTCCTTTTTCCCCTTCCGCTCATGGTATTCAGATCACCTACCAATACCTTCGCTCCTTTTTTCCTGCTTGCCCATGGTATTCAGAACCCTGACCAATACCTTCGATCCTTTTTCCCTGCTTGCCCATGGTATTCAGAGCCCTGACCAATACCTTCGCTCCTTTTTCCCCTTCCGCTCATGGTATTCAGAGCACCGACCAATACCTTCGCTCCTTTTTCCCTGCTTGCTCATGGTATTCAGAGCCCTGACCAATACCTTCGATCCTTTTTTCCTGCTTGCCCATGGTATTCAGAGCACCGTCCAATACCTTCGCTCCTTTTTCCCTGCTCGCTCATGGTATTCAGAGCCCTGACCAATACCTTCGCTCTCTTTTCCCCTTCCGCTCATGGTATTCGGAAGCCCCTACCCCCACTCATAAAAAAAACTGCATCAATAGCTATTCCCTATCAATGCAGTCAAACAATTATACAGTTACCGTCTGTTCGATCAGACTTTTCTTCATATATTTCTTCACTAGAGTTGCTGCTTTCACTTTTAAATTCAACTGTTCTTCTATTCTAGTAGTATAATTACCTGCCAGAATTTCCTCCTTGATCTCACTGACTGTTTCACAATCTTTAGCAAATTCATTCACGATACTGCCATACTGAAGAAATTGATGGGTATCACTCCCGCCGACAATCGGCAATTGTATCTTTTCAGCCAATTGTTCCAACTCCATCTGGCAAACAGCTGTACCTTTTGCATAAAGATCCTTTCCATTTAAATCTAATGCATCTAATTTTTTCAGCTGATCGAAAGTGACATTTTTAGCAAGTGGTGTGCTTTTCCGATATGGATGTGCTCCAATTTTCAGCATCTCTTTTTGATCTGCCAATAACATTAATTGATCGAAAGCAATAAAATTACCTTCATCTAAATGATCTGCTAATTTTTCCCGAATAAACAACACATCTTCTCTTGTACCAATTAATAAAATATGGCCATTTTCCTTTACATCCACTTCAATTCCAGGGAATAGCTTTAATCCTTCAATCATATAATAGCCATTTGTCATACTGTAATGACTGTCAATATACTCAAAAATATCGTAAAAACGACGGGTATTAAAATGTTCAGTCATTACTAAGGAAGTAAGACCACTAGCTTTCGCTTCTTTCATCATTTCCTGGAAATATTCCGGCATAAACATTGATTTTTTTGATATTTTTACATGACTATGAAAATCAATAATCATTTCAAACACCTTCCTCATTATAATAATATGAATAAACAAATGACGTAGAGGAAAGATCCTGTTAAAAAATAATAATCCCTCTTTTTCATTTTCAATCCTGCAAGCTTCAATTTCTTTACTTCCGGGTGGTTAAACCCATACATACTTCCCTTTGTCTCCAGTGCCTCTACTGTCGTTCGCGCCCGCTTTGCTGTTGATAAAAGCAATGGATAGAAAGAAAGCATGGCTAATTTAACAAAATAAGCAATCGACTTAATATAAAGAAAACCATGTTTCGCTGGTGCTTTGCCGCGAAGCCTGAACGATTGGAAAACGTGATGGTATTCCTCGAGCAATGTTGGCAGCATGCGATAGCCATAGGCAATACTAAAGGACACTTGACCCGGCAAGCCAATTTTCAACAACCCATTACTCAGTTTCTCAGGGTTCATTGAACAGAAAACCGTTATGCTGGCTAATGATATAACAGATAATTTCACTGTTAACACGAGCAATGGGAGCATCACAGACCAATTCCCGCCAAAAAACAGTGAGAAAATGAGCAAATAACCACCTTGGCCCAGCAATCCAAGACATAGAATGACAATAATTAATGGACTGATTTTTGCCATATATGTTGTAATAAGCATAAAGACAAACATGCCGATCAGCACTTTTACATCATGAATAAACCATGGAAATATGCCGAAATAGGCATACCAGATAAATAAGGTCCGCGGGTCTAAACTGGCAAAAAACGTATTACCATTTCCATACGCTGTATTCAATAACTCAATTTTCACTTGTTCTACTGATAATTTTTCGGTAAATTTACGCGTATACTCCATCACTTACCGCCTTTCTCCTGTACAACTCGACAAATGCCTCTACTGTATAAACAGGATTTTCCCATCCTAAACTTCTGCTTAATTCAAAAATCTGCGGCGGGGTTAAGCCTGCCTTTTCCAGCAATGTATAATTCTCAAAAACAGATTCCTTCGTTCCATCATGGATTATGTTACCTTCATGCATAACGATAATCCGGTTCGCAAACTCACAAGCTAATTGCATATCATGTGTTGCAATAACAACTGCCTGTAATTGCTGCTTTAAATCTACCAGGATTCTGGTAATATGTTTTCTTGTCGCAATATCCAAATTTGCTGTTGGTTCATCTAATAACATGATCTTTGGCTGCATGCCGACACCAATCGCCAGTGATGCTCTTCTTTGCTGGCCGCCGCTCAGCAATCGGCTGTCCCTATCAGCTAACTCGACTAATTCGAATTGATTCAGCAATTCAGCAACCTTTTCCTCTGCCATTGGATCTTTTCTTGCCTTCATATAAAAACCGACATCTTTTTTCACACTGTCATCAATAAACATCTGCTCAGGGTTCTGATGAATATATGTGACTATCTCTGCCAAATGCTCTGGAGCTGTTTTTCTTGCATTATTGCCATTCACTTCAATATGGCCAGACTCTTGTTTAACAAGACCTGTAATTAACCGCATTAACGATGATTTCCCTGCACCATTGTTGCCGACTAGTGCAATATAGTCTCCTTCATAAATGGTTAAATTCAAATCATGTAATACTCGGTTTTTTTCTTTGGTAATTGTTTTATAGGAAAAAGTGACATCTTCAAACACAACAAGTGGTTTATCACCTGTATGCCTGTTTATCACTTTCTTTTCTTCTAATTCCCGCATGCCTTGAAACAATGGCAATGCTTCATCAATCGTAATAGGCAGATTACTGCTCATTTCCATATCAGCTGCCGCCTGTGTTACTTGCGGCGGATAAATCTGGTGTGCTAATAGAGTTTTTACTTCATTTAAAGCCTCTTTCACCGGTTTCTTAAAATGAACATCTCCCTTGTTCATCAATATCACATTCTTGGCATATGAGGCAACAAATTCTGTATGATGCTCAATCACTATAATCGTTTTGCCATGCACATCATTTAATTTTTTTAAAATCTCATAAATTTCTTTTGCATGCTGTGGATCTAGTTGTGCGACCGGCTCATCGATAATGATAATCTCAGGATTTAAGGAGAGAATGCTAGCTAATGCCAGAAGGTGCTTTTGTCCTCCACTTAACTGCCAAATAAAATTGTCCTGCTGCTCCAACAGCCCAACTAATTCAAGGGCATGTAAAGCACGTTCCCGATAATCGGCCAGTCCATAGTGCAGAGGAGCGAATTCCGCATCCTCTAACACTTTTGGACTAACAATCTGATTTTCAAAATCCTGGTAAACATAACCTGTATGTCTTGATAACTCGGCAACCTTATGCTCGGCTGTATTCATTCCATTAACAATAACTTCCCCGGAAAAGTCACCTACATAATAATGGGGGATTAATCCATTGATCAACTTGCATAAAGTAGACTTGCCACTGCCATTCCCACCTAATATTGCGGTAAATTCCCCTTTTTCAATCGTCAATGTAACATTATTTAACACAGGCTTGTCTGCACCAGGGTACTGATATGTCACATTTTTTATCTCTATAATCGGTTTCATCAAGATGCCTTCTCTTCCTTCTCGTTGTTAGTTGTGTTCTTTTTCTTATTAAGCATGACAGCAATGGTAATAACAGCAACAATAAGTGCAACACCTAAACTTACATAAATAAACCAGTCACCGAACATCTCAAGGAAATCTGCTTCCCATTCCACATTAAATCCTGCTTCTGATAGAAATTCGAATAAAAAGGCAGATGCCGCTAACAGAATACCTGTTACGATAAGACGCGGTCCGATAATTTCAGTAAGTGAATAGCGGTCATTGCGATCCCTTGGCTTCATACCAAGTAATGGTTCAATCTTTCCATAAAGTCTTGGAACTAAATAAACGGTTGGAAGTAATGCAAATAAAATACCTGAGAATAATACATCATTTAAGAAAGAGAAACCTTCAATAACGACAACACTTTCCGCTAAGCCTGGAACAGCCTCTAATTCTTCCACACCGACCCATACTTTTAAAATGTCAACCATTGTACTGATTGCCTGATGAATAATAACCCCTAAGATAGCAGCAATCGCCACTTGTTTTCTGTTTCTTGGATCACGGACAAAAGTCCCTGCAACATACATCGCTAATGAGAAAGCAATAAATTTCTCTAGTTCACCAAAACCGCCAAATTGCCCAAGCATGATCTCCCCGAAGATCACTTCACCTAAAGAGGCCCCAATTGCTGCATATAAGGGATGGAACAAAATACATAATGTTAAAGGAATAAAAGCAAAATACTCAATTGAAAATTCAATTGGTCCCAGATATGCGCTAGGAACTAATTCTGTAATCATGTTGGAAAGGCCGTACAATGACATCGACAAAATAAATACCATCATCTTCTGTGACTGAGTTAATGTGTAACGATTTTCTAATGTACCCATTTTCTTTCCTCCTTTGTTTGGATACTTTTATTGTAAGGATCATTTGTTAATCTGATTTGTTTACAAAGTTAATTACATGTAAATTTTTTAACTTTTATTATCATTATGTAAATTTTTTATAATTGCACTTGTTCTAAATCAGACAATTGCTAGAATGGGAGAAAAACAGGAGGGAAAATAATGATACTGGCAAAATGGGAAAATTACTCTTTAACAGAAAGTCAAATTAAAATTGCTGACTATATCCAGAAACATTTGCAGCAAGTATTATTATCAACAGAAAAAGAAATTGCCAAAGAAGTTGGTGTCAGTATTGCTACTGTTTCAAGATTCTGGCAGGCTGTTGGATATGACAGTCTTAAAGGGTTTAAACATGCAATGCGAAAGGAAATGGCCGTATCTCCAGCCGACAAAATGAAAAATGTAAAAAAGAAAGGCAGTAAGCAAAATCTCTATCTCACTATAGAAAAAAGTGTGGCCTTATTGCAGGAAACCATTGACCATATAGATTCACACAAATTTTCGCAAGCAATTGATATCCTCCATCGCGCTTCCAACATTTATGTACTAGCCCAGGGGCCTTCCAAAGGGCTGGGTGAGTTGCTTGTTTATCGTGTAAGACGGTATGGCAAGTCGATTCAATTGTTTAAAAATCAAGGAAATGAATTATTCGAAGAAATGATCCATCTTCAAAAAAGTGATGTGCTCATCCTTTTTGGATTTTCAAGACTATTGCCTGAAGCAAAAGTTCTGCTCAAATATCAACGGGAAATTCATTACCAGAGTATTTTAATTACCGATCAATTAGTGACAGACTATTCCAGTTCAGCAACTGTTACTTTATTTGCAAGCAGAGGGGAAGCAAATGAATTCCATTCGATGGTTGCGCCTACGTTAATTCTGGAGAATTTAATTGTGGCACTTGGTATGCACGAAGAAACAGAAAACATTCAACGATTAGAACAATTAGCAAATATTCGTAAGTACTTCTCAAAAGAACTGCCACGGTAAAAATATTACGAAAAATAATATTCAAAAATGATATTGATTCTTTTTTCCTACAAACATATACTGTTTATAGGACAATTTTACATATTTTCATAAGAGGAGAACTGACATGAGACTAGTGAAGGAAATTCAGAAAAAAGATATCAGCAGAAAGAACTTGTTAATGTTAGTGATAATGAGTATAACCTTATCTACTGGTTTAGGGTTATCTATCATGACTGGTTCGAAAATAACTTCTGTTTATTATGGAGCAGAGCTTATCATCATTATCGGTCTTTACTTTGTTGTACAGAAAATGTTAAAGAAAGCGGCAATTCTCCCGTATTTGTTTGTGATTATTTTTTATCTTTCTATAATATTATTTATTTTTACCCAGGGCGCAACTGCTAGCAGCTTTATCATTGTGATCTTTCTATTATTATTTTCTGCCATTCAAATGGATAGAAAGGTCTTTTTCACAGGTTTCATTTTAGGATTGGGTGCGATTTTCTCCAATTACTATATGATGGACAAAGCCGATGAAACAATGCTGCAATTATTTCAATATGCCTTGCTGCTTCAAATCCTGGCAGGAATCATATTTTATTATGTCATCAAAATGGCAGAGGAACAGTTCGGTCAGCTGGAAACACTTTTTACTAAATCAGAAAATGACCGCATGAATAAAGAAGAACAAAAAAAGTTAATCGAAGAATCTGTTCAGCTTGTTCTCAGTAAAATTGCGAGAGTGAACACACAGCTCCAGGAGAATTTTCAAAAACAGAATGAAATAAATTTTACCATTCAGGAGATTTCACAAGCCAGCCAATCACAGGCAGATCAAATCTCTGACATATCGAATGCAACAAACGATACGAAACGAAATGTAGAAATTGTTCATCAAACATCACAAGATTTATTGGAGGATTCCTCAAAAGCGAGCGAGTTAGTTGTTTCAGGGAAAAAGAAAATGGATACTTTAAATCAGAACAATCAAGAGATGGAGAACACAATTGGACAATTAAGCAGAACGTTTGCAGAATTGACAGAGAAAATTAAGGAAACCAATCAATTTGCTGACAATATTAAAGAAATTACTGAACAAACCAATTTACTTGCATTAAATGCATCGATAGAAGCAGCAAGAGCTGGAGAAGCTGGAAAAGGCTTTGCAGTAGTAGCTGATGAAATCCGGAAATTAGCCGATATTACAGGCTCTACTACAGAGAAAATAACAGGTAATTTATCTGAATTGAATAAAGCAAATGATTCTGCTGTCTCCCAAATGGATAAAAGCATGCAGAACTTTGTAATGGGTATGGCTACAACAGATGAAATCACAGGTTATTTTAGTGAATTAACCAAAACAATTGATACATTAAATAGCAGCTTAGCAAATTTCACCTCATTATCTGAAGAAGTCCAAACTCAGTCAAACGGTGTGGAATCATCTACAAATGAACTAGCAGCAATTATCGAACAAGCATCAGCCAGCCTGGAAGAGATGAGTACAACAATCGTTAGCCTGACAAATAGTAACCAGGAGCTGGTACAAGTATTGGATGAAGCTGTAGAAGACACAAAAAAACTCCAGTCAGATTTCTAGATTTTTTGAAGGAAGCAGTGTTCTTCCTTCTTTTTTTTATGTTATTTTCCCAAGCAATCTTAACGAAATAAATCAGTTCATGTTATCACTTCCAACTCTCCTGTGCTATATTAATGTATAGAAGGTGGTGGATCACAATGTCTCCGATTTTGATCGTGGAAGATGAAGAAAAACTTGCTAGAGTTTTAGAATTGGAATTAAAGTATGAAGGATATGAAACAGAAACTGCTTTAGACGGGCAAAATGCTTTTCAATTATTACAATCCAAACAATATGAGCTTGTTTTATTAGATATTATGTTGCCAGGTATGAGCGGTTTGGAAGTTCTCAGAAGGTTTCGTAAACTGAATCAGCAGACACCTATTATTCTATTAACTGCCAGAGATGAAGTGCATGATAAGGTTTCCGGTTTAGATTTAGGTGCAAATGATTATGTTACAAAGCCTTTCCAAATGGAAGAACTTCTAGCAAGAGTCAGAGTACACCTTAGAACAAATTCAAACAAAGAACAAGAAGCAGATATCCTCCTGTTTGAGGACCTTAGCGTTGATGCAAGGACAAGAGATGTAAAACGAGGAACACAGCCAATTGAACTGACACCAAGGGAATATGATTTACTTACATTTTTACTAAAAAACAAAAACCAGGTCTTTCACAGAGAACAGCTGCTGGATAAAGTCTGGGGATTTGATTATGCGGGCGATACAAATGTTGTCGATGTTTATATCCGTTATATTCGCAATAAAATTGACAAACCTTTTGATAAGTCAACGATTCAAACAGTTCGCGGTGTTGGTTATACAATAAAGGATATGGAAATATGAAACTGAGAACAAAAGTACAATTGTTTTTAAGTATAGGCATGATTATCGTTATTCTGTTAGTCAATAGCGCTGTTTATTTTTTGTATGAAAACAGGGTAAGAGATAATGAAATTGAACGAGTCAGGGAAGATGCCCATGCTATTATGGAAGCTATTGCCAACCAGGATGAAATTAATTTAGATTATTCGCAATTATTAAAGGCATTTTCTCCTGTTAATGGAATGGTTAGAATTATTGATAAAACCAACAAAGAAATCTATTTTGAAGCCAATGATGCCAGTTACCAAAAAAATTGGCCATATGAATATACCGAGAAAGAAGTAACAACAATTAATCACACTTCAGATGATACACCTTATGTACAGGTTTCCATTCCGATTATCTGGAATGACGGTTCCATTGTGACACTCCAAGTAAGTGAAGCATTGTATTCCATGAAAGATGCGCTTAGCAGACTTCAAGTTGTATTATTCATAACATCGCTGTTTATGTTGATTCCTGCTATTATAGCCGGCATCATTATTGCACGATATGTGACAACACCTATTAAGAAGTTAACAAGAGAAATCAGCAGTAATCCAAAGAACGGAAAATGGGAAAAAATCTCGATAACCAAAAATGATAAGGATGAGATTGCAGAAATGCAATTAGCCTATAATCATATGATTGACCGGATTGATGAGAATATGGCAAAACAGACACGTTTTGTTTCTGATGCGTCCCATGAGTTAAAAACACCTTTATCTGTTATTACAAGTTATGCCGAATTACTGCAAAGACGCGGGAAAGAACGAGCAGAAATATTTGATGAAGCAGTTGATGCTATTCTTTCAGAAGCCGGGAGAATGAAGCAATTAACAGGACAAATGCTAATGCTGGCAAAAAACGAGATGGTCGAGAATGTCCGTTTCCAACCAGTAAATATTACGAACTTAATCCGTGATGTTGTTCGTTCATTATCTATGGCGTACAATCGCCAAATTCATTTATATGAACAAACTGAAATTACTGATATGGTCAGTGCAGACGAGCAGAAACTGTACCAGGCAGTATATATATTGGTCGATAATGCATGTAAATACAGTGATAAAGAAATTAATCTTTCACTTGAAGAAAAAAATGGACAGTTGCTTATTTCTGTTCAGGATTTTGGTGATGGTTTAAGTGAAGAAGACCAGCAGCTGATTTTTGACCGTTTCTACCGGGTAGACAAAGCCAGAAGCAGAAAAGCCGGCGGAACTGGGTTAGGTTTGGCTATTTGTAAAGCTATTATCGAAGCACATGGCGGGCGAATTACAATAGACAGTAAACTGAAAGAAGGCTCAACTTTCACTATTGAAATACCAAAATAAGAAAAAAATAGATATTTTCTCATGATTTTCTCATTTTACTCTCACGGGGTACTCATTATTGCGGACTACAATAAAAGTATCAAATGAAAGGAGTGATTTTATGAAAAACAAAACATTTTTTATCACGTTGTCAAGTCTGCTAGTTGCCGGGGTGGTGTTAGCCATCCTCCAGTTCACACCAGGTACAGCAAGTGCCTATCTTTCGGAAAAAGAGGCGAAAGAAAAAGTACAAAGTCAGTTCTCAGGAGATATTGTTCGCATGGAATTTGAAGAAGATGATAATCGAAAAGTGTATGATGTGGAAATAAAAGGAACAGAAATGTACTATGATCTTGAAATTGACGCAGAAACTGGTAAAATTCTTAAATTAGAAGAGAAAACAATTGCAAAAGCTGATCCGAAAACAAATCAAACTACAGCGAAAAGTGAAGAGAAAGACGATAATTATGATGACAACCAAGCAAAGGATCCTGCTGTAACAGAGAAAACGAATAAGACACAAACACCTGCTGCATCAACTAACTCTAATGACGATAATGCAGATGATCACAATGAATCAACTCAGTCAAGCAATAATCAAACAGCCTCTGCACCTGCTACTAACAACAGTGATGATGATGCGGATGATGGGGGTACACCAACTAAGACCAGCAATAATCAACCAGCTGCTTCTCCTGGTAAATCCAACAACAGTGATGATGATGCGGATGACCGCAATACATCAACTAAGACCAACACAACTCAAACAGCAACTGCAACGAATTCAGTAAATAATTCGAATAATAATGATGATGATGCGGATGATCGCAATGAAACTCCTGCTAAAAAGCCAGCAGCGAAAACATTAATTTCGTCTCAAAAAGCGAAATCCATTGCTTTAGGGCAATATAGTGGAACAATTACAGAATTAGAATTAGATGATGATGATGGCCGTATGGAATATGAAATCGAGATTCATACAGCAACTTATGAAGTTAAGATCGAAATTGATGCATATACGGGTGCTGTAAACTCTGTTTCTAAAGATGATTTAGATGATGATCGTTATGATGACGATCAATACGATGATGATCGATACGATGATGATAATGATGATGACGATGATGATGACGATCATGACGATGATTAATTTTCAGGAATAGAAATAAGCCAAGGACAAAATTATCTAATTATACAATAATCCGAACATTGTTCGGATTATTTGTTTGTTCTCTTCTAAATTAATCATGCTAATCTGTATTTATTCTTTTTATATAATTTAATTGCCAGCTTTTCATGTTATAAACATCCATTAATCGGGTATGAAGATAAGGATAGTACTAAGTTTTTTTACAGCCTATCGTTAACAAACGTATTTACTTCGGAGGTGTACAATGAAAACAGCGCAAAAGTATTTACTGGAAAAAGATGATATGATGAATAATTCAGTGGTTCCGGAATGGGCAGCGAACGAATATAAGACTTTTAGAGATACGGTAACTGACAAAACATTTCCTTGCTACTTTGGAATGAGTGCTGAAAAAAAAGGCGAACTTCGTTATGCCTGTATCTCGCATGATGATTGGTCAGATCTCCCAAAAGCCATCGAGGAATTTATTAAACTGTTTGATGCGCCAAAGCTGACAAGGCATGGTCTATTTGTGTTTGTTGAACCCGAAAAAGAAGAGCGAAGCATTGAATATTATCGTCAATATTTTTGGGATGTGCTTCAATATTTGCATGATAACGACACGAAACCATGGCCTTCAGATTATCCAACAGATCCAGATCATCATTTATGGGCTTTTTCATTTGCAGGTGAACCTTTTTTCGCATTCGGAAATGCACCTGCTTATAAACAAAGAAAAACAAGAGACCTTGGTAATAGTCTTATCATTGGCTTCCAGCCACGCAGAATATTCGAAGGCTTAGAAGGTACATCTAAAGGTGGGAGCATGTCTCGAGAAAAAGTAAGAGAACGTGTAGAAAAATGGGACAGACTGCCTAAACATCCTGACATTAGCCATTATGGAGACCCAGACCACAGGGAATGGAAGCAGTATTTTATCGGTGATGATATCGAACCTATTCAGGGAAAATGTCCGTTTCACCATAAGGATGAAAAAAGCTCATAAATTTAAAATAAAAAGATTCCAATTATCAAAAGATGATATGATAATTGGAATCTTTTTTTATTTAAATGATTGTGACTCCGTCTTCATTTCTGTATTAGCATGCATATGTTCTTTTGCCTCTTGCCAGGGAACAGAGTAGCTCTCCCCTTTAGAGCAGAAAACAGAGGAAGAACGATAAATGGGATCACGATTTTTTTCATAGGCAATCCGCTCTGCCACTTCATCAGGGTTGTGACATTCATCATAACCTGCATATCGCATTTGTAATGAACCTTTTCCTTTAGTGAATGAAGCAAATGTTACTGGATAATCACGAAATGTGGAGACAGGAACTTTACCAGTTATCAAGGCTGTTTCGCCCTCAGTAACTGGAATTTCAAGCCTGCCATTAGCTTTTTCTATGTCTGCCATTACGCGTCCAACAAGGTGAGACTCCACCTTTATCTTCACTTCATAGAAAGGTTCCAAGAGTTTTTTTTCTGCTTGTTCTAAACCTTGACGGAGCGCACGATATGCTGCTTCCCGAAAATCCCCGCCTGACGTATGTTTTTCATGGGCCCGGCCATTAATCAAACTGATGTGAATATCTGTCAATGGAGAGCCTGTCAATATGCCCGTATGTGTCCGTTCGAAAATGTGCTGCTGAACTAATCTCTGATAATTCAACGGTAAATCATCGACATGACATCTGTTTTCAAAGGTAATTCCAGTTCCTCTCCTGCCAGGTTCTAATTGTAAGTGGACTTCTGCATAATGCCGTAATGGTTCAAAATGGCCGTAACCTGTCACAGTGTGATTGATTGTCTCCTTATAAAGAATTTCAGGTGGCGTAAATTCAACAGACTTATTAAACCTTTCTGTTATTATCTGTTTTAATACTTCTAATTGAATCACACCTAAAATGTGAAAATGAATTTCTTTTAACTCACTGTTCCACTCGACCTTTAGTGATGGATCTTCTGCATCAAGCAGCTCAAACAACTGCAGTATTTCACGGTCATTTTCATTCTCAGCATATTCTGCCTTTACTCTCATTGTCGGGATCATAGAATAAGATGGAGATTTCGCTCCATTTCCTGCTGTATCTCCAATTGATAAGGAACTATTTCCAACGACAGCAAACAACTGACCTGCCGCTACTTTATCAACCACTTGAAATTTATCTCCGTCATATACTCTTAACTCATTGATTTTTTCTCCATTTAATTGGTCTCTGACAGCTAATTGACCTTGAATCGCTTTCAGAAAAGTTAATCGTCGGCTGTTTTTATCATGGCGGATTTTATAGACTGTTCCGGTAAATGGATCAGAATCATTCCATGCTGTATTGGTCCATGTATCAAGAGCTTGCAGCACCGCATCAATGCCGACATTTTGTAAGGCAGAACCGTAGAAGTATGGAAATATAGTTCCTGTTTGAATCATTTCCGCCATCTTTGTTTTCCATAACTGTTCATCCATATTTCCATCTAGATAATGTTCTAAAAGCAGGTCATCATGTTCAGCTATTTTCTCCATTGTTTTCTCAGTTAAATAATCCGTTTGAAAAAATTCCATCGCATCTAAAATGGAAGAAGTAAAATCTTTTTCGATTTCTTTTATGACATTTTCTTTATTCGCACCTTCTCTATCCAGCTTGTTAATGAAGAAAAAAACAGGTTTTCCCTGTTTTTTCATTAACTGCCAGACAGTCTCTGTATGCCCCTGGATTCCTTCTACCGCACTGATGATAATAATGCCATAGTCGATGACATGAATCATTCGTTCCATTTCCGCAGAAAAGTCGACATGACCTGGTGTATCAATTAATTGATACATCCTTTTCCTTGTTTGCAGAAGGGCTTGCTCACTAAAAACAGTTATCCCGCGATCACGTTCCACTGGGTGATGGTCAAGATACGTGTTTTGATGATCCACTCTTCCTGGCTGGTCTATTCGGTTGGTGAGAAACAAAAGCTGCTCAGCAAAGGTCGTCTTGCCGGCATCCACATGTGCAAATAATCCAACTGTGCTTGTCATAATAACCTACCTACTTTTTTAAATGAAAATAATATACAATGTATATACACTTGTTAAATATACGAGAGAACTAATAAAAAGCTGATCTGCCCATTTTTTTATATTGTTTGTCCGGAATCCTTTCCCTGCAATGATTAACCATAATATGTTTAACAAGCTAAGCAAAATATAGAAGAAAACATTCCTATCATTGATCATAAATGGGACAAAGATGAGTAAAGCAATATAAATGCTTGTCCTGGAAACCGTTGTTTTAAAACCTTTGACAACAGGCAGCATCTTCAGTCCTGATCTCTTATAGTCATCATACTTTCTAATCGCAATCGCATACGTATGCGGCATTTGCCATAAGAACATAATCAAAAATAAAGAGAGCGGTATAACATGAAATGCTGGTTCAATAACGGCCCAGCCCATCAGTGGTGTTACCGCTCCGGATAAACTTCCAATATGCGTATTCCATGTAACACGTCTTTTTGTCCATATTGTATAGACCACCACATAGGTAAACCAGCCAATCCAGCCATACACCGCCACTTCAAAGTTAATAAAGAGCAGAAGAAGCTGGCCAGCAAAACTCAAGGACAAACCAATCCACAATACTGACCTTAATGACATAGAGCCAGTAACAGTCGGTCGGTTTTTGGTCCGCTCCATTAATTTATCGACATCTGCTTCGAGCCAATTATTACATGCTAAAGCCCCAGCAACGAGCAACCCGCTGCCGATAATAAGCAAGATAAATGGGACAAGGTAGTCAACAAACGATACCTGATAATATCTCCATGCGATGAAAAAGCCAAATACAGTTGGCAGGACATTAGCAATTAATACAAAACGTTTAAATAAATATTTTAAATCTTGTAAAAAACTTATGATTCTGATCACTTCCTCCAGTAAACCCTTATGCCTTGTTTTTCCTTATCGTAATTCTCCAGCTTGCTCCTGTACCAATGTTATAAGCTTTGGCAAAAGATCCTTGATTAATCGCAATCGCCATATTATCTAATGAATTAACATAAACGATTGGCTCACCCGTATGAATCGAAGCGAATGAACGCCCGAATGTCATCATATTATTATACACCTGACGGCTGTCATTTTCTATTGATATTTCGACATTATCTCCATAATTGATCTGTAACTGTTGGAACATTTCTCTGCTAATATTTGTCCACAGGTTTCCAAAACGAACATCAAGAATATCAATCGCACCTTTAATCGTTCCTTCTGTCAACTCTGCTTCCTGGAATGGTAAGGAAACAATCTCCTCTTCGGAAACCAATTGACCAACCTCATCAAACTTAATCACACCGGCGGCTAACCTTGCACCAGTATAAGCATAAATATCTCTGCCGTGAAAGGTATGTGAGGCCCCGGATTTCGGCAGACGGTTCAAATGCTCATCAATCTCCCGCTTTTCCTGAATGCCTATTTTTTTATCTATATGAGTAAGTGTACCATTATCAGGTGTCACAACATATTGGTTATTGCTTGTTTTAACCACAACACTTTTCCGGTTGGAACCAACACCAGGATCAACTACAGAAACAAAGACAGTCCCTTTTGGCCAGTATTCTACTGTCTGCCAAAGCCGATATGATGCTGCCCAAATATCGAATGGCGGGATATCATGGGTGTTATCATAAATTGGAATCACCTTACTGACAGAATGTGCTACACCTTTCATTGCACTTACTGCACCATCTTCTAAACCGAAGTCAGATTGTAAAACCAATGCGTTCATCATCCTTTATACCCCCTCATTTCTTTATATATATTATACTCTTTTCTTCGTGGGAATACTATTTAAACACAATATGATACCAATTGGTCATGTTGAGAATGCAACTTTTAGTTTTACATGAATAAGAGAGTGAGGACTATTTCTAACTGTCATTTAAAGTATTTTCGCGGTAGTTATCAAAGAAAAAAAAGCAAATTCCCCTGACACAGAATTTGCTTTTTTTTATCTTATTACTTTCCTTCTACCACTTCTTTTAGGATTTGATAAGAACGTTTTTGTTTTGCCGGATCAAAAATATAAGATACAGCCATCAGTTCATCGACTTGATACTTTTCCTGGAAACTGATTAGCTGTTCACGAATGGAGGCCTTGCTTCCAAGAAGTGTCACACTGGACATAGAAGACGCAATATGACTTTCCTGCATGGACCAGAGCTCTTCCATATTTTCAACAGGCGGGCTTAGCGGATTTTTGGAACCGCGGACAACGTTTAAGAAAAACTGCTGCATTGTTGTTGATTCAAATTGGGCTTCTTCATCCGTTTCGGCTGCGATCACATTTACACATACCATCATATATGGGTTTTCTAAGTATTTTGATTTCTTGAATTCTCTTCGATAAATCGAAATAGCTTCTTCCATATGTGCTGGCGCAAAGTGAGAAGCAAAAACATATGGCAATCCCAGTTTTGCTGCTAAATGGGCAGAATCTGTTGAAGACCCTAAAATATAGACAGGAATGTTGGTATCCATGCCAGGGAATGCTTTTACAAAACCTTGCTCATCTTCTGGTCCAAAATAGGTTAACAATGACTGTACATCTTTAGGAAAAGTATAGACAGGATCATCCTTTGACCGTCTTAATGCACTTGCGGTTAACTGGTCTGTCCCAGGCGCTCTTCCCAATCCCAAATCAAGACGGTCAGGATAAATTGTCGCCATTGTCCCAAACTGTTCTGCCACTGCTAATGGAGCATGATTTGGCAGCATTACACCACCTGATCCTACTCGGATGCTTTTGGTATTTTCCAGTGTATGTTTCATTAAGATAGTAGTTGCTGAGCTGACTAATGTTGTCGTATTATGATGTTCTGCAATCCAGTATCTTTCATAGCCCATCCCATCAACAGCCTGTGCAAGATCGACCATCTGATCAATTGCCTCTTTTGGACCGCTTCCTTGTCTAATTGGTACTAAATTAAGTACTGAAACAGGTATATTTATATTTGTCATTTCTCATTTCCTTCCTTGTTTCCATTTCCGTATTATCGTAACAATTTCTGTGCAAGAAAAAAATATATCTGCTTATAACAAAGAAGTCCAGGGAAATATATAGTGAGTCTTTGATCAGTGGCTTTTTCACTGATCATTAGCGAAACTTATCAGGATGCTTAGCACTTTGATATTTCATGTTCAAGCATATAAATGTACATCTTCTAACAAATTATTTATGATGTTTTTTACATTCTAAAAAAGGTGGTTCAACAAAATGAGCAATAATTTATTTTCTTCCTATACATTGCATAATGGTGTAACATTGAAAAACCGCATCGTTATGGCCCCGATGACTAACTTTTCTTCAAATGATAACGGAACAGTAACAGAAGCAGAAGTAAACTATTATTCCCGCAGATCCCATGGTGTTAGTATGGTAATTACCGCATGCACTTATGTAACACCAAACGGGAAAGGGTTTCCTGGCGAATTTGCTGCAGATCATGATGATATGATACCAAGCTTACAAAAGTTAGCAGAAGGTATTAAAAAAGAAGGGGCAAAAGCTGTACTGCAAATATTCCATGGCGGAAGAATGTGTCCTGCTGATCTTGTCCCAGATGGAGATGTAGTGAGTGCAAGTAATATTCCTGCAACAGGAGAAAACAATCCAGTACCACGTGCTTTAGAGGAAGATGAAGTTGAAGCAATTATCGATGCATTTGGTGAAACAACTCGCCGCGCAATTGAAGCAGGTTTTGACGGCGTAGAAATTCATGGAGCAAATGGCTACTTAATTCAGCAGTTTTTCTCACCACATTCTAACAGAAGAGATGACCAATATGGCGGATCTTTAGAAAAGCGAATGGCATTCCCGCTAGCTGTTGTTGATAAAGTTACAGAAACAGTAAGAAAACATGCTGATTTTCCTTTTATCGTCGGATACCGGTTCTCACCAGAAGAAGCAGAAACACCGGGAATTACGATGGACGATACGTTACAATTAGTTGATACCCTTGCCGATAAGAAACTTGATTATTTGCATGTCTCATTAACAGACTATCAATCAAAGCCACGCAGAGGGGTAGAAGATTTAACAAAGTCTCGTCTCGAATATCTACTTGAAACAATTAATGATCGTTTACCACTAATTGGCGTTGGATCGATTTATTCAGCAGAGGACGCCAAAGAAGCGTTCGCTACGGGTGTTCCATTCATTGCCCTTGGGAGAGAATTAATCATAGATCCAGATTGGGTAGAGAAACTGGAAGCCGGAAAAGAAGAAGAGATTGTCACAGAATTAAATAAAAACAGGCAGGAGGAATTAGTTGTTCCAGATCCTTTATGGAATATTATCACAAACACTCCAGGATGGTTCCCGGGGATAAAATAAAAAATCACATTCTGTGAAACGAGAAAAATCTGAACGATTTCAAATTCTGATTGAAGAATTGCGAATGAAAGTTCAGATTTTTCTTTTGTTGAAATTCCATTATAATAGCTCAAACTACTTTTTATAAATGACAAATAGACTACACAGCTTTCTTCTTTCGCTTCTAGCAACGAGCAAACAATATCCTGCTTTTCCAAAATGTACTTATTTTATTCCTTTGGCTTGTATCCAAGTTCTGAAATCGCATTCGAAATATCCCACGGCTTATTTTCATTATCTGAAACACCATAATAGGTTCCATACTTTTTATCCGTTTCGATTGCCGCCTGGAATATGTTGACCAGGTCTTTTTCTGATAATAATGTTCTATGCAAACGATCATCCTCTTGTACTGCTTTTTCTTCGTCTGGCGGTACAGAACCGATGCGAATATTAATGACAGATAAATCGGTATTGTATGAAAAAGAAAAGCCCGCATGTTCAGAAGCAATTTTTAACACACCATACAACCCTTTTGGTGCCGGGTAATCATTTGTTGTAACTTTCCGCCCTAACGTGGAATAACCGTTATCTTCATAATAATCTGTAACATGATTGCTGCTTGCAAAAACTACTTTCGGTATATGATGAGTGTGTGCGACCATCATAAGATAATAGCTTGCTTTGAAAAAAATATCTGTCATTTGATCAAAAGCCTCCACATCCTCTACCGCTTGATCTGTCTCAATTCTTAATAAATTGATCAACACATCAGCATCCTGAGGAATTTTGTCCAGCAGCTGGTCATACTTTGTTGCGTCAACATAACGAGAAGTTGATGTCTCCTCTTGTATGGACTTGTCTAAAACTAATACCTGATATTGTTTCTCTAACCCTGCAGTCAATTTCTTTCCGACCGTACCATTTCCACCTATGATGACTATTTTCTTCATTCGTCTTTATACCCCTTCTCCTAGAATAATGATTAGTTTTGCCAATCTAGCTTCGATTATAAAAAAGCAGAGAGAAATTTAATCTGGCGCCAGCCATCTATGTCTTTATTACTTACCCATCACATGAAAAACTGAAACAAATCTGTCTTGCAAAATAGCAAAAAAAAAGCGGAAATATCTTAAAACTGGATATTTCCGCTATTAGTGTAATTATCTATTTCTAATGATCTTCACAATTTCCATTAAGATAACACTGCCAAGTGCTAATCCTGCCGCAATTAATCCTTGATCCCAGCCAAATTCTGCCGGGATATCGAAAATGCCTCTAGCAAATGGCAGGATCGTAATGGTATAAAGGACAAAACCAACTAGTACTGCCCCCAGCACATATTTATTGCTAAAGAATCCTGCTCCAAATGCTGTTTGTACATTCGATCTTGCAGGGAATGTCTGCAATGTACGGGACAGGATTAATGTCGTAAAGGCCATTGCTACACCCATCTCATCTGAATGCTGAAGACCGATATAATGAGAGACAATAACCGCGATACCAATTAATAACCCGCGAATGATCACAGACTTCAATGTACCACCAGCAAAAATGCCTTCATTAATATCTCTGGGCTTCCGCTTCATTACATTCGGTTCTGATTTTTCCATACCTAAAGCAATTGCCGGCAAGGAATCATTTACTAAGTTTATAAACAGTAATTGTAAAGCTGTGAATGGGTTCGCCCAATTCATCAGAACAGCGAACAAAATCGCAATGATCGCTCCAAGGTTTCCGGCAAACAGATAGGCAATCGCCTTTTTAATATTATCAAATACAGTCCGCCCAACACTTACAGCTTTCACAATGGAAACAAAGTTATCGTCTGTGAGAACCATTGCTGCCGAGTCTTTCGCAACATCTGTTCCACTTCCCATACCGATTCCAATGTCTGCCTGCTTCAAGGCTGGTGCATCATTCACACCATCCCCTGTCATTGCGGTAATCTGGCCTTTTTTCTGCCATGCCTTCACAATCCGGATCTTGTTCTCAGGAGAGACACGAGCATAAACTGAGATTCTTTCCAATTTTTCATCCAGTTCCTGTTCTGACATTTTATCTAGTTCTCTACCCGTTACCGCTAAGTCATCTTCATTCATTAAGCCGATTTCTTTCCCAATTGCTTGAGCTGTTGTTTTATGATCTCCTGTTATCATGACAGGCTTAATTCCTGCTTTCTTCGCTTCCTCAATTGATCCGTAAACAGCATCACGTGGTGGATCCATCATGGCTGTAAGCCCGATCAGTGTAAAATCTTGCTCATCATCCAATGTGATTTTGTGATCCTCCGATATTTCTTTATAACCATATGCCAGCACGCGCAACGCCTGTTTAGAGTAGCTTTCATTCTGTTCATGCAACTTTCCTAACCATTCTTCATTTAAATCAGTGACTTCCCCATTTACTAAAATAGATGAAGCACGATCAATCATGACATCAGGCCCGCCTTTTATCAGCATTAGTTCCTTTCCTTCTATTGTATAAACAGTTGACATCATTTTCCTGTCAGAATCAAAAGGCAGCTCTGCTTCCCGTTTATATTTTTCACGCAGTTCTTTATATGGCTGGTTTTGTTTATCAGCAAAGTGGATGAGCGCAATTTCAGTTGGATCACCTATTTCACTTTTATCTTCATTAATATATGAATCATTACATAGCGCAGCAGTTTGAATTAATAGCATCTCATTTTTTCCGAATGTTTCAGAAAATGGATTGTCTACTCCAGGTAAATATGATTCTGTTACTGTCATCTGGTTTTTCGTCAATGTACCTGTCTTATCTGTACAAATAATACTTGTCGACCCGAGTGTTTCCACTGCTGGGAGCCTGCGGATAATGGCATGCTGTTTTGCCATTTTATTTGTACCAACTGACAATACGATCGTCACAATAGAAGATAACGCCTCAGGTATCGCGGCAACAGCAATAGCTACAGAGAACATTAGTGCATCAAGTACAGCTGTTGTCATATCTGTATCTGCACCAGTAAGCCATAATCTGCCGACTTGTACTGCAAAAATAAGCACACATAAGATTAAGATAGCAATCCCCAATTTCTTACTAAATGAGTCTAGCTTACGTTGCAACGGGGTTTGCTTTTGCTCAGCTGTTTCAATCATTTCCGCTATTTTACCAATTTCCGCTTTTTCTCCTGTTGCTGTTACAACAAATGTTCCACGGCCATTCACAACAAGGGAACTGCTAAATACCATGTTAAGCTGATCCCCGATAGTTACTTCTTCCGCAATCGGATCTATTTTTTTCTGGACAGCATCCGATTCCCCTGTCAGCATACCTTCATTGATTTTTAATGATTCAGCTTCAAGTAAACGGCCGTCTGCCGGAATAAAATCGCCTGCTTCCAGTTTGACAATATCACCAGGAACCAGTTCTCTTGCCATTATCGTTGTGGTGGTTCCATTCCTTACAACTTTTGCTTCCGGTGCGGACATGTCCCGCAAAGCATCCAACGAACTTTCTGCTTTCTTCGTCTGGACGACACTAATCACAGCATTTAATATAATAACGAGGAATATAATGACAGATTCGATCACTTCCCCTAAAACTAATTGCACAATCGCTGCGACCAGAAGAACAATAACCATCGCATCTTTAAATGTTTCTAAAAATAATTTCCATGTTGGAACCTTTTCTTTATCTGCTATTTCATTATAGCCTTCCTCTTCTAAACGCCTTCTGACCCCCTCATCGGATAGCCCGTTTTCTGAAGCATCTAATGTTTTTAATACATCCTCTTTTGATTGTTGATACAGTCCCATATTTATTCGTCCCCTCCGTTATCTCTTTTGAATGTGACACTGACTTTTTCAATCCGCAAATCAGATACTTCCATTACTTTGAAAACCATAGATTGGTATGTAATAGAAGGAAATTCATTTTTCTTCGGTATGTACCCTAATTGATGAACAAGGAAGCCATTCACAGTCTCAAATTCTTCTGAAGGCAGTTCCGCATGAAAAATCTCATCTAATAAAAATAAATGCGTTGTTCCTTCCACTTCATATTCATTTTCACTGATTTTTTTAAATGGTGTCTCTTCCTGCTCACCTGGTAAATGGTGCTCACTTAAAATCTCTCCTACAATTTCCTCAATCATATCCTCTATTGTTACTAAACCATCAATACCGCCGTATTCATCAACAACCATCGCAATATGTACATTATTTTTTTTCATATCCTGAAAAGCAACATCAATCGGTTGAGATTCTAAAACGAAGTATGGTTTTCTTAAGAGAGGTTTCAAGGATGAATCATTGGACTTACTGGTTAGAAGTGGCACCATGTCCTTCATATGAAGAACTCCTGCGACTTGATCAATATTGTCTTCATAAACAGGAAAACGGGTAAACCGCTTTTCATTCATTAAATCAATTACTTCATTTAATGGCATACCAATCTCTATTGCACTGATCTCTGTTCGGTGTGTCATGATGTCGGAAACGGTTTTGTTGTTAAATTCAAAGATATTGTGAATCATTTGCTTTTCATCCTGCTCAATTGTCCCTCGTTCACCGCCAATATCAACAAGCATTCGAATCTCTTCTTCATTCGCCTCCTCTTGCTTTGCATTAGGATCAACTCCTAATAGTTTTACGATCATATTAGTGGAAAGATTCAGAATTTTCACAAATGGTGTGCTGATTCGAAACAGAAATAATAGTGGGGATACAACTCCATAAGCAATCCCTTCTGCTTTTTGCAAAGCCAATTGTTTAGGAACTAGCTCACCAATGACTAGTGTGAAGTATGATAATAGGATGGTGATAAAGACGACAGACAAGGTGTCCAGGAGATTAACTGATATTGGTACTCCAATAGAAACAAGCCATTCTGCTAAGGGTGTTGCGAAGCTGTCTGCAGCAAAAGCACTCGCTAAAAAACCTGCTAGTGTAATTCCAATTTGGATAGTAGCAAGAAAACGTCCAGGTTCTGAGAGCAGAATTTGCAGTTTCATCGACTTTTTATCTTTTTGTTCAGCTCTTCTTTTTATTTTGTTATCATTTAATGCAACTAAAGCAATCTCTGAGGCTGCAAAGAAAGCATTTATGAGAATCAGGACAATTAAGATAACTATTTCCAATAACAAATAACTCACCTTCTATAATAGAATTCTATCACTGTTATACCCTAAAAAGCTGCAATGCAATCATATATCTGAGCAAAAGTCGAAATTACGCTATATATTCAAAATTATTCCTGATTGTTGTCCAGCTTGCTTTTCAATTACTAACCAAAAAAAGCTGACCCAATTTTCGTTGGATCAGCTTTTCGTCTTAATAAAATAATTCTGCTATCGCATCTTCATAATATTGATTTGCTTTATCTGTTAAATCCTGTGCGATGTCATGTGCATT
The DNA here is from genome assembly GCF_009498735.1 of Gracilibacillus oryzae. Taxonomy (GTDB): domain Bacteria; phylum Bacillota; class Bacilli; order Bacillales; family Amphibacillaceae; genus Gracilibacillus; species Gracilibacillus oryzae. Next base: position 547,038 of record NZ_ML762424.1, read on the forward strand.
GACTTCCCCATTTGCAATGGCTGCTTCCACATCACCGTATTCCCCGCCAAAGTACACTTCATCAAGGAATGTCTGGAAGCCTGGCTGTCCTGCTCCACCTAGTGGCACTGGATTTTTCGCTCTTGCTAAGAAATCATCATAATATTGACTTTCCGGCAATAATGCACGTAATCCATCCCAGAGTTCTTGATCTTTTGTCAATGGTAAACCGTCAGGATGTTTAAAGATTAACTGGCCATTCTCATCTTTTAATGTTTGGAACGCTTCTAGCTTATGTTCCCAGCCTTCTTTGCCCCAGCCAAAGAACTTCAGTAACTCATACGCTTCACGAGGATATTCGGTAGCTGATGAAATGGAACCAAAATCAATAAATGCCGGCTTGTTTTCTGTTTGGGCATTATCTCCTTTTGGTACTACATAAGGCACCCACTTAATACCTTTATCAACAAATTCCGGTGTTGCAAATAAACCATTTGTCCACCATGCATCTAACTGCATAGCCACACGCCCACTGCTTGCAGCCCATAATAAACGGTCACCAAATGCAGCTTCTGCTTCGTCCGTATCATAGAATGGTGCATGTACCCCGCTTCGGATAAATTCTGCACGTTGTGTTACTGATTCAGCCCAATCTGTAGTTAAATCAAACTTCTCGCCATTCCAGCCAAATTCTCCTGTTGCATCCTGATTAACGATTGGTGCGATTGTTAATAATTTTGTATACGTGTTATAACCGAAAATACCTTGTTCAGGAACCGTCATCTGTTGAATTAAATCAATCATCTCACTATAAGTCCAGTCTGGTGAAGGCATTTCTACATTCATTTTTTTAAATAAATTCTCATCTAAGTATACAGTATACGGCTGATATGCTGCCGGTGCTGCCATTTTACGCTCTCCATCAAAATAACCAGGTTCTTTTAATGTATCAAGCAGATTCTCTGTTTCCGGATCAGCTTCAAAAAATTCTGTAAAGTCTCCAAGCCATGCATTTCGTATCGCAATATCCACATTACCTTGATACCAGAATACGTCAGGTAATTCTCCAGTACTTGCAAGGTTTGTTAAATGATCATTCCAGCCTTCTTGTTCTAATTGAACAAGTTCAACCGTAATATTCGGGTATTTTTCCATAAACTTGTCTGCTAAATATTGATTTAATTGCGGGTTTGCCCATGATGCATAAGAAAGTGTGATCTCTTCTCCTGTCATCTCCGGAAGTCCGCCTCCGCCTCCATTGTCCGCTGCTTCAGTGCCGCTATCAGTTGCTGCACCTTCTGTTTCCGTTGTAGGCTCATCTGATGAACAACCTGCAACTACGATCAATACCAGGAACATTGTTGCTAAAAGACCTAATAACGCTTTTTTTGACATTTTCTTTTCCCCCAATTCTTTGGTTAAATATAATATTGCATATATTGACGGTGAATCATTCACCGGTAATACCAGTTCTGTCAACACTTTCCACAAAATACCGCTGTAAGAAGAAATAGATAATTAATAATGGCAGCACACTGATAACCGTACCAGCCATTTTGATTCCTTCATTAATTTTGTTTGGACTGTTTTCGGTAACCGGATACATCGCTTCATAGTTTTGTTCAAATTGTTGTAATTGCAACAATATTGTCGTTATATCCGTTGACTTGCTCGTTAAATATAATGTGGTTAAATAGGTTTCATTCCAGTACCATACAAAGGAAAACAGGAATGATACAATGAACGCAGGAACTGCCATCGGAATGGCAATCCGGAAGAAGCTGACCAATTGGCCTGCTCCGTCTACTTCTGCTGCTTCATATAATGACTTTGGTGTTTGTTTAAAAAACTGATAAAAAATCAAAATAAAGATGGTACTGTTAATTCCCTGCCCCAATGCCGCCGGAATCCAGAAAGCATTTAATGATCCTGTTAAACCTAATTCACTGAATAATCGGTATGTCGGCATCATTAAAATCTGCGGCGGGATGATGAAACTGAATAACATCAAACCAAACAGCACTTTCTTTAATGGAAAATTAAATCTCGCAAACCCGTAACCTACTAATGAGGCAACAGCAACCTGGAAAATGGTTGGAATCATTGCAATTAAGAAACTGCCAAACAGTGATTTCCGTATATTCATAACAGAAAAAGCCTGCTCATAATTTTCCGTATAGAATGCAGATGGTATCCAGCGAATCGCCGAATCAAGCAGATCTGCTAATGACTTCATACTTGTGATGAACATATACAGCATTTGATACAGATAAACAAAGCCAATACACAATAACAATGTGTAAATGACCAGTTGAAGCAAAAATCCTTTCCGGTCATTAAAGCCAAAGAGAAAGCGGGCTGACTTTGCTTTCATTAAGCGCCATTTCTCACCTGGTGTAATTGTCTGGTTTCTCAGAACACGAATAACACTTGTTCCTTCTTTCATCGCCATTTCTATCCCTCCTTTATCTAAAAGGCACGTTTTGTTTTTCTCTCACGAAAGGCTAAGAAGATAATGATCAGCATAATTCCTATGATAATCGCATACATCCACGCCATAGCTGATGCAAAACCATAACCTCTTGTTGCATTGAACATATTGGCATAAATCAAGTCAATAATCGGATTTTGCCCGCTGTTTGCCAATGATACTAATGTGTAGACCATGTTAATAAGCACAATCGGTTTAATTGTCGGCAACGTAATTTTCCAGAAACATTCCCAGCTTGAGCCGCCATCTATCTTTGCTGCTTCATACAAAGATGGATCAATCTTCTGTAAAACAGCCAGGAATATGAGAATTTGCACACCAGAGTACCAGAGAATGATGATAATCTGACTGAACAACCCTGCAACCACATCTGTAATAAACATTGGGAAAACTTGCGACAATAACCCGATGATAATATCCTGATTTACCATCGGGATGCTGGTGGCACCTTGATCAATAAGCTGATTAATCACAGGGCCACTCGTAACAATAACCGGCAGAAAGAATATTGTCCGGAATGTTCCTTTGAACTTCACGTTCTGATTAAGTAACATGGCAATAATTAAGGCGAATACAACAATAACTGGAACACGCAATAAGGTATTCATGAAGAATCCAGCTAACTCCTGGAGAAAAAACATATCTTTTAACCATACATCTAAATAATTGTTGAATCCGACATAGCGAAACTGTAAACCAACAGGGGTAATTCTCATGCTGTTTAAACTGTAATAAAACGATTGCATCATTGGCCACAGTACAAAGACTAGAAATCCTATTAACCATGGAAGGATAAATAAATATCCATAAATAGTCTGTCGTTTTAATTTAATTGTCCTTGCACCACCTTGTAAGACATTGCTTCTACTGATGTGTCATCCATCGTCTGTGCTTTTTCACTGTAATTGACATAAACGACTACTCCATTATCATACGTAATTTTCACCATTTCTCCCTCACGCTCATGACCGGTAATCATTGCCTCACCAATCTCTTCATGTAATGCAGCTAACTCTTCGTAATATGCCGGAATCATTTCCTCATATCGTTCATATTGAGAACTGTATATATCGGAAGAGTTGGTATTTTTCAATGCTGCCGGATTTTCCTCTGTAATGTAGAAAGAAGGATTTATCCCTTGTTCTACCAGCTGCAGGAAAAATTCATCCTGGTTTGCCTGGAAATTGGTATACTCGGCATACATTGGTATTAACCCCTTTAATGTTAATGTAATAAACGGAATGTCCTCATCAGTAAAAACGTAATTGGAAGAGTTTGTTGGTAAATCGATAATTGCATTTGTTCTCTTCCATAGATAAGAGAAAGGCTGTTCTAGTAATAAATCAAATTGATTATCATAGTCAGAAATAATCTTTTCGTAATGTTCTTTTGTCGCTATCCGGTCAAATTCCTGACTGCCTTCACTGTAGGAAAATAACTGGTTTGAGATCCCGCTAATTGCTATATGATCAATTTCTCCCCCTTGGTATTCCTCAGCCATTCTTTCTAATAAATCAACAGAAGATGCCGGATTCAAATAGTTAAATGATTGATAGACATTTCCATAAACATCATCCGTATATGTTCGCTTGTTGAATTTCTTCATCAATTCATATCTAGTATTCTCCAATTCTTCCATGTTGATTCGCAACGCATCCTGATAAAGGTATAAATCAATTCCCTTATCATCTGCATTATCAAGCAGCCCTTTTAATGACAGTCCGTCATCTAATGAGGATTCCGGATCAAAGGAACGAATCGGCAGTCCACCATAAAGACCACCTTCCTGCCAGCCTTTATAAATCGACATAATACTTTCTACACCCGCATTCTGTAAATCTGTGAGAATATCATCTGCTTGACTAAAGGTTGTCATAGGGACATCTTTCTTCCTCAGTAATCCGTTTTCTACCTCTGAACCCAAAAAGTCAATCCGCGCTTTGAATGGGGTCTCTAAGTCTGCAATTAATTGATTACCTAGTAAATAATCACGGTACTCTCCTGCTAACCCCATGTAATTCGCTTGTTCACCTGTAACAAATTGATAATGAACTTTAATATCAAAATTGTTTCGATTCTTCTGGCGGACAACCATTGTCCCGGTATCCTGGCTTGTTGGCTGGTTATAAACCTGTCTGTAAATAAACTTAGAAGTAATCCAGTTGTAAGGCAGGATCGCCCCACTAGGATATGCTTCAATTTTGGAACTGAACTTTCCTTCTTCAATAATTCCTAAATAGCCAATCTCTGAATCTGTCTGAACCATTCCGAATACTGGAGCGAGAATTTTTTCCGGGTCATTGAAAGGGTCCATCTGGTTAAAAAATGATAAAACATAGGAATCATCAATACCCGCATTTCCTCCATACACCATTTCAGAATATGGCTGTTTATACTTTCCATTGTTATCTTTCAAATGAACAAGAGCACCTGATCCATCAGGAATAAACATATATCCTTCACGTTCTCCTAAAACGGAATATCCTAAAAATGGATAAACATATAATCCAGCCATTTTATATTTGTCAGATTTCTCCTCAATACTATCTTGCGGAACATCCACAGTAATTCCTTGATCCGTCAATGTCACATGAACATCAAAGGAAATCTGCAGCTCTGGATAACTTATACTGGCAACAAAGCCATTGTCATTCTTTGTGATTGTTTTCGTTGGATTTTCAGAATACATATCTGCACGATAAACAACAATGTTTGTATCAACTAAATATTCCATAACTATCCCTGAACGAGTGAAGTTTTTCCAGGATTCAGTGCTTTCGATTGGTTGCTTCACTGTGGAATACATAACAGCACCTGTTGCCTTTTCGCGAACAATCAATGACAGATTTTCTTCATTTAGATACAATTCCAAGAAATCATTTTCAATCAAAAAGGAATGTCCATCAATTTCTTGTTGCTTGGAGGCAATCGTTTCTGGTCTTTTTTCCGCAGCAGGTGCTTCACTTATTACTTGTTCTGGCTGCTGCTCTGCTGCCGGCTGCTGCTCATCAGGCGTTTCTGTTTCTGCTGCTGGTTCCTCTTCCTCTGTTGGTACAGCAGGGGCAGTCGGTACACTAACCGACTGGTCAGATTCGTCACTTTGAAACACGGCATACAGAACGCCAGTTACTATAACCAGAAATAGAATCAGTTTTATTATCGTCTTTGGTTTCATTTTAGCGATTTTCAAAGCGATACACCCCCTCATTTACAATGGATACAACGAAATCAACCATTTGTAAAATAAGTATATAAACAATGAAGAGTAGCAATACAGCGATCAGGATCATAAACAATGTTAAGAAAATAATCTTGAATGTCTCTCTTATTGTGTAATCATTAATTTCTTTGATCATGACAAACAACAGAATTGCAACCCATCCATAAATAATAAAGTTTGCTAAACTTAATAAATAAGCTTCGTTATATGTTAGAAAATTACTTGCCAAAATGATGAATGGTTTGAAAATAAAATATGGTGCAAACGCATAGATACTGCCGATAAAAATATGCTTAAACTTACCTTCTCCGTCATTAATTGTACAAATCAGATAATGACAGACAATAATAAGGAGCAAGACAGCAAAGAAACTGGCAACATCTGTACCTAATGTATACTCTCCATCACGAACGTAACGGAAGATAAAACCAGAGTAGTACTTTTCGATGACAAACAGTATAAAAAATACGATCACCCAGAAAAACGCTGACAAATAGCTTGCTTTGTTCTCATATTGAATACTGTACAAACTGTCAATAGGATGCCTGATCATCTTTTTAATAAAGGTAATGTCTTTGAGCCATTTCCAGTGTTTCTTATCCATTGACTGAGACATGCGTTCTTTCCATTTGTATTTCTTGTTTAACCGCTTCCATACCTGAGCTAAAATGAACCACAGGATAAGCAGATAAATAATATAAATTACATTCTCCCGCATCCATTTATTGCGGACTTCCCAGAATGCATCCGAATAGCCTTCTTTATACTTCGCTTGTCTAAAGGAATCTAATGCAAGCTGGTAGTTTTCCTCTTTGAAGTAAGCTTCACCAAGTCCTAAATGGGCAAAATCAAATAATCCATTTAAACGAATAACCTCCTGCCATGGACCCTTGCTGGCATCATAGTCCCCGTTTTGATAGAGTTCCAGACTTTGATGAACAAGGTTCGCAAATTCTGTTGGCTGAAAGATTTGAATTTGGTTTTTTTCCGGATCAAGTGCATAGATTTGATCAGATGCATCAATTGCAATCGCGGAAATCTTGTTGAACAGTCCGACACGCTGTCTACCATCATCCTGGCCACCGAATACAAATAGTAAGTTCCCTTCACTTGTATATTCATAAATAAAGCCATTCTCACCAGCAACAAAAATATTATCCACTGAACCGATTTCAACAGAAACGGGGAAATCATCGTAAACAGCTGTATCAAGGATATTCCTCCCGGCCACGTTTAATTTCCGAATTCCTTCCACCCGCTCTCCCTGGGAAACGGCGTAAACCAGTCCCTTTTCATCAATGTTAATATTCTTCGCTGTCGCAGGTACGGTATCAATCATTTTACTCAATTGTTCTTCCGTGAAGATCGCTTTCCGAAACACCGTCAGTGGTGTAACAATGGTCTGGTTTGGTGCAAAATAACCAATAAATTCGCCATTATTTGCATTAATTTGAATAATCCCGTTCGAGTTTCCTCTGGAAATAACATACACATTGTCCCGCTTATCCACCGCTACCTTCTCTGGAACAAAAGTGGCAGTTTCTCCAAAAAGAATACTCTCCGGACGGCCAAACTCCTGCAGTAATTCACCTTCCAGTGAGAAGACGAACACTTTTGCGGCAATTTCGTCCGCGACATACAATTTATCATCATGTGACAGAAAAATACCTGTCGGCTTTTGTAACACCTCATTTCCAATCGAACGAATAAATTTCCCGTTTGCATCCCCGACAAGAATCCGCTTATTCCCTGTATCTGCAATATATAGAAGCCCATCTTTGCCTATTTTCATATCTGATGCCTGGGTAAATAATTCGTCATCAAATTGAACAATCGTATTCTTCACGGTATAAGCGGTCTGTGTTTCCACATATTGCCCATAGCCATCTTCCGTATACGTCTTATAGGCAGTATTGGCCATTGCCGCTTCCACCGGCAGCAATATATACAGCAACAAGGTAAGTAGGACCAGTGTTATTTTCTTTATTTTTTTCATTATTCCACCTACTTTAATCCCGAATGTGACATCGTGTTCATTACTTTACTCTGTAAAATAATGAAAAGAATTAAGTTCGGCACAAACATTATTAATGCAGCAACAGCAGCCATTCCTTGTCCAACTACTACATTTGTCTCCACCGCTAATGTGTTCATAAAAAATGCCAATGTCCGCATGTTTTCACTTGTTGTAAATAAGTTTGAAGTCTCCAGATCATTCCATACCAGCTGGAACGCAAGAATAGCTGCAGTCGCTACCGCCGGCATAATCAATGGCAGAATGATTTTCCAGTAGATTTTGAAGTTACTGGCTCCGTCAATAATAGCTGCTTCAATTAACGAATCTGGTATTTGATCAATAAACTGCTTAATCAAAAACAATCCAACAGGCATTGCGATTAA
>NZ_ML762425.1:0-12218 GCF_009498735.1 Gracilibacillus oryzae
CCACTTGGTGAAGCGGGTTTCTTCAACAAGTTAGCTGAAGCCGTCCCCACGGAAAGCGAAGCAATCGGACGTAGCGGAGTCATTGCACGCTCATAATTTCAACATTAACTTTTATTACTTACTGCACATAATCCCTATTATGTGTCATTTATTTTTTAAGCCGTTCGTCTTTTGGTGGAAAGTAATAGTTATGTCCCACCCTCATTATCTATGGAATTGCACACATCTATAATGACTGTCAGTTGAATAGTTAATAAGCAACAGGGCTAATTCTGGCTGCACTCATTTTGAAACCGGGCATTTTGCAGTGTGGGTCTAGACTGTCACCGACAAGTCGATTTACATTTTGATTTTCGGTCCAATGGAATGGTATAAATATAGTGTCCTTTCTTATTGTGTTTGAAAACTGACTGCGCACAATAATCCAGCCTTTTTCAGATGTGACTTTTACTAATTTATTTGCTTCTATTCCATATTTTTTTGCAGTTTCCGGATGGATTTCTATATATGCTTCTACATTTCTTGCAGCTAAAGATGAACTCTTTCTTGTTTGTTCTCCAGTTAAATAATGAGACATTACTCTTCCTGTTGTAAGATAGAGTGGATACCTTTCATTTATTTGGGGTTTGTTTTGCCCAGACTCTGTTTTCACTAATGCTAGTTTGGCTTTACCGTCTGGATGGGCAAATTGTTGTTCGAACAGCCGTTTTGTCCCTTGTGCTTCAGGTGTTGGACATGGCCATAATACACCATTTTCTTTACGTAAACGGTCATAAGTAATTCCATAATAATCTGCTTTTCCGCCACGACTAGCTAGCCGCAGTTCCTCAAAGATTTCTTCAGCAGATTGATAAGGGAAATACTGACCTTTGCCTAGCTTATTTGCCACTTCGCATAATATCTCCCAATCATGTTTCGCGTTACCTAGGACAGGAAAACTTGCCTCCCTTAACATTACACGACCTTCCACGTTTGTCATCGTTCCTTCATCTTCTAAATAAGAAGTAGTAGGTAAGACAATATCTGCTAACCGTGCTGTTTCGGACATATATAAGTCAACCACCACAAGGAAGGATAATTTTTCTAAAGCCTTTTTTACAAAGTTCGTATTTGGATTCGAAACAACCGGATTAGAGCACATGATGAACATACTTTTAATCTCATCTTTCTCAATCTGTTCAAACATTTCATAAGCAGAGACTCCTTTACCTGGAAGGTCTTTCTCCTTTATCCCCCATACTTCTGCGATATGCTTTCGGTCTGCAGGATTTTCGATGGAACGATATCCTGGCAGCTGATCTGCTTTCTGACCATGTTCTCTTGCACCTTGACCATTGCCTTGGCCCGTAATAGCTCCATATCCTGAGTTTTCTTTGCCGATTTTTCCTGTTGCAAGTAAGATATTTAAAAAAGCTCTAACTGTATCTGTGCCATTAATTTGTTGTTCGATCCCTCTTGCTGTAAAGATCATTCCAGAAGGTTCGCTGGCAAAAACAGTAGCTGCCTGATTTAGTTCTTCTAATGAGATTCCGGTTTCCGACACAATTTCATTGCTATCTAAAGAAAGCAAATAGGCTTTCACCTTATCAAAATCATGGGTTCTTTCTGTAATAAATTTCGTATCAATTAAATCTTTTTCAATCATTATCTTTAACAAACCATTTGCTAAGACAATATCTGAGCCTGGTTTTATTTTTAAATGCAGATCTGCAAGTTTCGTTGTACTTGTTTCTCTAGGATCAATTGCTATAATATATGATCCATTCTCTTTCGCTTTCTCAAAATAGGGGATGATCGTTGGCTGGCAATCTGCAATATTTGTTCCTGCTAATATCATGACACGGGTTTCGGGAATTTCATTAATCGTATTAGTAAATCCGCGGTCAAGCCCAAAAGTTATATTGGCTGCTGTAGCAGCAGAAGCCATGCACAATCTGCCATTATAATCAATATATTTCGTCTGCAAAGCAACTCTCGCAAACTTACCCAGCAGGTAAGCTTCTTCATTTGTAATAGATGCACTTCCGTATACAGAAAGGGCATTTTTTCCGTATTCTGATTGGAGCTGATTAAATTTTGTGGAGATCGTCTCTATCGCAGTCTCCCATGATACTGGTACAAATTCGTCATTTACTCTCATAAGCGGCTGTTTTAATCGTTCATGATGAAGAGCATGCTGATGAGCATTCATTCCCTTAATACAAAGTCTCCCCTGTGATGTTGGATTGTCTTTTCCGATGGTTTTGTATTGTTTTCTTGATACGATTTTCTGTTCAATTAACTGCATTTTACATTGCATACTGCAAAAGGGGCATTGTGTATCATACACCTTTTCTGCTTGTGCTTTTTGTTGTTTATCGCGGAAATATTTTAACATTAAATCTGTCATTAAAGAGTCATCCTTTCTTACAATCTGGCAAAGTTTAACTAGGCTAATAGAGATGATTTGCCATTTTCTTTTTTCTATTTGATTGATCTTCTATTAGTCTTGCTAAAAGTAAATTCTGCAATTCTTTGTTAAAGAGAACCTCGCGAATATGAATCATACCGACTCTGTTTGTCCAGTTTGCAATTGATTCCTTATAATTAGCTGATTGCCTGAAATATTGAATAAAAGAGAGCACAATCTTTCTTGCTTCGGCAAGGGTATTGGTAACAGTGAAAAGCTGGTAATCAAGACTTTCCGGGTCACTGATATGAATTTCCCAATCATTGTTTACTTCAGAAATCAATAGATCTGCAGAATGCTTTGACTGATTTGTTTCAGTGCAGTCGATTATCTTTATTTCAACTGGGTGAGGCATCATGAGATATTCTGTTTTTTCCTCAATAAACTGAGCGAGAGATAATGCTTTACCGGTAGAGTTTGCTTCAACGCTTTTTAACATGTTCTCTGTAAAAGAAAATAATTTCATATCTAAAGCGCTGCATACTGCTAAAAGATCCTGCTTGGGAATATCTTTCAGAGCAATTCGCCGATCCTGTAAAATTGCTGGTGGAAGGTGGAACTGAATAAGAACTTTACTGATTTTGTCTAATTGTTCTCCATCAATCTTCCCGCCATAAAGCTGAGGGATAATTGTATATAAGCCATTGGTTTGTCTTATTGCATTTATTTTTTCTTCAAAAAATATAAATGATTCATTGTGATCACTGTCAGGATATATCATTTCAAGATAATAATTTAATGCCGATTCACAGGTGGTGCAGCCTTTTTTATTGTGCCAGCCTAATTGATCACGAATTTGCTCTGTAGTTAATAAATTTTTTGTTTGAATTGTATGAACAACTTCATCTTCAGTTAAGTTTGTACAAGGACAAAAGGTTCGATCAGCTATCGATTCATGAAAGTGATCACTTCTTATATATGTTAATAACTCCTTAACCACTGGTTTACAACCACCGCACGAGCTGGATGCTTTCGTACAATGTTTGATTTCGTCAACTGTTTGTAAATCGTTTCGAATTACTTGTTCCACAATGTTATCTTTTGACACATTATTACAAGTACAAACATATTCATTGCCTCCAAGGCATGCTGCATAGGAATCTTGGATGTTTACAGGTTGCATTAAATGAATTTTCTCTTTATCGGAAAGGAATTTTGCTTTACTAATCATGTCTTTTAATCTTGGGCCTGAAGAAGTTTCGCCAAATAATACGGCACCAATTGCTTTATCATCTCTGAAAAGAATCTTTTTATAAGTAGAGGAGATTTCATCGAAGGCAGTTATTGATCTCATGTCTGATGTCTGGTGAATCTGCCCTACTGAAAATACATCAACACCTGAAACCTTTAATTGAGTAGACAGTATTGAGCCGCTATATGCCTCTGTTGGTTTCTCACATAAATGCTTTGCTAAGATCTCCCCTTGTTCATACAGAGGTTTTACTAAACCGTAGACTATTCCGTTATGCTCGGCACATTCCCCAACAGCATAAATATCTTGAATGTTCGTTTCCATTCGTTCATTTATAATGATGCCGCGGTTTGTTTTTATCCCGCTTTTTTTCGCTATTTCTATATTTGGCCTGATTCCGGCAGCCATTACAACAAGATCTGTATTAATAATACTTCCATCCTGAAAACAGATCCCTTCCACTCTGTTTTTGCCAAATATTTCGGCAGTTTCTTTTTCTAAAAGAAAGTTCATTCCTTGCTCTGTTAAAACTTCCTGAAGCATTGTTGCTGCTTGTTGATCCAGTTGGTTATTCATTAACCGGTCAGCTAAATGGATAACATCCACTGTCATTCCTAAATTCAGCAAGCCGCGTGCTGCCTCCAGCCCAAGAATACCTCCACCAATGACTGCTGCTTTTTTATATGTTTTTGAAGTTGCCATCATTTTCTTGCAATCATCAATTGTCCGAAAAGCCATTACACCTTCTTTATCAGCACCAGGGACAGGGAGAATAAACGGCACAGATCCTGTCGCAATAATTAATTTATCATAAGAAACTTGCCGTTTTGATGTACCTACTGCTTTCACTTTGGAATCAATATACTCAACTGGTTCACCAGGATATAATTTTATTTGATTCTTTTCATACCATTCCCAGTCATTTAATGTAATATCATCAAATGACGTGGTACCTTGCAGTACAGAAGAAAGCATAATTCTGCTGTAATTTGTATATGGTTCGGATCCGAATACGGTTATCTGATAAAGGTCAGGATCTTCATGTAAAATATGTTCAATACATTTTAATCCAGCCATTCCGTTTCCTATTAAGACAAGCTCCTTTTTCTCCATCAGGTTGTACCTCCTATGATTACTCCTGCTTTCTTTTTATAAAAAGCGTATCACCATCATTTATTTACTGTCTTAATCTTTGTAAGAATTTATTACACAATATTTTTGACAGATGTTGCTAAAAAACTATGTTAGGAAAGTTGACAATTGTTTGGAAAGTGATTTTTTAAAGGGGTATGCTTAATACATGTTAAATTTCCAAACAAACTGGGGGACTAGACATGGAAAAGAAAAAACTAGTGTTAATAGGTAATGGGATGGCAGGTATTCGAACAATAGAAGAAATATTAAAGTTGTTACCAGAGCAGTTTGACATAACGGTATTTGGAAAAGAACCTTATCCAAACTATAATCGAATTCAATTATCTAAAGTATTGCAAGGTGATACAGAGATAAGTGATATTACACTAAATGAATGGGAATGGTATGAAGAGAATAATGTTCGCTTGTATCCAGGTGAAACGGTGACGAAAATTGATAAGGATAATCAAATCGTTTTTACTGATAAAGGAAAAGAAACATCGTATGATTATTTAATCATTGCAACAGGCTCCAATCCATTTATGCTGCCACTGCCGGGAGCAGACAAAGAAGGGGTGACAGCATTCCGGGATATAGAAGATTGCGAGAAAATGATTCATGCATCCAAAAATTACAAAAGGGCTGCCGTTATTGGTGGAGGATTACTAGGTTTGGAGGCAGCCAGAGGGCTGTTGAATTTAGGGATGGAAGTAGATGTTATTCACCTTTCTGATTTCTTAATGGAACGTCAATTAGACCAGCCTGCAGGTAAATTACTGCAAAAAGAACTGGAGTCACAAGGAATGAATTTTCTGCTTGAGAAGCAAACAGCAGAAATTCTGGGGAAAAAGCGTGTAACAGGATTACGATTTAATGATGGTGGCAAAATACCAGCAGATTTAGTTGTAATGGCAGTTGGAATTAAACCTAACATCCAATTAGCCCAAGAAACAGGCCTCGAAATCAACAGAGGAATCGTAGTTAATGATCATATGGAAACAAGTATCCCGAATATTTATGCGGTCGGGGAATGTGCCGAACATAACGGAATGGTCTATGGCTTAGTTGCCCCACTGTATGAACAAGGTCAGGCATTAGCAAAACATATTTGTGGTATGAACCATCAAGGTTATAAAGGCTCTGTATTATCAACCCAGCTAAAAGTATCTGGTGTGAATGTATTCTCAACAGGGTTGATAAATGAAACAGATCAGACTAAGTCTATTAAAGTATTCGATGAATGGAGAAATACGTATAAAAAAATACTGGTTCAAGATGATAAATTAGCAGGCGCTGTATTGTTTGGTGATACGAAAGAGGGCACAAAGCTGTTAAGTTTAATTAAAAAAGGTGCAAAAGTGGAAGATTATCTGGAAAGCAGCCAAGCACAGGATGATGATGAGAGTATTGTAGTATCAATGAGTGATGATGAAGTAATTTGTGGCTGTAATGGTGTTACCAAAGGGACGATCGTGAACGCGATCAAGACACAAGGTTTATCGTCTGTAGAAGAAGTAAAAGGCTGTACAAATGCCTCACGTTCTTGCGGAACATGTAAGTCTCTTGTTTCTGACCTGCTGACACATACATTAGGCGATGAATATGAAGCAAATGAAAAAGAATCAATATGTGCCTGTACAGACTTGTCCAGAGATGAAGTGATTGCCGAAATTAAAGAAAAGCATCTGACTCATTCAAGAGAAGTAATGAACGTACTTGGCTGGAAAACGGAAGAAGGATGCTCAAAATGCAGGCCTGCCTTAAACTACTATTTAGGAATGGTGTATCCAAAAGAGCATGAAGATGAGCGTGAATCAAGATTTGTTAATGAAAGATTACATGCCAATATCCAGAAAGATGGTACGTATTCGGTAGTTCCCAGGATGTATGGCGGAGTTACAAATGCAGATGATTTAAGAACAATTGCAGATGTGGCAGATAAATACAAAGTAGGCATGATTAAATTGACCGGCGGGCAGCGGATTGACCTGCTAGGCGTCAAAAAAGAAGACTTGCCACTTGTATGGAAAGATTTAGGGATGCCATCAGGCTATGCCTATGGGAAAACACTTCGTACAGTAAAAACATGTGTCGGTGCAGAGTTCTGCCGCTTTGGTACACAAGATTCTACAGGGATGGGAATCAAATTAGAGAAGAAGTTTGAAGGACTGAATACACCTCATAAAGTAAAGATGGGTGTGTCAGCATGTCCGCGTAACTGTGCAGAAGGCGGGATAAAAGACGTAGGTGTGATTGGATTAGATGGTGTATGGGAAGTATATGTTGGCGGAAATGGCGGGACTGATTTACGTAAAGCTGATCTGTTTGCAAAAGTAAAAACAGAGGAAGAGGTTTTAGAATATACAGCAGCTTTCCTACAATATTACCGGGAGAATGCTAGATATTTAGAAAGAACTTCTCATTTTGTTGAAAGAGTTGGATTAGAACCAATTCAAGAAATGGTTTTTAATGATGAGATGAGACAGGAATTATGCCAGAGAATGGATGAAGCTTTGTCTGTTTATAGAGAACCTTGGAATGAAGTAATTGAAAGTGAAACAACTTTACGAGATTTATATGAGAAAGTAAATGCAAAATAATGGATGGGGGATTTTGCGATGGAACAGACAGTAAAAAAAGTTTTTGTCGGAAATTACAGTGAACTGCCGGAACGTTTAGGAAAGACAGTAATTCTGCAAGATAAAGAGATTGCCATTTTCAAGCTGGCGAGCGGAGATGTTCGCGCTATTGAAAATCGCTGTCCGCACCGCGGCGGTGTTTTAGCTGAAGGGATGGTCAGTGGGGAACATGTTTTTTGTCCATTGCATGATTGGAAGATTAATATAACGGACGGTTTAGTGCAAGCACCTGATGAAGGGTGTGTCCAAACATTTGAGGTAGTGAAGGAAGAAGAACAAGTATTTGTGTTAGTTCCGAACGAAGTGACACAATCGTAATTAATTGAGGAAAGTGCAGCTAGGGCGCACTTTCCTCTGCTATTTATATCTCAAATACAGGGGGTAAAAAAGATGGGAATGGTCTATTTAGTTGGTGCTGGACCTGGTGATGCTGAATTAATTACAGTAAAAGCACTAAAGTGTATTCAAAAAGCAGATGTTATCTTATATGATCGGTTAGTAAATCAGGAATTATTAAAAGAAGCAAAGGTTGGAGCAGATCTGATTTACTGCGGCAAGTTACCAAAAATGCATGTAATGAAACAGGAATCCATCAATCAAATGCTTACCAAATATGCAAAGAAAGGGAAAACTGTGGTAAGATTAAAAGGAGGCGACCCGTTTGTTTTTGGTCGGGGTGCTGAGGAAGCAGAAGCGTTAGCAAAACAGGGAATTACTTATGAAGTGGTGCCAGGGATTACTTCAGGGATTGCAGCGCCAGCTTATGCTGATATCCCGATAACTCACAGGGAAGTGGGCCGGTCTTTTGCTGTTATTACAGGACATTGCAAAAATGGTCAGCCTGATGAAATTAATTGGCAGGGACTTGCTGATTCTGTAGATACATTAGCTATATATATGGGAATGAGCAACCTTTCGTTTATTACAGAAAAACTGATTCAAGCAGGCAAAAAGAGGTCAACGCCTGTTGCCATTATCCAGGAAGGCACAACAAAGCAGCAGAAAGCAGTAACAGGAACGCTTGCTACCATTGGTACATTGGTGCAGCAAGAAAAAATAAAAAATCCTGCCATGATTATTGTGGGGGAAGTTGTCAGTATCGGGGAAAACTTACAACGTTTAAAAAACATGCACTGGCAACAAAATTATCATGAGGTTATAGAAGCGTATTAGGAGTGATTAGAGTGGAAGCTGTAATTTATATATGTCATGGGAGCAGAGTAAAAGAATCGAAAACAGAATCTTTTGAATTGATTGATAAAGTAAAGCGAAAAGTGGATGTCCCAATCCAAGAGGCTTGCTTTCTGGAACTGCAGGAACCAGATATACCTCAAACAATAAACAAAGTGGTGGAACAAGGTGCGACGAAAATTACGATTCTCCCTGTTTTATTATTGACAGCAGGCCATGCGAAAGCAGACATTCCTGAAATAATAAATAAAAAAGTTATGAAATATCCCGAGATTGATTTCCATTATGGCAGACCAATTGATGTTGATGGTAAAATGATTGAAGCTGTTAAAGATCACATTCAAAATGTAACAGAGCATGTTGAAAATTATGACATTGTATTTGTAGGAAGAGGTAGCAGTGACCCTCAGGCTCTGGAAGATACTGAAACTATTGTAAGCATGTTAAGAAAAGAATACCCAAGTAACTTGATTGAGAAATGTTTCTTGGCAGCAAGTCAACCAAAGTTTGAGCCTTTTTTAGCTGAAAAAATTAATGAACAGAAAAAATCCGTACTAATTGTACCATACTTATTATTTACAGGGTTATTAATAAAAGGGATTAAACAATATATCGATCAATTTTCCTTAGAAACAGGTCAGGAGATCTTACTTTCTGAATATTTGGGCCATCATGAGAACATCGTTACTGTCTTAAAAGAACGTGTGGAAGAAGCCAGGGAGGAGTCGAAGTTCATTGCAACAGTGGATTAAAGAAGTAGCCAGAGGACAAAAAGGTGCGAAAGATTTAAGTTATGAAGATACGCTAGCAGTTGCTGACAGTATCTTCTCCAAATCAGCAACTGACGCACAGATTGCTGCATATTTAGTTGGTGAACGAATTAAAACAGAATCTGCAGGTGAACTGCTGGCTTTTATTAGAAAATTACAGGAGTATTCTAGTCACGTATTTATAAATGAAGAGAAGCGGTCGAAAATGATAGATTTCGCCGGTCCGTATAATGGTCGTAATTCATTTGCTGCAACTATTCCGGTTTCCATTATGTTAGCAGAGCATGGAATTCCAGTCTATTTAGCAGCAAGTGATACGTTGCCTCCAAAATATGGAACATCTATCAAAGAGACTATGAGGGAACTTGGTTATTCGGAAGAGAAAAGTAACCAGATTTTTTATATTGATCCGGAAGATTATTGTGAACCATTAAAACAATTAAGAAAGATCAGGGAAGAAATCGGGATTCGTACACTTTTTAATACTGCCGAAAAATTAATGAATCTCGGTGGTGCGAAAAGCATTATGTTAGGTGCCTTTCACCGCACAGCAATAAATAAATTAAATGATGTATTTCATCATTTGAACTATGATCATGTCTATATTGTGCAAGGTTTGGAGGGTTCGGAAGATGTACCTGTTCATCGTAATAGTTTTGTGTTCCACTGGACAAAGGAAGATTTAAAGTCATTTACTGTAAAACCAGCTGACTACGGCTTGCAATGTAAAGATTTTGATAAAAATCAAAAGCTTTCAGCAGTAGAGCAAGCAAAGATTACTAGATCAATTTTGTCAGGTGAACAATTGGAGCACTACACTTATTATTATAATCAGGTTGTTATGAATGCAGGTCTACGCTATTACTTATTTGGGGTTGCAGAATCAGTTGAAGATGGGATTATGTTAGCAAAGAAACAATTAGAAAGCGGGACAATGATCGACTCTGTTGATAAGTGGTATAACAAAGTGGAGCAATCATAAGGGCAAATGTGGAGATGTCTTTCACATTTGCTCCTTTAATTTTACAAGAAAATCAGCTTGTTGCTCAGCATCGAAGATAGGGTTTTCAACAAGGGAACTTAAAATTTCCTGCTTTTGCTCTTTTTGCAGCCAGGACTGTTTTACTAATTTTCTTACATTAAATAAAAACTCCACATAGTTTGCATAATCCTCTGGATAGGATTGATCTAGTTCATTTTTAATTTTTTTAGCTAAAATTGGACTCGCAGCACCGGTGGATATAGCAATCTGCAATTTGCCGCGTTCCAATGTCAGAGGAAAATCAATCTGGCCTTTTTCAGCAGCGTGAGTGGCATTAATCCAGGTATGATCTGGTGCACTGTTTAGCACCATTTGGTTGATCACAGGATCGTTTGTCGCAATTATAATCATGTCCTTTTTTAATAGATCTGTTGGCATGACTTTTTGATTTAACCAGGTAACATGGGAGGCTTCTGTCAATGCTTTCATACCATCCGTAATGGCAGGACTAATGATTGTTATGGTTTTACACTTGTTATATATTCTTCGGGCACGTCTTTCTGCGACAGTACCACCACCAATAATCAGAATATTTTTGTTTGATAAATCGACCATCAGAGGTATTTTATTCATTGGTCATACTCCTAACTGCAAACAAGACTCTTTTCCCATATTTTATTATGGAAAAACTATCAAGGCAAGCTTATTGACAGGGATAGCAACGTTTTTTAAACTAATAGATAGACGAACCGGTATTATTTATTTTGAAATTGAGATATTTATGGGGAAGGATGATTGGATGAAGCATATTTTTAAAAAAGGGAAAAGTTTAAATGGGCCAACATTGTTATTGTTGCATGGAACTGGAGGAACAGAACAAGATTTACTAGGATTGGCGGGACTCATTGATTCAAATGCAAATATATTAAGTGTAAGGGGAAATGTTTCGGAAAATGGAATGCCGCGTTTCTTCAAACGTTTGGCAGAAGGTGTCTTTGATGAAGAAGATCTTATCTTAAGAACAAAGGAACTGTATGAATTTTTGGACGAAACTGCGGAAGAATACGGGTTTGATCGCAACTATGTTATTGCGGTTGGTTATTCAAATGGGGCGAATATTGCCGGCAGTTTACTGTTCCACTATCAGGATACTTTAAATGCGGCTATTCTGCACCACCCGATGGTTCCTCGCCGCGGCATTGATTTACCGGATTTGGCTGGAGTAAAAGTGTTTATCACTGCAGGTATTAATGATCCGCTTTGTACGGAAGAAGAATCTAGAGATCTAGAACAAATTCTTTCAGAAAATGGTGCTGCTGTCCAGACACATTGGGAAAATAATGGACACCAATTAACAAGAACAGAAGTAGAAGCAGCGAGCGAATGGTACAAACAAAATATAATATAATGAAGAGGTTGGGACAAAAACTCTATTACACTAACAAAAACTCGAAGATAACTCTGTTCGGGTTTTTGTTCATAGAAAAAACTGGTTTGTATTCCGCTTCGTCAAAATACTTTGGTTTCATCACGAACTTAAGTGCGTAAAGCACCATAAGCTTTCATAGTGTCTTTTACCGCAGGCATGACTTTCGCTTTCTTAGAAATGAAAAAACCGCTATCCTGCGAGATCTTCTGCTCGCGAGACCACTAAAAAAAGTATGAAAGATCTAAAAAGAAAATATGTTGTTATTCCAAAGAAGAGATTTCCTCTAATAATTAGGAGTTCTCTTCTTTTTTCATTTTTTTGAAGGTTACTACAAATAGAAAACAAAAGAACAGGGGATTTGTCGATATCCAATGAGACAGAAGAAAATAAGGACTCAAGGAATTCGAGAGCCATCTCAATGCCATGACGCGG
>NZ_ML762425.1:12315-25984 GCF_009498735.1 Gracilibacillus oryzae
AATGCCATGAAGCGGAAGAAATAAGAACTCAAGGAATTCGGGAGCCATCTCATGCCATGACGCAGAAGAATTTAAGGACTCAAAGCATTCGGGACATCACCATACTATGACGCAGAAGGAGAAATAATAAAAATGCTTTTCAATCTATTAATTTTAAATGATAACTATTTTTGTTATGTCCCGGCCAATTGATGGTAAAGGACTTAAACTCGATGGGAACTTTTTTTAAAAAAACTATTGCTTTTTCAAATTTTTATCATATAATATAACTGTACTAAATATAATAATACAGTTAATACACTTAATACACACCATACAGTAGAAAGGTAGGGGGGCTATGTTTGAGCTCGATTTGCGAAGTCGAAAGCCGATATATGAACAACTTGTAGATAAATTAAAACAGTTGATTATTAATGATGTGTTAAAACAAGACGAACAGTTACCATCTGTAAGGACACTGGCACAACAATTATCGATCAACCCAAACACAATTCAAAAGGCATACCGCGAATTGGAAACACAAGGCTATATATATTCTGTGAAAGGGAAGGGAAGTTTTGTGAGTCAAATGGTAGCAGAAAATAATGAGCAACAAATTAAGGAAGCGAAAGAACAATTGAAAAAGCAAATTGCAGAAGCTTTATTTATTGGTCTTACCGTCAACGATTTAAAGGAAATACTAGAAGAGATCATTGGAGGTGAGCCAAGTGATACAAGTGCAAAACGTGAATAAAAAATTCGAAAAAGATATTGTATTGAAAGATATATCTTTAAAGGTGGATAAAGGCTCTATCTATGGTTTATTAGGTTCAAATGGAGCGGGAAAGACAACTCTGTTAAAAACAATTTCAGGTATTGTGAAACAAAATTCTGGTACTGTCGAAATCGAGAGAAAGCCAGTGTTTGAAAATATTCCTTTAAAAGAGCGCATTATTTTTCTGCCTGATACATTATTCTTTTTTTCACAATACACAGCAAATCAGATGGCGAAATTTTACCAGAATATGTATCCGAATTGGAATCAAAATCGATTTGTGCAAATGCAGAATTTATTAGATCTTGACCCAAACAAGAAAATTCACCGTTTTTCAAAGGGGATGCAACGTCAGGTTGCCTTCTGGTTAGCACTATGCGCAATGCCTGATTACTTAATTTTAGATGAACCATTTGACGGTCTTGATCCAGTTATCCGAAAAAAGATAAAATCATGGGTAATTCAGGATGTTGCAGAACGGGAAATGACGGTAATTGTTTCTTCACATAACTTATCTGAAGTGGAAGACATATGTGATGCTGTTGGCATTATTCATCGAGGTAATTTGTTATTAGAGAAAGAACTTGATGATTTAAAATCTGATATTCATAAAGTGCAATTAGCATTCAAGCAAGAAACGAATGATGATATCTTTGCCGGATTACATGTGTTACATCAGGAAAAGCGAGGCAGTGTTTATGTATGTATCATCCGCGGGGAATATGAAGATATTGAAAAACAAATAAATCAGTTTAACCCTGTTGTCTTCGATATATTACCACTAACTTTAGAAGAAATCTTTATTTACGAAATGGAGGGTGCTGGATATGCAATCGAAAACATTCTTCTTTAAAAAAGAATTATTAAAACAGGGATTTCGAACAACAGGATGGATCGGTATAGCATATTTTCTGGCATTGACCTTTATTTTGCCACTGCAAATTGTCATGGATTTATCAAGAGAGCAAGATGAAAGCTATAAATATTATTTTGACGGGATTGAAAATCTTTTTGATATTAATGGTCCATTCCAGGTAATTAGTATTTTTGTCGTTCCTGTTCTTGCCGGCATATTTGCTTTTCGTTACATGCAAGTAAAAGGGTCGGCTGATTTTATTCACAGTTTGCCATTATCAAGAAACCGCCTGTTTCAGCATTATTTCTTTATGGGTTATGCGATGATTATTCTGCCCATATTAGTTATCGGTTTTATCCTTTTAGTAATGGAAGGTACGATGGATGTTGATATCATTTACAATCAGCAGCATATTTGGGAATGGCTAATTTTTACAATCGTTATGATTAGTTTATTGTATTCATTTACTGCATTAATAGGTGGTATTACAGGGATTTCCGCAGTGCAGGGAATGTTAAGTTATATTTTCTTATTTTTTCCTGTAGGTATTGTATTTCTTTTTATTTACAATATAGAGCTATTATTAAATGGATTCTCAGCAGGTTATTTGTGGGAAGAGAACCTGACAAGTTTATCACCGCTTATTCATACTGCATACTCGCTAGAGTTAAATGGAATTCTTAATCCAACTATCTGGATCTATGCTGTTCTTGCAGTGATTTGTTATATAGCTGCACTTATTCTTTATCGTATTCGTCCAGTAGAATCAGCAACTCAAACATTATTGTTTAGACATCTCAAACCAATATTTAAAGTTGGTGTAACCCTCTGCTTTATGCTGCTGTTTGGAACCTATTTTGGTTTGGTTCAGGAACAGCTTATAGGCTGGGTAATCTTTGGCTATATATTCGGAGCATTTATCGGGTATTTGCTAGCAGAAATGCTAATCCAAAAAACATGGCGTGTGTTCGGTGAATGGAAAGGTTTCTTTATCTATATCGGAATAGCTTTAGTAGTGATCGCATCACTTGTATTTGACTGGTATGGTTTTGAAACAAGGGTACCAGATGCAGAAGACGTGCAAGGTGTGCAAATTTTACAAAATCATTCCTATTATAGTGGTGATTTGGATGGAATAGGTGAATTACCTGAGATAGAAGACAAAGAGTTAATAAAAACTATTACTCAATTTCATCAGAAAATAATTGATAATGGGGATTTTCAGTCTGGAAGAGAATGGAATGTATATTCAACAGAATTATATATTGACTATCATTTGACCAATGGAAATCACATTAAGCGTCAATATTTTATCCCCTCTGTTAAGAAATATGAACAATTTTTAGAACCAGTGTATGAAAATGAAGCATATAAGAAAATGAACCAATTCTGGTTATTTCATGATGATAAGGATAACTTCCATTTAGGGCTCCACAGTTCGTACTCTGATAGTGTAAATATACCAGCTAGCTTGGAGGATCCTCTAATTGAGGCTTTAAGACAGGATTATTTAAATGAAACATTTGAAGAAATGCTGCAGCAGGATTTCAATCTAACAATCGAATTTTTATCAACTGAGGATAGTAACTATTATAGACATATAGGAGTTTCAAGCAGTTATACTACGACGCTAGAATTGCTTCGGAATCAAGGGTATAAAGCAGCTTTCAGTCTCGCTGAGCAGGATGTTGCAATGATTGCAATTAGACATGAAGATTCATCATATGAAGAACACTTAGCAAATGTTCCCGGCGCTTCAGAAAGTGAACTGTCAGATGTTTTTACAACAGTGGATCAACAGCAAATCGCACAGTTAGCAGCTCTTGAGGAAGAACATGATTATGAGGGTGAGTGGACGATAGCAGCATTTGGTCCAAGGAGTGAGGAATATATGACCTCTTTCAAGATACGTGAAGATCAATTACCGGATTTTGTCTTAGAAAAATATGAATAGTAAATAAGGGAGGTGATCAAAATGATCGTTACGGAGAACAGGGAGTTATGTTTTGAAGATTTAGTGAATAAACATCAGGAGATGATGTACTACGCTGCATTCCAAGTGTTGAAAGATCGGCAGCTTGCAGAAGATTGTGTGCAGGAAGCATGGATAAAAGTACATCGATGCTCAATAGATCAAAATAAAATTGATAAACTGGCTGCATGGTTGCGAACGATCACTTCCCGGACTGCTATTGATTTGTTGCGCAAAGAAAAAAGGACCAAGATGGTTTTGCTTGATGATGAGATAAATATAGAAGAATTAAAAATTTGTTCTGTAGAACATATTGAAGAAGAAATGGCTATAATTGGAACGTTAGAAGAGATAAAAAAATGTATACATCATTCAAGTGAGAAATTACAAGCTGTCTTTTACTTAAAAGTAGTCAAAGGATATTGTGATTCGGAAATTTCAACAATTCTTAATATATCAGAATCAGCAGTAAAAACAAGATTATTTCGGGCAAGAAAAATGATCAAACAACATTATCAACATTTAAATGAAATAAAGCCAGGAGCATAGAAAGCTTCTGGTTTTTCTAATGAAACAGGATAGCTGGATTCCTGCATAGCTGATCAGCTTTTGAACTCAGATACTTTTGTTCTTTTATGAAAAGGGTTATAATGGTAGTGATTAAAGTAGGTAAAGGATGAAAGCGCATGAGCTTCATAATATATGTTGTCCTTCCATGGATCTTTTTATGTTTATTTATTATTGGTGGTATTTATAGTTTGTGGAAAAAACTGCCTTACTGGTGGGGGTTTGCCAGTTGTGCCACCGGTGTTATCATTTATTTGGTTGGAAATGAGATAGTCGGCGGGTATAACGGTATGAGCTTAAGTTTGATTGGTGCATTACCTTTTACCATTGGATTATTTATATTATATTTTCTATTTGTGGGAAGTAAATTTCAATAAGCCAATATTTGTCCAACATAACATCGTGTTTGTCTGGAGATAGTATAAGTGTACCCAAATGAATAGGAGGGATACTTATGCGTAGACGTAATGCAATGTTACCAATGCTTGCTTCAATCGGAATTGGGGCTTATGCTTATTACCAAATGCGAAAAGGAAAAAATCCGGCAAACATGGGATAATGATATAAACATAAAGTGTTGAAAGGATCTTTTATTAGATCTTTCAACACTTTCTTCATTATTAGAATTATCTTCATTGATTTGCTATAATGAAACAATAAATATTTTCAGAAAAGAGGGAAAAATATGGGGAACAAGTACATTGGATATGTCGGTACATATACGAAAAAGGCAAGTCAAGGTGTTTATCGCTTCGAACTGAACACGGAAAAAAAAGAATTGGAAAACGTACAACTGGCTGCAGAATTGGACAATCCTACATATGTGACAGTGAGTGATGACAACCAACAGCTATATGCTGTATCAAAAGAAGGGGATAAAGGCGGGGTGACTTCATTTTCCATTAAAGAAAATGGTGATGTAACTAAATTAAACAGTCAAGCTACAGCAGGATCACCTCCTTGTCATGTTAGTATAAATAGTGACAAAAGCTTAGTTGTTGCTGCAAATTATCATACGAAGCTTGTTGAAGCATATAAAACGAATGATGATGGTTCCATAAATGAGCCGGCAAGTGCGGAACATGACGGCACTGGTCCCCACGAACGACAAGAGAAGCCACATTTACACTATGCAGGATTTACACCTAATGAAAAATATGTGGTGGTAGTTGATTTAGGAACAGATACTGTGACAAGTTATCAGCATGAAAATGGGAAGCTTGAAAAAGTCAGTGTTCTTGAAACAGAGGCCGGGAGTGGGCCAAGACATCTTGTTTTTCATCCCAACGGAGAATATGCTTATGTAATGACAGAATTGAGTAATGAAGTGATTACACTACGTTATGCAGGTCAAGGAAAGTTTGAAGCATTGCAATATTTACCTGCAATACCTGACGATTTTACGGAAAACAGTCAAGGAAGTGCTATTCATATTTCATCAGACGGCAATTTTGTTTACGCAGGGAATCGTGGGCATAACTCGATTGCTGTATACAAAGTAGAAGATGACTTTACACTTTCTTTTATTGCATGGACAGATACAGAAGGTAATTGGCCAAGAGATTTTGTTCTGGATCCGACAGAGCAATTTATCATTGCTTCTAACCAAGAGTCAGATACATTAGTTTTATTTGAACGTGACAAAGAAAATGGGACGTTAACTTTAGTGCAGAAAGATGTACAGGTACCTGAACCTGTTTGTGTAAAGTTTTTGAATTACTGATTATAATATTAACAAAAAAGCTGCCAATCGAGTATTGGCAGCTTTTTATATACCTAACAAAAAATTACTGTTAACTAATCAATTATCCGATGGTTCACATCTGTATCGATAATCGTATGCTGATCTTCTTCATATCTGGAAACAAATCCATCTCCATTACAGATGGAACAAGTATAATGCCATTGTTCATCATCCATTAGCATTCCTGATCCTTCACATGCTTTACATTTCATCTCTTGTGATCCCATTAGAAAAATCCTTTCTTAAGCTTTATTTTTTATCCAATTGATGATCCCGCCCTGAAGAATAATGTCGATATGTCTTTCCGTCAAATCATGTTCCACTTGGATCGTTTCACCGCTGTCTTTAATTTCTACATCAAAGCTTGTAAGCTGCTTCATTTTTTCGTGAATATTGCGGAAGGAAAGAACTGCACCTTCTTGTACTTTTTTATAATCTTCAATATGAACAAAACGTAATGGTAAAATTCCGAAATTTATTAAATTCTGTAAGTGAATGCGGGCATAGTCTTTTACTATTACCACTTTCAAGCCTAGATATCTTGGTGCCAGTGCGGCATGTTCACGACTCGATCCCTGACCATAATTGAATCCTGCTATGATAGCATGACCATGATCATCCCTTGCTTTCATTGCTCGTTCATAATAGGTATCATCAACAATTTCGAATGCAAAGGTACTGATTCTTTGAATATTGCTTCGATATGGTAAAACTTTCGCACCACCTGCTAAAATTTCATCTGTGGAAATATTATCAGCCATTTTTAATAAGACAGGCAGATCAAAGTTGTTTTCAATTGGAGCAAAGTCAGGTAATGATGTAATATTAGGACCTTTTTCTAACTGTACTTCTTTATTATCTTCAGGCGGTGCTTCCATCATTCCATCATCGCCGGCATGTTTTGGTGCTTTTATTTTAGGATATTTCATATCTAATGTACGCGGATCTGTAATAGCTCCAGTTAATGCAGATGCAGCAGCAGTTTCAGGGCTGCACAGAAACACACTGTCTTCTCTTGTTCCAGATCTGCCGGGGAAGTTCCTTGGTGTTGTGCGTAAACTGTTTCTGTCAGTAGCAGGTGCTTGTCCCATACCGATACAACCATTACAGCCAGCTTGATGCATCCGTGCACCAGCTGCTAATAGATCACCTATATAACCATTATCACTTAGCTGTGTTAACAACTGCCTTGAGGTCGGATTAATATCAAACGAGATACCAGGTGCTATTTTTTTCCCTTTCACAATTTCAGCAGTAATAGCGAAATCGCGATAACCAGGGTTAGCGGAAGAACCTACATATGACTGGTATATGCTCTCACCAGCAACTTCACTTACTGGCACTACATTCCCCGGACTGGAAGGCTTTGCTATAAGAGGCTCTATTGTTGAGAGGTCAATCTCTTCATCAATATCATAATCAGCCCCACGGTCAGCTTTTAATTCTATCCAGTCAGCTTCACGGTCCTGGTTTTGCAAAAATTCTTTAATCACATCATCGGAAGGGAATACAGTCGCTGTTGCTCCAAGTTCTGCCCCCATATTGGCAATAACATGTCGGTCCATTGCTGATAAAGAGTTCAAACCTGGACCATAATATTCAATAATTTTGCCAACACCGCCTTTAACATCATGTCTTCTCAACATTTCTAAAATAACGTCCTTGGCGCTGACCCAATCAGGAAGCTTACCAGTCAGTCTCACTCCCATAATTTGCGGCATCTTTACATGATATGGCTCTCCTGCAATTGCCATCGCTACATCAATTCCCCCTGCCCCCATTGCAAGCATACCCATACAACCGTTGGCACATGTGTGACTATCAGAACCAAGCAGCGTTTTTCCTGGTTTAGCGAGTCGCTGCATATGTACTGGATGGCTGACACCATTACCTGGTCGACTGTAATAAATGCCGAATTTTCTTGCAGCACTTCTTAAAAATAAATGGTCATCTGCGTTGCGATAATCTTCCTGAATAACATTGTGATCAACATACTGGGCAGAAACTTCAGTTTTTGCTTTCTTTAAGTCCATTGCCTCCAGTTCGAGCATGACCATCGTTCCTGTAGCATCCTGTGTTAAAGTCTGGTCAATTTTTAAGCTTATTTCCATACCTGCTTTCATTTCACCATCAATTAAGTGTGACTCGATTAACTTTTGTGCGACATTTTTTTTCAAATGAATTCCCTCCACACATAAACTATACCAGTAGCTTGTGCAGATTATTGGAAATTAGTCATTAGAAAAAGCCTTCATTCAGCAGGAATGAAGGCTCTAAATTGTATTTAAACCATTACTTTGCACATATCATTTGTTAATGCAACAGGATCTTCGATTGGAAGACCTTCGATTAACAGTGCCTGGTTATATAATATATTGGTATATAATTTTACTTTTTCTTTGTCTGTCTCTTGTGCCTTTACTAATGCCTGGAAAATATCATGTTTGTTATTGATTTCTAA
The DNA here is from genome assembly GCF_009498735.1 of Gracilibacillus oryzae. Lineage (GTDB taxonomy): Bacteria > Bacillota > Bacilli > Bacillales > Amphibacillaceae > Gracilibacillus > Gracilibacillus oryzae. The sequence continues at coordinate 20,670 of NZ_ML762425.1, forward strand.
TACTTTGTTTGCCTGGATATTCTGGTTATCAGGCATTTGACGAAGAACTTTCTCCATCTCTATTGACACATCACCTTCAGCGGATAAACAAACAGGGTGAGACTTTAGCCTAGTAGATAATTTAACATCTTTTACTTTGTCTCCCAGGATTTCTTTCATATCAGAAAGAAGGTCTTTATGTTCCTCTTTCTGCTTTTCGGCTTCTTTCTTTGATTCTTCGTCTTCTAAATTCAGATCACCGCTTGATACAGATTTAAATTCTTTGTCATCATAATTCAATAACATTTTAATTGCAAATTCGTCAACTTCATCAGTGAAGTAGAGGATTTCATAGCCTTTGTCTTTTACCATTTCCGTCTGTGGAAGCTTTTCAATGCGATCATGTGACTCACCTGTCGCGTAGTAAATATGTTCCTGATCTTCAGGCATACGTTCAACATATTCCTTCAGACTGACTAATTTCTTTTCACTTGATGAATAGAAAAGGAGTAAATCTTGCAGCTTATCTTTATTTGCTCCAAAGTCACTATAAACACCGTATTTTAATTGACGGCCAAATGAATCAAAGAACTTTTCATATTTTTCCCGGTCATTCTTTAACAAACTCTTAAGGTGATTGCTGATCTTTTTCTCAATATTTTTGGCAATTAACTTAACTTGACGGTCTTGCTGCAATATCTCCCGCGAAATATTCAGGGACAAGTCTTCAGAATCTACAATTCCTCGCACAAAGCTAAAATAGTCTGGTAATAGATCGGCACACTTTTCCATAATTAAGACACCATTTGAATACAGCTCTAAGCCTTTTTCAAAGTCTTGAGAGTAATAGTTGAATGGCAGCTGCTCAGGGATATATAAGATAGATTGGAATCGAACCATTCCATCAACACTTACATGCAAATGGCTTAATGGTTTATCAAAACCAAAGTGTTTTTCCTGATAAAAGGATTGATAATCTTTATCTTGCAGTTCTTGTTTGTTTTTGCGCCAGATTGGTACCATACTATTAATTGTCTGCTCTTCTGTTACATCAACTAATTCATCATCATCGTCACCTTTTGGCTGTTTTTCCGTAACATCCATTTTGATTGGGTAACGAATAAAGTCAGAGTATTTTTTAATTAACGATTTTAATCCAAACTCATCAAGAAACTCATCATAATTTTCTTCTTCGGCATTTTCTTTTACATGAATAACAATTTCTGTTCCGACATCTTCTTTATTGTATGGTTCAATTGTATATCCATCTTGTCCATCAGATTCCCATTTGTATCCTTCTTCATTATGTAATGCACGTGTATAAACTGTCACTTTATCTGCTACCATGAAGGAAGAGTAGAATCCAACACCAAACTGGCCGATAATTTCCTGTCCATCTTGCATTTCCACTTCTTTTTTAAATGCCAGAGAACCGCTTTTTGCAATTGTACCTAAGTTCTCCTCAAGTTCTTCTTGTGTCATTCCAATACCAGTGTCTTTAATTGTTAATGTTCTATTGTCTTTATTAGGTTGGATCCGAATATAATAGTCATCTTTGTTGAAAGAAATACTGTCATCTGTCAGTGCCTTGTAATAAATTTTATCAATGGCATCACTTGCCTTGGATATTAATTCCCGTAAGAAAATTTCTTTCTGCGAATAGATGGAATGGACCATCATTTCCAGCAGACGTTTCGATTCAGCTTGAAACTGTTTTTTCTCCATCTCCTAAACCTCCTGCATTTTCTATATGTAAAGCTTAGCACTCAAATACCTTGAGTGCTAACATCTATAAATTTAGTATAAATAACAAGGCATGTCAAGGGATTGGAGATGGATAAAAAAGAATTTATCACAGCGTCAACCGTCTGTAATACCCCTACTGATCATAGTCTCACTTTATATCAGTGACTTATTAAACATCCAATTCATTATTACGGCATTGCATTCATTATAATACTTTGTTGGTACTTGATGCTTCGCTTTCTCAATATAAACAATTTCCACATCATTTACTTTTGATTTATACAGGTGTTGATAATCATGAATATAATAATCTCGCTGCCCATAAATCAAGAGTAATGGACAACTCAGTTGATCAAGATACTGTTTGTTTATCTGCTGCATTCCTATCCTGTATTGATCAGCTAAGCTTCCCGAATCTGTATTCATTATTTCGTGATACATTTCATTGCCAGCGTCCTGATGGCGAAAGTGATTTTTGGACAGGCCAAGAGCAAGGATTTTCATCCAATTCTGCTTAGCAATCCAAATTCCTATCTGATATTCTTTTTTTAATAAAAAACTGCTTACTTCGTAGTATCCGCCAATTAGAATCAGCCCGAGGGTCCGTTCCGGATAATCGGAAACAAAAGCTTGTGCAATGGACCCTCCATTAGAATACCCGCATATAATTGCCTTTTCTATCTTATTTATATCCAAAATGCGTTTCACATCTTCGACTAACACTTCCATACTTATCGGCTGATCACCTCTTTCACTGCGACAGTCGCCTCTGATATCGAAGGTAATAATTTTGCATGTCTTTTGCAGCTTTTGCTGGTAACGGAAAGTTAAATGACCCATCCCAGGTGGGGGAATAAAGAGCAAAGCAGTTCCCGTACCTGTAGTCTCGAAATATAATGCTGGTTTGTCAGTGGTAAATGGCAAAACAGTTCACCCCTTATTAAATATGTGCCTGATTCTTTTTATTGTATCTAACAAGCTAAAAATTAATTAGTGTATCTGTTTCTAATAAATGGAACTCATATAAACGAAAGGTAAATGGCAACCTAAAAATAGAAAAAATAGGGGAGGTAGTGAAATGTTAGAACCAACTGACTATAATCATTATAAAGCTGGAGACGTAGTGTATGTTTTTTATCGCAATCCACATACACAAGATGTAGCAAACATTCAAGAGGCCGCTGTTGTAAGAGATCCTGAGAATCCTGATGGTTTGGCACTGTTTTTATATGAAACCTATTATCCACTTTCAAGTGAAATCGCTGTATATCCGAATGAACAATCAGCAGAGGCTGCTTATCATCATTACTTTGATGGAGATTTATACGATGATTAAACCATTTAAGCCACAACTAGTCTACTTTGAACCGAAGGCTTTGGATTATCCTTTGGGTGAAGAGCTGTTGGAAAAATTTAAAAAGATGGATGTGGAAATCCGTTATACAACCTCCCATAACCAAGTGAGAAATCTGCCAGGTGACAACGATTTTCAAAAGTACCGAAATGCGAAATCTACACTTGTTGTAGGGATGAGAAAGACTTTAAAGTTTGATACATCCAAACCGTCAGCAGAATATGCCATTCCATTTGCCACAGGGTGTATGGGGCACTGTCACTATTGTTATTTACAAACAACGATGGGTAGTAAGCCATATATCCGGACATATGTGAATGTGGAAGAGATTTTTGATGCAGCATCAAACTATATGGAAGAGAGAGCTCCTGAATTTACACGATTCGAAGCATCCTGTACCTCAGATATTGTCGGGATCGATCATTTAACACATACTCTTAAAAGAGCGATAGAATTTTTTGGACAATCGGAATATGGCAAGTTACGCTTTGTAACGAAATTTCATCATGTTGACCATCTGCTAGATGCCCAACATAACGGAAAAACCCGATTTCGGTTTAGTATTAATGCAGATTATGTAATTAAGTATTTTGAACCAGGAACTTCAAGGTTAGCACAAAGAATAGAAGCAGCAGGGAAGGTGGCTCGTGCAGGATATCCACTTGGGTTTATTGTTGCTCCCATTTACCTGCATGAGAATTGGCAGGAAGGTTATTATCACATGTTTGAACGTCTGCATGAAGAATTACCTGAAGATGCGAAGCGAGATATTACCTTCGAATTTATTCAGCACAGATTTACCAAACCTGCAAAACGAGTGATTGAAAAAAATTACCCAATGACAAAATTAGAGTTAGATGAGTCCAAACGAAGATACAAATGGGGAAGATACGGAATTGGTAAATATATTTATACAAAAGAAGAGGAAGAGGAGATTAAGACAGAGTTGTTTAACTATATGAAGAAATTCTTTCCTAATGCTAAATTAGAGTATTTCACCTAATAATAGAGGGTGTTCAAAAAGCGGAATCAAACCATACATTCCGATGCTCCTCACTGCACCGCCTCGACCTTCTTGCATCTTGTTTGCCGACATTTTGACCATGCACTAATAATGTGGAAGGATGAGTGAATTGGAACTTGATTGGATTTGGAAGGCTATACTGATAATTATTGTAGGAACATTACTATTGAGAATTGCTGGAAGGAAATCCATATCTCAAATGACTCTTGCTCAGACTGTCTTAATGATTGCGATCGGATCCTTACTGATTCAACCAGTATCAGGAAAAAATATATGGGTGACATTTGGGGTAAGTGCTGTTTTAATTCTCACACTTATTCTTGTAGAGTTTACACAGATAAAGTCAGATAAATTTGAGAGCTTTATTACAGGCAAATCAATAATCCTTATTGAAAATGGCCGAATAAATGAGCAGAACCTTAAAAAATTCAGGATATCAGTAGACCTGTTGGAAATGTTATTAAGACAACAGAGTATTAAGAACATAAAAGATGTGGAGTGGGCGACACTGGAGCCGAATGGAACATTAGGCTATCTGTTAAAAGATGATGCCCAGCCAATTACTAAAAAGGATCTGAAGCAATTGCAGAATCAAATAGCACAATTACAAGGCACCATAAATAGCCAGGATAATCAACAGGAAAATATATTTACTGAAGTAGCCCAAAAAGGTCATATTCAATCGCCTGCAAAACGTTTAGAGTAGCGTGGAAAAGCAACTGGAATTTTCCAGTTGCCTTTCTATTATCTTTCTGTATATAAAATAGACCCAACATCATTTTCGTCCAAGTAATCTTCATAACGTTCATGGTTTTCATTTACACCAATGAATTTTCCGTGAATATCGGAAAGCAGGAAGCTTTCTAATTCTTCTACACTGCCAACTAATTCATCAGAATTAAAATACATGTCATCATAGCTTTTTTCTGAATCGTAAAAATCAGAAGGACCATCCGAAGAACCGAATTGTTCGACGCGTTGCCATGCATCTTCTGCATCAAAAAGGGTTGCTTCTTCCTGATTAAGATCATCATTAAGGTTAGCAGGGATTACATGTTCTTCTGCGGGTCTGGTTTTTTCAACATATTGATCGGCATGCTGTATACATTTTTTTGTTGTCGGCATTGCCAGTAAACGATCTGCAGGAATATCGGCACCACATTCATCGCATTTGCCATACGTTCCATGTTCAATCGCTGATAAAGCTTCATT
>NZ_ML762425.1:26010-332737 GCF_009498735.1 Gracilibacillus oryzae
CTCGATGTGTTCATTGAGTGCAATGTCTTTTTCTCGTTCAAATAATTCTGTACCATGGTCCCCAGGATGATTATCGTAATTGGACAGTTCAGACATGGATTCTTTAATTAGTTCGAGATTTAAACCAAAATGGTCTTCTAAATGCTCGGCAATTTCCTGTTTGCGTTCTAATAATTCATGCTTGCATTCCTTTAATTGTTGTTCTGTCAGCATAAGTTTCACCTCCTGCTTTGCTTAGTATAACCGAATGTGTTCTTCTCACTAAAAAATGTTTATGGAAATGATGTCATAATTGGGGTAGGGAAGGGGAGGATAATAAAAAAAGCTGACCTGTGGAGATCAGCTTTAACAAAGAGCTATTTAATCACGTGCTGCTTCAAATTGATCAATTTTATCAGCATGAGATAAAGTCACAGCAATATCGTCCCAGCCATTTAACAACATTTCGCGTTTATAATCATCCAGATCAAAAGTTGCTTCAAATCCTTGGCTGTCATAAACTTTTTTGGTTTCCAAGTCTACTGTTAAGTGATATTGCTCAGCTTCCGCGTTATTAATTAATGTTTGAACTTCATCTTCTGTCAAAATAACAGGTAAGATACCATTTTTCGTACAGTTATTATAAAAAATGTCGGCATAACTTGGTGCAATGATTACACGGAAACCGTAATCCTGTAATGCCCATGGTGCATGCTCACGCGAAGACCCGCAGCCGAAATTTTCTCCAGCGACTAAAATAGAAGTATTTTCATATTTTGGCTGATTTAACGAGAAATCATTCCGCAGTTCACCTTTTGAATCAAAGCGCCAATTGTAAAAAACAAATTGACCGAACCCTTGACGAGAAATACGTTTTAAAAACTGTTTAGGAATAATCTGATCTGTATCCACATTTGCACGGTTTAAAGGAAAAACAAGACCTTCATGTTTTCTTATTGGTTCCATTTACGTTACCCCCTTGTTATCACGTTCTATTTAAATTGTTGCATGAACATCTAAGTGGCGAACATCGTAGAAATGCCCTTTGATTGCAGCAGCAGCAGCCATTTCCGGACTTACTAAGTGTGTTCGCGCGCCTGTTCCTTGGCGACCTTCAAAGTTACGGTTAGAAGTGGATGCACAACGTTCTCCTTCAGGTACAACATCATCATTCATTGCAAGGCACATACTGCATCCAGCTTCACGCCATTCAAAACCGGCTTCTTTGAAAATCACATCAATACCTTCCGCTTCAGCCTGAGCCTTAACACTATGCGAACCAGGTACTACAATTGCGCGGACATTTGGATTTACTTTGTGTCCTTTAACAATTTCTGACGCTTTTCTTAAGTCGGCAAGACGAGAATTAGTACAAGAACCAATAAATACATGCTCAATTGGAACAGAATCGATTGGTTCGCCGCCCTTAAGTCCCATATATTCTAATGCGCGCTTAATTTCTTCTTTTTCATTTTCATTCGTTCCGTCTTCTACTGTTGGTACTGTTTCGCTTACCGGAATACACATACCAGGGTTTGTTCCCCAAGTTACTTGTGGCTCAATTTCCTCTGCATTGATTTCAACTGTTTCATCATATACAGCGCCTTCGTCAGTAGCCAGAGCTTTCCATTCTTCGGCAAGCTGATCAAATGCTTCACCTTCCGGTACGTGACGGCGGCCGCGAAGGAATTCGACTGTAGTATCATCAGGGCTGATTAACCCAGCACGAGCACCTGCTTCAATCGACATATTACAAACTGTCATACGACCTTCCATGGAAAGGCTGCGAACAGCTTCCCCAGTATATTCAATCACATAACCAGTTCCGAATTTTACACCGAATTTACCGATGATTGCCAAAATTAAATCTTTAGCTGTGACCCCTTTGCCTAATTTACCATCCACTTTTACATTTAGTGTTTTAGGTTTTGCTTGCCAAATTGTCTGGGTAGCTAAAACATGTTCTACTTCACTTGTACCAATACCAAAAGCTAAAGCACCAAACGCTCCATGTGTCGAAGTATGACTGTCACCACATACAATTGTTTTACCAGGTTGAGTAAGACCTAATTCAGGACCAATAACATGAACAATGCCTTGATCAGGGTGATGAATATCTGCTAGTGGTACACCAAATTCTTCACAGTTCACCTTCAATGTCTCCATTTGTGTTTTGGATACTTCATCCTTAATAACATTTCGGTGAATAGTCGGGACATTGTGATCCATTGTAGCAAAAGTACGATCAGGACGGCGCACTTTACGATTATTCATCCGCAAACCTTCAAATGCCTGAGGGGAGGTAACCTCATGAACTAAATGCAAATCAATATATAATAGATCTGGTTTTCCTTCTTCATGATGAACAATATGTTTTTCCCAAATCTTTTCAATAACTGTTTTAGGCTTTCTCATCTGTTTCACTCCTTACATTAATTTTTGGCAAATGTTTAAAAAACTACGGCACCCGCAATGGTACATGGCGAATGCCGAGATTAGCTGATCAAGAAAAATTATTTTAAAATTGCTTTTACAACAAGCTCTGTCATTTCATTTGTGTTGACTAATTTACCATCATTACTTTTTAGATCAGCTGTATGGAATCCTTGGTTCAATACACTTTCCACAGCATCTTCAATTGCTTGTGCTTCCTCATTCATTTCAAACGAATAGCGGAGCATCATGGCAGCAGATAGTATCATTGCGATTGGGTTGGCAATTCCTTTTCCTGCAATATCTGGTGCGGAACCATGGGCTGGTTCGTATAGACCAACACCATTCTCTGCTAAACTGGCAGAAGGTAACATGCCAAGTGATCCAGTTAAGACAGAAGCTTCATCACTTAAAATATCACCGAACATGTTCTCAGTAACAATGACATCATAATCAGCTTCATTGCCGCTGCATCAACTAAAACGTGATTAACTGTTACATCAGGATAATCTGCTTTCTTTTCCTCAACAATCTCTCGCCATAGTTTACTAGATTCTAAGACATTTGCTTTATCTACAGAAGTGAGGTGCTTTCCACGCAATTGCGCACTTTGGTATGCTTTATCGACAATGCGTTCAATTTCTTTACGTGTATAGGAAAGTGTATCTACAACTGCATTTCCATTATCACGTCGTTCACTTGGCTCTCCAAAGTAAAGTCCGCCTGTAAGTTCACGAACAATCAGTAAATCACTGCCTTGGATAATATCTTGCCTGAGTGGGGAAGCGTGTAATAATTTTTTGAATCCTTTAACAGGACGCAAATTAGCATAAAGATCCAAAGCCTTACGAATTCCAAGCAACCCTCGTTCTGGTCGTAAATCAGATGGGTTGTTATCCCATTTCGGTCCACCAACCGCTCCCAGTAAAACAGCATCGGCTTTTTTACACGCATCCACCGTTTCTTCTGGAAGGGGAGTACCATGATTATCAATCGCTATCCCACCAATATCATGTGAAGTAAATTCGAAAGGTTTGTTAAATTTTTGACTGATTGCTTCTAAGACATCTTTGGCTGAATAGATAACTTCTGCACCAATTCCGTCGCCTGGAAGCAGGACAATTTTATTGCTCACTGTTTAAACCTCCTACACTTTTCAAACCGTTTATTCTGTTTTCTGACGATAAATGGCACGATTTACACCGTTTAAATAGGCCTGAACGGCAGCTTCGAGAACATCCTGTGCCGAACCACGTCCGCTGACAGCAATACGATCAACTGTTAAGCTGACATGTACTTCTGCTAAAGCATCTCTTCCTTTGCCGATAGAGTTCAGCTGGAAATCTGTTAAGTGTGTCTCTTCATGAATGATCTGATCAAGTGTATTGTATAAAGCTTCTACACTGCCTTGGCCTGTTCCTGTATCTTCAACCAGCTCATCATTTGGTGTGTTTAATGTAACTGTTGCACTGGGCTTATCTGAAGAACCATATTGAACTTTGAATTCTTTCAGTGTATAACGTTTTACATTTGAAGTATCTGTCTGAATATCTGTTAGAATGGCAAACAGGTCATCATCCGTCACTTCTTTTTTACGATCAGTTAGAGATTTAAATGCTTTAAACGCTTCTTTTATTTTCTCTTCCGTAAGTGAGAACCCAAGTTGTTCAATCTTATCAGTAAAAGCATGTTTTCCTGAGTGTTTACCAAGTACCAGATTGTTTGACTGAACACCAACTAATTCCGGTGTAATAATTTCATAAGTTTGTGCATTCTTCAACACACCATCCTGGTGAATACCAGACTCATGGGCAAAAGCATTACGTCCTACAACAGCTTTATTGCCAGGCACTGTCATACCGGTAAATTTACTAACCATGTCACTTGTGCGCTTAATTTCTTTTAGAACAACATTTGTATGATAGGGATAGTAATCCTGGCGAATGTTTAACGCAACACTGAATTCTTCCAATGAAGCATTACCAGCACGTTCTCCGATGCCATTAATTGTTCCCTCAACCTGTGTAGCACCGTTTTCTACTGCTGCAAATGAGTTGGCTAAAGCCATTCCTAAATCATCATGACAGTGACATGATAGATCTACTTTGTCGATATTTGGAACATTTTCTTTAATGTAGCGGAACATCGCACCATATTCACGAGGCATTGTGTATCCAACTGTATCAGGTAAGTTGATTACAGTTGCACCAGCATCAATAACTTTTTCAATAATTTTAACTAAAAAATCAAGGTCTGAACGGGAAGCGTCTTCTGCAGACCATTCAATATTATCAAAATACTGTTTTCCGTACTTAACCATCTCCACTGCTGTTTCAATTACTTCATCAGGGGTTTTCTTTAACTTGTATTCCATATGAATAGGGGAGGTGGCAATAAAAACATGGAGTCTTGGATGTGCTGCATTTTTCAGCGCATCACGACATGCATCAATGTCTGATTTAACCGCGCGTGCCAGACCGGCAACTTGTACGTTCTTGACTGTGTCTGCGATTTTTTTAACTGCATCAAAATCACCCTGGGAGGAAGCAGGAAATCCTGCTTCCATAATATCCACCCCAAAGCGTTCTAATTGTTTTGCTAGTTCTAATTTTTCTAATTGATTCAGATTCACACCAGGTGATTGTTCACCATCTCTAAGTGTGGTATCAAAAATCTTAATTTGAGTCATTAGAGACCACTTCCTTCTTATTAATAGCCTTTTGCTTAACAAATGGCATTAACTCACGAAGCTCTTTCCCTACTTTTTCAATTTGGTGTTCACTTTCTGCACGTTTGATTGCAGTATAGCGTGGACGGTTTGCCTGGTTTTCAAGGATCCAGCCTTGTGCGAATTTCCCTGTTTGAATATCTGTAAGTACATCTTTCATACGAGCTTTTGTGCTTTCATCAACAACGCGTGGTCCTGACATGAAATCTCCCCACTCAGCAGTATCTGAAATAGAGTGGCGCATGTTTTCAAGTCCACCTTCATACATTAAGTCAACGATTAATTTTAATTCATGCAGACATTCAAAGTAAGCAACTTCTGGCTGATAACCAGCTTCTACTAATGTTTCGAAACCAGCTTTTACTAATGCAGAAGCACCACCACAAAGAACTGCTTGCTCACCGAACAGATCTGTTTCTGTCTCTTCCTGGAATGTAGTTTCTAAAATACCAGCACGACCTGCGCCAATTCCTTTAGCGTAAGCTAACGCGATATCTTTTGCATTACCTGTAGCATCTTGGAAAATACCGTAAAGACCCGGAACTCCAGCACCTTCTTGATAAGTTCTGCGTACAAGATGACCAGGACCTTTTGGTGCAACTAAGAATACATCAACATCTGATGGTGGTACGATTTGGTTAAAGTGAATGTTGAAACCATGTGCAAATACTAATGCATTACCAGCTTCTAAGTTTGGTTCAATTGCTTCTTTATAAATAGCTGGCTGGTACTCATCAGGAAGAAGGATCATAATTACGTCAGCTTCTTTCGATGCTTCGGCAACTGTCTTAACTTCTACACCATCTTCTACTGCTTTATCCCATGAACGGCCTTTACGAAGACCTACAACTACATTAAAACCACTTTCTTTTAAATTTAATGCATGAGCATGACCTTGTGATCCATATCCAATGATGGCGATTTTTTTAGATTGTAATACCTCTTCGTTGATATTGTTGTTATAAAGTACTTTTGTCATGTAAATTACATCCTCTCAATAATTAATATTTTATATTTATAGTAGTAGGAAAGCTTACAAGAAACTTTCCTATTATATATGAATTGGTTTATCCTAAAATGGAGCTGCTGTCACTGCTTACTGGCTGTTGGCCGCGAACTAGGGCAGTAACACCAGTTCTTGCTAATTCTTTGATGCCATATGGTTTTAACAGTTCGATTAATGCTTCGATTTTTTCAGGCTTACCAGTAACTTGAATCGATAAGCTCTCTTTGCTTACATCAATAATCGATGCACGGAACGGGTCAATAATTCCTTGAATTTCTGTCCGCAATTGGCTGTTGCTCACAATCTTAATTAATGCCAGCTCACGAGCAACAATTGCTTTTTCTGAAATGTCTGAAACTTTAATAACATCGATCTGCTTATTTAATTGCTTGGTTACTTGTTCTAATTTCTGATAATCCTCCACATCAACTACAAACGTCATTTTCGACATACCTTCTGTTTCGGTTCTGCCGACAGAGATACTTTCAATATTAAATTGACGACGTTGCAGAAGACTTGTTACACGGTTTAATACTCCACTTCGATTTCTTACGGTTGCTGTTATAATTCGTTTCATGGTTTCACCCCAATCATTTCATTTAATCCTTTGCCTGGAGCGATCATCGGGAATACATTTTCTTGCTGGATAACTCGGGCATCGACTACGACAGGACCCTCATAATCAAAGATTTCCGGTAATGCTTTCATAAAGTCTTCCTGTGTATCCACCTTAATGCCTTTAATGCCATATGATTCTGCAAGTTTTACAAAATCAGGCTGGATACTGAAAATCGATTGTGAGTAGCGTTCCGAATAAAATGCTTCCTGCCATTGTCTTACCATTCCTAATGCCTGGTTATTAACAATAATAACTTTGACAGGTAATCCACGCTCCTGCAGGATAGATAATTCCTGCAACGTCATCTGAAATCCGCCATCACCTACGATGGAAACAACTGTATCATCCGGTTTAGCAAGCTGAGCTCCAATGGCAGCAGGGAAGCCAAATCCCATTGTTCCTAGTCCGCCAGAAGATACCCAGCGGTCAGGAGTATTAAATTTATAAAATTGAGCTGACCACATTTGATGCTGACCAACATCTGTTGTCACAATTGCTTTCCCTTCTGTCTTTTCATGGATTTTCTGGATTACCCATTGGCCGATCATTTCAGTATCAGGTTTATTAAACCATAAAGGATATTCTTTCATATTTTCATGAATTCTTACAAGCCACTCATCGTGTTCAGGTTGAGAGATTTCACTTGATAGTAACTTTTTCAACGCTTCTTTTGCATCACCCACAATAGGGATATCAGTTGGAACGTTTTTGCCGATTTCAGCTGGGTCAATATCAACATGAGCTACTGTAGCATTTGGTGCAAATGACGAGAGATTTCCTGTTAACCTGTCATCAAATCTTGCTCCAATATTAATCAGTAAATCACATTCATACAGCGCAGTATTTGCTGCATAAGTACCGTGCATTCCTGCCATACCAAGGAAGAGCGGATGTTCACCAGGGAATGCCCCCAATCCTAAAAGTGTTGATGTAACAGGGAGGGAGTACTTTTCTGCAAATTCTCTAATTTCTTCTGAAGCTTTCGCGAACAAAATTCCAGCTCCTGCTAGAATAACCGGTTTTTTTGCTTTGCCGATTTTTTCTGCCAATTTCTTAATTTGTAATGGATTCGGCTTTGTTGTTGGCTGATATCCTGGTAAGTCAAGTTCAACTTCTGCTTGTAAGGTTTCTTCAATTACTTCAGCTGAAATATCTTTAGGCATGTCAATTAGGACAGGCCCCGGACGGCCAGTTGTCGCAATATGGAAAGCTTCTTTTACAATTCTTGGCAGTTCTTTTACATCTCTAACTTGATAATTGTGTTTCGTAATAGGAGTTGTTACACCCATTACATCCACTTCCTGGAAAGCATCAGTTCCAATCACACCTTGTGCAACTTGCCCTGTAATTACGATTAATGGCAAGGAGTCAATCATGGCATCAGCAATTCCTGTAACTAAGTTTGTCGCGCCAGGTCCAGATGTTGCAATAACTACACCAGGCTTACCAGAGACTCTTGCATAACCCTCAGCTGCATGAATCGACCCTTGTTCATGACGAGCCAGAATTTGTGTGAATGATTCCTGTGCTTTATACAGTGCGTCGAAGATTGGCAGGGCTGCACCACCTGGGTAACCAAATAATGTTTCTACACCCTCGTTAATCAACGATTCGACTAGCAAGTCAGCACCTGTTTTTGGTTCTTTTTTCAATGATGATTCTTCTGCCTGCTTTTGTGTTCTTTCCACTTTAATCCCTCCTATAAATCGAATTTATTTAAATAATGGAGTCGTTGATTGTGATTCCATCTTAGATAAAAAGCAGCTTTATACATATAAAAAAGGCCATTTCTAACTTGTTCATTGCTCACAAATAGGAGGAGCTAATCAACAAGGGAGAAAAGGCCTTTCTTTTCACGGTACCACCCTGATTCGCAATATTTTTACAAATATTGCCTCGCGAAGCTATCTGGATCTGAAAAATAGATAGTTTCCTTTTTGGTAACAGGTGATTAACACCTGGTTATACTTACTTGGAAGACTTTTCAGTATAACACTCAGGGATGAGTAGTCAGATTAAGGTGTATTACCGAATTCCCAGCATCATCGGCTCTCTATGAATACAATTTCTTAATCCTTTGTTCCCTTCAACGTTTTTCGATCTATATAATTATTGTTATAGTTTATACTATACGAAAGATAACATTCTGTCCACAGGATATTTAATAAAAATTGTGTAAAAGAAATTATCTGATTGACGACAATAATACAACCATTTTTACATTTGGTCAACCGTTTTTTAAAAATTTTCTGACATTTCAAAAAAAATAAATTATCGGTAAACGGTTACATGATTAATATGATTGATTCTCTGCTTTAAGAAAAAATCTTATTAATTTCCGGTATTCTATTCAAACATTTTCATTCTGTAGTAATTTTAGCTACAATTAAGATAGTATATTTTTTTATTAGAGGTGAACAATTGGATAAATTATGTGTCTTACCATGTGGAAAAAAGAAAATATGGGATAAATATCCTGATAAAGGAGCAATAAGAGCAGACGATGCTTATATTGGTGTCTTGCGCCAGCTAACACTTAAATATTCCAGAAAATTTGTCCCCAATCGGGTGACCATATCAGCGAAACACGGTTTTCTTTTACCAGATGATCTCGTGAGAGGAAATTACGATCTGACATTTCAAAGAAATAATCCAGCTGTTATCTCAGTAAGTGAGTTGAGAAGCCAGCTGATTGATAAACAGTTAGATCATTACCGCCATATTGTTGTTTTAACAGGGAAAAAATACCGTCAGATAATGGAAACGGTATTTGTTGATGCTGACATCATAGAATTTCCGTTATTAGGTACAAAAGGAATAGGAGAGATGCAAAGCCGACTGAAAGAAAGTATTCAAAAAGGAATACCATTACATATTGAAAAGGGTGGAGAGCAAAAATGAAGGCATATGTTGTACAGAATGGCAACTATCTGATGACAGAAGTGGAAGAACCGGAAGTAGGAGTAAATGAAGTAAAAGTTCAGCTGAAAACAGCAGGATTAAATCACCGCGATCTTATGATCAAACATCGAGCAGGAAATAATGATACATATATTTTAGGTTCAGACGGTGCTGGAGTGGTGGTGGAAGCGGGGGAAAATGTAACTCGTTTTGCAATAGGAGATGAAGTATTCATAAACCCTGGGCTCAATTGGTATAAAAAAAGTGAAGCTCCGCCAGCTGATTTTGAAATAGTCGGGGTACCGTTTTCTGGAACTTTTGCAGAAAGAATGGTTATTTCAGAAGACTTTGCTGAAAGAAAACCAGAGCACCTTACATGGGATGAGGCGGGAGTATTTGCATTGTCAGGATTAACAGGCTACAGGGCTTTATTTACACAAGGGCAATTGAAAGAAACAGATACATTATTTATACCTGGAGTTGGCGGGGGAGTTAATTCATTTATCATTTTATTAGCTAAAGCATGTGGTGCGAGAGTGATCACGACATCACGGGAAAGGGATAAATTAAAAGCAGCAGAGAAATTAAGTTATGATAAAGGCATATTGACTGATGATAGCTGGACAGAACAATTGTCTGACGAAACAATTGATTTAGTAATAGAGAGTATAGGCGGGAAGACATTTAACAAGTCATTAGATGTATTGAAAAAGGGGGGAAGAATAGTCACGTATGGATCTTCAACAAATGATGAAATGACATTCGATTTAAGGAAGTTCTTTTACGGGCAATACAAAATGATTGGATCAACAATGGGGAGCAGGGAAGAGATGCATGAGCTGCTTCAGTTTTCCGAAAAACATCGTGTTAAACCGATAATGGACCGACAATTTGCGTTCAGTGAGATAGATCAAGCATTTGATTATTTGGCATCCCAAAATCAATTAGGAAAGATTGTCGTTAATTTTTAAAAGACAACCGTCATCTAACAATAAGATGGCGGTTATCCTTTTGGTTTGAAAAAAATTGCACCGATCATTCCAAAAATAATTGCGGAGGAAATCCCGGAACTAGTAACTTCAAACATTCCTGTGACTACTCCAATAAGTCCATGTTTTTCTGCTTCTTCTAATGCACCTTGTGTTAATGAGTTACCAAAACTTGTAATGGGAACAGTCGCTCCTGCTCCTGCGAAATCAATTAACGGTTCATATAACCCGAAGCCATTTAAAATCGCACCAATTACTACGAGGATGCTCAGTGCATGACCAGGAGTCAATTTGGCAATATCCAGGATTAATTGACCAATCACGCATATTAAGCCACCAACGAGAAACGCCCATACAAATACCATCTTTATTCACCTCTCATTCAGTTAATATTCTCGATCGATACAGCATGAGCAACGCATGGAATCGATTGTTTCTGTTGAACGGTTAATGGAGATAATAGTGCACCGGTTGCGACAACTAATATTCTCTTATATTCTTTATTTTTTAATTTCTTCAGCAAGTGTCCATATGTCACCACAGCAGAACATGCTGGTCCGCTTGCGCCTGCAAATACTGATTGTTCTTTTTTATAAATCATTAAACCGCAATCCTGAAATTTATCTTCAGTGATAGGTTGTTGATTTTTAGAAAATAGATCAAGACAAATCATACGTCCGTATTTCGCCAGGTCACCAGTTACAATCAAATCATAGTAAGATTCATCTATATTTCGATCAAGAAAATGTTGTTTTATTGTATCAAATGCAGCAGGAGCCATTGCGCCACCCATGTTAAAAGGATCTGTCATTCCTTCATCCATAACTTTCCCGATTGTTGCTGAAGTAACTTTTGGTCCATTGCCATTTTTTGCGAGTAGAGCTACACCAGCACCCGTAACTGTCCTTTGGGAAGTATCAGGTTTTTGACTGCCATATTCATTTGGATATCGGAACTGTCTTTCGGCAGCGTTGGTATGACTTGCTGTCCCTGTTAGAACATAGTTTGCATTGCCTTCACTAACTAACAGGGAAGATAGAGCTAAGCCTTCCATAGAAGTGGCACATGCACTAAAAAGTCCTAAGTATGGTATTTTCAGTTCTCTGGCAGCAAAGTTGGAAGGTGTAATTTGATTAATAAGATCACCGTGAAGAAAAAAGTTAATATTTTCTCTGTCTACATTTCCTTTTTTCAGTGCTATAGTACTTGCTTCTTCTATTAAATGACGATGAGCTTGTTCAAATGATTTTTCTTCCATCCACTGGTCAGAGAAAAATAAGTCAAAATCATCTGCAATATTTCCCTTTTCTTCAAATGGCCCTCCGACAGTACCTGTAGATATAATGGTCGGTGGATTATTGAAAACCCAAGTTGCTTTTCCTTGTAACATATGATCAACTCCAATATGAAAAAATCGTTTTAATCAGTGCTATCAGAAAAGAGGAAAATACGCCAAATAATATGACAGATCCGGCCAATTTAAACATATTCCCCCCGACACCCTGAACAAATCCTTCTGTTCGATGCTCTATAGCTGCTGAAATAACAGCAGTGCCAAAACCCGTGACAGGCACAGCTGTCCCTGCGCCGGCGAATTGCGCAATTTTATCATAGACACCAAAACCGGTAAGCAGCATAGTAATAAAAATTAGCGTAGCAGTGGTGGGATTCCCTACAGTTTGTTCCGTGAAATTAAAGAAATACATATAAAATGTTGAGATTAGCTGACCAATTACACAGATAATCCCGCCAATGATAAATGCTTTTAAGCAATTTTTCAGTACAGGCCGTTTTGGTTCAATTTTTGATTCGTATTTTTGATAATTTGTTTGTTGTTTAGCCATGTGTTCATCTCCATCATGCTGAATCTTTTAGCAGTTTTTTCATATCTTTTATCTTTTTTTCAATTTTTTTCTGGTCTGTTATTTTCTTTGATTGTAATTTCCCTATTTCAATTAAAAATTTTTGATCAGAAGTAACATGAACCTTCTTTTCCGGAATTTTTTTCTTTAACTTTTTTTGGATTTTTTTCTCGATATCTTGTTCACTCATTTGATTTAAACTTGTTACTTGAATGGCAATGAATAGATCTTTCTCTGTCTGTAGTGCTTTATATTTGACGATTTTGTTTTTCTGGTCATCCATTACCTCTTGTGCTGCAATGGGGAGACTGTACGGAGACATGCTGTTTTGCGTCGATAATGGCAATGGCTGCTGGATACTTTCTCCATCCGATCCGTTGGAAGTTTCATTGCAACCTGCACATAGAAAGCAAAAGATAAGAATGGCGAAACAAAACATTTTTAAGTTCATCTGCTATATTCCTTTCATCATACGAGTGCTGTTCATCACTTATTTTGTTAAAAAGTGAGTAAAACTATACTGAGAAAATATTAGGATATAATTAGAAGATATGGTAATATATAATTAGTGAATTTTTGACAAATACAAAGAAAAATTGAGGTAATTTGAAACTTTTGGCTATTCTCAATCGTCTATATAGAAGAGGGGTCGAGGAGGAGTGTCAAATGTGGAAAAAATTAATTTTAATCATGCTGTTGATTACTTGTTTTGGCCTGATAATAGGTGCTTTTGTTGCCGAATCAATGAAGACATCTTTAGTAGAGACTGTGAACTTTAGTGAACAATATGAAGATTATATTATACATATACGTATCGAGGCTTTAAATGATAAAGAAAAATTTCAAGTGCTTCGTTCGTTAGAATATACTGGTGATGAAATAGTGGAAATAAAACACAGGACACCACTAACAGCAGTGACGCTCAATAAAGAAAATGCTGTTTTTACCGGAAGCCATAGAACAATGTTTTTAAACCCGGGTAACAGTTATCACCCACAAAAGCGGATGGAATTTTCAAATTTATCAAAAGGTTCACATACAATCTATATTCATACCCAATTTCTGCTTAATGATGAGCGAATTGATATTAAGTCAAAAGGAGAGCTCCGTTTCGAATAGAGCACTCCTTTATTTTTCTATTATTTCTTCTTCTGCTTTTGTAAAAGTAACTTTCTGCATATTATTGGCTTCGGATTGCAAAATATCAACTGAAAATTCATTTTGATTAATCCATTCAGGATTTGATAATCGTATTTCACCAAACTCTTTCAAGTTTTGTTCGAAATTTTTTTTCCTCCATTTATCCAGATTAAAAATAACCATTTCATCAGAATGACGATGTTCAAATATAATGAGGAAATCTTCTTCTGAAGGAGATGGGACAATACTTTTCAGGTGAACAAAATCATTTAATAACATACTGCGCTTTGGGTTATTCTGGTCTAAAAGAAGATAGGAGCAATTATTTATATTACAGTTAAAAGATAATAAGTATAAATTCTCTATTTCGAGTTCTTCTAATGTCATTGTGTTAATTCCAATTTGTTTATTTTCAAAAGTACTAAGAAAGTAGCTTAAAATGGGTATTTCTTCTGTATCAATTTCTATAATCTCGTTATCAACCGATAAATCAATAGTTTTATCATCTGGCAATGGTTCTTTCTTGACTGGAGTATTGTCTGTAGTGGTTGCTATAATATCGTTCGTTTCTTCCTCTGTGTCATCGGTGATATTAGCTGTGATATCCTTATTGGAACACCCGACGAAAAAGATGAGAAGCAGGATAGTTAACCCTTTTTTAATCAATCTCTTCCCTCCAATCATTTTAGTCAAAAATTAAAAGTTGCTAGAACTTTATACTTAGTTATTATTTCTCAAAAGCCAAAGGATTTCAACCTTAATTTGTTTATCTTTACTTAAATTTATCAATCCCCATCTCAAGTTATGGAATATTTCAAGGTTGTATTCAAAAAAATATCCAGTATAATAAAAGAAATACAGTATTGAAAGAGGAGTGTGTGTAAATGTTCGGTGTTATTGAAATGATCTTACTTTTAGGACTAATTGGGTTTAGTATTTTCGACCGTGTATAAGATTGAACAAGCAAGCATTGGGAAAATTCCTCTTTTTGTAGAAGAGGATTTTCTTTTTGCAACGGAAAGGAATTATGAATGAAGTTAGCTCCATACAGGTAGAAATTAGTTAGCCTGCGAATCGCTCTTTATTGCTAGGTCACAGTCTGGCTGTAGTAGGTATTAGATAGCTTTTCATCTCTAGGAAAAAGTTATTTTAACTTACAACATAAGCAGGAAACCAGTTGAATGGTGTATCTGTATTTTCCCAATAATTATAATTATTATCTATTTTAAATAACTTATTCTTCCTATTATGGTGGTTCGATGTGCGATTATGTCCTCGTATAACCTGTTGCCTAATTGTTAAATCCCCCGAAAGTCACTTCATTACCATGGTAAGACTTTTTGTCGAAAATGATCAAACTTTATGTGAAATTGAGGATTATTTGTCTGCTTTTCTGTTTCTATTTACAAGTCCTGTTTTTTTTGGGATAATCAAAAGCATTCAGCAGATTGTAATTTCATGTAAAATGTGTTTATAAAAGTGAATAAAGGGAAAATATATATCAATTATTAGTTGAAAGGGGTAACATGGGGCAATGACTAGATATCCATTGGAACTGATGAGTAAAATTGAAAAGCTGCGTAAAGAAATGACCGATGTTGCTCTAACGAAAGGGATTACAAGCAAAGAATCACTTAATATTAGTCAGGAATTAGATCGATTATTAAACGATTATGAGTACTATAGAAAAAAGTAAATGAAGAGCAAGATAAATAACTATAATTTATCTTGCTCTGATTTTAAATGGTTTTAAAAGCATACATACAGTTATTTACCTGTTTCCTTAAAATAATTTTCTAATCGATTCATCCCTTTTTCTAATGTGGATAAATTATAAGCATAAGATAAACGTAAATATCCTTCGCCGTAGGAAGAAAATGCACTTCCTGGCACTAATGCAACTTTTGCTTTCTTAACAATATCCATTGCAATATCAAAAGAAGAATGCCCCAACTCTGAAACATCAATGAAGAAATAAAAACCCCCGTCAGGGATGTATGTTTGTAAACCTAATGCTTGGCATCTCCCAATAATATAATCTCTTCGCTTCTTATAGGCCTCTTTCATTTCTTCAGGATCATTTTTTCCATTTTTAATTGCTTCTAAAGCTGCATATTGGCTAATGGAGCTGGCGCAGGATACATTATATTGGTGGACTTTCAATATGTGTTTTGCTAACCAGGATGGTGCAAGTATATAGCCGATTCGGAATCCGGTCATTGAGTGGGACTTTGATACTCCATTTATGATAATTAATTGATCACGGATACTGGTAAAACGGCCGATAGAAAAATGTTCTTTGTCATATACTAATTCACTGTAAATTTCATCAGCGACTAGAAAGATCTCTTTATCTTTAATTAAACTTGAAATTTCTTCTAATTCTTGTTCGCTTAAAGTTACTCCAGTTGGATTAGATGGATAAGGGATAAGAATTGCTTTTGTTTTTGGTGTAATATAGTCTTCGATCAAATCTGCTGTCAGTTTAAAAGCATTTTGCCTTGTGTCAATGTGTACCGGCTGTGCTCCAGCCAATTTTATTAATGGCTCATAACCCGGGTATACAGGTCCTGGCAGAATCACTTCATCTCCTTCCTTAAGTATTGTACGCAATGTAATGTCTATAGCCTGAGAAGCACCGACTGTTACAATGATCTCATCCTCTGGCTGATAGGAGAGTTTGTATTTATCTTTGACAAATTCCGATATGGCTTTTCTTAACGGAAGGATGCCTGCATTATGTGTATAAGTTGTGTAATTCTGATCGATTGCCAATTTTGCACTTTCTTTTACATGTTCAGGGGTTGGGAAATCAGGTTGTCCAATAGTTAAAGAAAGGATATCTTCTTGTCCTTGAACTAAATTAAAGAATTTCCGTATCCCTGAAATCTCAATTGCCTTTACTTCCTCATTTAGTAGATGTTCCATAATATTTCCCTCCAAAATACTTCCCAACAATTATAAATACGTTGATTTATGGCGATAATTTTAGTGTACTGACATATTCTATCATAAAAATAAACAGTATAGAAAGAAGGAATAAAGTTGTGGGAAGAAGTTTGGAATGAGATGTTGAGAATAATGGATATTCTGATGATTACAATGCAAAAAGAAGTTATGGTTATTATTTTCGCAGTAGGGTTATTATTAACAGGATTCTATATATTACAACCTTTTATAAGGATTCTTATCGCTTTGGAGTGGGAGAACTTTTTGACATTTATCTTTGTAAGTATTTCAGGACTTTGGTTAATGAACCATCTAGTCCCCTCTATAGACAAAAAGTACTATATCTATACTATTATCACATTTTCCGTTTGTGTAGTTATTCAAAGATTATGGGCAATTTTGAAAATGAGGGCTAAATATTGATAGAATTTAGCCCTCATTTTTTTCTTTTATGGTAAAAAGGTGAGAGAGAAGTGGAACGTAAATAGGAAGAAGTTAGAGCAACTGGTTTAGTTGTATTTTTTGACACAGAAGACGTTCGCTTTGGCCATTTTAAGTATTCAATCAGAATATTCTTTGCTTTTGTAAGAGATAAATTTGTCTTAGGATTGCGATAATTGTTGTCAAGGTTACCAAGATGTTCTAATTCTTTCATATCTTCTTTTGTAGGTGGCATGTGAAAGAAGTATTCCCCAACTTTCACCAGCATAACTGAATGTTGTCTGCTTTGTTTCGGATTATTAGAAAAGTGAAGCCCGATTTTCTTTGCTTTTTGATCACGCAGCAATTGAACCATTGTTGCTTTTTTTAATTTATATAAATAAGACGGATCTGGGGCAGTCTTAGCATGTCTATTTACAATAAACAATGCTTGTCCGATTAGATTTGTCTTGTCTGTCATTCTGTCACCTCCGAATTCAAGTGAATAAAACAGTAGAAGCATAAGATTAACTTAGCTTCTACTCCTACTTTAATTCATTGCTTTAATATCTTCAACTATTTGTTTCATATTATCTGCTTTCGTCCCATTATATCCTTTTATCGCATAGCCATCAGGTGTGACCAGGTAGAAGGTAGTCTGATGAATTACTTGATCACTGTTTTCTGGATTCTCTACAAGAGCTTTAAATGATTTGGAGGCAAATTGTTTAATTTCTTCATCATTATATCCTGTGAGTAAATTCCAGTTTTCAAAAGTAGCCCCTCTATCTTCTGCATATTGCTTTAATAATTCCGGTGTGTCATTTGCAGGATCGACAGAAAAGGAGACAAGCTCAGCCTCTACCCCTGCATCAGCTAATTGCTGCTGTAATCGGGACATATTTGCTGTCATCGCAGGACAAACTGTTGTGCAATTAGTAAATACCATATTAGCAACCCAAAACTTTCCATCTAATTGCTTCTTGGAAAATTCTTCACCTTCCTGGTTGGTAAATGTAAAGTCCTGCACCTCAATTTCAAAATCGCCCTTATATTGTGTACCTTTAGTTTCCTCACTTTTGCCTGATGCATTATTACCGTCACTTGCTGTGCCACAAGCAGTAAGGGCGAGAGCAGTAATAAGCAGTAATAATATTGATTTTATCTTCATCTTAATCAACCTTTCTTTAATTCGTATAATGTAACTTCCGGCTTACATAGAAAGCGGTATGGCAACCTTGTCGTGCCTATTCCTCTGCTTACATACAGCTGAAGCGGCCTGGTTCCAACCTGATAATACCCTTCCACATATTTCTCTGCTAAATAAGGTGTATATATATATCCTAATAATGGCATTTGAACTTGTCCGCCATGACTGTGTCCGGAGATTTGGACATCAATATCATAATCTTTTACAGTGTCAGCATAATCAGGCTCATGAACTAATAATATAGTAAAATCTATCTTTTCTTCTGATTGAATTGCTGCTTCTGTATCGGGCTGGCCAAGCATAATATCGTCCAGGCCTGCTAGCATGATCTTATCGCCGTTTCTTTCTAACAAACTATGGCTATTTTTCAGCAATTGAAAACCTGCATTATCGAATACTTGTTTTACAATATCTGTACCGTAACCTCCATGATCATGATTGCCGTATATCCAATACTTGCCGTCAGGTGCACTCATACTTGATAAAGTGGAGACGATTTGATTATCCCAGCTAAACTCCTGGGGATGATCCACCAGATCGCCTGTGAAGGTAATTACATCAGGGTTCATTGCATTTATTTCCTTGACTAGTTCTTTTAGCTGTTCTATCGAATAGTGAAATCCAAGATGAGTGTCACTAAATTGTAAGATCTTATACGAATCAAAACCAGCAGGGATGTTTGGTGATTGAATAGGAACATGATGGATATCGAGCAATTTTGGTTCTATTTCTTTTGCATAATAATAAGTTCCACCACCAATACCGAATATTGAGATGATTCCTCCAATCATTCGTTTTAAAAATGTACGACGGTTCATTATCTAATACCTTTCCTAATAAATATTGAATTCTATTATAGCATGAGTTTTAAAAATGAGCTTATCAAACAATCGAAATACACACAATTTTTAAAATTATGTTAGAATAGGTAGAGTGAAAGCTTTACTCCTTCACCAAATTTTTAAAGGAGTGTCAACATGTCAAGTTTATTAAAACAGAGATTAGAAGGGTTATATGTAAAGGAAATAATGATACCAGCAGAGAAAGTAGCACATGTACAAATAGGGAATCCAATTTAACATGCATTGCTTGTCTTAGTAGAATCAGGTTATTCATCTGTTCCGGTACTGGATTCAGATTATAAATATAAAGGAACAATTGCCAAAACACCTATATTAAAAAGTGTGATGGGAATGGAGCGGTTTGAAATGGAAAGGCTGTCAGAAATAAAAGTAGAGGATGTAATGCATAAAGAACAGCCGACAGTCAAGCAAGATACGGATTTCTTAACAGCAATTAAAGTAGTCATTGATCATGCTTTTGCATGTGTTGTAAATGAAGAAAACCATTTTGTTGGAATATTAACGAGAAGAGCTATTTTAAAAGAAGTAAATAAATCAGTCTATATAGAGCAATCATAAATACTTGTACTATCAGTTTTTTTTTAGTACATTATAATAAATATAAATAATTTGGAGGAAATGGATAATGAAAATGATGGATGCAAACGAAATTATTTCGTTTATTTCAAACAGTAAGAAATCAACACCAGTAAAAGTGTATGTGAAGGGTAATAACCTTTCTGCAATAGAAGCAGCAAGTTCTGTTCAAACTTTTTTAAATGAAACAACTGGAGTTATTTTCGGTGAATGGAAAGAAGTAAATGAACTTCTGAATACATATAAAGAGCAAATTGAAGATTATGTAATTGAAAATGACCGCAGAAATTCTGCGATTCCTTTACTTGATATGAAGAATATTAATGCACGTATCGAGCCTGGTGCAATTATTCGCGATCAAGTTGAAATCGGAGATGGTGCGGTTGTTATGTTTGGTGCTATGATCAATATCGGATCTGTTATCGGGGAAGGTACAATGATCGATATGAATGCCTCATTAGGCGGAAGAGCAACAGTTGGTAAGAATTGCCACGTTGGAGCTGGAGCAGTGTTAGCAGGAGTTATTGAGCCGCCTTCTGCACAGCCGGTAGTGATCGAAGATGGTGTGGTTATTGGCGCAAATGCTGTAGTGCTGGAAGGTGTAAGAGTTGGTGAAGGTGCTGTGGTTGCAGCTGGAGCAATTGTAACGAAAGATGTACCGCCAAATACCGTTGTTGCAGGAATGCCGGCAAAAGTGATTAAAGAAATTGATGATCAGACAAAATCAAAAACAGAAATTATTGAAGCACTAAGAAAGCTTGATGATTAATATTAGCAGGGAAGAGCAAGACAGGATGAAGATTTCCTGTCTTGTTTTTTAACAGAAAGAAGTACTGCGGCCGTTATATTGAAAGGAAGTTCAATCATGAATAAAGAAAAATTAATTGAAATAAGAAGAGAGTTACATCAGATTCCCGAACTTGGCTTCAGGGAATATAAAACACAAGAATATTTACTTAAAACAATTGCAGAAATGAATCTTCCTAATATACAAGTAACTCGCTGGAAAACTGGTTTGTTTGCTTTCGTAGAAGGACTGAATCCAAAGCAAACAATAGGGTACCGGACAGATATTGACGGATTGCCAATTGTGGAGGAGACAGGTTTACCTTTTAGCTCTCAACATCAGGAGAACATGCATGCATGTGGCCATGATATCCATATGACGATAGCATTAGGAGCTTTATATGAAGTTGCATCAAATCCGGTTGATGATAATATTTTATTTATTTTCCAACCAGCAGAGGAAGGTCCTGGCGGGGCGGAACCAATTATGAATTCAGAGACCTTTAAGCAGTGGAAACTTGATAAGATATTTGCACTGCATATTGCCCCCGAGTTGCCTGTTGGAACTGTTTCAAGCAGAGCAGGGATCTTATTCGCGAATACCAGCGAATTATTTATCGATTTCAAGGGTAAAGGCGGTCATGCTGCCTATCCCCATTTAACAAAAGATATGATTGTTACGGCAAGTACTTTTGTCACACAATTACAGCAGATTATTTCCAGAAAAATCGATCCATTAGACAGTGGTGTGATCACGATTGGTAAAATGACGGCAGGAACTGTTCAAAATATTATTGCTGAAAAAGCCAGATTAGAAGGTACGATTCGTACACTTCAGCCGGAAACGATGACCGTTATAAAAAGTGAACTTGAAAGGTTTATCGAAGGATTCCAGCTATCCTATGACTGCGAGATAGCTGTTGATTATGGCGCTATGTATTATCAAGTATATAATGAGAGCAATTGTGTAAATCAATTTCAAGAAATTATAAACTCAACAGATCTTACTTACATTGAAGCAAATGCTGCGATGACAGGAGAAGATTTTGGTTACTTCTTAAAGGAAATACCTGGTTTTATGTTCTGGTTAGGGGTAGACTCTGAATATGGCCTGCATCACAGTAAATTAAATCCTGATGAGGAAGCAATAATAGCTGGAGTAAAAGCAGTTACGGAAACGATCAGAAGAATAGACTAAATAAAAAACCGGGAAACCCCGGTTTTTTTAGCCTTTTTTTGTTATATTCACTTGGTGTGGATATGGAATTTCAATATTATTTGCATCAAATTCTTCTTTAATCCGTTTTCTTAAGTCTCTTTCTGCAGACCATTGAGCCATGTTTTCGGTTTTACCTAGTATACGCAATACAACATCACTTGATCCGAATGCTTGTACACCAAGAACGTCTGGCCCTTCTACAAATCGTTCATCATTTGCAAATTCATCACAAATTTGTTTTAATACACCAATTGCCTCATCAATATTATCTTCATAACTAATCCCGATATCGACAAGTGCACGCATGTTCCCGCGAGAGTGGTTGCTTACTCCGGATATATTACGATTAGGGACAAAATGCAATGTGCCATCAAAGCCGCGGATTTGTGTTGTTCGCAGGCCAATTTCCTCAACGATCCCGTCATAACCTGCTACAGTTACATAGTCACCAACATCGATTTGCTTTTCCAATAATATAAAAAATCCAGTAACAATATCACTGACTAGTCCCTGGGCACCAAATGCAATGGCTAATCCAACTACACCTGCACTTGCGATCAGTGGTCCAATTTCTATATTTATAATTCCAAAAAACATGACGATAAATACAAAAATTAATGTGTAAGAAAAAATGTTAACTAACAATTTTTCCAATGTTAATGCACGTGCCTCTGATACATTTTTATGGGATGTTGATTTTTTGATCATTCTTGATATGGCTCTTTTTGCGATTGGTGAAATAATCAGGAAAGCAATTAACAGGATGATAAGCTGGCCACCAACCTGTATAGTTTGCCGTAAAATAAGATCCCAATCAAAATCAAAATTAAGCATATTTCTCCTCCTCTTAAGTTGTTGACATCCTAATAATAAGGGAAAGGTATGCCGTCAAGCAAATAATTCACATATTACATACAAAAATCATCGTAATTTACAATATAATAGGGAAGAAAGTGTAATTATTATAATCTGCAGCCTAGAACTGCATTTGTCCACATATCTATTTGTTAGTATTTATATAAAAATTTTAGAAATTGAGTCGAAAGGGTGGCATTTTATTTCGTAAACCGTTATATTTATATTTACGTAAAATTAGGGGGTGCAAAGGATGGAAACATTTAAAAAACTAAAGCAATTTTATTGGCCTTTTAAAAAGTATTTCTTGTTATCCGTTTTGTCTGTTTTATTTGTAACCGCAATCACAGTTGCCTATCCAATAATATTACAGAGGACAATTGATGATGTTGTTACACCTGGAGAGTACCAGTTAATTCCTTATCTGGCTATTGCTTTTGTTGGATTAATGGTAATTAAAGGGGTCGCTAACTTTTTGCAACAATATTTAGGTGATTTGTTTGGTGTTAAATCAGTTTATGTTTTACGTGACGAATTGTACAAAAAATTGCAACGTTTATCATTTACATATTATGATAATGCCCGGACGGGTGATCTGATGTCACGTTTAACGATGGACGTGGAAGGCTTTCGGTTCTTTTTGGCAGCAGGATTCAAAGAATTAATACGTGTTACTTTGTTAATGGTGATAAGTCTCAGTGTTATGTTTTATTACTCTGTTCCGTTGGCAATTGTTACAATGGCGGTAATGCCATTTCTAGCTGTTATCGTTTATAAGTTTGACCGTAAAGTTCACCCGGCATTCCGCAGTATAAGAAAATCATTAGGCAGCCTTAATACCAGAATTCAGGAAAATGTCAGCGGTATGAACACGGTTAAATCATTATCAAAAGAAGATTTTGAAATTGACCGTTTTTCTGTAAATAATGTTAATTATCGCGAAGTGAATATAAAAACATCTAATATCTGGGCGAAATATTTCCCGTTGATGGAGTTTATTGGGAATGTCAGTATGGTTGCATTGCTGGTTTATGGGGGATATTTAGTTATTAATAATCAGTTGTCACTTGGTGAGCTAGTCGCATTTTTCAGTTTAGTTACGTATATACTCGGACCTCTTATGCACTTGGGTTTTATTGTGAATCAGTTTTCCCAGGCAAAGGCTTCAGGGGAAAGGCTATTAGAAATTCTCGAAGCAAAAGAAGATATTATAGAGGAAGACCAGCCTGTTGCTGCAGACAGCTTTAAAGGCCATGTTACATTCCAGGATGTGTCTTTAACCTATATTGAGGATGATGATGCCGCATTAAGGAATATTTCATTTGATGCACCACCAGGAAAAGTAGTTGGATTAATAGGACCTACAGGTGCAGGGAAGACCAGCATTACCCAGCTTATAACAAGATTCTATGAACCGGATCAAGGTAAAGTGCTTGTTGATGGTAAACCAACTAGTGCTTATGATTTAAAAGGATTGAGAAAGCAAATTGGTTTTGTATTACAAGAATCATTTCTTTTCTCTACAACGATTAAAGCAAATATTGCCTACGGTAATCCAGATGCTTCAATGGATGATATTATTGCAGCGGCTAAAAGAGCCCAGGCTCATGAGTTTATTATGCAAATGCCAAAAGGGTATGACACTATGCTAGGTGAGCGAGGAATGGGATTGTCTGGCGGTCAGAAGCAAAGAATTGCCATTGCAAGAGCGATATTAATTGATCCACGTATCTTGGTACTTGATGATGCTACTTCTGCGGTGGATATGGAAACAGAGTTTCTTATTCAGAAGGCATTAAAAGAAGTAATGAAAGACAGAACAACTTTTATTATTGCACACCGTATCTCATCATTAAAACACGCTGATGAAATTTTAGTATTAAACGAAGGATCGATTGTAGAAAGAGGGACTCACCACCAATTGATTAGTCAAAATGGGCCGTACAGAAGAATATATGATATCCAATATAAAGATAAAGATGCTGTAATGCAGTCAATATAGACAGGGGAGGGATACGAAATGGCTAAATCATTAACTGCTAAAGAAATGAAAAAAGACAGTCCGCACCTAAAAAGGTTTTACTATCCGTTAGATCAGGCGGTAGAGAAACCATTTAACTGGAAACAGATGCTCCGCTTATTAGAATTTTTAAAACCATATATGAAAACACTGTTGCCTGCTGCTATTGTTGCTATGCTAATTTCCACGATAGTCAGGCTTGTTGTACCAATTCTGATAGGTAATGTAGCGATAGATCAGGCAATAACTGATCAAAATGTTAACTTATTAACATATCTGATTATCGGTATATCAATTCTCTATTTATTGAGTTATGTTGCCAACAGGTTTCGTATTAAATGGGTGAATATTTTAGGTCAAAGAGTTATATATGATTTAAGAACAAAATTGTTTTCTCATGTTCAAAGATTATCACATAACTTTTTTGATAAAAGATCTGCGGGTTCGATCCTTGTACGTATTTTAAATGATGTTAACTCGTTACAAGAATTATTTACAAATGGGATTATAAATTTGTTAATGGATGTTGTCATGCTATTTGGGATTATTGTTATTTTATTCGCATTAAGCCCGCCATTAGCATTAGCTGTTTTAGTTATTTTACCGATTATGTTTTTTATCTCGACAAAACTTCGCCGCAATATTCGCAGGTCATGGCAAAATGTACGAATTCAAAAATCAAGATTGAATTCACATTTAAATGAAAGTATGCAAGGGATTCGCATTACTCAGTCTTTCTCACAAGAAAAAGAAAACACCGAATTTTTTAATGGTGTCAACACAGATAATTACGAGATGGAACGTATTGCGATGAAGAAAAGTGCTTATTTCGGTCCATTTGTAGAAATGAGCAATGCCATTGGTACCGTTATATTAATTTCGTATGGAGCGCATTTAATCATTGCAGGTGAAATCGGTGTAGGAACTTTCGTATCCTTTGCCTTTTACCTTGGAATGTTCTGGGAGCCGATCTCCAGATTGGGTCAGATCTATAACCAATTGTTAGTAGCAATGGCTTCATCTGAAAGAATATTCGAATTCCTGGATGAGCAGCCTAATGTGAACGAAAAATCAAACGCAAAAGACTTTAAAAACATGAAGGGACATATCGAATTTGATAAAGTCCAATTCTCATATGATGAAGATCGAATTGCTTTGCATGAAATCTCATTAGAGATGAAGCAAGGACAGACAGTAGCACTAGTAGGCCATACGGGATCAGGTAAATCAACCATCGCCAACCTGATCAGTCGCTTTTATGATCCTACTCAAGGTGCTGTGAAGATTGACGGAAATGATTTACGAGACATGAAGCTTTCCAGTTTACGGAACAATATATCTGTTGTTCTTCAGGATACGTTTATTTTTTCAGGCACCATCATGGAAAATATTCGGTTTGGACGCCCTGAAGCGACTGATGAAGAAGTAAGAGATGCTGCAAAAATAGTAGGTGCAGATGCCTTTATTAAGCGTCTCTCCAAAGGATATGAGACGGAAGTAGAGGAACGGGGTAATATCTTATCTGCAGGGGAGAGACAGTTGTTATCCTTTGCACGTGCATTACTCGCAGATCCAAGAATTCTGATTCTGGATGAAGCAACTGCAAGTATTGATACAGAAACAGAGGTCCAAATACAACAAGCACTCAAACGATTGTTAGAAGGCAGAACAGCAATTATGATTGCCCACCGCCTTTCAACAATCCGTGAAGCTGATAAGATCATCGTTCTGGAACACGGCCGTATTCTCGAACAAGGCAATCATGATGAATTAATGAGTAAAAGAGGAGAATATTACGAGTTGGTAAAATCCCAATTTGATATGTTGGATGCATTATAAGTTGTAATAAATTGAATGTTAACTGCAAATCAACTCTAAACTGTGATAAAATAATGGCGGAGTTATACGAATTATTTTGGAGGAAATAGAATGAAACGTGAATTTGCAGTGATAGGTTTAGGGCGCTTTGGAGGCAGTATCTGCAGGGAGCTGAGTGCTGAAGGGATGGATGTTCTGGCTATAGATATCCATGAAGACAAAGTAAATGAATATAAAAATATTGCAGCACATGCTGTAATTGCAGATACAACAGATGAAAATGTTCTTAAAGAATTGGGAATAAGAAATATTGATCATGTTATTGTGGCAATAGGGGAGAACATTCAAGCGAGTATTTTAACGACATTAATGTTAAAAGAATTTGGCATAAAGAAAATAACAGTAAAGGCGCAAAATGATTATCACGAAAAAGTTCTGAATAAAATCGGTGCAGATCATGTAGTCCATCCGGAAAGAGATATGGGGCGAAGGATTGCTCACAGCATTATTTCAACTAACATACTGGATCATCTGGAACTATCTGATGACCATAGTATTGTTGAAGTGAAAGCTGGAAAGAAAATGGACGGAAAAACCCTGCTTGAATTGGATATCCGTGCACAATACGGCTGTAACGTTGTTGCTATTAAGGAAGCAAATGAGAAATCAATAAATGTGTCCCCAATGGCAGATCAGAAATTAGTGAGAGATGATGTATTAATAGTAATAGGGGCAGATAAAGATATCTCCCGCTTCGAAAAGAATTTAGTTGTAGAAGATTAGAAAAAACCCTGACAGTATTGTCAGGGTTTTTTCATTAATAGGGTAGTATCCATTGGAATTGTCAGCTTCAAACAATTCCTCAGCGCTTGTCCCAATTTGATTTTAAACTTCCATAATGATAGGTAAAATCATTGGGCGGCGTTTCGTTTTTTCATAAAGGTATGGTGCAATTGTATCTGTAATTTCGTTTTTAATTTCTGACCATTGAGTAGTTCGTCGTTCCATTACTTTATCTAAATGTTTTGCCACTATTTTCTGAGCGTCATTAATTAGATCTTCTGACTCACGCATATAAACAAAACCTCTTGAAATAATATCTGGCCCTGAAGCAATCTTGAATTCCTTCATATTGATGCTTACAACAACAATTACCAGACCTTCCTCAGACAAAATCCGGCGATCTCTTAATACAATATTACCAATATCTCCAATACCGCTGCCATCAACATAAACAGATCCGGAAGGGATTTTACCAGCAATACCTGCCTGGTCTTTGCCTAATGCAAGTACTTCTCCGTTATCCATAATAAAATTATTTTTAGGAGGTATTCCACAACTTTCAGCTAATTTAGTATGTTCTTTCAGCATTCTGTATTCTCCATGGATTGGTAAGAAGTATTTAGGCTGAATCAACCGTAACATTAATTTTTGCTCTTGTTGTCCACCATGACCCGAAGTATGAATATCATTTAGCGGACCATGAATTACATCTGCTCCAGCACGATAAAGCTGGTTGATAATTTTACTTACACTGAGTGTGTTTCCAGGGATTGGGGAAGAGGAAAACACAACAGTGTCACCAGGAATAATCTGAATCTGGCGGTGTGTCCCATTAGCAATGCGCGATAGGGCTGCCATCGGTTCACCTTGAGAGCCAGTACAAAGTATTGTCACTTCATTTGCTGGTAATTGATTTATTTGGCTAGGTTCAATAAAGGTATTTTTTGGTGCACGAATATATCCTAAATCCTGGCCAATTTTTATTGCACTTTCCATACTTCTGCCAAAAACAACAACTTTACGATTATGTTTGACAGCAGCTTCTACTACTTGTTGTAAACGATGGATATTAGATGCAAAAGTTGCAAAGATCAGTCTTCCGTCAACTCTTGAGAAAATGTCATTTATACTATCGCCAACTACGCGTTCAGACAGAGTAAATCCTGGTACTTCACTGTTCGTACTATCAGAAAGAAGACATAACACGCCTTCTTTACCTATCTCTGCCATTTTAGTTAAGTTGGCTGGTTCACCAACTGGTGTGAAATCAAATTTAAAGTCTCCTGTATGAACAATATTACCAGGAGGTGTTTTCACTACAATACCATAGGAATCAGGGATGCTGTGGGTTGTTCTAAAGAAAGATACAGCAGTCTTTCTAAATTTAAATATGTCATCTTCTTGATACGTGTGCAGCTTTGCTTTGCGAAGTAAGCCGTGTTCATCCAATTTATTTTTAATTAAACCAATCGCTAATTTTCCAGCATATATTGGAACATTAATCTCCCTTAGTAGATAAGGAATTCCACCAATGTGGTCCTCATGTCCATGAGTGATAAATAATCCTTTAATTTTATCCTGGTTTTGAACTAAATAGGTGTAATCAGGTATAACATAATCAATTCCCAGTAGTTCATCTTCAGGAAATTTAATACCTGCATCAATTAGAATGATTTCATCTTGGAATTGAACAGCATATGTGTTTTTTCCAATTTCACCCAATCCACCTAATGCAAATACTGCTGTTTGATCATTTTTAACAAATTTCATATTTAGTCATTCTCCACTCGGAAAAACTCAGATTGCTGTTCATATGCTAAGTGCTGGTCATTTAATAATTGGATAAACTCTATATTTACATTTCTTTCTTTTAAAAATTGTCGAACTTCTCTTTCTGTCTGCGCACGAACGTATAGACTTTTTGTGTGTTCACGTACAGGTATTTCAAGTGCATCTTCTTGATATAAGACTTTATATACCATTTTATCTCTCCTTCTAGTTCCATTACTGAATTTATTTTTTCTTTGATCCTATGGTTTGTTTGGATAACTTGCTATTAAATTTAGAATGCTGCATTGTAGTTGGTACACGTCTCCTAATTACATCTCTCCATCGTTTTTTAAGCTTTTCCTTCAAACGCTTTAACATAACTACTTCCAACTCCTTCCTAATAATTTAGAAAAGAAAAGTAGGTACTCAATGAACCGATCCAATCCCTATTACTTTATAGTATAGTATGATTTAACATTTTTTGAAACAAAAAAGCTGTAATCTTTCAAAAGAATTTTTAAAAACAGTGAAAAATATGGGATTTACACTTTCATTAATTGTATCTAGTGTTTATTTTTCTCCATATAAAGATACTTATTCGCTTGATTGAGATGATATAATGTTATCCGGGGACAAAAATAATGAATTGATAAAAAGAGAGGGAGAAGGTTAGTGAGTAAAAAAGTTGTTTTTCTTGATATTGACGGCACTATTCTGGATCATGAGAAAAAAATTCCTGAATCAACAAAAGATGCTGTTAACAAATTGAAAGAGCGAGGTGTCATTGTTGCAATAGCAACGGGACGAGCACCTTTTATGTTTCAAGATATCCTGGCAGAATTAGATATTGATTCATATATAAGTTTTAACGGACAATATGCAGTTCATCAAGGGAAAGTTGTACATGAGAATTTTTACAGTGCTGAACAAATGGAACAATTAATGGAATTCAGCTCAAAATCCAGTCATCCGATTATTTTTCAATCGGTAGATGAAATGAGAGCCACTGTATCTGATCATCCGCAAATTGAATCAGGAATGAATAGTCTGAAGAAAGCATACCCAGATGAAGATGCTGAATATTATAAAAAAGTACCGATTTTTCAGGCACTATTGTTTAATGAAGCGCATGAGCAAACTTACTATGAAAAAAATCTTGAACAGTTTAGATTTGTAAGATGGCATGAATATTCATGTGATGTCCTTCCTAGAATTGGTTCAAAAGCTCACGGAATTGAACAGTTTATTAATGAATTAAACATTGATTGGAAAGATACTTATGCATTTGGAGACGGATTAAACGACTTAGAAATGATTGAAACAGTGCGTTATGGTATTGCAATGGGGAATTCTGTTGAGGAATTGAAGAAAAAAGCTTACCTCGTTACAGATCATGTAGATGATGATGGGTTAAGTAAAGGATTAAAAAGGTTAAAACTGATTGACTGAAAATTATATTTACCAAACGCAAAGCAGTTGTCCGGCTTGCTTTGCGTTTGGTTTTTTTATTCGTCACAGGCAACCGTATTATCAGGAATAAGAAATGGATCTTCCTGACTTATATGGTCATAAAACATAACGCCGTTTAAATGATCAATTTCATGCTGAAAAACAATTGCTGCATACCCTTTTAGCTTTAATTTAACCTCATTTTTATTCAGGTCTGTTGCCTTTACAGTTATTTTATTATATCTGGGTACATATCCTGGAACTTCTCTATCTACTGATAAACAGCCTTCTCCGCCAGTCAAATAAGTTTTCGCAACAGAATGACTGATAATTTTAGGATTAAATAATCCATAGCTGTATTCTTTTTCATCAAAGTCCTGAAAATGGACAGCTATCATCCGTTTGGGTAAACCAATCTGTGGTGCTGCTAATCCAACCCCTGCCCGAAGTTCATATTTTTCGGCTATTTCTTCGTCTTGACTGTTTTTCAGAAATGTGAGCATCTCATGGAGTGTTGCTATTTCCTCTTCAGTTGGAGGCAGTTCCACTTCTTCTGCCATATTGCGGAGCACTGGATCCCCTTCTCTGACAATATCTTTCATTGTTAAC
The DNA here is from genome assembly GCF_009498735.1 of Gracilibacillus oryzae. Lineage (GTDB taxonomy): Bacteria > Bacillota > Bacilli > Bacillales > Amphibacillaceae > Gracilibacillus > Gracilibacillus oryzae. The sequence continues at coordinate 56,995 of NZ_ML762425.1, forward strand.
ATTTAAAACACCTCTTTATAAACAAAATACTTTATTATTTCATATAAAAAGTTATATTAATGATATAGAGAAATATACTTTTTATGTACATACAATAATAGCATAAAAGAATATAAAGCAAATAAAGATTTATCTCTTAAATATGTTATACTAGAGGCTATTGGATGAAATAAACAAAAAGGAGTCAATTTATTATGAAGAAATTATTATTTGGTATATTTTTTATTATTGCATTGGCAGGATGCAGTGGTGAATCGGCTGCCAATCAAATGTATGAACATTTAGAGAAAGCGGTGGAACTGGAACAGCCTTTTGCTGAGCAACAAGACCCGTTTATGAAATTAGAAGAAGAAGAGCAGACAATTTATAATCAGTTGATTGAGTTATCTGCAGATGATATGGATAAAATAATAGAATTGAAAGACAAAGCGTTAGCTAATATTGAGGAACGCAGGTCATTACTGAATAAAGAAAAAGAAAGCATTACAAGTGCAGAAGAGGAATTTAACAAGGTGAATGATTCAGTTGAGAATTTAAATGAAGAGGTAAGACCTATTGCCAATGAAATGATACAATGAAGCATACTTGAAATCTTTAGATGAAGATCAAAAATTATATGAGCTGTTTACCAAAGAAGATTTAACAGAAGACGAATTGCTGGAGCAAATCAATTTAGTAAACACAACATATGACAATGTAATTGAATTAAATGATTCGTTTAACCAGTATACGGATTCGTACAATTATTTGAAAGAGCAGTTCTATGAAAAATCAGGATTAAATGTAGAATTTGAAGAATAGCCTTCGCTGAGCGAAGGCTATTTTTACGTTTGCTAAGAAATATTAAATCTGCGGACATTTTTTTGCAGATCTTGTGCCATCTCCGCTAATATCTTAGCAGCTGCAGCTATTTCCTGAATGGACGCATTTTGTTCCTCAGTCGCATTTGCTACCTCCTGTGAATAGCTTGTAGAGGTTTCAGTTATGTCAGAAACATTTGCCATTGATTTAATTAAGGTATCCTTGTTTGTATTAATCATGCTTATGGAAGAAGAAGCTTCTTTCATATGATGTTTAATTGCATTAACTCCTCCGGTAATATTATCGAAAGCTTCATTCACTTCGGTTACAAGTTCACTGCCTTGCTTGACGGCTTTATTTCCATTCGCCATTGACTGGATAATATTCGTCGTTGTATTCTGCATCTTTGTAATTAATTCACTGATTTGTCGAGCGGATTGTCCAGATTTTTCTGCCAATTTCCTTACCTCATTGGCTACAACTGCAAACCCTTTTCCTTGTTCACCTGCACGTGCTGCTTCTATCGCAGCATTTAATGCTAGTAAATTCGTTTGTTCTGCAATATCTGTTATTAAGTCAACAATCTTATTGATTTCCTTTGAATGATTATCTAATTTTTTCATAACTTTGTTTGTCTCTTCAGTATGCTGGTTAATAATAGTCATTTGCTCACTGATGCTTGTGATTGTTTCCATCCCTTCAAGAGACCTTGCAGAAGCTTCGTTGGATGAATTTGTAACAAGACCGATCTGGCTTGAAATAAGTTCAATGTCCTGCGCTATCTGATGAACGTTTTGATTAGAATCCTGCACCAAATAAAGTTGTTTTTCTGAGCCATCTGACATTTCCACGATATTTCGTGATATTTTCTCAATAGCAGTTGTAGTCTGATCAGCGTTAATACTAAGTTGATCACTTGATGCCGCAATATTTTGCGAAGTTTCTAATAAATTTGCTATCAGATCTTTTAAATCTTGTTTCATTTTCACAAAACTGTTCTGAAGCTGGCCGATTTCATCTTTATTCGATGTTGGATCAATTGTCTGGTTCAAATTTCCATTTGCAATTTCATTCGCATGATTCACCAGATTCTTAATAGGAATAATGATCCGGTTTGTCATCATATAGGAAAAACTTCCGGTGCCCAGCAATAGAATCAAGCCAGAGACAATGGTAAAGACGATAATATAATTAATGACATCTGTCTGTTTGGTTAAAGATTGTTGGTAACTTTGGTCAACTATCAATCGTAAGTTATGTATGTCATTTTGAATTCCTCTTGTCCGAATGGATTGCCGCTTTGCTTCGGAAACATCTTTACTATCTAAAGCCTCTAAAACCTGTTCATTTAGAGAGTGAAGTTTGTTGTCAACTATACCAACATGCTCGCTGGCATTTGTGGTGTCATCTAAATTCGCTAAAATGTGAAAGCTGGTATCAAGGTTGTCTCTTACAGTATCTGCATCTGCCTCTGTACGATTTAGAGAATAGCTTCCAAGTCCTTGTTCGATGGAAACGATCGCACTATTTAATTTTTCCACATCAAGCAGATTCCCAACATGCTCACTGTTGGAAGAGTGAATGCGAGTCATTTGCACAACGATAATAGCCATAATAATGCATGCGATTAGCAGTGGTAATAAAGTAATGATTCTCAGCTTTTGTTTAATATTCATTTCATGACCTACTTTCCATTACTCATTTACTAATATGGATTCGTTAATAATGTTATTTTTCAATTCATTTAAACGTTCCTCTTCTGTTTTTGTCATTGCTATTACCCGAATTGGTGCAAGACCGACACCATTCTCTTTCAGTCCAAGTTCTAATTCATCTATCGTTAGTTCACCATTATCCACAAGATCTTTTGCGATACTAAATAGAGCTACATCTATTTTTTTCATCGCTGACGAAACAACTGTTTCTTCCCCTAAATAGAATTGATCAGAGTTCAGCCCAAATGTGTATCCGCCTGATTCCTGTGCCCTCTGAATTACACCTTTACCTGTAGTTCCGGCTGGAGGAAAGATATAATCAGCCCCCTCAACAACTAACTCAAATGCCAATTTTGCGCCGAGATCCTCATCGCTGGAAGTTCCAGCAGATCGTTCTAACACTTCAGCTTCCGGATTTGTTGCCGCAACACCTTGTCTGAACCCACTAAAAAGCTGTTGAGTTACCGGACTGGTTTCCCCGCCGATAAACCCGACAATATCTGTATTAGTTTTCATACCTGCAAGAGCACCGGCTAAGAAGCTCGCCTCCTGTTCTTTAAAATTAATATTAAGTACATTAGGCAAATCAATGTTACTGTCAACTATGGCAAACTGCTGCTCCGGATATTCCTCGGCGACTATTCTTAAATCCTCTTCTGCCAGAGGTCCATGTCCAATAATCAGATCATAGCCTTGGGCAATCAACTCTTCAAAACCTGTCTTGTAATCTCCAGTATCAGCTAATTCTTTATAATCAAATAAGATTCCCAGCTCATCCCGGGCTTTTTCCAATCCATAAAAGGCGGAGTCATTAAATGATTGATCCCCAAGTCCCGATTCTGATAACATAATGCCAATTTTTATTTTAGATTCTGCTGCTGCCTGGTGATGTGAACACCCTGTAATTGCAACAACGCATAACATTAACAGGTAAATAGTCCATCTTTTCATACATTAACCCCCCGAATAAATCTGTTTCTGTTACTTTAAGCCTAATTGACATTACCTAAAATATCATATTTGTGCTGAATTATTATCTCATTTACAAAGACTTAACATAATTTACATAAAAAAATTCAGTTGATAGCTCTTTCGGGGAAAGGAGTGAATTGTAAAAAAAGTTAATTAATAGTAATGAAGAAAAATTAATGAGTATCTGCATTTTTTTCTTGCAGATATTGTTTTGTTTTAAATTAGTACAGAATAAAAAAGTTAATGAAACAGATGATAGATACAACAAACCTTACCTTTGTAGTACACCGTGTTATACATCTTAAAAAAATATATACTAATTGTTGCAAAGTGTTTGACCAAAGCCGATCAATAAGCTACACTATACATGTATTAAAATTGTACCAATATTATTTACCGAAACATATGTAACAGATTATATGGATGGAGATTTGATTAATATTTAATTAAATTGGGTATAGCAATAATAATGACTTTGGTACAGAATTTTTAATCTTTTGGGAAAGCTAATTTTGATAAATTAATTTTGGCATAAGAAAGGAAGAGGTGAATTTTTTGAAACGTACAATTGAAAATATTGAAGAACAGTTCGAAACGTTTCAAATTCTGAATGAAGAAGGAAAAGTTGTGAATGAAGAAGCAATGCCTGAACTTTCAGATGAAGAATTAAAAGAATTAATGTATCGCATGGTTTATACACGTATTCTTGATCAACGCTCTATCGCATTAAATCGTCAGGGGCGTTTAGGTTTCTATGCTCCTACAGCAGGACAGGAAGCATCTCAATTAGGAACACAGTTTGCTCTTGAAAAAGAGGATTTTATTTTACCGGGTTATCGTGATGTTCCACAATTAATTTGGCATGGACTTCCGCTATACCAGGCATTTCTTTTCTCTCGCGGTCATTATCATGGAAACCAGTTCCCTGAAGGTGTGAATGCACTAAGCCCGCAGATTATTATTGGTGCACAGTACACACAAGCTGCTGGTGTAGCAATCGGTATGAAAAAACGCGGAAAGAAAGCTGTTGCTATTACTTACACTGGTGATGGTGGTACATCTCAAGGTGACTTCTATGAAGGAATTAACTTTGCAGGTGCTTATGGCGCGCCAGCAATTTTTGTTGTGCAAAATAACAGATTCGCAATCTCTGTACCTGTAGAAAAGCAAACTGCTGCTAAAACTTTGGCACAAAAAGCAGTGGCTGCTGGAATTGATGGAATTCAAGTTGATGGTATGGATATTTTAGCTGTATATGCTGCAACTAAACAAGCTAGAGAGCGTGCAGTTAACGGTGAAGGCCCTACATTAATTGAAACATTAACATACCGTTATGGACCACACACAATGGCTGGTGATGATCCAACTCGTTATCGTACAGAAGATATGGACAGCGAATGGGAGAAAAAAGATCCAATCGTTCGTTTCCGTAAGTTCTTAGAAGAAAAAGGACTATGGTCTGAAGAAGAAGAAAATGAAGTAATTGAAAAAGCAAAAGAAGAAATTAAAGCGGCAATCAAGAAAACAGACGAACAGCCAAAACAAAAAGTAACAGAACTTATTAATAACATGTATGAAACACTTCCAGCTCACTTGGAGGAACAATTGGAAGAATATCAAGCAAAGGAGTCGAAGTAAATCATGGCTCAAATGACAATGATTCAAGCAATCACTGATGCTTTACGCGTTGAACTTAAAAATGATGAAAATGTATTAGTATTCGGGGAAGATGTTGGCCAAAACGGCGGGGTTTTCCGTGCAACAGAAGGACTGCAAAAAGAATTCGGCGAAGATCGTGTGTTTGATACACCATTAGCTGAATCTGGTATTGCAGGTATTTCCATTGGTCTTGCTACACAAGGTTTCCGTCCGGTTCCTGAAATCCAATTCTTCGGTTTCGTGTATGAAGCAATGGATGCTATCAGCGGGCAAATGGCACGTTTACGCTATCGTTCAGGAAACACAATGAATGCACCGATTACGATTCGTTCACCATTTGGTGGAGGTGTACACACACCAGAATTACATGCTGACTCTTTAGAAGGCCTTGTTGCACAACAACCTGGTTTAAAAGTAGTTATCCCTTCTGGTCCATATGATGCGAAAGGATTGTTAATTCAATCTATCCGTGATAATGATCCAGTTGTTTACTTAGAACACATGAAATTGTACCGTTCTTTCCGTGAAGAAGTTCCAGAAGAAGATTATGCAATTGAGTTAGGAAAAGCAAATGTCGTACGTGAAGGAAATGATGTAACATTAGTTGCCTATGGTGCAATGGTTCACTCAGCATTAAAAGCTGCAGAAGAACTTGAAAAAGACGGTATTGATGCAGAAGTTATTGACCTCCGTACTGTTATGCCTGTAGATTTCGATACAATCGTAAAATCTGTGGAGAAAACAAATCATATGGTTATGGTTCAAGAAGCACAGCGCCAAGCGGGTATGGCTTCTTATATCATTTCAAATGTACAGGAACGAGCAATACTGCATCTAGAAGCACCAATTTTAACAGTTGCTGCTCCAGATACAGTTTACGCATTTACGCAAGCAGAAGAAGTTTGGTTACCAAATTACCAGGACATTATTGAAAAAGTAAATCAAGTCATTAATTACTAAAATAATCAGAGACGGGAGGTCACCAAAATGGCTTTTGAATTTAAATTACCGGATATCGGTGAAGGTATACATGAAGGTGAAATTGTAAAATGGTTTGTAAAAGCTGGTGAAGAAATTAAAGAAGACGATGTGCTTTGTGAAGTGCAAAATGACAAAGCGGTTGTAGAAATTCCTTCTCCAGTAGATGGAACAGTAAAAGAAGTTCATTTCGAAGAAGGTTCTGTTGCAACAGTTGGTGAAACAATAATTACAATTGATGCGGAAGGTTATGAAGATGCCGGATCAACAGAACAACCGGAAGCAGACGAGAAAGCAGCACCTAAAGAAGATACGAAACAAGAAGAATCCAAAGGTGCGAAAGAAACTGCTGATACATCAGCTAATGATTCAGGCAGTCGCGTTATTGCAATGCCATCTGTTCGTAAATATGCTCGCGATAATAATGTCAATATTGGAGAAGTACAAGGATCTGGAAAGAATAACCGTGTACTTAAAGAAGATATCGACGCATTCTTAAATGGCGGACAATCAGCACCAGCTGCTAGCGAAAAGAAAGAAGATACTTCATCACAACAGCCAGCTGCTGCAAAAACATCAGCTCCTGAAGGTGAATTCCCTGAAACTCGAGAAAAAATGAGTGGAATCAGAAGAGCGATCGCGAAAGCAATGGTAAATACGAAACAAACTGCACCTCACGTAACACTGCATGATGAAGTGGATGTTACAGAGTTGGTAGCACACCGTAAGAAATTTAAACCTATTGCTGCAGAGCAGGAAATCAAGTTAACATATTTACCTTATGTAGTAAAAGCACTTGTTTCTGCATTAAGTAAATATCCGGCTTTAAATACATCACTTGATAATGAGACAGATGAGATTATTCAAAAACATTATTACAATATCGGAATCGCTGCAGATACAGAAAAAGGTCTTTTAGTACCTGTTGTTAAAAATGCTGATCGCAAATCAGTTTTCGGTATTTCTCAGGAAATTAATGAATTAGCAGGAAAAGCTCGTGACGGCAAGCTTGCTCCAAATGAAATGAAAGGTGCTTCTTGTACTATTTCAAACATTGGATCAGCTGGCGGACAATGGTTCACGCCTTTAATTAATCAACCGGAAGCAGCAATTTTAGGTATAGGACGTATTGCTGAAAAGCCTGTTGTAAAAGACGGTGAAATTGTTATTGCACCTGTTCTGGCATTATCTCTAAGTTTCGATCACAGAATCATTGATGGTGCAACAGCACAAATGGCTTTAAATCAAATTAAAAGATGTTTAGCTGACCCACAATTAATTATGATGGAGGGGTAAAGAATGGTAGTAGGAGATTTTCCAATTGAATTAGATACTCTAGTAGTTGGTGCAGGTCCTGGGGGATATGTTGCAGCAATTCGCGCAGCACAGACTGGCCAAAAAGTAACAGTTGTAGAAAAAGGTACTGTTGGTGGAGTATGTTTAAACGTAGGATGTATTCCTTCAAAAGCATTAATCCAGGCAGGACACCGCGTAGAATATGCACATGGCGAAGATTCTATGGGCATTAAAGCTGAAAATGTTTCTGTAGACTTTTCTAAAGTACAAGAATGGAAAGCATCTGTTGTTAAGAAATTAACTGGCGGTGTAGAAGGTCTGCTTAAAGGAAACAAAGTAGATATCGTGAGTGGTGAAGTGTATTTTGTTGATAAAAATACGGTGAAAGTTATGGATGATAAAAATTCACAAACATATACTTTCAAAAATTGTATTATTGCAACAGGTTCTTCACCTATCGAATTACCATCATTCAAATACTCTAAACGTGTACTTGATTCAACTGGTGCACTTAATTTACAAGAAGTTCCTAAAAAGCTGGTAGTAATCGGTGGAGGTTATGTTGGTACTGAATTAGGTACAGCATATGCCAACTTCGGTACAGAAGTTACTATCCTTGAAGGAATGAAAGATATCCTAGGCGGTTTCGAAAAACAAATGAGTGCACTTGTGAAGAAAAACTTAAAGAAAAAAGGTGCAACAATTGTTACAGAAGCAATGGCTAAAGGTGTCGAAGAGTCAGAAGATGGTGTGAAAGTAACATATGAAGCAAACGGGAAAGAAGAAACTGTTGAAGCTGATTATGTGCTTGTAACTGTGGGACGCAGACCGAATACTTCTGATATCGGCTTAGAACAAGTTGGTATTGAAATGAGCGATCGCGGACTTATCCAAATTGATAAACAGTGTCGCACAAGTGTTGACAACATTTATGCAATTGGAGATATTGTTGCTGGACCGCCACTTGCACATAAAGCTTCATATGAAGGTAAAATTGCTGCTGAAGCAATCGCTGGAGAAAATGCAGAAATCGACTATAATGCGATCCCTGCTGTTGTATTCTCTGATCCTGAATTGGCTTCAGTTGGTTATACAGAACAAGAAGCAAAAGATGCAGGTTATGATGTTCTAGCTTCTAAATTCCCGTTTGCTGCAAACGGCCGTGCTTTATCACTTAACGCAAGTGATGGTTTTATGAAGCTAATCACTCGTAAAGAAGATGGTTTAATTATTGGCGGGCAAATTGCTGGTCCAAATGCTAGTGACATGGTATCTGAAATTGGTTTAGCAATTGAAGCAGGAATGACTGCTGAAGATTTAGCTCTAACAATTCACGCACACCCTACACTGGGAGAAATTACAATGGAAGCAGCAGAAGTTGCGATGGGTTCTCCAATCCATATTGTAAAATAACATGAAAAAGAGTCTGCAATTGCAGGCTCTTTTTCATAAAATTAAATGATCTTTTCAATTGGAGGCAGTAGTAATGAAAAATGTCATGCGTGTTAGTATCGTTTTATTTTTGGTATTCTTAATTGCTTGTCAGGCAGAGAATCAAGAATCAAATGAACAAGAGGAACCTGTTGAGGAAGCAGCTGATACTAGTAATTCAACAGAAGCAACAGAAACAAATGAAGAAGCGGTCGAAGAAACTTCAGAAACAGAAGAACCTGCTGAAAATCAAGATCAAACAGATGATGTGGAAGTCACCCAGCCTGTTTCTGAACCTCTGTATAAGGTTAGTGAAAATTGGAGTTTAGTACCATTGGAAGAAGGTACAAATGAAAACGTCGTCCTTTTAACTATTGATGACGCACCTGAACAGTATACATTAGAAATGGCAAAGACATTAAAGGAATTAGAAGCTCCGGCAATATTTTTTGTTAATGGTCATTTTCTGGAAACAGAAGAACAAAAAGATATTTTAAGACAAATTCATGAAATGGGATTTGCAATTGGTAACCATACATACAATCATCAGCGATTGACAGAGGCAGATGAAGCAACACAGGAGGAAGAAATTCGATCATTGTCCGTTTTAATTGAGGAAATCATTGGGGAGAAGCCTGAATTTTTCCGGGCGCCTAACGGTGCGAATACTGATTTTGCTACTTCTCTCGTCGAACAAGAAGGTATGCTGCTGATGAATTGGACATATGGTTATGATTATTTTGAACCATATATGGACGCAGATAAGTTAAAAACAGCGATGATAACAGGGGAAGGGCCTGAAGTTGATGTTCCGTATTCCTTATTAAAACCAGGTGCTATTCTTCTGATGCATGACAGAGAATGGACATCAGCAGCCCTTGCTGATATTGTCAAGGGATTACGAGAAAAAGGATATGAATTTGCAGATCCTTCAGCGATAAAATTACCATAAGAGGAAAAGTCAAAAACAGTTTTCAAATAAAAACTATTAAATAAGAGCAGAGTGAAAATCACTGAACCCAGAAAAATCCGAATGATACAGAATCATTCGGATTTTATTACAGAGTGATTATTTCTTGACACTTCCTGCTATTCAAAAGCTTTATGCTCTTTTAGAACACGAATCGTTTTTAATGTTGTATCATGTAACCCTTGGACAGGCAGGCTGGAGTCTAAGTTGTTTTTTATATATTGTAAATTATCTTCAGAGATGATTTCACCAGGAATAAAAATAGGAATGCCAGGTGGATATACCATAATCGATTCTGCACTTATTCTTCCAGCCGACTGTTCTATTGGAATTATCTCATATTCTGCATAAAAAGCATCTCTTGGACTAACTGCTAACAGAGGTATTTCCGGCACATGAACATTTACTTGATTTTTTACATTTGTCAGCAGATGGTTATCAGCTAAGTGTTTCAATGCCTGGATTAGATAGTTGATCTCTTGCTCACTATCTGCAGGTGTAATAATACATAATATATTATACATATCAGACAGCTCCACTTCGATTTGGTAATTCTCTCTTAACCATACTTCCACATCATGGCCAGTTAACCCCAAGTTTTTCACAGATATAATAACTTTAGTAGGATCATAATCATACGTAGCCTCTGTACCTAAAATTTCTTCTCCAGGGCAATACAAGTGCGGAATTGTATTAATTTCACTTCTTAAATGGTTAGCAAGATTTATTGTTTCTGATAGTAACTCATCACCATTCAAAGCTAAATATTTTCTGGCCATGTCCAGTGAAGCGAGTAAAATGTAAGAAGTGGATGTTGTTGTTAACATTGACATCATTGCTTGTACACGTTCGTGATTAACAAGCCCGCCGCGTACATTTAATATAGAACTTTGGGTTAATGATCCACCAAGTTTATGAACACTCGTGGCAGCCATATCTGCACCTGCTTGCATTGCAGATAAAGGCAAATCATCATGGAAATGGATATGGACACCATGAGCTTCGTCAACTAGAACTGGAACTTGGTACGAGTGAGAAATAGACACTATTTTTTTTAAATCTGCCGATATTCCAAAATAAGTAGGATTGATAACAAGCACTGCCTTAGCGTCAGGATTTGCTGCTAATGCTTTTTCCACAGCATTTGGTGTGATGCCATGAGATATTCCTAAATTATGATCAATCTCCGGGTGTATAAATATTGGAATGGCCCCAGAGAAAATAATTGCGGAAGATACGGATTTATGGATATTACGTGGTACAATAATTTTATCGCCAGGCTGGCAGACACTCATAATCATTGTCATTATTGCCCCACTTGTCCCCTGAACAGAGAAAAAAGTATGATCAGCGCCAAACGCTGTTGCTGCCAAGTCTTGAGCATGTTTAATCATTTTTTTAGGATGGTGCAGATCATCCAAAGGTTCAATATTAATTAAATCAATTGCTAACGTATTTTCTCCAATAAAATCGCGGAATTCAGGGTCCATACCCTTCCCTTGTTTATGCCCGGGTATATGGAATATAGTAGACTTTGAATCTATATGTTTCTTTAATCCGCTAAACAGCGGTGTATCATTTTGCGTATACATCTACGTGATAGTACTCCTTCTTTTTGAAAAATATAAAACAAGACGTATTATAGCAAATCCAGGTAAGAATAGCTAGCTATAATTACGCCTTATTTTGTACTAACTTTTGATTCATAATCATACATATTTCATAATTTCCATGATAAAATAGTTATCGTAATCAAATAAATGGGGTGTCGCTGTTGAATTATAGTTATCCGTTAAATGAAAGCTGGACTACAAAGGAAATCGTCGATGTTGTGAATTATTATTCCTTTATAGAGAAGGCGTATGAAAAAGGGATTAAGCAGCAAGATTTGATCCTTGCATATAACCGTTTTAAACAAATTGTACCATCTAAAAGTGAAGAAAAGCAGCTGGATCGGGAATTTGAGAAACAATCTGGTTACGTGCCTTATCGTGTGATAAAGTATGCGAAAGATCAAAACGCAACCGATTTAGTAAAGATGAAATGAAGCCGGGACATAACTAATAATGTTAACCCAAATTACGAACGCTACCATAATCAGGATATGAACAAAAACCCGAACTTCATTAGTTCGGGTTTTATTGCAATAAAATAATTATGTTTTAGTATGCTTTATACTTTCATTGATGATATATAAAGTGGAGAGACTGTTTGGAAAGTATCTTTTATTTCTTTAATTAGTGCATCGCCATCATGTACAATCGGATTATTTGCATCAAACCGTTTACCGATAAGAAATTCAGCCTTTTTTACTTTTTTAAATCTTTCTAAGGATTTCGCTATATCAATATCTGAAACTGGATGTGCTTCATTTTTCATATGATCAAGAGATACATAATAATCCTGTGGGATAGTTACTTTGATCTCATCTAACTCATTAATGAATTTATCTGCTATTTCAGCTTTGTGTGGCAGCTCATATATATATGCCAGCCAAATAAATAATTGATCATGCCATAAACCTATTTGAAAGTGGGGATGTTTCTTGTACCCTCGTTTATTATGACAATAAGCTGACCATGTATCTTTTGGCGGATTTACTGTCCTTCTCGCATGTTTTGCGATATGAAGATGCATTTCATGCCCCGCGATTATTTGCAGGTCTTCAATGACTAAATCATGAATAGTCTGGAACTTTGGTTGAATTCTCTCCTTAATAGCATTCATTCTCTCATCTAAACCTTCAATATAAAATGTCTCAAAGTCTTCTTTATTAAACCCGTTGAATGTCATCTTACTCATCCTTTTATTTTAGTATAATTACAATATTATATTAATTATAAATTGTTTGCAATAGAAGTGATTATTTTTCAAAATTTTGAATCTTTGCTAAAATAGTAAGTATTCTAAAACAGGAATGGAGGAACGGTGATGCAAACAGCCATCCGACAGCAAATATTTGAAAATGCAAAAAAATGGGTATATGAGGCTGGAGAAAGAATACGATCTCATATGAAAAAACAGTTTCAAATTGATACGAAATCTAATCCTAACGATTTGGTGACAGAAGTAGATAAAGCAACAGAACAATTTTTTGTAGAAAAAATTAAAACTACTTATCCTGATCATAAATTAATAGGGGAAGAAGGCTATGGAGATACAGTAGATAAATTAGACGGAACTATCTGGATTATTGATCCAATCGATGGAACAATGAATTTTGTTCATCAAAAAAGGAATTTTGCTATATCGATAGGGATTTATCATGAAGGTGTTGGTGAAATCGGATTGATTTATAATGTTATGGAAGATGTTTTGTATACAGGTTTAAAAGGGGAAGGTGCCTTTCGTAATCAGGTTAAACTTCCGATGCTAAGAGAAAAAATACAAATAGAAACAAGCATAATTGGAATGAATAGCATATTAGCTTGTGAAAACAGACGTATAAATGAGAAGAAAATTCAACAATTGATTAAAGATAGTCGTGGGACAAGATCATATGGATCCGCGGCATTGGAATTTGCTTTTGTTGCGGAAGGTGTACTTGATTGCTATATTACAATGAAGTTGGCACCATGGGATTTTGCTGCAGGCTCTATTTTAATTGAAGAAGTTGGCGGGATGACTGTTCAGGCAACTGGGGAACCTGTCAATATATTAACAGATAATACGATTATTACTTGCAATAAGTTGATATATAAGGATTTAATGACAAAATATGTTGAATTGAAATAAGAAAGGCTCTTCCTTTGGGAGCCTTTCTTAACTAGCATCTTTTCTTTTAAGAGAGATTCCATATCCCATAATAATAAAGCCTAAAAGAAGGGAAAGGACGATAACCCAGATACTTTTCAAGGCTATCCCTACACCAGCTGCAGAAAAAGAGAGGATGACTAGAATAGCTAAAAAGAGTTTGAACCACTGGATATTCTTCATTAATTCACCTCATATCTTTCTATCTTTTACTAGCATAACATATCCTAATTTAGTATGATAGATTTTGTGGATATAATTAATGGGGGTCTGTCATGCAAAATACAGTCATTGAAGTTCCAGATAATTTGTGGCCTGTTGCCGATTTTTTCATGCAAGGATTAGGAAGTGAAGTTAATCTGGCAAATGAAGATGAATTGGGATTACTGATCAGAGGCTTTTTTTTCTTGTATATAACAATTGTAGTCTTAGCTATTCTTGCTTATAAATTTGGCTTTGCCAAAAAATTAAGCTTGATGAAATCAGCCGTTATATATATTTTATTGTTTATTGGTATGTTTTTCCTTACTCTAATTTTCGGCTTGAATCTTCCACTTGCAGAAAGTTTATTTATAATTGCAATTGTGATGGGGGTCTATCGATTAAGACTGCACCAGGAACGGAAAAACAGCTGAAAAGAAACGGCGGATTTTGATGTCCGCCGTTTCTTTTATTATGAGAGAAATTCATCTTCAACCATATCTTTTTTGTATAATTTAAATTTGCCTGTTTTATGTCTGTCTATTGTTTTTTTTGTAATTCTTTCACTACAATCAGGACACATATAAGTGTGTATCAACCGGTTTCTTAACTTTTTTGCTTCTGGACTGTCATTATAAATGCGATTAATCCCATCACAAATAACACATTTTACACGCATAAGTCACCTCAAAAATAAATAAAAGTCTTTGTATACATTCATTGTATCATAAAATAAGTGTTTTGGCTTAATTTATCAGGGTATAGTTATTGTAGATTGAAACAGAAAGGATGGATTATAAATGAGAAAAGGAAAAATCGCGAATATAGCTGGTGGAGCAGCTGTTGTAGGTTTATCTCTAGTATTAATGGATAAGACAAAGCGAGATAGTATGATGAGCAAAATGAAGAAAATGTCTGAAAAAGTATCAAATAAATTCAGCAATAGTAACAGTAAGAATAACAGCAATTTACCTATCGAAGAATCAGGAGATCCTGGAAGACAAGGAATTCAGAATTCAAACATGGTTGCCGAAGGTTCTCAGTTTGGTGTTAATTACTATAATAAAACAAAGCAATAACAAAAGGATCGTGACTAACGATCCTTTTGTTGGTTTGATTGTTCATCTGTTATTTTTTCTAATTCCTGTTTATTTTGTTCATCCAGCATTTGCTTGTTTTGATCAATGTTTTTGGATTGTTTTTCATTGATTGGAAGTTCTGGCATAAGTCTGCCTGTAATGTTAGCTAGTTCCTCTGTTATTGCCTCAATAGGATGGCCTTCCTGTATCTTTGTACTCATCCCTTTCATTCGTTCATAAATATCTGGATCAGCTACGATAATAGCATTTTCACCATTTGGGTCGTGTTGTAACGCCTCAAGAACAGAATATTTAACAGAACCAACATGTGATCGATCTAATTCATCATTGACATCAATACTGACAATGGCGCCCCTGTTTGTAATCAGAGCAGTTGCATTATTTACGTTTGGTACTTTGCTGGCAAGATTAGCAAGGTGTTTTGCTTTTTCCTGATTGTTCAACGGTTTGATTGGCTCAGCGTTTGAATTTTCCACATTCACAATGTTATTGTCAGGAGATGCTTGATTATTTTGATTGGTTTGTTGACAGCCGCAGATCACAACAATCGCAGACATTACTATTAATAATATATATTTCAACATATGTTGCTCCCTTCATTGTTTATGCTTATTTTCCGTTAGCAATCGGAAAATATACATAAACGTAAAAGAATGGGAAAATATATTAATGGATATATATCTCTTTTAAATTTTTAATTGGATTGTCTTTATTAGAACCATCATGAAAGTAAAAATAGGCAGGTCCATCTGCAGTAATTTGTTTTCCTTCCTTAGCAAACTGCAGCAAGCCCTGTTGCAGCTGTTCCAATGAAATGTCAAATGTCTCATTTTCTGATTTCAAACTAACTTTTGAAGCACTTTCATTTACTTCTGCATTTGAAATAAAATCATAAAGGGGAATAACATAGGAATTATTCAGCAACTCATTTTTATTAAATTTTTTTATGCTGTTATGTACTTGCGGTTTTACTCGGTTGCTGTCCTGACCTGAAAATTCTTCTGGTTTCTCCTCTCCTTTTTTTCCATTAAACGCTTCCTCCAGTAGTATCTTTCGATCATCAAAGATCCATACACTTGGATCTAGTGTAATTGGATATTTCACATTTCCTTTTATTTGAATAATCATAATATCACCTCAACTATAAGAATAGCAGACTAAAAACAAAAATGCATTATCAGACAATCACTGTAATAGAATTAATTAAGTCGTTTGCTTGGATTATCTTGCAATTTTACTATTTTCACGATAAAATTAACAATAGAAGTTTTTTTATTATCGGAGGGGATTTCTTTGATACCTGATGTGGCTGTAAGTAAAGAGGAGCAGGCTTATGCCCTTCTAAAAGCAGATGCAGATAAAATATTGCAATTGATTAAAGTTCAAATAGATAATTTAACGATGCCGCAATGTCCTTTATATGAAGAAGTATTGGATACACAAATGTACGGATTATCAAGAGAAATTGACTTTGCTGTTCGTCTGAATCTAGTAGATGAAAGAGATGGGAAAAAGCTGCTGGAAGATTTGGAACGTCAGCTAAACGTATTACATGAAGCATCACAGAAATTGTAATTGATTTCCAGAAAACTTTGCCTCCACAGAGGCAAGGTTTTTATTTTGCATGTTAGGAAAAGATAAAATTACTGCAAGGAAGTATTGGACGACATAGTAGTAATTTTGAATTTTGAAGTGCAGGTAAGTAAATCTAACACATTCGCAAAAAGACAAGCAAAGGCGAGTTTTTCTAAGGTAAACTGTTCATCTTACTAGAATTGGTTGAAATGAATAGAATTATCTATATATTAAAATTAACTAAATATGATAGAATAATATGTGATTATGAAGATATAAAGAGGTATTGTTATGAAACTAAATCGTAAGACATTTGATTTCCTGTTGATGTTTCCGCCATTGATCTTATCAGGATTTGGAATTGTTATGATCTATAGTGCCAGTATGGTGACTACTTATATGGCTGACAAACCAGCTTACACAATGATGTTAAAACAGTCGAGTTGGTTTAGCATTGCTTTATTTGCTTTTTTGTTTGCATGCTTCTTTAATTATAAAATTTACCGCAAGTTGACAAAGTTTATTATCATCGTATTAGTGCTTTTACTAGTTGCCGTTATGCTCTTTGGTACGGAAATAAATTACTCGAAATCCTGGATATATATAGGGCCATTCTCATTACAGCCATCAGAATTTGTGAAAATAGGTTTAGTAATGTATTTAGCCTCTGTTTATACAAATAAACAAGAATACATAGATGACTTTTTTAAAGCTGTTTTACCACCACTGGTTATTACTTCGCTACTATTGGGGTTAATTATTCAGCAACCGGATATCGGTACAGCGGGAATTATCTTTTCGATTGCATGTATCGTAATTTTCAGTTCAGGTATTAAATTCCGGCACTTGGCGCTGTTAATCGGTGTTGGTGCTGTCGTATTAGTAGGATTAGGGTTTCATATGATAACTGATGAGAAAATTTCTCGTTTTACAGGTGCCTATCAGCCATTTGCTGATCCGGAACATTCCGGATATCAGCTGATTCAATCTTATATCGCCATTGCGACAGGCGGTTTGTCAGGTACGGGGATAGGGCAGGGTATACAAAAACTGGGGTACTTAACGCAGGCTGAAAGTGATTTTATTATGGCAGTAATTTCCGAAGAGCTTGGTATATTCGGAGTCTTGTTTGTTATCGTATGTATTGCAATTATCGTGTTAAGAGGATTTTTCATTGCAATGAAATGTGAGAATAAATTTGGCAGTTTACTAGCGATAGGAATATCGGCTATGTTTGGAATTCAGACAGTTATTAACTTAGGTGCCATCAGCGGCTTATTGCCAATTACAGGTGTACCGCTTCCGTTTGTCAGTTATGGGGGGACATCACTTCTGGTTTCCCTGTTTTCGGTAGGTGTTTTAAACAATATTGCCAGACATGTGAATTATAATCGCTATCAGGAGAGGGTAATTGAATCAGATGCAGAGGACAAGCCTGTAACAAATATTCAAGATAGAAAGTTAATGAATCAGTTTACAAACATGAGAAAAACAAGGCAATAAACGTTGCCTTGTTTTTTTGCGTTTGGAGACTAATAAATTTTCTCGGGAAAGTTTTGACCGACTTATTTTTTAATACTTCGATAAGACAGTAACAAATAGTAACATAAAAGTCCGAAATATAAAGTAATGATCAAGGCATGAAGCAGAGCAATAAATAGATTTAACCTAGTAAAGATGATGAGCGCTCCCAGAATTACTTGCAGAGTAACTAGAGCTGTCTGGATCAACCATCCTTTCGTCATAACTTTTACATTTGGATATTTTTTATTAATTATAAATAACAAGATCCATGTCCATATAAACGCAATTCCAGCAAGTAAGCGATGTCCCATTTGCACCCATTGACCAAGGTGATAATCAAAGGATAAAACTGTGCCGCTCTCACAAAATGGCCAGCTAGGACAAGCCAGGCTGGAATCAATATGGCGAACGAGTGCTCCGGAATACACTACAAACATGATATAAATCGTCAAAAAAATGAACTGCTTTCGGATGAAAGGTGTAATAACTAATGATTCTGCGTCAAATTTCTGATCAATCTCAAAGATCAGAATCGTTAGAAGGAGGACTGCAGCAAATGAAATTAATGAGATTCCAAAGTGCAATGCCAATACAAAATCAGATTGTGACCACAGCACTGCTGCTGCACCAATTAATCCTTGTAAAACTAAAAAGAAGAACGATATAAAAGCTAAAAATTTCACTTCTCTTATATGACCAATCTTTATCCATGATAAGACAGATAGTAATAAAACAGCTATACCTGCAATTCCAGAAACCATACGATGGCTTAATTCGATAAACATTTCCATTGACCATTCACCATAACAGAATGGCCAATTTGCTCCACATCCCATTCCTGATTCTGTTTTTGTAACTAGTGCACCCCCAACTAATACAAAAACCATTAATAATGTTGAAATAACAGCTAGAAACTTAAGACCTTTTATCATCATTACACCTCAATATCCTATATCTTTATCAAATAGTATGTATAATTTAATAAAACGCTTGCCAAATATAAATAAGGTATGCTAGAAATAAATAGTATGCGTTTTAGTAACATAATCTTTACAAAATCCAACCCATTATAACAAAAAAAGACTTGAAAAAGGGTATACTAAACAAGATAATTGAATTATTCACAAAATTGTCACATTTTTAAAACATTGCGAAAGTTAAATAGCTTACCACATCAATACATGTTACAATAACATTGCAAATAGAAACAATACATAATTGTCTGTAAATAATGGAAAGGAGGGAGCGAAAATATGGATAAAATGGGGCTTCCAACAAACGATTCCATTTTCGACACTAGTTCGGGCGGATATCTGTTTAAATGGTCGGATCTAAAAGAAATCATGAAAATTGGTATTATAAATTCAAATACAATGACGGCGTTTGCTGGATTTTGGTTAGCTCTTTATTACACTGGTGCCTCCTTCTATTTAAATTGGCATATTCTTCTGGTATGTGTAATTGGAACCGCATTTGTAATAGCGGGTGGATGTGTAATCAATAACTTCTATGATCGTGACATTGATCAGCGAATGCAGCGGACAAAGTCAAGACCCACTGTTACTGGAGCAATTGACTTGCAGCATGTATTGATAATAGGGATTGCTTTTACGATAGCTGGTCTTTCTATTTTGGCACTGGCTTCTTATCAAACAGCGATTATTGGTTTTGCTGGCTGGTTTAGCTATGTCGTCCTTTATACCATATGGTCAAAAAGAAGATATACAATAAATACAGCAATTGGAAGCCTTTCAGGTGCTATCCCGCCATTGATCGGCTGGTCAAGTGTTGATCCTGCACTGCATCCAGTTGCATGGATTCTGTTCTTACTTATTTTCATTTGGCAAACACCTCACTTTCTGGCTATAGCAATGAAAAAGGTGGATGATTACCGCAATGCGGATATCCCGATGCTGCCGGTTATTCATGGATTTGCCATTACAAAGAGGCAGATGGTTATTTACGTAGCTTGTTTGTTACCTGTACCGTTTTTCTTGTATGGTTTGGGGTATAGTTTTGTTATATTATCCTCTATTTTAAATATAGGCTGGCTGATACTGGCATGTAAAGGTCTATCTGGCAAGACAAATGAGTTGAAATGGGCTAATCAGATGTTTATTTATTCTTTAGTCTATTTAACCGTTATCTTTTTTGCTATGATAATAATAAGCCTTCCTACCACATTGTTTTAATAACACGGTAAGTAGAACTTGATTTATTCAAGTTTTTCTAAATATTATAAAAAGTTATTTTATAGAAAGAGAGGTATAAAGATGAAAGATTGGATGGGAAAAATCCGAACTCTTTCCCTATTTTCTCTAATGGTGTTACTTCTTTCTGCATGTGGGAGAGATAATTTAACAGCATTAGTTCCAAAAGGTTATGGGGCAGAGGAATCATTAAGAATCATTATTATTACTATCACAGTGATGATTGTTGTATTTATTGTGGTTATGGCGATCTTTGTGTTTGTTTTATTGAAGTACCGCCAAAAGAAAGGTCAGGAAAATATGGTTCCAAAGCAAACAGAAGGGAATAAAACCCTGGAAATTGTTTGGACAGTAATCCCGATCTTGTTACTGATTGTTATTGCTATACCAACTGTTGCAACTACATATGATCTGGCAGATGAATCAGCAAAAGAAGACAGCCTTAACATTAATGTTACGGGAGAGCAGTTCTGGTGGCATTTTGAATATCCTGGAGAAGAGATTCAAACAAGCCAAGACTTGTATATTCCAGTTGGACAAAAAGTCTATCTAAACATGATGTCGACTGATGTTATTCACTCATTCTGGGTCCCTTCAATTTCAGGTAAAATGGATGTTAACCCGGATAATGAGAATACGATGTATATTGAAGCTTATGAAGAAGGCGTATATTGGGGGCAATGTGCAGAATTTTGCGGGGATTCCCACTCATTAATGGACTTTAGGATTGTTGTAGTAAGTCAGGAAGAGTATGACCAATGGGTTACTGATATGCAAAATGTGGATCCTGATGCAGTGCCTGAATCAACTACAGCTCAAGAAGGAAAAGCTCTATTTGAGCAAAGTTGTATAAGCTGTCACGCAGTTGGAAATACACCATCTGTTGGGCCGAACTTATCTAATTTCGGTGATCGTACCATGATCGCAGGTGTGTTAGAGCATTCTGAGGAAGAATTAGTGGAATGGATCTTAAATCCAGCTTCTAAAAAACCTGGTAATGGTATGCTGGATGCACCATACTTGCAAGATAAGAGTGTAAGTCAGGAAGATGCTGAAAAGATTGCTGATTACTTACTGCAATTAAAAGCATCTGAGATTACACCAGACAGTGCTAAATAATATTTGTTGATTGGTTACAAGAGAAAAAGAGGGAGGTTAACTCAACGTGAGTACAATGGTAGCTACTAATAAAAGAAGCTTCGGCTCAGTTTTGTGGGACTATTTAACAACAGTCGACCACAAAAAGATTGCCATATTGTATTTGGTTGCAGGTGGTTTCTTTTTCATCGTTGGTGGATTAGAAGCAATGGCAATCAGATGGCAATTAGTTACACCTATGAATGATTTCGTGAGTGCAGGCTTATATAATGAGCTTATAACAATGCACGGGACGAAAATGATTTTCCTGGCAGCAATGCCTTTAATATTTGCATTTATGAATGCAGTTGTACCTTTGCAAATTGGTGCACGAGATGTTGCATTTCCATTCTTAAATTCCCTGGGATTCTGGCTGTTCCTTTTTGGAGGAATAATGCTTAATGTTGGATGGATTACTGGAGGTGCAGCGGATGCAGGGTGGACAGCTTATGCGCCTTTATCAACTACGTCACCAGGTGAAGGGGTAGACTATTATGTTCTGGGATTACAGATTTCCGGTGCAGGTACGTTAATTGGGGGGATTAATTTCCTTGTAACAATTGTAAATATGCGTGCACCAGGTATGACCTACATGCGTATGCCGCTTTTCACATGGACCGCTTTTGTTGCTAGTGCTCTTATTTTATTTGCATTCCCTGCTCTAACAGTAGGTTTGTTCTTAATGATGTTTGACCGTTTATTTGGTTCAGGATTTTTTGATCCTAATATGGGCGGTAATTCAGTTATCTGGCAGCACTTATTTTGGATTTTTGGACACCCGGAAGTTTATATTCTAGCATTACCGGCTTTTGGTATTTTCAGTGAAATTATTGCAACATTTTCGAGAAAAAGATTATTCGGTTACTCTGCAATGGTTTTTGCGACTGTTTTAATTGGTTTTCTTGGTTTCATGGTATGGGCCCACCACATGTTTACAGTAGGTATGGGACCTGCAGCAAACTCCATTTTTGCTGTTGCAACAATGGCAATTGCCATTCCTACAGGGATCAAGATTTTCAACTGGTTATTTACATTATGGGGCGGCAATATTCAGATCAATACCGCAATGCTTTGGTCATTAGGCTTTATTCCGACATTTACATTGGGTGGGATGACAGGTGTAATGGTTGCTGCAGCATCAGCGGATTATCAATTCCATGACAGCTACTTTGTTGTTGCCCACTTCCATTATGTAATTGTTGGTGGTGTTGTTTTCGCATTATTTGCAGCGACGCACTACTGGTGGCCAAAAATGTTTGGTAAAATCCTTAATGAAACATTAGGAAAAATTACATTCTGGTTTTTCTTTATCGGCTTCCATATGACTTTCTTTATCCAACACTTCCTTGGTTTGATGGGTATGCCAAGAAGATATTGGGTATATAAAGAGGGCCAGGGACTTGATTTAGGTAATGCCATAAGTACGGCAGGTGCCTTCTTAATGGCAATAGGTACAATCGTATTACTTTATAATGTTATTATTACATCGGTTAAAGGTGAGAAAGTTGGGGGAGATCCATGGGGTGCGCGTACACTAGAATGGGCTATTCCTTCACCGCCGCCATTCTATAACTTTAAACAATTACCTTTAGTTCGTGGTTTGGATCCATTATGGATTGAAAAGACGGAAGGCAGAGACGGAATGACACCAGCTGAGCCAATTGGCGACATCCACATGCCGAATAACTCTTTCTTACCATTTATTATGTCATTAGGTTTCTTTATTGCAGGTTTTGGTTTTATTTATCAAAAGTACGATTTGGCCTGGTTAAGTTTAGTGTTTATTGGTATGGGTATCGCTCTTGGTTCAATGCTTATGAGATCTGTTAAAGATGATTTAGGATACCATATCCATAAAGAAGATTTAGTGAAGGAGGCTAAGGAATAATGAGTGAACATGATGTATTAAACCCGAAAGAAATGCCTCTTAATCCTGAAAAAGCCACCTTGGAAGGTAAAAACAAATTTATTGGATTCTGGTTTTTCCTTGGGGGAGAAACGGTTCTATTTGCCAGTTTATTTGGAACATATTTAGCATTAAATGGTTCTACAAACGGTGGCAGCTCTTCTCAAGAGTTATTTGGTCTTGAATTAGTTTTCATTATGACAATGTTACTTTTAACAAGTTCGTTAACAAGTGTATATGCAATGTATCATATGAAAAATAACGATTTTAAAAAAATGCAGATTTGGTTAGGAATTACTGTGGCTCTAGGATTGGGATTCTTGGGATTTGAGATTTACGAATTCTACCACTATATTCACCATTATGAATTTACATTGCGATCATCAGCATTCGGTTCAGCATTTTATACATTGGTTGGTTTCCACGGTGGACACGTTGTTTTTGGTTTGTCATGGATAATTGCTTTAATGATTAGAAATGCTAAACGTGGTTTAAACTTATATAACGCACCAAAGTTTTATATTGCAAGTCTATATTGGCACTTTATAGACGTTGTATGGGTGTTTATCTTCACAGTAGTATATCTAATGGGGGTGTTGTAGGAAATGGCAGAGAAAAGCTCTCTTCATCCAGCACAGTTAGATTATGAAAGGCAAAAACGTAAAGATGAGATGAAACAGCAAGTGGTCACATTTGCCTTGATGATTATCTTTACAATTATCTCTTTTTCCATGGTAATTGCTGAAATTGATAAATTATTTGTCATTCCAGTTATTATTGTGTTAGCTGCAGTGCAGGTAGGTTTCCAATTATATTACTTTATGCATATGAGTCATAAAGGGCACGAATTACCTGCTTTTATGTTCTACGGAGGAGTCTTTGCAGCATTTTTAACAATCCTTGCATTAATTGCATTGGTTTGGTGGTAATAGAAAAGACCTGTGAAATGGGAGTACTTATTTCACAGGTCTTTCTTTTTCTGTAAGTCACTTTGTGGCCCCTGTTTTATTTCTATGTTCATTAAATTGTTGAATTTAGATGGGATAATTCCTTTTTTATTAAGGGTTGTTCCGGTATAATAGGAATGAATGTATTGAATCGTTAATGGAGTGATTATCATGTGGCAGGATTTACAAATTTTTGGATTTAGAGCATTATGGAGTCCATACTTTGCTATATTTATTACAATTTTGGCAATAGCTTACTTCTTTCTTTTTATCACAAAGGAAAAGGGGAGAAGAGTATCCTTAAATCAGGCAGTCTACTTCTATACTGGATTATTGCTGCTGTATATTATCAAAGGATCGCCAATAGATTTACTTTCGCATATAATGTTCACATCCCATATGGTCCAGATGGCATTATATTTTCTAGTATTTCCAATTTTCATTATAAAAGGTCTGCCGGTATGGCTATGGAGAAAAATATTTAGTCTGCCGTTATTAGGCAGTATATTGAAATTACTTACCAAACCTTTAATTGCATTATTACTATTTAACGGCTTGTTTTCATTTTATCATATCCCGGTTATATTTGATTTTGCCAAAAGTCATGATATTGCCCATTCTGTGATCTCT
This sequence comes from Gracilibacillus oryzae, assembly GCF_009498735.1. Taxonomy (GTDB): domain Bacteria; phylum Bacillota; class Bacilli; order Bacillales; family Amphibacillaceae; genus Gracilibacillus; species Gracilibacillus oryzae. The sequence continues at coordinate 81,800 of NZ_ML762425.1, forward strand.
GTAACTATTTTAATTTCAGCTTTTATTATGTGGTGGCCAATTTTTACGCCAATAAAAGAAATGGACACTCTTTCTCCATTATTGAAAATTGGTTATATTGTTGCGAATGGGGTTTTAATTACACCGGCATGTGCATTAATTATTTTCTCTTCAGCAAGTCTTTATAGCACATATGGAGCTAGTGGAGGCTGGATCCAAGCATTGGCATTGTGTGTACCTGCTGATGTATTAGAGGGTCTTTCCTTAAGCGGACCAGAAATGTTCTCCCCATTAGGACTTGTGGAAGATCAGCAATTAGGCGGAATCCTAATGAAAATAACACAAGAAATTGTATATGGTATTTTGCTTGCAAGAATTTTCTTCCCATGGTTCAGAAGTGGAGAGAATAAAATTGATCCATTACCGGCTCATGAATAATATCATTAGAACATTATCAAAATAGAATCTTAAATCTTGTTTAGGAAAGGGAATTACGATGCATATCTTACCAACAATAAGTACATTCTTTATTGTACTAAGTGCCATCTTTATTGCTGTAGGCTGGCGGCAAGTTTTTAAAAATAATTTCAAAGCACATCGAAAAGCTATGCTTGCAGCAGCATACAGTGCGTTAATCTTCTTTATCATATATATGTCCAGGACTATTTTTATCGGGAATACGAGTTTCGGTGGGCCTGATGACTTAAAATTGTACTATACCATCTTCTTAATATTCCATATAATTCTTGCAACAACTGGAGCAATTTTTGGTGTAGTAACACTAATACTAGCTTTTAAACGAAATATTAAAAAGCATCGAAAGATTGGCCCTGTAACAAGTGTAATATGGTTCGGAACTGCAGTTACAGGAGTGGCTGTTTATATCTTGCTTTATGTGTTATTTGAAGGCGGGGAAACAACCAGTCTTTTGAAAGCAATATTAGGAACATAAAAAAACTACCGGTACACGGTAGTTTTTTCATTTGGGGATAGTATTAAATTTTGAAATTCCACTTAATAATACCTGCTTCTTTTGCTGAGTTAAAAGCGATAACTAATATTGGTCCTACAATAAAACCTAGAATTCCCAATAACTGAAGACCTATATACATCGCAATCAGTGTAGCAAGTGGTGATAATCCAATATGCTGTCCCATAACTTTCGGCTCTACTGTACGTCTGATGGCAAGCAGTATAACAGCAAGTATTGATAACTGTATCCCCATGGAAGGATCTCCGGCAATAAACATATATAATGCCCATGGACCTAATATAACAATGGATCCGATGATTGGTATAAAATCAATTATCCAAATTATGAATGACATTAGCAGCGCATATTCAGGCACTATAATTAACAGACCTATTAACGAGACAATGAAAATAATTATACTGACGAGAAATTGTGCTTTAAAAAAACCTAATATGACGTAAGATAATCTTGCGTTCATAAATTTAACTTTTTCCGATGTTTCTTCTGTTAAATGGCTATATGCTCCTGCTTTTAGTTTCGGAATTTCAAGCATAAATAAAAATAATGCGATGAAATAAACAAGTAAACTAACAAGCAATTCAGGGATGGACCCTACTACTTTTGCTAAGCTCGTGAGCCCATTTTGGATAGTGGTACTGAAAGACATCATCATGGATTCAAAGTTGTTTACTGCATTATTCACGTATTTTTGTGGTAAATCTTTTGTCAAATGAGATAATTCTTTTTCCCAAACTTCTATCTGGTCAGTTAATTGAACAATATAGTCAGGAACATTTTCGGCAAGATTAACAACCTGTGTCACTGTTTTTGTGATAGCGTATGTACCAATTACGGTAAACAGTAGGATAAACAGCAGAAAAACGATTATTACCGCCAGCTTCCTGTTTATTTTTAACCGCTCAATAAACCATCTAATAAGAGGATTTAACACTAATGCAGTAAAAAATGCTAAAATCAAAGGAATAGACACTGGTAATACAAAGTAACCGATAATGATTGTTACTAAAATGATCAAAAATATTTTCCAATATTTCTTTGTAAAATTCTTCATTAAGTAATGTAAGAGCTCCTTCCAATTTCATAAAGGTATTTTTTAAAAAAACGGCTGTAAAGTAACAGCCGAAGTAAGTATGTATATAAACAAATTATTTAGCAAAAGGCTCTATGTTTGCTTTTATATTTTCAATAATATTTGTTGAACGCTTAACAAGTGTTTCAGGAAATTCTTCATTTTCTCCATATTCAATACCATGTGGATAGTAATGTTTACCTAGTAAAGGTCTCATTAATTTTATTACAGCATCTCCTCTGTCCACATCACCTTCTACGGCATAACCTTGTATACGAATATAATAGGTAATATTTTTCTCTGGTGAACCTACTTTATAATCATAAGTTACACGTTCATAATCCCATTGTGACGCTAAGACGAAATTAGCATTCTCCAAGGCTTTGTTTAACGGTTTCAAATCAACTAATAGATCTTCTATTCCTGTGTCTAAAATCTCCACAATATTTCACCCCATCTAATATTATTACTAAAACTATAATAGTATGAATTGTTGAAAGATGCAATTTATATTCAACAATCTGTATTAAAAAACTCCTTAAAGCTATATATTCTAGTATAACCTATTTTTCTAAAGGATGGTGTGTGAATATATGAAAAAGATATTAATTTTTTTGCTAGTCTCTATCACAATCGTTTTCTTCTTTTTACTTAGCAGAGAGGAACTGTTACTGGGGAAAACTCAATTAAGTAAAGTGACAGAAATAGCAAAAAAAGAAGAGGTGAATGAAGATCATCCTAGTATCAGGTACAGTAATTCACTTTGGAATTATCTTGGAAATAATATAGAAGAATTTGAAATAGAATTCGGTAAAGCTGTCCGAACAGACCCAACCATATATGGATATGAATGGAAAATATATCATAATCAAAATTATTATGTTCAGGTAGGAGTAATGGATAAAAAAATTGTTACATTATACACGAACACACAGGAAATGGATTTAAGACCGTTTGCAATTGGGCAAACTTATGAGGAATTAAAAGGCAATCATGACCTGAATAATACAATTGAGTTTGATCATTTAAGATTTAAACTTACTGAAGAAGATATAAAGGAACGACCTGTTGTTAAGTTAGACGAAAATAAATTTGCACAGATATACATCGATATTTATACGGAACAAATTGCAGGTATAAGATTTATGAATAAAGATGTGTTCGAAATGCAAAAGCCATATGAGGTTTATTATTATGGAAATATCAAGGAAAGTACAAATCCTGTCGGGGACAAATGGAAAAAGATTGAAGCAGGGATGGATCAGCAGATATTTGATTTAACAAACGAAGTAAGAAAAAGTTATGGTTTTGGTTTATTAAAATGGGATGATAAAGCTAGTACAGCTGCCAAAGCACACAGTAAAGATATGGAACAGCAAAATTATTTCTCACATTACCGATTAAATGGGGATGGTTTACAAGAAAGATTAATGGAAGCTGGTGCTTATTACTTATCAGCCGGGGAAAATATTGCAGCAAATTATGTTGACGTTCCAGCAGTTATGCATGGCTGGCTAAACAGTGAAGGGCATAGGGAAGCATTGTTGAAAAAGGAATATACCCATTTGGGGACAGGGACATTTAAATTATATTATACTCAAAATTTCCTCGAAAAATAAATTGACTGTGCTATTAACATGATTTAAAGAATCATCATAAGCTAAATAGAGAAAAGTATTTAGTGAAGTTGGAGGAAAAAGGGAGTGATATCGTGACGAAAGAACTTTCCCCTTCTATACGTCAATTTAAAGTTTTTTTACAAAGTAATCCACACGTTATCAAAGCTATCCGTTCTAAAGAGGTAGATCTTCAGGACTGCTATGAACAATTTATATTATTAGGGGAAGAAGACCATATTTGGGAACAGTATAAAGAAAGAAAAACAAATAAAGATGACGAAGAAGATGAAAAAAAAGCAAGGACTGATGATAAGACATTTAGTAAGTGGATGGCTAAGATAAATTCATTAGATTTGAACAGTGTAGAGAAGCATATTCATGATCTGAATGGTGCAATTGACCAAGTAGTGAAAGTTATTGATCAATATAAGCAATTCACTAGTGGAAATAATGAGCAATCATCACCAGTGAGAGATCCGTTCTCATTTCGTATGAGAGATTAGGGGGTTTACGGTGGAGCCGGAAATCTATTACTTTTTAGAAAAACGACAGGATTTGTGGAATTTTATTCGAAAAAACCCGGAATGGTATCGCAATTTATCAAGGGATGCCAGCAGGATCAGTGAAATGGAGCAGTTAGCGAAGCAATATTATGGAAGAACTGTTCCGCAAAGATTGGAAAAAGCACAACATAACATACAATTAGTAAGAATGTTAATAGATATGGCAGGGGCATTTCGCGATTAAGAAAAAACCCTGCCTCTTTTATTTTTTCCAAATTGTTGATATGATACATAGTGGAGGTGTTAATATGTTAGCAACGATGGAAATTGTTGATATTATAGATAAATCAGAAACATTAGGTCAAATTGTATTACAATCAGATGTAAAACAAGCGTTTGACGAAGCGAAGGAAAAGATGGAGAAAGATCAACAAGCACAAGCTTTGATCAAAAACTTCAATAAGATAAAGGATTTGTATGAAGAAGTGGAGAGGTTTGGACGTTATCATCCTGATTATAGTACAATAATGAAAGAGATTCGTACAGCAAAGCGGGAAATGGATATGCATGAAACAATTGCAGCGTATAAAGCAGCTGAAACACAACTGCAGAGTTTATTAGATGAGGTAAGTGAGATTATCGCTTTTAGTGTAAGTGATAAAGTAAAAGTGCCGAAAGACGGTGCAGTATTCACAGATGGAGGCTGCGGTTGTGGATCTGGCGGAGGCTGTGGCTGCAAAGCGTCGTAACTTTGGAAAAAGGAAGGAAGAAGAATGTTAACAAAACGACAAGCAATTATTGTATGGTTTCATCATATGAAAAATGTGAAACAACTTAAAAGACATGGTCATCTTATTCATGTTTCCAAAAAGTTAAAGTATGCGGTAATTTATGTTAATCAGAATAATTATGATGAAGCGGTTCGTATGTTTAATCGATTACCTTATGTGACGAAAGTAGATCAATCCTATAAACCATTTATCAAAACGGATTACGAAAATGCTTCGGTGGATAAGGCAAAAGAATACGATTATAAAATGGGAATATAAAAAATACCTGCAACTCATATGAGCTGCAGGTTTCTTTTTATTTTCACTTTCGAAAATAAAAAGAATAAAGGGAGAGGAGAAACCGGAGGAAGAACTTATGGGGAATGGTAAGTCTTCTCCGAATATAAGCAACAATTTGTTGCTCTACATAGAGTTTGTACTATATTGATTTACTTTATACATCAAAATTTGAGGAAATAGAATTTCCGTGCTATAGTAAGGTAGATTTTACTCGCGGAAAGAAGGGTATAAATTGAGAATTATCGCAGGAAAATATAAAGGGCATCGTATTCAAGCTGTTCCGAACAAACTAACCAGACCAACAACGGATAAAGTAAAAGAGTCTCTTTTTCATATGATCGGTCCATTTTTTGATGGAGGGGTTTGTTTAGATTTGTTTGCAGGAAGCGGCTCGCTGGCAATTGAGGCGTTAAGCCGTGGTATGGAGAAAGCTATCTTAGTTGATAAACAGCCAAAAGCAATCACAACAATCAAATCAAATGTGAGTCTTCTTCGGCTGGAGGAGCAAGTGGAAGTATACCGGAATGATGCAGTAAGAGCACTTAAAGCAATTAAAAAAAGAGAGCTGAAATTTGATATTATTTTTCTTGATCCTCCATACTATAAGACATCTTATGAAAAATTGCTGGAAACCATTCATGAATATGATTTGCTGGTAAAGGATGGATTAATTGTGTGTGAGCATGATACTGCATATGATTTAGATGTTACGCTTTCTCATTATCATATATTAAAACAAGAAAAGCTTGGAAATACAACAGGGATCACGATCTTTCAGAAAGGGTGACATACAATGACAAGATTAGCTATTTGTCCAGGAAGCTTTGATCCAGTTACATATGGCCATCTCGATATTATTCAGAGAGGGGCAAAAATTTTCGATGAAGTTATTGTAGCAGTTTTTAATAATCAATCTAAATCACCATTATTTACAGTGGAAGAGAGAGTAAAACTTTTAGAAGAATCAACAAAAGACATAGGGAATGTCAGGGTGGATTCTTGCAACGGCTTGTTGATGGATTATGCCAGAAGTCAAAACGCCCAAGCAGTTTTAAGAGGACTTCGGGCTGTTACTGATTTTGAATATGAAATGCAAATTACTTCCATGAACCGGAAATTAAATGAAGAGATTGAGACATTTTTTATGATGACAAATAACCAGTACTCCTTTTTAAGTTCTAGTATGGTGAAAGAAGTTGCCAAATATAATGCAAATGTCTCTGATCTCGTACCATCTATCGTAGAAAATGCTTTACGTAAGAAATTTCATTATGAGTAAGTTTTTTTATTGATAACCAGCACAAGGAACAGCATTAAGCTGATGATGGTTATGATGATACCGGTATTCTGAAATATTACATAAAGGTTATTTGCCTGGTCAGCTATGTGCTGGCTCCAGACAGGAAATGCAGTTTGGCTTGAAGTTGTTACATATACTGGTTTATATAATAAAATAACAAGAATCGATGCAAATAGACCATGGAGCAGCCTTGCACAAAAATAAGGGAAAAATCTTATGTCAGTCTCAGCTAACAGGCTTGCGACTTGGGCCTGTACGGATAAACCATTGAAAGCAAGAATAAATGATAACAAAATTGCCTGAATAAGAATACTATCATTTTCAGCAAGTGCTATCTCTTGTGCACCCAGAGTAATTTCAAATAATCCTGATAAGAAAGATGGAGCCAGTTCTGTCGGCAATTGGAAGAACTGCAGAATAAATGCAATAAACTTAGCAAAGACTGCCAGTATGTTTACTTCTTGAAAAATACGGGTAAGAACAGAAAATAATGTGATAAAACCACCAATTAAAAGTAAAGTATTGATGGAATGAATGATAGCATCACCGAGTATTTTTCCTAATGGTCTATTATCATTCATTCTTGTCTCATACAATTTTTGAAAGGCCTTTTTAATCGAAAAGGGTTCTTTTTTTCTTGTTGATCTTATATCTCGTTTGTAGAATCTCATACATATTCCTACAAGAAAGTTGCTGAAGTAATGGGTGATGGCTAACAATATACCTAGCTGCTGGTTATGAAAAAAACCAATCGAAACAGCCCCGATAATAAATAAGGGGTTCGAGGCATTTGTAAACGAAACCAATCGCTCTGCTTCTATCTTTGATAATTGGTTTTCTTGTCGTAAACGAACGGTAAATTTCGCACCAGAAGGATATCCACTCGCCATGCCCATTGCCCATACAAATCCTCCCACCCCCGGTACATTAAATAAAGGCCTCATGACCGGTTCAAATAATACCCCAATAAAATGTACCACACCAAATGCAATAAATAATTCTGCCACAATAAAAAATGGAAGAAGTGATGGAAAAACAACAGATGCCCACATTTCAATACCTCTTTTGCTTGCTTCTAATACGGATTGAGGGAAAATAATGATAGAAGAAGCAATAAAAAGGGCAAATAGGGCATACATAATAGAAATGGCTCTAAATTTCACACGTATCCTCCTTGTTTAATACATTTCTGTACGATTAGTAAAAGAAGTAGTACAATGATTATGGTGATAGCTTGTCTTTTTCAAATATATGATGGCATGGCTGAATATATACATTATCGTAACTCAGAGAGGGCGATGGCATGAAATTACAATGGATTAAATTTGGTTCTTTTTTAACAGCGATATTACTTGTAGGGTTATTCTTTACATATCAACTTCCCTATTATATTTATAAGCCGGGAAGTGCTGATCCTTTAAATCCGATCGTAGCTGTAGAAAACGGATATGAAAGCGAGGGAGAGATGCACCTTGTGACAATTCAAGGTGGACAGGCTACTCCTTTTTATTATCTTTTGGCAAAAATAAGAGATTATCATCAAATTGTACCAATAGAAGATGTATATTATGATGGAATTTCTGAAGAAGAATACTTGCAGATGAATTTAATGGCGATGGAGAACTCTCAGGAGGCGTCTACTGTTGTTGCGTATGAAGCGGCACAGGCGGATATAGAGATACAATACGCCGGTGTCTATGTTGTTTCAGTTGTAGATGATATGCCAGCAGAGGGTGTTCTAAGGCCAGGTGACCGGATTACTAAGATTGATGGTAAGGCTATTGCAGAAGCAAACGACCTGATCGATTATGTTCAGACGAAAGAAGCGGGTGATCAGATTCATTTATCGATTATAAGAGATGAGGAGCCGATAGCAGAACAAATAACATTAGTTCCATTACAACAGCTTAATGGAATGCCTGGAATAGGGATAAAACTCGTAACTGATCGAAAAGTTTCTGAAAATCCCGAAATCACATTTTCCAGCGGAGAAATTGGCGGACCAAGTGCTGGATTAATGTTTGCCTTGGAAATTTATGACCAATTAACAGAAGAAGATATAACTAAAGGTTATCAAATTGCCGGTACAGGAGAAGTCGATTATGAAGGGAATGTTGGCAGAATTGGCGGGATTGATAAAAAGGTAATTGCTGCAGATAAGGCTGATAATAAAATCTTTTTTGCTCCAAATGAAGGAGGAAGGGAAGATTCAAATTATCACGTAGCAAAACAAGTAGCAGAGGATATTAATAGTGATATGGAAATAGTCCCTGTTGATACATTCTATGACGCATTGGAACACCTGCAGGCATTACCGGAAGGATGAAATTGATTAGAGAGACTTTAAGCCATCATATAAGGTGGCTTAAAGTCTTGTTTTTTAGCAGTATGCTGCTTCTCTATTGATAGTATACTGTAGTAAGCAGACGCGATCCTGTTATCAAAGTCGTGATCAGGATAAGGCTTCTTATTGCTTGTGAAAAATTTCTGATCATATTGTTTTAAATAATTTAAGTACTTTATTCCAGTAGGAGACATAGCCAGAATCCGGAGTGGAGGAGGTACATGTAATTTAGCTTCTATCTCATCTTTCGTTGTATTTGTCAGGATATTTGCAAAAATTCTTTGCAGGCTTGTCCACGTATAACGCTTTGTTTTCATTTTTCTCATCAACTGCTGAAAATCAGTAGCTTCTCTTATCGAAGATATTATTCTGTTCTCAAGCCCTTCTTTTATCCCGTGGATCTTTTTTAAATCATCTGTTTCCATTGTCAATATTCGATAATATAAATAAGAATAATACTGTTCCCATTCGTGCCAGCAGCCAAAAGCACTTTTATATTGATTGAGTATTTCTGTTGTTTCTGCGGGAACTGTTTCTGAAAGGTCTGATTCCTTGTCAACTGTCAATAATTCTTTGCGAATACTGGTAGCACTGGCGAAAGGTATAGATATTTGCCTGTCGTGATAGTTGTTTTGCTGTCTCTTAACCGTTAACGGTTGGATTGCTGGATCAATCTGTAAAATTTTACTTACATATTGTGTGCCTAATATGTTATTTGGTTGTGTGAAATCTAATGATAAATGTTCTCCGCCAATTTGTCTGAATGCAAGTTCATTTGCCCTTGGATAGGAGTTTCCTTTGTTTAAAGCTTGCTTCAAATGATAATGAAACTCCGTGAAGTTGTTTTTTAACAAATTTATCATTTCCAAAAAGCCTGTTATATCCCCATGCTCGCTGCCAAAACAAATATGATCGGCCTTTAATGTACTTAGAAGCTTAATTGCACCTTCAGCAAATAATTCACTGTGCTGAACAGCATAATAATAAGGCAGTTCAATAACTAAATCAGCCCCTTGAGAGACTGCAAGCTTTGCTCGGTGATGTTTATCAATAATGGCTGGTTCTCCTCTTTGCAGGAAGTTTCCGCTCATAACAGCAATCATACAATCTGCATTTGATGCTTGTTGTGACTGATCTAAATGGTATTTATGTCCATTGTGAAATGGATTGTATTCTACAATTAATCCACATCCTCGCATGATTTAACCTCCAAACATTGCAAAATTATGATACACTTGTTAAAGTGATGATAAAGGTATATTTATATGGTCTTGTAATAAATTATAGCATATATCCTGCTTTTTTCTGTTACTGTAAAGAAAATATGTTGACAAAAAGCTAATTTCCTTTTAAAATATTTCTTGTTGCCTTGAGGTGATTCTTATGAAAATTTCATTACAAAAATTAAAACAATCCCATGGTAATCCATTATCATTTGATGAAAGTGTAGATGTTTCAGAATTGGAACAGTTAGACAATGATATCAGGAAAATTGATCCAGTTCAGGTGAAAGGAACTGCCAGAATTGATGGCACGGATATCACTTGTGATTTCGACATTTCCGGTCAAATGATTTTACCTTGTGCAAGAACTTTAGTTGATGTACCGTATCCATTTACGATACATGCTGTTGAGACCTTTACAACGTCTTCTTATATGAGTAATGAGGGAGATGTCCATAAAGTTGATTCAGAGGTGCTTGACTTAGACCCTTATATCAAGGAAAATATAATCTTAGAGATACCTTTCCGTGTGTTTGCTGATGATGAAGTATTAGAAGCAAACACCATTGCTGAAGGTGAAGGTTGGACACTAATGACAGAGGAACAAAACGAGCAGAAAGTTGATCCTCGTCTTGAAAAGTTAAAAGCCTTATTAGATGACAACAATAATTGATCTCTTTAAAGGAGGTGTAATGCATGGCAGTACCTAAGCAAAGAACTTCAAAAAAAGTAAAAAGACAAAGACGTACACATAAAAAGTTACATGTACCTGGAATGGTAGAATGTTCAAATTGTGGTGACTTAACAAAGCCGCACCATGTATGTAAATCTTGTGGACACTATGATGGAAAAGAAGTAGTGGCTCAATAATTTATATAACGTGTACTAAGAAATAGTGGGAGCAGATAATCTGTTCCCACTATTTTTTTATTTATATAAAGAGAACAGAAAGCTGAAATCAGTATATTTACATATCGAACATCCTTCACAAGGTTAGTCTGTGTAATTGTCAGAATATTATTTTTAAGAAGAGTTGGCCTAAATTATAATGGTGGAATCTGTCTGATTGTGTTTCTTTCTTACTTGATTGCTATTTTTATTATAAAAAAATTCTATCTCATCTATTATTTGCATACATTGATAGCAGGAAATAGAGGAGGTGGCTAGATGCAAGGACATCGCCAGGATGCTTGGACAAAAGATGAAGATATTATACTAGCTGAAACGGTATTGCATTATATCAGGGAAGGAAAAACACAGTTAGAGGCATTTAAAGAAGCAGGGAACAAATTATCCAGAACTTCAGCTGCATGTGGGTTCAGGTGGAATGCAACTCTCAGAAAACACTATGAACAGGCAATACAGTTAGCGAAAAGCAATCGAAAGAAAGCTAGTACTTATGCAGAGGTGGAGGTGTTGCAAGATTCAGGTCAGCCGAACTTCACAGAGGTGATTCAATCCCTTGAGAAAATATCCCAATACTATCAGACAATCGATCAGGCAAAAAAATGTAAAGAGTTAGAAGAAGAGAACAGAGATTTAATTGAGAAACTGCAATTATCTAATCATTTATTGGAAGAAATTAAAAAAATACTATCCAAATGGGAAGAACAACGATAAAGGAAAATTTTGGGCAGTGGATGTTGCGAATGATCATTAGCGAAACTTATCAGATTATTTATCGATCTCCCCAAAAGAAATACAACCACATAGCGCTGAGATAATTAGATAAATGAAACTTCATCTTCTGATGGAGTTTTCTTCTTTACACAAGGAATTTAAAATTTCTGCAAGGATGTTTTGATCACCCTAGTAGAAATTTGGAAGTTACAAGTATAAGAAAAACTAACCCATTCGCATACAGATGAGTGAATGCGGGTTTTTTAAAAGGGTTCATTTGATACTAGAATAAAAGGCTGCAAACAAAATGTGTGCGTTTAGGTTCTGAATTATGTAAAATACTAATGAACTAATACATATTTTATACGAAAAATAAAGGAGCCTGTTATTGATGCATGTTGAACAAATAACACTCAATTCATCTAATAAATTTCTAACAGATTATTATAGCCACAAATCTGAATTAATGGATCATTTTGATTATAAACCTTATTCCGATAATGTATTTAAGCAAAGAGTCAGTGATCTAAAAGAAATGGATTTTGAAAGAGAAGATTTAGCAGATGTATTAGAGAAATTAAATTACAAGTGGGGAGCCTCACCAAAAACTCTGGAAAATATCATCAGATTAAAAGAGCCTGAAAGTGTTGTGGTAATTGGCGGTCAGCAAGCTGGTCTTTTAGGCGGTCCATTATATACTATACATAAAATTATTTCGATTCTTCATTTAGCCAAAGAGCAAGAGTCAAAACTGAATATCCCAGTCATACCCGTATTTTGGATTGCCGGGGAAGACCATGATTATGATGAAATTAATCATATATACTTGCCGGAAGAGACGAAAATGCAAAAACTGATATGGAAAGATAAATGGAATGAAAAAATGTCTATTTCGGGACGTGAATTAAAATTGGATCAAGGAATGACCTGGCTTAATAACATATTTTCAAACTTGGAAGAAACTTCTTATAGTAAAGCTTTGTATCAGAAAGTTAAGCATATAATGAATGAATCTGATACAATAGTCGATTTTTTTGCTCGATTTATTCATGAACTTTTCAGAGATACAGGAATTGTTTTAATTGATTCAGGAGATCAGCAAGTGAGACAGCTGGAGAAGAAATATTTTAAAGCGCTAATTGAAAATCAAGCTGAATTCAGCAAAGGCGTTTTTCAATGTTTACAGAGTATGAGGATGAAGCGGTATCACGTTTCCGTAGATGTAGAAGAAGATGATGGTCATTTATTTTATCACCATAACGGTCAGAGAATTTTATTGAAACGAGATGGAACTGATTGGGTAGGCAAGAATGAGGAGTGCCGTCTTTCTCATAAGGATATGTTGGAAATTGCCGATAAACAGCCACAGTTACTTAGTAATAATGTAGTGACAAGACCGGTGATGCAAGAAAGTCTTTTTCCGACATTAGCATTTTTGGGCGGAACAAGTGAAGTGGCATATTGGTCTATTCTAAAACCAGTATTTCAGAGCTTAAATATGAAAATGCCTCCAGTACTACCACGCATGTCGATAACGATTGTGGAGAGAAAAATTCAAAAACTGATGGATCATTTTGCGATAAAGTTAGAAGAAGTCATAACACATGGAGTGACAAATCAGAAACAATACTGGTTGGAATCACAATCGGAACCACCTGTTGATTTGTTAACTGCCCAAGTGAAACAAATGATTGCATCAGCTCACAATCCATTAGTTGTACATGCAAAACAATTGAAACCAGATGTAGGGCAGTATGCAGAGAAAAATTTACAATATATCTTGGATCATGTCGAGCAGTTAACAAAAAGGATGAAAAAAGAAATTGAATCCAAGTATGATAAAGAGCTCAATCATTTTAATAATATTTCAATGCATTTCAAACCAGAAGAAGGATTGCAGGAGAGAACCTGGAACATCATATATTACTTAAACAATTACGGGCCGGAATTTATGAAGGAAATCATTTCTCAGGATTATAAAATGGAGGGTGGCCATCAAGTAGTCTATTTATGATAATGTATTGATCCACTGACTGAGATCTAGTAAAAACTAGGTCTCTTTTTTTTGTGGAGTTTTTTCACAAATGGATTTCTTTGTGTTGCGAATAATCACTAACAATGATATGAAAATAGGTAATACTACCCTAAAAGCAGGACTATTTTACCAACTATTTATAATCTGCAATTTTTTAGTGGAGTGAAGTGGGGGTATGTGGTACGATAATGGGAGAAAGTGGGGTGCGCTAGTATGTTCATGGGTGAATATCAGCATAATATTGATGATAAAGGCCGCATAATTGTTCCTTCAAAATTTCGTGAGAACTTAGGATCCCAGTTTGTGCTAACCCGCGGCTTAGATCAGTGTTTGTTTGCATACCCGATGGACGAATGGCACCTGCTTGAAGAAAAATTAAAAAAATTACCGTTAACTAAAAAAGATGCTAGAGCATTTACCCGTTTTTTCTTTTCTGGAGCAGTTGAATGTGAATTAGATAAACAGGGAAGAATAAACATCCCGCAAACACTTCGAAAATACGAATTGATTGAAAAGGAATGTTCGGTCATAGGTGTGTCGAATAGAGTCGAATTTTGGTCTGCTGATAAGTGGAGTGATTTTGTGGATGACTCAGAGGATTCTTTTGCAGAATTGGCAGAAAACTTATTGGATTTTGATTTGTAGAAATGATCACAGGAAACAACAAGAATGGAGGTGGCCTCTTGTTTGAGCATTATACAGTACTGAAAAAAGAAACAGTAGATGGATTAAATATTAAACCAGATGGAATTTATGTTGATTGTACGTTAGGCGGTGGGGGGCATTCTTCTTACATACTAGATCAGCTGGATAAAGATGGTCATTTATTTGCATTTGATCAAGATGATGATGCAATCGAGGCGGCAAAGCAACGCCTGGATCAGTACAGTGGACAAGTGACATTTGTAAGAAGCAATTTCAGACATTTAGAGGATGAATTACACAGTAGAGAAGTTGAAACAGTAGATGGTTTCTTATTTGACCTAGGAGTGTCTTCCCCGCAATTAGACCGTGGTGAGAGAGGTTTCAGTTACCAGCATGATGCTCCATTGGATATGAGGATGGATACGGAACGCGAACTTAGTGCATACCACGTTGTTAATGAATGGACTTATGAAGAGCTTGTATCCATTTTCTTCCGATATGGTGAAGAGAAATTTTCCAAACAAATAGCGCGAAAGATTGAAGCAGAAAGAAAGCAAAAATCAATTGAAACAACCTTTGAACTTGTCGATATTATAAAAGAAGCTATACCTGCCCCTGCGAGAAGGAAAGGTGGACATCCGGCAAAAAGAATTTTTCAAGCGATAAGGATTGCAGTTAATGATGAATTATCAGCATTTCATGAAGCAATCTATCAAGCAGCATCTATGTTGAATATTGGAGGAAGATTATCTGTAATAACTTTCCACTCATTAGAGGATCGGATTTGTAAACAGGCTTTCAAAAAATGGAGTACAACCCCTCCATTACCCAAGAATCTACCTGTTATTCCAGAAGAATTTCAACCACCATTTAAATTGATTAACAAGAAGCCAATTATTGCTTCAGATGATGAGTTAGAGGAAAATCGCAGATCACGGTCTGCCAAATTAAGAGTAATTGAAAAAGTGAAAGAATGGAACGACAATTTTGGTGAGGAGAAAGGTGGACGAGAATGATGAGTACGCAACATGCGAAAAATTGGCAAATGCAGGAAGACTTGCAGGGCAAAGCACAAGAAAACCAGAAAGTTGTTAAAAAGCAGGTTGTTGTTCATAAGCGCTGGGTAACCCGCGGGGAAAAGTTCATATATACTGTATGTGCAGGTATTCTAATTGCCACACTTACATATATGGTTCACTTTAGTTCTACCTTAGATCAATTAAATCGTGATATTCAGAAAATAAACACAGATATATCGAGTCAGGAAACAATGAATAAAAATCTCTCCTATAAAGTGAAGGAATTAAGTCAGCCTGAACGAATTATTGCCAATGCTAAGGAACATGGATTAGAGTTGAAGAACTCCCAAGTTAAGCAAGCAGATGAAGTAGCAGAGTAAGGTGAGAAAAATGAAAGTAAAGATAGACAAAGTATTACCAATAGTCTGGATTGTAGTATTTGCCATTGCCTTTTTAATTATTGTTGGTCGGTTTCTGGTTATTCAAATAACAGGTGAAGTGGCTGGTGTGGATATAAATAAATTAGCTGATGAAAAAAGAACAAATGAATACAGCATACCGGCACAACGCGGAACGATATATGACCGAAACAGTATGCCACTGGTTCAGGAGCATACTGTTTACCGTTTATACGCTGTTCTTGATGAAGAGTATACAAGTGACCCGCAAACTCCGAGACACGTAAAAGATGTTGAGAAAACAGCAAGGCAATTAGCACCTGTCCTTGACATGGACCAGAGTGCGATTGCAGAAACTTTGAACAAAGGTATTAATGAAGACAGATGGCAGGTGGAGTTTGGTGAAAGCGGCAAGGAGCTTACTCAGCAGCAAAAAGAAGAAATCGAGGATTTGCAATTGCCTGGTTTATATTTTGAAGAGGAAGCTATCCGGTTCTATCCTAATGGTATGTTTGCTTCACGTACACTCGGTTTAACGAATAAGACTGATGGACTGATCACCGGAATAAGTGGTATTGAAAGTTATTATAATGAGGAATTAACAGGTGTTGATGGTCACATTTCTTATCAAAGAGATAAGTTTAACGTAAAGCTGTTAGATCCACATGAAATTGTCCAGGAACCGGAAAACGGTGATAATGTCATTTTAACACTTGATCAAAAAATTCAGACATTGCTGGAAGATTCCATGTCAGAAGTAGTAGAAAACTATAATCCAAACCGTATTTCTGCAGTTGTGATGAATGCAAAAACTGGTGAGATTCTGGCAATGAGTAATCGACCAAGCTATAACCCTAATAATATAGGATCTGTAACTAATTGGTTTAATGATGCTATTTCAACGCCGTTTGAGCCGGGTTCTACTATGAAAATATTTACATTGGCCGCAGCGATTGAAGAAGGTGTCTGGAATCCTGCCGAGACGTTTCAATCTGGTAGCTATAAAGCGGGTGAAAATATTTCAAGAATTGATGACCATAACAATGGTAAAGGTTGGGGACCGATCACTTATTTGGAAGGTATTCAACGGTCATCCAATGTAGCTGCAGCCAAGCTTGCCTATGAGAAAATTGGTCCAGAGAAGTTTTTGGAATATTTACAAGCATTTGATTTTGATAAACTTACAGGTGTTGATTTGTCAGGAGAAGTGGCAGGAGTGATTCAGTACAATTACGCAATTGAGCAAATAACGACATCTTTTGGACAAGGAACTACAACAACTCCTATTCAGCTGATGAAGGCAGCAACTGCTATTGCTAATGAAGGAAAAATGCTAAAACCATATATCATTAAGGAAATAATTGATGCAAATACAGGAAAAGTGCTTCAAGAAGGGCAGCCGGAAGTTGTTGGCGAACCAATTTCCGCTGAAACTGCTAATGAAGCATTAGAAGTGTTAGAAACTGTTGTAACTTCAGAGAATGGAACTGGTTTTAACAGGTATAAATTAGATGGTTACTCTCTTGCAGGAAAGACAGGTACAGCCCAGATACCTGACCCGGAAACAAGAGGATATATGTATGGCCGAAATAACTATGTATTCTCCTTTTTAGGTATGGCTCCTGCGGAAGATCCGGAATTAATTATGTATGTTTCAGTTAAACAGCCAGAATTAAAACCATCTGAGCCAGATTCTGCCCCCGTTTCTTTTATTTTTAATAATGTAATGGAAAATAGTTTGCGTTATATGAATATTGAAACAGATCAAGAGAAAACAAAAGAAATCCCAATCGTTCAAGTGCCTGAATGGAAAAATAAAACAACAAAAGAGGTTGTCAAGCAATTTGAAGCAAAAGGGATAAATCCTGTAGTCATAGGGGATGGCCAAAATGTTGTGAATGTCAGCGTGGAAGCTGGCAGTGAAGTAACATCACATCAGAAAACTCTTATATTAACAGATTCTCCTAAAATGCCGGATATAAAAGGATGGGCTTTAAGAGATATCATGTTATTACAAAGTTTAGTCGGTTTTAAGATGGACTGGTCTGGTGAAGGGTATGTGATTTCACAGAGTTTACAACAGGGAGCCAGTATTTCCAGTAATGACACATTAACAATTGAACTATCAAGTGAAGTAGAATAAATAACCACAGTGTTCTATTCTGTTCGAAATAATCATATATTGGGACAAATGTTTCTTTACTAAAAGGAGTTATGATATGAAACGGATCACCAATATGGTTATTCAGAAGAGAATTGTCACTGTGTTTCTTTTTGCAGTGATTATTATTGGAATTATTCTATTTCGTTTAGGGTATGTCCAATTAATATGGTCAGACTTCTTAATTGGACAAGCGGAAGAATTATGGAGTCGGGATATTGTTTTTGAACCTGAGAGAGGAAAGATTGTTGACCGTAATGGAGAAGTACTTGCAGAGAATGTATCTGCTCCTACTGTAATGGTCGTACCGCGACAAGTAACATCCCATGAACAAACAGCCAAATCACTTGCTGATGCACTTGATATGCCATATGATGCTGCACTGGAAACGATTAAGAAGAATGAGAGAATTGTTATATTGCAGCCAGAAGGCAGAAAGATTTCAGAAGAGAAAGCAATAGCTGTCCAGAATTTAAATTTAGATGGGGTTTATATCGCCGAGGATTCGAAAAGATACTATCCGAAAGGTCCTTATTTGTCCCATGTATTAGGTTTTAGTGGAATAGATAACCAGGGATTGACAGGCCTGGAGTTATCTTATGATGAACAATTAAGCGGAACGGAAGGAAGTTTATCATTCTATAGTGATGCCAAAGGAAAAAAGTTAGCACAGAAAGCTGATAAGTATACGCCTCCTCAGGATGGGATGAATCTTCAATTAACCATTGATCATAAAGTTCAGACTATTATTGAACGTGAATTAGATATTGCAGTAGAAAAATACAACCCTGATAGTGTTGTTGCCATTGCAGTAGATCCTGATAATGGCAGTGTTCTTGGTATGTCATCAAGACCTACTTTTAATCCAGGCAATTATCAGGAAATTGCTGCAGAAGTATACAATCGTAATCTGCCGATTTGGAGTACTTATGAGCCTGGTTCTACTTTTAAAATTATTACCCTGGCAGCTGCTTTGGAAGAAAATAAAGTAGACTTATTAGAAGATGAATATGTTGATGACGGATCAATAGAAGTAGGAGGAACACAGCTTCATTGCTGGAAAAGGGGTGGACATGGCCATCAGACTTTTCTGGAGGTTGTCCAGAATTCATGTAACCCAGGGTTTATCGTAATGGGACAGAAATTAGGAAAAGAAAAACTGTTTTCTTATATCGAAAATTTCGGTTTTGGTTCAAAGACGGGCATTGATTTGCAAGGCGAAGCGAATGGTATTTTATTCAACCTTGAAAGAGTAGGGCCTGTTGAGCTTGCAACAACTTCTTTCGGGCAGGGCGTTTCCGTAACACCTATTCAACAAGTTATGGCAGTATCCGCAGCAGTTAATGGCGGGAATTTATACGAGCCATACATTGTGCAAGCATTACTTGATCCAGTTACCGGGGAAGTTGTGGATAAGAAAGAGCCTGAATTGAAAAGAAGGGTAATCTCGAAAGATACTTCTGAACAAGTAAGAAATGCACTGGAGCATGTTGTTGCTCTTGGTACTGGACGAAATGCATATGTAGAGGGCTACCGAGTTGGCGGAAAAACAGGTACAGCCCAAAAAGTAGGTAAAGACGGCAGATACATGGAAAATAATTATGTGGTATCTTTTATAGGATTTGCTCCGGCAAATGATCCGGAGATTGTGGTGTATGTTGCTGTGGATAATCCAAAAGGAACCGTGCAATTTGGGGGAACGGTAGCTGCTCCAATTGTTGGAACTGTTATAGGAGATAGTTTGCGAGCGCTTGGTGTGGAGAAACAGGACGGTGGCATTGAAAAAGCATACCAGTGGCCAGACACTCCTGCAATTGAGGTGCCAAATCTCATTGGTGCTTCCAAATCTGATTTGCCTGAATATATGATTTCATTGCAAATTGAGACATTAGGTGAAGGGGATTACATTATAGATCAAGCCCCTGCTCCTGGAGAAAAGGTTGAAGAAGGAAGTAAAATCAGAATCGTGCTTGGCGATAAATAGTTAGAAAGATTTATCGATATGTTCACCCACTTTTGGTATAATAGGATAGTTGTAAAATGAGATAATCCCAGAGAAGCTAGAAAGTACAGGTGATGTAATGTGAAAAGGTTAGAGAATTTAATAAAACATATTCCGAATTTTAAACACAGTGTAGTATTGGATAATGTAGTGATAAATAGTATGGAGATAGACCATCGAGAAGTAAAGCAAGGTTCTTTATTTATCTGCATTAAAGGTTTTACGGTAGACGGTCATCAATATGCAAAAGCTGCGTGTGATAATGGAGCAGTGGCAGTGATTGCTGAAAGAGATTTAGATTTAGCTGTACCAGTGATTGTTGTAAAAGATACTTCTCATGTGCTTCCTATTCTTGCAAATGCCTTTTTTGATTCGCCAACAACTAATTTTCCGCTAATTGGTGTAACGGGAACTAACGGAAAGACGAGTGTCACTCATTTAATTGAGGAAATGTTCCAAGGAAATCAACAAAAAACCGGTATTATTGGAACCATAGAAATGAGAATAAATGATCAAGTAACACCAGTGAAAAATACAACACCTGATGCATTATTCTTACAAAAGAGCTTTAAGAGAATGGAAGAGGAAAAAGTAGATGCTGCCATAATGGAGGTCTCCTCCCATGCTTTAGAGCAAGGCAGAGTACATGGCTGTGATTTTGATATTGCTGTATTCACCAATTTGTCTCAAGATCATCTGGATTACCATGTTTCCATGGATCACTATTTATTTGCGAAGAGTTTGTTATTTGCTCAGCTTGGCAATGACTATAAGGAGAAAAAATATGCGATCTTAAATATCGATGATCCCAGCAGTTTATTTATTATGCGTGCAACGGCACAGCCTATTATTACATATGGACTAACTGATGAAGCTGATTTTTATGCAGCAAATATTGAGCTAAAAGCAGATGGTGTTAGTTTCGATCTTCACACTCCAACACAATCATTAAAAATTAACAGTAATTTAATGGGATTATTTAGTGTATATAATATGCTAGCAGCAGCTGCTTCTGCATATTATTGTAATATTGATCTTGCAATTGTGCAGAAAGTATTAAACAATACCAATGGAGTGAAGGGAAGATTCCAGCCTGTAGCCAATGATCGCGGTCTGGGAGTAATTGTTGATTATGCGCATACTCCCGATTCGCTGGAAAATGTCCTGAAAACAGTGAAGAAATTTTGCAATGGCGAGATTTCGGTTGTAGTTGGCTGTGGTGGAGATCGTGATAAGACAAAACGGCCACAAATGGCTCATATCGCATGCGAGTATGCAGATAAAGCAATTTTCACTTCCGATAATCCAAGATCAGAATCTCCAGAGGATATTATTGAAGACATGATTCGTCCGTTGGAAAAAGATAATTTTCAAATTGTAATTGACCGTAAAGAAGCAATAAAGTCTGCTGTTGAACAAGCGAAAGAAGGGGACGTCATTCTGATAGCAGGAAAAGGTCATGAAACATATCAAATTATCGGTGATCAAGTCTTAGAATTTGATGATGTAAAAGTTGCAAACCAATTATTGCAAGATTAACAATTCAACAGTGCTAAACGTCTGTCATACCCTCCACATCAAATTTCCCGGAGAACAGAAAGATAGTGGTGGATAGACATTAAGCATCCTGATAAGTTTTTGTAACGGCCAGTGGGGGGAAGACCCTCACTGACCAAAGTCTCACTTTATTTAAGGATATGTAAGAAGATAGGAGAGGACATTTATGAGTCAATACACTTTTTTAATAACAATCGCCATTGCATTCTTAATAACCGTCTTACTATCCCCAATTTTTATTCCTTTTCTTAAAAGATTGAAATTTGGACAGAGTATACGTGAAGAAGGACCAAAATCCCATCAGAAAAAATCTGGTACGCCTACAATGGGCGGATTAATGATCATCCTAAGTATTACGATTACAAGTATTATTGTTATCGCAAAAGTAAATGGTGGTATCTTAAATTACGAAATATGGTTATTGCTTTTAGTATTATTAGGGTTCGGTCTTTTAGGATTTTTAGATGATTTTATTAAAGTTGTGATGAAACGAAATTTAGGTTTGAATTCCAAACAGAAATTGCTTGGTCAAATTATTATTTCGATTATTTTTTACGTTGTATTAAGACAACAACAATTTGATACAAGTATCGCGATACCAGGCACTGATTGGAGTATGGAATTAGGCTGGTTTTATGCCGTTTTCATTATTGTAATGCTCGTAGGTGCTTCCAATGCTGTTAATTTAACAGATGGCCTGGATGGTCTTTTGGCTGGTACTGCGGCAATTGCATTTGGTGCTTTTGCCATTTTGGCATGGTATGGGTTGCCTAATCTGAATATTACATTATTTTCATTATGTGTCGTAGGTGCATTGTTAGGCTTTTTAGTTTTTAATGCCCACCCTGCAAAAGTTTTTATGGGAGATACTGGTTCCCTCGCCTTAGGAGGGACAATTGGTGCTATAGCAATTTTACTTAAACTAGAAATCCTGCTGGTAATTATCGGTGGAGTATTTGTTATTGAGACTTTATCTGTTATTATTCAGGTTATTTCTTTTAAAACTACTGGAAAAAGAGTTTTTCGAATGAGTCCTTTACATCACCACTATGAATTAAAAGGGTGGAGTGAATGGCGAGTTGTAACAACTTTTTGGCTTGTTGGCGTCTTATTCGCCATTTTAGGAATTTACATTGAGGTGTGGTCAGCATGAGAAAATTGAGAAATTTCCCCTATAACAATATATTAGTGTTAGGTTTAGCAAAAAGCGGAACAGCTGTCAGCAAAATCTTACACCGGAATAATAAGAACGTTATTGTCAATGATTTAAAAGCATCAAAACAAGATGACAGTGTAATAGAGTTAGAAAAACTCGGAATAGAAGTAGTTACAGGTTCCCATCCAGTTTCTTTACTTGAAGGAATCGATCTTATAATTAAAAACCCGGGTATTCCATATGAGAATATTCTTTTACAGCAGGCAGTGGAAGAAGAAATACCGATCATAACAGAAATTGAGTTATTATATTATTTCGATATCAGGAATCTTGTAGGAATAACAGGTTCGAACGGAAAGACAACTACTACAACCCTAATTTATGAAATGTACAAACAAGCAGAATTTGCTGTGGAGATCGCTGGAAATATCGGGCATGTTGCCTCACAAGTTGCAGAAACGATGGGAAATGAACGGTCAATGGTTGTTGAATTATCTTCCTTTCAATTACAAGGTACGAGACAATTCAGACCACACATTTCTGTTCTGCTAAATATATTTGAAGCACACTTGGATTTTCATAAAAATTTGGAAAATTACCAGAATGCCAAGGCAAATATTTTTCAAAATCACACTTCGGAAGACTTTTTAGTTTATAATGCCGATGACCAAAAAGTTGTTCAGATGATTCATTCTGCTAAAAGCAGGAAAGTACCATTTAGCAGAATGAAAAAGCTGGACCGCGGAGCATACGTAGATAATGGGGTAATCTATTTCAATGAGGAATATATTATAGATATTGCTGACATTGCATTAGTTGGTACTCATAATTTGGAGAATATACTCGCTGCTGTAGCTGCAGCTAAAGTTTCCTCCATCCCGACAAGTGCGATTAAATCAGTATTATCTGTATTTAACGGTGTTACGCATAGGATGCAATTCGTTGCAAAAAAGGAAGAACGGTTATTTTATAATGATTCAAAAGCTACTAACATCCTGGCAACATCAAAAGCTCTGCAATCCTTTGATCAACCGACCATTTTATTAGCTGGCGGTTTGGATAGAGGAAATGGCTTTGATGATTTGCTGCCATACCTCCAAAACGTAAAAGCAATGGTGTTGTTTGGCGAAACAGCCGAAAAGATACAGCAGATTGGTCAGAGTGCTGGCATAGCAAATATCTCTTTAGTAGAAGATATGAACGAAGCTGTTAAAAATGCTTATCAGGTTTCTGACAAAGGTGATGTTATCCTGCTATCTCCAGCTTGCGCCAGCTGGGATCAGTACACAACTTTTGAAGAGAGAGGAAACATTTTTATGGAGTCTGTGCATAGATTATAATAGGGGCTTGTCTATTATAATCGGTAGCAGATTTTCAAGAGAATAATATGTTCAGTAGTAAAAGCCCCTTTTTTCTAATAAATAAGGGGGCTTTTTTTATGCAAAATCGATTTCGTACAGATGGAGTAGATCGGCTGTTAGTTATCCTGATCTTAATGATTTTACTAATTGGTTCATTAATGGTATACAGCGCTTCTTATATATGGGCAGAATATAAATTTGACGATTCCTTTTACTTTTTGAAGCGCCAGCTTTTATTTGCTGGAGTCGGTGTAGTTGCCATGTTTATTGTGGCAAACGTGCCATATTTTCAATGGATAAAATACCGGAAATGGATTTTTATTGGCTGTATTGTATTACTAATTGCTGTCCTCATTCCAGGTGTCGGGATGGTGAGGGGCGGGGCAAGAAGCTGGATTGGAATTGGGGCATTCAGCATTCAGCCAGCAGAATTTATGAAATTGGGAATGATTTTATTTTTAAGTGGTTACCTTGTTAATGCACAGGAGAAATTAACAGAATTCAGAAGAGGGTTTGTTCCACCGCTTCTCATTATTGTCAGCATATTCCTTCTGATTATGCTTCAACCAGACTTGGGAACAGGTATGGTATTTATCCTTACAAGTTTTTTACTCCTTTTCGTTGCAGGGGCGCGCTGGGGCCATTTCTTAATTTTAGGTGGTTTTGGTGTATTAGGCTTCTTATTATTAATCATATCAGCTCCCTATCGTATAAACAGGATAACTGCATTTTTAGACCCATGGCAGGATCCGTTAGGGAATGGTTTTCAAATTATTCAATCACTATATGCTATCGGACCTGGAGGTTTATTTGGTGTCGGTTATGGCAACAGTTTGCAAAAATATTTCTATTTACCAGAACCGCATAATGATTTTATTTTCGCTATTATAGCAGAAGAACTAGGTTTTATTGGAGGTTTCTTTGTAATTGGATTATTTTTTCTGTTTGTATGGCGGGGGGTTCTTGTTTCACTGCATGCACCAGATTTGTTTGCAAAATTATTATCAATAGGGATTGTCGGGATGATTGCCATCCAGGTGATGATTAATATAAGTGTTGTAATCGGTCTGATCCCTGTTACTGGTATTACGTTGCCATTTTTAAGTTATGGTGGTTCTTCCTTGACATTAACTCTTTGCTCTGTTGGAATTTTATTAAATATTAGTAAATATAGGAAATGAAATATAACTTTCTTCATAGTGCCGTGTTGACTTTAAATATGCTATAATTAATTGGAAGTCTATTATCATCATTAAAGCAAAAGTGTTTCATATTATAAAAGTGCGTGTCCAAAAAGTCGGCAAATTATTAGCAAGAAGGTCGAAGCGCTGCAGTGAAGAGCATCGGAACGCTAGTCTTGACTACGTGAGAAGCGGACTCGCAAACCAACGAAGAGATTCGCTGCTTATCATTTGGTGACTTTTGGAATATCCTCTAAAAGGGAAGTTTGTTAATGGAGCAAAAAAGAGTTGTCTCAATTGAAGATAGAATACCAAAGTTAAAAAAAGAACGTAGAAAGCGTACCAATCGAAGGTTAGCGATCTATTTAACTGTTTTTTTCTTGCTTGTTTTCATTGTGGTATATGTCCAGTCTCCTTTGAGTCATGTGAACAGTATTGAAATTAATGGAGAGAGGCTGGTACCTGAAGAAGAGATACTGGAAATTACTGAATTAGATAAATATACGAATTTCTGGGGAGTACAAGCAGGAGAATTAGAAAAATTACTAGAAGAACATCAGCTGATTAACAGTGCAACAATTAATAAGAAATTTCCTGCTAACAAAATTACAATTGAAATAGATGAATTAAATTATGTCGGTTATCTAAAACAAAGTGATCTAGCTGTTCCCTTACTTGAAAATGGGAACAAATTAGATGGAATTCCTTTAGCTGATGTAAGCGGGTCTGCCCCTTTGTTGAATAATTTTACAGATTATCCAAATCTGCAGCAGTTAGCTGTAGAATTGAATGAGTTACCGGATTACGTCCATGCCTTAATCTCAGAAATCAAATGGGCTCCAACTTCAACTAATTCGCAAAAGCTGATACTATTTATGACAGATGGCTATGAAGTAGAATTGACAGCAAGAAATTTCTCGGAATTGTTAACGACATATCCTTCTATTGTCAGTCAGTTAGACAATGGAATTGATGGAGTGATCAAAATAGATGAAGGCGGCGCTGTTTTCACACCTTTTAATTCCGATCAACCTGTGAAAATTGACGGAGGCACAGAATGAAAAGTAAAAAACTGATTTTTGCGTTCGTATTTTTTGTGTTAGGTTTTCTCATTACATTCAGTTTTCAACAAACGCGGTCGAGCAGTAATGTTGTCCAATTAAATGAAAATGAATGGGAACGCGACTATTTTTATCGAAAGCAGCTTATAGAGCTGGAGGATACTAACAAACAGCTTAGAGCAGAATTAAACAGTATAAGAGAGCAAATCCAGGAAATAGAGCAAAATTTTGCTTCGAGTGCAGATGATCTTCATGATTTAGTTGAAACGAAAACAAAGTTGCAAAAATTAACAGGAGAATTACCGGTAAGAGGAAATGGAATTGTAATTACTTTAAGTGATTCTAGTTACATACCAAGTAATCAACATGCCAATCAATATATTGTTCATGACAGACACATTCATCAAGTGATCAACGAACTTTATAGTGCGGGAGCAAAAGCGATAGCAATTAATGGTCAACGAATTTTCAGGGATAGCTATATTACTTGTACTGGTCCGGTTATTACAGTTGATGGAAGCAGTTACCCAGCACCATTTGTGATATCTGCGATAGGGGATCCAGCCATACTGGATGTCAGCCTAAACTTAAAAAATGGTGTTATTGATATGTTAGTTCAAGACAACGTAGAAGTAGCATTTGAAAAGAAATCAGATATTGATATGTCTGCAAGGGAATTGTGATCATAATGATAATATCGAATAAAGGTAAAATATGGATTAGTATCATTTGCCTCATTGTTGGTTTTATGATTGCTATATTATTTGAAACGAAACAATCAACAGAATTAAGAGATACGAGAGATTTATGGGAGATACGAACTGCCTTACAAAAAGAGCAGGAAATTCAGCAGAATATTTATAATGAAATTGCTGCAAGTGAGGTTTTATTGCAAGAATACGAAAATCAGCCTGAGAGACAGCAGCTGGAATCCTTAAAAGAATCGATTGAGAATTTGAAAGAACAGGCGGGCCTGACTGTTATAGAAGGTGAAGGGGTAGTTATTACATTGCAGCCAATTTTTCAAGAGTATGATGAATATCAGATATATCCGGAATTAACTGCCGATTTGCTGCAGTTTTTGATTAACCAGCTGAATGATTATGGGGCAACTGAAATTGCAGTAGGACAGGAAAGGCTTATTAATATTACACCAATCAGAAATGTCAATGGCAGAGTTTATGTAAATAATAGTCCTATAGGAGATCTTCCGGTTAAAGTCCATGTCATAACTGATGACCCGACACGTTTGATAAACCATATCGAGGTAAGTGAATCCATTGACTATTTTGCCTTAGAAAATATTGAACTGAAAACAAAGCAAGTTTCAGCGTTAGTCCTGCCAAAATATGACCAGACGATAAATCTGGAAGGTCTTGAAATAACTGAGTCACTAGAAGAAGGTGATATATAATGTTATTGCCTGCTTTGTTTTTGATTTTAGGTTTAATCTTAGGCTTATTAACAAATTTCACTATACCGGAAATCTATGCCAATTATTTATCTATTGCAGTTTTAGCTGCACTGGATACTTTATTTGGCGGGATAAGATCCCAGTTAGAAGGGAAATTCGATCAAAGTGTGTTTATATCTGGATTCTTTTTTAATGTATCACTAGCAGCACTTTTAGCATTTATTGGTGTTCAACTAGGTATTGATTTATACCTTGCTGCTATTTTTGCCTTTGGTGTTCGTCTGTTTCATAATTTAGCAATTATAAGAAGGATTATGTTAGAGAAGTTCCGATTAAGAAAAAGGAATAAATAAGCATAGAGTTTTTATGGGAATAAGCATAGCCTTCTGAAGAGATTTTTATCTTTTCTATAAATAATTATGAAAATAGCGCGACATTTATTATAATAGTTCTTAACATATTTTATTATATGCAATCAATCATTACTAAATGTATAGAAATAGGAGGTGCCTCATGAACAACAGTGAATTTTTAGTCAGCCTTGATATAGGTACATCAAAAATCAAAGTCATTATTGGGGAAGTAATCGGGGACTCTCTTAATATAATAGGAGTCGGGTCCTCTAAATCATTAGGAATGAAAAAAGGTGCTATCGTAGATATTGATGAAACCGTCCATTCGATAAGAACAGCAGTAGAACAAGCTGAAAGAATGGTAGATGTACATATTGATCGAGTTGTAGTTGGAATTAATGGGAATCATGTACAATTGCAGCCTTGTCATGGAGTGGTAGCAGTTTCGAGTGAGGATAAAGAAATTAAAGAAGAAGATATACATCGAGTAATGGAAGCAGCTCAGGTGATGTCCATCCCTCCAGAAAGAGAAATAGTTGATGTCATACCAAAGCAGTTTATTGTCGATGGTCTGGATGAGATCAGAGATCCACGTGGAATGATAGGTGTTCGATTGGAAATGCAGGGTACTATTATTACGTGTTCCAAAACAATGTTACATAACATCCTGAAGTGTGTTGAAAAAGCAGGACTAACAGTAATGGACCTTTGTCTGCATCCATTAGCTACAGGTGAAGTGGCACTATCAAATGATGAGAAGAACTTAGGTGTTGCTATATTAGATATTGGTGGCGGCAGTACAACTGTATCTGTTTTTGAGCAAGGCTCTTTAGCTGGGACAAGCGTTCTGCCGATCGGTGGATATAATATTACGAAAGACTTGTCCATCGGTTTAAGAACAACAACCGAAGAAGCGGAAAATATTAAACTGGATCACGGCTATGCTTTTTATAATGATGCGAATGAAGAAGAAACATTTGCTGTTAACATTATTGGAAGCAATCAAAAAGAATTCTTTAATCAAGTAGAATTAGCTGATATTATTGAAGCTAGATTTGAAGAAATATTAATAATGAGTGCCCGTGAAATTCAAAAAATGGGATATAATGATCTTCCAGGAGGAATTGTGTTAACTGGTGGAACAATGAGTATGCCAGGTTCAGCAGACCTTGCGCAAATGGTATACCAGACAAATGTAAGAATCGCGATTCCTGATTATATTGGTGTGAGAGAACCTCAGTATACTGCAGGAATTGGTATCTTGAAATTTGCGTACAAGAATGCGAAAATACAAGGGAAAGAGTTTTCAGGCTCTATCTCTGTTAACAGGGAGAAGGAAGTAGTAGCAGTTGAGCAGAGTAAGCCTGAAAAAACAAAACCAGTGAAAGAACAAAAAGTAAAAGAGAAGAAGGAACCTAAATTAGCTAACTTGTTTAAATATTTCTTCGACTAAAATATTTACAGCAACAAACAAAAATGTGGAAACAGACAGACTCTAAAACTGGCAATGAGGAGGAAAGAGAATGTTAGATTTTGATACAAATATGGAAGATCAATTAGCATCGATTAAGGTAATTGGTGTTGGTGGTGGCGGAAGTAATGCAGTAAATCGAATGATTGAACATGGTGTTCAAGGTGTAGATTTCATTGCTGTAAATACAGATGCACAGGCCCTTAACCTTTCTAAAGCTGAAGTTAAAATGCAAATAGGTACAAAACTTACCAGAGGACTTGGTGCTGGTGCCAATCCAGAAGTAGGCCGTAAAGCTGCTGAGGAAAGCAAAGAACAAATTGAAGAAATATTAAAAGGTGCTGATATGGTATTTGTTACAGCTGGAATGGGCGGTGGAACCGGAACTGGTGCTGCACCTGTTATTGCTGCAGTAGCCAAAGAATTAGGTGCACTGACAGTTGGTGTTGTAACAAGACCGTTTACTTTTGAAGGTAGAAAAAGAGCTACACATGCGGTTGCAGGGATAGATGGCTTAAAAAGCAATGTAGATACGTTAATTGTGATTCCTAATGATAGATTACTAGAGATTATTGATAAAAATACTCCAATGTTAGAAGCTTTCCGTGAAGCTGATAATGTATTAAGACAAGGTGTACAGGGTATTTCTGATTTAATCGCAACTCCTGGTTTAATTAATGTCGACTTTGCTGATGTGAAGACAATTATGGCTGATAAAGGTTCTGCCTTAATGGGTATCGGTGTTGCAACTGGAGAAAACAGGGCCGCTGAAGCTGCTAAGAAAGCAATTTCTTCGCCATTACTGGAAACGTCAATTGATGGTGCCCATGGTGTGTTAATGAATATCACAGGTGGTACAAATCTGAGTCTATATGAGGTTCAGGAAGCAGCAGATATTGTAACATCCGCAGCAGACCAGGAAGTGAACGTTATTTTTGGTTCTGTCATTAATGAAGATCTAAAAGATGAGATTGTAGTTACTGTGATTGCGACAGGCTTTGATGAGACGCAATTAAAGAGTGTACAAGGAAAAGCAAAACCTGTGTTGCAGCAAAAACCAGTCTCTCGTGACAGAGATAAAGAAGAGAAAGCACCAGAACCTACTGCAACAACAGCATCTTCAAGAACGAAGCATCAAGAAGATACTTTAGACATCCCAGCATTTTTAAGAAACCGTAACAGAAGAAGATAATATGATCAAAAAGCTGTTCAATGTCAGGATTTCCTGATATGAACAGCTTTTTTACATTTTATAAACAAACTAACATCATATCTATCCTCCTTCTTCCTCTGCCGGATCTCTTATCAAAACTTTTGTATTCCGTTATAACTGATCCCGCTGTCCACCACAGTCCAGACATTCCCATAATTCAACAATAATTGTGAAAAGATCTGAAAATTAGATGGCATCTACTTCTTAATTGTGACAGACTTCTTTGTGCTCTTCTACTATACTAAAAACACAACAACATATAAGTATTCTAATGGAGCGATTATTGGTGACTGTTTATATTGAATTAATATGGTTATTGAATTGGGCGATTGACTGGATGATCCTGTTATTAACCCAATCCATTTTGTACAGCAGAGCAAAATGGTACCGTTTATGCTTTGCCGGATTTGCAGGATCCATCATTGTCCCGATATCTTTACTAATTCCAGAGCTTTATTTAGAGGCATGGTATGTAAAAGTTCTTCACTCTTGTTTTATCATCATTATAGCTTTTGGCTTTACCAATTTAGCTCTGTTTATTAAAAACTTATTTACATTTTACTTTATGACTTTTGCTATTGGCGGTGGTTTAATAGCAATCCATTTTCTGACGAATACAAGTGAACTGACAAGCTTCTCCAGTCATTTGGAACCGACACAAATTCATGGTTTGTTTGTGCTGATTGGCTTTCCTGTTGTTTATTTATTTACAAAGCAGAGAATGGACAAGCATAAATACACCCAGCTGAAAAAAGATTTTATGTATATGGTAACCATTTTGTGGCGTCACAGAAATGTACAAGTGTCAGGGTATGTTGATAGCGGTAATCAGCTTGTTGATCCCATTTCAAAGAAGCCTGTTATTATTTGTGATGAAACTTTTTTAGATAAATGGTTCAGTCAAAAGGAATTACAAGAATTAAAGCAATTGTATAACCAAATTTCTAATGGGGAAATTCCAACAAACTCACACTCATTTTATCGTTTCGTACCATATCACGGGGTTGGCGGGAATATGGAATGGCTGATTGCCTTTTCACCAGATAGTGTAATGATCCATTTCGATAAAAAGAAAAACGTGGAGGTCCAACAGGTGCTTGTCGGTATTCGATTTGGAAAGTTAGTTGGTGACAATAGCTATCATTGCTTACTTCATCCAAAACTTTTTCAGGAAGTGGGCTGAATATACAAGGGAGTGATTATATGTTAGATATAAAAATGAAATATAAGACGATTGTTTATAAACTTTTGAAAAAAATGGGCTTTCATGAAGATGAGATATTTTATATTGGTGGAAGTGAAGCTTTGCCACCGCCCCTTTCGAAAGATGAAGAGTTTGAATTGATTAATAAATTACCTGTTGGTGATAAAGCAGCAAGAGCGATGCTAATCGAACGTAATTTAAGATTAGTGGTATATATTGCAAGAAAATTTGAGAATACAGGGATTAATATTGAGGATTTAATCAGCATTGGTACAATAGGGTTAATTAAAGCAATCAATACTTTTAATCCAGAGAAAAAGATTAAATTAGCTACATATGCTTCACGATGTATTGAGAATGAAATTTTAATGTATTTACGTAAAAATAACAAATTAAAAACAGAGGTTTCATTTGATGAACCTTTAAACGTGGATTGGGATGGCAATGAATTGCTTCTTTCCGATGTTTTAGGCACAGATGAGGATGTGACTTTCAAAGATTTGGAGCAAGATGTTGATAAAAGCTTACTGAGAGATGCATTAGAACAGTTAAATGGCAGAGAAAAACAAATCATGGAGCTTAGATTTGGCCTGATTAATAATGAAGAAAAAACACAAAAAGACGTTGCTGATATGCTGGGGATTTCGCAATCCTATATATCAAGGTTAGAAAAGAAAATCATTAAAAGATTACAAAAGGAATTTAACAAAATGGTCTAGTTACTAATTAATGGAAGATGCATAAAAACTTTCCGATTGGTGATACTTACATTTGAGAAGGATCTCCAATCGGGAGGGTACAATATGACAAGACATAAAGTAGAGATTTGTGGGGTAGATACTTCAACTTTACCTGTTTTGAAAAATGATGAAATGAGAAAGTTATTTAAGGAAATGCAAGCAGGAGATCAAACTGCACGTGAGAAATTAGTTAATGGGAATTTGCGATTAGTATTAAGTGTGATTCAACGTTTCAACAACCGCGGAGAATATGGTGACGATTTATTTCAAGTCGGCTGTATTGGTTTGTTAAAGTCAATTGATAATTTTGATCTTGGTCAAAATGTTAAATTCTCAACATATGCAGTACCAATGATTATTGGTGAAATAAGAAGATACTTACGTGATAATAATCCTATTCGTGTTTCAAGATCATTACGAGATATCGCTTATAAAGCTTTACATGCGAGAGAAAAGCTTATGAGCGAAACTTCAAAAGATCCTTCTCCTATGGAAATCGCAAATGAGCTCGATGTTCCTGTAACTGATGTTATCTTTGCACTTGACGCCATTCAAGACCCAGTCTCATTATTTGAACCAATATTTAATGATGGAGGAGACCCGATTTATGTAATGGATCAGGTAAGTGATGACAGTGTAAAAGATAATGATTGGATTAATTATTTATCTATTAAAGAAGGCATGAGAAGATTAAATAATCGTGAAAAAATGATCCTGAACAAGCGCTTTTTTCAAGGGAAAACCCAGATGGAAGTAGCAGAAGAGATTGGTATATCACAAGCGCAGGTTTCAAGACTTGAAAAAGCAGCCATAAAAGAGATGAATAAAGAAATGTTTGAATAAATAGAGCAGTGATGTTTTCATCACTGCTCTATTTATTATTTTTTATTACTTTGACGCTGATCGGCGCGTTTGCTTCTCATTTGGGCTTCTTTATCTTCTGAATCAGCAAATTCCTCGGCAAATTCCACATCTATTCCATCACTTTTCTGATTTTTTGGTGTTTGCGGCAAGTTGCTTTTATTTCTTTTATCTCTATGTTGATCTCTTCCCATTTGTAACACCCTCTTTCATCAATATGGAGAGAAATCTTCCTCTCTCATTAAATATTCTGTACGTTTTGTAAAGTAACATGCAAAAATTTTAATTGAAATACTGCACCATAATTTACTTTTATTATCATATATTGATAATAAAAAGGTGGTGCTTAAAGATGATAACTTTGTCTTCTATGCAAATGAAAGATATTATTTATATTGAGGATGGAACAAAGCTTGGGCATTTAACAGATATTGAAATCAATGTGGATTATGGCAGAATTGTCAATTTGATTGTTGCAACAAAATCTAAAGTGCTTGGCGTTTTTGGAGAAGAAAGGGAAGTAATCATACCTTGGGAAAATGTCATGCGTATCGGACAGGATGTTATCTTAGTGAAAAAATCCAATTTCTATATTAGTGAGCCTGTTGAAAGTAATCAAACACAATAGAGAATATTTTGTCGTAATTCAATAAAAATTGTGAACGTTGTCGGAAATGTGATAAAATGAGGAAAAACAGGAGAGGTGTTATCAAATGGAACCATTTTCTTATGATACCACTAAGCAAATTCTGTTCCTTGATCAATGGATGAAGAATCATCAGATTGTTGCTGGTTTTACTACGAAATTTGACGGAGATAGTAAAGGTGATTACGACAGCAACAATTTAGGTTTGCATGTTGGTGATAATGCCAGTGATGTGATTCAAAACAGGGAAAGGTTAGCAAATAAGATTGATTTTCCTTTAAAGAATTGGGTCTTTGCAGAACAAACACACGGCCCAAATATTAAGCATGTCTCAATGCGAGACAGCGGAAAAGGAAGCAGAAGTCTATCTGACTCTATCAGTGATACGGACGGATTATGGACAAAAGACAAAGGCATAATGCTCGCGTTACTTTTTGCTGACTGTGTTCCTTTATATTTTCTGTCAGATAGTGGTTCTGTCGCAATCTCCCATGCCGGCTGGAGAGGGACTGTCCATAATATTGCTGGAAAAACTGTTAACCATTTTATACAATCAGGAATTGCAGCAGAACAACTTGAGGTAGCAATAGGCCCATCTATATGTCCTGGCTGTTACCAGGTGAGTAAGGAAGTTATTGAACAAATCCCGCAAAGATACAATCAAGTATATCGCAGGGAACAAGCACATTACTATCTGGATCTTAAACAATTAAATTATCTGCAGTTAGTAGATGCAGGAATTACACCAGCTAATATCTATCTAACGAATTATTGCACTTTTCATGATGAACTTTTTTTCTCACATAGAAGAGACCAGCAAAAAACAGGGAGAATGCTTGGATTTATTGGATCAGTGTAAATGGAAGGAGTAATTCTGGGAATGAAAGTAGCAGAAAACTTAGCAGCAATACAAGCAAATATTCAAAAAGCATGTGAAAATGCAAACAGAAATGAACAAGATATCACTCTAATTGGCGTAACAAAATATGTTACAATAGAGAGAGCGAATGAAGCAGTCCATGCTGGTGTCACTCATCTAGGCGAAAACCGGATAGAGGGATTATTAGCAAAAAAAGCTGAGATTAACAATGCTGTTTGGCATTTTATCGGCTCTCTGCAATCGAGAAAAGTGAAAGAAATGATTGATGAAGTTGATTTCATCCATTCTCTGGATCGAATGTCCCTTGCAAAAGAAATTAATAAACGAGCAAATAAAGTTATTGATTGCTTCCTGCAAGTAAATGTGAGTGGGGAAGAATCAAAACATGGTATTTCACCAGATAATGTCCCAACTTTTGTAACAGAGTTAGCCCAATTTGAAAATATCCGAGTAGCTGGTTTAATGACAATGGCACCATATATAGAAGATGAAGGAAAACTAAGAGATATTTTTGGCAGATTAAGAAATCTTCGAGATGAAATAGAAGCTAAGGGTTGGGAACATGCTCCGTGTCATTACCTTTCAATGGGAATGAGCAATGATTACATGCTGGCAATTGAAGAGGGTGCTACACATATCCGAATTGGATCAGACCTTGTAGGACCATACGAGGAATAGGGGTGAGTTAAAATGAGCATGAAAGGGAAGTTTAAAAATTTATTTGGATTAGAAGATGAATACGAAATTATTCATGAAGAAATTCAGGAACAGAATGAGCCGAAAGAGCCTGAAGAGAAAAATAATGTTGTTAGTTTAAAATCAGTTCAATCAAGCTCCAAAGTAGTGCTTTGTGAACCTCGTTCGTATAATGAAGTGCAGGAAATAGCTGACCATGTTGTGAATCGGCGTTCAGTCGTCATGAACCTACAACGGGTGGATGCACAACAAGCACGGCAGATTATTGACTTTATGAGCGGAACTGTTTATGCAATGTCAGGGCATATTAGAAAGTTAGGTGCGCAAACTTTTCTTTGTACACCTGACCATGTGGAAATCAGTGGGAATATAACGGAAGTAATGGAAGATTACGATCCAGGCCAAAGGTGGTAAAAAAATGTATACATTGTTTCAAATTTTAAGCTTGGCATTAGAATTCTATTCATATGCCATTATTATCTATATTTTAATGTCATGGTTTCCAGGAGCGAGAGAGTCCTCAATTGGCAGAATGCTTGGCTCCATAGTAGAACCATATTTAGAACCATTTCGTAAAATTATTCCACCAATTGGCGGGATGATTGATATTTCGCCTATCGTAGCAATTTTTGTATTACGATTTGCAATGATGGGACTACAATCTCTATTCAGAATGCTAATTTAATGTAAGACAGGTGAGCAAATGGATTTATATCAACATTTTAGAGAAGAAGAATATCCTTATATCGACCAGGTATTATCTTGGAGGGATGAAGTGACTGAACGTTATCACTCAAAATTAACAGATTTTCTTCATCCTCGGGAACAAAAGATTTTTCAATCTCTCATTGGAAATGAGGAGACTTTAAAATTACAGTTTTTCGGAGCATGGGAAGATGCAGAAAGAAAACGTGCACTTCTGACACCATTTTATGAAGAAATAACGGCAAAATCCTTTGAGGTAGAATTATTACAAGCCAAATATCCTGAGAAGTTTGTTACGATAAGTCATCCGGATGTTTTAGGGGCATTTCTGTCTGCAGGTATTGAGCGTAAGAAATTAGGGGATATTACAATAAACGATGGGTATATTCAAATATTAGTTGCTAAAGATATTACTACATATTTAATCTCGAATGTAACATCAATAAAAAAAGCAAATGTTCAGTTTCACTCCATCCCTTTTTCACAATTATTAGACAGCACAAACCGTTGGGTGGAAAATACGGCAACATGCTCTTCTTTGCGATTAGATGTGCTGATCAAAGAAATGTATCAGACATCAAGACAGCAAGCGGCAGATCTGATTAAAAAAGGGCTGGTAAAAGTTAACTTCCAGACAATTGAACAAGCTGCCTTTTTGTTAGAAGAAGGGGACATGCTGTCAGTGAGGGGAAAAGGCAGGTCAAGACTGAAAGAAATACAAGGTAAAACAAAAAAAGACAAAGTACGAATCACTTTCGAAAAATTATTATAATATTTAAGCAGGAATTTTCGTTGTTTTGTCTAATAATTATGATACTATAGAGTTAGATCGACAAGAACTAGGAGGTGGCCAAGGTGCCTTTAACACCACTTGATATTCACAATAAAGAATTTGCTAAAGGGTTCAGAGGTTATGATGAAGATGATGTAAACGAATTTCTCGATCAAATCATTAAAGATTATGAGTTAGTGATCCGTGAAAAAAAAGAACTAAAAGATCAAGTGAATCAGTTAAATGAAAAGTTAAGTCATTTTTCTAATATTGAGACAACGTTAAACAAATCAATCCTGGTTGCTCAAGAAACGGCAGAAGAAGTAAAAGAAAATGCCAAGAAAGAATCAAAATTGATTATTAAAGAAGCCGAGAAAAATGCAGATAGAATTATTAATGAAGCATTACATAAATCACGAAAAATTTCTTTAGAAGTAGAAGAATTAAAAAAGCAGGCAAAGGTCTTTCGTACTCGTTTGAAAATGTTAGTAGAAGCCCAATTGGATCTTATTGAAAACGATGATTGGGATGGACTGTTTCAAACAGAAATAGATGAGCTGGAAGAAAGAGAAGCAGAACCGAGTAATTATTAGTCTTGACGAAAACGAAATTATTTTTTATAATTTTATCACAACTCCAAGCGTTATAATAAGTTACGCTAACGAGGCGAGAGTCTCACTTTATTCAATTATACGATGAATTCATTGATTGGGACAGTAAATTTGTGGATAACTATAAGAGCGAGTCAGGAATGGTGAAAGCCTGACATAGTCCATTAATTGAAGATCACCCATGAGAAGCTGTTCTGAAACTAAGTAAGAATAGCCGGATCATTCACGATACGGATGTTCGAGTGGATATGGCTATTAATGCTTTTATCTATAAGGGTGGTACCGCGAGTTCTTCTCGTCCCTTTTTGGGATGTGAAGGGCTTTTTTTATTTATCTGAAAAAAACAAAAGTACAAAGGAGGAAATTTTTAATGGATTTTAAGCAAACATTAAAAATGCCGAAAACAGAATTTCCTATGCGTGGAAATCTGCCAAATAAAGAACCGAAATTGCAAGAACAATGGGATGAAGAAAAATTATATGAAAAAGTGCAAGAGAGAACAAAAGACAGACCGTTATTTGTGTTGCATGATGGACCTCCATATGCGAACGGTGATATTCATATGGGGCATGCTCTGAATAAAGTGCTCAAAGATTTTATTGTGAAATATAAATCGATGTCCGGTTTTCATGCACCATATGTTCCAGGCTGGGATACACATGGTTTGCCAATCGAATCAGCACTTGCTAAGAAAAAAGTCAATCGCAAAAAAATGTCTGTTGCTGAATTCCGCCAAAAATGTGCCGAATATGCTTTAAAGCAGGTTGATAATCAAAGAACTCAATTTAAACAATTGGGTGTACGTGGAGATTGGGAAAATCCTTATATCACATTAGATAAAGCATATGAGGCAGAACAAATCAAAGTATTCGGTGAAATGGCGAAAAAAGGTTATATCTATAAAGGCTTAAAACCAGTATACTGGTCTCCGTCTTCAGAGTCTGCTTTAGCGGAAGCAGAAATTGAGTATCAGGATAAACGTTCAGCTTCCATTTTTGTCGCTTTTGAAGTAAAAGATGGAAAAGGTTTATTAAATGGTGATGAGAAATTTATTATCTGGACAACAACACCTTGGACAATTCCGGCAAACTTAGCAATTTCGCTACACCCTGAATTAGAATATGCTGTAGTAAAAGTAGGGGCAGATAAATTTATTGTAGCTAATGATATGCTGGAACAAGTAAAAGCAACAATAGAGTGGGATGAAGCAGAAGTTGTCCAGTCATTTAAAGGAGCGGAAGCCGAGAATATTGTCGCACAGCATCCAATTTATGATCGTGAATCATTAATTGTACTAGGCGAGCATGTAACTACAGAGAGTGGTACAG
Source organism: Gracilibacillus oryzae (assembly GCF_009498735.1). Classification (GTDB taxonomy): domain Bacteria; phylum Bacillota; class Bacilli; order Bacillales; family Amphibacillaceae; genus Gracilibacillus; species Gracilibacillus oryzae. Next base: position 120,991 of record NZ_ML762425.1, read on the forward strand.
GGCTTGTTCATACAGCACCTGGCCATGGGGAAGATGACTTTATTGTTGGTAAAAAGTATGGTTTGGAAGTATTATGTCCTGTTGATGAAAGAGGATATTTTACAAACGAAGCGCCAGGCTTTGAGGGATTGTTCTATGATGAAGCGAATAAGCTGGTAACAGAAAAGCTGGAAGAAAATAATGCTTTATTGAAGATGGAATTTATTACACACTCTTATCCACATGACTGGCGTACAAAGAAACCGACAATATTCCGTGCAACCAACCAGTGGTTTGCCTCAATTAAAGATTTCCGCGAAGAAATCCTAGCAGAAATTAAACGTGTCAACTGGGTTCCGGCATGGGGGGAAACAAGATTATATAATATGGTACGTGATCGTGAAGACTGGTGTATTTCCCGTCAACGGACATGGGGTGTTCCAATTCCTGTATTCTATGGAGAGGATAAAACACCAATCATAACAGATGAAACAATTGCCCATGTTGCAAACTTATTTAAAGAACATGGTTCGAATATCTGGTTTGAATGGGAAACGAAAGATTTATTACCGGAAGGATTCACATCGGAATACAGTCCAAATGGTACATTCTCGAAAGAAACAGATATTATGGATGTCTGGTTTGATTCAGGGTCTTCCCACCAGGGAGTGCTCGAAGGACGTGAAGAATTACAAAGACCTGCTGATGTCTATTTAGAAGGTTCGGATCAATATCGCGGCTGGTTTAACTCTTCTATTTCTACTGCTGTTGCGGTGACAGGTAAAGCACCATACGAGGCCGTCATTTCTCATGGTTTTGCTTTGGATGGAAAAGGACGTAAAATGAGTAAATCAGTTGGTAATGTTGTGGTGCCTTCAAAAATCATGAAACAATATGGTGCAGATATTCTTCGGCTGTGGGTAGCATCTGTTGATTATCAAGCAGATGTAAGGATCTCTGATGACATTATTAAACAAACATCAGAAGGGTACCGGAAGATTCGTAACACTTTCCGCTTCTTATTAGGGAATTTAGATGATTTCCGTTTAGAAAATAAAGTGGCAGATACAGATCTGGAAGAAATTGATCAATATATGCTGTTAAAACTGCAAAAGGTTATTGCAAAGGTACTTCAGGCTTATGATAATTATGATTTCTCAACCGTTTATCAGACAATCCATAACTTCTGCAGTATTGAATTAAGTTCGTTCTACTTGGATTTTGCCAAAGATGTTGTCTACATTGAGGCAGAAGACAATCCGAGAAGACGCAGTATTCAGACCGTTTATTATGAAATTGTGACATCGCTTGTTAAGCTGTTAACTCCAATCTTGACACATACAATGGAAGAAGTATGGGCATATATTCCAGATGTAACAGAAGAGCGAGTCCAATTATCAGATATGCCGGAAGCACGGGAGATTGCCAATGCAGCTCAGTTAGAAGAGAAGTGGGATGCATTTATGGATGTTCGCGATGATATACTCAAAGGATTAGAAGAAGCCCGTGCAGAAAAAGTAATCGGAAAATCATTAGAAGCGTCCGTGAAAATTCAGCCAAAGAACGAGCAAGTTGCCCAATTACTCAAAAATATTGATCACTTGCACCAGTTATTAATTGTCTCCCATGTAGAGTTAGCAGATAACCTGGATTCTGATAAACAATATGAATTTGTTACATTAGACATCTCAAAACATCAAGGCGAAACATGTGAACGATGCTGGGTTATTTCAAGTACAGTTGGAGAAGATAAAGAGTATCCAACATTATGTTCTCGATGTGCAGCAGTAGTGAGAGAACACTATGCAGATGTAGTGGAAGGGTAAAAGCGAAAGTTATTTTTCGGTTTACCTTCTTAAGAAATTGTAAGAGAATAATTCAAAATAAGTTTAGTCAGATGATTATCCGAACAATTTTTCTTGAAAAGTTGTTCGGATTTTTCGTATAAAAAAGGTTTCACCATGCTCTTTCAAAAATTAAAGTATTTCTTATATATAACCAATGTATACAAGAGTACAGGAGTGATGACCTTATGATTGAATATTAATTCCCAGTCTCGTTATATTTTTCTTGTCTCAAGACTTTTTAGGAAAAAACATGCTATAATGTTTACTAGTGTGAAAAGATATTAATGATTATAGAGGTTGGTGTTTGTTATGTGGTGGGTTTATGTTGTTGCAGTTGTGATCATCGGCTTGGACCAGTTGACAAAATTATGGATTGTTAGAAATATGGAATTGGGTGAACAAATTACAGTAATTGAGAATGTGTTTTACTTAACTTCTCACAGAAATACAGGTGCTGCTTGGGGAATCCTTGCAGGTGAAATGACATTCTTTTATATAATAACCGCCATTGTCATCGGATTTGTCATTTATTATATTCAGAAACATGCAAAAGATAGTAAATTGTTAGGATTGTCATTAGCATTAGTTTTAGGTGGAGCTATCGGTAATTTCATTGACAGGTTATTTCGCAAGGAAGTAGTTGATTTCTTTGATATCTATATCGGTTCATATGATTATCCGATCTTTAACATTGCAGATTCAGCCCTTGTAGTTGGAGTAATCCTGATTTTTATCGGAACAATAGTTGATGAACGTAACAAGAAAAGGAGTAAACATGCATGAGTGTAGAGCAATATATCGTACAGCAAGACGAAAAAGGTATAAGAATAGATAAGTTATTAGTGGATGTTACGGAAGAATATTCAAGGTCTCAAATTAAAACATGGTTTGATAAACAGCTAATTAACGTGAATGGCCAAAGGGTAAAGCAAAATTATAAATGCCAGCCAGATGATCTGATTGAATGGGAGATTCCAGAGGTGGAGCCATTAGAAGTGGAAGCTAAAAATATTCCCATTAATATCGTTTATGAAGATCAAGATATATTAGTTGTTAATAAAGAAAGTGGAATGGTTGTTCATCCGTCGGCAGGTCATCAGGATGATACACTTGTAAATGCACTTTTATATCACTGTGATGATTTATCTGGCATTAATGGTGTAGCAAGACCGGGAATCGTTCACCGGATAGATAAAGATACAAGTGGTTTACTGGTTGTAGCCAAAAATGATAAAGCACATGAACAGCTTGCGGAACAAATGAAAGAAAAACATATCAAACGTGAATATAAAGCATTGGTGCATGGGGATATTCCTCATGAATATGGAACCATTGATGCCCCAATTGGCCGAAGTGAGAAAAACCGCCAATTAATGGATGTTGTGGAAAATGGAAAGCAAGCTATCACTCATTTTGAAGTGTTAGAACGGCTTCATAGTAAATATACGTTAATTAAATGTATATTAGATACTGGTCGTACACATCAAATTCGGGTACATATGAAGTATATTGGTTTCCCGATCGTAGGGGATCCAAAATATGGACAAAGAAAATCGATCGATGTTGATGGACAAGCGTTACATGCCTATCGTCTGACATTCAATCATCCCATAACAAATGAGGAGATGAGCTTTGAAGCAGGCTTACCGACAAAATTCGAGGAAGTCCTAGAAAATATTCGAAAAAGCTATTGACTATAAAGATTTTTTTTGGGATAATAATTGTAATATCATAAAACCTTTTAATACAGTCCCGTGAGGCTGAAAAAGGATGAAGATACATGTGGTCGGTATACGTGTATCCAGAACCCTTTATTCCCTCTCGGAGAATAAAGGGTTTTTCATTTTAAAAGGGGAAATTATGATGAATAAAAAAGCAAATGTTCTTGATACGAATGCGATGAAACGAGCATTAACCAGAATTGCCCATGAAATATTAGAACGTAATAAAGGCGTAGACGGATTGATGTTGGTTGGAATCAAAACAAGAGGGGTACCAATTGCATACAGACTCAGGGACCGTATTAAAGAAATTGAAGGTGTCGAAGTTCCTACAGGTGAATTAGACATTACATTATATCGTGATGATTTAACACATGTAGATGAAGCTCAGGAACCACAATTGAACGACGCGAAGTTACGGGAACAAGTATCTGGTAAAAATGTTGTCCTTGTAGATGATGTTTTGTACACTGGCAGAACTGTCCGTGCAGCTATGGATGCAATCATGGATCATGGCAGACCTTCACAGATACAGCTTGCTGTATTAGTGGACCGCGGTCATAGAGAATTACCTATTCGCGCTGATTTTATCGGGAAGAACATTCCTACATCTCAAAATGAAATTATTACTGTTGAACTTCAGGAAATTGATCAAAAAGACAGTGTTAGCATTTTTGAAAAAGAATAAAGACCTTTAAGTGAGTACAGAGAGACTTGCAAGGTCGCATTGATACGTGCTGCTTTGGCGACACGTGTACCTCTTTGCGATTTTGCAAAGAGGTTTTTTTTATACAGTAGGAAATTCGCTAAAAGATGAGAGAATGCGAGTTTTTCTAACAGAAATAAAAAGGGGACTGGAAAGTATGACAAATAAAAATATGGTATTAGATGTAAGAGATGTACCAAAAGCTTCAAAATGGTTAGTTTTTAGCATTCAGCATTTATTTGCAATGTTCGGCTCAACAATTTTAGTACCATTTCTGACAGATTTGTCACAAGCTGTTGCGTTAATATCCAGTGGGCTTGGGACGCTTGCCTATATATTAATAACAAAAGGACGTATTCCTGCCTATTTAGGATCAAGTTTTGCTTTTATTACACCAATAACAAGTGCAATGGCAATAAGCGGAACTGGCGGTGTAATGATTGGGAGCTTTTTAGCGGGGATCGTTTACGGTATATTATCGGTTTTAATTAAAGCTTTTGGAACACAGTGGTTAATGAAAATTCTGCCTCCGATTGTTGTAGGACCAGTAATCATTGTTATCGGATTAGGTTTAGCACCAACAGCAATAGATATGGCAATGAATGTAGACGGGGAGTATAGTGGTACTCACTTTAGTGCAGCAATTGTAACCTTACTGATTACAGTAGTTGGAACATTAATGTTTCGCGGATTTTTCGGACTCATTCCCATTTTAATCGGAATCATTGGTGGTTATCTATACAGTATGATTATTAGTGCAATAACAGGTGTACATGTTCTTCAGACAAGTGGAGTATCAGCAGCATGGCAGAAGATTGCAGATAGTCAATCATTTTCCGAGGCGATGAGTGCAATCTTTGTGATGCCAGAGTTTGTCATCCCATTTGTTCATTACAATCCTGCAGAGATATTTAACTTAAGTATTGTGCTTATTATGGTTCCTGTTGCGATTGTAACAGTTGCAGAGCACATTGGAGATCAAATGGTATTATCAAAAGTTGCTGGAAGAAACTTTTTGGAAAAACCCGGATTACACAGATCAATCATGGGTGACGGTGTCGCAACAATGATTGCTTCCCTTCTGGGAGGGCCGCCAAATACAACTTATGGAGAGAATATTGGCGTTCTTGCGATTACTCGAGTGTTTAGTGTGTTTGTCATAGGCGGAGCAGCAGTTTTAGCAATCTTTTTCGGATTTATCGGTATCATAACGGAAATCATTGCATCCATCCCGACAGCAGTAATGGGCGGTATTTCAATTTTACTTTTTGGTATCATTGCATCAAGCGGGCTGCGAATGTTAATCGATAATCAAATTGATTTAGGAAACAAACGAAATCTTATCATTTCATCCGTTATTTTAGTCATCGGAATAGGTGGAGCGTATGTGGAGATACCTATACCGGATGATCAAATATTAAATATTTCCGGTATGGCTTTGGCAGCTATAATCGGTCTTGTATTAAACTTAGTTTTACCAGGGAAAGAGTCAGGTTTTGGAAATGGACAGATGTTTGAAGCGCCAGAGGAAGATAAGTAACATAGATCAACATCAACATCAACCCTTTTAAGGAGGCTAAACAAATGAAACATTTTGTGTCAATGCAAGATTTATCTGAACAGGAAATGTATAAATTGATAAAAAAAGCGGATCAAATCAGTCGTGGTGGTGCGAGGCCACTAAACAGGCAATACTTTGCAGCTAATTTATTCTTTGAACCAAGTACAAGAACGAAGATGAGTTTTGTTGTGGCACAAAGGCGATTAGGAATCGAAGTGCTTGACTTTATGGCTGAAGTCTCCAGTGTAACCAAAGGGGAAAGTATTTATGATACAGCAAGAACATTTGAATCAATTGGAGCGGATTTAATTGTACTGAGACACCAAGAGGAAAACATTGCACGTAAATTAGCAGATGCTATTCAAACTCCAGTGATTAATGCAGGTGATGGCACAGGCGAACATCCTACTCAATCATTGCTCGACCTCGTAACTATTTATCAGGAATTTGAACAGTTTAAAGGTCTTAAGGTTGTAATTGCCGGTGATATCAAACATAGTCGAGTGGCTAGATCTAATGCAATTGCCCTTTCTACACTGGGCTGTGAAATATATCTCACTGGAATGGAAACCTGGCAAGATTCATCCCTTCGTTTTCCATATATATCGATGGATGAAGCAGTAGAAATGGCAGATGTTCTGATGCTATTGAGAATTCAGCATGAAAGACATCAAGATCATTTAGCATTTGACCAAAACAGCTATCTTCAAACATATGGTTTAACAATAGAACGCGAGAGAAAAATGAAGAAGCATGCAGTAATCCTGCATCCTGCACCAGTAAATCGCGGTGTAGAAATTGACAGCAGCCTTGTGGAATGCGAACGTTCCAGAATATTTAAACAAATGAAAAACGGGGTTGCAGCAAGAATGGCAGTAATACAAACATTACTAAACCAAGGGGGAAATTATAATGAAGAAGATTTTAACCAACGTCATGCATTTATCGGATAATGGAGAGCTTCAAGCATGTGAGATAGTAATAAACAATGGGTTGATTGAAGCAATCGGTACATCGTTTGATCGAGATGGTGCAGAAATTATAGATGGAAAAAATCGTCTCGTCTCTCCAGGGTTTGTTGATGTTCACGTTCACTTACGAGAACCTGGCGGGGAGGCGAAAGAAACGATTGCGACAGGTACTGATGCGGCAGCGAGAGGTGGTTATACAACAGTTTGTGCGATGCCGAATACCCAGCCAACACCAGACTCTGTTGATATTTTGAAAGAGATAAATCAAAGAATAAAGGAAACAGCAAAAGTTCGAGTATTGCCATATGCCTCCATAACACAGCGACTGATTGGAGAGCAATTAACAGATATGAAGGCATTAAAAGAAGAAGGGGCATTTGCATTTACAGATGATGGTGTAGGTGTCCAATCAGCGGATATGATGTTACAAGCTATGATGCAGGCGGCAGCTGTTAACATGCCAATTGTTGCACATTGTGAAGATAATACACTGATTCATGGAGGAGTCATGCATGATGGACAAGTAAACAAACAATTAGGATTACCAGGTATCCCGTCTGTTTGTGAGTCTGTCCAGATTGCCAGAGACGTATTACTGGCAGAAGCAGCAGGATGTCATTATCATGTCTGCCATGTTAGTACAAAAGAATCTGTCAGGGTAATACGTGATGCAAAGAAGGCTGGAATCCATGTGACAGCAGAAGTAACCCCACATCATTTACTGTTGAATGATACGGCAATTACAGAAAATGATGCAAATCTTAAAATGAATCCGCCGTTGAGAGGAGTAGATGATCAGCAAGCATTGATTGAAGGATTGCTTGACGGAACAATTGATTTTATTGCAACAGATCATGCTCCACATACAGAGGAAGAAAAGAAAAATGGTATGGAAGAAGCGCCATTCGGTATTGTTGGATTTGAAACAGCATTCTCATTGTTGCACACACACTTTGTTGAAAAAGGCATTTTTACATTAAAACAGCTAATTGACTGGATGACAGTAAAACCGTCAGATGTTTTCGGATTACCATATGGCAGATTAGCGATTGGCAAAAGTGCAGATATTACCTTAATTGATCTGAAAGCAAATGAAAAGATTGATAAAAGTACTTTCCTGTCAAAAGGAAAAAATACACCATTTGATGGCTGGGATGTTACAGGCAGACCAGTCGTAACAATCTATCAAGGGGAAGTAGTATTTGAGGAGGCAGCACAATGAAGAGACTACTAATTTTAGAGGACGGCACTATTTTTAAGGGACAGGCATTCGGTTCCACTGAAGAAAACATTGGAGAGGTAGTATTTAATACAGGAATGACAGGATATCAGGAAACATTATCTGATCCTTCTTACTGTGGGCAGATCGTGACAATGACGTATCCGCTGATTGGAAACTATGGGATTAATAAGGATGACTTTGAAACAATTAATCCAGCAATCTTTGGATTTGTCGTAAAAGAATATTGCGAAACTCCTTCCAATTTTAGAAGTGACGAAAGCTTAGATTCCTTCTTAAAAGCAAACAATATTCCCGGCATTTCAGGAATTGATACACGTAAATTAACGAAAATACTTCGTAAACATGGGACAATGCGTGGCATATTAACAAAAGCGGATGAAGAGCTGTCACTGGAAGAGGGTCTGGCTAAACTGGAAGCGAGAGAACCATTGACAGATCAGGTGGCAAGAGTATCTACAATAAAGCCATATGTTGCTCCAGGCCGAGGGTATCGCATAGTTTTAGTAGACTTCGGTATGAAGCACGGCATTCTGAGGGAACTAACAAAACGTGATTGTCATGTAACAGTTGTTCCTTATAACTATGGCGCTGAGAACATTTTGCGTCTTAAGCCTGACGGAATCATGTTAACAAATGGTCCAGGTAATCCGAAAAGTGTTCCAGAATCAATTGAAATGATTAAAGAAGTAATTCCAACAGTTCCAACTTTCGGAATTTGTTTGGGACATCAGTTATTAGCACTGGCTTGTGGAGCTGATACGGAAAAATTAAAGTTCGGCCATCGGGGTTCAAACCACCCTGTCTATGATTTTGAAACAGAAAGAGCATATTTAACATCACAAAATCACGGATATGCGGTAACGGAAGAGTCAATCCAGTCAACAGAATTAGAATTAACGCAAATTGCATTAAATGATAAAACGGTGGAAGGTGTCAAACATACGAACTATCCGGCATTTTCGGTTCAATATCATCCAGAAGCATCTCCTGGACCTGATGACACGAATTATTTGTTCGATAAATTTATTGATATTATTGCAACATATAAAGCAGCATTAAATGAGGAAGCATAATGCCAAAAAGAACGGATATTCAAAAAATACTAGTAATTGGTTCAGGACCAATTGTAATTGGGCAAGCAGCTGAATTTGACTACTCAGGTACACAAGCGTGTCAATCGTTAAAAGAGGAAGGTTATACTGTTATTTTGGCTAACTCCAATCCAGCGACAATTATGACAGACCATACCATTGCAGATACAGTATACATGGAGCCACTTACAGTAGAATTTTTATCAAAAATTATTCGTAAAGAACGCCCTGATGCTATACTTCCAACACTGGGCGGTCAAACTGGGCTTAACTTAGCAGTAGCACTTGATGAGTCCGGCATTTTAGAAGAAACAAAAACAGAACTACTTGGTACAAAATTAGATGCGATTCAGCAAGCAGAAGACAGAGAAAAATTCCGTACCTTAATGAACGAAATCAATGAACCTGTGCCAGAAAGCCAAATCGTCAACACAGTAGATCAAGCGCTGGAATTTGCTGATGATATTGGATATCCACTGATTGTACGACCTGCTTATACGCTAGGTGGTACTGGCGGGGGTATGTGTTACAATGAGCAGGACTTAATGCTTAATTGAACGAAATATCGCAGGCTTCAAAGAAATTGAATATGAGGTTATGCGTGATAAAAATGATCAGGCAATTGTTGTCTGTAATATGGAGAACATTGACCCTGTCGGTATTCATACAGGCGATTCGATTGTTGTTGCTCCATCACAAACTTTAAGTGACAGGGAATACCAGATGCTGCGTTCTGCTTCATTAAAAATTATCCGTGCACTGAAAATTGAAGGTGGTTGCAATGTGCAGCTTGCCTTAGATGCAGATAGTTTCCAGTATTACATTATTGAAGTAAATCCGCGTGTTAGCCGTTCATCAGCATTAGCTTCGAAAGCAACTGGCTACCCAATTGCGAAAATTGCTGCCAAAATTGCGATCGGTATGACACTTGATGAGATTATGAACCCAATAACAGGTACAACTTATGCTATGTATGAACCAGCCCTGGATTATGTGGTAACAAAGTTTCCAAGGTTCCCATTTGATAAATTTGTACTTGGAAATCGCCAATTAGGTACCCAAATGAAAGCAACAGGGGAAGTAATGGCGATTGGACGGAACTTTGAAGAATCCATGTTAAAAGGAATTCGTTCACTAGATATAAGTGGTGAGGATTTCTATTTACCGAAATTAACAGAAAATACGATCGAAGAATTAACCGAAAGACTAGTAAAACCTGATGATGAGAGAATTTATGTGTTGGCAGAAGTAATGCGTAAAGGTATGACAGTAGAACAAATTCATGAACTAACCAAGATTGATCGCTTTTTCTTGAACAAATTAAAGAAAATAATCGATTTTGAAACAAAACTGGCTGAAAATCGCGGAGATCTAGAGATCCTAAAAGAGGCAAAATGGTTAGGATTATCAGATACCCAAATCGCCAGAGCTTGGGGTTCAGAAGTTGATACAGTTTATCAGACAAGAAAAGACAATGGATTATTACCTGTATACAAAATGGTAGATACCTGTGCAGCTGAATTTGAATCAGAAACACCATATTTCTATAGTGCTTATGAAGAAGAAAATGAGTCAGTCGTTACTGACCGTAAGAAAGTTATCGTTATTGGATCAGGACCGATACGGATCGGGCAGGGGATTGAATTTGATTATGCAACAGTTCACTCAGTTCTGGCATTAAAGGAAGCAGGCTATGAAGCTATTATAATGAACAGTAACCCGGAAACAGTCTCAACAGATTTTAGTGTCTCAGATAAATTGTACTTTGAGCCATTAACGTTAGAAGATGTTATGCATGTCGTGGAATTAGAGAAGCCTGAAGGGGTAATTGTACAGTTTGGCGGACAGACAGCAATTAATCTGGCAGAAGGTTTAGAAAGAAGAGGCGTCCAAATTCTTGGTACATCATTAGAAGCAATTGATACTGCAGAAAACCGAGATAAATTTGAACAATTATTACAAGAATTGAATATTCCGCAGCCAAAAGGAAAAAGTGTCCGCAAACTGGACCAGGCGAAAGAAGCTGCTGAATCGATTGGTTACCCTGTACTTGTCCGCCCGTCCTATGTTATCGGCGGAAGCCAGATGGAAATTGTCTATAGTGAAGAGGAATTAGAAAATTATTTAGCTAAGACGAATCATATTCAACATAAACACCCTGTATTAATTGATAAATATTTAACAGGGATTGAAGTGGAAGTTGATGCAATCAGTGATGGTGAGACAACGATCATTCCTGGTGTAATGGAGCATATTGAACGTGCTGGTGTTCACTCAGGTGATTCCATTGCTGTCTATCCGACACAGCGCCTTTCAGCAGAAATCAAACAAAAGTGTGTGGATATTACGATAAAAATTGCTGAGAAATTAGGTGTGAAAGGATTAATCAATATCCAATTTGTTGTCCACAACAATGAAGTGTATGTTTTGGAAGTGAATCCAAGAGCGAGCCGTACAATCCCATTCCTGAGTAAAATTACAGGTGTAACGATGGCAAATTTAGCTACACGCTGTATTATTGGCCAATCCTTACAGGAGATGGGTTATCAAAGGGGATTATTACCTGAACCGAAAACAGTCTCTGTAAAAGTACCGGTGTTCTCTTTTGAAAAGTTACGCAGTGTTGATACGATGCTTGGACCTGAAATGAAATCAACAGGAGAAGCAATTGGTCGCGACCGTACATTAGAGAAAGCATTGTATAAAGGTCTTACAGCTTCTGGTCTCAAAATTCCAATGGAAGGTGCTGTTCTAATTACAGTTGCCGATAAAGATAAACAGGAAGCAGGAGAAATTGCCAAACGATTCTTTGAACTGGGCTTCCACTTATATGCTACAGAAGGAACAGCAGAATATTTACAAGGTTTAGAGTTACCTGTTACAACTGTGGGCAAAATTGATGCAGAAGGTAAGAATGTTCTTTCAATCATCGAAAAAGGGGAAGTGCAGGTTGTTGTCAACTCGCTTACTTCTGGTAAAAAACCACGTTCTGACGGATTTAGAATTCGCCGTGAAGCAGTAGAACACGGAATTGCTTGTTTAACAAGCCTTGACACGGCAGAAGCCATTGTCAATGTAATTGATTCGACTACATTTACAGCAAGACCAGCAGTATCAGGGAAGGCAGTTGTGCTATGATTACCAAACAATCATTAGAAATCAATAGCCATATCCAGATTGCGGAGGATACTTTTGAAGTTGTATTACAATCTTCATTAAGCAAGGAATTGAAACCTGGACAATTTGTCCATATCCAGTTACCTGGACATATGCTGCGACGTCCGGTCTCTATTGCAAATGTTAATCCGGAAGCAGAAACATTTACAATGATCTTCAAGATTTTTGGTGAAGGGACTCGCAATCTTAGTAAATATCAAGCTGGAGAGTTTCTTGATGTGATCTTACCTTGTGGAACTCATTATCCAATTGAAGATTTATCACTTGAACACGCTCTGTTAGTTGGTGGAGGAATTGGAGTTCCTCCCCTTTACTACCTTGGGACCAAGTTAAAGGAAAAAGGGGTAAAAGTGACCAGTGTACTAGGATTTCAATCAGCTTCCCATGTCTTTTATGAGGAAAAATTCCAGCAGTTAGGTGAGACATTTATTGCTACTAATGACGGGACATACGGCCAAAAAGGTTTTGTTACAGATATTATTAGCAAGTTAGATAAACCAATTGATTATTACTTTTCTTGTGGGCCAACCCCAATGCTTCAAGCGGTGACAAGCCAATTAGCAGATCAGAAAGGTTATATTTCATTAGAAGAGCGGATGGGCTGCGGTGTAGGTACTTGTTATGCGTGTGTTGTTCCATTAAAAGCAGACCCTTCAAAAAATAAGAAAATTTGTAAGGATGGACCAGTTTTCCCAGCGAACGAGGTGAATCTAGCATGAGTTTAGCAGTGACTTTACCTGGATTAGCATTAAAAAATCCAGTTATGCCAGCATCAGGATGCTTTGGTTTTGGCAAAGAATACAGCCAGTTTTTCGATTTAAATGAGCTGGGGGCGATTATTGTTAAAGCTGCAACAGGTGAGGCTAGGTATGGAAATCCCACACCAAGGGTTGCAGAAACATCAAGCGGGATGCTAAATGCTATTGGTCTGCAGAATCCTGGTGTTGATAACATCATTGCAGATGAATTACCATTCCTGTCCCGATTTGATACACCAGTGATCGCAAACATAGCCGGAAGTACGGTAGAGGAATATGTAAAAGTTGCCGAAACGCTCAACAAATCAAATGATCTTTCGGCAATTGAATTGAACATATCTTGTCCTAATGTAAAAGAGGGTGGCGTCCAGTTTGGAACAGATCCCGAATTAGCAAAAGAAGTAACCTATAAAGTAAAGCAGGCAAGTAATTATCCTGTCTATGTAAAATTATCTCCAAATGTCACCAATATCACTACAATGGCAAAAGCGGTTGTTGATGCCGGTGCCGACGGCTTATCAATGATTAATACATTAACAGGTATGCAAATAAATCTAAAAAAGCGTGCACCAATTATTGCTAATAAAACAGGGGGATTGTCTGGCCCTGCGATAAAACCAGTCGCAATTCGAATGATTTATGAAGTGCGTCAAGCGTTAAGTGATATTCCTATCATAGGAATGGGAGGAATCATGACGGCAGAGGATGTACTCGAATTTTTACTTGCTGGTGCAAATGCGGTAGCTGTAGGAACAGCTAATTTTCAAAATCCTCATGCATGTCCGGAAATAATTGCAGAATTGCCTGGAATATTGTCGAAATATGGATTTGAATCTGTCGAAGAAGCGATTGGAAAGGGGCATGTTCATGGATAAACCATTTTTTTTAGCACTTGATTTTCGTACAAGTGAAGATGTTAAGCATTTTATTGAACAAAATGATTTTTACGGTGTCCCAGTAAAGGTAGGAATGGAGTTATTTTATCGAGAAGGTAAAGAGATGATTTCATGGCTGAAGGATCATCATCATCCGATTTTTCTTGATTTGAAATTACATGATATTCCTACAACAGTGGAAAAAGCAATGTATAATCTTGCTGATTTAGGTGTAGATATTGTTAATGTTCATGCAAGTGGAGGAAGTGAAATGATTCGTGCAGCGAAGAGAGGATTAGAAGCTGGCGCAAAGGATTATCTGCCTAAATTGATCGCTGTAACTATATTAACTTCAATGGATCAACAGGTATTAGAAGAAGAAATATATGTTAAACAAAAAATAAATCAAGCTGCCAATCGTTTAGCGAAACTATCTAAAAATAGTGGAGCGGATGGTGTTGTCTGTTCAGCACATGAAGCAGCAATGATTAAAGAAGTTTGTGGAAAAGACTTTCTAACAGTAACACCTGGAATAAGATTAGCTGACAGTAAAGCAGATGATCAAAAGCGAATTGCAACTCCTGCATTTGCCAAACAAAATGGTGCTGACTATTTAGTTATCGGCCGCAGTATTACTAAAGCCGACAATCCGAAACATAATTACTATCGTGTACTAGAGGAGTGGAACAATGCATAATGCAATTCAAATTCGTCCAGATCGTTCATTTGTGTGGACATCAGGTATTCAGTCACCGATTTATTGTGATAATCGTCTGACAATGTCTTATCCGGATGTGAGGAAGAAAATTGTACAACAATTTGCTGAGATAATAAAAGCAAGTGAAAAAAAACCTGACGTGATTGCGGGTTGTGCTACTGCAGGAATCCCTCATGCAGCTTGGCTTGCAGAATATTTAGGTTTACCAATGGTGTATGTACGCTCCAAACCAAAAGGACATGGGAAACAGAACCAAATTGAAGGAAAGATTGAACAAGGAGACAAAGTAATTGTCATTGAAGACTTGATTTCTACTGGCGGATCTTCCCTTGACAGTGCTTTAGTTTTACGTGAAGCAGGTGCTGAAGTATTAAGTGTTCTGGCAATTTTCAGCTATGGTCTGAAAAAAGCAGATCTGCAATTTAACGATGCAAATATTCCTTTTTCTACAATTACTAATTTTGATATTTTGGCAGAAGCCTTGGTAGAAAAGAAAGAAATAACAAGTGAAGAGAAGTTGAGCCTGTTAGAATGGCGCGATGAATTGGGTAATAAATAACTACTATTTCCCGGGCAACCGCAGAATTTTTATTTTTTCGCTATAAATCGACCGTGAGTTAGGAAATTTTTGATGAAAAGTCAGGTTTACAAACGAAATAAGTTGCAAACCTGACTTTATTTTTTTCACGACTCATTAATTGAACAACTTGACTTAAGTCTATCATAAATGGATGATAAGTAATCTCTTTCTATACCGGAAAGCTCATCCCAAACTACTATTTCTAAAATATAGAAATGAAATTGCCATATTTCTTTTCTGATTTCTTTATCACTTGCCATTGCGACATTTGCCAAAACTTCTATCATGCTGTATATAATTGACAGATCATTTTTTCCATAATGTCTGATCTGATAAAAGCTTTTAAACAGATAGTTCGAAAAAGTCTTAATCCTTTTCACAATTCTTAACTGTTTCCTATTGTCAATGATATATGTCCCGTTCTGATTTATATTTGCTACATCTGTTAACAGGCTTCCGATACGATATAGCGAATTTATTGCTGTATGAGGATCATTTATAGCTGGTGAGATAGCACGCAAGGCAATTTCGACCAATTTCTGAATCGTAAATTCTACATCCTGGAGGTCTGTACGTTCATTTCCGATAAAAATAAATTCAGTCAGATTATCATAACTGTCTAATTTATTATCTGTGTAGATAGCCAGAATGCTTATGTTCTTTTGGACATAGTCACCAACTTGTATATCCATCTCAATAACAGCATTATTCGTTTTTGCCCATTCCACTAATAGATCCCAGTTAATATCCTGAACGTAACCGGATTTTTTCAATTTCAGTGGATAAATTTCTCTTTTCCTCTCAAAATTCAGCTGATCTTTATTTATTGTCCTTAAACTTTGGTAATGTGCCCTCTTTTTGTATTTTTTTATAATTTTAATTCCGTCTTCTTCAATCCAGGTGATTAGATTATTAACCTGAATCCACCTTGCTGAATGATGGATAAAATAAACAAAGGAAGCCAATTCGATAATGGCAATGATAGTCATCAGATTTGGTCCAAGTAATAAATTTTCTTTTCCGGTAATGATTAAATTCAGTAAGGCGAAAATAAAACCAAAGCAATATACACCTAAAATATGCTGAGTAGTCCTGCTTCTCATAAAATCTTGTAATGTTCTCGGTGAAAACTGTGTGCTGAAAGTAGTCAATACAACCATAATGACAGAGAAACTGAGTGTTGTCATTGTGAGGATCGCTGTAACCAACGAAGCGTATAATTCTATCGCAATTTTCTTTTCAGTTAATAAAATAGATGGGATATTATTCTGGAAAGTATCTACAATACTTTGTTCAATCAAAACTATTATCAGAACAGCGGAAATTGAGCAAGTAATGTAAACTGCCGGAAGAAACCAAAAGCTGTCTCGTGTTTTTAACCGAATCTTATTTTTCATCTTGATCCCCCGTTGGAAAGCATTTCTATTACATATACCCAAAAGTTTTGAAATCAAGCATTAATACTTAACAATAAATTAACAAATTCCCTCGTCTTTATTTACAATTCTTATGCTATAATTTACTAATCAATAAATACTAAAGGTGATTATATGTACTATTGGATCAGTTATATTATTGCAATTCTCTTAACAGCTCTGTCTTACTATACTGGAAGTAAAATAGTGAAAAAAGAAATGACTGTCTTGCAAGCCCTTATCATTGGGACCTCAGTGGTCTCCGTAGGGGCACTAACTGAATTTTTAGGAGCGCAAATCTGGTTAATTGTATTAATGCCATTTCCAGTCGGGATGATATTGTCTTACATATTTTTGAAAACTACCCTGATCAGGTGGTTAGGAACATATTTGTTTATTTTGTTTTTATATACGATTATCCATATTATTGTCAGTTATTTTTTTCAATTTCATTCCCTTATACCCGCATGGCATTTATCGTAATAAAGGCTGGAACGGACACTTTCATCAAAAGAGCATTTTTACAATTAAAAAGAGAGGACCTATTCAGGTTCTCTCTTTAATTTCGTCACATAATTCTCATCAGGTGTAACAAATAACGTTTTTTGATTATCATACGTCACAAACCCTGGTTTGGCACCATTTGGCTTTCTGACATGTCGGATCAGTGTATAATCAACAGGCACAGATGAGGAGTTCTTAAATTTACTAAAATTAGCTGAAAGCTGTGCTGCTTCTAACAACGTTTCTTCACTCGGCTCAGTGGACCGTATAACAACATGAGATCCGGGAATATCTTTGGTATGAAGCCATATTTCGTCCTTTCTGGCCAAACGATTTGTTAAAAATTCGTTTTGCTTATTGTTTTTGCCAACAAGGATGATCGTTCCATCTGTTGCATAAAATGTTTCAGGTTCTGGTTTGGAAACCTTTTTCTTTTGTTTTCCTTTCCCAACCTTTTTCTTTAAGTAACCTTGCTCTTGTAATTCTTCTCGTATCTCTTCAATATCTTGTTCTCTGGCACTCTCAATCTGCTCAATAATTTCTTCAAGATACTTGATTTCTTCATTTGCCTTCTTTTTTTCTGCTTCTACCATTTGTTTGGATTTCTTTAATTTATGATATTTTTTAAAGAATGCTTGAGCATTGTCACTAGGAGATTTGTTTTCATTTAGCTTAATTATCCTTGTGCTTTGTTCAGGATCATAATAATCGATCACTTCTACCTGCTTATCGCCTTGTTTTACCAGATGCATATGTGCAGTTAATAACTCACCATTCCGTTGAAATTTATCTGCATCTTTTGCTTCTTCCAATGTCTTGTCAAGTTTCGTTAACTTTCGCTGGTTTTTCTTTACTTCATTTGTTAAAAATCTTAGCAGGTCACCTGCTCTTTGTTTAACTCTGTCGCGCTCAGCCTTACCAGAATAAAATGTATCCAGCATTTCACTTATCGTATTAAATACATCTCTTTCTCCAGCTATTGTGTTAAGAGGCAGAACATAAAATAAGCTCTTTTTCCCTTGAATAATATGGGGTTCAAATTTGTTAGCATTAATCGTTGTCTGTATTGTTTCAAATGCATTTTTATATGCAGTTGAATTGCTGAGACCTGCTAAATGGATAATCTCTTTAGCTAGAAGCGGAGAAACACCCATAAACGTTCTCACCATTTGCTGATCCAGTTTCCCTGCATTAAAGTCCAGTTTTCTGATAAAAGTGTCTCCGTCGATTGTTAATGGATTGATTTTATCCTGATTAGGCGGGGAGATGTAACTGCTGCCAGGTAAAATGGAGCGGTGTCTGTTTTGTGCATGTGACACATGTTTAATGCTGTCCAGAATAACTTGTCTTTCATCATCAACTAAGATAATATTGCTGTGTTTCCCCATTAGTTCAATGATAAGTGTCTTTAAACTTACATCACCGATTTCGTTTTTTGTTTGGAAATGTATATGCAAAATACGCTCATTTTCCAATTGTTGAACAGATTTAATAAAACTTCCGTTTAAATATTTTCTTAACATCATACAAAACATGGTTGGTTCTGTCGGATTCTCATAGCGGTCATTGGTAAGATGAATCCGTGCATAACTGGAGTGAGCGGAAATTAACAGCTGTTTATTCTCACCATATTGTCTCACTGTAAACAAAAGTTCCGAATCAGTTGGCTGATATATTTTTATTATCCTTCCAGAGGAAAGATTTGTGTTTAATTCATGAGCAACCGCTCTTGTTACAATACCATCAAAAACCATCTTAATCACCTCGTTTCCCCATTATAACACGGAATACATATATTTATTAAACAGAATAAATTAAGGCGAAATCTTACTGAAATTACAAAGGAGGACGGATGGCTTTTTGCTTTCTAATGGAAAATAGCTTGTGATTAAATACTGTCATTTGCTATACTATAGGAATGACATATAATTATATATACGGTTGTTCTTATCTCCACGTGTTTAATGACTCTATAACAAGTTAATACTTGAAATGTAATTGGATGTGATCCTATGAGAAGTATGACCGGCTTTGGTAAGGCCGAGTATAAATCTGATGATCTGTTAATTACTGTTCAAATTCGTACAGTTAATCATCGTTTTCTTGATATTACCACACAAATTCCTTCCTATATGCTGTATAAAGAAGATGCAGTGAAGAAATCTGTGAAACAATATCTTTATCGCGGCAAAGCAGAGATTACGATTTATATTAATAGTAAAGAAGTGGAGCAAAAGAAACTGCAGACTAATTGGAATGTAGTTGAGCAATATATTGCTAATCTTAAAGAGATAAAAACGAAATATAATTTATCTGGAGATATAGCAATGGAGATGATTGCTCAAAATCCTCTTATTATGGAAATTGTGCAAGAAGTGAATGATCCTTCAGAAATCGAGGGTGTTATCATAACCTTGATTGAGGACGCATTGGACCATGTAATAAATATGCGTGCACAAGAAGGGGCTAACCTCCAGACAGATTTAGAAGATAATCTGCAAAAGATAGAAAATATATTAAAATGGTTGGGTGAAAGACGAAATATTGTTATAATAGAGTATCAGTAGAGAATAACAGCACGGATCAGGGATTATCTCGAGGATAATCCAATTTTTGACCAGACGAAATTACAACAGGATATTGCTATCTTAGCTGAAAAAGGTGATATTACAGAAGAATTAACAAGATTACATAGCCATATTTCTCAATTCCGGTCCATTATGATGGAATCAGGTGCAATTGGGAGAAAGTTAGACTTTGTGGTTCAGGAAATGCATCGGGAAAGCAATACTATTGGTTCAAAATCAAATGATGCAGCTATAAATACACAAGTCATTCCACTAAAGAGCTATGTAGAAAAATTAAAAGAACAAGTGCAAAACATAGAATAGATGTCTTACATAGAGAATGTTCTTTTAAATCACTAAGGGGGAACTCTGAATGAGTTTAAAGTTAATCAATATTGGTTTTGGGAATGTAGTTTCTGCCAATCGAATTATCTCGATTGTGTCACCAGAATCTGCACCAATCAAAAGAATTATTACCGTGGCGAGAGATAATAATAAATTAGTTGATGCAACATATGGAAGAAGAACACGCGCCGTTATCATTACCGATAGTGACCATGTTGTCCTGTCGGCAGTTCAGCCGGAAACTGTTGGTCAGCGTGTAATAAGTCATGAAGAGATTAGTGAAGAATAAGTAGGAGGAAATGCTTTGATCGAAGAAAAAGGAATTTTGTTTGTTTTGTCAGGGCCGTCGGGTGTAGGCAAGGGAACGGTAAGAAAGGCTTTATTTGAGCAAGATACGAATTTACAGTATTCCATTTCAATGACAACACGTAATATCCGTGAAGGGGAGAAAGATGGAGTAGATTATTTCTATCGTACACATGAAGAATTTAAAGAAATGATTGACACGAACAGCTTGTTGGAATATGCGGAGTATGTAGGGAATTTTTACGGGACTCCACGCCAGTATGTAGAAGAAATGATTGAAGCTGGGCACGATGTATTTCTTGAAATCGAAGTGCAGGGTGCGATGCAAGTGAAGAAGAACTTCCCTCAAGGCGTGTTTGTATTCTTGATCCCGCCGAGTTTAGAAGAGTTAAAAAACCGGATTCAGGATAGAGGAACAGAGACGGAGGATTTGATCGCAAGCCGCTTACAAGAAGCTCGCAAGGAAATAGAAATGATGGAAGCATATGATTATGTTGTGGTAAATGATTCGATTGATAATGCTGTCCAAAAAGTACAGGCAATCGTCCAAAGTGAACATTGTAAAAAAGAAAGAGTAGCAAAACAATATAATAAAGCATTACTGGAGGTAGAGAAATGATATTAGAACCATCAATTGACAAATTACAATCAAAAATTAATTCCAAATACACACTAGTTACACTTGCTGCTAGAAGAGCACGTCAAATTCAGGATACAAATGTGCATCAACTTGAATCACATGATTCAGCTACGCCTGTTGGTATTGCATTAGAAGAAATCTTAGCAGAAAAGTTATCGGTAGATCCTGCTTCAGAAGGTTTGGAAGATTAACTATCAGGTTATTGGTTTATCACAGCGCCAACCGTCTGTAATACCCCCATTTCAAGCTTCAAGTAACACGAAGAAAGTAAGTGGGGGTATAAACATACGCTTAGCATCCTGATAAGTCTCACTTTATCAATATTCCCTCGCATTGCATCTGCTTGCGAGGGTTTCTTCTATTCCATTATAGAGAGGGATTAAAAAAATGTTGGAAGGCAAAAAAATATTATTAGGAGTCTCGGGTGGAATTGCGGCATATAAGGCTATTGCTTTAACAAGTAAACTAACTCAGGCTGGTGCAGATGTCAGAGTGATCATGACTCAAAGTGCAACAGAGTTTGT
The DNA here is from genome assembly GCF_009498735.1 of Gracilibacillus oryzae. Classification (GTDB taxonomy): domain Bacteria; phylum Bacillota; class Bacilli; order Bacillales; family Amphibacillaceae; genus Gracilibacillus; species Gracilibacillus oryzae. Next base: position 142,519 of record NZ_ML762425.1, read on the forward strand.
TACACCATTATCTTTTCAGGCTATATCCAGAAATGAAGTTTATACAGACACATTTGAAGAGAAAGACCCCAGGAAAATTGCCCATATTGATTTAGCTGATTGGCCTGATTTCATTCTGCTTGCACCAGCAACTGCTCATTTAATTGGCAGGATTGCAAATGGACTGGCTGATGATTTATTAACAACTACATTACTTGCAGCAACTAAGCCTGTCTATGTTGCACCAGCGATGAATGTTCATATGTACAAACACCCGGCAGTAAGAAATAATATGCAGCGACTGGACAGTTGGGGTTATCGTTTTATCGAACCAGGTGATGGCTACTTGGCATGCGGATATATTGGAAAGGGCAGGCTGGAAGAGCCTGAAACAATTGTCAGCATACTGCAGCAGGAGTACACAAAAACACAAAGATGGAATGGCAAAAAAGTGCTGATATCAGCTGGTCCTACGCGAGAAACAGTGGATGCTGTCCGTTTTTTTACAAACTATTCTTCAGGAAAGATGGGTTATGAATTAGCAAAAGCAGCAGCACGGGAGGGTGCAGAGGTCCATTTAGTGACAGGACCGACACAATTATCAGCACCTGCCCATGTGAAACTTTATCAAATCACAACAGCAGAAGAAATGTTTAACCAAATGACGCTTCTGTATGAGGATATGGACATTGTGATCAAATCAGCAGCAGTTGCTGATTACAAACCTGTCAAGCAAACAAATAAGAAAATGAAGAAAAAAGATGGCAATTTATTTATCGAATTAGAGCGGACAAAAGATATCCTGAAATATTTAGGTGATCGCAAGCAAAAGCAATATTTGGTAGGCTTTGCTGCGGAAACAGAGGATATACTCACATATGGAAAAGGAAAGTTAGAAAAGAAGAATCTGGACGCTATTGTGATGAATGATATAAGCAACAAAGAAATTGGCTTTCAATCGGACTTTAATGAAGTGATTTTTTTAACAAGAGATGGAACAGAGAAAAAGATAACAAAATCAAAAAAAGAAGAAATCGCAAAACAATTGATTACATTTATTGAGAATGAAATAAGGAAGGATTAATATGTCTATAGCTAAGGTGATTGTGGATGTGCCTACAAGCCAAACAAATCATTCTTTTGATTATTTAATTCCAGAAGGTCTCGAAGAATTGATAACACCAGGGGTACGAGTCTCTGTTCCTTTTGGACCGAGAAAAGTAATGGGATTTGTTATTGCTGTTACCGGGAAATCGGAGTTCAAGAAGCTGAGAACAATTGATCAAGTGATGGACATGACACCTGTATTAACAACAGAGTTACTAGATTTAGGCAGATGGTTAGCAGATCAAACGGTCAGTTTTTATATACAAGCGTATCAGGCAATGTTGCCACAAGTATTAAAAGCAAAGTATAAAAAGGAAATTGAATCACTCACAGAAGGTGATTTGCCTGATCATCTTGAAAAGCTTTTTGCAGGCAGAGCGGTCATTTCCTTTGATGAATTTATGGAGCGGAAAGGGAACTATCGTGAATTATTAAGTGCTATTCATGAAGGAACTGTCCAGATAAATTATATTGTCCAGTCAAAAGAAACGATTAAAAAAGTTTTGTTTATTGAGCCTGACAAAGAGTTATACTTGTTAGAAGAAGCATTGGTAGATTTACCGAAAAATGCGCAAAAGCAGCGGGTTATTCTGGAATTCTTTTTAAAAAACCCGGAACCTGTTGAAAAAAGTAAATTGGTCCAAAAGTGTCAGACAACCTCCTCAACAATTCAAGCATTAATTGATAAAAATTTATTAAGGAAATCAGAAAAAAAGATATACCGCAACCCCTATGAAAATACGACATTTAAAAAAACATCTCCGCTGCCATTGAGCAATCAGCAACAGAAGGCAATTACCCCAATTTGGGAAGCTATTGATCAAACAAGAAATGAAGTCTTCTTGCTGCATGGTGTAACAGGGAGCGGGAAAACAGAAGTATATCTTCAATCGATCGAAAAAGTTCTTGCTAAAGGAAAAGAGGCAATTGTACTAGTGCCGGAAATTGCGTTAACACCCCAAATGGTAAGGCGATTTAAGGGTCGGTTTGGTGGTGAAGTTGCTGTCCTCCATAGTGCATTGTCACCAGGAGAGAAATTTGATGAATGGACGAAGATTCATAAAAAAGAAGTTAAAGTAGTAGTAGGCGCCCGTTCTGCAATTTTTGCTCCATTCGAAAATTTGGGTATTATTATTATTGATGAAGAACATGAGACAAGTTACAAACAAGAAGAACAGCCACGTTATCACGCAAGAGAAGTGGCAAAGTATCGTGGCCAATTTCATCAATGTCCTGTGGTTCTCGGTAGTGCTACACCTCTGTTAGAATCTTTTGCAAGAGCTAAGAAAAATGTCTATCAATTATTAGAAATGCCTGACCGGATGAATGAGCAGGAAATGCCGCCAGTTGAAATTGTGGATATGCGCGAAGAATTGCATCAGGGAAACAGATCCATGTTTTCAAAAAGATTACTTGAAGCCATACGGGAACGTATTGCTAAGAAAGAACAGATTGTACTTTTTCTAAATCGAAGAGGTTATTCTACATTTGTTATGTGTCGCGACTGTGGTGATGTGATGAAATGTCCTGCATGTGATATTGCCTTAACTTTTCATAAAAGCAGTCATCAATTAAAGTGCCATTATTGTGATTATCAGATACCGATGGTAAGAAACTGTCCTTCTTGTGAAAGTGATCAAATCAGGTATTTTGGAACAGGGACTCAAAAAGTTGAAGAAGCATTATTAGAGGCTGTTCCAGAAGCCAGGATAGTAAGGATGGATGTGGATACAACAAGGAAAAAAGGGGCACATGAAAAACTGCTGAATAAGTTTCAGGAAAAACAGGCTGATATTCTGTTAGGTACTCAAATGATTGCGAAGGGTCTGGATTTTGAGAATGTAACATTAGTTGGGGTTCTTGCAGTAGATGCCATGCTGAACCTGCCTGATTTTCGTTCATCTGAAAAAACATTTCAATTATTAACGCAAGTGAGTGGTCGTGCCGGAAGACATAAGTTACCTGGTCAAGTAATTCTGCAAACATATGCGAAAGAACATTACGCTGTGGAGCTTGCCAGCCAATATGATTATGATCAATTTTTTCTTCAGGAAATGAAAATGCGCAAAAACTTCCATTACCCGCCCTATTTTTTCTTGACTCTGATAAATGTGTCTCATCCTAATCAGCTTAAAGCGATGGAAGTGACAAGGATGATCAGTAAACTGTTATATAAACATTTGTCCGATGCCGCAACCATTCTCGGACCCACACCGTCCCCAATTGAAAGGATAAACAATAGATATCGTTATCAGTGCATGGTAAAATATAGAGATGAACCAAATCAAAGGTCCATCATCCGGAAGATTCTGCAATATTACTATGATGAGATTCAAAAAAATGATCTAACAATACAAGTAGACTTCGAACCATATCAATTAATGTAAGTGAGGTAAAAAAAGTATGAAGAACATTATTTTCATGGGTACACCCGATTTTGCTGTACCGGTATTAGAGAAATTAATTGAAGACGGCTATCAGATTCAGCTTGTCGTAACTCAGCCAGACCGTCCGAAAGGGAGAAAAAAGGTTCTGACCCCTCCCCCTGTAAAAGTTACAGCAGAAAAACATGGTCTACCGGTTTTTCAACCAGAAAAAATCAAGGATAATTATGAGCAAATCGAACAATTACAACCTGATTTAATTGTTACGGCTGCATTTGGCCAAATTTTGCCAAAAGGATTATTGGATATTCCGGAATATGGATGTATCAATGTTCATGCATCTTTATTACCTTTATTAAGAGGCGGTGCACCAATTCACTATTCTATTTTACAAGGACATGAGAAAACAGGTATTACTGTGATGTACATGGCGGAAAGACTAGATGCCGGAGATATTATCAGCCAAGCTGAACTTGATATATTAGACAATGATGATGTGGCCAGCTTGCATGAAAAGTTGGCAGATGTTGGTGCAGAACTGTTGTCACAAACATTGCCCCGACTGTTTAATGATAAAATATCACCAATTAAGCAAGATGACGAATTGGCAACATATGCACCGAATATAAAAAGAGAAGAAGAAGAAGTTGATTGGCAAAAGGCACAGCAGGAAGTATATAATCATATTCGTGGTCTTCACCCATGGCCTGTTGCTTTCACTAAATGGCAAGGGAAGAATATGAAAATATGGAAGGCGGAGAAAAATGATCAAACGACTGATCAGGCGCCTGGCGTAATTATTGACATCGCAGATAATGGACTGATCGTTGCCACAGGGGATAAAAAATCAATCAAAATTACGGAGCTGCAACCAGCAGGGAAGAAAAAAATGTCCGGAAGTGATTTTCTCCGCGGAACCGTTCGTAATGAGTTAATAGGAGCGAAACTAGGCGAATGAAGAAAGAACAGAACTTACTCAGAAGTAGCGCATTAGACCTGTTAGTTCAAATAGGAGAACAGGGAGGGTTCAGTCATTTAGCAATTGACCAGATGATGAAAAAGCATGATCTTGAAAGAAGAGATGGTGCCTTATTGACGGAAATTGTTTATGGAACATTACAAAGAAAATTAACATTAGAATATTATTTAGCTTCATTTATACAAAGTAAAAAGAAATTAGATAAATGGGTAAAATGGTTACTTTATATGTCTATTTATCAAATGCACTATTTAGAGAAGGTGCCTGATCATGCCATTATCCATGAATCTGTGGAAATTGCAAAAAAAAGAGGGCATAAAGGAATTGCCAACTTTGTCAATGGTGTATTACGATCAGTACAGCGGCAAGGTGTGCCTGATCTTAATCAAATTGAAGATGAAAAAGTTCGTTTAAGTGTTGCAACTAGTCATCCTTTATGGTTAGTTGAGCGATGGATTAAGCAATATGGATATTCTGTAACAGAGGCGATGTGTCATGCAAATATGACGAATAAGCAAATGGCTATACGTGTGCAGCCATTGCGTACCAGCAGGGAAGAACTGGTAAAAATTCTGGAAGAAGATGGTTTCCAAGTAAGGCGGTCAGAAGTTTCGGATCAGGGAATTCTGATTGAAGCAGGCAATGTCCTAAAACATCAAGCATTTGAAGATCACTTGTTTTCCATCCAGGATGAAAGTTCTATGCTTGTTGCAGAGGTGATGGAATTAGAGGAAGGAATGACAGTGTTAGATGCTTGCAGTGCACCTGGTGGGAAAACAACACACATTGCTGAAAAGATAGAAGATAATGGTACAATTTATGCGTATGATCTACATGCCAAAAAGGCGAAATTAGTAACAAAAAAGGCGGAGCAGTTAGGGCTGCAATCGATTCAGGCAGACCAGGCAGATGCCAGAGAATTACAAGAAAAGCATGTTACAGAAACATTTGACCGTATATTAATTGATGCACCATGTTCTGGATTGGGTGTGTTAAAAAGTAAACCAGATATAAGGTATAATAAAAAAGAATCGGATATTATGAAACTTGCAAAGATACAAAAAGAAATATTAGATGAAGTTGCACCACTATTGAAACAAGATGGAAAACTAGTCTACAGTACATGTACAGTTGACAAAGATGAAAACGAAAGAGTAATCGCAGCATTTTTAGAGGACCATCCAGACTACCAAATTGATCCATTATTTTTTGATCATATACCACAAATGTTACGTAATAAGCAAGGAGTTTCGGAATTTGGACTGCAAATTTTTCCACAGGATTTGAGTAGTGATGGCTTTTTTATTACAAGAATGGTAAAAGTAGCGAAATGATGCTTTTCCCATAAAGTGGAGGTGAATATGATGAAATATTTTTATCGCTCAGACAAGGGGAAGGTACGACAGGTTAATGAGGATGCTGTGGCAATTCATGAATTGTCATCAGAGGGACCGATACTTGCAGTCGTTGCTGATGGAATGGGTGGACATCAGGCCGGGGATGTGGCCAGTAAGATGGCAGTCGAGAAATTAAAAGAAGACTGGCAGAATGAAAAACAGGAATTAATTGATAGAGACAGTGTAGAAAAATGGCTGGAAAATGCTGTGATAAAGGCGAATAATCATGTGTATGAATATGCTCAAAACAATAGTTTATTGAATGGGATGGGTACAACGATTGTAGCTTCTATCTGTTCCATGAATTTTCTTGTCATCGCCCATATTGGAGACAGTCGGGCTTATTTACTAGATGAAAATCAATTACGGCAAGTAACGAAAGACCATTCATTAGTAGGGGAATTAGTCCGTTCCGGTCAATTGTCAGAGGAAGATGCCTTAGTTCATCCAAGGAAAAACGTGATATTAAAAGCATTAGGAACAGAACCAGATGTCAGGCCGGATGTATACAGTTCAGCATGGCATCAATCTTCTATTCTGTTGCTGTGTTCAGATGGTTTAACAAATAAAGTATCAGATCAGGAAATTCATCAACTATTATGGAAAGAATGTTCACAACAAACCGTTAATGAATTAATTCAAATGGCTAATGACCGTGGCGGTGAAGACAATATTACTGTAGCAGTAATTAAACATCAGGAGAATAAAGTTGGTGATTCAACTTGTTAGAAGGCAAAATATTAAGTGAACGTTATAAGTTGAAGAAGCTTATAGGCGGAGGAGGCATGGCTAATGTTTTCTTTGGAACAGACCTTATATTGAACAGGGATGTAGCTATCAAAGTATTACGTTTGGAATATGCCGATGACGATGAATTTATTTCCAGGTTCCACCGGGAGGCACAAGCGGCTACAAGTCTTTCCCATCCGAACATTGTCAGTATCTATGATGTTGGGGAAGAGGGAAATATTTATTATATTGTGATGGAATACATCAATGGTATGACATTAAAACAATATATCCAGTTACATGCACCAGTGGAAGTAGAAGAAGTCCTGGATATTATGAAACAGATTACTTCAGGTATTGCGCATGCGCATGATAATGGGATTATTCATCGGGATATCAAACCGCAGAATATGTTGATTGATGAATATGGATTAGTGAAAGTGACAGATTTTGGTATAGCTACAGCACTGAGTGCTACAGCTTTAACACAGACGAATTCTGTACTTGGTTCCATTCACTATCTCTCGCCGGAACAGGCGCGAGGAGTAAAAGCCAATAATAAATCAGATATATATGCATTGGGAATCGTAATGTTTGAGCTGTTGACAGGAAATTTACCTTTTTCCGGGCAATCACCTGTTTCCATTGCATTAAAACATATGCAAAGAGAAATGCCTTCAGTTCATGAATGGCAGCACACTGTTCCGCAATCTGTTGAGAACATTATATTAATTGCAACAACAAAGGCACCATACCAGAGGTATCAAAATGCTCATGAGATGTTATCAGCATTGGATCATGCACTTGATCCTGATCAGAGAAATGTTCCTAAGTATATTCCTGAGAGTGTACATGATGAAGACCAGACTAAAGCCATTCCTATTCAAGCAATAGAAAAGGCCAGCATGACAAATACCAATACTGATAAAACGATGGTACATACAAACAATGCGGAAGATAATGCGGAAACAGATAAGAATGATAAGAAGAAAAGAAGCAAGAAAAAGATTATCATATGGACAACAACGATCTTTTTTGCTTTATTTGGGGCATTTTTACTTGCATTATTTGTTTTTCCTTCTCTTTTTCAGCCAGAGGATGTCCAAATACCGGATGTGAGCGGGAAGAGTTATGACGAAGCGGTACAAATGTTAGAGGAAAGAAATTTAGTTCCTGTAAAAGAAGAGCAGTCTGATGAAGAAGTAGAAGAAGGTATTGTAATCGAAACTTCCCCAAAAGCTGATGAAACAGTAAAAGAAAACAGAGATGTGACAGTGATCGTCAGCTCAGGACCTCAAACGCTTGAAATGGAAGATTATATTGGCGAAAACTATGAGCGAACAAAATCATTATTAGAAGAGCAAGGCTTTAAAGTCATTGAATATAGTGTATTCTCAGAACGACCGGCAGGTGAGATAGTTTCACAGCATCAGCCGGAAGCTGGCGCAGAGGTGGTTCCAGCCAGAACAACTGTAATTTTTGAAGTAAGTGAAGGCTTGCAAAGCTTCCCGTTAAATCGTTTAGTTGGAATGACCCAAAGTGAAGCAACCAACTATTTAAGTAACAATGAATTATCTCCTGTAATTGAGGAGGTCTATCATGATGAAGTAGCGGAAGGATTAGTCATCGAACAAAGTCCCCAACCAAGTACAGATATGGTGAGCGGGGATGAGGTGACACTGGTAATATCAAAAGGACCTGATGAACCAGAACAGGTTACCCATACAGAAACGTTCACAGTGCCATACACAAACAAAAGTCCGTCTCCTGATGAGGAGGAACAAGCTAATACCGAAACAGCAAATGAGCCAACCCCTCAATCTGTTAGTATATATGTAGAAGATGTTAATCATAATATCGAGGAATTGTATGAAGAAGTACAATTAATTACAGAAAATACAACATTTGACATACATCTGACAATAGCCAGAGATGATAATGCCACATACAGGGTGTTGCGGGATGACCAATTGTTAATTGAGAAAACGATCAAATATGAAGATGTAAAGGGTGAGTAAATGCCAAAGGGTAGAATCATTAAAGCATTGAGTGGGTTTTACTATATAATATATGATGGACAACTGATTCAATGTCGCGGCAGAGGTGTATTCAGACAAAGGAAGGTGTCACCATTAGTAGGTGATTTTGTCGAATTCGAATTCAGTGGAGAGAATGAAGGATATATTTTATCTATTGATGAACGTATGAATGAATTGGTTCGTCCACCGATTGCGAACGTTGATCAGGCGATTATCATCGCTTCACTAAAAGAACCAGATTTGAGTTTAAACTTATTAGATAAGTTTCTCGTAATGGTCGAAGCGAAGTCTATCCGCCCTTTATTATTTTTCACAAAAAAAGACTTACTAAATGAGGATGAATTGGAGCAGCTGCAGCAAAAATTGAATTATTATCGGGATATTGGCTATTCCATTCGATTTCTTTCAACGAAAACGGATGACGTTGAAAAGCAGATCTCTACATTTGTCGATGGCAAAGTTTCGGTATTTGCCGGCCAGTCAGGTGTAGGGAAGTCTTCCTTATTAAATGCATTAATACCCGATTTAGAGTTGGAAACGAACCAGATCTCGGAATCTTTGGGTCGTGGCAAACATACGACAAGACATGTTGAATTGATCCCATTTAATGATGGTCTTATTGCTGATACACCTGGTTTTAGTGCATTAGACTTTGCAGAAATAGATCTGGATATATTACCTGATTGTTTTCCTGAATTTGCTGAACGCAAATCAGACTGTAAATTTAGAGGCTGTATGCATTTAAAAGAGCCAAAATGTGCAGTAAAAGAAGCTGTAGCTAATCAAGACATTCTAGAAGAAAGATATAACAATTATTTACAATTTGTTGAGGAAATTAAACAGAGAAAGCCGAGGTATTAGACATGACAACAAAAATCGCACCATCGATCCTATCAGCTGATTTTAGTATATTGAAAGAGGAGATCCAGGAAGTAGTAGAAGCAGGGGCAGATTACTTGCACATCGATGTAATGGACGGTCATTATGTGCCGAACATCACCATTGGCCCTTTAGTAATAAAATCAATCAGACCAGTGACTTCAATTACCTTTGATGTTCATTTAATGATAGAAAATGCTGACATGTATATTAAAGAATTTGCAGAAGCAGGTGCAGATATTATCACAGTACATTATGAAGCAAGCCCGCATTTGCACCGTACGCTTCATTTAATTAAACAATTAGGCAAAAAAGCAGGAATTGTCATTAATCCTGCAACACCTGTTGAATTTATTAAACCTGTTCTGCATCATGTTGACTTAATTCTATTTATGACTGTCAATCCAGGGTTTGGCGGTCAGGAGTTTATCCCTGAAGTGCTTGATAAAGTGAAGCAAGCTGCAAGCTGGAGACAAGAATTGGGGTTATCTTTTGAAATTGAAGTAGATGGCGGAGTGAATCAGGCTACAGCAAAACTATGCAAAGAAGCTGGTGTAGATGTATTAGTAGCCGGCAGTGCCATTTTTAATGATGAAAATCGAATGGAAGCAATTGAGAAGATAAGAAATGCATAATTAATTTTTTACCGAAAGGGCAGGTCTTATGAGAATTGGCATTGTAGCAGGAGGCCCGCCAGAGTCTTTAGCTAATCTGATCCATTACGATGAGTTAATTGACATATGGATTGGGGCGGATAAAGGTTCTGCCTATATTATTAATCATCAGCTCAAACTGGATATTGCAGTCGGGGATTTTGATTCTGTAACAGAAAAGGAAATGAAAGAAATATATGATCGTGCGGGCCAAATGGAGAAGCATCCTGTGGAGAAAGATGAAACAGATCTGGAGTTGGCTGTGCGTGTAGCAATGAAGAATAATCCTGACAAAATCTATCTTTTCGGAGTTACCGGGGGAAGGCTGGATCATGAGTTAGTTAATATCCAGCTTCTGTATCAATTTATTAACAAAGATATTCACGCAGTAATAGTGGATAATTCAAATCAATTATCATTATATTTGCCTGGTGAACATAAAGTAATAAAAGATAGTGATGAGCACTATATTTCATTTTTACCCTTTACTCAAAGTGTGACAGGACTTACCTTAAAAGGTTTTTATTATCCGTTAGAGCAAAAGACAATAGAATGGGGAACAACTCTCTGTGTCTCTAATCAAATTTTTGATAACTATGGTACTTTTTCTTTTGATGACGGCATATTAATAATGATAAAGAGTATCGAACCATTCAAGAAATAAATGTTGCTATTTGTCTAGCATATGTAGTGATAATATACCCGTTTTTTATTCGTTAGTTTTAAGAATATGTTTCTTTACATGTTTAGGAGGGGTATGATGAAATTTTATACGATTAAACTTCCGAAATTTATTGGTGGATTTATTCGGGCATTACTCGGTAACAAGAAGTAGCTAGTTCCATGTGTCTAATCAGTAAAAGGAAATATAGAAAAAAAGCTCCTAAGATAAACTAGGAGCTTTTTTTCTAACTATTATTATACGCGTTCTACTTTACCTGATTTTAGCGCACGAGCTGAAACATACACGCGTTTTGGTTTACCATCAACCATAATTCTAACTTTCTGTACGTTAGCTTTCCATTTACGCTTGCTTGAATTCATAGCGTGTGAACGACTATTTCCTGCAGTCGTTTTACGTCCTGTTACTACACACTTACGTCCCATGTTTTTATTCCCTCCTACCTTGCACTTACTCTATACATACTTATATAATTTATCATAATACGTGTATTATTGCAATTTTTTTTGATATTTTTTCGCTATTATCATAAAATTGTTATAATGAAACTTGTAATATTAACGCAAAAAGAGGTAAATAGTAGTAGCTTGACAGAAATCAATTTTTCATACATTCTATAATGGATAAGATACTTTTCATTCAGCATGTTTGACAGAATGCTCGTATAATTTCCGAATACTTATGTATAAAAACTTTGTTGACATAATCCAAACTAAATTTAGGAGGTTTATCTATGTCGATTGAATTAATAACAAGTGATGGTCATGTCACAATAACAAATGAAGTGATTGCAACGGTCGCTGGAGGCGCTGCAATAGAATGTTACGGGATTGTAGGAATGGCATCTAAAAAGCAGTTGCGAGATGGAATTGCAGAAATTCTTCGCAAAGAAAATTTCTCTAAGGGAATTGTAGTCAGACAAGACGATGAAGATATACATATCGATATGTATATTATTGTAAGTTACGGTACAAAAATATCTGAAATAGCACATAATGTTCAATCACAAGTGAAATACATTTTGGAAAAGACATTAGGCCTTCAGATAAGATCAATTAATATATATATTCAAGGTGTACGAGTAAGTCAAGATTAGAGGGAGGAAGTCGGAAGTGACATTAAAAAAGATTGATGGGGCAACTTTTGCCAGAATGGTGCTTGCTGGTGCTCACCATTTGTCAAATAATGCAGATAAAATTGATTCACTAAATGTATTCCCGGTTCCAGATGGGGACACAGGGACGAATATGAATTTATCCATTACTTCAGGGGCTAATGAAGTAAAAAATGTTTTAAATGAATCTGTTACGGTTGTGGCTAATGCTTTCGCTAAGGGTTTGTTAATGGGTGCGAGAGGTAATTCTGGTGTGATACTGTCCCAATTATTCCGAGGATTTGCAAAAGGGATGGAAGGGAAAGAACAATTAGATATTGATGGTTTTGTAACAGCTTTGGACAGCGGAGTAAAAACAGCATATAAAGCTGTAATGAAACCGGTAGAAGGTACCATATTAACTGTAGCAAAAGATACAGCAGCAGAGGCTGCTAAGCTGGCAGAAACAGAAACAGATCTGGAGTCCTTTTTAGAAAAAGTTATACAGGCTTCAAAACAATCTCTTAAAAGAACACCAGAGCTATTGCCAGTATTAAAGGAAGTTGGCGTAGTTGACAGTGGAGGGCAGGGACTTGTTGTCATTTATGAAGGATTTCTTGCTGGATTAAAAGGAGAAGAACTTCCTGCTGGTGTATCCGATACAATGGATTTAGAGGATCTTGTCCATGCTGAACATCATAAACAGGCGCAGGATTTTATGAATACAGATGATATTGAGTTTGGCTATTGTACAGAATTCATGGTTCGGTTTGAAGAAGATAAATTAAAAGATCATCCGTATGATGAAGCAGCTTTTCGTGAAGAACTTAGCCAACATGGTGATTCTTTATTAGTTGTATCTGATGATGAAATTGTTAAAGTTCATATTCATGCTGAATATCCAGGCGATGTCTTTAATTTAGGTCAAAGATTTGGCAGCTTTATTAGTTTAAAGGCAGAAAACATGCGGGAACAGCATTCCAATATAATAGGCAAAGAAAAAAATAAAAAGAAACAAGCCTTCGGAATTGTCACAGTTGCTATGGGTGATGGCATTACAGAGCTTTTTAAAAGTCTTGGTGCCACTGTCGTGATTCAGGGAGGACAAACCATGAATCCGAGTACTCAAGATTTGGCTGACGCAATCGAGCAAACAAATGCTGAAAATGTAATTATATTGCCAAATAATAAAAATATTGTAATGGCTGCAGAGCAAGCGGCATCATTATCGGAAATTAATGTTGCTGTTGTTCCATCTAAGACGATTCCTCAAGGTATGGCGGCTTTACTGGCATATAACCCAGACACATCATTAGACGATAATAAGGAACAGATGGAAGTTTCGATTAAAGCTGTCAAAACAGGACAAGTCACTTATGCGGTAAGAGATACACAAATTGATGGCCTCACTATCCAGAATGGTCATTATATGGGACTTGCAGATGGGAAAATAAAGACAACAGATCCAAAGCAGATAGAAGTGGTAAAAGCATTGCTGGCTGAGATGATAGAGGAAGATGAGGATGAAATTGTTACAATACTGCGCGGTGAAGAATCAACAGAAAAAGAAGAAAAAGAAATTATTACATTTATAGAAGAACAATACCCGGATATTGAAGTAGAGGTTCATCACGGCAATCAACCAATCTATTCTTATATATTTTCAATCGAATAATCCCAAGAGAGTGGGATCAAAAAACCGAACGAAATCGAATTGCAAGCGGAAATTCGACTCATCGTTCGGCTTTTTGCCTAATGAAGACTTTTGACCAAGTTGCTTCTCATAAACAATTAAATTAATGAAACAATATAGGAAATTCTGCTTTCTAACCTGCTAAACATAGAAATCCAGTTAAAACTTACAATTTAATAAGGGAGGGAGAGAATAGTGGTTGATCATTCTATCCAGCAATTAAAAGGAATTGGGCCGAAAATGTATGAAAAGCTAAGTGATATGGGGATAACAACATTAGAAGATTTACTGTACTATTTTCCTAATCGTTACGACCACTATGAACAGAAACCCCTTCATGAATTAGTCCATGAAGAAAAAGTGACAATCGTTGGCCAAGTCATACAGGAACCAATTGTACAATATTATAATAGAAAGAGATCCAGGCTTACTGTCTCTCTAAGAGCAGATGGTGCGGTGGTAAAAGGAATTATGTTCAATCGTGCATTTGCCAAGAATCATTTTATACCAGGCGAATTGGTAACAGTAAGTGGAAAATGGGATCAACATCGATTACAAATAACTATCGATCAATATCAAAAAGGGACAATGGAATCAAATAGTCCAATAACTCCTATTTATCCATTGAAAGGAGACTTGAAGAATAGTCAGTTAATTAAAGTCATCACCCAAGCGATTGGTAACAAATTGCATACAGTAGATGATTTCTTGCCAGAACAATATATCGAAAATTACCGATTGCCAATAAGACAAGAGGCTATTAAGCAAATCCACTTTCCTGACAGCTTTACTGAATTGAAACATGCGAAACGTCGCTTCATTTATGAAGAGTTATTAATTTTTCAGTTAAAAATGCAATTATTCCGCAAGAGAAACAAAGAAGCAACTACAGGAAATGCCCAACAATTTGATCAGGAAAAAGTGAATAACTTAATGAAGCAGTTACCATTTGTTTTAACAAATGCTCAGTTAAAAAGTTTGAAAGAAATCCTTGATGACTTGCAATCACCTTATCGTATGAACCGTTTATTACAAGGGGATGTTGGATCAGGGAAAACAGCTGTTGCCACTATCAGTTTATATGCATCAGTAACAGCCGGAAAGCAGGCAGCTTTTATGGTGCCGACAGAAATTCTGGCAGAACAGCATGAACACTCATTACGGGCAATGTTGCCTGAGGATGTATCTATTGCTCGATTAACAGGATCCGTGAAAGGAAAGAAACGAAAAGAAATATTGCAAAGGCTGGAAGCGGGAGAAATCGATGTCCTGATAGGTACTCATGCCCTGATTCAAGATGACGTGCATTTTACTAACCTGGGTTACTGCATTATTGATGAACAGCATCGTTTTGGTGTCAATCAGCGAAATACTTTGAAGGAGAAGGGAATATTAGCAGATATTCTCTTTATGACAGCTACTCCGATTCCTCGAACATTATCGATCACAGCTTTTGGGGATATGGATGTCTCAAAGATTGACGAAATGCCAAAAGGCAGAAAACCAATAGAAACATACTGGGTCAAGCACAATATGCTGAACCGGATTCTCTCATTCATATACAAAGAAATGAAGAATGGTTCCCAAGCATATGTTGTCTGTCCACTGATAGAGGAATCAGACAAATTAGATATCCAGAATGCCGTTGATTTATATATGCAATTACAAGCGGCATTAGATGGGAAAGTTAAAGTCGGTCTCATGCATGGCCGTTTGTCAAATGAAGAGAAAGAGCAAGTGATGGAAGATTTTACATCCAATCGTATTCAATTACTAGTTTCTACAACTGTCGTGGAAGTTGGAGTAAATGTGCCGAATGCAACAATTATGATGATACAGGATGCCGATCGGTTTGGCTTGTCACAACTGCATCAACTCCGAGGCAGAGTAGGCAGGGGGGAAAAACAAAGCTACTGTATATTAGTAGCTGATCCTAAAGGTGATACAGGGAAAGAAAGAATGAGGATTATGACAGAAACAACGGACGGTTTTGTATTGGCAGAAAAAGACTTGGAATTAAGGGGACCTGGTGATGTATTTGGTGTAAAACAAAGCGGGGTTCCGGAATTTAAAGTGGCTGATCTTGTTCATGATTACAGAGCGTTAGAAACAGCGCGCAATGATGCAATTGATATCATTGTAAACAAAAGATGGAGAGAAAAAGAATTCACTAAATTATTTGATTATATAAAAGAAGAATTTACATTGTTTCATGATTTATTAAATTAGATTTACTTGCATAATTACTGGTGGTATTATATATTACTATTAGTACCTAGTCATAAATTCAGATAGCCGCAATTAATTGGATGGTGTTTTTCGTGAGAAGATCAAAAAAAGAAAGACAAAATTTATTAATAGAAACAATTAAAGAACAACCCTTTATTACAGATGAAAAGCTTGCTCAAACGTTTCAGGTTAGTATACAGACTATTCGATTAGATCGGATGGAGCTTGGAATTCCTGAATTACGAGAAAGAATTAAATCTGTTGCAACATCCAACTGGAATGAGACAGTTAAGGCGTTGCCAATTGATGAAGTAATTGGTGAAATTATTGATTTAGAATTAGACCATCGAGCTATATCGATTTTAGACATTACGGCAGAGCATGTTTTTTCAAGAAATAAGATTGCCAGGGGGCACCATTTATTTGCTCAAGCTAATTCATTAGCGGTGGCCGTCATTAATGATGAGCTTGCTCTGACTGCCAATGCAGTAATAAAATTTACAAGACAGGTTATAGAAGGCGAACGGGTAATTGCGAAAGCAACTGTAAAAAATGTGGAAGCAAAAAATCGGACAGTAGTGGAAGTAATTAGTAACGTTGATAATGAAATCGTCTTTAAAGGTGATTTTGAAATGTACAGATCCAACGAAAAGGAAGGGACCCTAGAATGAAAATAGCAATTGATGCAATGGGTGGCGATCATGCACCTAAAGAAATCGTCCTTGGGGCACTTAAAGCAGTAGAGACCTTTGACAGTCTTGAAATAACGCTTGTAGGTGATGAGGCGAAAATTCGCGAGTTTTTGCCTAATGAGAACAATGCTATTACTATTTTGCATACAGATGAAAAGATTACAAGTGATGATGAACCAGTGAAGGCAGTAAGAAGAAAAAAGAAAGCATCTCTTGTACTTATGGCAAATGAAGTCAAAGAAGGCAATGCCGATGCTTGTATTTCTGCTGGAAATACTGGTGCCTTAATGAGTGCGGGCTTGTTTGTAATCGGTAGGATGAAAGGTATAGATCGACCTGCTCTAAGTCCAACTCTTCCCACAACAAATGGTGATGGATTTCTGCTGTTGGATGTCGGGGCGAATGTTGATGCAAAGGCGCAGCATCTGATGCAATACGGTATTATGGGTTCAATTTATATGGAGAAAGTCCGTCAAATCGATAAACCTCGGGTAGGTTTACTGAATGTTGGTACAGAAAATGGCAAAGGAAATGACTTAACGAAAAAAGCATTCGATTTGCTGGCAACTGCACCGGTTAATTTTATAGGCAATGTTGAGGCGCGAGATCTGCTTGAAGGAGCGGCAGACGTCGTTGTAACTGATGGATTTAGCGGGAATGTAGCTTTAAAGACAATTGAAGGAACTGCTTTAACTTTATTCTCCATGTTAAAAGAGAAATTTATGTCCAATACAAAAACAAAGATAGCTGCAGCATTAGCGAAGAATGAACTCAGAGGATTAAAAGATCAGCTGGACTATTCAGAATATGGCGGAGCAGCATTGTTTGGGTTAAAAGCCCCTGTAATTAAAGCTCATGGTTCATCAAACAGCAGGGCAATATATAGTGCAATCCAGCAAACCATTCACATTGTCGATAAAGAAGTTATTTCAAAAATAGAAGCGGAAGTTAAACATCTGCCTAAACAAGGGGAGGAATAAGAATTTGAAGAAATTAGCATTTGTATTTCCAGGCCAGGGCTCTCAAGCTGTTGGTATGGGTAAAGATCTTTATCATCATTATGATCTGGTAAAACAGATGTTTGAACAAGCTAATACGGCTTTGGGCTATGACTTGACTTCGATAATGTTTGAAGGACCAAGTGAAGAGTTGACCAAAACGGAAAATACCCAACCTGCCTTGTTATTATTAAGTGCAGCAATTACAGAACTGTTAAAACAGGAGCAGATTTCTGCACATATAACGGCTGGCCACAGTTTAGGCGAGTATAGTGCATTAGTAGCTTCTGAAGCAATTTCATATATCGATGCAGTACAGTTAGTACATAAACGCGGAAAATTGATGGACAATGCCTATCCAGAAGGTAAAGGTTCTATGGCAGCAGTTTTAGGATTAAAGCAAGAAGAATTAGAGACTGCATTAGAAGAAATTCGAAAAGAGTATAACCAGGTTATCGAGATAGCAAATTTAAACTGTCCAGGCCAAATCGTTATTTCGGGAACGAAGGAAGCGATCGATATTGCGCTAAAATCCTTGAAGGAGGCCGGTGCGAAACGGGTACTCCCTCTTTCTGTAAGCGGTCCTTTTCATTCAAGTTTAATGAAGCCGGCAGCAGAAGAATTTCAAAAAGAAGTGGATAAAGTAGAGTGGAATGATGCCATAATACCTTTGTATGCAAATGTGACGGCAAAAACAGTATCCAGCAAAGAGGAAATTAAGTCACTGTTAGTTGAACAATTATACTCGCCAGTAAGATTTGAAGAAATTACTGAACAAATTCTGGCAGAAAAAGTAGATGCGATTGTTGAAATCGGGAATGGGAAAGTATTGTCAGGTCTTGTTAAAAAAGTAGATCGTCGTGCGCCTGTCTTTAATATTCAGGATACAGATTCCTTAAAAGTTTTTACAGACTGGGTAAAGGAGGAAGCAATATGTTAGATGGAAAAGTAGCACTTATTACTGGTGCTTCTCGCGGAATTGGCCGTTCCATTGCATTAAACTATGCCAGAAACGGAGCCAAAGTTGCTGTGAATTATGCAGGGAATGAAGCAAAAGCCCAAGCGGTCGTTGATGAAATTACCAGCCTCGGCGGTGATGCGATCAAGATTCAGGCAAACATAAGTAAAGAAGATGAAGTAAAAGCAATGGTAAAAGAAGTAATCCAAACATTTGGCAAATTAGACATTCTAGTAAACAATGCCGGGATTACTCGTGATAATTTAATTATGCGTATGAGTGAAGCTGATTTTGATGAAGTTATTAATATCAATTTAAAAGGTGTATTCCTCTGTACAAAAGCAGTTACTCGTCAAATGATGAAACAGAAAAGTGGCCGGATTATTAATGTTTCTTCTGTAGTTGGAGTAAGTGGAAATCCTGGCCAAGCAAATTATGTATCAGCAAAAGCAGGCGTTATCGGCTTGACTAAGACAACTGCAAAGGAGCTTGCAATGAGGAGTATTCTGGTTAATGCAATTGCTCCTGGATTTATTGAAACCGATATGACTGATCAGTTGACAGAGGAACAAAAAGAACAAATGCTTGCACTAATCCCGCTGCAAAAGCTAGGTAAAGCGGAAGATGTCGCAAATGTCGCATTGTTCTTAGCTTCTGAACAATCAAATTATGTAACAGGACAAACCATACAAGTTGATGGTGGAATGGTGATGTAATTTTACCGAATAACTGCTATACTTTGAAAGGGGGTGACGGGAAAATGTCAGATACTTTTGAAAAAGTAAAACAAATCGTTGTGGATCATTTAGATGTGGATGAGGATAAAGTAACACTTGAAGCATCATTTAAAGATGATCTTGAAGCAGATTCTTTAGATGTAGTTGAACTTGTTATGGAACTGGAAGATGAGTTCGATATGGAAATTGCGGATGAAGATGCTGAGAAAATTGCTACAGTAGGTGATGCTGTAAATTACATAGACAGCAACAGCTAATAAATGTACAAGAGGAGCCTTACAGTCTGTAAGGCTTCTCTTGTAAGTAATGACTTGCAATCGTTTTATTTTATATTGGTAGGTGAGAGAAATGAATGGTTTTACTTTATTACAGCAAGAGCTGAATATTTATTTTCATGATGAGAGTTTATTGCGCCAAGCCTTTACCCATTCATCATATGTGAATGAGCACCGGAAAAAAAAGTTATCGGATAATGAACGATTAGAATTTTTAGGTGATGCTGTTTTAGAGTTAGGAGTATCACAATATCTATTTCGTGAATTTAAAGAGATGGCAGAAGGTGAGTTAACGAAATTACGTGCATCGATTGTCTGTGAGCCAGCACTCGTTAAGTTTGCTGAAGATCTTAAGTTTAATCAATATGTGCTGCTTGGAAAAGGGGAAGAAATGACTGGAGGCAGAAATCGCCCAGCTTTGCTTGCAGATGTTTTCGAAGCATTTATAGGTGCATTATATTTAGACCAAGGGTATGATCAAGTGATTACCTTTTTGAAAAAACATGTTTATCCGAAGATTACTACCGGTGCTTTTTCGCATACGATGGATTACAAAAGTCAATTGCAGGAAATGGTTCAGCAATATAAGAACAGAGCCGTGGAATATGAGATCACGGATGAGAAAGGTCCTGCACATGATCGAGAGTTTTATGCAATTGTTACAATTAATGGCCGAATTGAAGGTAAAGGTTTAGGAAGAACAAAAAAAGAAGCAGAACAGCGTGCTGCTAAACAAGCATTAGATGAGATGAAAGTAAAGTAATGCAGATAAGAAGCAAGAGATGACAGTTTCTGTGTCTATATCTCTTGCTTTCTTATTGCAATAGAGTGAAATCTCGCAAACCAATCTCATGGAAGACTGTCTACTAATGTACAGATATAATTACTTTCTATATTTCTTTAATTCGTCAATAAAGGCATTTGTTTCAGCAACTGTAAGTCTGCCTTTCTGTTTTAAAAGATCATAAAGTTCTTCTACCTCATCATATTTTTCATAATCATAATCTTTGGGATCCATAATGGAGCTGTTTACAACTTGCAGCATTATTCCCATTTCATCAATCATCTGATTAAAACTTTCACGTGTTTTTTTTTCTGAAGTCAAAGATATCCTCTCCTATTCCTTGTTTTATTATGACAGGTGTATTGTTTTCGCGGAGTATACAATTAGACGTCTCACTTTATTCATTCTTCTCACACCCTTCTCTTTATGATAAAATAAATAAGTTGAAAAGCAAACAATTATAAAAATTTTTCAAATACAATAAACTGATTGAAAATAATGCAATGCTATATATAGGGGTTTTTATCATGTTTTTAAAACAATTAGATACATTAGGCTTTAAATCATTTGCGGAACGGATACGTGTTGATTTTGTTCCAGGAGTAACAGCAGTTGTTGGTCCTAATGGAAGTGGAAAAAGCAACATAACTGATGCAATCAGATGGGTGCTTGGAGAACAATCTGCAAAATCATTACGCGGTTCCAAAATGGAGGATATCATATTTCAAGGTAGTGACTCAAGAAAACCTTTAAATATGGCAGAAGTAACATTAACATTGGACAATACTGATCATAAACTGCCAGTAGATTATCATGAGGTCAGTGTAACTAGACGAGTTTACCGTTCTGGCGAAAGCGAGTTTCTTCTAAATAAACAGCAGTGCCGGTTAAAAGACATTACAGATCTATTTATCGATTCCGGGTTAGGAAGAGAAGCGTTTTCTATTATTAGTCAAGGAAAAGTAGAAGAAATTCTAAGCTCCAAATCGGATGATCGCCGTATCATTTTCGAAGAAGCAGCAGGTGTTTTAAAATATAAAAACCGAAAGAAACAGGCGGAATATAAACTTGCTGAAACACAGGAGAACCTCAACCGTGTGGAAGATATTATTTATGAAATTTCAAGCCAGTTAAGCCCTTTAGAAGAACAAGCTGCTGTTGCTAAAGAATATTTAACACATAAGGAAAGACTGACAGAACATGAAGTAGGCTTGCTGGTGAAAGAAATCGAGTTGCTTAATGAACAATATGAAAAAACAATGGAAAATTTAGCAGCAAACCAAGTTGGTCAAGAACAAAAACAGCAGGAGATTGATGAAAAAAACAATGTCTTGCAGAATAAGAAATTAAGCATGCAGGAAGTTGACCAGAAAATCCAGTCATTACAAGATGTTTTATTAGAATTGACTCAATCTGTTGAAAGTTTGGAAGGTAACAAAAAAATATTTCATGAAAGATTGCATCACTATGAAGAAAACAAGCGTAACCTTCAATTACAAATAGACAAGTTAAGTACAAAAATTCAAGTTTCTGAACAAACAGCCGTTGAGGAAAAAGATAAACTTCAATTTATCCAGAAATCCAAAAAACAGAATGGAAAAGAAATAGCGGACATTCATAATCTGTTAGAGGATGGGAAAATGACGATAGAAGAAGACCTCGATTCATTAAAAAGTGATTACATAGAACTTTTAAACGAACAGGCAGCAAAACGCAATGAACAGAATTCCATCAAGCAGCAATTAGAACGAATTACAGGGAAGAGAAGCTTACAGGCAAATAAATGGCAAGATTCTTTAGAAGAGCGAGATAAGCTGACAAAAGTAGTGAAACAGAGTGAGCAAAATTATCAGCTAATGAAAGAGAAGTTGGAAGAATCCCAGAAATCTGCTTCCGAACTGGATCGTAAAGTCATTGTGGAAACAAACCTTTATCAAGATATGGAGCAAAAATATTATAAAGGGCTCCAAGTGCTCGAAAACCTTCGTTCGAAAAAAGAATTGCTGGAAGAGTTGAAGGAAGATTTTCAGGGGTTTTATGCAGGAGTAAAAGAAATATTAAAAGCACGGGAGAATAAGCAGTTAACTGGTATTCATGGTGCGATTCCAGAACTGGTTACAATTGACGACAGTCTTGTTGATGCAATGGAAACAGCTCTGGGTGCTCAGGCACAGCACATTGTAGTCGATGATGAGAATATTGCCCGGAAGTCGATTGAATGGTTAAAAAGAATGAATAAAGGCAGGGCGACATTTTTACCAATTACTGCAATGCAGTCCAGATCCATCCCGCAGCATCTTATACAGCAGATCAGTGATGAGAAAGGTTATGTTGGGATTGGATCTGATTTGATTGATTATGATAAAAAATATGAAAATGTCATAAAAGCACTTTTAGGTAATGTGATTATTGCTGAAACGTTACTAGATGCCAATAAGTTTGCAGCAAAAACCAGCCGACGCTATCGCATTGTAACATTGGAAGGGGATATTGTTAATCCTGGTGGTTCGATGTCAGGAGGAGCAAAAAAGAAAACCAACCAATCACTTTTCACAAGGGAAAGAGAGTTGAAAAGTATCAATGAAAAGTGTCAAGCATATCAGATAAGAATTAGTGATTTTGAAACAAAACTGAAAGAACAAAAAGTTATTATCGATCAAGCTAATGAATTACAAAAACAAAAGAATATAGAAGTAGAGAGTTTATCGACTAACTATCAAAAAGAATCCATTCAATTAAAAGAGGCCCGTTTATCATTAGAACACTTGAACCAGCGATTATCCATTTACGATCAGGATAAGGTGCAGCAAGAAAAGGATGAAACAGAATTACAAATACAAGCTAGTACTAATGATAAACTCTTGAAGGAACTGCAACAACAACTAACTGTAATTGATAAAAAAATCAGCCATCTAACAAAAGAGCATGCTAGTTTTGAAGAAAAGGAAGAACAATTAAAGAATAAACTGCAAACATTGCAGGTGAAAGATGCCGAACTGAATGCAAAGCTTACAAATCAAAGAGAGAAAGTTACAAGCTTGAATGATGAATTATCTAACTTAAGGACAGAGCATGATGATGCTGCTCATCAGCTGAATCAGTTAGAGAAGCTGAAACGTTCCCAGCAAACAGAAACAGAAATCGATGAACAAATTGTCGTTACAAAACAGCAGAAAAGTAATATACAAGAACAATTGCAAACAGAGCGGGAACAACGATCTAATTTGAGTCAAGCAATCGAATCACTCGATATAGAAGTAAAGAAATTAACAGAAGAATACCATCAGCTTGCAAAACAAATACAGGGATTGGAAATTAACCAGAACCGTTTTGGTGCAGATCTTGATCAAAGATTGGAAATACTGGAAAGTGAATATCAAATGACATTTGAGAAGGCACAAGCTAATTTCACAAAACCTGAGGATTTAGAAGAAGCCAAAAAGAAAGTGAAATTAATTAAACGCAGCATAGAAGATCTTGGCACAATTAATCTTGGTGCGATAGATGAGTATGATAGAATTAAAGAGAGATATGATTTCTTAACACAACAACAAGCAGATTTAGTTGAAGCTAAAAGAACACTGTATGATATTATTGCAGAGATGGATGAAGAAATGACAAAGCGGTTTTCCTCTACATTCTCTCAAATTAAAGAAGAATTTCAACAAGTATTCAAAAGGCTTTTTGGTGGTGGGCAAGCAGAACTTCGCTTAACAGATCCATCCCAATTATTAACAACAGGTGTTGATATTATCGCACAGCCACCTGGGAAGAAATTGCAGCAGCTTGGCCTTCTGTCGGGAGGGGAACGAGCACTGACAGCCATTGCCTTATTATTCGCAATTTTACGTGTAAGGCCTGTTCCGTTTTGTGTGCTGGATGAGGTGGAAGCCGCGTTAGATGAAGCAAATGTCACAAGATTTGCCCAATATTTAAAGCACTATAGCTCCGATACACAGTTTATTGTTATTACACACCGAAAAGGAACAATGGAAGAGGCAGATGTCCTTTATGGTGTTACTATGCAGGAATCCGGTGTATCCAGACTGGTTTCCGTTAAATTAGAAGAAACACCAGAATTATTAGAAGCATAAAACAATGGAGGTCGAATCATGAGTTTCTTTAAAAAATTAAAAGATAAATTTCAATCAAATCAAAGCAATGAAGAGGTGTCATATAAATATAAAGAAGGTCTGAGCAAAACAAGAAAATCATTTTCAGAAAAAATAAACGACCTTGTCGCAAGATACCGAAAAGTTGATGAAGATTTCTTCGAAGATTTGGAAGAAGTACTGATTGCTGCGGATGTCGGTGTTTCAACAGTTATGGATCTTATTGATGAATTAAAAATGGAAGTGAAACGCCGTAATATTAGTGATTCTCAAGAAGTAAAGTCTGTTATCTCCGAAAAATTAGTTGACATTTATTATGGAGAAGACGAAGAAGATGCAGCTGTTGGTCTGAATATGCAGGAAAATGATCTTACAGTCATCCTTTTTGTCGGTGTCAATGGGGTTGGGAAAACAACAACAATTGGTAAATTAGCTCACCAATTAAAATCAGAAGGAAAGAAAGTTATGTTAACGGCAGGCGATACTTTCCGTGCAGGTGCGATTGAGCAGTTAAGCGAATGGGGAAAAAGGGTCGACGTCGAAGTGATCAAACATAGTGAAGGAAGTGACCCTGCCGCAGTTATTTATGATGGTATTCGGGCTGCCAAATCCCGCCAGGCAGATGTATTATTGTGTGATACTGCAGGTCGATTACAAAACAAAGTTAACTTGATGAATGAGCTTTCTAAAGTGAAAAGAGTAATTGAGCGTGAAATTCCTAATGCTCCGCACGAAGTCTTACTGGTGCTTGATGCAACGACAGGGCAGAATGCTTTAAGTCAAGCAAAGACTTTCTCAGAGGCAACGAATGTGTCAGGCATTGTTTTGACTAAATTAGACGGAACAGCTAAAGGCGGGATCGTACTTGCGATTCGCAATGAACTAGGAATTCCAGTTAAACTTGTTGGATTAGGTGAGAAGGTTACAGACTTGCAGAATTTTGACCCGCAAGCATTTGTATATGGGTTGTTTGCAGATATGCTTGATGATTAAGGATAAATACTTGACAGTGTTTAAATGAAAGGCTTAGACTTTAGTATACTATTGTATTATGAAGGAAAATCACTAATTGAGGAGTCCTTTTATGTTAGAGAAAACGACACGAATAAATTTTCTATATGATTTTTATCAGGCTCTATTAACGGAAAAACAGCGAAACTATATGGAAATGTATTATTTAGAGGACCTTTCTCTTGGAGAAATCTCAGAAACATTTGAGGTGTCCAGGCAAGCAATTTATGATAATATCCGTCGAACGGAACAGATGTTAGAAGATTACGAAAAGAAATTAGGTCTATATCACAGATTCGAAAAAAGACAAAAACTTTTAAAGCAGACAAAGCAATTATTAACAGAACAGAATTATGATCAAGCTACTGACGTTATTGATCAAATTATGGAAATGGAATAGGGGGCGTATCATATGGCATTCGAAGGTTTAGCCGACCGCCTGCAGAATACGATACAGAAGATTAAGGGAAAAGGTAAAGTTACAGAACAAGATGTGAAAGAAATGACTAGAGAAGTAAGACTGGCTCTCTTAGAAGCAGATGTTAACTTCAAAGTTGTGAAAGATTTTATTAAGAAAGTAAAAGAACGTGCTGTTGGTGAAGAAGTAATGGAAAGTTTAACACCAGGCCAGCAAGTTATTAAAATTGTAAAAGAAGAGCTTTCCGCATTAATGGGCGGGGATGAGAGCAGAATTGCAGTTGCTGACAGACCTCCAACTGTTATTATGATGGTCGGACTTCAAGGTGCTGGTAAAACAACGACAACAGGCAAGCTCGCAAACTTACTAAGAAAAAAATATAATCGAAAGCCATTGCTGGTTGCTGCAGATATTTATCGACCAGCAGCAATTGACCAGCTGGAAACATTAGGGAAGCAATTGGATATGCCTGTATACTCAGCAGGAACTGATATAAGCCCTGTTGAGATCGTGAACCAGGCAATGGCCAAGGCCAAAGAAGAGCATTTAGATTATGTTCTGATTGATACGGCGGGTCGACTGCATATTGATGGTGATTTGATGGATGAACTAATTCAAATCAAAAGCAATGTCAAACCAAATGAAATTTTCTTAGTTGTTGATGCTATGACAGGACAAGATGCCGTTAATGTTGCGGAAAGTTTTAATGAACAATTAGATGTTTCTGGTGTGATTTTGACAAAATTAGATGGTGATACACGCGGTGGTGCTGCTTTATCTATTAAAGCCGTAACAGAAAAGCCGATTAAGTTTGCTGGTATGGGAGAAAAGCTTGATCAATTAGAAGTATTTCATCCAGAACGGATGGCATCAAGAATTTTAGGTATGGGCGATGTTTTATCACTAATTGAGAAGGCACAAGAAAATGTTGATGAAAAGCGTGCAAAAGAGTTAGAAGAGAAAATGCGCTCTGCTTCTTTCACATTTGACGATTTCCTTGAGCAGATGGGTCAGGTGCGTAAAATGGGTCCGCTTGACGAGCTTCTGGATATGATTCCCGGCTCAAATAAAATGAAGGGACTCAAAAATGTAGAAATTGATGAAAAACAAATTTCCCATGTGGAAGCTGTCATTCAATCCATGACAGCAGAAGAACGTCAAGATCCTAGTATAATGAATGCCGGCAGGAAAAAAAGGATTGCAAAAGGTTCCGGCCGCTCTGTATCAGAAGTCAACAGATTATTAAAACAATTCGATGAAATGAAAAAAATGATGAAGCAAATGACCAACATGCAACAAGGAGGCAAGAAAGGCAAGAAAGGGAAAAAAGGCAAAGGATTCAACTTCCCGTTCATGTAATAGTCTGCTTCTCTTTAACAAATAAAGAGAAAAAATAGGAATGAAATAAAAAAGGAAGGTGATTTCCAACTAAATGGATCACCTCCTTTTTGCGCATATTTCTTGGATTCTCTTCCATTACCTTCTCTTAATGGAGATACGCTGAATAATCCTAGACTAATATATCAGCACTTTAAAGATAAAGAGCTGATATTTACCCGAACGGCTTCTGGCACTCTCAAAATTAGTCAATTTTTGGTAATATGAATGTTTATAAAAGATCTTATTATGGATTTGGAACGGTGATTTGCTCGGTTTTTCAAAAGAAATTTTTATATGTAATGTAAAAACACTTTACACACAGAAATAAATCTGATACAATTCTATCTTGTGTGAAACATTAATTTGGAGGTGGAAACAATGGCAGTAAAAATTCGCCTAAAACGTATGGGTTCTAAAAGAAATCCTTTCTATCGTATCGTTGTTGCGGATTCTCGTTCACCACGTGATGGACGTATTATCGAACAAGTTGGAACATATAATCCGGTAGCTAGCCCGGTTGAAGTGAAAATTGATACAGAAAAAGCACTTGATTGGATGACAAAAGGTGCGAAACCAAGCGATACGGTACGTAACTTATTCTCAAAAGAAGGCATCATGAAACAATTTCACGACTCAAAAAACCAATAAAGTAGTGTGATTCCATGAAGGCCCTAATTCAAACAATTATTGAACCATTAGTCGATCACCCTGATTCAATTGCTGTTACGGAAAGGGAGGAACCAAACAAGATTGTTTATCATCTTGAAGTTCATCCAGACGATGTCGGCAAAGTGATCGGCAAAAATGGCCGAATTGCAAAATCAATTCGAACAGTTGTTTATGCTGCGGGAATGAAAACAAATAAAAAAATTTATTTGGATATTATGTAGAAAAAAGAGAAGGGAAACCTTCTCTTTTTTCTGCATATCAGCACATACGTATCAGCCTCTTCAACTGGAGTACGGCCTTTACAGCAACATATTATATATAATTTTGAATTCTGTCTTTATCTTTTGGCAAACTTTTGCTATTCTTTTAGTGACTTGCTATTAATATGGAAAGGCTGTATGATATGAAAATCATCCGTAAAGTTGCAGTAAAACAAGTTGTGACAGATCAGACAAAAATGAACCTAAAAGAAGAATATGAATTAAAAATATTTAAATTAGAGCAAGAATGTCAGCAATTAATATTCGAACAAAAAAAACTGGAACAACGCTCCTCAAAGAATAAGGCAGATATCGCTTTGAAATTTCAAAAGGAAATGTCTAATCGGAAAGATCACATAAAATGGTATAAATATAAATTAGAACAACTGGAAATCTTACCAATTGGCAGTGAAATAAGTGATGGAGAAGTAGATGCAATGATCGAGATAGAAGAAGGAATGGATTGGAATGAAATCATAGATCAAAAATCTATTCTCATAAAAGATGGAATTATTACAAAAATTACATAGATTCAGGTGATACTAGATGGAAAATCAATATTTAAAAGTTGGTAAAATTGTCAATACTCATGGTATAAAAGGTGAAATTAAAGTTGTCCGGATTACAGATTTTGAAAATCGTTTCGAAATAGGCACAACGCTGTATATTAAGCAAAACGGAACAAATAAATTAATGGAAGTAGAGGTTGATGGTCATAGACAGCATAAACAATTTGACCTTTTACATCTGAAAGGATTCAATAATATTAATGATGTCGAAAAGTATAAAGGATCTCTGCTAGTGATCGCGAAAGACCAGTTAGAGGAATTAGAAGAAAATGAATTTTATTACTTTGAAATTATTGGTTGTGATGTATACACTATGGAGGAAGAATATGTTGGCAGTGTGAAAGAAATTTTATCACCAGCTGCCAATGACGTATGGGTTATCAAACCGGAAAATGGAAAAGATATTCTGATTCCGTATATCGAATCTATTGTGAAAGAAGTAAATATATCGGAAAAGAAAATTATTATTGAACCAATGGAAGGGTTATTAGAGTAATGAGAATTGATATTTTATCATTGTTTCCCGAAATGTTTGAAGGGGTTTTTCAATCCTCTATTTTAAAAAAAGCGAATGAGAATAACTATTTTTCCTATAATTTTATTAATTTCCGTGACTTTGCCGACAATAAACATAATAAAGTGGACGATTATCCATACGGTGGCGGAGCAGGAATGGTTTTAAAGCCTCAACCCATTTTTGATGCAGTAGATACTATTGAAACAAAAGAAAATAAAAAGCCGAGAATTATTTTAATGTGTCCACAAGGAGAAACATTAACCCAGCAGAAGGCGGAGGAATTATCACGTGAGGAACATTTGATTTTTATTTGCGGACATTATGAAGGTTATGATGAAAGAATACGTACAAACCTGGTAACAGACGAAATATCAATTGGTGATTATGTTCTCACTGGTGGCGAATTAGGAGCAATGGTAGTTATCGATAGTGTAGTAAGACTAATTCCCGGTGTTCTTGGGAATGATGATTCAGCCATTCAGGACTCTTTCTCAACAGGATTACTGGAACACCCGCATTATACAAGGCCAGCAGAGTTTCGCGGTTTAAAAGTTCCTGATGTATTATTATCAGGCAATCATGCGCATATTGATCAATGGCGTAAGAAAGAATCTTTAAAAAGAACGTTCTCACGAAGACCTGATTTAATAGATAATCTCGAACTTTCAAACGAAGAAGAAGAATGGTTAAAAGAATGGGGAAATAATGAAAGTTCTAGTTGAAATATGTTAAAGTATATGGTATATTGATAGTTGTGCTTAAGTGTATACTTAAGGTTATTAACGGTGTTCCGCTGTCGGTTTTTCGTTAAGAACATTGGTTTGGAAGGAGTGCATTAAGAATGCAAAAATTAATCGAAGAAATTACAAAAGAACAATTGCGTACAGATCTTCCTGAATTCCGTCCTGGTGATACTGTAAAAGTACACGTGAAGGTTGTCGAAGGTAACCGTGAACGTATCCAGGTATTCGAAGGCGTTGTTATTAAACGTCAAAATGGTGGAATCAGTGAAACATTTACTGTTCGTAAAATTTCTTACGGTGTAGGGGTTGAACGTACATTCCCTGTGCATTCACCACGTCTTGATAAGATCGAAGTAGCTCGTCGTGGTAAAGTTCGTCGTGCGAAGCTTTATTACCTACGTAACTTACGTGGTAAAGCTGCTCGTATTAAAGAAATTCGCTAATGAGTACTGTAAAAGGAGCTTGCATTGTCAGGCTCCTTTTTCTGCTATATAATTAATGATAATTTGAATGATGAATAAAGCAATTTGTTAGCAGAAGGAAGGAATTCTCGATATGTCAGCAAAGAAAAGCGATTGGATCGACTGGCTGAAAACCATTATTATAACAGTAATTGTAATTGTTCTAATAAGAATGTTTATTGCAGTACCAATTGTTGTAGAAGGACCATCTATGTTACCAACATTAGAAAATAATGATCGTTTAATTGTTGATAAAATAAGTTTAGTTTTTAAAGACCCGGAAAGATTTGATGTAGTTACTTTTCATGCAACAGAGAAAAAAGACTACATAAAACGTGTAATCGGACTCCCAGGTGATAATATCGAATATCGGGATGATCAATTATATGTTAATGGAGAGCTGGTTGAGGAGCCCTATCTTCAAGAAGCAAAACAAAAGCTTGATCCTAATGCAACATACACAACCGATTTTACGCTTGAAGATATCCCGGGTGGCTCTATAACAGTTCCGGATGGACATGTTTTTGTACTTGGTGATAATCGAAAAAATTCTACTGACAGCAGACATTTGGGATTTATCCCATTGGAGCAGATTGTTGGTATTGCTAGATTATCTTATTGGCCTGTTACAAATATAGGCATCGTAGATTAAAACAGGAGGTGAAGTATTTTGGTAATTCAATGGTTTCCTGGCCATATGGCAAAGGCGAAACGAGAAGTACAAGAGAAGTTGAAATTAGTTGATTTTGTAATCGAACTGGTTGACGCCAGAGCACCTTACTCATCACAAAATCCATTACTTCAGCAGTTATTAAATAATAAATCAAAAATGATTATCTTAATGAAAGATGATTTAGCTGATAAGAAAATAACGGATGAATGGTTGGCATTCTTCGAAGATCAGAATACTATATCTATAGCGATTGATGTAAACAATCGTAAAGATATCCAAAAAGTTATTCAAACTGCGAAAGATTTAGCAGAAGAAAAAATGGAGCGCCTAAAAAGAAAAGGTATTAGACCAAGACCTGCAAGAGCAATGATTGTAGGAATTCCGAATGTAGGTAAATCAACACTGATCAATCGGCTGGCAAACAAAAAGATCGCAAAAACAGGTGACAGACCTGGTGTAACAAAAAGTCAGCAATGGATTAAAGTTAAAAAAGACTTTGAGCTTTTAGATACCCCAGGAATACTGTGGCCGAAGTTTGAAGAAGAAATCACTGGTCTGCGTTTAGCGGCGATTGGAACAATAAAAGATCAATTGTTGGCAATGGACGATATTGCAGCATTTATTATCAATTATCTAAAAGAACACTATCCATCCTTATTAATGGAACGTTACCAAATAGATGACGATATGGAGGATATGACAGAAATTTTTGAAACGATTGGCCGGAAGAGAGGCTGCCTGGAATCGGGCGGGAAAGTAAACTATGACAAAACAGCTGAGATTATTGTACAAGACCTGAGAAACAGTAAGCTTGGACCAATATCCTTAGAGCAGCCGAATATGATCGAATAAAGACATTCCGATTTAAAGAATGTCTTTATTTTTATTAAAAGTGGACGATATAGTAAGAAATGAGGTATAAAAGATGGATTCAACATGGACAATTAAACAAATACAAAGTTATATTGAATCATCTGAATGGACTGATGAAATAAAAATAGTACTTCAGAATGATAAAAGAAAAGGTGTACAAAAGCTAATTCAATATTATGATAAACAAGCCAAATTAAAACAGGAGCTAAATCAACAATTTATTACTATGTCCAGATTTGAGAGGGAAAATTGGGAGAGTGGAAAACAGTTTATTGCCGGTGTAGACGAAGTAGGGAGAGGCCCTCTTGCCGGACCAGTAGTTGCTGCAGCAGTAGTGCTTCCTGCTGATTTTTATCTGTTAGGTATAGATGATTCAAAAAAATTAACTAAGCAAACACGTGAGAGGTATTATCATTATATTACAGAGAATGCTTTAGCCTATCAAACAGGAATAATAGAACCAGTGGAAATCGATCAATTAAATATTTACCAGGCAACAAAGAAAGCGATGAAAATGGCACTGGAAAAATTACCGCTAAATATTGATCATGCATTAATTGATGCAATGGAATTAGAAAACTTGCCATTTACAACTGATTCTATCATTAAAGGTGATCAGAAGAGTATTTCCATTGCAGCAGCTAGTATTATTGCGAAAGTAACAAGAGATAGAATGATGGTCCAGTATCACGAACAGTACCCACACTTTCATTTTGAGAAAAATAGTGGATATGGAACAAAAGATCATCTTGAAGCCATTAATCGATTTGGCATAACAGATATACATAGAAAGAGTTTTTTAAAGAACATCATTTAATGGAGGTAAAACGATGAATATGCATACCATCTCAAATAATGCCAAGGCAGCTGTATCTGCAAAGACTTCCTCCAATATGAATTTGCGAAGTGGTCAAATGATAGCTGGCAAAGTGATCGAGTTATATCCAAATCAAAAAGCAAAAATTCAGATAGGTGGTATGCAAGTGGTGGCACAGCTGGAAACAGCTTTATCAGCCAAGCAGGGTTATATCTTCCGGGTTGTTTCCAATACAAATACTCTTCATCTAAAAAAGGTCAGTAATGCTGCTATAGAGTCAAGTCAGTCACTAGACAGGCTGCTGGAACAGTTAGGCATTTCTTCAACGAAGAATAATCAGCAGTTGTTTTCAGAGCTGATATCTAAAAATATTCCATTTTCAAGAAATGATGCCAAGTTAATTACTCAATTATTAGAAAAGTTCGGCAGTAATCCATTGAATCGGGAACTGTTAGTGGCAATGGCAGAGAAAAAGTTCCCGCTTACTGAACAAGTTTTCCAGGCATTACAAGGTATAGCAAAGCAAAATGTCGGCAATGACATGAAAAATTTGATGAGCCAACTGCTTACTTTCATTAATCAGTCATCAAATAGTACGAAAACACCAATTTCGCAAATGCTGATTAGTCATCTCAATCAATTTCTTGGTGTTTCGGCAAATAATGGACCTGTTCCTTTATTAACTAGTGAAAACAGCAGAATTCTTTTTCAAATGCTGCAACGGACAGGAAATATACATTCAGAAATGCCGCTATCCAAATTCCAGACATTAGTCCAGCAAATGACACACAGTCAAACTGCAAATATGCAGCTAAATACAGCAATTGAGACGAATAATCAACAACTATTACAAAACCAAATTATCCAGCAAGCGAGACCAGTTATCCAGCAATTATTGCCACTCTTTTCACAAAATGATGCTGAATTACTGCAAAATTCTATGCAGAATTCACAAACATTAAAGAATAACAGTCGCCAGGTTGCGAACATTTTAATGAAAACAAATTGGGAATCTGCTAATCTTTTGACACCTGTAAACAAAGCATATATTCAGCAATTTACGAGTCAAGTATTACAGTCCCATTTACAGACAAATGTGAAAGAAATGTTGCAAAAACAAATAACGTTTAACCAAAATGAAATCAAGAATTTAGACATGATGATTAGAAAGCTGAATAATCCCGCTCCTTTGAATCAAGGAATGCAGGAAATAAAGAATATATTAGCCCATAGTGAGATAGTAACAAAATCAGTAAACAGTATGACAAAAGCGGATCTGGAGGTTCTTCAAAGATGGATCCAAAATTCTGATTCGACTTCTTCACAAAATCAGCAAATTGGAGAAATCCTAAAAAAGATTAAATTAAACATATTGTCACCGTCTGAATTAAATATTGCAAGAGAATTTATATTAAAAACAGATCAGATAATACCAGATCAGCCACAATCTGTGAGAGATCACTTCTTAACATTAATCAAACAATTCATCAATACGAGCGGCATACAAGATGAAGTGCAATTATTGCAAGGGTCAGCCGAACAAGACTCTTTTTCGTTAAAACAACTGCTGCTTTTATCTTCTCAAAGTCAGGCTCCGGAATTGGCAGGAGATAGAATGATGCGGCTGCTTCAGACTCTGACAGGCATGCAGCTGCAAATGCTGAATCAAGATCAGTCCTTAACCCAGATCAATTTGCAGGTCCCTGGTCATAAATTTAATTTAGCCGAAGATATCCGAATTCAGTTTGAAGGGAAAAAAAAGGAAGGCGCTAAGGAAATAGACCCAGATTTCTGTCGAGTACTCTTTCATCTGAACTTAAATAATATTGGTGAAACAATAATTGCCATGTCGATTCAAAAGAGAGTTGTCCACCTTGCAGTATATAACGATCAAGAAGAAGTAAAGCCTGTTTTATCATTATTTAAACCACTGTTTAAAGAAAAGCTAGCAGAAGTGAATTACCAGTTAACCTCTATCTCGTGGAAAAAACTAAAAGATATAAATGGAGGAAAATCAAACGCAATCCAAACAAATCCTTATGAGAAGCGAACGGCAGAAGGGATAGATTTCCGCATATGAAAAATGAAGAATCTTATCGAAAAAAGGCAGTTGCTTTAAAATATGAACAAGACAGTGAAGCGCCGAAAGTAACTGCTATTGGAAAAGGGAATGTAGCAGAAAATATAGTAAAAAAAGCTATGGAAAGTAATGTTCCAATCCAATCAGACCCGTCTTTAGTCACATTATTATCTGAATTAGAAATTAATCAGACAATTCCTGAAGAACTATACCAGGTAGTTGCAGAAGTATTTGCCTATATTTATCAGATAGATAAAAAAATTAAATAATATTCTTTGTGATCAGAGCTTTCCTTATAAAAAGGAGAGCTTTTTTAAAATTTTGGTCTATAATAATTCCTGTATCTAATGACAATAAAAGGAAAGAAGGATGTGTTGGATAGAAAAATGTCTGATTAATGAAATTATTTTTGTGGACAATGACTCCCCTTTTTTTATACAATGAGATTGCAGTAATTAATTGATGGGAGGATGAAAGATGAATATTCACGAGTATCAAGGCAAAGAGATTTTGCGCAAGTACGGTGTTGCTGTTCCGAATGGTAAAGTTGCTTTTACAGTCGAAGAAGCTGTTAAAGCATCAGAGGAACTCGGCACAGATATTTCTGTCGTAAAAGCTCAGATTCACGCTGGGGGAAGAGGTAAAGCAGGCGGTGTGAAAATAGCTAAAAATATCGAGGAAGTCCGTACATATGCAGATGAGATTCTAGGTAAAACGCTTGTAACACATCAAACAGGTCCAGAGGGGAAAGAAGTAAAGCGTTTACTAATTGAAGAAGGCTGTGACATTAAACAGGAATATTATATTGGTCTGGTATTGGACCGCGCTACTTCCCGAGTGACAATGATGGCTTCAGAAGAAGGCGGCACAGAAATAGAAGAAGTTGCTGCTGAAACACCAGAAAAGATTTTTAAAGAAGTAATAGACCCTATTACAGGGTTACTGCCATATCAAGCAAGAAGACTGGCTTTTAACATTAATATTCCAGAAGAATATTTGTCGAAAGCGGTTAAATTCATGATGGGGTTATACCAGGTTTTTGTCGAAAAAGATTGCTCTATCGCAGAAATTAATCCATTAGTAACAACTGGAGATGGTGAAGTGTTAGCACTTGATGCCAAGCTTAACTTTGATGATAACGCATTATTCCGTCAAAAAGATATTGTAGAATATCGCGATCTGGAAGAAGAAGATGAAAAAGAAATTGAAGCATCGAAATATGATTTAAGCTATATTGCACTTGATGGAAACATCGGCTGTATGGTAAATGGTGCAGGTCTGGCCATGGCAACAATGGATATTATTAAACATTATAATGGTGATCCTGCTAACTTCCTGGATGTAGGGGGCGGTGCGACAGCTGAGAAGGTCACGGAAGCCTTCAAAATTATTCTGTCAGATAAGAATGTCAAAGGTATTTTTGTCAACATTTTTGGTGGAATTATGAAATGTGATGTTATTGCAGAAGGTGTTGTTCAAGCAACGAAAGAGGTTGGCTTAACTATACCATTAGTAGTACGCCTTGAAGGTACAAATGTTGATGCAGGGAAGAAGATTCTAGCTGACTCTGGATTGAATATTACACCAGCTGAGTCTATGGCAGATGGTGCTGAACAGATTGTCGCACTAGTAAATGAAGCATAATTAAGCTGAATTTACCTAAATCAGGAAAAGGGAGGATCCGTTACATGAGTGTATTTATTAACCAAGATACGAAGGTGCTTGTCCAAGGAATAACAGGTTCTACAGCACTATTTCATACAAAACAAATGGTAGAGTATGGTACGAAAATTGTTGGTGGTGTTACCCCTAAAAAGGGTGGTACCGAAGTTGAAGGTATACCTGTATTCAATACAGTACAGGAAGCAGTAGAAAATACTGGTGCTAACGCTTCTGTTATTTACGTACCAGCTCCATTCGCAGCTGATGCGATTATAGAAGCGGTAGATGCAGAGCTTGATCTGGTAATTTGCATTACAGAACATATCCCGGTAATGGATATGGTAAA
Organism: Gracilibacillus oryzae; assembly: GCF_009498735.1. GTDB lineage: Bacteria > Bacillota > Bacilli > Bacillales > Amphibacillaceae > Gracilibacillus > Gracilibacillus oryzae. Next base: position 179,397 of record NZ_ML762425.1, read on the forward strand.
AGTAAAACGTTATATGGAAGGTAAGAATACTAGATTAGTAGGACCAAATTGTCCTGGAGTAATCACACCTGAGGAATGTAAAATAGGTATTATGCCAGGGTATATTCATAAAAAAGGTCACATTGGTGTTGTTTCACGTTCCGGTACACTTACTTATGAAGCGGTACATCAATTATCGGAAGCAGGTTTCGGGCAATCTACTGCTGTAGGTATAGGCGGGGACCCTGTTAATGGCACTGATTTTATCGATGTGTTAAAAGCATTCAATGAAGACCCTGAAACCGAAGCAGTCATGATGATCGGTGAAATAGGTGGTACAGCAGAAGAAGAAGCTGCAGAATGGGTAAAAGCTAATATGACAAAACCGGTTATTGGCTTTATCGGTGGTCGTACAGCGCCTCCAGGGAAGCGTATGGGTCATGCTGGTGCCATTATTTCTGGTGGGAAAGGTACAGCAGAAGAAAAGATAAAAGTCATGAATAATTGCGGAATAAAAGTTGCAGAAACCCCATCTGTAATGGGCGAAACAGTCATTAGTGTCTTAGAAGAAAAAGGCCTTATTGAAAAGTGTAAAACACATTAAACTAATTGGAAGAGGTAAGCGAAAGCTTATCTCTTCCATATAAAAAGGATGGGAAGCGGTGGAACAAATAAGTTGGAGATTAGTCCATTTGCAGCAAATTGACAGTATCTCAAGAAAGCTATTATGGAAAGTGTTACACAAAGATCCCGAATTAAACTCTGTTTATCAATGGACAAATGATGATTGGATGTTATCATTTGATATCAAGTTAGAACGTGCACAGATGATTAAAAGCATGTTAGCAGATAAAGAATTACAGCGTAAAATTGTCAAGCAAGCAAGTAAATATAAGATTGTCACTATCTTTGATCCGGAGTATCCAGAGCAACTCAGAAATATTCCAGATCCACCTTTCGTGTTATATATGGTAGGAAATAGTTCTCTATTATCCCACACACCCAATATAAGTGTAGTAGGGACAAGGTATCCCTCTGAACATGCAAAAACCGTCATGAACCGTCTTTTAAGTCCCATATTAAAAGATAACTGGCTTATAGTCAGTGGTATGGCAGTTGGTGTAGATGGATTTGCACACGAATTAGCTTTGGCCAATAATGCTCCAACTATAGCAGTTTTAGGAAGTGGATTTGAGCATATTTATCCCAGAAGACATCTTCCATTGTTCAAGGAAATTATTCGTCATGGTTTAGTGATCTCCGAATATCCTCCACATATTACCCCTCAAAAATTCCACTTTCCTGAAAGAAATCGAATTATTAGTGGTTTAACATTTGGAACACTTGTGGTTGAAGCGAAAACCAAAAGCGGCTCGTTAATTACTGTAGATCAGGCCTTAGAGCAAGGGAAAGAAGTATTTGCTGTACCAGGATCAATCTTGAGTAAAACCAGTGAAGGTTGTCATCAGCTGATACAAGATGGTGCAAGATTAGTCCAGACAAGTGAAGACATCACAAAAGAATGGCATGACAGAGGATAAATCATTATTAGAAAATAGAAATATTTGGTGACTATCTATTAATTTGTTTGACAAATAATATAAAAGTATTTCATAATAGGGAAGATTTATCAATAGAATTATGGAATACAGTATAAATGATTAGCAGTTCAAATATTTTAGGTATATATCAATTTATAGAAGAGAGCGGCCTCTTGGGAGGGTTTTATTATGGCACAATATCTAGTTATCGTCGAATCACCTGCTAAAGCAAAAACAATTGAAAGATATTTAGGGAAAAAATTTAAAGTTAGAGCATCTATGGGACATGTTCGTGATTTGCCAAAAAGTCAAATGGGTGTCGATGTTACCAATCACTTCGAGCCAAAATATATTACGATTCGTGGAAAAGGACCTGTATTAAAAGATTTGAAGACAGCAGCTAAAAAAGCCGATAAAATATATCTTGCAGCCGATCCCGATCGTGAAGGAGAAGCAATAGCATGGCATTTAGCGCATAGCTTAAACATAGATTTAGATTCAGAATGTCGAGTGGTATTTAATGAAATCACAAAAGATGCCGTTAAGGATTCATTCAAACACCCTCGCAAAATTAATATGGATTTAGTTGATGCCCAACAAGCCAGAAGGATCCTGGACAGACTTGTCGGCTACAATATAAGCCCATTACTATGGCAAAAAGTGAAAAAAGGGTTAAGCGCAGGCCGGGTTCAATCAGTCGCTGTGAAAATGATCATGGACAGGGAGAATGAGATTAAAAACTTCAAACCTGAAGAATATTGGAGTATTACTTCTAACTTTACAAAAGACAGTCAAACTTTTGAAGGTAATTTTTATGGTGTGGATGGCAAAAAAAGAGCGCTCAAATCAAAAGAAGATGTGGATCAGATATTATCCAAACTGAAAGGCAATCAGTTTAACATTGAAAAAGTGAATAAAAAAGAACGCAAACGAAATCCTTCTCCGCCTTTCACGACTTCTTCACTTCAACAGGAAGCTGCAAGGAAGCTGAATTTCAGAGCAAGAAAAACCATGATGGTAGCCCAGCAATTATATGAAGGAATTGATCTGGGAAAAAGAGAAGGTGGAATTACTGGTTTAATAACATATATGCGTACAGACTCAACCAGAGTTTCTGCAACAGCTCAAGGTCAGGCAAAAGAGTATATCGAACAGAATTTCGGGAAAGAGTATCTTGGTATAAACAAACAAGCAAAGAAAAGTGAAGGTGCTCAAGATGCTCACGAGGCAATCCGTCCTACAAATGCAGTAAGAGACCCACAATCCTTGAAGTCTGTACTATCACGAGATCAGTTAAGACTTTATAAGCTTATTTGGGACCGTTTTATTGCAAGTCAGATGGCATCTGCAGTAATGGACACAATGACTGTTCATTTAATGAATCAAGGAGTCGAATTCAGAGCAAACGGATCAAAAATTAAATTTAAAGGATTTATGCGAGTTTATACAGAAGGCAGTGACGACCAAGAGAAAAAAGAAGATAAATGGCTGCCGGAATTAACAGAAGGAGAAATAGCGAAAGCAGAAAAAATTCAGCCAAACCAGCACTTTACACAACCGCCTCCTCGCTACACGGAAGCACGATTAGTAAAGACGATGGAAGAACAAGGTATCGGCAGACCATCAACATATGCGCCTACTTTGGATACAATACAGCGGCGCGGCTATGTTGCATTAGATAACAGACGGTTCGTACCAACTGAATTAGGGGAAATTGTGATTAAATTAATTGAAGAGTTTTTCCCTGAAATAATTGATTTAGCCTTTACTGTTAAAATGGAAGGCGATTTAGATGCAATTGAAGATGGCAAAACAGAGTGGGTTTCTATTATAGACCAGTTTTATCAAGGGTTTGATAAAAGATTAGAAATTGCGGAAAAAGAAATGGAAAAAGTAGAGATAAAAGATGAACCAGCAGGTATTGATTGTGAAAAATGCGGACATGAGATGGTATACAAGATGGGGCGGTATGGAAAGTTCCTTGCATGCTCCAATTTCCCTGACTGCAGAAACACAAAACCTATTCTGAAGGAAATCGGCGTAAAATGTCCTGAATGTAAAGATGGAAACATTGTGGAACGAAAGACAAAAAGAAAACGTGTTTTTTATGGTTGCGATAATTATCCTGAATGTGAATTTATTTCCTGGGATAAACCTGTCGGCAGGAACTGTCCAAAATGTGATACCATGTTAGTTGAGAAAAAAACAAAGAAAACAGTACAAGTACAATGCCCTTCCTGTGATTACAAAGAAAAAGAGCAAAGCTGATCCAAATCATCATGAGCTTGTTATCCAACACGGTTAACAAGCTCTTTATCATCATGCAGAGAAGCGTGGGTTTATAATAGGAAGAAGATGGGTATCAATAAGTAATGTGATAATTATGAAAATTCCGACAAATCAATGAAATAATTTGATCTTAAAGAGTTAATGTGATAGTATTTTTAAGCATTTAGAGGTGCGTAGCAATGCAACAATTTAACAAGGAATGGCTTCTGTTTTTAGATTATTTAAAAATTGAACGAAATGCTGCTATTAAAACAATCGAGATTTATCAAAAAGATATCGAGCACTTTTTATTATATGTAAACAATGAGAATATTAATAAGCTGAATAATGTGAATTATATTACTGTTAGAAATTATCTAACAATATTATATGCTCAAGGATTGACAAAACGGTCTGTAAGCAGACATATTTCAGCATTAAGAAGTTTTTATAAAATATTAGTCCGAGAAGCGGTAGTAACCAGCAACCCTTTTACGCAGATCTCATTGCCAAAGCAAAGTTATCCGATCCCGCAGTTCCTTTTTGATGAAGAAATGGAAAAATTGTTAGCGGCCAATGAATTAGAAACACCTTTAGGGAAAAGGAATCTGGCGATACTAGAGTTACTGTATGCAACAGGCATAAGAGTCAGTGAATGTGTACAATTAAAGATAGAAGATGTTGATCTGGATCTGCATACAGTATTAGTTCTTGGCAAGGGGAGCAAGGAAAGATACGTCCCATTTGGAACATTTGCTAAAGATTCGCTAAATGATTACATAACATATGGGAGAACCCAGTTGATAGGGAGACATAGCAATCCTCAAAATTATTTGTTTCTCAATGCAAAAGGAAACCCGCTAACAGCAAGAGGAATACGAGTGGTTTTAAATAAATTAGTTCAGAATGCAGGGTTAACAATTGATTTACATCCTCACAAATTAAGGCACACATTTGCAACACACCTTTTGAATAATGGGGCAGACTTAAGAGCAGTTCAGGAATTGCTCGGCCACTCCCAATTATCATCGACACAAATATATACACATGTGACAAAAGACCGGCTTAGTCATGTTTATAAAAATGCTCATCCACGAGCAAATAAATGAGGAGGAATGAAGAATGGGACAATTCCATGCAACAACAATATTTGCTATCCAGCATAATGGTCAATCAGCAATGTGCGGGGATGGTCAAGTAACATTAGGAAATCAAGTGATCATGAAACATTCAGCGAAAAAAGTAAGAAGAATATATAAAGATCAAGTATTAGCTGGGTTTGCCGGATCTGTTGCTGATGCATTCACATTGTTTGAAAGCTTTGAGGCAAAATTAGAGAGTTATGACGGGAAACTGTCTCGTGCTGCAGTTGAATTAGCGAAAGATTGGCGAAACGATAAATATTTGAGGAAGCTAGAAGCGATGTTAATTGTGATGAATAAAGAAGAATTACTTCTAGTGTCAGGAACAGGTGAGGTAATTGAACCAGATGACGGCATTTTAGCAATTGGTTCAGGTGGTAACTTTGCGTTAAGTGCTGGAAGGGCTTTAAAGAGAAATGCAGCTAATTTATCTGCTAAAGAAATTGCAAAAGCATCACTGGAAATAGCTGGCGAAATTTGTGTATTTACAAACAACCAGTTGATTTTAGAAGAGTTATAAGAAAGTGGAGGGATTTTTATGTCGATCAATCTAACACCCAGACAAATTGTTGAGAAGTTAGATCAATACATAATCGGTCAACAACAAGCAAAAAAAGCTGTAGCTGTTGCCTTAAGAAATAGATTCAGAAGAATGCAATTGGACGAAAGTTTAAGGGAGGAAATAGTACCAAAGAATATTTTAATGATCGGCCCGACAGGTGTGGGGAAAACGGAAATTGCCAGAAGACTTGCGAAGCTGGTTGGTGCTCCATTTATAAAGGTAGAAGCAACCAAATATACAGAAGTCGGCTATGTGGGAAGAGATGTAGAATCAATGGTTCGGGATCTGGTTGAGACAGCTGTACGTTTAATGAAAGAAGAAGAGATGGAAAAAGTGAAGGAAAAGGCAGAGGAAGCTGCTAATAAACGGTTGGTTCAACTTCTAGTACCAACAAAGAAAAAACAGTCACAAACCAAAAATCCATTTGAGATGTTCTTAAATACCAATCAGCAAAACACTTCTGATGAAGAAACGGAGGAAGACGATTCAGAAGATATCAAAATGAGACGATCTCAAAAGAAGAAATTATTAGACATGGGGGAACTTGAAGATAATATAGTTACCATCGAAGTAGAGGAAAAAAGTTCTTCCATGTTCGATATGCTGCAAGGTTCCGGTATGGAACAAATGGGAATGAATATGCAAGATGCACTGGGCAATATGTTTCCTAAGAAAAAGAAAAAAAGAAAAATGAAAGTTTCAGAAGCGAGAAAAATATTAACACAGCAGGAAGCACAAAAACTAATAGATATGGATTTTGTAACACAAAAAGCTGTGGAGAGGGCAGAACAAACAGGTATAATTTTCATTGATGAAATCGACAAGGTTGCCGTAAAACAGGAAAATGGGGCAGCGGTTTCTCGTGAAGGAGTACAACGCGATATTCTGCCAATTGTGGAGGGCTCCTCTATTGTAACGAAATATGGACCAGTGAAAACAGATCATATGTTATTTATAGCAGCCGGGGCCTTTCATATGGCAAAGCCTTCGGACCTTATTCCGGAGTTACAGGGAAGATTTCCAATTCGAGTAGAGTTTGAAAAGCTGAGTGTTTCCGATTTTGAACGGATACTAGCAGAACCGTCAAATGCTTTGTTAAAACAGTACAAAGCTTTAATAGAAACAGAAGGAATTACCATTGAATTTGATCAGAAAGCAATCAGAAGAATTGCCGAGATAGCATTTGAAGTAAATCAGGACACTGATAATATAGGTGCAAGAAGGCTTCATACCATATTAGAAAAATTGTTAGAAGAATTATCATTCGAAGCATCAGAAATTGGGGTTGGAAACATCCCGATTACCGAAAATTATGTGAATGAAAAGCTAAAATCCATTGCGAAAAATAAAGATTTAAGTCAGTTTATTTTATAAAGGTTGGTGATTAATATGAGACTCCTTGAAAAAACGAGGGAGATTAATGCAATGCTGCAGAAAGCAAAAGGAAAGTCTGTGAATTTTACCGATATGTCAAAAACGTTACGGGACGTTATCGAAGCAAATGTTTTCATTGTAAGCAGAAAAGGCAAGCTGCTTGGATTTGCTATTAACCAGCAAATTGAAAATGACAGGATGAAAAAGATGTTAGAAGAAAGGCGCTTTCCGGCTGAATATACCGAGAATTTGTTTAATATTACAATGACAACTACAAACCTTGATATTAACAGTGAATATACTGCTTTTCCTGTTGAAAATAAGGAATTATTTCAATCAGGTTTAACAACAATAGTCCCAATCATCGGTGGTGGTCAACGGTTAGGAACACTAATCTTAAGCAGATTCTCAGAAAGTTTTGAAGATGATGATTTAGTGCTGGGAGAGTACGGGGCAACAGTAGTTGGAATGGAAATTCTTCATGAGAAAACAGGTGAAATTGAGTTAGAAGCAAGACGAAAAGCGGTTGTTCAGATGGCTATCAATTCATTATCCTACAGTGAATTGGAAGCAATTGCTCATATTTTTAAAGAGCTTGGCGGAAAAGAAGGTTTACTTGTAGCAAGCAAGGTTGCTGACCGAGTCGGTATTACCCGCTCAGTCATTGTGAATGCACTTCGCAAATTAGAAAGCGCCGGTGTAATTGAATCACGATCAGTGGGAATGAAAGGAACATATATTAAAATCCTCCATGATAAATTTTTAAAAGAATTAAATCAAATACAGGGATAAGTAATAAGAAGCATGCTAATTTTCAGCATGTTTCTTTTATTTTGCCTAAATAGAACTTTCGACTCACTTTTTACATAAAAATACATTTATGGGTATAGGCTAAAAGAATCAATCGACATTTTTTTGTGTAATTTTGTTGAAATATGACAAATAGTCATAGACACAAATTAGTAATTGATTTACAATATTCGATGTGAGTATGAATTTTATGACGGTTTTTGTAAAAATGGAGGTAAAAAGTATGTTTTTTAGTAATACTATCCAGGCGTTGGAACAATCTATTCATTATTCTTCTACTAAAAATCAAACGATCGCCAATAACATAGCAAACGTGGACACACCCAATTATAAAGCGAAAAATGTTGTGTTTAAGGAGATATTAAATGAAGAACTGGGTCACAACTTTCAGGCGAAAAGAACAAATGAACGGCACATTGTATTTGGAAATGATAACACTAAAAATTACAATATTGTTACAAACAACTCTACTACATATAATCACAATGGGAATAATGTCGATATTGATAAAGAAATGTCTGAACTTGCCAAAAACCAAATCTATTATCAAGCAGTTGTTGATAGGTTAAATGGCAAGTTTAATAGTTTAAAAACCGTAATTAGAGGAGGAAATTAATTATGTCTATTTTTAACTCAATGAACATCAGCTCAAGTGGATTAACTGCTCAAAGATTACGCATGGACACAATCTCTTCTAATATTGCAAATGTAGATACAACTCGTGCAACGATTAATGAAAATGGGGAGTATGAACCATATCGAAGAAAAATGACGGTATTCCAGGCAAAGGACGAAAGGTTTTCTTCCATTCTGCAAAGAACAGCTTCACAAAATGGTACAACAGGCAGTGGAGTTAGAGTAACGAGAATTGAGGAAGATGAAACGGAGCCGTTCAAATTAGTTTTTAATCCAAACCATCCAGATGCCACTGAAGCTGGATATGTCGAAATGCCTAATGTTGATCCTTTAAAGGAAATGGTTGATCTGATGAGTGCCACAAGATCTTATGAAGCGAATGTTACAGCAATCAATGCATCAAAGTCGATGCTGATGAAAGCATTAGAGATTGGTAAATAAATTTTTATGTATTGGAGGAACAGGAAGTGATAGTAAACAATTTTCTGAACACTGCACATATAACAAGAACAAATCAATTACAGGAAAGTAATCATACAGTTGGACAGGCACAGCAGCAATTCGCAACAAACTTAAAAAACGCTATTGAGCAATTAAACAATGCCCAGCAGGCTTCTGATCAAAAAACGAAAGCTTTAGCAAGCGGGCAAATAGACGATTTACATGATGTAATGATAACCGCTCAAAAATCTAGTATCATGTTGCAAACAGGTGTAGAAGTGCAGAAGAAAGTTATTGATGCATACAACGAAGTCATGCGAATGCAGGTATAAAAATAAGGTGACAGAAGTAACTAGTTTTGGGGGCAAAAAATGAACGACAAATTCAAACAATACATTAGTAAAGTAAAAGAAAAATATAACTCCATGTCAAAATGGCAAAAGGGTTCATTGTTTGGTGGTTTAGCTGTCATCTTTATCGCTGTTATAGTAACAGGTTTATTTGCTGGAAACAAGAATATGACGCCACTTTACAGTGATTTATCACTGCAGGAAGTGGGGCAAATTAAAGAGGAGTTAGACGCTAGAGCGGTACCTTATGAAATATCAAATGCAGGGACAACGATTGAAGTCCCAGAAGCAGAGGCACAAACATTATTGGTAGATTTAGCAGCCCAGGGAATACCTGATAGTGGAAGTATCGATTATTCCTTTTTCGCCGAGAACAGTTCATGGGGTGTTACAGATAATGAATTCAATGTAATGAAGCTTGATGCTATGCAGACAGAGCTTGCCTCATTAATTTCACAAGTTGATGGGATTGAATCAGCTGAAGTAAGCTTAAACATTCCAAAGGATCCTGTCTTCGTAAGTGAACAAACTCAGGAATCGACAGCATCGATTATTATGCAAACACAACCTGGATACCAATTCGATCCAGGTCAGATTAATGCACTATATCATCTTGTATCAAAATCTGTGCCAAATCTACCTACTGATAATATCGTCTTAATGAATCAAAATCTTGAATATTTTGATCTAAATAATGAAAATAATCTTTCGACAGGAAACACATATGTCGATCAGCAGCAAATTAAGAGTGATATAGAACAGGACATTGAACGTAGAGTTCAAAGAATGTTAGGTATGATGATCGGAATGAACAAAGTTGCCATTTCAGCAACTGCAGATATTGATTTTACTCAGGAAACAAGAGTAGAGCAAATCGTAGAACCCGTTAATGAAGATACAGATACTTTACCTGTTAGTATTGAAACAATTACAGAGTCATTTACAGGTGCGCAACCTGAAGATGGAGCAGTTGGAACAGAAGAAGGTGAAGTAACAAATTATCCGGCCGGCTTGGATGGAAATGTCGGTGATTATGAAATGGTCAAAGAATCAGTCAATAATGAATTTAATCGAATTCAAAAGGATATTGTTGAAAGTCCATATAAAATAAGAGACTTAGGTATCCAAGTAGCGATTGATAATAACAGGACTGGTCAAAATGGTGAAATAGAACAGCTTACAGCAGCAGAGCAGGCAGCTGTTGAGGAAAGTGTGGCATCAATCCTGGATTCCATTATTACAACTTCTGTTGATGAATCCTATGGTGAAGTGGCGGTAGAAGAGAATGTATCCATTGTCTTCCAGCCTTTCAATGGTGCAGATCTTGGTACGGACGATCAAACAGTTCCAACTATTCCTATGTATGCTTATATTGTTGGCGGAATTTTACTTGCAATTATTATTTTATTAATTTTCCTGTTAATAAGAAGACGGTCGAAAGAAGAGGAAATAGAAGAAATTGTAGAAGAACAGATAATTCAAGAAGAGGTACCTCCTTTAGCAATGAATGAAGAGACAGATTCAACTAAACGAAGAAAACAGTTAGAAAAATATGCGCAAGAAAAACCGGAAGATTTTGCGAAACTTTTACGTACATGGATTTCAGAAGATTAAAGGAGGTTAATGGATATGGCAAGACAAAAACAAACATTAACAGGAAGACAGAAAGCAGCTATTTTATTAATCTCTTTAGGGCCAGATGTATCCGCACAAGTTTATAAACATTTAACTCCAGAAGAAATTGAGAAATTAACATTGGAGATCTCTTCTGTGAAAAAAATAGATTCGGATCAAAAAGATTCCATACTAGGTGAATTTCAAGAGATAGCGATGGCGCAGGATTATATAACACAGGGTGGAATCGGCTATGCAAAAACGGTACTGGAGAAAGCACTTGGTGCTGACAAAGCCAATGATATTTTAGGAAGATTAACTTCTTCTCTACAAGTAAAGCCTTTCGATTTTGCTCGGAAAGCCGACCCGTCACAGATTATAAATTTTATTCAGAACGAACACCCGCAAACGATCGCGCTTGTTCTCTCTTATTTAGATTCAGAACAGGCAGCACAGATTCTCTCAGAGTTACCACAGGAACTGCAAGCGGATATTGCTAAACGTATTGCGGTTATGGATTCCACTTCACCAGAGATTATTGCAGAAGTAGAACAGATTCTCGAACGGAAATTATCAACAACTGTAACACAGGATTATACCCAGACTGGTGGTATACAGGCAGTTGTTGATGTATTAAATGGTGTTGACAGAAGCACGGAGAGAACAATTCTGGATGCATTAGAAATTGATGATCCTGAGCTTGCGGAAGAGATTAGAAAAAGAATGTTTGTGTTCGAAGATATTGTTACATTGGATAACCGTGCAATTCAACGCGTTATTCGTGAAGTAGAAAATGATGACCTTCGCCTTGCATTAAAAGTGGCAAGTGATGAAGTTCAGGAAATCATATTTAATAATATGTCTCAAAGAATGGCAGAAACGTTTAAAGAAGAGATGGAATTCATGGGTCCTGTAAGATTGCGTGATGTAGAGGAAGCACAATCCAGAATTGTGTCTGTTGTAAGAAGATTGGAAGAAATTGGTGAAATCGTCCTTGCAAGAGGTGGAGGGGATGATATTATTGTCTAATCAAGACAAACTCTCATTACCTAGAAAGAAAATACAGATCAAACCGATTATATACAGTAACAATACTGAAGCTAACAACGAATCTGTACAAGAGCAGAATGAACTGCAACGCAAGAGAGAAGAAATTGCAGCATTAGAAAAAGAAGCACAAGACAAACTGGAACAAACACGAAGAGAAATAGCAAAACAAAAAGAAGATTGGGAGAGAGAAAGAGCCCAATACGTCCAACAGGCACAGCAAGAAGGTTATCAGCAAGGATTTCAGCAAGGTGAACAAGATAGTCTGAATCAATATCAGTCATTAATTGATAAGGCAAATGGACTAATAGAACTTGCAAATCAAGATTATTATCAGACATTGGCCCAAATGGATGAACAGATTATTCAAATCGCAATGGCTGTTGCTGAAAAAGTCGTAAACATTACGTTAGATGAGAATAAGGAAAGTTTCTATCATCTTGTGAAGAAAGCAATTGAACAAGTAAAAGAGCAACCGAAAATCAAAGTCTACGTACATCCAGATCATTATCAGCTCCTGCTTGATAATAAAGATGAGTTACAAACGATTACTTATAATCAGGCAGATTTACTGATTTTTAATGACAGTGGATTAGCGCAGGGACAAGCATTTATTGAAACACCTTATGGGAAAATCGATGCATCTGTTGAAACCCAATTAGAAGAAGTTCGAAACAGACTATTTGAGTTAGTGGAGGAGATCAGTCGTGGAAATTCAAACAATACTTGATCATGTTACAAAAACTGACTCTTATAAAAGGTACGGCAAAGTAGAACGTGTTGTTGGTCTGTTAATTGAAGCAAGAGGTCCAGAAGCAAGAATTGGTGAAGTCTGCTATATTCATACAAAACTTCAAAATCAGAAGATTACGGCTGAAGTTATTGGGTTTTATGAAGAAAAGGTCCTGTTAATGCCATATTCTGCTGTTAGTAATATTGGATCAGGATGTTTAGTTGAGGCAACCAAAAAGTCACTCTCCATTAAGGTTGGCCGGTCGTTGATTGGTAAAGTAATAGATTCAACCGGTGAGTTGCTTGATGGATCCAAATTACCTAAAGGATTAAAAGAATATCCAACAGAACAACAGCCGCCAAATCCGCTGGAAAGACCAAGAATTAATTCTGTAATCCCGGTTGGTGTGAAAGCAATTGATACACTGCTCACAGTAGGAAGAGGACAGAGAATTGGGATATTTGCAGGAAGTGGTGTCGGCAAAAGTACTTTAATGGGAATGATTGCCCGTAATAGTGAAGCTGATCTGAATGTAATTGCCTTAATTGGAGAACGTGGCCGAGAGGTAAAAGAATTTGTTGAGAAGGATCTCGGACCAGAAGGTTTAAAAAAGTCGATTGTTGTTGTTGCAACATCTGATCAGTCAGCACTTATGCGAATAAAAGGGGCCTACACCGCAACAGCTATCAGTGAGTATTTTCGTGATTTAGGCTATCAAGTTAACTTGATGATGGACTCTGTAACAAGGGTGGCGATGGCACAAAGAGAAATTGGTTTAGCAATTGGCGAGCCTCCGACAACAAAAGGCTATACACCGTCAGTATTTGCCTTATTACCATCTTTATTAGAGCGGACTGGGACAAGCAATAAAGGCTCTATTACAGCTTTTTATACCGTTTTAGTTGATGGAGATGATTTTAATGAGCCTATTGCAGATACAACAAGAGGTATTTTAGATGGGCACTTTATACTAGATCGGAAATTAGCAGAAAAAGGCCAGTTTCCGGCCATCAATGTATTACAATCGGTTAGTCGTGTAATGCCTGGAATTGTTGATTCTTCTATCATGAGCGTTATCCAAAAAGCAAGAACCATTCTGGCGACATATCAGGAAAATGAAGAATTAATACAGATCGGTGCCTACAAAAAAGGTACTAACCCGAATATTGACAATGATATCCAATTACAACCGAAGATTCTTGGATTCCTAAGGCAAGGAATGAATGAGAATGTAGACAGGCAGGCGGCTTTAGACGCTTTACAAGGATTACTTAATGGGAGCTTGAGATGATGAAACAATGGCACGGCTTCGAGAAGATAAGAACATTAAGAGAAAATGAAAAAAATGAAGTGAGAATGGAATATGAAGATGCTCAGACGATATTCGAACATGAGGCAACAGAGTTGTATAAACTTCTGAAAAAGAAAGAGGCAATGGAGAACAAGTATCAGGAATGTTTACAAAACGGTGACATTGAAACAGTAAAAGGGTATTACAATTATTTAACTTACTTAACACCAAACATTGTTGATGTGCAAAAACGGGTCAATAGTGCCAGAGACAAAATGGATCATGTTCAGCAAAAATTAACGGATAAATATATCGAAGTGAAGAAAATGGAAAAAATAATTGATCGCAAAAAGCAAACTCATTTGGAGTGGATCAATAAACAAGAAATGATGCAAATGGATGAAATATCCATTCGTAAGTTTACAGAAAGATAAGGATAGGTGAAGAAATGAAAACCAATCCCAAAGAAAATAAGGAAAAAAAGCCTGGTATCCTGCAATGGTTGATTGTTATTATCGTCCCGCTTATTTTTGCAGCAATTGTTACACTAATCATCTTAAATATAATGGGTGTGGATGTTGCAGGTTATTCAAAAGAAGCATTAAATAAAGTGCCGTTTCTTTCCGAAACAGTAATGACAGATGAAGAGGAAGTATTTGATCAGCAATTAGCAGAAAAAGATGAAACAATTTTGACAAGGGATGAAGAAATTAGTTCACTTCAAACCCAATTGCAAGAAAAAGATCAGCAAATTGGCGACTTACAAGAAGAAATTGCTTCACTTTCCGAACAAATGGCAGAACAACAAAATGATATCGAGGCAACTGCTGTTGCTGAAGAATCCGATCAGGAAATCACGGCTTCTTTTGAAGAAATGAAACCAAAAACAGCAGCACCGATTATTGAAAATCTTGATAACCAATTAGCCATCTCTATTTTGAATCAACTTGATTCGAAAGTAAGAGGAGAAATTCTTGCAGAGATGGAACCAGAAACAGCGGCTAACTATACTGAAATGCTCGCAAACCAATAAGTTAAGCTACTTAGAAAGGGGGTGAAAAAGATGTTCGTTGGAGCAAATTTTATAGCAAATATGACTGCAAATCAAACGTTACATCATGCAGGGAATACAACTTCATCTAATAATGATTTTCAACAATTGCTAGAAGGTGTAACAGAACATCAAGGCGATGGGACAATTCGCTCACTAGTTTCTAACCAAACAGAATCAAATTTGACAGCAGGCCTGGAGAGTATAATACCTAATGCATCAGAGGAGACAATGGAGTTGTTAAGGTCGCTAATTTCCGGAGAAGAATTATCGGAAGAATCGGTTCAGCAGCTTGCTGATTTATTAGGTACAGAGGAAGACGGAGCAAATGAGGAATTACTAGACATCATTCAGCAACTGTTAAATGTACCGGACCAATCTGAATTTACAGAATCATTAAAGGGATTGGAGAAGTTATTGACTGATAAGGAATTAACCAGTGAGGAACTAATCGCACAGTTACAAGATCTTTTTAGCAATAAAGCAGCTGAAGAATCAGTCATTCCGATATTTAGTGGTATTTCCACAGCGAGACTCCAAGTCAATGCATTAAATCCAGAGATCTCAAAAGTTGATCAACAAGAATTTGCTGCTCTTTGGCAAAAGGTTGACAGATTGATTAATAAGCTTGAGAACCTGCCATTGACTGCAAAAGACTATAAGCAGTTAACAAATTTAATCCAGCAATGGTCCCAGTTAAGTCAGCAGGACAGTGCAACATTAAGTAGCTTTTTAACAAATATTGATGATTCTAAAACAAAAAATATCTGGACAAAGCTTGTTGAAAATTACCAAAACAGACTATCTGCAGAAAAGTTATACGGGCAAACTCAACAAGTGACAAAACAGGATATTGCGAAGTGGATTCAATCTGCATTGGAAAATTACGAAACAATCGTAAAACCTGAAAATGGCCTAGCAAGGGCAGAATTACTTCAATTAAGCAATCAGTCTGCTCAACATAAGGTGCAACAATTTGTTATTCATGTGCAACAAACAAACACAGAAGGACAAGTAGCTCAAAAACAATTACTGGAACAATTCCAACTAGCAATACAAAAAAGCAGCTTCTTAAAATCGCCAAACGGTACCAATCAGCTTATGCTGCGTTTACAACCGGGAAATTTAGGTGATGTAATGGTAAAGCTGACACAAGTAAATGGTGAAATGATAGTGAAAATGGTTGTTCAATCACAAGCAGCAAAAGATTTGTTAGAAGGAAACATAAATCAATTACGCCATATGTTTTCACCACAGCAGGTTGTGATAGAGAAGCAAGAGTCCATTCTGACACAAACAAGCCAGGACAGATTATGGAAAGATGAATCTGATGCATCGAATAACCAAGAGAAACAAAACAGTGATGATCAAGCTGGCCAACATTCGGACTCTGAACAAGAGAGAGAAACAAGTACTTTTCATGACTTATTAATGGATATGAAAGTGTAGGTGAAAAAAATGACATCAATAGATCCATCTTATTATCTGAAAAATAACCAGTCAGCAGTGAAAGAACATAGTGAAACGTTGGGGAAAGATGATTTCTTAAGAGTTTTAATGACCCAATTGCAAAATCAAGATCCTTTGAATCCAATGGATGATAAACAATTCATCTCACAAATGGCAACATTTTCTTCATTGGAACAAATGATGCAGATGAACCAGGCTATTACAAATCTAGTTCACAATCAAACAGTCTCTCCTGTTATTCAGTATAGCCATTTAATTGGACAGCAAGTGAGCTATTACAAGATTGATGAGGAAACTGGTGTAATTGCTGAACCAAAAGAAATTCTAACAAGTAAGGTATCAGCAATCTCCCAAACAGAAGGTTATGCTGTAATTGAATTAGAAGATGGTTCGAAAATATTTACAGATGAAATATTAAAAATTGAACAAAATGAAAATATTTCTGACGACAATAAACCAGAGACAGATGAATCAACTGAAGGAAATGCAACTCAAGATGAATCAGTAGCTGAGAACAATACTGAACCTGAAACACCGTCAGTATAAAGGGGGATTATATGAATAGTAAAATTCATGCACTCCACCATCCCGTTATTTTAAATAACAGAAGCACCAAACATGTGAAAGCAACTAATCATTTTTCTGAACTCCTGCAACAGCAAAGTAAACTGACTATAAGCAAACATGCACAGCAACGAATGACCACAAGGAATATTCAAGTTACGGATGCGAAGTGGTCAGAATTGGAAACTAAGATACTCGAAGCAAAGCAAAAAGGAATAAAAGAGTCGTTAGTGTTAATGGATAATGCAGCCTTTATTGTGAATGTGAAGAACAATACAGTAGTCACAGCAATGGAACGTACAGAAACAAAAAGTAAAATATTCACAAATATCAATGGAACTATTTTAATCGATTAAGCTGGACCCGATAAGGGAGGCTTCCAAGCTGCCGACTGACTGACGCAGCTACATAAAAAGTGAAGGGAAGATTGTAAATGTTAAGATCAATGTATGCAGGTATTTCGGGGATGAAAAGTTTTCAAACAAAATTGGATGTTGTAGGGAATAATATTGCCAATGTAAATACAATAGGTTTCAAAAAAGGAAGAACAACATTTCAGGATATGATGAGTCAGCCTGTTAACGGCGCAAGTGCGCCAACGAATATCCGTGGTGGTATTAATCCATCTCAAGTAGGGACAGGTGTGCAACTCGGAACAATTGATAATATTCATACACAAGGGAACAGACAAACAACAAATAGGCCATTAGATCTTCAATTAGAAGGGGATGGAATGTTTGTTTTCGGATCTGGTTTTGACGCACTAGATACTGCAGCTGAAACACCGACAGTAACAACATTTACAACTGCGGGTATTCAAGAAAATCCAGATGTTTCATTAGCCTATTCTCGAGCAGGTAACCTGTATTTGGATGATGAAGGTTTCATAGTTAATGCAAATGGTCAATATTTAATGGGTTTTCAACCAACTGAAAATAATGATGGCATAGATGGTGAGAATGCCGGCCCTATAAGCATTCCTGCTGGAGCTGAGAGTTTCAGCATTCAAGGTGACGGGGTTGTCAACTATATAGAGGGCGGCGTCACGAAAATAGCAGGTCAAATAACTTTGTCAAAATTTTCTAATCCTGGTGGTTTGCAAAAGATAGGTTCTAATATGTTCCAAACCTCACCGAATGATGGACAGATATACTCAGATTTAGATAATAATAACCAGTATACTGCCGAAGCTGACTCAATTTTATTTGCACCTGAATCGGCTGGTACTGCCTCAATTGTTGCCGGTGCTTTAGAAATGTCCAACGTCGATCTTTCTGAAGAATTCACTGAAATGATCACTGCTCAGCGTGGTTTCCAGGCAAATACAAGAATTATTACAACATCTGATGAAATTTTACAAGAACTCGTTAACTTAAAACGATAAAAGGAGGAAGAGGGTTAGGATCACCTTCCTAGCCTTCTTTATTACAAGATGATTAAATTAACGAAACTAAACAATCAGAAGATAACTCTTAATGCCATGTTTATTGAAAGAATTGAGTCATTTCCAGATACGACGATTACATTAACCAATCAGAAGAAGTTATTTGTTAAAGAATCCGAACAGGAAGTCAGTCAAATAGCAACACAGTTTTATCAATCAATTGGATTGATGCCATTTCTAAGAGAAACAGGTGATCAGAATGAATCCTAAATTGTTAAGAATTTTAGTAATATCCTTAGTTGTGATTATTATTGGTGGTGGAACAACATTATATTTCCTAATAAACTCAGAAGTGAAAGCCGATGAAGAGTTAACTATTGATGAAATGGTCAAATACTCCTACACAACGGAGGAAATGAAAACAGATTTAAAGGATGGAAGTTTTGTTCTTATACAATTTCAGTTTATTACAGATGGAAAAAAGTCAGTAGAAGAAATTGCAAAGCGTGAATTTCAAGTGAAAAATGAGTTTATTAAGGAATCCATGGAGTTGACAGAAGCTGATTTTCGCGAGAACTTACCCGAAATAGAAAAGAATATTAAAGATGTGATGAATCAGAAAATGACAGAAGGAAAAATTGTCGAAGTACTTATTATTAATAAAGTAATTCAGTAAGAATTTCTCCTGAATGGAGGTGAGGATATGCCAGATGAAGTTCTTTCCCAAAGTGAAATAGATGCTCTATTATCAGCATTATCATCAGGTGAAATGGATGCCAATCAATTAAAAGAAGAAGAAAAAGACAAAAAAGTCAAAGTCTATGACTTTAAGCGTGCATTAAGATTCTCGAAAGATCAGATTCGAAGTATTTCCAGAATCCACGATAATTTTGCCCGGTTATTATCAACTTACTTTTCAGCACAATTACGTACATATGTTGATATTGATGTTGCATCAGTTGATCAAATACCATATGAGGAATTCATTCGTTCTATTCCAACGATGACTATTCTGAATGTATATAGTGTAGCTCCACTTGATGGAAGAATTATCTTTGAGTTTAACCCAAATATCGCATATGCCATGCTTGATCGTATTCTTGGTGGAAAAGGAAATAGTGTGAACAAAATCGACACACTGACTGAGATTGAAACAACCCTGATGTCCCAGTTGTTTGAGAAGGCACTTGATAATTTACAAGAAGCATGGGGGACAGTTGCAGAGATTGATCCAATTTTAGAAGATTTCGAAGTAAATCCGCAATTCCTTCAACTGGTATCACCAAATGAGACCGTAGTTGTTGTTTCATTAAATACGACAATTGGAGAGAGCAGCGGCATGATTAATATTTGTATACCGCATGTTGTATTAGAACCGATTATTCCAAAGTTATCTGTCCACTATTGGATGCAAAATGAAAATCCGAAAGAAAGAAAACCAGAAGAATATGAATCAATTTCCAGAAATATTAAAAAAGCACCAATGAATCTGTCCGTTGTTTTAGGAAAAAGTTCTATTACAGTGGAAGAACTGTTATTCCTTGATAAGGAAGATACTATTCTATTAGACCAGGCAATAGAAGATCCACTTTTATTAGAAGTAGATCAAGTACCGAAATTCTTTGTGCAGCCAGGAAAGAAGAAAAGCAAAATAGCTGTACAAGTTTTAAATGAAATTAAGGGAGGGGATTATGATGATGAATGATGGAATGTTGTCACAAGAAGAAATTGATGCACTATTAGGCGGCAATGATAATACAGCTGGTGATGATAACAATTCTGACAGCACTTCTCTTTCCGCAGACCAATACCTTTCTTCATTAGAAGAAGATGCATTAGGCGAGATCGGGAATATTTCGTTCGGAAGTTCGGCAACAACATTATCAACCCTGTTAAATCAAAAAGTAGAAATCACAACACCGACTATTTCTGTAATTGATAAAGGATTATTAGAAAATGAGTTTCCTGTTCCATATGTAGGAGTAGAAGTACAATATACTGAAGGCTTTACTGGAGCGAATTTATTCATATTAGAGTCAAAGGATGCTGCTGTAATTGCTGATTTAATGCTGGGTGGCAGCGGTGATCCCGATAATACAGATTTATCTGATATCCATTTGAGTGCAGTGCAGGAAGCGATGAACCAGATGATGGGGACGTCTGCGACTAGTATGTCGACAATCTTTAATAAGAGAGTAGATATATCACCACCATCGATATCGATAATGGATGTTACGGAAGAGGAAGCAAATGAAAAATTGGAGGCAAATGACAATGTATTAATTAAAGTGTCTTTCCAATTAAAAATAGGAACATTAATTGACTCAAAAATTATGCAATTATTGCCTGTTCCCTTCGCGAAGGAACTAGTAAATAATCTGTTAAACTCATCAGTTGAAGAAGAAGAAGCAATGCTTGACCAATCAATTGAGGATACAACAATTCAGGAAGACTATCATGAAACGTCGCAGCCAGCAGTAGAGCAAATTCAGCAGCCAGAAAGCCATCAGCCAAGAGAACCGCGTCAATTAGGTCAGCAAACTGCCAGCAATACGGAAGTGCATGCAGCATCTTTCACTGATTTTGAGGAAATACCATTACAAAAAGAAGAAAAGCGAAATTTAGATCTGTTAATGGATATCCCATTACAGGTGACCGTGGAATTAGGCAGAACTAAGCGTACGGTGAAAGATATCCTGGAATTAACCTCTGGCTCTATTGTTGAATTAGATAAACTTGCCGGAGAACCTGTAGACATTTTAGTTAATCAGAAATTAGTTGCCAAAGGGGAAGTTGTCGTTATAGATGAAAACTTTGGTGTACGTGTAACTGATATTGTAAGTAGAGAAATGAGATTAAAACAACTAAACAAATAGTAAGAGAGGAATGAATTTTATGTCAAAACGTGTATTAATTGTAGATGATGCAGCATTTATGAGAATGATGATTAAAGATATATTAACAAAGAATGGGTACGAAGTAGTTGGTGAAGCACAAGATGGAGCGGAAGCTGTTGAGAAATATAAAGAATTATCACCAGATTTGGTTACAATGGATATTACAATGCCAGAAAAAGATGGTATCGCAGCATTGAAGGATATTAAAGCATTAAATAATAATGCCAACATTATTATGTGTTCAGCTATGGGACAACAGGCGATGGTAATTGATGCAATTCAAGCAGGTGCAAGAGATTTTATCGTTAAGCCATTCCAGGCGGATCGTGTAATAGAGGCTATTTCCAAAGTAATAGGATAATAAAATGAAAATTTCTAGACACGTAATTGGCACCATAGCGGTATTTTTATTCTTCATTATATTCTGTAATCAGCCATTATTAGCTTCTCAATCTGTCGAAGAATACTTTAATAATGGGAAAAATGAAGAAGCAGAAAAAACAGAAGAAACAGAAGCAGTCGAGGAAGAGCCGGTCACAGAAAGTGGAGAACAAGCCATATCTTCCATTCAGTCACCAAACTTATTAGGTACTCTATTTCAATTAATTGTGGCACTAGTTGTGGTTGTTGGGTTAATCTATTTTATTGCCAATTTTGTAAAAAAACGAAACAGATACTTAGGCAGAAATCAAGTAGTGAAAAGCTATGGAGGGATCACACTTGGCACGAACAGATCCCTCCAGATTGTTCGCATTGGGGAACGGTATTTTGCTGTAGGATTAGCAGAAAACATTGAATTATTGTTAGAGATAACAGATAATGAAACGATTGATCAGATCAAACAATCGGATGAATACCAAACACAGCCAATAGACTTTTTTAAAGCGAAAATAAAGAAGAGAGACAATGACGATAAAACAGAAACAAAAAAAGAATTTGGGCATTTATTTAACAAGGAGCTGCAAGAAATGAAAGAGGGACGAAAGAAAATGCTGCAAAAGATGAAGGAAATGGAGAAAGATCATGATCATTAATTTAATTGATGTTTTTTCCGGTACAGATCCAGCTAATCTTTCAACCTCTGTCAGACTAATATTATTGCTGACAATATTATCACCAGAATTATCATTGTTTTATCGTTTGTCCGAACTTCTCTTGCAACACAGCAAATGCCGCCAAATCAAGTATTAATTGGCTTAGCATTATTTATGACATTTTTTATTATGGCACCAACTTTTCAAGAGGTAAATGAACAAGCATTACAGCCATTATTCAATGAAGAAATTACGTTAGAAGAAGCGTATGATAGTGCCAGCTTGCCAATTAAAGAGTTTATGGCAAAACACACCAGACAGAAAGATCTAGCATTATTTATGAATTTTGCTTCTATTGAAGAGCCGGAAACTATTGAAGACATTCCATTAACAACTTTAGTGCCGGCATATGCGATCAGCGAATTAAAAACTGCTTTTCAAATGGGCTTTATGATTTTTGTCCCTTTCCTTGTAATTGATATGGCGGTAGCGAGTGTATTAATGTCAATGGGGATGATGATGTTACCACCAGTTATGATATCTTTGCCTTTCAAAATATTATTGTTTGTCTTAGTTGATGGCTGGTATTTAATTACACATTCCTTATTGGATGGTTTCTTACCGTTATGACGGTTCTCAGAGAGGGGTTATGAACATTGAGTGGTGAATTTGTCGTATCATTAGCAGAACAAGGTATCTATACCATCCTAATGGTTACTGGTCCGATACTTATACTGGCACTTGTTGTCGGTCTTCTTGTCAGCATTTTTCAGGCAACAACGCAAATTCAGGAGCAAACACTGGCATTTATTCCAAAGATAGTTGCCGTATTATTTGGTATCATCATCTTTGGACCATGGATGCTTTCATTAATGGTCGAGTTTGCGGCAAATCTATTTCAAAATATTAATCAGTTTGTAGGCTAAATTATGGTGGAATTAATAAATATTAATCTGTTTCCTGCATTTGTCCTTATCTTAGTAAGAGTTTTAGCTTTTTTCGTCACGATTCCTATTTTTTCTTACCGGACGATTCCAAATCAGCTTAAGATTGGTATAGGCTTTTTTTTGGCATGGATTACGCTCTATACCTTGCCAATTCCAGAAGTATCATTCGATGGTATGTTTATTTTACTTTTACTTAAAGAGGCAATTATTGGATTATTGTTAGGTTTAATTGCATATATCATTTTGGCTGCTATTCAAATAGCAGGTGGTTTCATTGATTTCCAAATGGGTTTTGCGATAGCAAATGTTGTGGACCCGCAGACTGGAGCACAAAGCCCGCTTACCGGGCAATACTTTTATGTTATAGCTATTATTTTTTTATTGATGGTAGACGGTCATCATCTTTTAATCAATGGGTTATTTTACAGTTTTGAAATTATTCCACTGGATAGTCTTATTTCATTAAATAACATTGATTTTGTGTTACGAACTTTCAGCCAAATGTTTGTTATTGCCTTCCAACTGTCCATACCAATTGTAGGATGTCTATTTTTAGTTGATGTGGCACTTGGGATTATGGCAAGGACGGTTCCACAGTTAAATGTGTTTGTTGTAGGTTTACCATTAAAGATATTGGTTTCTTTCGTTGTATTATTTATGTTTGTTCCATTTTATATTGCTATTGTCCAGAAGTTATTTTCGTTTGCATTAGAAGCGATGCAATCTCTTATTCAAATTTTAGGCGGTGCCTGATCATGTTTTTAAAATTAGATTTACAATATTTTGCTGGTGAGAAAACGGAAAAAGCAACACCTAAAAAAAGGCAGGATGCACGTAAAAAGGGTCAAGTTGCCAAAAGCCAGGATGTCAATACGGCAATATTACTCTTTTTGGTTTTTATTATTTTATTAGTAATTGGACATTCATTAGGTAATACAATGACAGGGATGTATCGTAAATCTTTTACAGAATACATTCATTTGGCTGTAACGGAAGAGCAGATTTTCGAAGTTTTTCTAGATTTTACTATTCAGATTGCTATTGCAATAGCGCCAATTATGTTAATCGCTATTGTGGCGGGAATTGCTTCTAATTTCCTGCAAATAGGCTTTCTGTTTACAACAGAACCATTAAAGATGAAATTAAACAAGATTGATCCTATTCAGGGAGCGAAGCGGATCTTCTCCGCTCGGGCGCTTGTGGAATTAGTCAAATCATTGCTTAAAATCGTTGTTGTTGGGGTGATAACATTTTCGATTATTTGGATGAATAAGGACGAAATGTTAATGCTCTATGACAAAGATGTAACAGGAGCTTTAGCATTTTTCGGTTCTATGACAATTCAAATGGGAATTGCTTCTGCAATTGCATTATTAATTATATCGGTTATTGATTATGCATACCAGCGATATGATTTTGAAAAACAAAACAGAATGTCTAAAAACGATATTAAGGATGAGCATAAGAATATTGAAGGGGATCCACTTATTAAATCAAAAATAAAAGAAAGACAACGTCAAATGGCAATGCAGCGAATGATGAGCCAAGTACCAGAGGCAGATGTCATTATAACGAATCCAACTCACTATGCCATTGCGCTTAAATATGATGAAAATAAGGCAGGTGCCCCTTATGTTGTTGCAAAAGGTGTAGATTTTGTTGCAGTGAAAATAAAGGAGATAGCTAAGCATCATAACGTAATGATGGTGGAAAATCGACCTTTAGCAAGAGCATTATACGATCAAACAGAAATCGGTGAGATAATTGGTGAAGAATTCTTCCAGGCTGTTGCCGAAATATTAGCTTATGTTTATCGTGTACAAAAAAAGATTAAATAGTGTTGAAGCAAGTTAAAGGAGTTGTACGTGAATGAAAGCTAGAGATTTTTCAGTTTTATTCGGTGTTATTTTAATTATCGTTATGTTAGTTATCCCATTACCAGGGTGGTTGTTAAGTTTTCTTATCTTAATCAACATTTCTCTAGCATTAATCGTTATACTGGTTTCAATGAATTCAACGGATGCCTTGCAATTCTCGGTTTTTCCTTCATTGTTATTACTATTAACCTTATTTCGATTAGGGTTAAATGTTTCTACAACAAGATCGATTTTATCGGAAGCTGATGCAGGTGGAGTTGTTGAAACATTCGGTACGTTTGTAACCGGAAATAGTCCACTAGTTGGATTTGTTGTTTTCGTTATTCTTATTATTATCCAATTTCTTGTTATTACCAAAGGTAGTGAGCGTGTATCAGAGGTTGCTGCACGTTTTACTTTAGATGCTATGCCAGGGAAACAAATGAGTATTGATGCAGATTTAAATGCAGGAATGATAAATGAACAACAGGCAAAGGAACGTAGGGAAAAAATTGAAAATGAAGCAGACTTTTACGGGGCGATGGATGGAGCTAGTAAATTTGTAAAAGGTGATGCCATTGCTGGAATTATCATTGTCCTTATCAATATTATTTTCGGTTTAATTATTGGTATGACACAACTTGGGTTACCTTTTAATGAAGCGATAGATACATATATGCGCTTGACTGTTGGGGATGGACTTGTAAGTCAGATTCCGGCATTGTTAATCTCAACAGCAACAGGTATTGTTGTAACAAGGGTTGCTTCTGAAGGAAATTTAAGCTCGGATATTACAAAACAGCTGCTTCGTTTTCCTGCACTCCTCTATATCGCAGCAGGGACGATATTTTTATTAGGCCTTACACCGATTAACTTTTTTCTTACAAGTTTCATTGCATTATTACTAGCAGGAGGTGCTTTTATGCTCTCCCGTCAAGCGAAAGTGGATACAATGCCTACAGAGTCTGAAGTGGATGAATCAGAATCTGAAGAAATGAAAGCACCTGAAAATGTTGTGGGCCTTATTAATATGGATCCGATCGAGTTTGAATTCGGCTATGGCTTAATTCCGCTTGCTGATTCAAACCAGGGAGGAGACTTATTAGACAGAATTGTAATGATTAGAAGACAGTTAGCTATTGAGTTAGGACTTGTTATTCCTGTTGTTCGTATTCGTGATAATATTCAGTTGAATCCTAATGAATATAGACTGAAAATTAAAGGGAATGAAGTAGCCAAGGGTGAGTTGCTGTTAGATCATTTTCTGGCAATGAGTCCAGGCATAGAAGATGATGAATTAGAAGGTATTGACACAACAGAACCTGCGTTTGGGTTGCCGGCAAAATGGATTACTGACGAAACGAAGGATGATGCGGAATTGTCTGGATATACGGTTGTTGATCCGCCGTCAGTCGTATCCACACATATAACAGAAGTGATAAAACGATATGCACATCAATTATTAGGAAGACAGGAAACACAACAATTAATTGATCATCTGAAAGAAAATTATCCAATCTTAGTCGAGGAAGTGACACCAGAACCATTATCGATTGGTGATGTACAAAAAGTACTCGCTAAATTATTAAGAGAAAATGTATCTGTAAAAAACTTACCGGTGATTTTTGAAACGCTGGCAGATTTTGGCAAGATGACCACGGATACTGATTTACTTACAGAGTATGTAAGGCAATCGTTATCAGCACAAATAACCAAGGATATTATTCAAAACAGAGATAAACTTAAAGTGATTACAATCTCTGGTGAAGTAGAGAAACTAATTGCTGAACATATTCAGCAAACAGAGCATGGCAGTTATTTAGCGATGGATCCTGATTCACAGCAGCGAGTGATTCAATCTGTTGCAGAAAATGTCGAAATTATGTCTCTGCAAGAAGAGATACCTATCCTGCTTTGCTCACCAACAATTAGAATGTATTTAAAACAATTGTTAGATCGATTCTTTCCACACGTTGTTGTTCTTTCATACAATGAGATTGAACCAACAATCGAAATACAGAGCCTTGGAGTTGTTAAGGTAGCATGAAAGTAAAAAAGATAAAGGGTACAACAATGCCGGAAGTGATGCAAATCGTCAGACGAGAATTGGGACAAGATGCTGTTATTTTAAATTCTAAAGAGATCTATGAAGGAGGCTTTTTAGGACTTTTTAAAAAAAAGAAAATTGAAGTACTGGCTGCAATAGATCAACAGCGTACGACTGTGTCACAGAAACACTCGGTCCCAGCAAAGCCTCTCGCTAAGACAGAGGAGAGTCGTCATAATAATGATGCTGTTCTAAAAGAATTAAAGGAAATGAAACGCTGGATGCAAAAAAACACAGGTAATGAATCAGAACTGCCCTACCCGTATCAGCTTATGCTGGATCATTTACTTGATCAGGAAGTAAAGCCAGATGTAGCAAAGGAATTTATCGGAAATATTCAAAAAAGAAAATCTGCGGACACAGAAATGAATGTCGATAAATTAAAAGTAGAGTTAGCTTTTGAAATGAAACACAGGCTCGCAAACAAAGGGCAATTTGGCAATAACTTATTCGACAAGCAAATTGTACAGCTTGTCGGACCAACTGGTGTAGGAAAGACAACCACAATAGCTAAATTAGCTGCACATTGTGTATTAAATGAACAACAGCGTGTTGCACTTATTACAACTGACACGTATCGGATTGCAGCTATTGAGCAGTTAAAAACCTATTCCAAAATTCTGGATATACCAATTGAAGTTGCTTACAGTTTAGATGATTATAATCAAGCCAGAGAGAAGTTTAAAGAATATGATGTAATTTTAGTTGATACAGCAGGAAGAAACTTCAGGGATGAAAAATATGTTAAAGAGTTAAGCAAAGTGATTGATCTTCATAAAGAAGTAGATACTTATCTCGTGTTGTCACTAACATCCAGAACGAGAGATATGGAAGATATATACCAACAATTTGAGACAGTGCCATTGAAACAGCTCATTTTCACAAAGAAAGATGAGACAGCCGTTTACGGCTCTATCCTTAATATGTGTTTGGATCATAACATCGGAATTGCTTTTATTACAAATGGCCAAGACGTTCCAGATGATATTGAAGTTGCCTCAATTGACAACATTGCAAAATTAGTAGTTGGTGATTAGATGAAAGATCAAGCGGCAAAATTGCGTTCTAAGATTAAAAGTGTTCATGGCAAATACCATGCCAAAACAATTGCAGTTGTTAGTGGCAAAGGTGGTGTAGGTAAATCAAATATTGCACTGAACTTTGGCTTAAGTCTGGCTGCAAAAAGGAAGAAAGTACTACTTTTCGATCTTGATGTTGGAATGGGAAATATTGATATTTTACTAGGCAAAACTTCTAATAGTTCTATAATCCAAATGTTCGAGAAAAATTTGTCAATTTATGATATTATTGAATCAGGTCCTAATGACATTTCGTATATAGCTGGTGGTACTGCTGGTCATGAAATTTTCTTTCTGGATCAAACGAGATTGGAATACTTTATTGAGCAATTAGAACTACTTTTAAGAGATTATGATTATATTATATTTGATATGGGTGCTGGTATAACAAGGGAAAACATTCATTTTATCCTGGCAGCAGATGAGTCTATTGTCATTACAACGCCAGAACCAACATCATTAACGGATGCTTATTCAATGGTAAAACATATTTTGAGCCACCAAGAAACATCCATTCACTTAATCATTAATCGGGCAATCAAACAAAAACAGGGAGAGGAAACGATCACTCGCTTTAGTGAAGTTGTCAGTCGCTTTTTACATTACAATATTCATCCATTAGGTATAGTGCCGGATGACAGAGCAGTAGTTGATGCTGTAATTAATCAGAAGCCTTTCCTGATAGATAATCCTAAGTCAAAAGCTTCTGAAGCTATAGTGAAAATTTCTAATAAATTTTTAGGGGAGATACCTGGGAAGAAAATGGGGTCTGGCTTTTTAAATAAATTAATGAATTTTTTCGCAGAGGAGTAACAAACATGGGAAAACATACTGTTCTAGTAGTTGATGATTCAGCATTTATGCGGAAAATGGTCTCAGATATTATTAATCAATCAGATAAGCTTGAAGTAATTAGTACAGCAAGAAATGGTGAAGATGCACTGAAGAAAATTGATCAACTGAAACCTGACATAATTACCTTAGATGTAGAAATGCCAGTAATGGATGGGATTGCGACACTAAAGGAGATAATGGCGCAATCTCCTTTACCTGTTGTCATGTTATCAAGTTTAACCAAAACTGGCGCAGATAAAACGATTGAAGCAATGGCCCTGGGAGCAGTCGACTTTATTGCAAAACCTTCAGGATCTATTTCGCTGAATATAAAAGAAATCGAAAAAGAAATTATTGGCAAAGTGGAACAGGCGGTGCAATCGAATGTGAGGCACCATTTATCTGCTATCAGTAATCAAACAAACACAGTGAAAGAAGAGCAGACAGTTTTTCCTTCACCTGGTAGATTTACAACCACATTTGCTCA
Organism: Gracilibacillus oryzae; assembly: GCF_009498735.1. GTDB lineage: Bacteria > Bacillota > Bacilli > Bacillales > Amphibacillaceae > Gracilibacillus > Gracilibacillus oryzae. The sequence continues at coordinate 208,895 of NZ_ML762425.1, forward strand.
AAATGCGATTAACATGAAGTCTATTGTTGCCATTGGTTCATCTACTGGCGGTCCGCGAGCTTTACAGGAAGTTATTACAAATTTACCTGAAACATTTCAGGCACCTGTTGTTATTGTTCAGCATATGCCTAAAGGCTTTACTAAATCCTTAGCAGACCGATTAAATAAACTTTCTAAGCTTGAGGTAAAAGAAGTAGAAGATGGTGACATTATCGAACAGGGAAAAGTATACATAGCACAGGGTGGAAAGCAGTTCGAAGTGGAACAGAGAGGAAATAAATTATCAGCAAAAGTAAAGGCAGATAAGCCTGTCAATGGTCATCAGCCAGCTGTTGATGTGCTTTTTTCATCTGTTGCTAAATTATCAAACTATCAGCCCGTTTCTGTTGTATTAACCGGAATGGGCAGTGATGGCGCGCGAGGAATAGAATCACTAAAACGCAGTAAACCGAGAACGGTTATTATATCTCAGTCTAAACAGACTTGTGTGGTTTATGGCATGCCCCAAGCTGCTGAGAAAACCAGTTTGGTAGATTATGTTTTAGATATTCAGGATATAAGTGGAATGCTCCAAAAAAAAATCTGATAAGTAGAGGTGAGTAGTATGGAGAACAGTGAATACTTAGAAGTGTTTATTGAAGAAAGCAAGGAAAATATTCAGTCATTAAATGACCAGCTTTTAATTCTGGAAAATGAGCCAGCAAATATGGATACGGTTGGGGAAATCTTTCGGTCAGCACATACGTTAAAAGGAATGGCTGCGACGATGGGATTTCAAGATTTGGCAGACCTCACACATAAGATGGAGAATGTATTAGATGCAGTCCGAAATAGTAAACTCTCCATAAACTCTGATATAATCGATGTCATTTTTCAAGCAGTAGATCAATTAGAGGGCATGGTTGTTGATATTGCAAGTGGTGGAGATGGTTCTTCAGATGTAAAAGAGTTGGTACATAAGCTACAAGCAATTGAAAATAATGAACAAATAGATACCATGACAGTTTCCAATAACAAAATTGAAGAAAAATCGAATCAACAAAGTCAGCAAAAGTCTAACCATAATTATTTTGCTGATTTGGATGAATTTGAAATGGCTATACTGAATCAATCAAATGAAAAAGGGTTTATTAATTATGAATTAATCATACGACTGAATGAAAACTGTCTGTTAAAAGCTGCAAGGGTTTATATGGTCTTTGAAGTGTTAGAACAGGTAGGAGAAGTAATTAAATCAGCACCAACAGTTCAGGAATTAGAAGAAGAAAATTTTGACTTAGACTTTAATGTTCTTTTAGTGACAAAGCTTAATGATGAGGAAGTAAAACAAAGAATCTTAAAAATCTCTGAAATTGAAGAAGTAATAATCTCACCTTTTGACATAAATAAAAGAGAAGAAAATGACAATGAAGAGAATTTGCCTGAAACTGCAGAGAAACTGGCTGACAGTACAAGCCAGCAGGAAACAAAAAAGACAAGCAACACAAATAATGCGAAAAGTGTTGCTAGTAAAACAATTCGAGTGAACATTGAACGATTAGACGGTTTAATGAATTTATTTGAAGAACTGGTCATTGACCGGGGCAGACTAGAGCAGATCTCAGCTAATCTAAAACATGCAGAATTGCAAGAAACAGTAGAAAGAATGACAAGAATCTCCGGAGACTTGCAAAGTATTATATTGAATATGCGGATGGTACCTGTTGAACAAGTATTCAATCGTTTTCCAAGAATGGTTCGGCAATTGTCCAAAGATCTAGGTAAAAAAGTAAATCTTGAGATTATCGGTGCAGAAACAGAACTTGACCGTACAGTGATTGATGAAATTGGTGATCCTTTAGTTCATTTAATACGAAATTCATTAGATCACGGCATTGAAACACCTGATGTTCGTCTGCAACGTGGTAAATCGGAAGAAGGGGACCTTGTTCTTAAAGCATATCATAGCGGGAATCATGTATTTATTGAAATTTCCGATAATGGTGCAGGAATCAATCGACAGAAAGTAGTTGATAAGGCAATCTCAAACCAGGTGATTACGTCAGAAGAAGCAAGCACCTTAACGGACGAGCAAGTATTTCAATTAATTATGTCAAGCGGCTTTTCCACAGCTGATAAAATATCTGATGTCTCAGGCCGTGGTGTTGGTCTGGATGTTGTTAAGAACACAATTGAGTCTTTAGGCGGCACCATAATGATTGAATCTAAAGAAGGAGAAGGTTCATTGTTCTCCATTCAATTACCACTAACTTTATCCATCATTTCTGTTCTTTTAGTAGAGGTGGAAAAAGAAAAATATGCTGTCCCATTATCTTCTATTATTGAAACAGCAATTATTCATAAAAGTGAGATACTGAATGCACATAATAAGAAAGTTATTGACTTCAGAGGTAAGGTTGTCCCCCTAATTTCATTAAAAGAAGTATTCGAAGTACCTCAGGCAGAGGAAGAAGATGATTATTTTTCTGTTGTGATTATTAGAAAAGGCGATAAGATGGCAGGATTAATTGTTAATAAATTTGTAGGTCAACAGGAAATCGTCCTCAAATCATTAGGAGACTATTTAGGCGATGTATTTGGAATTTCTGGTGCAACCATACTGGGTGATGGTCAAGTAGCATTGATTCTTGATACAAACACATTAATTAATTAGGAGGTCCAAATATGGATGAGGTTAAAAATCAGCAATCCATTATTATCGAGCTAGATAAAGAAGAATATGCTCTTCCTGTAGAGCGAATTGGCGGAATTGAACGAATGCAGCATATTACAAGAGTTCCCAGAACAGCAGAGTTTGTAAAAGGAGTAATTAATTTACGTGGAGTAGTAACACCTATTATCGATCTCAGAGAACGTTTTGGAATGAAGCCAATCGAGTATACAGACAGTACAAGAATCATTATCGTTCACATGGATACGCTAGATGTGGGGTTTATCGTTGATGCCGCATATGATGTACTGGACATACCGCAAGAATTAATAGAACCAGCACCTAAAGTAATCGGAACGGTAGATGCAGATTACATTGATGGTGTAGCAAAAGTGGATAAGCGATTAATCATGTTGTTGCAACTAGAAAATGTACTGTCAATTGAATCTTACCAGAATGCTAAAGAAAGGTCTCATTCTTAAATGGTAAGAATAGACCAGTTAACACAAACTCATTTGGATGTGTTGAAAGAAGTTGGGAATATTGGAGCGGGAAATGCTGCGACAGCATTATCCAGCCTTCTGAACAAGAAGATTGATATGACTATCCCATCAATTAATATAGTAGATTTTAATGAGTTAATGGACTATGTAGGCGGGCCAGAAACATTAATTGTTTCCGTGTTCTTAAGAATCCAAGGCGAAGCACCTGGCAGCATGTTTTTTGTTTTAACACCAGAAGAAACAAATGCGCTTGTTAAAAGGTTACTAGGCGACACGGAATTTAAAGCAGAAGAACTGATGGAAAAAGAAATGGCTTATTCCGCAATTTCGGAGATTGGCAATATTCTTTCAGGTTCTTATTTGTCTGCACTATCAGATTTTACTTCTATTAATATGCAGCCGACTGTACCAACATTAGTATTAGATATGGCGGCAGCGATTTTAATGGAGGGCTTAGTCGAAGTCTCTCAAGAAAGTGACCATGCAATTATAATTGATACAATGATAGAAGATGGAGAGGGTTCTACGAGCTCGGTAAAAGGCCACTTTTTCTTATTGCCAGATCCTGACTCTTTCGACAAAATATTTTCAGCATTAGGAGTTCTGGACAAATGACCATTACAACAACCATGATAAAAGTGGGAATTGCAGATTTGAAGACAGCGAAAGCACCGAACATGTTAAAAACTTCCGGGCTAGGGTCCTGTGTAGGTGTTGTAGTATACGAAACATCACAAAAAATTGCAGGCCTTGCTCATGTTATGCTGCCAGATTCCACTGTCTCTAAACGAGAGACAAATAATGCAATGAAATATGCAGATACTGCATTGGATATATTATTAAAAGAATTACAAGAACATGGTGCCAAAAAATATGCACTAAGAGCCAAGATGGCTGGTGGTGCCCATATGTTTTCATTCCGATCCGATAATAAGATGCTGCGAATTGGCGACCGAAATGTGGAAGCTGTTCGTAATATCTTAGCCAGATACAGTATCCCTATCCTAGCGGAGGATGTTGGCGGCAATAAAGGCAGAACAATAGAATTTAATATCGAAACAAGTATGTTGGAGATAAGAACAGTTAATGCAGGTACGACGATTATTTAGTGACATGATATTATGATGGAAAGAGGTGATTCGATGGGAAGAGGTACAACAAGTGAGCAGTACCTGTGGAATAATTGGGAAAAGAACAAAAATGATGAAAACACAAATCTCTTAATTGAAAACTATATGTATCTAGTCCAATATCATGTCCAGCGAATCGCATCAAACCTCCCGAAGAGTGTCAATAAAGAAGATATTAAGAGCTTAGGATTATATGGTTTATATGATGCACTGATGAAATTCGATCCATCCAGAGATTTGAAATTTGATACCTATGCATCCATTAGAATTAAAGGTGCTATCATTGATGGTTTGCGAAAAGAGGACTGGTTACCAAGGACTATTAGAGAAAAAGTGAAAAAAATAGACCAGGCAACAGAACTGCTTGAGCAGAAATTACAGCGGGTGATAAGCGCTGATGATATTGCAAGTCACCTTGAGATGAAAAAAGACGAAGTGGAAGAAGTAATTAAAGACAGCTTTTTTTCAAATCTATTATCAATGGAAGAAAAAGGTCAAGGTGATGATTTTAAAGAGGGGATAGGTTACACTATTCCCGAAGATAAAGAATTAACACCAGAGGAAAATATTATAAAACAAGAGAATATACAACAAGTATATAAAGCAATGGAACAGCTTAGTGAAAATGAACAATATGTGTTAAGTTTATTTTATGATAAGGAATTAACTTTCACAGAAATAGGTAAAGTTTTACAATTAACTACATCACGAATCTCTCAAATCCACAAACAAGCTATTTTTAAATTGCGGCAAATGATTTCTAATTAATATTATATTAGGATAAATGGGGATTGGTATTATGGGAAACAAAGCGATTACTGTAAAAGTGGCAAATAATCGTTTAAAAGCTTGGGTTGAATTGATTGATTCCAAACATCTTGAAGAGATGTCAACAGCGGAACTTATAGAATTGTTGGTCAAAGAAAAAATCCAATCAGACCTTATTCATTTTGATGAAGCAAAGTGGAAACAGTTGCTGATTAAACAGCAAGTATTACAAGTGGCGGAGGGAAAACCACCAGAAGATGGGCTGGATGGCTATCTTGAATGGAAACTTTCATTAAATTCCGAAATAAGTGAACAGGAGAAAGAAACTTTTCGTGATGTGAAAAGGATTCCAAGTGTGTTAACCGGAACACCTTTGGCTCAAGTGATCCAGCCTACAGAGGGATCGGCAGGGATTGATGTGTATGGCGGCTTAATCAAGCAGCGAAAAGGTAAAAAAGTTATGACTAGAGCAGGGCAAAATGTTGAGTTTAACGAGGATAATTTTACATTTATTGCGACAGCAGATGGCAAATTATCCATTACTGATAAACTTCTGCAAGTTTTTGATATGTATGAACTAAGTGAAGATGTCTCACTTAAGACAGGTAATATTGATTTTGTCGGTTCTGTATATATTCGTGGAAACGTGCCAACAGGGTATACTGTCAAGGCCCAAGGCGATCTGCATGTGTCAGGAATTGTAGAAGCTGCTTATCTTAAAGCTGGTGGGAACATTTGGATAAATGGTGGCGTTTCTGGAATGGACAAAGCAGTAATTCAAGCTGCAGGAGATATAAAAACAAGTTACATAAACCAGGCAAGTGTGGAAGCGGGAAATGACTTGATTGTTTCCAAATCGATTCTGCACAGCCAATGTGTGGCTCAGGAATCTATTTTATGTGAAAATGGGAGCATCATTGGGGGAACTAGTTCTGCCGGGAAGCAGATTATAGTTAAAAATGTCGGTAATTTCGCTAACACAAAAACCGAATTAGCTTTAGGGATAAATAAACAGAAGCGGGAACAGTCAGAATATCTCTCCCAGCAATTAGCTGCATTACATGATAACAAGAAAAAATTAGAAAATTTAGGAAATCAATTACGGGTGAAACAAGAAAAGCTGGGAAGCTTAAATACGAAAGAGCGTATTATATTGTTAAAACAAAGAAATATGCTGGAAAAAACAGTGGAAGAAATAAGCGAAATTCAGGAAGAAATGGCTAATCTGCAGGAGAGTATTGGAAATTATTCTGATATGGAAGTAGTAGTAAATGGAAAGGCATTTGCGAATGTGGAAATTATGTTTGGAAAATATTCGCGCAAATTAGATCGTGAACACCAGTATTTTAAATCTTGTATGAAAGATATGGAGATTGTTATCGATACAATTTAAATTGTCTCATTGAGGGGGCATCTATATGAGCTGGAAATCAATAGAAATGCAGGTTGCATTGCCAAGAACCCAAGATGCTGGAAAACTCCAAGACTTATTACAACAACAAGGCCGTGTTACTCAGGAACAATTAGCCCAAACCTTGACTGCGGAAGAATTACGAAAGCGACAAACGGTTCAGGAACAGCAAGCCAGTGGTAAATTAAAAAATGATGAAAAAGAAGATAAAAGCTTATCACACTTATCAAAATCGATGGAGAAGAGTCCAGAGGAACTAACAGAAAAAGAAGTTATTCAGCATCCATACTTAGGTAAGAAAATCGATTTTTCAGGGTAAAGAAGGTTATTTATGGTCTATTTATTACTACTATTCAGTTTTATCATTCATATTGTCACATTTGTCATCATACGACAAATGAAAACGGAAAAGCAGAGACTGTTAGAAATCGAACAGAATGTAAATGAACAAATTGACAAAATGGAGAATACACTAGCTCTTTATTTAGTTGAAATGCGAGAAGAAAATGAAAACTTTACAAAAGAATTAGACTTGATTCAAAAGAAACAGAGACAAAGGGAACCTGGGACAGCGGAGAAGAGAATGAATCTGCATGTAGAGCATAAGGAGCAAGCGGAGAGCAGTGAAGACAATTATTCCAAGTTTGTCCCGTTAACAGAAACAGATCAGCAAGATATTGTCGAACAATCAGAAACAGCAAAAATTCTCCATTTATATAATAATGGTGAGTCTATAGAGGAAATTGCGAAAAAGCTGGATAAGGGTAAAACAGAAATCGAGCTTTTACTGAAATTTCAACAAAAAAATGAATAAATTGCTTGATTGCGTACATGCATTATGTTATATTTGTTAACGGTGTTAAATACACACGTTTACTAAAGATACGAGTGGTGCTATTATTAGTCCTTTTATCTAATGATGTAAATGGAGGATAAAAAAACCATTTTTAGGAGGAAAAGAAACATGGCAGTTATTTCAATGAAACAACTACTAGAAGCTGGTGTACATTTCGGACACCAAACACGCCGTTGGAATCCAAAGATGAAGAAATACATCTTTACAGAGCGTAACGGCATTTACATTATTGACTTGCAAAAAACAGTGAAGAAAGTGGAAGAAGCATATAATTTCATTAAAGAAATTGCTCAAAACGATGGAACTGTATTATTTGTAGGTACGAAAAAACAAGCACAAGAATCTGTTAAAGAAGAAGCGATCCGTTCAGGAATGTACTTCGTTAACCAACGCTGGTTAGGTGGTACATTAACAAACTTCGAAACAATTCGCAAACGTATTAACCGTTTGAAAGATATCGAAAGAATGGAAGAAGACGGAACTTTCGAAGTACTTCCTAAGAAAGAAGTAGTAGGTCTTTTAAAAGAAAAAGAAAGACTTGTTAAATTCTTAGGCGGTATCAAAGAAATGAATAAAATTCCTGATGCTCTATTTATCATCGATCCAAGAAAAGAGCGAATTGCAGTGGCGGAAGCACACAAGCTTAACATTCCTATCGTAGGAATTGTTGATACGAACTGTGATCCAGATGAAATTGATTATGTAATCCCTGCTAATGACGATGCTATTCGTGCTGTTAAATTGTTGACTGCTAAAATGGCAGATGCTATCTTAGAAGTAAAACAAGGCGAAGTTACGGAAGAAGCAGCTGAAGAACAAGTTGCTGAAGAAGCAGAAGCTGAAGCGGTAGAAGAGTAAGAAGGTTTTGGGTGATAAGAGGGGGACCTTTTATCACCTTTTTTTAAGGAATATATGATAATCAAGGAGGAAATTAACATGGCAATCTCTGCAAAATTAGTAAAAGAACTAAGAGAAAAAACTGGTGCTGGAATGATGGATTGTAAAAAAGCATTACAAGAAACAGATGGTGACATCGATCAAGCAATTGACTACCTTCGTGAAAAAGGTATCGCCAAAGCTGCTAAAAAAGCAGATCGTATTGCAGCTGAAGGTTCTGCATATGTAGAAGTAGAAGGGAATACAGCTGTACTTCTTGAAGTAAACTGTGAAACAGACTTTGTAACAAAGAATGAACAATTCCAGACATTATTAAAACAATTAGCACAACATATCCTAAGCCAAAAACCTGAAAATGTTGAAGAAGCTTTAAAACAACCTCTTAATGGTGAAGGTGAATCAGTGGAAGAATTTATCAACAGCAATATTGCTAAAATTGGTGAAAAACTTTCTCTTCGTCGTTTTACAACATTTACAAAATCAGACCAAGGTGCATTTGGTGCTTACCTTCACATGGGAGGAAGAATCGGTGTAGTGACAGTTCTTGAAGGTACAACTGACGAGCAAGTTGCAAAAGATATTGCGATGCATGCAGCTGCAGTAAACCCTAGATATCTTTCACGTGATGCGGTATCTGCAGAAGATATAGAAAAAGAACGTGAAGTACTTAAAACTCAGGCATTAAATGAAGGTAAACCAGCTAATATTGTTGAAAAAATGGTTGAAGGCCGTTTAAATAAGTTCTTTGAAGAGATTTGTTTATTAGAACAAAGCTTTGTTAAAGATCCTGATCAAAAAGTAAAACAAATTGTTAAAAAGCATAATGCAGAAGTAACAACTTTCGTTCGTTACGAAGTAGGTGAAGGTATCGAGAAACGTGAAGATAACTTTGCAGAAGAAGTAATGAGCCAAGTAAATCAAAAGTAATGAAGTTTTTCTGAAAGGGACACATTGTGTCCCTTTTCTTTGAAAAAATATAGTTCTATTTGTCTTTAATAATCAAAACAGAGGATAAAAAGGACCGAGGAGTTCAAGGCACAGGTTTGAGAAGTGGAACGTATGCTTTTCATGCGTAAAAAGCGGAGAACCAAGCCAATGAAAAAATATGATATGTCATTTTTACCGGACTTTTGAACAACCTCTTATAGTTTTTAATAGACAGATAAAGATAATTTTTATTATAATTAATACATATTTGGAGGTAATTATGACTACTGCTAACTACAGAAGAATTGTTTTGAAATTAAGTGGTGAAGCTTTGAGTGGTGAACAAGGCTTTGGTATTGAACCATCAATTATTCAATCAGTCGCCAACCAGGTAAAAGACGTTGTGGAATTAGGTGTAGAAGTTGCTGTTGTTGTTGGTGGTGGCAACATTTGGCGCGGAAAAGTCGGCAGCGAGATGGGTATGGACCGTGCCAATGCTGATTATATGGGAATGTTAGCTACAGTCATGAACTCTTTAGCACTACAGGATAGTTTAGAGAATCAAGGTATTCCAACAAGAGTCCAGACTTCTATTGAGATGCGCCAAGTTGCAGAACCTTATATACGCCGGAAGGCAATCAGACATCTGGAGAAGAAACGTGTGGTCATTTTTGCTGCCGGAACTGGTAATCCATATTTCTCTACAGATACTACCGCAGCATTAAGAGCAGCTGAAATTGAGGCTGATGTCATTTTAATGGCAAAAAATAATGTTGATGGTGTTTATACGGCTGATCCGAAAAAAGATAAGACTGCGACAAAGTATGATCAATTATCATACCTGGATATATTAAATGAAGGCTTAGAAGTAATGGATTCAACTGCTTCCACATTATGTATGGATAATGATATCCCATTATTAGTTTTTTCAATTTCTGAAGAAGGTAACATTAAAAAAGCTGTAACAGGTGAAAATATTGGAACAATCATTAGGGGGAAATAATTATGTCACAAGCTATATTAAATGAAGCGAAAGAAAAAATGAATCAAGCTGTAAAAGCGTATTCGAAAAACCTGGCAACAGTTAGAGCAGGTAGAGCAAATCCTGCCCTTTTAGACAGTGTACAGGTTGAATATTATGGTGCATTTACACCACTTAACCAACTATCATCCATTACTGTTCCTGAAGCAAGATTACTTTTAATAACGCCTTTTGATAAATCATCAGTCGGTGAGATTGAAAAGGCAATTCAAAAAGCGGATCTTGGCCTTTCTCCTTCAAGTGATGGAAATGTTATCCGTCTTAATATACCTCCTTTAACTGAAGAGAGAAGAAAAGACCTTGTTAAAATTGTCGGTAAATATGCGGAAGAATCAAAAGTTCAAATTCGTAATAATCGCAGAGATGCAAATGATCAATTAAAAAAGGCAGAAAAAAATGGTGACATTACAGAAGATGAATTTAGAGGTTTTCAAGATGATGTTCAGTCATTAACTGATGAGCATATTAAAAAAATTGATCAATTAACTAAAGAAAAAGAACAAGAAATTATGGAAGTTTAAGCAAAAAACATGTAGAATGAAATAGAGTGAAACAGACCCTCTTTAAGAAGAGGGTTTTTCCACTTTTTCCATGATTAAAATGGGTTATCTGTAATATATATTATCGCAGATTGAATTCCAGGAATAATTATAGGAAAGACTCTCTATATTATAGGGGATATTGGAGGAAATCATATGTCTTTGTTTAAACTTCCTTTCGCAAAAAAAGAAACGAAAACAATACATAATTTGACAGGGAAAGTGCCGGAACATATTGCCATTATTATGGATGGAAATGGACGTTGGGCCCAAAAAAAAGGTTTGCCCAGGATTGCTGGTCATCGTGAAGGTATGGATAATATTAAAAAGATTGTCAAAATTGCTAATAAGCGCAGTGTAAAAATATTAACTCTTTATGCATTTTCAACAGAAAATTGGAAAAGACCTTCTACTGAAATAGATTTTTTAATGAAATTGCCGATTGATTTTCTTCAGCATTATTTACCTGAATTAATTGATGAAAATGTTAGAATACAAACAATTGGAGAAGTTAATGATTTACCGGCTAATACGAGAAATGCTATTATGCGGGCAATCGAGCAAACTTCAGATAATACAGGTCTAATCCTTAATATCGCAATTAATTATGGCAGTAAATATGAAATCGTACAATCAATGAAGTTAATTTGCCAAGACATTATTCAAGGTAATTACTCTATTGATGATATTTCGGAAGAAAAAATAACAGAACATCTCTACACATCTGAATTATCAGATCCAGATTTATTAATTAGAACGAGTGGAGAATTACGTTTAAGTAATTTTTTACTTTGGCAGTCAGCGTATTCAGAATTATGGTTTACAGACACATTGTGGCCAGATTTTGATGAAGAGGAATTTGAGAAAGCTATTAACGATTATCAGGGACGAAAACGTCGTTATGGCGGAATTTAAGGTTGTGAATAAATTTGAAACTAAGAACAATTACAGCATTTCTTTCCATAATAATTTTCTTTCCGGTTGTATTTATTGGGGATTGGCCGTTCCAAGTAGTCATGTATCTGATTGCTACGATTGGATTAGTTGAATTATTACATATGCGAGAAACAACGTCTTATCCTATCCCGACAATTCTTACGGTCTTTTTGTTATGGGGATTGCTTTATCAAGGCGAGTATATCTTTTTTTCTGAAAGATTAGAGTTTATTATGTTTTTCGTGCTTTTATTATTAGCATACACAGTATTAGTTAAGAATAAATTCACTTTTGAAGACGCAGGATTTTTAATTTTATCCTCTATTTATGTAGGACTGGGTTTTTATTATTTTATGGAAACAAGGGCAGTGGACAATGGATTAGTTTATATTTTTTATGCTATTCTTATTATACTTGCTACAGATACAGGAGCATATTTCTTCGGCAGAGCATTTGGAAAGCATAAATTATGGCCTGAAATCAGTCCTAATAAAACAATTGAAGGGGCAATTGGAGGAATTGTCGTTGCTTGTGCTGTTGCGATCGTTTATCAGTTCTTTTATCCAGTCCATGAGTCATTGATCCTTGTTGTAATAGTAACAATCATAGCGTCTATTTTTGGGCAAATTGGAGATTTAGTGGAATCAGCTATTAAGAGATATTACAATATAAAAGATTCTGGTAAAATTCTTCCGGGGCATGGAGGAATTTTAGATCGTTTTGACAGTTGGTTATTTGTTTTTCCATTATTGCATTTTATACAATTTATCTCATAGACTATTTATATTGGAGCGTTAACGTATGAAGAATATTACTTTATTAGGTGCTACTGGATCTATTGGTTTACAGACCTTAGATGTGATAGAAGCACATCCAGACCAATTCCGTTTATTTGCAATCTCATTTGGAGAAAATGTGGAAAAGGCAATACCGATCATCAAAAGATTCAAGCCAGAATGGATTGTAGTGAAAAACAATGCAGTAAAGAATAAATTAACTTCCGTTCTGAATGGTAACTATCACATTATTTCCGGCTTGGAAGCATTAGAGGAAATCAGTGTACATCCTAAAACGGATGTGCTAGTAAATGCCGTGATGGGCAGTGTAGGTTTAGAAGCTACATTAGCAGCAATTGAGCATAGAAAGCAAATCGCAATAGCAAATAAAGAAACATTAGTGACAGCAGGACATCTGGTAATGGAGAAAGCAGACAAATATAATGTGAATCTCTTACCAATCGATAGTGAGCATTCTGCAATTTTCCAAGCTTTAAATGGTGAATCTTCTAATCAAATCAAGAAAATTATCTTAACAGCATCTGGCGGTAGTTTTCGTGATAAGTCAAGGGACGAGCTTCAAAATGTTACGGTGAGAGACGCACTGAATCATCCAAACTGGAGTATGGGATCAAAGATTACAATTGACTCAGCGACAATGATGAATAAAGGATTAGAAGTAATTGAAGCACATTGGCTGTTTCAAGTCCCATACAGTAAAATTGAAGTTATTCAACATCAGGAAAGTATTATTCATTCAATGGTAGAATACATTGATCACAGTGTTATTGCCCAGTTAGGCACACCAGATATGCGTGTACCGATTCAATATGCCTTAACCTATCCTGAACGGATTAATCTGCCTAAATCTGAGAGCCTCGATTTAGTAAGTATCAGTAAACTTCATTTTAAAGAAATGGATTTTAACAGGTTTCCTTGTTTAAAATTTGCCTTTGATGCAGGCGAGATTGGCGGCACGATGCCAACAGTTATGAATGCAGCAAATGAAGTAGCGGTAGATTTATTTTTAAAAGGAAAAATAAAGTTTTTAGAAATTGAGCAAATAATTGAGTCATTAATGAACAACCATCAAGTAGTGGCAAATCCAGATTTACAAACAATTCAGTCTGTAGACACTGAGACAAGAATAAAAGCTGCTGGTTTTAAGCGTGAATTTTAAACAATCAAGTAAAATTGTGAGGAGTGTACTTATTTGAATACAATAATTGCATTTATTTTAATGTTTGGCCTGCTTGTTTTTGTCCATGAGTTTGGTCACTACATTTTTGCTAAAAGGGCAGGTATGTTAGTTCGGGAGTTCGCAATTGGGTTTGGCCCAAAAATTTTCTCGACAACTAAAAATGAGACACTATATACAATCAGATTGCTTCCAATGGGAGGTTATGTAAGGGTTGCAGGTGATGATCCAGAAATTATTGACTTAAAACCAGGGCAGCATATTGGTGTCACTTTCAATGAGGTTGGCAAAGTTAATCAAATCATCGTAAATAACAAAGACAAACATCCGGATTGTCTCGTATTAGAAATAGAAAACATTGATCTCGATCATAAACTGGTAATAGAAGGATATGAAGCAGGAGAAGAGCGGTCATATACCTTCCAAGTTGATAATAAAGCACACTTTATTATGGATGAAAGAGCAACGCAAATTGCGCCATATGACCGACAGTTTGCATCAAAATCAATTGGTCAGCGCGGTATGCAGTTATTTGCTGGACCAATGATGAACTTTTTATTGTCGATTGTCTTATTTTTAATCTTAGGATTTATTCAAGGTGTCCCAGCCGATGAGATTAGGATTGGTTCTGTCGTTGAAAACAGTCCTGCAGAAGAAGCTGGTTTTGAGGCGAATGATACGGTTATAGAAATCAATGGGCAGAGTGTGGACGACTGGAGCGATTTCGAGAGTTTTGTCCAATCAAGTCCCAATCAACCAGTCGAAATGGTAGTATTGAGAGACGGGGAAGAAGTACCATTAGAGGTTATCCCGGCATCAATAGAATCAGAACAAGGCGAAATAGGACAAGTCGGGGTAACTTTAGCTTTGGAGAAATCTCTTTTACGTACAATACCGTACAGCCTGCAAGAGACATATGAATGGTCAACTTTAATTATTTCTAACTTGGTAAAACTGATTACAGGACAATTTTCTATTGATATGTTATCAGGACCTGTCGGTATTTATGATGCAACAGATCAGGTTGTTCAGACAGGATTTCTTAACTTCATGATGTGGACAGCAATACTAAGTGTAAACCTGGGGATCATGAATTTAGTTCCATTACCTGCACTGGATGGTGGAAGATTACTGTTTGTAGGTATTGAAGCTGTTAGAGGCAAACCAATTGATCCACAAAAAGAAGGTATTGTGCACTTTGTAGGTTTTGCCTTACTATTTTTATTAATGATTGTTGTAACATGGAACGATATACAGCGACTGTTTCTATAAAATCAGAAAGCTGAAACTAGAATAGAAAAAGGCATTTTCTTATTCTAATTTTCTAAATTAAATTCGTAGAGGTGAATGCAGAAATGAAGCATAGTCAAACACTAATCCCAACATTAAAAGAAGTACCTGCAGATGCTGAGATTAAAAGTCATCAACTGTTAGTCAGAGCAGGATATATCAGACAGACAGCATCAGGAGTCTACAGTTTCCTACCATTAGGAAATAAGGTATTAAAAAATGTAGAAAAAATTGTCCGGGAAGAAATGGAGAAAGCAGGAGCTGTAGAAATGTTAATGCCAGCACTGCAGCCGGCCGATTTATGGAAAGAGACTGGTCGCTGGTACAGTTACGGTGCAGAGTTGATGCGATTAAATGATCGACATGATCGTGAATTTGCACTAGGTGCTACACATGAAGAAGTAATTACAAGCCTGGTAAGAGATGAAGTCAAAAGTTATAAAAAACTTCCATTAACACTTTACCAGATTCAAAACAAATTCCGTGATGAAAAACGGCCAAGATTCGGATTGCTTCGCGGCCGTGAATTTATGATGAAAGATGCTTATTCTTTTCATGATTCACAGGAAAGTCTGAATGAAGTTTACGATAAAATGTTTACAGCCTATTCGAATATTTTTGAGAGATGTGGATTGAATTTTCGTGCGGTCATCGCCGATTCTGGTGCAATTGGTGGGAAAGATACGCATGAATTTATGGTGCTTTCTGAGATTGGTGAAGATATAATTGCATACTCTGATACATCTAATTTTGCAGCGAACATTGAAATGGCTCCTGTCAATGTACCAATTGAAAAAAGCGATGAAGCTGTAGCAGAATTAGAAAAAGTAGACACACCAAATGTAAAGACAATGCAAGAAGTTTCTGAATTCCTGCAATTGCCTGTTGAAAAAGGAATAAAATCCTTGCTTTTTAAAGTTGATGAACAATTTGTTTTAGTCTTATCTCGTGGTGACCACGAAATTAATGATATTAAATTAAAGCATGTACTTGACGCTGCTAATATTGAGTTAGCATCAGAAGAAGAAGCTAGAGAAATATTAGGAGCAGAAATCGGCTCATTAGGTCCAATTAATGTTGATTCATTGGAAATCATTGCAGATCATGGGGTAGCTGCTGTAGTTAATGGATATTGTGGTGCAAATGAAACTGGTAAACATTTTATGAATGTTAATCCAGAGAGAGACTTCAAGGTATCTCGCTATGAAGACCTTCGATTTATCCAGGAAGGTGATCCTTCACCTGATGGACATGGAAAAATAAAATTTGCTAAAGGAATTGAAGTTGGACATGTCTTTAAATTAGGTAACATTTATGCTGAAAAACTAGGTGCTGCTTATTTGAATGAACAGGGTAAGCAGGACATTATGATAATGGGTTGTTACGGTATTGGAGTTTCCAGAACAATAGCTGCAATTGTTGAACAATTTCATGATGAGAATGGCATTACATGGCCCAAAGAAATTTCTCCTTATCATGTGCACTTAATCGCAGTTAATCCTAAAAACGAGGAACAGATGAGCCTGTCTGAATCAGTCTATCAGAAACTGCAATCGAACGGTATGTCCGTTTTATTTGATGATCGTAAGGAAAGACCTGGAGTCAAATTTGCTGATAGTGATTTAATTGGGTTACCAATTAGAATTACGGCAGGTAAACGAGCAAATGAAGGTTATTTAGAATGCAAGCTACGTGCATCAGGTGAACAATTTGATGTGCATGAATCAGAATTACTTGAAAAAATTAACCAATTATTATCAGAATAGTTTATATCACATACAAAACAATTCCCTTGTCGGCAACAATTACGACAAGGGAATTACCGTTTCATAAAGGGGTGAAACCGAATGGATAGTACAAATAGGGAAAGGTTCGATTTGCTTATGCAACAAATCGGCATTCCTGATGATATGAAAAATAAATACTTGCAAAATGGTGTGATAGAGAAGCTAGAGGTCTTTCGTCAAACCAAAGTCTGGAAATTCTCCTTTCGTTTGGAGCAGTTACTTCCCGCTGATATTTATCAGTTATTCGCACTGAAATTGACAGATGCCTTTTCATCCATTGCGAAGGTTTCATGGCAATTCACTGCTGAAAAAAGGACACTGGATGAAAATGAGTGGACAAAATATTGGTTTATCTTTCTGTCTGAACTAATTAATGAATCGCCAAAATACAAAGCACTAGAAAACAAAAAACCTTTATTTGACGGTAATCATATTATGTTAACTACAAGCAATGACGTAGAAAGGCAATCATTGCTTCAAGAAATACAAAAAAGGTTTGATCAATTTTCCCATCATGCAGGTCTGGAAAAAAGGATGATTAAAATTGATGTGCTTGCACAGCAAGATGAAATTGAGAAATTCCAACAAGAAAAAGCATTAGAGGATAAGAAACGAGTCGAAGAAGCTTTTAAACAGCAAGAGCAGCGAGCAAAAGAAAATAATGACGAACCGAGCACTGGTCCTGTGATGATTGGATATCCAATTAAAGATGAGCCTGTTCAGATGAGCGAAATTATCGAAGAAGAGAAAAATGTCATTTTCCAAGGGTATTTATTTGATGCAGAAATTCGAGAATTACGATCTGGGCGACATCTACTTATGTTAAAGATGACAGATTATACTGATTCTTTTCAAATAAAGATGTTCTCAAAAGGTGATCAGGATGTAGAAAAGTTTAAACAATTAAAACCAGGAATGTGGCTGAAAACAAAAGGTATGATACAAACAGATACTTTCTCTAATGAGCTGACAATGATGGCAAAGGATATACAGGAAGTTAAGGCGAAGACTAGAGAGGATCATGGCGTAGATGGGGAAAGACGTGTGGAATTACATGCCCATACATTAATGAGCCAAATGGATTCTGTCGTATCTGCTTCGAAGTTAGTCGAGCAGGCTGCAAATTGGGGACACAAAGCCATTGCCATAACTGATCATGCTGTTGCCCAAGCCTTTCCGGAAGCTTATAGTGCAGGAAAAAAACATGGAGTAAAAGTGATTTACGGGTTAGAAGCTAATATTGTCGATGATGGTGTGCCAATTGCTTACAATGCTGCAGACCGACAATTAATGGATGAAACCTATGTCGTTTTTGATGTGGAAACAACAGGACTGTCAGCTGTATATGATACGATTATTGAACTTGCTGGAGTAAAAATTAAAAACGGGGAAATTATTGACCGGTTCGAATCTTTCGCAAATCCACACCAGCCTTTATCAGAAACGATTATCAATTTAACCAATATCACAGATGATATGCTGCAAGATGCTCCAGAAGTGGAAGAAGTTTTAACAGACTTCCATCAATGGATGGGGAATCATATTCTCGTTGCCCATAATGCAGATTTTGATATGGGATTTATTAATACAGGATTTAAGAAGGTTGGCTTAGAGGAAGCTTCAAATCCTGTAATTGATACATTGGAACTGGCACGTTTTCTATTTCCAGAAATGAAAAATCACAGGTTAAATACGATGTGTAAAAAACTGGATATCGAATTAACACAGCACCATAGAGCGATTTATGATACGGAAGCAACCAGTTATTTATTATGGAAGTTCATTAAATTATCTGATGAAAAGGGAATTACAAACCACCAGCAGTTTAATCAGCATATGGGTGAAGGAAATGCCTATCAGCGTTCCCGCCCATTTCATGCAACATTATTAGCAAAAAATGAAGCGGGATTAAAAAACCTTTTCAAGCTTGTATCCATGGCACATATCGATTACTTTTACCGTGTTCCAAGAATTCCGCGTTCCAAACTTCAGCAATGGAGGGAAGGAATACTAGTAGGAACCGCTTGTGATAAAGGAGAAGTATTTGAAACAATGATGCAGAAATCTGCTGATCAAGCAGAAAAAGCAGCAAAGTTTTACGATTATATAGAGGTGCAACCACCAGAAAACTATGTTCACTTACTTGATAAAGAGTTAGTACAAAATGAAGCACAGCTCTTAGATATTTTAAGAAAGATAGTCGAAATGTCGGACCGGTTAGGTAAAGTATGCGTGGCAACCGGAAATGTACACCATTTAAATGAAAATGACCAGATTTATCGGAAAATACTCATTGCATCCCAAAGTGGTAACCCGTTAAACCGTCAGACTCTGCCAAATACGTATTTTCGAACAACTGTTGAAATGTTAGATGCTTTTCGCTTTTTAGGTCAAGAAAAAGCAACGGAAATTGTCATAAACAATCCGAATTTGCTAGCAGATCAAATCGATGAGGTAAAACCGATTAAAGATGATTTATATACACCTAATATTGATGGGGCAGAACAGGAAATTCGTGATTTGAGCTATAATTTCGCAAGATCCATTTATGGCGATTCGTTGCCGGAAATTGTCGAGCAAAGGATTGAAAAAGAATTAAAAAGTATTATCGGCCACGGTTTTGCCGTTATCTATCTAATTTCTCATAAATTAGTAAAAAAATCGCTTGATGATGGCTATCTTGTTGGGTCACGTGGATCTGTTGGTTCTTCATTTATTGCAACATTTACGGAAATTACGGAAGTGAATCCACTGCCGCCACATTATGTTTGCCCAAATTGTAAGCATAGCGAATTTTTCAATGATGGTTCTGTCGGCAGCGGGTTTGATTTGCCTGACAAAGACTGCCCAAACTGTCATACAGCATTTAAAAAAGATGGACAAGACATCCCGTTTGAAACCTTCCTTGGTTTTAAAGGAGATAAAGTACCTGATATTGACTTGAACTTCTCTGGGGAATATCAGCCAAGAGCCCACAATTATACAAAAGTGCTGTTCGGTGAAGACAATGTATATCGTGCTGGAACAATTGGTACGGTTGCTGAAAAAACGGCATATGGATATGTAAAAGGCTACGCAGGTGACAATGGGATGATTATTAAGAATGCCGAGGTTGACCGATTAGTAAAAGGATGTACCGGTGCAAAACGAACAACAGGTCAGCACCCTGGTGGTATCATTGTAGTGCCAGATGATATGGAGATCTATGACTTTACACCAATTCAATTTCCGGCTGATGACCGAAATTCAGAGTGGAAGACTACCCATTTTGATTTTCATTCCATCCACGATAATTTACTCAAATTAGACATACTGGGGCACGATGATCCAACGGTTATCAGGATGCTGCAAGATCTTAGTGGTATCGATCCTCAAACGATACCAACTGATGACCAGGAAACAATGAAAATCTTCTCGGGCCCTGATGTTTTAGGTGTAACTGCTGATCAGATTATGTGCAAGACAGGAACCTTAGGGGTGCCTGAATTCGGAACGCGTTTTGTACGGCAAATGCTTGAAGATACCAAGCCCAAAACGTTTGCAGAGCTTGTGATCATCTCTGGTTTAAGTCACGGTACTGATGTGTGGCTTGGTAATGCACAGGAACTAATTAATAACGGGATTTGTGAATTACCTGATGTAATTGGTTGTCGTGATGATATTATGGTCTATTTAATGCATAAAGGTCTGGATGCATCACTGGCATTTAAAATTATGGAATTTGTCCGTAAAGGAAAAGGACTGCAAGATGAATGGATTGAAGAAATGAAAAAACATGATGTGCCAGACTGGTACATTGATTCCTGTAAGAAAATCAAGTACATGTTCCCAAAAGCGCACGCTGCGGCCTATGTACTGATGGCAATTAGAATCGCCTATTTTAAGGTGCATTATCCAATCTTTTTCTATGCTGCTTATTTTACTGTAAGAGCAGATGATTTCGAATTGGATACAATGGTGAAAGGTTCCGAATCGATAAGAAATCGAATTAAAGAGATAAATGTAAAGGGAAATGATGTTTCGCCAAAAGAGAAAAGTTTGCTAACAGTGTTAGAACTAGCATTGGAAATGAATGAAAGAGGATTCCATTTTCAAAAAGTAGATCTTTACAGGTCTACAGCTACCGAATTCCTTGTTGAGGGAAATTCATTAATACCACCGTTTAATGCTGTTGATGGATTGGGTACAAATGCTGCCATTAATATCGCAAAATCAAGGGAAGATGGAGAATTCCTGTCAAAAGAAGATTTGCGTGAAAGAAGCAGAATTTCAAAAACTGTTTTGGAATATCTAGACCAGCATGGATGTTTGGAAGGTATGGAAGAAAAAAACCAGCTTTCTTTATTCTAGATGAAAATTTCTTGCATCTTTTCCCCATTCATGTTATATTTTATAGAGATTTCATTTGATTTGTCTTACAAAGAGTGGGAAAACCCCCACTCTTTCTTCGTAGGTACAGCTGCACTATAGGGTTTAATACAGTCCCTTGCCATTATTGGCAAGGGATTTATGTTTAGTCTTGTGTAAACAACTATGTGTAAGCAAGAAACATTCAGGGAAAAATACATACACGATTACCAGTAAGGAAACAAAGGAGGCTTAGCAATGAGTCAAAATATAGCAAAACAAACAGAAGATATACTGCAACCTATATTACAGGAACTTTCCTTAGATTTAGTAGATGTTGTCTATGAAAAAGAAGGGAAAAACTGGTTTTTAAGGGTTTATATTGACAAGGATGGCGGAATAGATATCGAAGAGTGTGGAATTGTCTCGGAAAGATTGAGTGCCAGACTAGATGAAGAAGACCCTATTGAAGGAGCTTACTTTCTTGAAGTATCATCACCGGGTGTTGAACGTCCGTTGAAAAAAGAAGCTGACTTCATTAAATATACAGGGGAAAATGTTTATGTGAAACTATACGAACCAATTAATGGCGAAAAGGAATTTATTGGTGAATTAGTTGCATTTGATAATAATGTTGCGAAAATTTCCTATAAAGACAAAACCAGAACGAAAGAGGTAGAAATACCTTTCGAAAAAATAGCTAAAGCCCATTTAGCTGTTATTTTTTAATAAAAGGGGGAGAAATTGTGAACAAGGAATTGTTTGAAGCGATAAATTTTTTAGAGAAAGAAAAAGGGATAAATAAAACAGTATTAATTGAAGCATTAGAAGCTGCACTTATTTCTGCTTATAAAAAGAATTTTAAATCTGCAACAAATGTGAGAGTTGACTTGAATGAAGAGGCTGGTAAAATGGCTGTCTTTGCGCAAAAGGAAATCGTTGATGAGGTATTTGATCCACAGCAAGAATTATCCCTGGATGAAGCTCGCCAACTAAGTCCCACGTATGAAGTTGGGGATGTCGTGGAAATTGAAGTAACCCCAAGGGACTTTGGGCGGATTGCTGCACAAGCTGCAAAACAAGTTGTCACACAACGTGTTCGGGAAGCTGAGCGTGGTATTATATACAATTAATATATCGACAGAGAAGATGATATTATGAATGGGACTATTCAAAGAATGGATGGTCGTTTCATTTATGTTAACTTAGGGAAAGTGGAGGCAAAATTGCCAGAAGCAGAATGTATACCTTCTGAAACCTATAATATTCACGATAGGATTAAAGTTTACGTAACAAAGGTTGAGAATACAAGCAAGGGGCCTAATATTTTCGTTTCCAGAACTCATCCTGGATTGCTGAAACGTTTGTTTGAAATGGAAGTACCAGAAATTTATGATGGTACAGTAGAAGTAAAATCAGTTGCAAGGGAAGCTGGTGACCGTTCGAAAATTTCGGTATATGCAAGAGATAAAGAAGTTGATCCAGTCGGTTCTTGTGTCGGTCAAAAAGGGCAACGTGTACAGACAATTGTTGATGAACTGAAAGGTGAAAAAATTGATATTGTAGAATGGTCAGAAGACCCGGTTGTCTACGTTTCCAATGCACTTAGTCCTTCTAAAGTTGAGCGAGTAATAGTGGATGAAGAGAACAAAGCAACGGTTGTTATTGTCCCTGATTATCAATTATCACTTGCTATTGGTAAGAGAGGCCAAAATGCAAGATTAGCCGCTAAATTAACTGGCTGGAAAATTGATATTAAAAGTGAATCAGAAGCAAGAGAAGAAGGTTTGTTAACAGAAGAAGATGCCAATGAAGAATTAGATACATTAGAGTATGATGAATCAGTGGACTATGAAGAATCCTTTGAAGAAATGGATGAAGATTTGTTTAAATAAGGAGGGTTACACATGTCTAAGCAAAGAAAAGTTCCATTAAGAAAATGTGTTGTAACTCAAGAAATGGTAGCGAAAAAATCTCTAATTCGAGTAGTGAAAACAAAGGAAGGCGAAGTCTTCGTTGATCCTACTGGAAAGAAAAATGGCCGGGGAGCTTATGTAACGAGAGATGTTGATGTCATCAAAAAGGCAGAATTATCTAGAGCTCTAGACAGGCAGTTAGATATTGCTGTTCCCAGTGAGATTTATCAGCAATTAATTGCGGAAGTTGAAGGAAAATAAATGGATAATACAAAAAAATATTTAAATATATTAGGTTTAGCACGAAGAGCAGGTAAATGTACATTTGGAGAAGAGCAAATTATTAAAGAAATACAGGCAAAAAGGTCCAAGATTGTTTTAATCGCAAGCGATACAGGTGACCAAACCAAAAAAAAGTTGACAGATAAATGTAAATATTACCATGTGCCATTTTATTTTATAGATGACCGTGAAGTATTATCACAAGCAATAGGCAAGATCGGAAGAGTAGCTGTATCGGTAAATGAGCAAGGATTTGCAAAGAAATTAATCGAGTTACTCTCCAACAATAATCGGGGGTGAACGTATGTCAAAAGTACGGGTATACGAATATGCAAAAAAAGTGAATAAATCAAGTAAAGAAGTAATAGAAAAGCTGAAAGAATTAAATCAGCCAGTTACCAACCATATGTCAACAATTGCTGATGACATTATTGGAAAATTAGATGCAACTTTTCAACCAAAAAGCCAAGAGAAAAAGCAGAATTCTCAACAGCAAAAACAAGCAAAACAAAACCAGCCAAATTCAAATCAAAAGTCCAATAACAATAAAAAGCCTAAAAATAAAAAGCAAACAAATACTAATCAAAATACTAATCAAACTGCTCCTAAGCAAGCAAAAGAACCAGAACCGGTTACAAAGATTACTTATTCAGGAACGTTAACGGTAGGAGAGCTAGCTGAGAAGCTGAACAAAGAGACGAATGAGATTATTAAGAAGTTAATGTTCTTAGGCGTTATGGCTACAAAAAATCAGGATTTAGATGGAGATACTATCGAATTAATTAGCGGCGAGTATGGTGTCGAGGTTGAACAGGAAATTGAAATAGATCAGACTGACCTTGCAACATACATCGAAGAAGACGATGAAGAACAATTAAGCGAACGTCCGCCAGTTGTTACGATTATGGGACATGTTGACCATGGTAAAACTACGTTGCTTGATTCTATCCGAAACACGAAGGTTACAGCTGGTGAAGCTGGTGGAATTACACAACATATTGGTGCATACCAAATTAAAGCAAACGATAAAAAGATTACGTTCCTGGATACACCAGGTCATGCTGCTTTCACTAGTATGCGTTCAAGAGGAGCACAAATTACTGACATTGCAATCCTGGTCGTTGCAGCAGATGATGGAGTTATGCCGCAAACGGTTGAAGCAATCAATCACGCCAAAGCTGCAGAGGTACCAATTATTGTTGCAGTGAATAAGATGGACAAAGAAGGCGCAAATCCAGATCGTGTGATGCAGGAATTAACAGAATATCAATTAATTCCGGAAGACTGGGGCGGGGAAACTATTTTTGTTCAATTATCTGCCCTGAAAGGTGAGGGAATTGACGACTTACTTGAAATGATTCTTCTTGTTGCTGAGGTAGAAGAGCTAAAAGCAAATGCTGACCGTCTGGCTAATGGTACGGTAATAGAAGCACAATTAGATAAAGGACGCGGATCTGTTGCATCATTACTTGTACAAAATGGAACACTAAAAGTAGGTGATCCTGTAGTTGTAGGGAACACTTATGGCCGTGTTCGTGCAATGGTTAATGATCTTGGCAAACGAGTAAAACAGGTTGGACCATCTACTCCTGTTGAAATCACAGGTCTAAATGAAGTTCCTTTAGCTGGTGACCGATT
This sequence comes from Gracilibacillus oryzae, assembly GCF_009498735.1. Lineage (GTDB taxonomy): Bacteria > Bacillota > Bacilli > Bacillales > Amphibacillaceae > Gracilibacillus > Gracilibacillus oryzae. The sequence continues at coordinate 233,788 of NZ_ML762425.1, forward strand.
TGTTGTCTTCAAGGATGAAAAACAGGCTCGCCAAATTGGTGAGATGAGACAGCAAAGAGAAATTGAAGAAAAACGTGGCGATAAAGCTAAAGTTAGCTTAGATGACTTATTTGAGCGAATCAAACAGGGCGAGATTAAAGATATTAATGTAATCCTGAAAGCAGATGTTCAAGGTTCTGTAGAAGCACTTGCAGCATCCTTACAGAAAATAGATGTGGAAGGTGTGAAAGTTAATATTATTCACACTGGCGTTGGTGCTATAAAAGAAACAGATATTAATTTAGCATCGGCATCGAATGCCATTGTAATTGGGTTTAACGTCCGCCCAGACAATAATGCCAAAAAAGCGGCTGAATCAGAAAATATCGAAATTCGTCTTCACCGTGTTATTTATAAGGCAATTGAAGAAGTGGAAGCTGCAATGAAAGGTATGTTAGATCCTGAGTTTGAAGAAAAAGTTATTGGCCAGGTTGAGGTTCGTGAAATCTTTAAAGTATCAAAAATTGGTACAATTGCCGGTGGTTATGTTACAGATGGTAAAATTACAAGGGATTCCGGTGTTCGTTTAATCCGCGATGGTGTGGTCATTTATGAAGGTGAAATCGATACATTAAAACGTTTCAAAGATGATGTGAAAGAAGTTGCCCAAAATTATGAATGTGGGATAACCATCCAGAATTATAACGATATTAAAGAGGGCGATGTTATTGAAGCATACGTCATGGAGGAAATCAAAGTTAAATGATCTATTATGCAGAAATAGAATTGTTTCTTTATGATTGTCATTCATTGAAAGATAAGCGATCCATTTTATTAAAAGTGAAAAATCGTCTTCGTAAAGATTTAAATATAGCTATTTCTGAAGTGGATTTTCAAGATCTGTGGCAAAGAGCAAAACTTGCTGTTGTTACAGTATCTGAATCTAAAGTTATGAATGAAAAAGTGTTGCAGCAAGCTCTTGCAATCATTGATAGCTTTACTGAATTGGAAAGAACAACAACCGTATTAGAAGAACGGTAATATAGTAAGAATTTTTGTTTCACTTGGTAGAAAGAGGTGACTGATGTGAATGAATTACGTGCAAGTAGAGTAGCGGAACAAATGAAGAAGGAATTAGGGGATATTATTTCAAGAAAGATTAAAGATCCTCGAGTTGGTTTCGTAACAATTACAGATGTAGACGTTACAGGTGATTTGCAACAGGCGAAAATTTATATTTCTGTCTTAGGTGATGAAAAGAAACGCCAGGATACATTAATTGGACTTGCAAAAGCGAAAGGATTTATTCGTTCAGAAATCGGAAAACGAATAAGATTGCGCAAGACGCCTGAATTATCTTTCGATTTCGATGATGCAATGGAGCGAGGAAACAGAATCGAAGATCTCTTGCGTCAAATCAATGATACAGATACACCATAATGAATATATGTGAAAACCCTTGTCTGTGTTCAAACAAGGGTTTTCTTTCGATATTTTTACCAATACATTATATACTTATATGGGAAATTAGGGGGTAATTATGAACGGAATTTTGCCATTATGGAAACCTAAAGGGATGACATCACATGATTGTGTGATAAAAATCCGCAAACTATTGAAAACAAGAAAGGTTGGTCATACCGGGACACTGGATCCTGAAGTGGAAGGGATGTTACCAATTTGTGTTGGAGAAGCAACGAAAATTGTACCTTTTCTAACCGACACTAATAAAACATATATCGCAACTGCTGCTATCGGGACAGCTACAGATACTGAGGACCAGACAGGCCAAATAACGGAAAATCAAAAAGTTACAAAAAGATTTACAGATCAGGAAATTTTCCGTGTATTAGCCAATTTTAATGGAGAAATTGTGCAGCAAGTCCCATTATATTCTGCAGTTAAAGTAAATGGAAAAAAATTATACGAATATGCAAGGAGTAATGAACCAGTAGAGCGGCCGAAAAGAAAGGTCAGGATTCATCAGTTGAACTTTCTTGAAACAACTTATTCTGAACAGGACGGTACACAGGAAATCTCTTTTGAAGTAACTTGCTCAAAGGGTACATATGTAAGAACATTATGTGTTGATATAGCCAGGCAACTAGGTTATCCAGGACATATGGCCAGCCTTGTAAGAACAAGAAGTGGACATTTCTCCACAGATGACAGTATCACGTTCGATCAATTAGAAGAACAATTGGAAAATATTAAATTACTTCCTATACGTGAAGGTGTCGTACATTTAGATGTTATTAATGTAAAGGAAGAAGAAAGACAGAAAATACTCAATGGTCAAAAACTGCCTCTTCCTGATAATTTGCCTAAAACGGAATTTTTCCGAATGGAATATCATGATGAGCTTTTAGCGGTCTATCATCTTCATGATAACCAACAGCAAATTAAACCTGCACGAGTATTTGTGAAGTAATATAGAAAAGTAGGTGAAATCAAATGGAAATAATCCCATTATCATTTCCTCATGAATTAACTAAAGAGAATTTACCATCAACAGTGGCTGCAATTGGTTTTTTTGATGGTATCCATAAAGGACACCAAAAAGTTATCAATCAAGCGTTAAATATAGCCCAAAACAGCCATAAAGAGACAGCAGTTATAACATTTGATCCACATCCATCTGTTGTTTTAAAAGGAAAGGAGGATGTCCAATACTTAACACCCTTAGAAGAAAAAACAGCACTGATAGAATCTTTGGGCGTAGATCGCTTGTATATTATAAGATTTGATCGCAAATTATCACAACTTGCACCAGAAGACTTTTTAACTCATTTTATTACAGGCTTAAATGTTGACCATCTGGTTGCAGGTTTTGATTATACATTTGGCTTTAAAGGTGCTGGGAATATGAGTAACATTCAGGAATTACTGTCTGCTCCTCTTGAAATTACGGTGATTGATAAATTGAATTATAATGATCAAAAAATCAGTTCTTCAAGAATTCGGGAGGCTCTGCATGAAGGAAATGTAGAGGAAGCGGAAACTTTACTTGGCAGACCATTACAGTTAACTGGTGAAGTCATTCATGGTGATAAAAGAGGACGAACAATTGGCTTTCCTACAGCAAATCTGATGTTAGATAAACCATATTTCCTGCCTAAAATAGGCGTCTATGCAGTAGAAACAGTTATTGATGATAATACTTATTTTGGTATGGCTAATTTGGGTTATAAGCCAACATTCTCTGAGCAAAGAATGGATCCGAAGATTGAGGTTCATATTTTTGACTTTGATGAAAATTTATATGGTCAGAATATAAAGATTATATGGAAAAAATTTATAAGAGAAGAAGTTAAGTTTGCAGGAATTGATCAACTTATTCATCAGTTAAAGCAAGATGAACAAAATATTCGTCAATATTTTCATGAAAAATGATAAAATACTTGCAATCTTAGCGAAAAAGTTGTAATCTATAATACGGAACCTTCCACTTGGCAATTCGAGTCTCCGACGATTGCTAGGGGAATGGGGTTTCTATTATATTTACAGGAGGTGAATAGGATGGCTATCACACAAGAACGTAAAAACGAACTTATCAATGAATATAAGACACATGAGAGTGACACTGGATCACCAGAGGTTCAAATTGCTGTCCTTACTGAGGAAATCAATAATTTGAATAATCACTTGCGTATTCATAAGAAAGATCACCACTCACGTCGTGGTCTATTGAAAATGGTAGGGAAACGCCGTAACTTGTTAAACTACCTACGTAACAAAGATGTTTCACGTTATCGTGATTTAATCAAAAAATTAGGCTTACGTCGATAAGCCACTTGAAAAGCGGGAGTCATCCCGCTTTTTCTGTATGTAAAAAATAAATGATAAAAAGACTAAATGTTGTTAATACTATGACATATACCAATGAATTGATAGAATTAGTTACATATGCAAGAACAACATGGTAAAATAGGAAATAGTTTATGAAAGCCTCAGTTGCTTTTTTGAGAGGAGTAAGATTTGAAATGGCAGATGAAAAAAAAGTATTTTCAACGGAAATAGCAGGACAAACTTTCCGTGTGGAAATAGGTGAATTGGCAAAACAGGCAAATGGTGCTTGTATGGTTCATTATGGTGATACTGCTGTGTTAGCAACAGCAACTGCTTCAAAAGAACCAAAAGACTTACCTTTCTTCCCGCTAACAGTAAACTACGAAGAGCGTTTATATGCGGTTGGAAAGATTCCAGGTGGATTTATTAAGAGAGAAGGAAGACCTAGTGAAAAAGCTATTTTGACTTCCCGATTAATTGATCGTCCGATCCGACCATTGTTTCCGGATGGTTTTAGAAATGAAGTACAAGTTATCAGTACGGTTATGAGTGTTGATCAAAATTTACCTTCAGAAATTGCTGCAATGATAGGTTCCTCTATTGCTCTTAGTGTTTCTGATATCCCATTCAGTGGACCAATTGCTGGTGTGGTTATTGGACGAGTTGATGGTAAGTTTATCATTAACCCTACGTTAGAAGAACGGGAAAAAAGTGATATTGACTTAACAGTTGCTGGTACAAAAGATGCCATTAATATGGTGGAAGCAGGGGCAAATGAAGTACCTGAAGAAGTAATGCTTGAAGCAATTATGTTTGGTCATGAAGAGATTAAACGATTAGTTGCATTCCAGGAAGAAATTATTGAAGCATTACATGTTGAAAAAATGGAAGTGAAATTGTTTGAACTTGATCAGGCAATTGTGTCAGAAGTAGAAGGAAAAGCAAAACGATCACTTGTGGAAGCAATCCAGGTTCAGGAAAAGCATGCACGAGAAGCTGCGATAAATGCTGTTAAAGAGCAAGTTATGGCAAGTTATGAAGAAAATGAAGCAGAAGCAGATGTATTAAAACAAGCAGCCAACGTATTGGACAAGATTGTCAAAGAAGAAGTGCGCCGTCTAATTACGAAAGAAAAAGTACGTCCAGATGGAAGAAAAATTGACGAAATTCGTCCACTTTCTTCAAGAATCGGTGTATTGCCAAGAACACATGGTTCTGGTTTATTCACACGGGGTCAGACACAGGCTTTAAGTGTTTGTACATTAGGTGCATTAGGTGATGTGCAAATTCTTGATGGATTAGATGCAGAAGAATCGAAACGATTTATGCATCATTACAATTTCCCATCATTCAGTGTTGGAGAAACAGGACCAATCCGTGGACCAGGTCGTCGTGAGATTGGACATGGTGCCTTAGGTGAACGTGCATTAGAAGTAGTTATTCCGGAAGAAAAAGAATTTCCATATACGATCCGTCTTGTTTCCGAAGTCCTTGAATCGAATGGTTCAACATCACAAGCAAGTATTTGTGCAAGTACATTAGCAATGATGGATGCAGGTGTTCCAATTAAAGCACCAGTAGCCGGGATTGCCATGGGTCTGGTTAAATCAGGTGAAGATTATACGATTTTAACAGATATTCAAGGAATGGAAGACTTTTTAGGTGATATGGACTTTAAAGTGGCAGGTACTGAAAATGGTGTAACTGCATTGCAAATGGATATTAAGATTGAAGGATTATCAAGAGAAATTTTGGAGGAAGCATTGATCCAGGCGAAGAAAGGCCGTATGCACATTCTTTCCCATATGTTAGAAACTATTAGAGAACCGAAAAATGAGCTTTCTAACTATGCACCGAAAATTTTAACAATGGATATTAATCCAGATAAAATCCGTGATGTAATCGGACCAAGCGGGAAACAAATTAATAAAATTATCGAAGAAACTGGTGTAAAAATTGATATTGAGCAAGATGGTCATATTTTCATCTCTTCAACTGATAATGAAATGAATCAAAAAGCGAAGAAGATTATAGAGGATATTGTTCGTGAAGTGGAAGTCGGACAAATGTACCTTGGGACAGTAAAACGTATCGAGAAATTTGGTGCATTTGTTGAACTGTTTAAAGGAAAAGAAGGACTTGTTCATATTTCTGAATTAGCAGAGGAGCGAGTAGGAAAAGTAGAAGATGTTGTGGCAATTGGTGATCAAATTATGGTGAAAGTAAAAGAAATTGATCGACAAGGCCGTGTGAATTTATCAAGAAAAGCAGTCTTAGCAGAACAAAAAGAGAAGGAATAAACCAAAAAGAAGCTGGAAAAACCAGTTTCTTTTTTTACAGGTAAGAATAGTATAAAATTTCTGCAAGGAAGTATATTCATCGACGCAGTAGAAATTTTGGAGTACAAAGTTTAAGAAAACCCAGCAAAGAAAGTAATAATTTTCTTCACTATACCAGTGAATCGATAGAAGACATGAAGTAGGAGGAAGTTAGTTGATACAAAGAAAAACATTAGGGAATGGTTTAAGGATTGTAATGGAACCAATCACAACGGTAAGATCTGTAACGATTGGTATATGGATAAAAACAGGATCCAGAGATGAAAATAATCAAATAAATGGTATATCTCATTTTATTGAACATATGTTGTTTAAAGGAACCAGTAAGTATAGCCCAAAACAAATAGCGGAAGCCTTTGATTCCATCGGTGGTGAAATCAATGCATTTACATCAAAAGAGTATACTTGTCTATATGCAAAGGTACTGGACAATCATGTGAATTTTGCTTTGGATATATTAACTGATATGCTTCTAAACTCAACTTTCGATCAAAGTGAATTAGAGCGTGAGAAGAAAGTGATTATTGAGGAAATCAATATGACGGAGGATACTCCTGATGATATTATCCATGACTATTTGGCAGAAGTTGCATACAAATCTCATCCTTTAGCATATCCTATACTTGGCAGTAAAGAAAATATACAACTATTATCGCGTGATGATTTACTTCATTATTATCAGAAAAACTATACAGCAGAGAATATAGTTGTATCGATTGCGGGAAATATAGCAGACTCGTTTATGGATCACTTAACCGAACGATTCCAAGATATCCGCAAAGGCAATAAGAAAGGCAGCTTACAGAAACCAAAATTTTACTCAGGCAGCTTAAAAAAATCAAAAGAGACGGAGCAAGGCCACTTATGTCTTGGATTTGAAGGTGTCGGCATAACTGACAAAGATATTTATCCATATATGATTGTTAATAATATTCTTGGCGGAAGTATGAGTTCCCGATTATTCCAGGAGATACGCGAGAACCGAGGGATGGCTTACTCCATTTTCTCCCATCATAGTTCCTTTAAAGATACAGGAATGTTGACAATCTATGCAGGTACATCTCCAAATCAATTAGAAGAAGTTCAGCATTTAATCAATCAAAGTTTAGATGATATGAAAAAGAACGGGATTACCAAGAAAGAATTTCATAATAGCAAGGAACAAATGAAAGGATTGTACTTATTAAGTTTAGAGAGTACAAATAGTAAAATGAGTCGAAATGCCAGAAATGAACTGATTCTGGAGAGACATCCGACTATTGATGAGATTGTTAAAGAAATCGATCAAATTACAATAAACCAGGCAGGCAATGTTATTGAACAATTGTCACTAGATCAAGTCGCAAGTACAGTTATTACATCTTAAAATAAAAGAATTGAGGTGAATATGTTGCGGTTTCATGATCTAAGCAATAAAGAGTTAATTGATTTATCTACAGGGACTCGTCTTGGCGTTCTTGGTCAGACAGATCTTGAAATTAATGAAAAGACAGGCCAGATCATCAGCTTTACTATTCCGCAATACCGCATGTTCGGCTTGAAAAAAACAGAAACGTACTCGAGAATTGAATGGAAACAAATAAAAAAAATCGGTGATGATATGATAATTGTGGAAACAAATAAATAATAATACAGCCGCACCTAATGCCTTCATTAGGTGTTTTCCTTATTGTTCAGCATAAACTATTGAATCAATCACTTTACTAAACAGTGAACATATGATGGTTAAGATCATAATTTAATGGTGACTTGTGAGGTGAAAGAATGCAAAAACATAAGAAAATCGCTATTATTGGTGGAGATGCACGTTATTTACGATTAATTCATTCTTTGCAGCGAATCAACTGGCTTGATGTTGTATTAATTGGTTTTGATAAAGTGGAACAAAGCTATACTGGAGTAAAACAATCATCCCTTGAAGAATTAATACCAGAAGAGTTAGATGCCATAATTTTACCAATTACTGGTATCCATGATGACGGTAAAGTGGAAACAGTATTTTCTAATAAAGAATGGAAAATAACAGAAGACTGGTTTAAGAGATTACCGGGACATTGTGTTATCTTTACAGGGATAACTAGCAGCACATTGGAAAAATGGGTTACACAATATGATTATATACTAGAAGAATTAATGGAAAGAGATGACATAGCAATATATAATTCTATCCCAACTGCAGAAGGTGCGATAATGTTAGCAATTCAGCATACTGACATTACGATCCATCAGGCAAATATTTTTATCTACGGTTTTGGAAGGGTTGGACAGACAACGGCAAATAAGTTCGCAGGGCTTGGAGCAAACATAACCATTGTATCGAAGAGTGAAGTGGATCTTTCCCGGGCATTTGAACAAGGCTATCGTGGCATTCTTTTAAAAGACAGTTCAAAATATATCGATCAATGCGAGATCCTTATCAATACAATTCCTGCCATAGTAATAACAGAGTCTGTCTTAAATAATATGGAGAGCAATAAACTTATTATCGATTTAGCATCTAAACCAGGAGGAATAGATTTCGATTTTGCGAAAGAACGTGGTATACAAACCATTCATGCTCTTGGCTTGCCTGGATTAGTTGCACCTAAGACGGCTGGAGAAATCCTTGGAAATATTATTGTTAACAGATTGCAAGAAGATTAGTTTGACCGTATCGCCATTTAATCCTTCCACAGTGTGTCACAATATCATAAACAACACATATAATGGGCATTAGCACAGAACAAATGATTGACATACTGGGAGGTTTTAAGATGGATTTAGAAGGTAAGAAAATAGGTTTTGGTTTAACTGGATCCCACTGTACGTATGCCGCTGTTTTTCCTCAAATTGAACGATTAATTGAAATGGGTGCAGAAATTGTTCCTGTTGTTTCCTATACTTTTCAATCAACGGATTCAAAATTCGGCACTGCAAGTGATCATATGGACAAATTAAGAGAGATTACCGGTAGAGAACCGATTACAACAATTGTAGATGCAGAGCCGCTCGGCCCGATCGAACCATTAGATTGTATGGTATTAGCACCACTTACCGGGAATTCCATGAGCAGACTGGCGAACGCTATTACTGATTCTCCTGTTCTGATGGCCGCCAAAGCGACGATAAGAAATGGAAATCCTGTGGTTATAGCAGTCTCCACAAATGACGCACTAGGATTAAATGGTGTCAATTTAATGCGTCTTATGGCAACGAAATTAATGTATTTCGTTCCATATGGTCAAGATGATCCTGTCAAGAAACCAAATTCATTAGTAGCAGATATGACATATATTCCAGATACAATTAAATTAGCAATAGAAAATAAACAAATTCAACCAGTTCTTATTGCAAGAAACTCATAAATATGATGAAATAATTAAAGTATGCAATAATCTATGTTAATATAGAAGAGATAATCAAATAAAAAATGTATGGAATAAGGGAAGGGGACAAAATAATAATGACAACACAAGGATATAATGTAGCAGTAGTAGGTGCTACTGGAGCTGTAGGAGAAAAAATGCTAGAGACTTTAGAAAAAAAGAACTTTCCGATAAATGAATTGCATTTACTGTCATCGAAGCGTTCTGCGGGGAAGGAAATTACATTCAAAGGAACGGCATATACAGTTAAGGAAGCGACTCCAGAAAGTTTTGAGAATATTCAAATTGCCTTGTTTTCTGCTGGTGGTTCTGTTTCCAAAGCACTTGCTCATGAAGCAGTCAAAAGAGGGGCAGTTGTAGTTGATAACACAAGTGCTTTTCGAATGGACCCTGAAGTGCCATTAGTTGTACCTGAAGTAAATGAGGAAGATATCGCAAAACATAATGGAATCATTGCTAATCCAAACTGTTCAACTATTCAAATGGTTGCAGCACTTAAACCAATTCAAGAACAATTCGGATTATCTCGTGTGATTGTTTCCACCTATCAAGCAGTTTCAGGAGCGGGAACCAAAGCTGTTAATGAACTACAAGAACAATCCAAAGCATTTTTAGATGGTGAAGAACTTGAACCTGAAATTTTGCCAGTTAGCGGTGAGAAAAAACATTATCCAATTGCGTTTAATGCATTACCGCAAATTGATGTATTCCAGGAGAATGGTTATACATTTGAAGAAATGAAAATGATTAATGAAACGAAGAAAATTATGCATGATTCCTCTATTAAGGTAGCAGCAACATGTGTAAGATTACCTTTCTTTACATCACATGCAGAGAGTGTTTATGTTGAAGTAAACAATGACAATGTTACAGTGGAGCAAATTCAAGAAGCGATCAAAAATGCTGCTGGTGTAGTTTTAGAAGATGATACTGAGAATCAAGTATATCCTACCCCACTTTCAGCAGCAGGCAAGCCAGATGTGTTCGTAGGACGTGTACGCAAGGATTTAGATAACAGCAAAGGATTCCACTTATGGGTTGTTTCAGACAACTTATTAAAAGGAGCTGCATGGAATTCTGTTCAAATTGCTGAATCTTTAATTAAAAACAACTGGCTACAAAAATAATTGAGGTGAGCCTATGAAGGTATTGGTTCAAAAATTTGGTGGAACTTCTGTAAGAGATGAAAAAATACGGCAAAAGGCAATAGAGCATGTGAAAAATGCTTTAAATGAAGGATTTAAAGTGATTGTTGTTGTTTCTGCAATGGGGCGATACCCTGAACCTTATGCAACAGATTCGCTATTACAGCTTGTCGGAGAGAATACAACAATGCTGTCAGCAAAGGAGAAAGATTTATTAATATCCTGTGGAGAGACAATTTCTGCAGTAGTATTTTCTAATGAACTCTTGCACCAAAATATTGAATCAATTGCCATTACCGGCGCTCAAGCGGGAATTATAACAACAAGTGAATTTACCAATGCTCAAATTAAGACAATGGATACAGAACTTGTTTCTTCTTTATTATATGAATATCAAGTAGTGGTAGTTGCAGGCTTTCAGGGAAGAAATGATCATTATGAAGTAACAACCATTGGCAGAGGCGGCAGCGATACCTCTGCCACTGCTTTGGCTGCCGCAACAGGGGCAGAATATGTCGATATTTTTACAGATGTAAATGGAATAATGACAGCAGATCCAAGAATGGTATCAACAGCAAGAAAACTTGAACAGATTAGCTATACCGAAGTGTGTAATCTTGCATACCAGGGAGCGAAAGTCATCCATCCACGAGCAGTGGAAATTGCTATGAAAGCAAATATACCAATAAGAGTTCGTTCCACACATGAACAGGACCCAGGAACATTGATTACTTCTCTTGATGGGGATAAACAATCGAACACAGTAATAGACCGTCTCGTCACAGGGATTGCTTATGTTGATCATTTAACTCAAATAAAAATAGATAATAAAATGGAATCAGAACTAATCCAAGTGGATGTTTTTAAAGCAATGGCAGAAGCCGGAATCTCAGTTGATTTTATTAACATATCACCAGGCGGTATGATGTATACCATTTTAGATAAGTATGAAGAAAAAGCACTTCAAGTATTAAACAATCTGAACATTACACCAATTTTAAATCAAAATTGTGCTAAGATATCTTTAGTTGGTGCGGGAATGTCAGGAATTCCAGGGGCTACATCTAAGATTGTTCAAACATTGTCGAGTCATAATATTCCTATTTATCAATCAGCGGACAGTCACCGGACCATCTGGGTATTAATAAAGAGTGAACACTTGCAAACAGCAGTCAACGCATTACACTTAGCATTTCAATTAGAGAATAGTTAATAGAATTGGGATAAACAATGATCATCATAAGTTGTTCGGAAAGGAGCTGATTGTAACATGGATTTTGGCCGTTTGCTTACTGCCATGGTTACACCATTTGACCAAAATAATCAAGTGGATTTAGAAAAAACAACAGAGTTAATTGAATATTTACTTAGAAACGGTACAGAAGGGCTCGTAGTAGCGGGAACAACCGGGGAATCACCAACATTATCATTAAATGAGAAATTAACCCTATTTGAACATGTAATTAAAATTGTGAATAAGAGGGTTCCCATTATAGCAGGTACTGGCAGTAATAATACAAGTGCATCAATCGAGCTGACCAAAGAAGCTGAAAAGCTCGGGGCAGATGCAGTTTTGCTCGTTACTCCATATTATAATAAACCGAACCAGGATGGCCTCTTTCACCATTATAAAGCAATTGCAGATGAAACAAGTTTACCTGTGATGCTTTATAACATACCGTCTCGCGCGGTTGTGAAATTAAATGTGGAAACAGTTGTTGCATTGTCACAAATAGAAAATATTGTTTCATTAAAGGACTCTACTGGCGATTTAGATGCGATTGCCAGCATTATTGATCAAACAGATAATAGCTTTACTGTTTACAGCGGTGATGACAGTATGACATTACCAATACAGTCAATTGGCGGATCTGGAGTTGTATCAGTCTCTTCCCACGTAATCGGGAAAGAAATGAAAGAAATGATGAGTCTTTTTGAAGAAGGTAAAGTGAAAGAAGCTGCACAGCTTCATCGCCAATTGTTACCAATTATGAGAACATTGTTCATGGCTCCTTCTCCATCACCTGTGAAAGCAGCACTTAAGTACAAACATATAGATACCGGCAATGTAAGATTACCATTAGTTCCATTATCTCCATTCGAAGAGCAGAATTTATATCGTGTGTTAGAGAATTTTAACCAGGATTGATGTGTATGAAACAATTCCCCTTGACCATACTAGAAATAGTGAGGTGAAAGGGGTTTTTATTATGAATTCAAATAAACAAGAAACAAAAGAAAAAGATACAACATCCTCTTCTTTAGTGGAAAAAATTCAGCAATTAGGTCAGGCGAATGTCCCTCAGGCACCAGATTCTAATATTCATGTGCTGTCTATCATTGGACAAGTAGAAGGTCATATTCAACTGCCTCCCCAAAATAAAACAACAAAATATGAACATCTGATTCCACAAATTATTGCTGTCGAGCAGAACCCTAAGATAGAAGGGTTGGTCGTTGTCCTTAATACTGTTGGTGGTGATGTGGAAGCAGGTCTGGCCCTTGCTGAAATGATAGCATCGCTGTCAAAGCCGACAGTGTCGATTGTATTAGGGGGAGGACATTCCATTGGAGTTCCAATTGCTGTGGCAACAGATTATTCATTTATTGCACCATCTGCAACAATGACTATCCATCCTGTCAGATTAACTGGCTTGGTTATTGGTGTGCCTCAAACATTTGAATATATTGACAAAATGCAGGAACGAGTCATTCATTTTGTGACAAGCCATTCGAATATTAAAGAAGAAAAATTTAAAGAACTTATGTTTGAAAAAGGCAACCTGACAAGAGATATTGGAACAAATGTAGTTGGCCAGGATGCAGTACAATATGGACTGATTAATGAAGTTGGCGGTATTAGCGGAGCAATGGCTAAATTAAACGAGTTTATTGATCAGACGAAAACATCTGAGGAGCTGATTCAATAATGTTTTATACTCCATTATCGAATCATGATATCTTACCGGAAAGTCAAGAAGCTTGGGAGAATTATCAACATGTTACCTATAATAATAAGCAAGGCATTGTGGAGAAAACCGAAAATGGTGATTGGCGAATTGCGCAACTGCTTTCAACAAACCCAAATGATTTTCTTATAGATGATTATTTACCTGGCACCATTATAAAAATGTAACAACACTATTTCTTAGAAATAGAATGTTCGTTCTCCGTTCGCTTTATCACAGCGCTAAAGACGCGAAGCATCCTGGTAAGTTCGCTAATGATCAGTGGGAGACAGAAAAACCCCCACTGATCAAAGTCTCACTTTATGTGGTATAATAAATTTAGTCTAGAAGTTCTGCCAATTTATTAATAATTGAAAAATTTCAGCTCTCGCCATAAATTTATGGCGATGAGCGAATTTTTTATTGGACATAAATATTGAATGCTTATGGAAAACAGCGTAAGATCATAAATCTAAGCATGCAAAAACTACATAAAGACTTTCTATTAATCTTGTTTTAGGAGTGAAGGAATTGGCTCGAAAAAAAAAGTCGAGAAAAAAGCAAAAATTAAAAAATAATATAAAAATCGAATTGATTGGGCTGCTCTTTATTTTCCTGGCGATTTTTGGGAGTGGTGCTACCATCATTCAAAATGGCGCTATATCAAAACTATTAGCAAATTTTTTCCGGTTTTTTCTAGGAAACTGGTATTTTGTTGCTTCTGGTCTGCTGCTTTTTACCGGTGTATATCTTATGATAAAGCGAAAATGGCCGACAATTACAACAAGACGCTGGTATAGTACTTATATTATTTTTGCTGGATTATTATTAATGACCCATATTCAATTGTTTGAGGGGGTATACTCATCGCCTGAAAACTACCCATCTATTACCGGGGCAACCTTTACGAGCTTTTTTGATTTCGCCAGTGGTGAAAAAACTGCTTATTATCTAGGTGGAGGATTAATTGGCAGTTTATTATTTGCCGTTTCGTTCTTTTTATTCTCTAATATCGGGGCCAAAATCGTGGCATTTTTCTTAATCATTATAGGGATTATTTTGTTTGTCAATATATCAATTGGTGATTTATTGATTAAGTTATCAAAAAAGATTCGGGCAGGCGGACTAAACAAATGGGAAGACTGGAAAAAGAATATCCATGCCAAAAAACAAGAGAAACGGGAAAAAGCAAATGTGGAAGAAAATACAGATGCAGAGTTGGAAACATATCCAGCCATTGCTTATGCAAACAGCAGTAACTTAGAAGATCAGCCTCAGGAAGAAACCTCTTACGTGATCGAAGAAGAGCAATCTTCGCATGGAGAAGATGTAAAAAAGGAAAAAGAAGTAGTGGCTGAAGAGGAACCAGCAGTTGAAAAACCTCTTACTATTTCAAACTTTGAAAATGAAGATTACCAATTACCACCGATACAGATATTGGAAGCGCCAAAACATCAGGGTAAACAACAAGAGAAGTCTTATATTCAAAGGGTTGTGCGGAAATTAGAGAAAACTTTTCAAAGTTTTGGTGTAAAAGCAAGGGTGACAAAAGTCCATGTTGGTCCTTCTGTAACGAAATATGAAGTATATCCGGAAGCAGGTGTGAAAGTAAGTAAGATTGTCAACTTGCATGACGACCTAGCTTTAGCATTGGCGGCAAAAGATATCAGGATTGAGGCCCCCATTCCGGGGAAATCAGCTGTAGGTATTGAAGTGCCAAATGAAGAAACAGCAATGGTGACATTACGAGAAGTATTAGAATCAAAGAAGCAATTATCACAAAATAAACTTGCTTTTGCTCTTGGCAAAGATATTTCCGGAGAAGCTGTAGTGGCCGAGCTTAATAAAATGCCCCATCTTCTTGTAGCTGGTGCTACAGGAAGCGGAAAAAGTGTATGCATTAATGGAATCATAACAAGTATATTAATGTATGCTAAACCGCACGAAGTCAAAATGATGATGATTGATCCGAAAAAAGTGGAGTTAAATGTCTACAATGGAATCCCGCATCTTCTTTCACCAGTTGTTACAGATCCGAAGAAAGCGTCCCGCGCATTAAAGAAAATTGTTGCGGAAATGGAAAGAAGATATGATTTATTTTCTGATACTGGTACAAGAAATATGGAAGGTTACAATGAATATATTTCCAGACACAATAAAGAAAATGAGGATCAGCAGCCACTCCTTCCTTATATTGTGGTAATTGTAGACGAATTAGCTGATTTAATGATGGTTGCATCAAATGATGTGGAAGATGCGATTACTAGATTAGCACAAATGGCAAGGGCAGCAGGAATTCATTTAGTTATTGCCACACAAAGACCTTCAGTGGATGTTATAACAGGGGTCATTAAGGCAAATATTCCTTCAAGAATAGCCTTTAGTGTGTCTTCACAAACAGATTCCAGAACAATTTTAGATTCAGGCGGTGCTGAGAAGTTGTTAGGTAGAGGGGATATGCTGTTTATACCTGTTGGTTTGTCGAAACCATTAAGAATTCAGGGAGCATTTTTATCAGATGATGAAGTAGAGCGTGTTGTCGATCATTGTATAGAACAACAAAAAGCGCAATACCAAGAGGAGATGATTCCAGAAGAAGAAAATGAAGTAACAGAGGAAGTGGATGATGAGTTGTATCCTGAAGCTGTGGCACTTGTTTTAGAAATGCAAAGTGCTAGTGTCTCAATGTTGCAAAGAAGATTTCGTGTGGGATATACACGAGCTGCCAGATTAATTGATGCGATGGAGCAAAGAGGAATAGTCGGTCCATATGAAGGTTCCAAACCAAGAACTGTTTTACAAAGTAATACAGAAACTTCTCAACAGTCTGCAGACTAGTTTTAAATATTAAGAATCATGTCGTTTTAACTAGTTTTTTCTTTATTAATCCAATTAAAAATGTTATATTTGTTTGTAATAATAAAATTTAATTGGATTAGAAATGGTTGGGGGAAGCTATGCTGTCTAATACAAATAATGGGTCATCCAGGTTTGTTTTGAATCAAATCAAATCATTAATAGAAGAAGGCTATTACAAAGAAAAAGAAAAATTACCTACAGAATATGAATTGGCTCAAACTTTTGGTGTAACCAAAAAAGAAGTACAAGAAGCAATTACCATTTTAGAAAGAGATAATTTCATTGTTCGCCGGCCAGGTGTTGGAAACTTTGTCAATGCCAAACCAATATTTTCTTCAGGTATTGAACAGCTTGGCAGTGTTACAGAAATGATTAAACAATCAGGTAAAAAACCAGGAGTCCAATACATTTCAGCAGATTTAACAGAACCAACAGATGAAGACAGAAAAAGATTTGCTCCATTGGAAATTGATAAATTTGCCCAAATAGAAAGAATAAGAACTGCTGACGGAGATCCAGTTGTCTATTGCATTGACCGGGTTGATCAACGATTATTGCCTATTGAATTAATTCACTCACAGGAATCAATATTTGCAGCTATTAAATCATATGCAAAGAAAGAAATTGACTATGCTGTTGCCTATATTGAACCAATTGGTTATCATGAAAGAATTTCTCCTTTACTCCATTGCGAACCAGACCAGGCATTATTGCTGCTAAGGCAAATGCATTACACGAAAGACAATGAACCTGTCTTATATTCAGCTAATTTTTTTCGTGCCGATGTTTTTAGCTTTTATGTTTTGAGAAAAAGAATGTAAAGATGGTCCCATTATATAAAACCCCAAAGGTTTGATGTTTAAACTAACCTTTGGGGTTTTTATTTGGCAATTTTTAATTATAAAACTTTCACCCAATAAATAATGAATGGCGTCACCGCACATTTGTATAACGATCTACTGGGCGATAGCTCCTACTCAGCATATGGCACTCTGTCCTTTTCTTTTTTTGTAAGTTGTATTCGTCGCTTGAGCATAATATACATGATAAGATGATACAATAAGATAAGTTATTTTAATAGAACAAGTAAAAAGGAGCATGGTGATGGAAAAGCTTATTCAAAAACAAGGTTATGATTTGCATTTGCTGCATACGAAAAAGTTTAAAACAATCAACTTCTCATTTAAGTTTACGACAAATCTAAGCAGAGAAACAGTAACAAATAGGGCGCTCTTGCCATATGTCTTACAACAAGGGACAACAAACTATCCGACAGCAACTAAGTTACGACAAAAACTGGATGAGCTATATGGTGCTATTTTACATATTGATAGCAGTAAGAAGGGTGAAAAAAATATTACAACAATCCGGTTAGAATTAGCAAACGACCGTTATTTAGCTAACCAGGATTCACTAATTGAAGATGGTCTGGCCTTATTACAAGAGGTTATCTATTCACCAAAAACAGTTGATGGCGGGTTTGATCCGAAAATCTTAGAACGAGAAAAGAAAACACTGAAAAATAAAATAGATGCATTAAAAGAAGATAAAATGAATCTTGCCAATACAAGAATGATTGAAGAAATGTGTGCTGATGAAGCGTATCAATTAAGAGTCCATGGTTATGAAGAAGACATAGCTTCTATTTCAGCCGTTCAGCTGTATGAATATTACCAGCAACTGTTACAAGATGACCATTTAGATATTTTTGTTGTTGGAGATATCGAAAATACACCGTTGGAAAGTCAAATAGATACTATTATTGCTCGAAATGAGCAAACAGCTATAGAAAAAACGAAACATACAACAAAAGAAAAACAAGCAGCAACTTTAATTGAGAAGGATAAAATTCAACAAGCAAAACTTCATTTTGGTTACCGGACTAATATCACTTATGATGATAGTGATTATGCCGCACTTCATGTATTTAATGGATTATTTGGAGGTTTCCCAAGTTCCAAATTATTTATGAATGTAAGAGAGAAGCACAGTTTAGCTTATTATGCTGCCTCGAGGATTGAGAGCCATAAAGGATTATTGTTTGTGTTTAGCGGAATAGCACCAGAACAATATGAGAAAGCAAGGCAAATTATATTAGAGCAAATGGAACAGATGGTAGCAGGGGAATTTACAGATCAACAAGTAACGGAAACAAAAGAGATGACAATCAATCAATTAAAAGAAACCCTTGATAACCCGCAAGGTATGATCGAATTGAATTATCAGCGTATATTAGCTAAATCCGATAAATCACCTGAACAACTGCTAAAAGAAGTGAAACAGGTAGAAAAAGAAGAAATAGTGAAAGTAGCACAAAAAATAAAACTGGACATGATTTATTTACTGACAAGTGAGGAGGTATAGGAAAATGAAAGAATTATATTATGACCAAATTAATGAGAAAATATATACAGAAACACTTTCCAATGGATTACGAGTGTTTATCCTGCCGAAACAGGAAATGGCCAAAACATTTGCAATCTTTACAACAAATTATGGATCCATTGATCAAAGCTTTGTACCTTTAGGTAAGGAAGATTTCATTACAGTGCCTGATGGAATTGCCCATTTTCTTGAACATAAATTATTCGAGAAGGAAGATCGAGACGTTTTCCATGATTTCTCGAAGCTTGGTGCTTCAGCAAACGCATTTACTTCTTTTACAAAGACTGCCTATTTATTTTCAGCAACATCCCGGATTATGGATAATTTGAAAATCCTGATTGATTTTGTCCAGGACCCATATTTTTCTGAACAATCAGTAGAAAAAGAAAAAGGTATTATCGGGCAGGAAATTAAAATGTATGATGACCAGCCAGATTGGCGTGCATTTTTTGGTACAATCAAAAGCATGTATCAGCATCATCCCGTCCATATTGATATTGCTGGAACAGTTGAATCAATCAGTCATATTACTAAAGATGATTTGTATACATGTTACCACACATTCTATCATCCAAGTAATATGGTGCTATTTGTTGCAGGGAACATAGATGTGAATGAAACAATGGAAATGATTAAAACAAATCAAGCTGGAAAAACATTTGAGACCCCGGAACCTATTACAAGGAAGTTCCCTAATGAACCGGCAAATGTAGCCCAGAAACAATTAAATGTTACCATGCCTGTAAACGTTCCTAAAGCACTGGTTGGTGTAAAAGAAGTTGATATTCCAGAAGATCCTAAAGCTTTTATGGAAAAAGAATATTTAATGGATATAGTGATGGATGCATTGTTTTCCAGAAGTGGTGCCAGTTATGAAAAACTTTATGAAGAGGGTCTGATAGATCAATCTTTCAGTGCTGAGACGCACTTGGACAAAGACTTTGGCTTCTCCATTATCGGCGGAAATACAAGTGAGCCAGAGAAATTGGCTGAATCCATCAAACAAGAGTTACTTCAATTAAATGAGACTAAATTGGATCAATCTACATTTGAGCGAATAAAACGAAAAAAACTTGGTCATTTACTTAGATCATTAAATTCTTTAGAGTTTATCGCAAATCAGTATACTCATTATCAACTATTAGGAATTGATTTATTTGAAAGCATTCAATGGTTAGAACAGTTAAGTTACAAAGATTTACAAAACTTCCTTTCCTCATGGATTGATGAAGAAAGAATTTCATTTTGCTTTGTAAAGAATGAAGAATAGTAAAGGTGATGGGCTTGGGGAATACTTGCTTAATTGTCGGTGCCAGCGGTGAAATTGGAGCGGCTATTGCCTTAAAACTAGCGGCTGACGGTTATAATTTAATTTTGCATTACAACAAGAATGAAGATGCTGTTCTACAATTGAAAAATAAAATAGGCAGCAGGCAAATTACTGGAATTATCTGTGCGGATTTGAGTCAACCTGAAGGAACAGAGGACTTTTTATCTCAATTACACCATGATATTGATCAGCTTGTTTTCGCGAGCGGGTCTTCACTTTATGGATTAATGCAAGACCTGACAAATGAGGAAATGGACAGTCTGTTCCATTTACATGTAAAGTCAGTTTGGCAACTGACCCAGCATGTTCTTCCAGCAATGATTTCAAGGAAAAAAGGTCAATTTGTTCTCATTACATCCATATGGGGGGAAGTCGGGGCAAGTTATGAAGTGGCGTATTCTACTGTAAAAGGAGCCCAGAATTCGTTTGTAAAAGCATTATCTAAAGAAGTGGGACCAAGCGGGATACGTGTAAATGGTGTAAGCCCTGGATATATTGAAACGAAAATGAATCAACATTTAACAGATGCAGAGAGAATGGATTTAGTGTCAGAAATTTCCTTGCAAAAAAGCGGTTTTCCAGAAGATATTGCTGAAGCTGTTTCTTTTTTAATAAGTAAGAGAGCTCAATATATAACAGGTGAAATTTTGCGTGTTAATGGCGGCTGGATATAAGAATGTAATTATTCCTCTTTTTTTGACGAATATTTTCTTTCAATTAACGGAAAATATAGTTGTATCTAAAAAAGGAGGTATGAAGATGTCTGTGATTGATAATTTTGAATCATGGAAAGACTTTTTAGGCGACAGATTACACGAAGCTCAGGGTAATGGAATCAGCAACAGAGCAATATCCGAATTAGCATATGATATTGGTAACTATTTATCAACAGAAGTTCAGGCTAAAAATGACCAAGAACGAATTCTTCGTGATCTGTGGAACGCTGCTGATGATAAAGAGCAACGTGCTATTGCGAGTATTATGGTGAAACTTGTTCAGAATGAAGGATCTAAGTAGGAAGAAGTAAAGGTATAAGCCCTAAATGACACAGCTTTGTTTTTGTGTTTTTAGGGCTTTTTCTATACCGTGTACATATATAAACAAATATTAAATTTAATTAAATTCTCATAGTATTTCTCTTTTCATGTGAAGCAATTTAAGATATGATTGTCATATGTGATAAATTAACAGTAAATTTTGTATAACTGCGTCAAGCATAATTAGATGAATAGTGATAAAGTGTCACATTTAATTTTATAAAATAAGGGATTAAATTCAGAAAACGAATTTAAGATAATAGATTGATGGATGGTGTTATTTATGGGAATTGGAGAAAGGCTGAAACAAGAACGTGAAGCGAAAAACCTCACACTGAATGATATTCAGAAACAGACAAAAATTCAAACACGTTATTTAAATGCAATTGAAGAAGAAAATTTTAATGTAATGCCAGGATCTTTCTATGTCCGTGCATTTATAAAAGAATATGCAACAGTATTGGATTTGGATGCTGATGCATTAATGAGTGAATATGAAAAGGACTTACCGTTCGATAAAGAAGAGAAAGTGGTTCTTTCACGTGTAAACAGCAGTAAAAAAAATAAAGCAGTGACAACAACTCCTGCCTTCTTTTCTTTTCTGCCGTCACTTGTTGTCGTTTTACTCGTTATAGGGATCGTTGTTGTTGTCTGGTTATTCCAACAGAGACCATTTGACGGGAATGATAATTCGGCAGACCAACCAACTGAACAAACAAGTGAAGGTCCTGGTGATGAGGTATCGATGCCTCCAGAGAATGCAGGTGAGGACCAGCAAACTCAGGATTCAGAGGAAGAGACAAATAGTAATGGGACTGTAACAGACGGTAATGAAGAAACGGAAACTGAACCTGAAACAGAAACCACTATTACTTTAGACGAATTTACAGGAAATGACCTAACCTACTCTTTGGAAACGAATGAAGAAACATTAACACTTTCATTTGAAACAACAGGTCAAAACTGGCTGAATGTAGAAAATGCAAATGGTGAGCGATTCGTATACGAAACATTAACAACAGAAAACATGCCTATTGAAGTAGACATTACGGAATTCACCGAAGTTTATGTGAAATTCGGGAATCCACATTCCATTAATATGAAAGTTAATGACAAACCGATTGAATTACCTGCAGAACTCAGCAATAGTTCAGATCCTCATGAAATGTGGATTAATATTGTAAAATAAAGCATGATTCACCCTCTTTGTTTAGAGAATAAAGAGGGTGTTTTTATACAAATAATTAATATTATTTATTTACGAGGTGATTGACAAATGAATATACCAAATAAAATTACTATCTCTAGAATTATGTTGATACCAATCTTCATAATAGTACTCTCATTCCCTTTTGATTGGGGAACTATCTCCATTGGAGCAACAGATTTACCATTAGCTCATTTTATTGCTGTAATTATTTTTGCTATTGCTTCAGCTACGGACTGGTTAGATGGGTATTATGCAAGAAAATACAATCTAGTAACAAATTTAGGGAAATTTCTTGATCCAATGGCTGATAAGTTATTAGTATCGGCTGCTTTTATTTTGTTGATCGAATTAGGATTGGCACCTGCATGGGTTGTTATTGTTATTATCAGCAGAGAATTTGCCGTAACGGGATTAAGACTTGTCGCCGCTGGGGAAGGAATTGTACTTGCTGCGGGTCAAATGGGCAAGCTTAAAACCGTCATCCAGATTTTGGCTATCATCATTTTATTGTTACATAATTTTCCGTTTAACAGCATAGGTATCCCTGCTGGTGATATATTGCTTTATGCAGCCCTCGTCATTACAGTCATTTCAGGTATAGAATATTTTATTAAAAACTGGCATGTAATGGAGGATTCCAAATGAAAAAGCAAGTAAAAGCCGAAATAATTTCTGTTGGTACAGAACTTCTATTAGGTCAAATATCTAATACTAATGCAGCCTGGATGTCTGAGAAATTAGCAGATAGCGGTATTCCGATTTACTATCACAGTGTTGTGGGAGATAATTTGGAACGGCTGACAGAAGTATTTCAGTTGGCGCATAACCGGTCAGATATTATTTTTATTACTGGAGGACTTGGACCTACTGAGGATGACTTAACAAGAGAAGCTTTTCAGGTTATGACAGGACTTGAGATTGTCCAGGATCCAGTCACCATCCAAAAGATGGAAAATTATTTCGCAAAAACAAATCGTACCATGACACTAAACAATCTTAAACAGGCTAATGTATTTGAAGGAGCGCATGTTTTTCAAAATTCTGTTGGCATTGCCCCTGGGATAGCTGTTGAATATGAGGAAACAATTTACTTATTTATGCCAGGTGTGCCGCGTGAAATGAAATCACTAATGCTAGAGCATATGCTGCCTTTTTTGGCAGATAAATATTCTTTAAGTGATGTAATTTTTTCCCGAATGCTGCGGTTTATCGGGATTGGAGAATCACAACTGGAATATGAGCTGCAAGATTTAATCTCCTGTCAGACTAATCCAACGATTGCACCTCTCGCTTCAGAAGGAGAAGTAGCCATAAGGCTGTCAGCCAATGCGGATACAAAAGCTGCTGCGATTAATCTTATCAACGAGACAGAATCTATGATTGTCAAACGAGCAGGCCAATACCTCTATGGTTATGATAATGACACAATTGAGCAAAAAGTATTTGCACTGCTTCAAAACCAGCATTTGACAATCTCAAGTGCGGAGAGCTTAACAGGAGGCGCATTCGCTTCATCTATTGTTGACATGGAAGGTAGCTCTGCAATATTCAAAGGGGCAGCAGTAGTTTATCAAACAGAAACAAAAGCAGATGTATTACATATCCCAGAACATATCATGAAGCATTATGGTACAGTAAGCAAAGAATGCGCTGAGGCAATGGCTGAGCAAGTAAAAAGCCTGTATAACAGTGATATTGGTATTAGCTTTACAGGCGTAGCTGGACCGGCGAAACAAGAAGGAAAAGAAGCAGGGACAGTCTTTATTACAATCATTAATCAACAGGCTGTCCATCAATATAAGTTACATTTCAGCGGAGACCGGGATACCATAAGAAGGAGATCTGTCAAGAAAGCTTATGAATTGCTGTTCCACCTTTTGAAAAAATAAGAAAACAATAAAAAAGTATTTTTAAGCTTTAAATAGGCTGAAAATACTTTTTTTTCATGAAAGAGCAGCAGATTTTAAAGAAAATCAGCACAGAAAAAAAGGGAACATTTATTCGTTTATTGCTTGTTAAATCTATCAAAACATTGTAAAATAGTATTAGAGTTAAAAAGGAGGAATTTTCGAATGAGTGATAGAAAACAAGCCCTTGATCAGGCGTTAAAACAAATAGAGAAGCAATTTGGTAAAGGATCGATCATGAAACTGGGAGAGCAGGCGGAACAGAGAATTGCCACAGTTTCCAGTGGGTCGGTTACGTTGGATGTTGCTTTAGGTGTAGGTGGTTATCCACGTGGTCGAGTTGTAGAAATTTATGGTCCAGAGTCTTCTGGTAAAACTACTGTTTCTCTTCACGCGATAGCAGAAGCACAGCGAGCGGGTGGACAGGCTGCTTTTATTGATGCAGAGCATGCCCTTGATCCTGTATATGCTAGAAAACTAGGTGTTAATGTTGATGAGTTATTATTATCACAGCCAGATACCGGAGAGCAGGCACTAGAAATAGCAGAAGCATTAGTGCGCAGTGGCGCAATTGATATGATTGTAATTGACTCTGTTGCGGCACTTGTACCGAAAGCGGAAATTGAAGGAGAAATGGGTGATTCCCATGTGGGTCTTCAAGCTCGACTTATGTCACAAGCATTAAGAAAATTATCTGGAGCTATTAATAAGTCAAAAACTACAGCTATCTTTATTAACCAGATCCGTGAAAAAGTAGGTGTTATGTTCGGTAATCCTGAAACTACTCCGGGTGGTCGGGCATTGAAATTCTACTCATCTGTCAGACTGGAAGTGCGAAGAGCTGAAACATTGAAAATTGGCAATGATATGGTAGGAAACAGAACAAGAATCAAAGTGGTAAAGAATAAAGTGGCACCACCATTTAAACAAGCAGAAGTGGATATTATGTATGGGGAAGGAATTTCACGACAAGGTGAAATACTTGATATTGCCTCAGATTTAGATATTGTCATGAAAAGTGGTGCTTGGTATTCCTATAATGAAGAGCGATTGGGACAAGGTCGTGAGAATGCTAAGCAATTCTTAAAAGAAAATTCTCATATTGCGGATGAAATTTATCTTGCTATTCGTTCACATTATGGTTTGGATGAAGAAGCTCCTGTTGATGAGACGGAAGAACAAGCTTCATTATTGGAGGATTAATACTATTTTATAAGGACCAGCTAGGTGTGGCGAATCTCTTAACTAAGCCGCATCTGGCTTTTTTTATTAGATGATATGGAATAAAATCCTACAATCCTTGACATCCCAAGAATAGAGGATTAAAATTATAATGTATAATTTAAAAAATCGTTATACATTAAATTAAAATTAAAGTATTCATTGTACATGCCGACTGAAAATTTTGTACAAGTTTATAGCAAGAGGAGGTGAAAGTATGGATTCATTGTTTACAATTATCATCTCCATTTTGCTTACATTTGTCGGTATTGTTGTTGGTTATCTGATTCGAAAGAAAATTGCGGAGAAGAAGATTTCGAGTGCAGAGGAATTAGCAAAACAAATTGTTGAAGAAGGACATAAAAACGCGGAAGTAGCGAAGAAAGAGGCGTTACTCGAAGCGAAAGATGAAAACTATAAAATTCGTCAACAAGCTGAACAAGAGCTTCGTGAAAGAAGATTAGAAATTCAGAAGCTTGAAAGTCGTCTCATGCAAAAGGAAGAAAATCTTAACCGAAAAGATCAAACGTTGGATAAGCGTGAGTTAATGTTAGAGAAGAAAGAAAGTTCGCTAACAGAAAAACAACAACAAATTGAAGAAATGGAAAGCAAAGTTGGAGCAATGTTAAGCGAGCAACAGACAGAATTAGAACGGATATCTGGCTATACGACTGACCAAGCAAAACAAGTTATTTTACAACGTGTGGAAGAAGAAGTCACTCATGAAACTGCACTAATTATTAAAGAAGCTGAAAACAGAGCCAAAGAAGAGGCGGATAAGAAAGCGAAAAACATTCTTTCTCTAGCCCTACAACGTTGTGCTGCAGATCATGTTGCTGAAACAACTGTTTCCGTTGTAAATCTTCCAAATGATGAGATGAAAGGTCGAATAATCGGGCGTGAAGGAAGAAACATTCGCACGCTTGAGACTTTAACTGGTATTGATCTTATTATTGATGATACTCCGGAAGCTGTTATATTATCAGGTTTCGATCCAATTCGGAGGGAAATTGCAAGAATTGCCTTAGAGAAATTAGTACAGGATGGCCGTATCCACCCAGCAAGAATTGAGGAAATGGTAGATAAATCAAGACGGGAAGTGGACGAATATATTCGTGATTACGGTGAACAGACTACTTTTGAAGTGGGAGTCCACGGTCTTCATCCGGATTTAGTGAAAATTCTGGGACGTTTAAAGTACAGAACAAGCTATGGTCAAAATGTATTAAAGCATTCCATGGAAGTAGCCTATTTATCCGGCCTGTTAGCTGCTGAGCTTGGCGAAGATCAAACCCTTGCAAAACGTGCTGGCCTTCTGCATGATATCGGGAAAGCAATTGACCATGAAGTAGAAGGAAGCCATGTGGAAATAGGTAAAGAACTTGCAAGTAAATACAAGGAAAATGATGTTGTCGTTAATGCAATAGCCTCACACCATGGTGATGAGGAGCCAACATCCGTTATTTCTGTTATTGTTGCCGCAGCTGATGCATTATCAGCAGCCAGACCTGGTGCAAGAAGTGAAACTCTTGAGAACTATATTAAGCGTTTAGAGAAACTCGAGGAAATCTCTGAATCTTATGCAGGTGTAGAGAAGTCATTTGCAATTCAAGCTGGTCGTGAAATTCGAATTATTGTCAAACCAGACGAGATTGATGATCTTGAAGCAGCAAAAGTTGCTAGAGATATAAGAAAACGAATCGAAGACGAACTGGATTATCCGGGTCATATAAAAGTAACAGTAATAAGAGAAACAAGATCTGTTGAATATGCTAAATAAAGTGGCCATTTTTGGTCACTTTATTTATTATCAGATTGTTTATGGAGAAAGGAAGCTATAGATGAGAATTTTATTTATTGGAGATATTGTTGGATCCCCTGGTCGGGATATGGTGCAGGAATATTTACCGAAGCTGAAAACTAAATATCAGCCGCATATTTCGATCGTTAATGGCGAAAACGCTGCGAGTGGTAAAGGTATTACAGAGAAAATATATAAAAATTTACTCGAATGGGGCACAAATGCTGTCACAATGGGAAACCATACGTGGGATAAAAAGGATATATTTCAATTTATCGATAACGCGCCTTACATGGTTCGTCCTGGTAACTTACCTGCTGGTACACCAGGCACTGAGATTGTTTTCGTAAAATCAAACGGAAAAGAAATAGCAGTCATTAATCTATTAGGCAGAACATTTATGCAGCCTGTTGATGACCCATTTCAAAGAGTTGATGAATTAATTGAAATAGCAAAAAAGAGAACAAATATAATATTTGTAGACTTTCATGCCGAAGCGACAAGTGAAAAACAAGCATTTGGATGGTATCTGGATGGAAAAGTCAGTGCAGTAGTCGGTACACATACACATGTTCAAACAGCCGATGACCGTATTTTGCCTAATCATACTGCTTACATTAGTGATGTCGGTATGACTGGACCTTATGATGGTATATTAGGCATGGAACGGGAAGCGGTGCTCAAAAAATTCACTACTGCACTGCCTGTTCGATTTGAAGTTCCTAAAGACGGCAGAACGCAATTAAGTGGGGTTGTTATTGATATTGATTCATCAACAGGGAAGGCAAGTAAAATAGAGCGAATTCAGATTAATGATGACCACCCGTTCTTCTCTTAAAACCGTTGATAATATTAGGGTCTGTAATGATAAGATTTGAATTTTTGCCTGTAATGAGTCATAATAAAAAGGAATATCTTTCATGTACAAGAATATAGTAAAAGTGGGATAACAATAGGAATTGAAGGAGGTACCAGGAATGGACATATTAAAGGTTTCAGCAAAATCAAATCCGAATAAAGTAGCAGGCGCACTTGCAAATGTCGTACGTGAACGTGGCTCAGCAGAAGTTCAAGCAATTGGTGCAGGTGCACTAAACCAAGCAGTAA
This sequence comes from Gracilibacillus oryzae, assembly GCF_009498735.1. Classification (GTDB taxonomy): domain Bacteria; phylum Bacillota; class Bacilli; order Bacillales; family Amphibacillaceae; genus Gracilibacillus; species Gracilibacillus oryzae. The sequence goes on from NZ_ML762425.1 coordinate 262,210, forward strand.
AAGCAGTTGCTATCGCACGTGGTTTTGTGGCTCCGAGTGGAGACGATCTCATTTGTATTCCGGCTTTTACTGATATCATGATCGATAATGAAGAACGTACAGCTATTAAATTAATCGTAGAACCTAGATAATTCTTATTCAGTTAAACCTGTTTGTTTTAGGACAAACAGGTTTTTAAATGGAAAGAAAGAGGTGTAATAGATTGATTGATTGTAATTGTGATGCATTATGGAAGATTTGGGAGCAGCAATTGGATTTTTATGATGATCCCGAACTTGCAGTGAATTATACCAAGTGGATGAAAAGTAATGTTAAAGTGCAGTGTTTTGCTATTTTTATTCCACCAAGTGTACCTGCTGAAGCGAAATTTATTGCAGGTTTGCAAATGATAGACATCTTTTATGAACATGTCATTAAGCCATATTCTAATGTGAAATTAATCTTGAACAAGCAAGATATCTTTTCATTGAAAAGCAATGAAAGAGGAGCAATGTTAACATTAGAAGGCTTGGATTTAATCGGATATGATATATTTAAGTTGCGGATTTTGTTTCATTTAGGTGTTCGTATGATCGGTTTATCATGGAATGTTCCCAATCTAGCCATTGACGGTATTATGGAAAAGCGTGGAGCAGGTTTATCAGATTTTGGTCGTGATATCATCCAGTTAGCTAATGACGAGAAAATATGGGTTGATTTAGCTCATGCTTCTTATAAAGGGTTTTTTGATGCATTGGAAATTGCTGACTACCCTATTGTATCACATGCGAATGTTCAATCTATTGTGCCACATCCGCGCAATTTGGATGACAAGCAAATTCAGGCTCTAATAAATAAAAATGGTTTGATAGGAATTAATTTTGTTCGGGAATTTGTTACTAGTTCCAATCAGGCGACTTTTCAAGATGTATATTTACACATCTATTATCTACTAGCCTCAGGTTTAGAAGAACATATAATTTTTGGATCAGATTTTGATGGAAGTGATAATCTTGTTCATGGTCTTTCATCCATCTCTGACTATCCGTCTTTTTATAAATACTTAGAAGGAAAGCTGTCTGACTTAATTTTAGAGAAAATTACTTGGGATAACTTTATTAAAAAAATCCCCGATTAAGAATGATTTGCCTTTGTAATTCTAAGGCTTATCCAATATAATAGATGAGGTAGTTGATCAGGGGTAAGAAAGGAGACATAATATGAACGAAAAACAGAGATTAGAAAGTCAGCAAATTAAACGAGCAGATTCATCGGACGTAAAATCCGAACCGAATCAAAATTTAGATCGTTTAAAAAAACTGTCAAGTGATGAACTGATTTCTAAATATTTCGAAACAACTTATGAACCACCAAACCTTAAAAAAGCGAGAAGTCGTCGTAAGAAGGATGTTGATATACATTACGACTTCGATATTCCATTAGAGATGAAAGCGGTCGGAAAAGGGAAAAAATTTCTCATTCGCACATATGGATGCCAGATGAATGAACATGATACAGAAATTATGGCTGGTATTCTGACAAATATGGGATATGAATCAACAAATGAAACGAACGAAGCAGATATTATTTTATTAAATACATGTGCTATCAGAGAAAATGCAGAAAATAAGGTGTTTGGTGAAATTGGTCACTTAAAACCTTTGAAACTTGAAAAACCGGACCTGATCATCGGTGTTTGTGGCTGTATGTCACAAGAAGAGTCTGTCGTTAATCGTATTCTCAAAAAACACCCATTCATTGATTTAATTTTCGGTACCCATAATATTCATCGATTACCGAAACTGATTAACGAAGCGATGTTCGGTAAAGAAATGGTAGTAGAAGTGTGGTCAAAAGAAGGAGACATCATTGAAAATTTACCAAAAGTACGTAATGGTAAAATCAAAGCATGGGTAAATATTATGTACGGTTGTGATAAATTCTGTACGTACTGTATTGTCCCATATACTCGTGGAAAAGAAAGAAGCAGGCGACCAGAGGATATTATTCAGGAGGTACGTCATTTAGCAGCTCAAGGGTATAAAGAAATAACATTACTAGGTCAGAATGTTAATGCGTATGGGAAAGATTTAAATATTGATTATGGTTTAGGTGACTTAATGAATGAGATTCATGAAATTGACATTCCAAGAGTTCGCTTCACAACTTCCCATCCTCGTGACTTTGATGATCGATTAATTGAAGTCCTTTCTCAGGGTGGTAATTTACTAGATCATATTCATCTACCAGTACAATCAGGAAGTTCAGATGTCCTGCGTGTTATGGCACGACGTTATACAAGAGAAGATTATCTGAAACTTGTTGACAAAATTAGAAAAGCAATGCCTAATGCAACTTTAACGACAGATATTATTGTTGGTTTCCCGAACGAAACGGATGAGCAATTCGAAGAAACAATGTCACTAGTAGAAGAAGTTGGATTTGAGAGTGCTTATACGTTTATTTATTCACCAAGAGAAGGTACACCTGCAGCAAAATGGGAAGATAATATTCCTATGGAAGTGAAAAAGGCTCGCTTACAGCGATTAAACGCTCTTGTTAACAAACAATCAGCTGATGCAATGAAAAAATATGAAGGTCAAACGGTTAAGGTATTAGTTGAAGGTGAAAGTAAAAAAGATCCTGATGTATTATCTGGATATACGGAAAGAAATAAACTAGTCAATTTTAAAGGGCCAAAATCCATTATCGGAGAAATTGTTGAAGTGAGAATTACAAATACAAAAACTTGGACATTAGATGGTGAGTTGGTTGAGTCTGTAGTTGAGGTGAATTAAATGGCAAAGTATACAAGATCTGAAGTAATGGCTGAAGCACATAATTTAGCAAAAATGATGGCAAACATTGAAGAAATCGACCGTTTTAAGCAGCTAGAAGCGAAATTAAATGAAAATAATAAAATACAAGCAACGATTAAGAAGATAAAAGCCCTCCAGAAGCAAGCGGTAAACTTTCAAGCTTATGGCAAAGAAGAGGCTTTACAAAGAGTGGAAAAAGAAATCGACCGTCTTCAGGCAGAAATTGATGAGATTCCTGTCGTTCAGGAGTTTAAAGAATCACAAGTTGTTATTAATGATCTTCTGCAATTAGTATCCAATACGATTGCAAGAGAAATCACCAACGAAGTGATACGTTCAACAGAAGGCGATGTCCTTGCAGGGAAAACAGGTTCGAGCAAAGGTGACCATTGCTAATATTCAGATATCAAACGATCATGGTATAAACTATGATCGTTTTTTTGATATTTGCTTAAGGAAATTGACTTAAGAATAATCCTATTTGCCTTGTTGTATGTAGCCATTATCATTTACATAACTAAAGTCAGAAAATTACTCAAGCAATTGTTCTTGTTAGACTACAATCAATTTCTAAAATAACGGTATTTAAGTATGCTGTTCCTATATAACCTTTGATAATGCTTCTCCCTTTATGTACACATCTCTAGGCTTTTGCATAGTATGAATTAGAATCTATGGCCTGTGAACTTTTTAAAAATAAATAGGCACTATAGGTGAATATCTCGCATAAGATGGATTGAAATGAAAGGGAGGTTAACATTCAATGTCTTTTCTTGATCAACAATACAGGGAAATAATTACAAAGGCAGTTATAGGTAAAGGGAGAAAATTTACTCAAGAAACAAATACTATTACGCCAACTCATAGACCATCAAGTATTTTAGGCTGCTGGATTATCAATCATAACTATCATGCAAAATTAGTAAAAAAGGATACAGTGGAAATTTACGGAAGCTACGAGGCAAACGTTTGGTATGCATACAACGATAATACGAAAACAGAAGTAGTATCTGAGCGAGTTGAGTATTGTGATACTGTATCACTTTCTATTCGTGACAAACAACAATTAGGTGATGATTGCGATGTAGTAGCAAAAGTTATTCAACAGCCAAACTGTTTAGAATGCACAATTGATACAAGGGGAAACAAAATTAAAGTAGATGTTGAACGGGAATTCCTTGTTGAAGTAATTGGAGATACTAAAATTTGTGTAAAAGTAGACCCTAAAGGCAAAGTATACGAAGATGAAGATTGGGATTTATCCATTTCTGATGAAGAGCTGGAATCATTAGACCCAGACTTTTTAGCAGACAATGATGATGAAGAATAATACTTACAGTGTGGAGCGTACCACACTGTATTTTTTTTTGATAGGTAATATTAGGATGAAGCCACATTTTTTTAAGTGCAGTACTTTTTGGTTTCTTTACTGATGAAATCATTAATAGAATCAGTTACTATTAAAGAGGATAATAGACATTTACAGAAGGGGAGAATTAGTATGAGAAGTGAAGATCGTAAATATTGGCTTAATTTGATGCTGAAAATAACGGGTCCTGTAATCCAATCTTTGGAAATGGAGCAGCTGAAAATTAAAATGCCAGTAGAACAGCAAACAAATAGCTTGAGAGAAGAGTACACTTATTTAGAAGCGTTTTCAAGATCATTAAACGGTATTGCCCCATGGCTTGAACAGAAAGCGGTAAATAGCGATGAGGAATTGTTGCGCCAAAAGTTTGCCGAAAAAGCAAGAAAATGTATCGATAACGCAACGAATTCAGCATCTAAAGATTACATGAATTTTACTGAAGGAGGACAGCCTATTGTTGATACAGCTTTCTTCGCTCAGGCAATTTTACGGGCACCTGTGGAACTATGGGACAAGCTGCAACCAGATGTGAAAGAGAATGTTGTTTCAGCACTAAAGAATACCCGAAATAGAAAACCGATTTTCTCTAATTGGTTATTGTTTTCTGCCATTATAGAAGCCGCTTTGTACAAAATGGGTGAAGCTGATTGGGATCAAATGAGGGTAGATTTTGCCATCAAGCAATTTGAACAATGGTATGTTGGTGACGGAATGTACAGTGATGGCGCATCGTTTCATTTTGATTATTATAATAGTTATGTTATTCAGCCGATGCTTTTGGATTTAATAGATACAGTGGGGCATGTGCATGAAGATTGGATCACTTTGAAGAAGGTGTTTACTAAACGAGCGGAACAATATGCAAATATTCTTGAAAGAATGATTTCTCCAGAAGGAACATTCCCGCCTGTTGGAAGGTCACTTGCTTACAGGTTCGGCGCCTTTCATCATTTAGCCAATCAAGCTTTACGAAAAGAGCTTCCTCCCGAGTTGAAACCTTCTCAGGTAAGAGCAGGGCTGACACAAGTAATCAGAAAAACATGTGAAGAAGATCAGATTTTTGATCAAGATGACTGGCTGACAATTGGATTTAGCGGTTCTCAAAAAGGGATAGGGGAATTCTATATTTCTACAGGAAGTCTCTATTTATGTACATTTGTATTCTTACCATTAGGCTTAACGGAGAATGAGCAATTTTGGAGTGATTCGCCTGCCGCATGGACAGGTAAAAAAGCATGGGAATCCGAAGATTTTGCCATTTATCATTCACTTGATTAAAAAGGCACAAACGATCGAGTTCTGTTTTACAATAAATACATAACTGCTTGAATTTTTTCAAAACGATAAAATTCAAGCAGCTTTTTTTATAATATTTCTGGAAAAACATATGGCCAAGCCAAGTTTTGTTAATATGACTTCATGAAGTGATTCTCGCTATTGTTATGTTATAATGTTCAAAGAAAAGTACAGATTTTGGGGGATCAATAATGGGTTATACGCCAATGATAAAACAATATTTACAAATAAAAGCAGAATATAAAGACAGTTTTCTATTTTTTCGTCTTGGCGATTTTTATGAAATGTTTTTTGATGATGCAAAAAAAGCAGCAGAAGAATTAGAAATTACGTTAACAAGCAGAGATGGTGGCATGGATGAACGGATACCAATGTGTGGTGTTCCTCATCATTCTGCTGAAAATTATATAAGGTCACTCATTGAAAAAGGATATAAAGTAGCTATTTGTGAGCAAGTGGAAGATCCAAAAACAGCAAAAGGTGTAGTAAAACGAGAGGTTGTCCAATTGATTACACCAGGTACTGTTATGGAAGGGAAAATGCTTGAGGATAAAGAAAATAACTATTTAGCAGCATTGCACGTTATGGATGAACAGACATATGGTTTTGCTTATACGGATATGTCCACAGGCGATACTTCTGTTATGAGAATAGAAAGCAGCTGGTCAGCTGTACTGAGTGAAATATACAATCGTCCAATAAAAGAGATAGTTGTCGATGAAACAATTGATACGGATTTAAAAAACGATTTAACTGATAAAATGCAATTGACGTTATCTACTGTCAGCGAACATATTCAGTTGCCACATGAAATGACTCCATTACTTGCAGATGTAGAAGATGTTTTATTGCAACATGTTTGTAAGCAGTTATTTCAGTATGTGTATCATACTCAAAAAAGATCGATTGATCACTTAAAGAAAGCTCAAGTCATTGAATTAAAAAAATACATGACATTGGATATGTATTCAAAAAGGAACTTGGAAATTACTCATAGCATGATGCGTAATGAAAAGTTTGGCAGTCTTTTATGGGTAATTGATCGAACAGTTACAGCAATGGGGTCAAGGAAATTAAAGAAATGGCTAGAACGTCCTTTATTGTCTCGGCATCATATCGAAAAAAGACTGGATATGGTAACAGGATTTTATGATCAATTTATGGAGCGGGAAAGTATAAGAGAATCCTTACGTTCGATCTATGATTTAGAGCGTCTGTCTGGAAGAGTATCTTTTGGCAATGTGAATGCACGTGATTTACTGCAATTACAGAATTCACTCTCGAAGATCCCGCTAATAAAGCAATTATTGAAGGAATTTAATCAACAGAGCTTACAAGACATGGCTGATAAGTTAGATCCCCTAGAAGGATTAAAAAAATTACTGGAAAACAGTATTAAAGAAGACCCGCCTATTTCTATTACAGAAGGCAATATTCTAAAAGACGGGTATAATGAAAAATTAGACGAATACCGTCATATATCCCGAAACGGCAAAGACTGGATTGCAGCGCTTGAAAGAAAAGAAAAAGAAACAACAAATATTAAGTCACTAAAGATTGGATACAATAAAGTATTTGGTTATTTTATTGAAGTAACCAGAGCTAATTTGCATTTAGTACCAGATGCTCGCTATGAACGTAAGCAGACATTAACAAATGCAGAAAGATTTATTACGGATGAATTAAAAGAAAAAGAATCATTGATCTTAGAGGCTGACGAAAAAAGTGTAGACTTGGAATACCAGTTATTTCTAATCATTCGAGATAAAGTAAAGGAATATATTCCGGCATTACAGAAACTTGCTGATCTGGTTAGTGAAGTCGATGTATTACAAAGTTTTGCAACGGTAAGTGAAGAAAATAATTATGTCCGTCCAACTTTTGCAAATAATCATCAAGTAAAATTAGAACAAAGCCGGCACCCTGTTATTGAAAAAGTAATGAAAGATGAATCTTTTGTTCCTAATGATATACAACTGGATGAAGACAAGTTCATGTTGTTAATTACCGGTCCTAATATGTCAGGTAAAAGTACGTATATGCGGCAGCTTGCCTTAACAATTGTGATGGCACAAGTAGGCTGTTTTGTCCCTGCTAAAAAAGCGGAGTTAGCCATTTTTGATCAAATTTTTACTAGAATTGGCGCAGCGGATGACCTTGTTTCCGGACAGAGTACGTTTATGGTGGAGATGCTTGAAGCTAACCATGCCATACATCATGCTACTGATAAAAGTTTAATATTATTGGATGAAATTGGACGCGGGACAAGCACTTATGACGGAATGGCACTGGCTCAATCGATAATGGAATACATTCATGATCAGATTAAAGCAAAGACTCTATTCTCTACTCATTATCATGAGTTAACAAGCCTTGAAGAAAGATTACAAGGATTAAAAAATATTCATGTAAGAGCGGAAGAGATCAATGGGGATGTTATTTTCTTACACCAAATTCATCAAGGAGCAGCAGATGAAAGCTATGGTATACATGTCGCTCAATTAGCAGGCCTTCCAAGTGATTTAATCGAGCGTGCAAATCAGATACTAACACAACTGGAAACCAAAAATGTTGGCAATTATGAAGCAAAGCAACAATTGGAGCCCGCTAACCAGGCAGAACAAATGACTTTATTTGTGGAAGAAGAGCGTTCGTTAACTAAACAGCCAAAAGAAGAGGAAAATTTAATTGCAATGATAAATAAATGTGATGTTTTAGAAATGACACCGATGGATGCAATGAACAAATTATATGAATTACAGAAAAAAGTGAGAGGAATGAAAGGAAGAAAATAGATGAAAATAATCGAACTTCCAGATTATTTAGCGAACAAAATTGCTGCAGGCGAAGTAGTGGAACGGCCAGCATCTGTAGTAAAGGAACTTGTTGAAAACAGCGTGGATGCACAGAGTGACTGGATTAAAATTGATATTGAAGAAGCAGGACTTCAATCAATTAAGATAACGGATAATGGAATAGGTATTCCGTATGACCAGTGTAAAAAAGCATTCTTACGTCATGCCACAAGCAAAATTAAAAATGAAAATGATCTTTTTCATGTGAAAACACTAGGGTTCCGCGGGGAGGCATTAGCGAGTATCGCTGCGGTAAGCAGGTTAAGAATCCAGACATCAACTGGAGAAACAGCAGGCACTGTGTTGGAAATTGAAGGGGGACATCTCCAATCAGAAAGCAGAAGTGATGCAAGACAGGGAACAGAAATTCTTGTTCGGGATATTTTCTTTAACACGCCTGCAAGGTTAAAGTATCTTAAAACAGTCCATACGGAATTAGGGCATATTACCGACATTATTAATCGAATGGCACTTTCCCATCCTGCGATACGATTTGAACTCACTCATAATGGAAGAAAGATCTTTCAAACAACAGGTAAAGGTGATCTAAGACAAATTGCTGCATCCATTTACGGATTTTCTGTTGCAAAGAAAATGATTCCCGTTTTCAGAAAAACAACTGACTATACCATCGATGGTTTTATTGTGAAGCCAGAAGTGAACCGTGCCTCCCGTAACTATATTACCACTGTGGTAAATGGTAGAATTATTCGCAATAATAGCCTGGCGCGGGCTATCACTGCAGGGTATCATACATTATTGCCAATTGGCAGGCAGCCAATTGTCATATTGAATATTGAAATGGATCCGATCTTAATTGATGTCAATGTTCATCCTACTAAATTAGAAGTGAGGTTCAGTAAAGAGAAAGAACTTTTTTCTGCTGTGGAGGAAATGATTAAAGAAGCTTTCCATAAACAGACATTAATTCCATCAGGAAGTAAGCCAAAGCCTGAAAAAGAGAAATCGTTTCAGAATAGTTTTGCGTTTGATTTTTCTGATAAAAAGAAAGAAACGACCAAAGCTGCAGAAGAAAAAGAGCCGAATGAACATGATGATCTGCAGCCATTACAAGTTTATGAACCTTCCACACATAATGTTGCTGATACAATTGATTCAGTTGAACAGCCTCTTGAAGCAGGGGATAATGAACGGTTTGACAGAACAGAGGAGAAAGAACGTATCCCTGCATTGTACCCAATTGGTCAACACCATGGAACTTATATCATAGCGCAAAATGAGAATGGGTTATATATTATTGACCAGCATGCGGCACAGGAAAGAATAAAGTATGAATATTTTCGGGATAAAATCGGTGATGTGGAAAGTGTAGTGCAAGATTTACTAGTTCCCATCACATTTGAGTTTACAGCACAGGAAGCATTAATAATTAAACAATATGAACAAGAACTGCAAAAAGTAGGGTTATTCTTTGAAAATTTTGGCCAAAATGCTTATATTGTCAGGTCACATCCGAAATGGTTTCCAAAAGGTGAAGAGGAAGAAATTATACGCGATATGGTAGAGCAGTTAATTAGAGAACAGAAAATCAATATTCATAAATTGAGAGAAGATGCTGCTATCTTAATGTCTTGCAAAAAATCGATCAAAGCAAATCATTACTTAAACCATACGGATATGGAAAGGCTGTTGAATGACTTACGCATGTGTGAGGAACCATTCACCTGCCCGCATGGCCGGCCGATTATTATCCAGTTTACTAAGTATGAGATGGAGAAGATGTTCAAGCGAGTTATGTGATGGATGATTTTATTTTCCAGGTCGTGTATACTTTAGGGGTAGCGGCTTTTAACACTTGAAAGGATTTATGTATGAGACAAAAGATAATGGTTATCGTAGGACCGACAGCGGTCGGAAAAACTGCTCTAAGTATAGAAGCAGCAAAACAATTCAATGGGGAAGTAATCAGTGGTGACTCAATGCAGGTTTACCGCGGTTTAGATATCGGTACAGCCAAAGTAACGAAGGAAGAGATGCAAGGCATTCCTCATCACTTAATTGATATTTTGGAACCTGGTGAAAGTTTTTCTGTTGCAGACTTTCAAAAGCAAGTCAGGGAATGTATTACAGATATACACAGCCGCGGTAAATGTGTGATTATAGCTGGTGGAACAGGTTTATATATTCAATCAGTCTTATATGATTATCAGTTTAGCGAAAAGGCTCGAAGTACGGATTTCCAAAAAAGAATCGAAGCAGAGATTATAGAAAATGGAATAGACTCTGTGTACAATCGATTGAAAAGAGTCGATCCTGAACAAGCAGATAAGATTCATCCAAATAATGAGAGAAGATTAATTCGTGCTTTAGAGGTATATGACCGAACAGGTATAACGATGACCGAACAGCAAAAACAGCAGGACGAATCTCTTTATGATCATTATATTGTTGGTTTAGAAATGGAACGCTCCATTCTTTATCATCGTATTAATGAAAGAGTGGACAATATGATGAAACAAGGCTTAACTGCAGAGGTACAGCATATGATAGAGCAAGGTTTAGAGAATAGTCAGGCAATGAGAGGGATTGGTTATAAAGAGCTAATACCATACGTAAAGGGTGAAATGCCGCTAGAAGCAGCGCTTGAATCGTTAAAAAGGAACTCAAGAAGATTTGCCAAGCGACAGTATACCTGGTTTCGTAATAAAATGCCTGTCCACTGGTACAATATTCTGCCAGAAACAAGAGATGAAGTTTTTCAAAATATTTTGGCAGATTTAGAAGGATTCTTAAAATAAAAATAGAATTAATAGTAATAGAGAAAAAATGAGGAGGATACATAATGTCTCAATCAGTTAATATTCAAGACCAATATTTAAACCAGCTTAGAAAAGAACGGATTCCCGTTACTGTTTTCCTTGTAAATGGATTTCAAGTGAGAGGACTTGTTAAAGCATTTGACAACTTTACCGTAATGTTAGAAGTTGAAGGAAAACAACAACTCATTTTTAAACATGCAATTTCCACTTTTGTACCAGCCAAAAATGTTAATTTAGATAAAGAATAGAACAATGGCGCTATTATAATCTAATAGCGCCATTTCTTATAGAATGAAATAAAGGTTAATAATCAAACCACTTCTTACAAAAACTAACGTTAAACAAAGGAAAAGTAGGTGGCCAAAATAGAAAAAGTAATAATTATTGCCGTTTTAAAAGATAAAACGGAAGAAGAAAGATTCCAATATTCTATCAGTGAATTAAAAGCTTTAACAACTACAGCAGATGGAACAGTTGTGGAGACAATTATCCAAAAAAGATTAACACCACATCGTGCAACATACCTAGGGGAAGGAAAGCTGCAGGAAGTTAAAGAAATATGTGAAGTGGAAGAGATAGATGTCGTTATTGCAAATGAAGAACTCTCAGGAAGCCAAATAAGAAACTTGCAAGAAGAATTACAAGTCCGTGTTATTGATCGAAGCCAGCTCATTTTGGATATTTTTGCAAACAGAGCAAGAACGAAGGAAGGGAAGCTGCAAGTAGAATTAGCACAATATGCTTATATGTTACCAAGGCTTCATGGGCAAGGTGCTGATTTATCCAGATTAGGTGGGGGAATTGGAACACGGGGACCTGGTGAGACAAAATTAGAAACAGACCGCAGACATATTCAGCGCAGGATGGATGAGATTAAACAAAGGTTAACTACTGTTGTCAACCAACGCGAGCAGTACAGAGATAAGAGAAGGAAAAATCAGCTGTTTCAGATTGCTGTTGTTGGTTATACGAATGCAGGAAAATCAACGATGTTTAATAATTTGACGAAAAGTGAATCTCTTCAGGAAGATAAATTATTTGCAACTTTAGATCCTCTTACCCGTAAATTACACTTGCCGAGCGGACTGGAAGTGATTTTAACAGATACAGTAGGTTTTATTCAAGATTTGCCAACTGCATTAGTTGCTGCCTTCAGATCCACACTGGAAGAAGTAAAAGAAGCTGATCTTATTTTGCATGTAATTGATGTAGCAGCACCAGACAGAGATAATCATGAAGCTACCGTGTTACGTTTGCTGGATGAATTGGAAGCAGATAATATTCCTGTTATCACAGTCTATAATAAGAAGGATTTGATCGATACTAGCAGCTTTGTTCCTAATTCTCACCCATATATGTTGATCAGTGCTTTAGAACAGAGCGATCTTCAAGAGTTGAAAAAACAAATTGAAACGGTTATGAAAGAGCTATGGCAGCCTTATCACTGTATTGTTCCTGAAGGGTATGGCAAAGTGCTTGCTAAACTGAATCAGCATACCATTACCGAACAGAAAGAATATCAGGAAGAATTGCTTGGATATGAAGTCAGCGGTTTTGTTGACCCAAACCATCCTATCATGAAGGAAATAAAGGAGTATCACCAAGAATGAGTTTAATAAGTAAAGTGCAAGTAACGGAGCAGGAGATTTCTCAAAATTTTGAAGAAATTGCTGTAGTAGAATTATTTAACCAGGAAAAGGTTTTAGCAGCTTTCCGAAATAATCAAGTGAGCGACAGTGATTTTAATCCTACAACAGGATACGGTTATGATGATTACGGAAGAGATAAATTAGAAGCAGTTTATGCTTCTGTTTTTAAAGCGGAAGATGCATTAGTCAGGCCGCAAATAGCTTCAGGAACCCATGCTATTACTACAGCATTGTTTGGTGTATTAAGACCTGGGGATCAATTATTATATATTACTGGAAAGCCATATGATACGTTAGAAAGTGTAATACGGTCAGACGAAAGGGATATAGGTTCATTAGCGGACTTTGGTGTAGAATATCAATCGATTCCATTGAAAAATGACCAAGTTGATATGGAAAGAGTGAATGAACAGATAGGCAATAAGACAAAAGTTGTTGCTATCCAGCGTTCGAAAGGTTATGATAATCGACCTTCGATAACGATAGATGAGATGAAAATTATTATCACAGAAATCCGCAAAATGAAAAGTGATGTCATTATTTTTGTAGACAATTGTTACGGGGAATTTGTTGAAAAGGCAGAGCCTATTGAAATCGGAGCAGATTTGATTGCAGGCTCACTAATCAAAAATCCTGGAGGCGGAATAGCAAGAACTGGCGGCTATGTTGCCGGTAAAAAGGAGCTTGTTGAAAAAGCGGCCAACAGATTAACAGCTCCAGGAATAGGGAAGGAAATTGGCGCAAGTCTCGGTATGCTGCAAGAGATGTATCAAGGGCTTTTTCTTGCACCACATATAGTCAGCGAAGCATTGCGTGGTGCAATATTTACATCAAAATTCTTAACAGAACTAGGGTATCAGACAGAACCGCATTATCAAGCAAAAAGAACGGATTTGATTCAATCTGTAATTTTTCCAACAGCGGAAGAGATGATCGCATTTTGTCAGGCAATTCAGGAACAATCACCTGTAAATGCCCATGTAACTCCATATCCAGCTCCAATGCCTGGATACACTGATCATGTCATTATGGCTGCAGGTACTTTTATGCAAGGAGCAAGTCTTGAACTGACAGCTGATGGTCCAGTCAGGCCGCCTTATACTGCTTATGTACAAGGTGGTTTGACGTATGCTCATGTAAAAATTGCAGTGATGAAAGCATGTGAAAAACTTGAAAATAAAGTCGTTCAAAAAAACATGTGAGTTTTCCTAACATTGCTTGACAACTTTATTAAGTGATGTGTATAATAGAAGCAGATAAGTTAATAGAAAGAGGTGAGGATGTGAGCGATTTAGACAGACGGTCGATGCCATTATTCTCTATTGGGATTGTTAAATCATTAACTGATTTAACTGCAAGACAAATTCGATATTATGAGCAGCATCAACTCATTCATCCTTCTCGTACTGAAGGAAATCAGCGGCTTTTTTCTTTTAATGATGTCGACAGACTTTTAGAGATCAAAGAGCTGATTGAGAAAGGTATTAACTTAGCAGGCATTAAGCAAGTTCTATTGATGAAAGATATGCCGACAACTGTTGAAACTGAGAAAGAAGAAACTCCTGAACTGTCAGAGAAAGAGCTGCGCAAAATATTGCAAAAAGAGTTAATGGATGCTGGCAGATTAGGCAAAACATCGTTAAGACAGGGAGAATTATCACGATTCTTCCATTAAAATAAAAAGGAGAGTATATTAATGGGAATAACGAAAGAAGAAATCAAACAAAAAATTGCGGAAGAAAATGTAAAATTTATTCGTCTACAGTTTACTGATCTATTAGGTACAATTAAAAACGTTGAGATTCCTTTAAGCCAGTTAGACAAAGCATTAGATAATGAAATGGTATTTGATGGTTCCTCTATTGAAGGATTTGTCCGTATCGAAGAATCTGATATGAAATTGTATCCAGACTTAGATACTTTTGTAGTTTTCCCTTGGACTTCTGAAAAAGGTAAAGTAGCACGTTTTATTTGCGATATTTACAACACAGATGGTACTCCTTTTTCTGGCTGCCCGCGCTACAACTTAAAACGCAACTTAAAGAAAGCTGAAGAACTTGGTTTTACATCATTTAATATTGGAACTGAACCTGAATTCTTCTTATTCAAACTAGACGAAAAAGGTGAACCAACACTTGAATTAAATGATAAAGGTGGTTATTTTGATCTTGCACCAACAGATTTAGGTGAAAACTGCCGCCGTGATATCGTATTAGAACTTGAAGAAATGGGCTTTGAAATTGAAGCATCTCACCACGAAGTAGCACCTGGTCAACATGAAATTGATTTTAAATATTCTCAAGCAATCAAACATGCTGACGATATCCAGACATTTAAATTAGTCGTAAAAACAATTGCTCGTAAACACGGTTTACATGCAACATTTATGCCGAAACCATTGTTTGGTGTTAATGGTTCAGGTATGCACTGTAACATGTCTTTATTCAAAGACAAAACGAATACTTTCTTAGATGAAAATGGTCCACTTCAATTAAGTGAGACAGCATACCAATTTATTGCTGGTATTATCAAACACGCACTTTCATTTACTGCTGTTACAAATCCGACAGTAAACTCTTATAAGCGTTTAGTGCCTGGTTATGAAGCACCTTGTTATGTAGCATGGTCTGGTGCAAACCGCAGTCCTTTAATCCGTGTTCCTGCATCTCGTGGTTTAAGTACACGTGTTGAGGTCCGCAGTGTTGACCCTGCAGCTAACCCATACTTAGCATTATCTGTATTATTAGCAGCTGGTTTAGATGGTATCGAAAATAAATTAGAAGCACCTAAAGCAGTAGACCGTAATATTTATATTATGGACAAAGAAGAAAGAGAAGCAAACGGTATTGTAGATTTACCGGCAACTCTAGCAGATGCTTTAGAAGAATTGAAGAAAGACGAAATTATTATTGAAGCTCTTGGGGAGCACTTATTCGAACATTTCATTGAATCAAAAGAGATTGAATGGGATATGTTCCGTACTCAGGTTCACCCTTGGGAAAGAGAACAATATATTTCCACATATTAATCTAGTGAACTCCTTGATGCCGTTGGTGTCAAGGGGTTTTTGCTGTTATAATTAAATCATAAACCGATTTGATAAAAATAAGCTATTTTCCATTAAATTAAAAGTGAGAAGTATGGGAATTACTATATAAAAAAACCAGCAAAAGTTTGCCGGATTTTTTTAGAACTTGATAGAATTAATTTAATCTATAGATGTCGATATAAACCTACTACCTTCCCTAAAATACTCACATTTTCATAGATAAGAGGCTCCATTGTCGCATTTTCCGGCTGCAGTCTAATATGGTCTTTTTCTTTAAAGAACCGTTTGACAGTTGCTTCACTTTCTTCCGTCATTGCCACGACAATATCTCCATTAATCGCAGTGTTTTGCTGTTTTACTATAACTTTATCTCCATCAAAGATTCCTGCCTCAATCATACTGTTTCCTTCAATGATAAGGACAAATAATTCATCTCCACTATGGACATCAGTACTCGGTATGGGAATATATTCTTCAATATTCTCAACTGCTGTTATGGGAAGGCCTGCTGTTACTTTACCAATAACAGGAGCATAGGTAGCTTCTGTTTTAGCAACTTCTGACTCATTCTCCTGTGATAAAACTTCAATTGCTCTCGGCTTAGTGGGATCTCTACGTATATATCCCTTTTTTTCCAATCTGGCTAAATGCCCGTGTACAGTGGAGCTTGAGGCAAGGCCCACAGCTTGGCCGATTTCACGAACAGATGGCGGATAACCTTTTAAATCTACTTGTTCTTTAATATATGCAAGTATTTGTTCCTGGCGCTTTGATAGATTTGTCATAATCAATACTCCTTTGACGTATGATTTATTAAGAATATTATAACATATGTTCGGATAAATCACAAACATTCGTTCGAAAAAACACTTGACAAGAACCTTTGTTCGTATATAATAAAAGTACGAACAAAAGTTCTCTGGAGGGATATAAATGTTAAAAAAGTTGTCCAAGATTGATTTATTCTATTTGATTTCTTTTGTTGTTGGAATTATCTTTTTATATAGTTCATTTATTTTTAATGTTTAATATTAGAGTAGAAATCAAGGAGAGTAACTATTTTGAATGCCGTCATATATTGCCGTGTTAGCACAGAGAAAGAAACACAAGCAAGTTCACTGGAAAGACAAGCTGAAGAGTTGACCCGATTTGCACAGTTAAAGGGTTATCATATTGTAAAATTAATTAAGGAAAAACAAAGTGGCTATGAGATAGAAAGGGAAGGGATTTTTGAGCTCTTAGAATGGTTACAACAGGATAAAGCAGACATTTTATTAATTCAGGATGAAACCAGGTTAGGTAGAGGGAATGCTAAAATTGCCTTGTTGCACCAATTAGCAAAAATGAAAATTCCAGTTTTTACTATTGCTCATAACGGTAAGCTGGAACTTTCAGAAGGTGATTCAATGGTATTGCAGATTGTCTCTATTGTAGAGGAATACCAACGGAAGTTACATAATGCAAAGATCAAAAGAGGAATGAAGAAGGCAATTGATAATGGCTATAATCCAGCCGAAAACCTTTCCAACCAGCATTTGGCGCAAGGGCGGGAAAGAAAAGATTTTCCTGTGGAGGAAGTTATTAGACTAAGGGGAAACAACCTTACTTTCGCAGAGATTACTTCCATATTGCGAGGTATGGGCTATAATGTGTCGAAAGCTACTGTACATCGACGCTACAAAGAACACGAATTGCTTGAAATAAACAAAAAAATTGATTTACAATGAGGAGAGTATACAAAAACTGTATACTCTTTTCTATATTTGATGAAAAAGGAGTATAATAATGCTGTCAAAAGATAAAATAGCAAGGATTAATGAACTGGCTAATAAAGCAAAAAAAGAGGAATTAACTCAAGAGGAAAAGCAGGAACAGCAAACGTTAAGACAAGAGTATTTAAATAATGTCAGAAAGTCTTTTAAAAACCATATGAAAGGAATGACAGTAATTGATCCAAACGGGAATGATGTAACTCCCGATAAATTAAAGCAACTTAAATCAAAGAAATAGTGTACACTATTTCTTTGATTACAGCATAATATAGAGTAATAAATATAAAAAATTAGCTTTTTTCGAGTGAGATACTTGTCTAATCTTCATTTTCGTTATAGGATTATAGATGTGCGTACATATTTTGTTTTTGAAAGGGGAAATAAAATGTCAACTCAAATTGAACAAATGTCTATAAATACAATTCGTACATTGTCAATAGACGCTATTGAAAATGCTAACTCTGGGCACCCTGGTTTACCGATGGGAGCTGCTCCAATGGCTTACACATTATGGACAGAGCATATGAACCAAAATCCTAAAAACTCAAAATGGTTCAACCGCGACCGTTTTGTATTATCTGCTGGTCACGGTTCCATGTTATTGTACAGCTTACTGCACCTTGCAGGATATGACCTTTCTATTGAGGAGCTTAAAAACTTCCGTCAGTGGGGCTCTAAGACGCCTGGACACCCGGAAGTACACCATACAGATGGGGTAGAAGCAACAACTGGTCCACTTGGTCAGGGTATTGCAATGAGTGTTGGTATGGCTATGGCTGAAAAACACTTAGCAGCGAAATACAATAAAGATAACCTTAATGTTGTTGATCATCATACATTTGCTATTGTAAGTGATGGGGACTTAATGGAAGGGATCTCTCATGAAGCAGCATCTCTTGCAGCACACTTAAAGTTAGGTAAATTAATTGCAGTGTATGATTCTAATGATATTTCATTAGATGGTGAATTAAACAAGTCATTCTCTGAAAACGTGGAAGATCGTTTTAAAGCATACGGCTGGCAAGTTATCCGTGTCGAAGATGGAAACGATACCCAAGCGATTTCTAAGGCAATTGCGGATGCAAAAGCAAACACTGATCAGCCAACTCTTATTGAGGTTAAAACAATTATCGGTTTTGGTTCTCCAAATAAATCAGGTTCTGCTGCATCACACGGTGCACCACTTGGAACTGACGAAGTAACATTAACAAAAGAAGCATACAAGTGGGGGCATGAACCATTCCATGTACCTGATGAAGTATATGCTGACTTTGAAACGAAAATTGTAGAAAAAGGTCAGTCTGCTGAAAAAGCTTGGAACGAATTGTTTGAGTCATATAAAAATGCTCATCCAGAATTGGCAAAAGAATTAGATGAAGCGATTCAAAACAAATTACCTGAAGGCTGGGACCAGAATCTTCCTGTATATGAAGAAGGAAGCAGTGCGGCAACTCGTGCTACATCAGGTGAAGTGTTAAATGCAATCGCTAAAACTGTTCCATCTTTATTTGGTGGTAGTGCTGACTTAGCTGGTTCAAACAAAACCAACCTGAAAGACGCAGGTGACTTCTCAGCTGCAGAGCCAGATAAACGCAACATCTGGTTTGGAGTTCGTGAATTTGCTATGGCTGCTGCGTTAAACGGTATGGCCTTGCATGGTGGGCTTAAAGTATTCGGTGGTACTTTCTTCGTATTCAGTGATTATTTACGTCCAGCAGTGCGTCTATCAGCAATTCAAAATCTACCTGTAACATATGTGCTAACACACGATTCCATTGCAGTAGGGGAAGATGGTCCAACTCACGAACCTGTTGAACAATTGGCTGCATTCCGTGCAATGCCTAACCTTTCTGTCATTCGTCCAGCTGATGGAAATGAAGTACAGGCAGCATGGCGTTTAGCATTGGAATCAACTGACCAGCCAACAGCACTTGTTTTAACACGTCAAAACCTTCCAGCTCTTAAAGGTACGGCAGAAAATGCTTATGAAGGTGTTAAAAAAGGTGGTTATGTGGTTAGTCCATCATCAAAAGAAACTCCTGATGCTATCTTGGTAGCAACTGGATCTGAAGTACAGCTTGCTGTAAAAGCTCAGGTTGCATTAAAAGCTGAAGGAAAAGACGTTAGTGTTGTAAGTATTCCATCATGGGATCGTTTTGACAAACAAGACGCATCTTACAAAGAGCAAGTGCTTCCTAGTGCTGTAAAGAAACGTGTGGGAATCGAAATGGCTTCCTCTCTTGGCTGGGAACGTTATGTAGGTACAGAAGGCAAGATTATTGCAATTGATACTTTTGGTGCTTCAGCTAATGGAGAAAGAATTATTCAGGAATATGGTTTTACTGTAGAAAATGTAGTAAAACACGTGAAAGAATTATTTTAAGTAGATTAAAGAGATCCTTAGCGTAATTGCTAAGGATTTCTTATTTTGTTTAATCTATGCTTGTATTATTATTCGACATTTACTATACTGTATGAGAGAGTATTTGAAGGAGGAACAAACAGATGAGCACTTTTCTGTGGATTATTTTCATCGTGGTTGCACTTCTAGCCGGTGTTGCTCTCGGCTTTTTTATCGCGAGAAAATATATGATGAATTATCTAAAGAATAACCCGCCAATTAATGAACAAATGTTACGAACATTAATGATGCAAATGGGACAAAAACCATCGCAAAAGAAAATTAAGCAAATGATGCGTGCGATGAATAACCAAGTGGATAATAAATAATGTAACAAATTTGTCGAAATAGAATCCTTGCTAAATATAAGCAAGGGTTTTATGCTATTTATAGACCTTATTTGATTTGGAGTGACTGTTTTGACAGATCTGAATATTTTTATTGCCTTTGGTGCTGGTTTTTTATCATTTATTTCTCCATGTGTACTGCCTTTATACCCTGCCTTTTTGTCCTATATAACGGGAATGAGTGTAAATGATATTAAAGAAGAACAAGGAATGTTTAATTATAAGAGTATTATTCACACATTGTGTTTTCTGCTCGGTTTTTCAAGTATTTTTATTTTGTTAGGTTTTGCTACAAGCTTTATTGGAGAATTTCTATTCAGATGGGATGATTTGATCAGGCAAGTTGGGGCAATATTAATAATATTCTTCGGTTTAGTGATTGTAGGTATATTGAATTTCTCCTTTTTAATGAGAGAGAAGAAGTTCTCCTTTAAAAATCGGCCTGCAGGCTTTATTGGTTCTTTCATCATTGGAATGGCATTCTCCTTAGGTTGGACTCCATGTACAGGACCGATTTTAATGGCAGTTATATCTTTGGCAGCAACAGATACTGAAGCAGGAATATTATTGATGTCTGCCTATTCATTAGGTTTTGCTGTACCATTTTTTATTCTTGCATTCTTTATTGGAAAAATGCAATGGATTAAAAAAAATGCACAAAAACTAGTCAAAATCGGCGGATATGTTATGATATTTATGGGTTTCTTTTTATTTTTTGATTTAATGACTAAATTAACATCATTTTTAGCAAGCTTTTTTGGTTTTCAAGGTTTTTAAAAAACCGTACATAGTATAAATTTATCGAGAGGAGAGTATTGGAATGATCAATACGAAAACGAATGACCTTATTTTAAGGACAATGACACTGTTAATTTCGTTTATTTTGTTAGGTTTTTCTGTTTATATTTTCTTAGCAGGACATAATGCACCCGGCGGCGGGTTTGTTGGTGGATTGATGACATCTGCAGCTATTGTGTTAATGTACATGGCATATGGATATGAAGCAGTAAACAAAATCCTTCCAGTCAATTATCGCTTCTTAATTGGACTTGGCTTACTTATTGCTGCTTTAACTGCGGCAGGATCTTTCTTGTTTGGTCAGCCATTTTTAAGTCAGACATTTGATTATTTCCATTTTCCTGTTTTTGGAGAAGTTGAATTGGCAACTGCCACTTTATTTGATATAGGAGTGTTCTTTACAGTTGTAGGTATTTCGCTTACTATCGTTCTTTCAATTTCTGAAGATCAATAAAAAAACGCAACGACAGCACAGATTTTACTATGATTTCTTTTGTGCTTTTGTTGCGTATTTTTTATTATTATAATCATCAGGTGAGAGTTCGAATAACTTAATATAAGGTGCTATATCAATATGTTTTTCTGCTAATTTCTTTTTGAGAAATTTATGATCTCTCTTAGGTGTTGCTAATATATACCCTTCAACTAAGATATCCTGTGTGATTGTTTTCTGTTTTCTTTCTAATGCAATTTGTCCGATTTTTGCGGCTATTTTTTGTCTTGCAACATCTCTGAATAATTCCGGGACAGGGGATACAAGATCTTCAAGAAATTCTTTCTCTGATTGCCGCCATAATTGTTTGGACTTGTTTACATAATACTTTTCCCAGTCAAGATCAGATCGTCCATCCTGCTTGGGGAGACTTTTCAAAAATTTCCGAAACATAAAATAACCACCTACGGAAAGTAAGCCTATTAGAATAAATGTCCATGTTACAATAAACATGGAGAAGCCAAATGACATATAAAATCCCTCGCACTTCTTTTAAATGGTAAATTCACTATCAAGAACATTTTCATTTCCTGTAATTTATAGTAATATTACAATGAATAATAAATAAAAGTCATGTTCTTACATTTTTCTCATATTATTTTAGTAGAACATTAAAATTATAGCAAGATATTCATTTGTTTTACAAATTTTATTTTTAAATAATTGAGAAGTATACAGTGAATAAGGTCGCAGAGGAGGGGAATATATTGAACCATGTTGACATAGTGAAAAGAAATAAAGGTAAAGAATTTAAGGCGAGTGAAAATATATCGTCATTACCGGCTGAAATATTAGATGCGATTGAAAAGTCAGGTTTTGATTTAATAACGATAAGTGATTTTTCAGGACAGATTTCATTTGTGTCAGATTCCGTAGAAAAAGTACTTGGATATTCCAAGGCTGATTTAATTGGTAAATCAATCTTTCGTTATATTTTACAAGATGACAAAAGATATATTGAACAGCATTTCGACCATTATTCCGATACATCTCAAAAATTTTATATACATATTAGACATCAAATGGGAAAATACATTATTTTCGAATTAAACAGTACAGTGATAGAATGGCCTGAAGGTCATAAGCAAATCCTGACAGTTGCGAAAGATATTTCAGATAAAAAACAAGCAGAAGAAATTTTTATCAGGTCAGAGAAAATGTCCATTGCAGGGCAATTAGCTGCGGGTATTGCCCACGAGATACGGAATCCTTTAACATCGTTGCGGGGGTTTATTCAGTTATTGGAGGCAGGGATGGAGAACAAAGAGGCTTATTATAAAATTATGATGGATGAGATAGAGAAGATAAACACGATCACCTCTGAATTACTCTTTATTTCCAAACCAATGACGGATGAAAAGTCGGAAGCAAGTGTTACTGAAATGGTATCTGATGTCATTACATTATTAAAAACACAGGCAAATCTGTATAATATAAACTTATTATTTAATGTAGAAGAAGAGATAGTTATTTATTGTGATCGCTCCCAACTTAAACAGGTATTTATAAATTTAATTAAAAATGCCATTGAGGAAATGGCTGATGGTGGAGATGTTATCACAACAATCAAAAAAACGGAGGAGTACTGTATTATTTCTATCAAAGACCAGGGGCCAGGTATCCCGAAACATCTTATCCATAAATTGAAGGAGCCTTTTTTTACAACCAAAAAGAATGGTACTGGACTTGGCCTGATGATATCTAATCAGATAATTGAAAATCATCATGGCTTTTTACAGATAGAATCAGAGAATGATAAGGGAAGTACATTTAGTATTCATTTACCTGTGTAAGTGGATTTATATCCATTCATTGCAGATCAACAGAATTATACAAGAAAATCCGTGATTTTTTGCACTGAAACATTTTACTTATAAACCGATTTCATTTAAAATAGTATGGTGCATACTATTAGTATAGTATCTAGAGATATGAATTTAGCAAGATTGTCTATCTTCGGTCTAACATTTTTTAAGGGGGTAACTTAATCAAAATGACAAACGAGAATGCATTTCAAGCAAAAAAACAGTTTGAATTAAATGGGAAGAAGTATAATTACTTTGAATTAAAAGCATTAGAGAATGCTGGTCTAGGTAAAATTGATCGTTTACCTTTTTCTATTCGTGTATTACTTGAATCTTTAGTACGTCAACATGATGGACATGTTATTAAAGATGAACACGTTAAGAGTCTAGCAAACTGGGGGAAAGGTGATGCAGAAGACGTTCCTTTTAAACCTTCCCGTGTAATTTTACAAGACTTCACTGGTGTACCTGCAGTAGTCGACCTTGCTTCATTAAGAAAAGCAATGGTGGATATGGGTGGTTCACCTGACGCAATCAATCCGGAAGTGCCTGTAGATTTAGTTATAGACCACTCTGTACAGGTTGATGAATATGGAACAAGTAATGCATTGCAAGCTAATATGGAATTAGAATTTGAACGTAATGCAGAGAGATATGAATTCTTAAACTGGGCCCAAAAAGCATTTGACAACTATCGTGCTGTTCCACCTGCGACAGGTATTGTTCACCAGGTTAACTTAGAATATATCGCAAATGTTGTTCATGCCATCGAAAGTGAAAATGGTGAGTTTGATGCATTCCCAGATACTTTATTCGGGACTGATTCACATACAACGATGATTAATGGTCTTGGAGTATTAGGCTGGGGCGTTGGCGGTATTGAGGCTGAAGCAGGTATGCTGGGACAACCTTCCTACTTCCCTGCACCAGAAGTAATCGGGGTGAAATTTACTGGCAGCTTCCCTAATGGAACTACAGCAACGGACTTAGCACTTAAAGTAACACAAGTATTACGCGAGAAAAAAGTAGTAGGGAAATTTGTTGAATATTTCGGTCCTGGTCTGAAAGATATGCCTCTAGCTGATCGTGCAACAATTTCAAACATGGCACCAGAATATGGGGCTACATGTGGTTTCTTCCCTGTTGATGAAGAAGCATTAAACTACTTAAGATTGACAGGCAGAAGTGAAGAACAAATCGCTCTTGTTGAGAAGTATTGCAAGGAGAATAACTTCTGGTACTCTCCTGATCAGGCAGATCCAGAATTTACTGACTTAGTAGAGATTAACCTGTCAGAATTAGAGCCAAACTTATCTGGTCCGAAGCGTCCACAGGATTTAATTCCTTTATCTGATATGCAGGATGAATTCAATAAAGCTATTACAGCACCTGCCGGAAACCAAGGTTTTGGTTTAGATGCGTCAGAATTCGATAAAAATGTAGAAATAGATCATCCTAATGGACAAAAATCAGTGATGAAAACTGGTGCAGTTGCGATTGCTGCCATTACATCATGTACAAATACATCTAACCCTTACGTAATGCTTGGTGCAGGTTTACTTGCGAAAAAAGCTGTAGAAAAAGGGTTGGAAGTACCAGCATATGTAAAAACATCACTTGCACCTGGTTCCAAAGTTGTTACTAGTTACCTGGAAAACTCAGGATTAATGCCATACTTAGATCAACTAGGATTTAACTTAGTAGGCTATGGCTGTACAACATGTATTGGAAATTCTGGGCCACTTCGTGAGGAAATCGAACAGGCAATTGCCGATAATGACTTAACTGTTGCCTCAGTATTGTCAGGTAACCGTAACTTTGAAGGACGTATCCATCCACTTGTGAAGGCTAACTACTTAGCATCACCACCTTTAGTAGTGGCATATGCTTTAGCAGGTACTGTGGACATTGATCTGAAAAATGACCCACTAGGAAAAGATAAAGATGGGAAAGACGTTTTCTTCGCAGATATCTGGCCGTCAATGGATGAAGTTCGTGAGCAGGTTGCCAATGTCGTAACACCAGAAATTTTCCGTAAAGAATATGAGAATGTTTTTGAATCAAACGAGAAATGGAATGCCATTGAAACTACGGACCAGCCATTATATTCATGGAATGAGAACTCTACTTATATCCAAAATCCGACATTCTTTGAAGGATTATCTAAAAATGCTGGTACTGTAAATAAATTATCCGGCATGCGTGCAATCGGTAAATTTGGTGATTCTGTGACTACTGACCATATTTCACCAGCTGGAGCTATTGCAAAAGACAGCCCTGCAGGTAAGTACTTGCAGGAAAATGGCGTATCACCTCGTAACTTTAACTCGTATGGTTCCCGTCGTGGTAACCATGAAGTAATGATGCGCGGAACATTCGCTAACATCCGTATTAAAAACCAACTAGCACCTGGTACAGAAGGTGGATACACTACTTACTGGCCAACGGATGAAGTCATGGCAATTTATGATGCAGCAATGAAATACCAGGAAGATGGTACAGGACTTGTTGTATTAGCAGGTAACGATTATGGAATGGGAAGTTCTCGTGACTGGGCTGCAAAAGGTACGAACCTTTTAGGAATTAAAACAGTTATTGCTCAGAGTTTTGAACGTATCCACCGTTCTAACCTTGTAATGATGGGTGTGCTTCCACTTCAATTTAAAGAAGGAGAAGGCGCTGATTCATTAGGATTAACAGGAAAAGAAACATTTGAAGTCCAAGTTGACGAAACTGTTAAACCACGTGATCTTGTTAAAGTAATTGCAACAAGTGAAGAAGGAAAAACAACAGAATTTGAAGTAATTGCTAGATTTGATAGTGATGTGGAGATTGATTACTATCGTCATGGCGGTATTCTTCAAATGGTTTTACGTAATAAATTAGCAAACTAATGAAAAGGAGAGACAGTTATTTTTTAATTAACTGTCTCTTTTTTTGTACTGCAAGCAGCTTATGAGATAATTTACTTGGATAAAAATAATTCCTGGTAAAGCAATCATTTTGTATTAGTCTAATAATCGTTAACTGGATTGGGAATATTAGTATGTTAGACTCTAATTCGAATATTAGACGGAACCATGTTTATCGCTTATAATATACTAAGTAAAATCGATAGGCATTTCGTTGAGTGTATATAGCTTACACTCTGGATAAAGGATGGAAAAGATGAAGAGAAATATTCTTGCATCAGTCTTGATCATTGTGTTGATAGGGATTGTAGTATATACTAATTTTCCGGGACTTTTCAACCAAGCAGATAATTCTGGTCCTAATGAATTTAATGTTACTGGGGATACATCTGTAGATGGGGAATATATTACAGCACCAAACCTGGAAATTCTAAAAGAGGGAATGACAGCACCAGACATTGTGTTAGAGAATCTTCAAGGTGAAGAATTAAATGTGAAAAATATTGAAAGTAACTTTGTTTTTGTCAATTTTTGGGCAACTTGGTGTCAACCATGTTTGAAAGAGATGCCCGATTTGCAGAAAATAGAACAAGAATATAATGACATAGTACAAGTGGTTGCAGTCAATGCAACAAATGTGGAAAGCAGACATAAAAATGACGTTGTTAAAGATTATATTACAGATGGAGGTTACGATTTTACGGTTCTCCTGGACAAAGAAGGGAAAATATATGAGCAATATAGCATAATTAATCTTCCAACAACATTTATTGTGAGACAAAGTGACCAACAGATTGTGAAACGTATTAATGGAATGATGACATATGAACAAATGGAACAATATGTGAAGGAATTGCAGACAAAATAAAGTGAGACTTTGATCAGTGGGTTTTTTAACCTTACCTGATTATTAGCGAAACATATCAGGATGCTTAGTGTCTGTTTATCCCAACTTTCTTTCATTGGGAAACTGGAAGTTCGAGGCGGGTATTACAGACATTCAGTGCCAAGATAAAAAACATGCTCCTCTTAGTGTTTCTAAGAGGTTTTTCTGCAACTTCAGGAGGAGTGATGATAAGTGGACAATCTAAAAATAATCAAAGAAAACTTACATAATTGGCAAAGCTTTGAAGATTTGCCTCCATATACGGAAATCGAACTTTTAAGAATTATGGATCACTATGAGAAAGAATTATTACAATCTGACAGTGGTACAGAAGCTATTATCTATGCCATGCTGATTTTTTATCGACTAAAAAGGAAAGTGACAGATGATCATTTAAATGAATTACTTCAGAATTCTGATGAAATGAGCCATCCAATAGTGCAAGAGATCCAAACACTGAAACATTTCTTTCATGTCTATCAATCACTGGATGATACAGATTTCAGCCAATTTTCTATAAGGGAAACAGATTTTGCGCCGGTAAAACTAAAAAAAGTACGAGCATTAATAACCGAACTGGAAAGAATGACAGAATTAAAAGGAAGGCATGCTTTATCTAAATCTAAATTAAATGATGCCTATCAACTAATTTTTCAACAAGTAGAAAAAGTCGAAGATATAGCAGAAGGATTTGCTTATGCACTGGAACAAAAAAAATCAATCCAGGATATTTCTGTTTAAAATGATGAAGTAGAAAACATCACCAGGAAAATCCAGCTGTTTTACCAGGAACTGCCCCCATTCTTAAAGGAAGATAATAACGAAGACCCATTAGATGAATTAAATGAAATGATCGGGTTAAATCAGGTGAAATCTTATATTAACCAGTATTATCATTATTTAAAGTATCAGAAAAAGCGAAAAGAAGCGGGATTCCAAATGGTTGACGAGCAAGGTTTACATATGGTGATTACAGGTAATCCTGGAACCGGGAAAACAACTATCGCCCGATTACTTGCTAATATTTATTACAGGCTTGGTCTATTAGAGTCAAATAAACTGGTGGAAGTAAACCGGTCTCAGCTTGTTGGCTCGTTTATGGGCCAAAGTGAAGAAAATACATTAAACTATGTGAAAAAAGCATTGGGCGGGGTTTTATTTATTGATGAAGCATATAACTTGAAGCGGGAGGACCAAACTGGAAATGACTATGGACAGACAGTTATCGATACGTTAGTTTCCAGTATGACGAGTCAGGAATATGCGAATAAATTTGCAGTTGTTATCGCAGGATATCCTGAAGAGATGAATCATTTTTTATGGGCAAACCCTGGCTTAAGGAGCAGATTTCCTGATGGGAATTTTATTCAACTACCGGATTTCAGAGAAGTAGAACTACTGGAAATTGCCGAGAATACGGCATTGAAAAATGATTATTTCTTTACAGAAAAAGCACTTTCTTCCTTTCGGTCACTAATAGAAAAAGCGAAGGTTGATGATTCTTTTGGAAACGCAAGAACAGTGAAAGACCTTGTTTTAAAAGTGATTTTCCATATCGGTGCAAAGAGAAGCTTAGTTGATAAGGAAAATTGGTTAAATCATATGCGGATTTCTGAAACAGATATTCTTGAATTGGATCAGGATAAAGCAAATGAACATCCAATGGAGCAGTTAGACCAATTGATTGGTCTCGCAAATGTAAAAGAAGAAGTAAAGAAATTATCAGCGTTTGTAAGAGTCCAACAAAAGCGTAAATCTATGAATTTACCGACCATTCCGATTCAATTGCATGCCGTTTTCTCAGGCAATCCGGGTACAGGTAAAACTACCGTTGCAAAAATCTATGCGAAAGTTCTCAAAAACTGCGGCTTACTCAAAAGAGGCCATTTAGTCATTACATCGAGAAGTGATCTTGTTGCAGGATTTGTCGGTCAAACAGCAATTAAAACAAAAAATAAAATCCGGGAGGCACTAGGAGGCGTTCTCTTTATTGATGAAGCTTATTCCTTATACAGAGGAGACAAAGATTTCGGGAAAGAGGCAATTGATACACTTGTAGATGAAATGACCAGACATAATGAGAATCTTGTTGTTATTTTAGCTGGGTATAAAGATGAGATGAAACGTTTTATCACAAGTAATCCAGGCTTGGAATCACGATTTAAGAAATACTTTCATTTTGAAGATTATACAGACCAGGAACTGCTGGAAATGGTTGTATCTCATACAAAACAATACCAATATTCTTTAACGAAAGAAGTAGAAACCTATTTATTGAGCCAATTTTCTCAAGTCAACATTAATGGTAACGGAAGATTTGTCGTTAACCTAATAAATGAAGCGATCCAATATCAGGCTTTACGAGTAGAAGTTGATGCAGACACCGATCAATTAACAGTACTTCAACAAGAAGATTTTGAATTAGCCTGGAAATCAATTAGGGGGATTAGATAGACAATGATTGTAACAACACCAATTAAAGTAAGATACCAAGAAACAGATCAAATGGGAGTTGTTTATCACGCAAATTACTTGATCTGGTTTGAGATTGGCAGAACAGCATTTATTGAGGAATTAGGGTTCAAATACCATGAGATGGAAGCAGAAGGTGTGGTTTCACCAGTAATTGATGCGAAAATTCAATTTAAGCAGCCAATCAGATATGGGGAGGAAGCCTTTGTCGAAACATGGTTAGTATCCTATAACGGAATAAGAACAACCTATGGTTATCGTGTTTTAACAGGAGACGGTGAAGTTGCAGTGACTGGTGAGACAGAGCATGTGATTGTTCAAAAAGAATCTTTTCGTCCATTATCGTTAAAGAAGAAATTTCCCAATTGGCACAATGCTTATGAAAAGGCAAAAGGAAATGAAAGATAATGGCATTTGGTATTGACCGCAAAACACTGACTGAATGGAAAGAAAATGTTAAGAATGGGAAAATATCTTTCTTAACACATTATTGGATAGATGAACGATTCCCTGGCTGTACAACTGTAACAAAAGTTGGTAGCAATGATTTGAACAAATTAATTCAATGGGGAAAACAGTATGGATTGCAAAAAGAATGGATTCATTTAGATTCCAATTATCCTCATTTTGATCTGTTTGGTGAGCGACAGGAACAAATTTTGTCCGCTGAAAACAAAAGTGATCAGCTGGAGAGGTTAAAGAATACGAAATAAAGTGACACTTGGATTAAGGGATTAAGGTTTGTTATCCTCCACTTATTTGCTCATGTTACCAGAGAGTTGAAGCTGGGAGATTACAGATGGTTAGCACTATAATAAATAAAAGCATGATCATTTTTTCTGATCATGCTTTGTTTCGTTTGGAACTGGGTCAAACCCTCCAGGATGAAATGGGTGACATTTACTGATCCTCTTTATCGTTAAATAAGTTGCTTTAAATATATTAAAGCGGCGATAACATTCCAAACTGTAGTGGGAACAAGTTGGCTGAAATCTGCAGCTCGGTGGAAACAGCGGACTAATAGCAAGCTGATAAAACCGTATGATACCAACAAATAAATACTTCATGGCAATAGTATTCGCCTTTAGGAGTGAAGTGCTTTATCATAGGTAATGGTTGCTAGTGCATCATGTAAATGTATAGATTCTTCATTTTGACATGTAACAGAAAACTTCCGAACAAATGGTAATTCATATAGGTCAGCTGCAACAAGTCGAACAATATCTTCGACAAATCTAGGGTTCTCATAGGCCTGTTCTGTCACCATTTTTTCATCAGGTCTTTTTAAAACTGGATGAATACGGGCACTGGCATTACTTTCCGCTGCTTCAAGCAACGCTGTTTTCCAGTCAATATCTGTCTCATCATAATCTGCTGATAAATCTGCAGTCATTTTTACCATCCCTCTTTGGTTATGGGCACTATATTCACTTATTTCTTTGGAACATGGACAGAGCGTAGTAACTGTACCTTCTAATGCCACATCGACTTTATAGCCGTGATGTTTATCATAAAGTACAGTTAGACGGGCATCAGCGTGATTCACTCCAGTTATTTGGGAACTTGGACCACTTCGCTCGAAAAACCATGGGAAGGTTACAGTAATCTCCGCATCTTCCTGTTCCAGCTTTTCTGTTAACTTTTTCGTAAATTGTTTTAAAGATTCTACCGAAACTTCAAAAGGCTCACCATTACTGTGTTCATACATCAGTTCCGTAAATCGGCTCATATTTGTTCCTTTACTTTCTTTTTTTATTGCGGAAGTCATTTTAAATAGACCAATTGTTGTCTGAGTGTATGGTTTTATTGAGCTGTTAACAATTATAGGTTGTTTGACATTAGCTATTCCTACTTGATCTATATCAAAAAGAAAATCTTTTTTTGTATTTTGTAAATCAGGCATGCTCTCTTTGTCGGTTGGCTTCCGTTTCTCACCAGGTTCAACAGATCCAAAAAGTTTATGTCTTGCTTGCTTATTCGGTAAATGTAATGGTTGATTGCTATGCATGTCCAAAAACTCCTTTCCAGCATTACAATTATTACAAAGTATACTGAATTACATTAAATTATTCAATCTCTACGTTCTTAAAAAGGGAAAGAAAAAACGGAAATGAGAGACCCTGCAACAGATCTCTCATTTATCCCATCCATTTTATCTTGGGTTCTGTTTTATTCAAAATACGTTTGATATTTGCTTTATGACGGAAAATTACGAAGACAGTAAGAAGACTTGTCACTATAATCAAACCAATATCTTGTTGAACAATTGTCACAATTACTGTAATAATTCCTGTTAACATGGAAGAAAGTGAAACATATTTTGTTAAGTACAGAAGTACTAAAAAACTGATCACCATAATAACAAAAAGTAGCCAGTTAACACCTAAAATGACACCGGCAGATGTTGCTACTGCTTTACCGCCTTTGAATTTTGCAAAGATCGGATAGACATGTCCAACTACAGCAAACACACCGATTAATAGTGGATGGATATGATCAAAGTTAAAAAAGAATGGCAGTAATGCAGCTAAAGTTCCTTTTAAAATATCGCCAAGAGTAACAACAATTCCAGCCTTTACACCTAATACACGGAAAGTGTTTGTTGCGCCTAAATTTCCGCTGCCATGTTCTCTGATATCTGTTTTATAGCCGATTTTACCGACGATCAATCCTGTTGGAATAGAACCAAGTAAATAAGCGATGATAATTAATATAATGAATTCCATTAACAAACTCCTTACATCTCTTAATAAATATATTGTAGCATGTATTTCGTAAATTGGATATATTCACTATTTATATTTTCTAAAAACTATGATACATATTAAAGAAGCACATATTAATAATCAAGATTTCATGGCCCATTGACTTATTATTTAATCGTTTGTAATACTGATCGATACTTGCACAAATTAACAGTCCATGGTTTAATCAACTAAAATGAGGTGTAGAATGATGAATATTCAAGAAGAACAAAATTTGATGCTGAAAATGCTGAATAATACGAATACAATTGCAGTAATTGGTTTATCTGATAACACGAATCGAACATCATATCAAATTGCAAAAGCAATGCAGAAGGCAGGATACCGAATTATACCTGTTAATCCTAATGTTGATAAAGTATTGGGAGAAAAAGCATATCCTACAGTACTCGATATAGAGGAGAATTTTGAATTAGTCAATGTATTTCGAAGATCAGAATACCTTGAAGACTTAGCAGTGGAAATCGCTAAAACAAAGGCACCTTATGTGTGGTTGCAGCAAGGTGTTGTAAATGAAAACGCATGTCAGTACTTGGAGCAGCATGGTAAATCAGTTATTATGGACAGATGCATAAAAGTTGCTCATTCTGTATTAGTACGGAAGTAATCCTTTACAAAAAGGAACATTTGTTCTATATTAAAGAAAAATAGATTAACATTTATTATATAATGGCGCTAGAAATCATTGTAAATGTTTTGTTCGGTTTAATGGAAGGGGTAAAATGTAAAATGGTAAATAATACAAGCTATTCAGATGATTCCATACAAGTATTAGAAGGTCTGGAAGCTGTCAGAAAAAGACCTGGTATGTATATTGGGAGTACAGATACTCGGGGATTACATCATCTGGTTTTTGAGATCGTGGATAATTCAGTCGATGAAGCTTTATCTGGACATGGAGATTATATACAAGTGGTGATTCATCCGGATCAGAGTATAACAGTAAAAGACAGGGGGCGGGGGATGCCTACAGGAATGCACCAAACCGGCAGACCAACTCCTGAAGTAATCTTAACTGTGTTACACGCTGGAGGGAAATTTGGCCAGGGTGGTTACAAAACTAGTGGTGGTCTTCATGGTGTAGGAGCTTCTGTTGTTAACGCATTGTCTGAATGGTTAGAAGTGACAATTGAACGAGACGGACAGATCTTTGTTCAAAGATTTGAATCAGGTGGCAAGCCTGTTACAACACTGGAGAAAAAAGGAAAAACAAAAGAAACAGGCACAACAATATCTTTTAAGCCAGACCGTTCGATTTTTACAACAGATGTATATCAGTTTGAGGTACTTTCTGAAAGATTAAGAGAAGCAGCTTTTTTATTAAAAGGGATTACAATTGAACTGATTGATGAACGAAATGATGTAAAAGAAACCTATCATTATCCTGATGGATTAAAAGAATTTGTCCATTATTTGAATGAAGACAAGGACAGTCTGCATCCAGTTGTAGCGTTTGATGGAGAACAGCAGGAGATGGAACTGGACTTTGCATTCCAATTCAATGATGGGTATGCGGAAAATATCTTGTCATTTGTCAACAACGTAAGGACAAGAGATGGAGGTACCCATGAAGCAGGTGCAAAAGCAGGTATCACAAGAGTATTTAATGACTATGCCAGAAAAGTTAATTTACTGAAAGAAAAAGATAAGAACTTAGAAGGAAATGACATTCGCGAAGGATTTACTGCAGTTATTTCAATTAAAATTCCAGAAGAGAAGCTGCAATTTGAAGGACAGACGAAAGGCAAGCTGGGGACTGCTGAGGCAAGGTCAGCAGTTGATACAATGGTAGCGGAAAACCTGCTATACTTCCTTGAAGAAAATCCTGATATTTCGAGCATGCTAATAAAAAAAGCGATCAGAGCGAAAGAAGCCAGACTAGCTGCAAGGAAAGCCAGAGAAGAAGCTCGCAGCGGGAAAAAGAAAAAACGCAAAGATGCTTTGTTAAGCGGTAAATTAACGCCAGCACAATCAAGAAATCCGCAAAAAAATGAATTATACCTAGTGGAGGGGGACTCTGCAGGCGGTTCTGCAAAGCAAGGCAGAGATCGTAAATTTCAAGCTGTATTGCCATTAAGAGGGAAAGTAATTAACACAGAAAAAGCCAAATTAGGTGATGTGTTAAAAAATGAAGAAATCTCTACAATTATTCACACAATTGGTGCGGGTGTCGGAGCTGACTTCTCTTTAGATGATGTACAATATAATAAAATTGTTATTATGACAGATGCTGATACAGATGGCGCTCACATTCAGGTATTATTGCTGACATTTTTCTATCGTTATATGCGTCCATTAATTGAAGCAGGGAAAGTCTTTATTGCTTTGCCGCCTCTATACCAGATCACAAAAGGTAAAGGTGCCAAAATGAAGGTGGAATATGCATGGAATGAAGATGATATGAAGAAGGTTACCAAGCAGTATAAAACTGGTTACCAGCTTCAAAGGTATAAAGGTCTAGGTGAAATGAATGCTGATCAGCTTTGGGAAACCACAATGAACCCTGAGACAAGAACATTGATAAGAGTAAAGATTGATGATTTAGCACGTGCGGAAAAACGTGTCAGCACATTGATGGGAGACAAAGTGGAGCCGCGCCGGAAATGGATTGAATCACATGTTAAGTTTAGTCTGGATGAGGAAGATAACATTATAGATAATGAGAATATTCAAATATAGGAGGAGTACTGTTGGCAATCGAAGAAAATTTTCTCGATCTTCCATTAGAAGAAGTAATGGGAGATCGATTTGGTCGTTATAGTAAATATATTATTCAGGATCGGGCACTGCCAGATGCAAGAGACGGTTTAAAACCAGTACAGCGCCGAATTTTATATGCCATGCATGAGGAAAGAAACACACATGATAAACCATTTAGAAAATCAGCAAAAACGGTAGGTACCGTTATTGGTAATTATCATCCACATGGTGATTCTTCTGTTTATGAAGCAATGGTACGCTTAAGTCAAACTTGGAAAGTAAGAAATGTATTAGTGGAGATGCATGGAAATAATGGCAGTGTTGACGGTGATCCGCCTGCTGCCATGCGTTATACTGAAGCAAGACTTTCGGCAATAGCTTCAGAACTGATACGTGACATTGATAAAGAAACGGTTGATTTTATACCTAATTTTGATGATTCCATTGAAGAACCGGTCGTCTTGCCTGCAAGAATACCAAATTTACTGATTAATGGTTCTACAGGTATATCTGCAGGGTATGCAACAGAAATACCGCCACATAACTTAGGGGAAGTTATTGATGCAGTCATAAAAAAATTAGAAAGACCGGACGCCTCTGTAGACGAACTGTTAGAATATATTAAAGGACCTGATTTCCCGACAGGAGGAATTATTCAAGGAAAAGAAGGTCTTAGGAAAGCTTATCAGACAGGAAAAGGCAAGATTGTTGTTCGGGGAAAAGCTAAAATCGAACCATTAAAAGCGAACAGAGAACATATTGTTATTGATGAAATACCTTATGAAGTTAATAAAGCCGTACTTGTCAAAAGAATGGATGAACTTCGAATTGATCGTAAAGTAGAGGGGATTGCCGAAGTCAGAGATGAAACGGACCGAACTGGTTTACGGATCGTGGTCGAATTGAAAAAAGATGCAGACAGTCAGGGAATTCTAAATTATTTATATAAAAATACTGACCTCCAAATTACATATAATTTCAATATGGTTGCAATTAAAGATAAAACTCCACAATTATTAAGTTTGACAGACTTAATTGATGCATATATAGAACATCAAAAAGATGTTATTATAAGGCAAACGCGCTATGATTTAAAAAAAGCGGAGAAACGTGCCCATATTGTTGAAGGTTTAATAAAGGCTGTATCAATATTGGATGAATTAATTCAGACAATCCGTGCCTCGAATGATAAGCAAGATGCCAAAAACCGCATCAAACAGCAATATCAGTTCACAGAAGAACAGGCTGAAGCAATTGTAACTTTGCAATTATATCGATTAACAAACACAGATATTACACAACTTGAAAAAGAAGCGGATGAATTACAAGCAGCAATCAAGGAATTTCAGCAAATTTTAAATGATGACAAGAAGCTATTTGCTGTTATAAAAAAAGACTTGAGAAAAATGAAAAAACAGTATGAAGAACCAAGAATGTCGAAAATAGAAGATAAAATAGAAGAATTAAAAATAAATGTAGAAGTGTTAGTAGCCAGTGAAGATGTGATTGTGTCTGTAACCAACCAGGGATACGTGAAGAGAACCAGCGTTCGTTCATACACTGCGTCAACTGAAGATGATTTTGTAATGAAAGAAGATGATTTTTTAATTGGTTTATATGAACTCAACACAACTGATCATATCTTATTGTTCACATCAAAAGGCAGGTATATGCCGATACCTGTACATCAACTTCCTGACATTCGCTGGAAAGAATTAGGGCAGCATATCAGCAATATTGCTTCAACTGATAAAGAAGAAACCATTGTAAAAGCCATTCCAGTTAGAGAATTTAATTCATCGAAAAACCTCCTGTTTGTTACAAAAAATGGAATGATTAAAAGAAGCGCGCTAGATCTGTACACTTCTGCCCGTTTTTCGAGACCGTTAATTGCGCTCAATTTAAAGAAGGATGACAAGCTTTTAAATGTTTATTTGACTGATGGAAATGCCAATATCTTTATTGCAACAAACAAAGGCTATGGTTTGTGGTTCGAAGAAAATGAGGTGGCATTAATCGGGCAGCGAGCTGCTGGGGTTAAAGCTATTCAGCTTAAACAAGACGAGTTTGTCATTAATGGCCTTGCATTCAATGAATTAATGCCGATGGAATATCTGTTTATTATGACTCAAAGAGGCGCTTGTAAACGAATGTCGCTTGATCAGTTTGAGAAATCAGCAAGAGCAAAGAAAGGTGCTGTCATGTTACGTGAATTAAAATCAAAGCCTCACCGGATAGTTGGCTTTGAAAAAGTAAATGAAACAGACCAAGTACTGACCCGTACTTCGCAAGAAAAAATAGCAGCACTATCAACTTTTGAATTACCAATAAGTGAAAGGTACAGTAATGGATCATTTGTGATAGACACAGAATCAGAAGGCGAAGTAGAGAATATTTGGCTTAAACCATCATTGCAAAAACCATTCAGTTTAGAAAACGATTAATCATCAAGCCGGACATTTTTAAATGTTCGGCTCTTTTTCATTTTTGAACACGCACTTATAAGAAAAAAGGTGGAGTTTATTTATATAAATTAGTATAATAGGTAATTAGATCAAGCTTGAAGGAGTTTTTAAGCATGCAGACAACTACTTTAAAAGCGGTTTCTACTGAACAAATCGCTGGGTTACATTATTTACTGGGAAGTTTTGAGGAATGGGACCGCCAGCAAAAGGTCTTTGATTTTTTTAGAAAGAAGCAAGAAAAAATGCAGCATATATGCTTTTGCGGCCACTTTTCAGCAGGGAAATCAACGTTATTAAATCAGTTGTTAAACCAGCCATTGTTACCGCAAAGTCCTATACC
This sequence comes from Gracilibacillus oryzae, assembly GCF_009498735.1. Classification (GTDB taxonomy): domain Bacteria; phylum Bacillota; class Bacilli; order Bacillales; family Amphibacillaceae; genus Gracilibacillus; species Gracilibacillus oryzae. The sequence goes on from NZ_ML762425.1 coordinate 300,162, forward strand.
TACAAGTGCTAATATTGTGGAAATAAAAAACGGTCCAGAAGAGTATATAATACACTTCAAGAAAAATGAGCCGATTAAATTAGCTGGAAACACACCACTCGATGAAGTTCATGCATTATGTCGGGACGGTGAAGAAATAAAAAAAGTAGAAATTTTTAAAGAAATAGAGAAATTAGGTAAAGGGATAACCTTAATGGACACTCCCGGTATTGACGCTGCAGATGATGCAGACAGATTAATGACAGAGTCTGCATTGCATGTTGTTGACCTTCTCTTCTATGTGATTGATTATAATCATGTACAGTCAGAAGTAAACGCATCTTTTCTTAAAAAGCTTGAAGCAATGAACAAACCTTACATTGTAATCATTAATCAAATAGATAAACATAATGAGAAAGAGATTACATTCGACGCATTTAAGCAAAGTCTAAGAAAAGTATTCGACCAGTGGGGCATTACTCCACAAGCAGTATATTATACATCACTCGCAGGAAATAGTGATCCTGCTATCAATCAATGGTTAACAGTTAAGGAAGCAGTAAGAAATCAGATGGAATTAGATAATGAGTCAATAATCGAGGAAACTATTTATCACAGTATATGGAAAATTGTTGATCAGTCCATTGAAGATAAACATGAAAATACGAATCAAACTATACATACCCTGGAAGAACAGCTTAGTCAGATCAATATCGACCATTCTATTAATTTTGATGATTTAAAACAGAAGAAAAAAGCACTAGAACAACAAAAAAATGAAATTTCAGCAACCTATCAAAACTTATTAGATCAAACGTTAAAAAATGCACAGCTTATGCCGTACGAACTTCGGGAAATGGCAAGGGAAATGTTAGAAGCATATGCTCCTGGATTTAAAGCAGGTTTCTTTAAATCTAAACAGAAGACCGAAGAGGAGCGAAAGCGGCGTTTAGATAACTTTTATCAAGCTTTACATAAGCAAGTAGAGGTAAGTCTTGAATGGAAGCTAAGAGATAAATTAACAGAATTTGTTCAACAATTTGGTTCGATACATTTCGAAGATAATGTATTCCGTCATCGTTTTCCTAATGAAAATATTATCCAATTAATGAATGATAACGTAAAAGTAACTGGTGATTATGTATTGATTTACACAGATCTTGTCGCTAATAATGTCAAAAAAATCTTTCGTTTGTATTACAAAGACGAATGGCAGAATATTAATTCGAAAGTATATCAAACGTTAGAGAACAAAATAAAGGAAGTTGAGCAAAGTCTAGAAAGTTATGAGAAATATAATGATCTAATGCAACAAATAAAAGATCAAAAGCAAGCATTTATAGTGCATAAAGAGCAATTAGAAAGTATTTTCACAGATGAGTCAGCTACTTCTGATTCAAAAGATCAATTGATTAATAAACTAAATCAGCTGCAGCAAATGAAACTGAGCACTTTAGACGGCTGGCAACAGAAAATGGAAGTAACAGAAACAGCAAAAAAAGAAGCTGATACAAGTAAAGAAGGCAAACGTTTTTCAATTGAAGAGACATATAAACATTCTGAACAAATTATAAAATCACTGGATACACTGCCATCATTACAACATTTTCAGCAAGATATCAAAAACAAACTCAGCAGATTGAAAAAAAGAAAGTTCACGATTGCATTATTTGGTGCATTTAGTGCTGGTAAATCTTCCTTTGCCCATGCATTAATCGGTGAGGCTGTTTTACCTGTATCGCCAAATCCTACAACGGCTGCTATTAACAAAATCAGCCCGCCAACCAACCAATATCAACATGAAGAGATAAAGGTTGTCATCAAACAGGAAAAAGAGCTGATGGATGATTTTCGCGCCATAATAGAAGACCAAAGCTTCACAAAATTAAAAGATGCTGTGTCATGGTTAAAGAGAACAAATATTAACAAACTGGCGATCGCTGATCAGCATAAGTCATTTTTAACTGCACTTATAAACGGGTATTCAATGATGGAGGAATATATTGGTACAACCTACAAAATAGGTATGAACCAATTCAGATCATATATTCAAGATGAACAGATTGCCTGTTTTGTTAAGGAGATGGAATTATTCTATCATTGTGCATTAACAAAACAGAATATTACACTAGTTGATACCCCTGGTGCAGACTCTGTAAATGCAAGACATACGGAATTATCATTTTCATATATAAAAAATGCTGATGCTGTTTTATTTGTAACTTATTATAATCATCCATTCTCGAAACCTGATAAAACTTTTCTTGAAAAGTTAGGGAATGTAAAAGATGCGTTTCAATTAGATAAAATGTTTTTCATTGTGAATGCAGTAGATTTAGCAAAAAATGATGCAGAAGTAGAGATGGTAACTGAATATGTAAAAATGCAGTTACAAGCTTTTGATATCCATGATCCAAGAATGTTCCCTGTTTCAAGTAAAATGGCAATAGAAGAAAAGCAGAAATCAAAGTCACCTGCACTGTCAGGTTTCGAGTCTTTTGAACAATCATTCTACTCTTTTATAAAGGAAGAACTTACGCAGCTGAGTATGCAGGCAATTTACACTGATATCAGCAGAATTCATGCATTAGTCAGAAAATGGCTGGAAATTGCACGCAGCGACCAATCTCAGCGAGACAGCTTACTACATGAAGTAAATAGTAATAAGCAAAAAATGGAGCAAGTTATTCAAAATAGAAATGGTGAGTCACACATTAAAGGAATATTGCAATTAGTAAACAAACAGTGTTTCTATATTGTGCAGCGTTTTTCCATCCAATTTACTGATTTATTCCGTACGTATGTGAATCCTGGTGCAATCCAAAACAATGGTAAGAAAGGAAAAACAGAATTAGAGGCTGTCCTTGTGAAACTCCATAAACAAATAAATGAACGTTTGGAATTTGAACTTGAAGCGATCTTTATTAGGATAGAGACATTATGGAAAGCTGAGTGGCAACAATTTCGAAAAGAAGTAAATGACCAATTGCAACAAATCGATCAACTCTTTTCATTATCAGAATTGGAAGACTTGAAGCTGACATCACCGGAAACCAATGCAGGAATAAAGCAAAATAAAGTGCTGCTTAACACAGCAGTGAAAAATTATAAAGATACCGCATCCTTTTTTGCTCAAGATGGCAGAGATCAATTGGAGAAGATGGTCAGAGATTTTTATATAGAAGAACTAGAAAAGCATATGATAGTAATCGAGCAAGAGTTAAAGAATTATTATCATGAACAATGGATAGAAGATGATCTTAATTACTGGGATGGATTTAACCAGGAAGTAATATCTTATATTGAAAATATCAGAAAAGGACTCACAGAAAACTTAGAAAATAAAGATCAATTAATCGAATTGGACGATTTAATAGAAAGAATAAACAAACAACTAGCCTGATGACTAGTTGTTTGTTTGATCAAACAGGCCTGGCAAACTTTACGTTCTCTGGCAATTGATGAAAACCCTTTGTTAGGTGATTGGCTGTATGACTGTCTGATCCTGGGATTAATGGGATGCCTTTTAGAAAAGCTTTTTGAATAATAGATTTGTCAGGATAAATTTGTTGGCAGTGTTCCTTAAATAGGCCAGCAGTATTAATATCAAGGCTTAAATTTGTTCTGCTGATATTCTCTAATAGATGTTCAATTGTATTGCTATAATTGTTTTTTGGTGGATATCTCTTGCTGAATTTTTCTATCAAAGTAATATGGCCAATTCGTTTTGGCTTATATTTTCCTAAGTCAGCACGGATTGCCATATTTAACGTTTGATAATATTTCTCATATACTTTGTCTACTGAGCCAAACTGTGTAATAATCTCAGCAAACATATCTGCGCTGAAATCCAAACATACATATTGATTTTCCGGATTTTTTAACATATGGACAGAGAGTATAGCATCATCAATTATGGAGCCATTTTCTTCAAGGAAATGAGTTATCTCATGGTCAAATCCTTCAATATAGTCTAGCTCAAATCCTAGATTGATCTTTATTTTTTTTTGATATTTTTCTTTTAATTTTTGAATGATTTCTGTATATTCAGTTAAATCATCTCGACTCATGGCACTATCCTTTTCCGGAGTTGGATCAATGAAATTCTCAGGAAGCGGCGCATGTTCTGTAAAACTGATTTCTTTCAATCCAAGCGACAGGGCTTTATCGATATATGTCTCGATTTGATCGTTGGAACCATGAGGGCAATAGTTTGTATGTACATGATAATCTCCAATATAAATCATAGTTTTTTTCTCCTTTCTTGATTACTGTTACTATCATAATCTGTTTTAATAGAAATGCAAAGGAAATATTGACAATAGTCAAAAAAGTATGATAAGGTTAGTTACAAATAAACGCTTTACCACAGTAGAGTGGTAAATTAATAAAGTGATGTAGGATGTGATGAAGATGTTCTTACCAGCAGGAAGTCAAGATGAAACAGGTGTACAGATAGCCAACAGGTTAAAAGCATCAGAAATATTTCGCAAAGTATCCGAGAAACGGAATTTTAAAGCAATTTCCACACCAGTGGTAGAATATGCGCATACATTTACCAATGAAATTGCGGGAATGGACTTGCAAAGCATGCTGAAATGGTTTAATTCAGAAGGCGAGATTGAAGTTTTACGACCAGACTGGACTGCTGCTGTCGCCAGAGCAATAGCGAAGCAACATCAGTCATTTCAGAAGTGGTCGTACCAAGGATCTGTCTTCCGTATGGATAAGGATGGAACAGAAAATCGTCAGGCAGGGATTGAAATTGTTCATGCAGATCCTTTTCTTGGAGAAAGTGAATGTCTTCTGACAGCCATCCAATACTTAAAAGAAATCGGGCTGGAAGAGTATGTGATCGAATTAGGTCATACGGCAATTTTTGAACAGATAATTAAGCCATTAAAGCTTGATTTAAAGGAAGAAGAAGCATTAAGAATGGCGATGCATGATAAGCGGATGGATTTAGTGGAGGAACTTTTAAGCAATTACCCGGAAGAAATAAAAGATGCTTTAGTCCAGTTAATTGATGCCTATGGTGGTAGTGATGTGATTACACACTATGAACATGTATGGGCAAACCAGCCTGAGCTTCTTGCTATTCTGCAGCACATCCGTCAGCTCATTAATCTGCTGGAAGCAACGGGCGTGTCGGAAGTGATTGTTGATTTAGGCCGTGTCAAGAACTTGCCATATTATGATGGCATTATGTTCAGAGGTTTTGTTACAACGGATGGATCTACCTGTTTCTCTGGCGGCCGGTATGACCGATTATATAAACAATTTGAGCAAGAAACTTCAGCAGTTGGTTTAGCATTTGATGTTGATCAATTAGCTTTGCATATGGAAACAAAAGATTCCCTGACAAAGGCGTGTATAATTGCCACACCAGAAACACACAGCATAGCAGAAAAATATCGTGAAGATTTACCAGAAGATATTGTGGATATCCAATATCATGTACACAATGAAGCAATCTACAGCGCAATCTATACAGTTATTCTTGATAACAATCAGTATAAGGTGGTCAAAAGATGAAACCAGTCATTGCTCTCACAAAAGGTCGTTTAGAAAAACAGTTTTTGCAATTTTTCCAGTACCTGGACTTTGAAGCAGAACCATTACTTGATAAAGGGAGAAAGCTGCAAATTGAAACAGAACAATTTTCCTTCTTTTTCGCTAAAGGGGTAGATGTTACCACATATGTAGAAAATGGGATTGCAGACCTTGGCGTCGTTGGCGGGGATACACTAATCGAACATAAACCGGATGTTTATAATTTGTTTCCATTGCCATTTGGTCAGTGCCGCATGGCGTTAGCAACGAAAGCAGATTATAGCTGGCCTGACCGTAAAAATCGCATTGCCAGTACCTTTACCAATATTACCAAAGACTATTTCCGTGAAAAAGGGGAGTCAGTAGATATTATCCGTTTGGAAGGTTCAGTTGAATTAGCGCCAATACTAGGATTAGCTGACGCGATCGTTGATATTGTGGAAACAGGAACAACATTAAAGGAAAATGGACTTGTCATCCAGGATGAATTTTTATCATTTAGCGCACGACTTATAGCCAACCGTTCCTCATTAAAAGTCAAAAGAGATCAGTTGGTACCAGTAATTGAACGTTTTAAGGAAGGAGCGAAACAAAGATGATCAGAAACCTTTCTGCAGAAGAATTTTTAAAAGAAGCAGTCCCTGGTGCGAAAAAGAAAGAAGACAATCAACAATTTCTTCAGGCAGCAAATGAGATTATAAATGAAGTACGAAATCATGGTGATCAGGCAGTACGAAAATATATTGAAAAGTTTGATGGAGAAGCACCGGAAACTTTTCTTGTAACAGATGAGGAAAGAAAGCGTGCTTGGGAATTATTGGACAAAAAAATTATTACATCTTTACAAAAAGCAGCAGAAAACATTCGTTCTTTTCATGAAAAACAATTAAATAATTCAAGAATGATGCAAGTTGAGGGAGATATTATTTCCGGCCAGCTTTATCGACCAATTGACAGAGCAGGAATTTACGTACCTGGTGGAACAGCTTGTTACCCTTCTTCGGTATTAATGAACGCAATTCCGGCAGTCCTTGCTGGTGTAGAAGAAGTGGTCATGGTAACTCCTGTGAAAAATGGAGAAGAAATTGCCCCGATTTTAGCAGTAGCTGCAGATATTGCTGGTGTTGATAAAATTTACCGAGTTGGCGGTGTGCAGGCAATTGCCGCATTAGCATATGGTACAGAATCGATTACTGCTGTTGATAAAATTGTCGGTCCAGGAAATGCCTATGTTGCTGCAGCAAAACAGTTAGTTTATGGGGATGTAGGAATTGATATGATTGCAGGTCCAAGTGAAGTAGCGATTATTGCCGATAACAGTGCAAATCCTGTTTATGTTGCAGCAGACTTAATTGCGCAGGCAGAACATGATACAAATGCACGGGCATTTTTAATCAGTACATCTTCTGCTCTTATTAAACAAGTAGAAGAGGAGTTGGTAAAGCAATGTGATTCGTTGCCTAGACAATCGATTGCCTGTGCCGCTCTTCAGCAGAAAGGTGCTAGTGTTCTGGTTGATTCGGTTGACGCAGCATTTGTTATCGCAAATAAACTGGCTCCTGAGCATTTGGAAATCCAAGTCAATGATCCATTAACCTATCTGCCAAAAGTAAAACATGCTGGTTCAATATTCTTAGGTCACTATACACCAGAAGCATTAGGCGACTATTACGCTGGCCCTAACCATGTTTTGCCAACATCAGGGACCGCTCGTTTTTCATCAGGGTTATCTGTTGATGACTTTGTTAAGAAAACAACTTTCTTATATTACTCAGAAGATGCACTAAAAGAAGCAAGTGAACATGTAATTAATTTGGCGAACCAGGAAGAATTAGCAGGGCATGGAAGAGCAGTTGCCAAGCGTTTGGAGGGAAAACAATGAGAACAGCAAGTAAAAGCAGATCCACATTTGAAACAAAAATTAATGTAGCAGTAAATTTAGATGATCCAACAACTGTTACTATCAATACAGGTGTCGGTTTCTTTGATCATATGTTAGAACTGTTTGCTCGTCACGGCCGCATCGGTTTAGAAGTAAAGGCAGATGGTGACCTGCATATTGACAGTCATCATACTGTAGAAGATGTTGGAATTGTTTTAGGACAATTAATCAAAGAAGCTTTAGGTGATAAAAAATCAATAAATCGCTATGGCAGTGCTTATGTACCGATGGATGAGTCACTTGGATTTGTGGCGCTGGATATAAGTGGAAGACCTTTCCTTGTTTTCGATGCATCTCTAACTAACCCGAAATTAGGTAATTTTGATACAGAACTGGTACAGGAATTTCTGCAGGCATTTGCTTTTCAGGCAGGCATTACTTTACATGCAAAAGTATTGTATGGGGATAATACCCATCACAAAATTGAAGCAATTTTTAAAGCATTAGGTCGATCTTTAGCACAAGCTATTACGGTTAACCCTGAGATCAAAGGGGTTAATTCAACAAAGGGGCTAATCGAATGATCGCTATTGTTGATTATGGTATGGGAAACGTAGCGAGTGTTAAAACCGCTTTTAAGAATCTCGGCTATGAAGTGGAGATTACCGATTCTTTCGCCAGATTGGAACAGGCAACACATATTATATTACCAGGTGTTGGGTCATTTAAAGCAGCAATGGATGAGATCAACCAACGCGGTTTGTTAGAACCATTGAAGGAATTGGCTGCTAAAAAACCATTTATCGGCATCTGTCTAGGCATGCAATTATTGTTTGAAAAAGGTTTTGAGAATGGCATTTCTGACGGATTAGGTTTTATTCCCGGGGAAGTAAATGTGATGGAAACAGAATATATCCTGCCACATATCGGCTGGAATCAATTGAATATTGAAAATAACAATGTACCATTTGCAGACTTCCAGGATAAACATGTTTACTTTGTTCACTCGTTCCAAGCCAAAACAGAACAGAAATATCTTGTAGCGACTGCAGACTATGGTACAACCATTCCTGCCATTGTACAAAAAGGGCATGTATATGGCATGCAATTTCACCCAGAGAAGAGCGGGGAAGTTGGAATAGGGTTGCTAAAAGCCTTTTTAGAACAAACAGCTTCAATTGGGGGGCATGTCGAATGATTGCAAAACGAATCATCCCATGTTTGGATGTAAAAGAAGGGAAAGTAGTAAAAGGTACTAATTTCATAGGGTTACGTGATTTAGGCGACCCTGTAGAGATGGCATCAAGTTATTCCAAAGCCGGTGCAGATGAAATTATATTTCTCGATATATCTGCTACAAATGAAGGGCGGCAGACAATGGTCGATATTGTCCGTCAAACGGCTGAACAGGTTTTTGTACCATTTACTGTTGGCGGTGGTGTTCGGTCGATTGAGGATGTAAATCGTTTACTGAAGGCAGGGGCAGATAAAGTAGGAATGAACTCAGCTGCAGTTGTTAATCCTCAGCTCATTACAGAATCATCGCAACGATTTGGTGCTCAATGTACAGTTGTTGCCATAGATGCGAAGCGTGTTGGCGACAAATGGCATGTGATGACACATGGTGGCAGTAAAGATACAGGTATTGATGCGATAGAGTGGGCAAAAGAAGCAGAAGCCAGAGGTGCTGGCGAAATTTTATTGACAAGTGTTGATACAGATGGTGTCAAAAACGGTTTTGATATTGCTTTAACGAAAACTGTGGTGGATGCAGTAAGAATACCGGTGATTGCTTCTGGAGGTGTCGGCAAACCGGAGCATTTTCCGGAAGTGTTTAAAGAGACAGATGTATCAGCGGGTTTAGCTGCCTCGATTTTCCATGAGAATACATTTACTGTCAAAGAGGTAAAGGATGTTTGTAAACAACAAGGAGTGAATATACGTGAAGCCTGACTTTTCAAAGGGTCTTATTCCGGCAATTATAACAGATTATTATACAAAAGATGTGCTGATGCTTGCATATATGAATGAAGAAGCTTATCAAAAAACATTGGAAACAAAACAAACATGGTTTTATTCCAGATCTCGTGATGAATTATGGAACAAAGGGGCGACATCCGGTAATACACAGGAAGTGCAGTCAATTGATCTTGATTGTGATCAGGATACATTGCTTATTCAAGTGGTTCCTGCAGGGCCTGCTTGTCATACTGGTGAGGTGTCCTGTTTCTTCAATCGTGTGGCTGAAAAAGACTGTAATTTTGATGCTTCTATAATTGAGCACTTGGCTGAAGAAGTAGAAGAGCGTAAAACAGAAGGTGTCGAAGGCTCCTATACGAACTATTTATATGATAAAGGTGTAGATAAAATCGGCAAGAAAGTGATTGAAGAGGCTGGAGAAGTAGTGATAGCTGCGAAGAATAATGATAATGAGGAATTAACAAAAGAAGTAAGTGATTTGCTTTATCATACAATTGTAATGTTGGCAAATCAAGGCGTATCATTGGATGATGTGAAACAGGAACTATCCAATCGTTTTGCAAAAAAAGGGAACAATAAAGGTGACAGGCAAGAAATAACGAAATGGTAAATTCGCAGCAGAGATGATTTCATTCTATGACGAGGATGGAATCATTTTTTTGCTTCATTATTGAAGGGGAGGATAGCTATGATTAAAGCTGTTTTATTTGATTTTGATGGTACTTTATTGGACCGTGATACATCTGTTCAAAGTTTTATAAATACACAGTATGAAAGATTTATCGAAGAGTTGCACCATGTTCCTAAGCAGCTCTATTGCAGCAGATTTATCGAATTGGATCAGAGAGGTTGTATGGAAAGATAAAGTTTATCAGCGGTTGGTAGACGAATGGCAGATTAATAAAATAACATGGGGAGAACTGCTAGAAGATTATATGGAGCGGTTTCAATCCAGCTGTTGCCCATTCCCCAATTTGATGGAAACGCTTGAAGTATTAAAAAGTATGCAGTTGAAATTAGGAATAATCTCCAATGGCAGAACGTTGTTTCAGAAACGAAACATTCACGCACTCAAAATAGCTCATTATTTCGATCAAATTATTATATCTGAAGAAGTTGGCATAAAAAAACCAGAGCCGGAGATTTTTCAGTTAGCATTAGATAGGTGCCAGGTTTCTCCAATCGACAGTGTCTTTATTGGTGATCATCCTGAAAATGATATAAAAGCAGCTCAAGGTGTTGGAATGAGAGGTATATGGAAACGGGATGATTATTGGGGAGAAGTAAACACGGAATATAAAATTGATGACCTATATGAAATTATCGACATCATAACAAGCTGGGAAAAAACTTTCGAATAAATAATTCGAAAGTTAGCTCCAGTTTTGATCGATAAATTCATCCCTGCCGGACTTCTTGCGATCCTCTTTATATTCTGTTGCATTCTTTTTGTAAAAATCCTGGTGATAGTCTTCGGCCGGGTAAAAAGTGTCTGCTGGTAATATCTCTGTAACAATCTCTTTATGGAATCGATTAGAACTTTTTAATGCTTCTTTTGAATCAATTGCTATTTGATGTTGTTCGTCATTATGATAGAAAATTGCTGTCCGATATTGGGGTCCGCGATCATGAAATTGCCCGCCATTATCGGTCGGATCTATCTGTGGCCAATACAAATCCAGGATTAGTTGATAAGATATTTTCTCTGGATCATAAGTTATTTGGACAGCTTCAAAGTGACCTGTCGTTCCAGTTTTTACTTGCTCATATGTTGGATCTTCCAGCTGTCCACCTGTATAGCCTGAGATGACACTTTCTACTCCATCCCACTTGTCAAAAGGCTTTACCATGCACCAGAAGCATCCGCCAGCAAATGTGGCTTTTTCTAGTTTTCCCATAAGTTGTATCCCTCTTTTCTGCACTTTCCTCCATAAATATACCTTGAATATGTTATGATGTAAAATAGATAGATTAGGAAGGTGAAAAAATGAAAAGTAATAGATTATTAATTGTAGATGGAATGGCATTATTATTCCGCGGATTTTTTGCCACATCGTTTACCGGTAATTTTATGTTAAATAGCAAAGGTGTGCCACGTAATGGCTTATTCGGCTTTCTGAATTACTTCACAGATGCGATTCATACGTTTGATCCTTCTCATGTGATCTGCTGCTGGGATATGGGAAGTAAAACATTTCGTAATGAGATGTATGAAGGATATAAGGCAAATCGGGGTGCCCCGCCAGAGGAATTGATTCCTCAATTCGATTTAGCCAAAGAGATGGTGGAAGCTTTTCAAGTACCAAATGTAGGTATAGTCGGCTATGAGGCTGACGATTGTATTGGTACTTTAGCCAAGCAGTTGCAAAATCAGTTTGAAGTGACCATTGTTACAGGTGATCAGGATATTTTGCAATTAGTCGATGATAATATACAAGTGGCTATTATGAAAAAGGGAACAGGAAACTATGAAGTGTTTTCAAGCGACAATTTTTATGAAAAGAAACAGCTTTTTCCAAGACAGATTATTGATTTAAAAGGCTTGATGGGAGATAGTGCTGATAATTATCCAGGTGTAAAAGGTGTTGGCGAGAAAACTGCTATCAAGTTATTAAAAGAGTATGAAACCATCGATCGTTTGTTAGAAGAAAAAGCATCACTAACAAAGGGAATGCAAAATAAGCTGGAACAATATAAAGAAGACTTAGCAATTTCGCGTAAACTTGCTGAGATTTTAACAGACGTGCCATTAGACTTTTCGGTTGATACAGCCATCTGGAAAAATGATCATATTCAAATTGTCCGTTATTTACGAGATGAATTAGAGTTCCATAACACAGATCGCTGGCTGAAAAAGCTGAACAGACAATTAGCGTGACGCCCATTTTCTTAAAAAAACAGAATGAACCCAAGCGTAAACAACTGACCTTGCTTATGCTTGGGTTTTTGCATTAAGAAAAAATTAAGCTAATCTAAAGGTAAATATATTCATTTATACAGAAGATGATCGCATAAGGTTACTGTGATATTATCAAAAACCAGACAGTAGTAAATAAATGCAGACTCCTTTAAGAACAGCGAAGTTTATTTACGGTATGAGTATCAACATACAAAATATTAGACATAGGTATCTCGAATTGGTATCACTATAAATTAACTAACTTGCCAATTGATTATTGAAACCTCTGCAGGATCGAGAAAAATTCTTTAATAAACTCATAGAATACTTGCTCAGACGGTGCCAGTTTCCGGTTCTTTGGAATAATAATCCCGACAGTCCGTTTTAATTCCGGATTCTGAATTGCCACTTTAGCACTGTAATATGGATTCAGATCATTGAACGCACTCTCTGGAAGTAAAGTGATACCAATTCCTGCTGCCACTAACCCTTTAATCGCATCTAAATCCTCCCCTTGTGAAGATACTTTTGGTGTGAATCCAGACTGTTTACACCCATAAATGACTAACTGGTGAAGTACATAACCTTCCGGGAATAAGACAAAATCTTCATTATGCAAATCCCGTAAATTTACAACACTTTGTTCCGCTAAGGGATGAGAGTTCGGAACAAGTGCATAGAAACTTTCCGTAAATAAAATATCTCCAATGATGTCGGGGTGCTCTGTTGGTACAGGACCTAAAAAGGCGACATCAATTTCTCGATTTTCTACCGATTCAATCAGGAAATTATATGATCCTTGTCTTAATTGAAATCCGATTTTCGGATGTTTCTTTTTAAATTCCGAAATAACGGTCGGAAGTAAATTACTGGCTAAACTTGTTGGAAAACCGATTTTGATCGAGCCGCGTTCTGGATCGATATACTCATCTATTTGTTTTTTGGCATGATCGATTGCTTTTAATGCTGTCTTGGTATGAGTCAAGAAAATCTTTCCGATATGTGTCAGCCTCACATTTCGACCTTCCCTCTCAAATAATTCCACTCCTAATTCTGCTTCTAAATTTGCTATTTGTCGGCTGATTGCAGACTGTGCCACATGCAATTCAGCTGCTGCATCTGACACATGTTCACGCTCTGCTACCTCTACAAAATAGCGTAATTGACGTAATTCCATAACTCCACCACCTAATATATATCAAAAATAGAACAATATAATACTTATTATATATTGTTTAGATCAATAAGAAAACTTACAATAGAATTACACACCTTAAATAGTATTGAACGAATGGGGGCGACAATATATGACATATAGAGATTTGCCCAATGCCCAAGGTTTATATGATCCGAGTTTTGAACATGATGCTTGCGGTATTGGCTTATATGCGCATATGAAAGGTAAACAGACACATGACATCGTTACAAAAGGATTAGACATGTTATGTAAATTAGAACATCGCGGCGGTCAGGGCAGTGACCCGCTCACAGGAGATGGATCTGGGTTAATGGTACAGATCCCTGATAAATATTTTAGAAGAGAATGTAAAGACTTTCAACTGCCAGCTGTCGGGGACTATGGCGTTGGGATGTTATTTTTATCACAAAATGAACAAGAACAAGAAAATGCGATCAACAAAATTAATCAATTAATCACTCAAGAAGGCCAACAGCTAATAGGATGGAGAGATGTTCCTGTTAACGCCGTGCCGATTGGTAAAGGGGCAATTGATACATTACCGAATATTCGCCAGGTATTTATCGCAAAATCAGATGATCTTAAAGATGATTTAGCGTTTGAACGTAAGTTATATGTGATTCGCAAACAGGCGGAAAATTGGGCAAAAGAACAAGGCATTCGTTTTTACTTCCCAAGTTTCTCTAGCCGTACCATTGTATATAAAGGCCTGTTAACATCAGACCAGGTATATAAATTCTATCTAGATTTGCAAGATGAAGATTTTGTTTCTGCTTTTTCTTTAGTACACTCACGTTTCAGTACAAATACCTTCCCATCATGGGAAAGAGCACACCCTAACCGTTATTTAATTCATAATGGAGAGATTAATACAATCCTAGGAAATATCAACTGGATGCGAGCGAGAGAGAAGCAATTTGTTTCCGACGCATTTGGGGAGGATCTAGAAAAGATTTTACCAATCATAAATGGCGGTGGAAGTGACTCTGCCACATTGGATAATGCTTTGGAATTCTTTACACTTGCAGGCAGAAAACCAGCACATGCGGCAATGATGCTAATTCCGGAACCATGGGAGAAAAACCCGCACATGGATGCAAAGAAACGCGCTTTCTATCAATATCATAGTATGATGATGGAACCGTGGGATGGACCAACATCGATTACTTTTACAAATGGTAAGCAAATTGGTGCGATTTTAGATCGTAACGGTTTACGTCCAGCCCGTTATTATGTGACAAAAGATGATTATATTATTTACTCTTCTGAAGTTGGTGTAATAGATTACGAGGAAGAAAATGTTTTATTAAAAGAACGTTTGAGTCCTGGGAAAATGTTATTAATCGATATTGAAGAAGGACGTATTATTTCAGATAAAGAAATTAAAGAAGAGATTGCGAGTGCGGAGCCATATGAAGAATGGCTTGACGAACAAATTGTTCCTCTTGATCTTGAGGCGGAAGAGGATGATTATATTGATGCACAATTATTGCAAAAGCAAAAAGCCTTTGGATATACAACAGAAGATATTGAAAAATATCTAGTGCCATTAGTAAAAGGCGGCAAAGATCCAATCGGAGCAATGGGAACAGACACTCCGCTTGCTGTATTATCGGAACGCCCGCAAAGCTTATTTAACTATTTCAAGCAATTATTTGCACAAGTAACCAATCCACCGATTGATGCCTATCGTGAGCAGATTGTGACATCAATGCTAACATGGCTGGGTGGCGAAGGAGATTTGCTGCATCCGGAAAAGACGAAAGCAATTCGGATTCGTTTGGATTCTCCAATTCTATCAAACACTCAAATCGATCGATTAGTTGGCAATAAAGTAGAAGGTGCTCATACTGCTGTAATTGATACGGTTTATACAGGAAATATGCAAGAAGCATTAGATAATGTGTTCCGTCAAGCGAAAAATGCGATTGAAGATGGCTCTAATATTATTGTGCTTTCAGATAAAGCAATGGATCCAAATCACCCTGCTATTCCTGCATTGCTGGCAGTTAGTGGACTGCATCAATATTTAATCCGTGAAGGGATCCGGACAAAAGCAAGTATTATCGCACAATCCGGAGAAGCGAGAGAGGTTCATCACTTCGCTGCACTGCTAGGCTATGGTGTTGACGCAGTACATCCATACCTTGTTTATCAGACGCTTTATACGCAAATTTTAGCAAATGAACTCGATATGAATTTGGCACAAGCACAAGTTCGCTATATTGAGATCGTTACAGAAGGTATTATCAAAGTAATGTCTAAAATAGGGATTTCTACAGTACAAAGTTACCGTGGGGCACAAATTTTTGAAGCAGTCGGCATCAGCAAAAAAGTAATTGAAGAGTACTTTACAGGAACAGCTTCTCAAATTGACGGGATCGATCTGAGTGTAATCCAGGAAGAAACAGAGAAACGTCATCGTGATGGCTATAAAGAAGCGATTGAAATGTCACTTGAGTCAGGAAGTGATTTCCAATGGCGTAAAACGGGAGAATATCATGCGTTTAACCCGACAACGATTCATACATTACAGTGGGCATGTCGTCGTGGAGATTATGACTTGTTCAAAAAGTTCTCTCAAGCAGCTGATGAAGAACGAATTGGCTTTTTACGCAATCTGTTTGACTTTAAACAAGAGAAATCCATTCCAATTGAGGAAGTAGAATCAGTAGAATCGATTGTAAAAAGATTTAAAACAGGGGCAATGTCTTACGGTTCCATCAGCCAGGAAGCCCATGAAGCATTAGCGATTGCAATGAACCGTTTAGGTGGTAAAAGTAACAGCGGGGAAGGCGGGGAAGACCCTGCACGCTTTGAAGTGGATGAGAATGGTGACTTACGATCAAGTGCTATCAAACAAGTGGCATCAGGGCGTTTTGGAGCGAAAAGTCATTATTTAGTGAATGCGAAAGAATTGCAGATCAAAATGGCGCAAGGTGCGAAACCTGGTGAAGGCGGCCAGTTACCAGCAACCAAAGTTTATCCATGGGTAGCAGATGTGCGTGGTTCGACTCCAGGTGTAGATTTAATTTCACCACCACCACACCATGATATTTATTCAATTGAGGATTTAGCACAATTAATTCATGATTTAAAAAATGCCAATCGTGAGGCAAGGGTCAGTGTAAAACTGGTAGCTAAATCAGGTGTTGGTACAATTGCAGCAGGTGTAGCAAAAGGAAATGCTGATGTTATTTCCGTAGTAGGTTATGATGGCGGAACTGGTGCCAGTCCTAAAACAAGTATTAAACATGCAGGTCTGCCTTGGGAATTAGGCTTGGCAGAAGCACACCAGACATTAATGTTAAATGGACTGAGAGACCGTGTGATTTTGGAAACGGATGGGAAATTACTGACAGGTAAAGATGTGGTTATGGCAGCATTACTAGGCGCCGAAGAATATGGATTTGCCACAGCTCCACTAGTTGTTATCGGCTGTGTAATGATGCGGGTTTGTCATATCGATACATGTCCAGTAGGTGTAGCAACTCAAAACCCTGAATTACGCAAAAAGTTTACAGGAAATCCTGACCATGTTGTCAATTATATGAAATTCCTGGCACAGGAAGTTCGAGAAATTATGGCAAAATTAGGATTTAGAACAATCGATGAAATGGTTGGCCGTACAGATGTTTTAGAAGTAACTGGTCGAGCAAAAGCACACTGGAAAGCAAAACATTTAGATTTATCCACATTGCTTTACCAAGTGGATGGGGAGAGAATCAATCGTACAAGTCAGGATCATAAAATTGAGGAATCACTTGATTTAACAGCAATCCTGCCAGATGCAGCAAAAGCAATTGAAACAGGAGAGCGTGTGGAAGCTTCTTACAAAATCAAGAATACGAATCGTGTAGCAGGTACGATCGTAGGTAGTGAGATTTCGAAAAAGTATGGTGAAGAGGGTCTGCCTGAAGATACGATCACATTGAATTTCACTGGTTCAGCAGGACAAAGTTTTGGTGCCTTTATTCCAAAAGGGATGAAAATGACTGTAACTGGTGATGCGAATGATTATGTCGGAAAAGGTTTATCAGGTGGTAAGATCATCGTTCGTGCTTCTGAGAAATCAACCATTGATGCAGGTAACAATGTTATTGCAGGAAATGTTTCTTTTTATGGGGCAACAAGTGGTGAAGCATATATTAACGGATATGCTGGCGAACGATTTGCTGTCCGCAACTCTGGAGCGAGAATCGTGACAGAAGGTGTCGGGGACCATGGTTGTGAGTATATGACAGGCGGTCGTGTTGTCATCTTAGGTAATGTCGGCAAAAACTTTGCTGCAGGGATGTCAGGCGGTGTTGCATATGTAAAACCAGATGAGGTCGAGAAATTCAAGTCACTGACTAATCAAGAACTGGTTCAATTTGAGTCATTAACAGATGCGGAAGAAATAGCCGAAGTGAAAGCATTGATTACTAAGCATTTTGAATATACAAATAGTAATAAGGCAGCAATCACTTTGCAAAATTGGGATAATGAAGTGAAAAAATTCGTTAAAGTTATACCAACTGATTACAAACTAATGCTTGAGCAGATCAAATGGTTTGAAAGTCAAGGTTTATCGACTGATGAGGCACGCTATGAAGCATTTAATGCAAAAAAAGATAACAAAATGACTGTGTCTTTAAATAATGAAGAGGTAGTGACAAAGTAGAAAGGAGACAGATGTAAATGGGGAAAGCAACTGGATTTATGGAATATGAAAGACAAACCTCCAATGAACGTCAGCCTTTGGAGAGAATCAATGATTGGAAGGAATATTCTGCTCCTTTCTCTGATAAAGTAGCGACAACTCAAGGGGCACGTTGTATGGATTGTGGTACACCATTCTGTCATATTGGAATGGATATTGATGGGGCGACTTCAGGTTGCCCTGTCTACAACCTGATTCCTGAATGGAATGATTTAGTTTACCGTGGAAAATGGAAAGAAGCTTTAGCGAGATTAATGAAGACAAACAACTTTCCTGAATTTACCGGTCGTGTTTGTCCAGCGCCATGTGAAGGATCATGTACTGTTGCGATTAATGACCCTGCCGTAACTATAAAAAATATCGAACAGAAGATTATTGATAAAGGATTTGAAAATGGCTGGATTACACCAAGAATTCCACAACGCCGCACAGGGAAAAAAGTAGCCATCATTGGTTCAGGGCCAGCTGGATTAGCTGCAGCAGACCAGTTAAACCAAGCAGGACACTCTGTAACAGTATTTGAAAGAGCTGATCGTGCCGGCGGTCTGTTAACATACGGTATTCCGAATATGAAATTAGACAAAGATGTAGTGGAGCGACGTGTGAATTTATTGAGACAAGAGGGAGTAGACTTTATCCTGAACACAGAAGTTGGTAAAGACATTTCTGCTGAAGAGATAAAAGCTGATTATGATTCTGTGATTCTTTGTACAGGTGCCCAAAAACATCGTGACTTACCGCTAGAAGGCAGAGATGCTGAAGGTGTACGTTTTGCAATGGATTACTTAACCATTGCTACAAAGTCTATTCTTGATGAAAGTGTCCAAGTGGAAGAAGAATTAAATGCAGAAGGTAAAGATGTTATTGTCATTGGTGGAGGGGATACAGGAGCTGATTGTATTGCCACTGCACTAAGACAAGGAGCGAAAAGCATTGTTCAATTTGGTAAGCACCCGCAATTACCGATCAAACGGTCTGGTGATAACTTGTGGCCAGCTTTTCCAAATGTTTTCAGCCTTGAATATGCGCATAAAGAAGCGAAAGAAAAATTTGGCGAAGATATTAGAGAATACAGCATTCAAACGAAAAAATTCGTCACGGATGAAAAAGGCAAATTAAAAGAGCTCCATACTGTACAAATGAAGAAAACTCGTGATGAAAACGGAATGTTTGTGTTTGAGGAGATCCCTGGAACAGAAAAAGTATGGCCAGCACAGCTTGTTCTTATCGCAATCGGGTTCGAAGGTGCTGAACAACCAGTACTTCAAGCATTTAGTGTAAAAACACAAAGAAATCGTGTAAATGCAAAATACGGTGATTTCCAGACAAATGTGGAACATGTATTTGCTGCTGGAGATGCACGTCGTGGTCAGAGTTTAATTGTCTGGGCGATTAATGAGGGCAGAGAAGTAGCGTATCAAGTTGATCAGTATTTAATGGGGGAAACTGCTTTGCCGTCTGTTGTTAATATGTAAATTTCCTGTACTTCTAAACAGTTTTTATGAGGGATAAGCGCAAAAAAATCAGTGTCCAGTATTACTGTTGGACACTGTTTTGTGCTTTTTTATTAACTATTCACACCTAAAGAATGCTTAGCATATTCCTCATACTCTTTTATCCCTGATTTTATTGCGAATTCCGCAATACTGACGGGATAAGCTGCTGTCAGCTCCATTATATGTTCCTTCATAGAAGGCCAAACATAAGCTCCGGTTAAACGATAATACTCTATTAATTTCTCGAGTACTTTTTCACCGAATGTTAAATATATTGCTGCAAAATCATGGGAAGGATCATCAACACGGGCTTCTGTCCAGTCAATTATACCAGTTACACGAGCATCCTCACTGATTAAAATATGTCCTGGGTGAAAGTCGCCGTGAATGAGAACAGTTTGTTCTGGCCAAATAGTATCATTGGCTAACCATTTTTGCCAGCGTTCCCAAAGAGTATCGCTTACCCCATAAACTGATTTTACTTTTTCCATTCTTCGCTTCATTAAAAGTTTAAGTTCTTCTGGTTTTATCACCGTTAAACCAGCTCTTTTGGCATCGTTCTGCTCAATATTGTGGAGTTCTGCTAAAGCTTCTCCCAGTGATTTAAGGTAAAGTGAAGGCACATTCTTTTCGTCAATTTTCCATACATACTCTTTCGCTTCAGAATCAATCATCCCAGTTGGAACTCCATTTAGTAATTTATAGGCAATCATTTCTTTAGAGAAAATATCCCAATCTGGTGTTTGAATCGATAATCTTGTTCCCACAGTATCAAGGATTTTTTTTTCTGTTTGAGCTGTCGGGATAACATCGAGTCTTCTCGGTAGTCGTAAAACCCATTGCTGCCCATCGCTATCTTTTGCAAAGATTACACGAAAGTCGAGACCTGAATCATTTATACTAAAGGATTCTCTGTTCAAAATTATATTATGTTGTTTAGCTATTTCCAATACCCTGGTATTCGTTAGTGGCAGTGTTACTTGCTCTTTTTGGCTATGTTGGTATGTTGCGCCGTTCTCGCTATTTATATCTTTATGCATGGTAATACCTCGTTTCATTTGATTTTCACCTCATAAAAGAAGGTACACCAAATAAACTCAACCAATATTTGTAATATAAACTTGGTTAAAATTAATGCACCTTCAAATTAACGCAAACGAATATAATGGATAACCATCCTAAACAACGCTCCTTTTACTAAAAAATGGTGTTACCATTCTAATTTTACCATCTAATGTCTTATATATCCATCGAATTTGAAAGGAACTTGATCATGTGTGATTTAAAATAGGATAAGTTCGCAATTTTAATCGGATTAAGTCCCATGAAGAAATGATACCGAGTGGTAAATCGCTATCTTCACCAGTTTCTGTAATGATAATTGCTTCTAATTTTTTGCCTTGTTCCATAAAAAAATGAAAGATTGCTTGTGCGTCGTAAATAGTTGCTTTCTCTTGAATAAAAGCAATGCTGGATTCTGTTTCAAAAGGTAATATATCTGCAACAATATGACTGGAGAGACTTGCATGCATATCTAGTTTGGATGCAAACCATTTAACAATCGCTCCTTCAGTCAACAGGCCGATACACTTGTGTTCACGATAAATGGGAAATTGGGAATAACCTTTTGTTTGAATGACTGATAGAACTTTTGTCATTACTGTTTCAACATCAAAAAATTCGACAGGTTTGGAAGCGAAATCAATGGCAAAGGGTGTTTTAGCTAAAGTTTTTGCAATATTTTCTAATTCTTCGACTACTTCTTGATGAGGTTCAGCGATATAAAAATCCTGCCTGATTTTTCGATGCACCATTGCATTACGGAGCTTATTGCATTGTTTAAGTAATTCGTAATGGACCTCTATAATTTTGTGGTGAGGTTTAGCCTTTTCTAAAACTTCGGTAAAAGAAACATGATTATTTACTTCACGCGCATATTGACATAATTGATCATGAATTTGATTAAATGCTGCTTCAAATCTTTCTGAAAGCTGATTGGTTATTTTCTTTTCCATATTTCCACCTTTTTCTGATAAATTAGGATAAAATTAACTGCTATTAGGCAATAATCAGCAAATTACCGATAATTGTTTGAAAATTTTAATATTTTATAGTTGTATTTTAGTTTGTTTTAGTAATAAAATATATGTTAGGTATTTCGTAATAAAGAGAATTACATATTGTTATTAAGGAGTCTTTGTAATGTCAGAATATACAATCACCGTAGTAAAAAATGAAAATCCAAAACCTAAGCCAGCATCTGATCAGTTGAAATTCGGTAAATACTTTACTGATCATATGTTTATTTATGATTATAGTGAAGCAAAGGGATGGCATAACCCGAGAATTGTACCATATCAGCCAATCGTTCTTGATCCGGCAGCAATGATCTTCCATTATGGTCAAACTGTTTTTGAAGGTCTAAAGGCATATCGTACAAAAGAAGGCCATATTCAATTATTCAGACCAGACAAAAACATGGAACGCTTAAATCTTTCTAATGACAGGCTCTGCATTCCGGCAATTGATGAAGAGTTTGCCATCAATGCGGTTAAGCATCTTGTTCATGTTGACAGTGAATGGGTACCTGACGCTGAGGGTACTTCTTTATACATTCGACCATTTATTATTGCAACAGAACCTTATCTTGGTGTAAATCCTTCAAGTATGTACCAGTTTATTGTTATATTGTCCCCAGTCGGCGCATATTATGAATCTGGTATCAATCCTGTTAAGATTGCTGTAGAGAATGAATATGTACGTGCAGTTAAAGGTGGTACGGGTGAAGCGAAAACGGCAGGTAACTATGCGTCAAGCTTAAAGGCACAAGAAATTGTATCAAAAGAAGGATACGCTCAAGTATTGTGGCTTGATGGTTTAGAGAAGAAATACATTGAAGAAGTGGGAAGTATGAATGTTTTCTTTAAGATTAAGGGAGAAATTATTACACCTGAGTTAAATGGAAGTATTCTTAACGGGGTTACCAGAAACTCTGTTATTGAATTGTTAAGACACTGGGATCTTCCAGTTACAGAGCGCCGCATTACAATGGAAGAGCTTGACGAAGCATATCGGAATGGAGAATTAGAAGAAGCATTTGGTTCCGGTACAGCTGCGGTCATCTCTCCAATCGGTGAGTTAGCTTGGGGAGATAAAAAACTAATCATCACTGAAGGACAGACTGGTGAAGTCTCCAAGCGTTTATATGATACATTAACAGGTATCCAATTTGGTTCAGTAGAAGATCCTTTTGGCTGGACTGTTAAAGTAAAATAATGATTGAGAAATTTTAATAAATCTTCTATAATGGTGATAGAATAATGAAATGTAAAGATTAGAACCAGTAGTTAGCTAAATGGCAGCAGAGAACAGAATTCCCGGCTGAAAAATTCTGTAAGCCCGCTTTACTAATGAACCTATTCTATGAACAGTTAAGTATAACACTTAAACGTTACTCTGCGTTAAAGAGTTAAGTGGACAATATAATAGATATTGTCAATAAAAGGTGGTACCGCGGAATGACTCTTTTCGTCCTTAATTTTAAGGCGAAAGAGTCTTTTTCTTTAGTTTTTTTTAGACATTAAGAAAATATAAACTTACTGCAAGGAAGTTTAAGGCCACCGTAGAAGAAATTTTGAAGTTCTATGTATAAGAAAAACTAACACATTCGCCAAAAGAAGAGCGAATGCGATTTTTTAAAAATCTTACTTGTTAGATAAAGGCGTGAGTATAATGGCAAAACAACGTATTGTTGTCAAAATAGGCAGTAGTTCCTTAACAAACAAAAATGGCGGCTTAAGCATTGAGAAAATTGAGGAACATACTGCGGCTATTGCACAATTGAAAAAAAATAATTATGAAGTTATTCTCATTTCTTCTGGTGCGGTATCGGCTGGATTCAGTGATTTAGGTTATCCAGCCAAACCTGTAACAGTGGCAGGCAAACAGGCAGCAGCAGCAGTTGGCCAAGGGATGCTGATTCAGGCATATACAGAAGCTTTTAGAAAGTATGATATGACGATCGCCCAGCTTTTGCTTACAAGAGATAACTTTAGCAATGAAAAACAATATGGCAATGTATACTCCACATTAACGGAACTGTTAAAACGAGATATACTGCCAATCATTAATGAAAATGATACTGTATCGATTGAAGAGTTGACTTTCGGGGACAATGATATGCTGTCAGCACTTGTGAGTGGTTTGGTTCATGCAGACTTTCTTGCTATGCTGACAGATATCAATGGTTTGTATGATAAAAACCCCAAAACAGACCCTGACGCCAAAAAATATAATCATTTGACAGCAATTACTGAACAAATTCTGCAACAAACGAAACATGAATCAGGTTCCAAATTTGGAACAGGTGGAATGAAATCGAAAATATTAGCTGCTAAAACCGCACTGTCTTTAGGTGTCCGTGTATTTGTCGGAACAGGCAAGGGTGAGGATAAACTGATGCAGATTATTGCTAATAATGGGGATGGCACCTATATTGGTGAACACTTGACAAGCAATTACAGGAAACAAAAACAATGGATCGCCTTTCATTCCGAAATTGCTGGCAAAATTTATGTGGATAAAGGTGCTAGCGAAGCAGTTATCCACCAGGGGAAAAGCCTGCTTCCAGCTGGAATCAAGTGGATAGAAGGATCATTTGAAGCAGGAGCAGTTGTAGAGATTATGTTTGGTGACCAAGTGATTGCTAAAGGGCAAGTCAATTATTCATCAGATGAAATGATCTTAGCAAAAGGAGAACCAAGTCAAATCGCAATGGAATTAACGATGGGTGCTAAACCTGAAGTCATCCATCGCGATAAATTAGTATTAACAATGAAGGAGGCATATCATTATGAGTGATTTATTACAAAAAGCCCAACTTGTTAAAGCAACAACAACAGATTTAGCAACAAAGACAACAGAACAGAAAAATGAAGCATTAAAATTACTGTCAGCAGCTTTAAAAGAACAAACAGATTTTATCATCACAGAAAATAATAAGGATATTGAAAAAGGACGTGCAAATGGTTTGCATGAGTCATTGATCGACCGCTTAGTCCTTAATGAACAGCGAATTAACGATATGGCTGATGCATTATTACAGCTAACAGAACTTGCTGACCCTATTGGAGATATTTTAGAAGAATGGTCACGTCCAAATGGGCTGCAAATTCAGAAAACAAGGGTTCCAATCGGAGTAGTAGGAATGATTTATGAAGCACGACCTAATGTGACGATCGATGCTGCAAGTCTTTGTTTAAAAACAGGCACTGCGGTATTACTAAGAGGAAGCTCATCGGCAATTTTTTCCAACACAGCATTAGTAAAAGTAATCCATGATGCACTCAAACAGTCTGACTTGCCGAATGATGCGGTTCAACTGATTGAAGATACGAGCAGAGAGACAGCTTCAGAAATGTTTAAATTAAATCAATATCTTGATGTACTCATTCCTCGCGGCGGAAAGAAACTGATCGATACAGTTGTTGCTAACGCTTCTGTTCCTGTATTAGAAACAGGTGCTGGAAATTGCCATTTATTTATTGATGAAACAGCCAAAAAAGACATGGCAATCGCAATAGCAATTAATGCAAAAACTCAACGCCCATCTGTTTGTAATAGCATTGAAACTATATTAGTAGAAAAAAACTGGGCAGAAACGCATTTAACTGATCTAATTACAGCATTACAAGACGCAGATGTAGAAATTCACGGAGATGCTTATACGGTTTCAAAAGGAGCTAATGTCATCGAAGCAACAGAAGAAGATTATGAAACAGAGTACCTGGATAAAATTGTTGCTGTTAAAACCGTTAATACTGTACAAGAATCAATTGACCATATTAATCATTATGGCACAAACCATTCGGAAGCCATTATTTCAGAGGATGAAGCAAATGTTGTTACATTTATGAATGGAGTTGATGCGGCTGCTGTTTATCATAATGCGTCGACAAGGTTTACAGATGGATTTGAATTCGGTTTTGGGGCAGAAATTGGTATAAGTACACAAAAACTTCATGCAAGAGGACCAATGGGATTAGAAGCTTTAACGTCTACTAAATACTTGTTACATGGTAATGGTCAAATTAAGTAAACTATTTTTCTTTTAAATCAATTCCTGTATAATTGGGAATGGATATAAATACTTGGTAAATAAAGGAGTAATGAAAATGGCACAAACTTTAATTTTCGGGCACAAAAATCCCGATACTGACACAATCTGCTCAGCCGTTGCTTATGCAGAGTTAAAACAAGCATTAGGAGAAGATGCGGAAGCAGTTAGATTGGGTGAAGTGAATAATGAGACACAATATGCATTGGATCATTTTAATGTTTCTGCCCCAAGGATGGTGGAAAATGTTTCGGATGAAGTTGATCAGGTTATTTTAGTTGACCATAATGAGCGTCAGCAAAGTGCTGAGGACATTGATCGAGTTCAAGTATTAGAAGTAATCGATCATCATCGTATTGCAAATTTTGAAACAAAAGATCCATTATATTATCGTGCAGAACCAGTAGGTTGTACTGCAACAATATTAAAAAAGATCTATAAAGAGAAAAATATAACAATCAAAAAAGAAACAGCAGGACTAATGTTATCAGCTATTATTTCTGATTCATTATTATTCAAGTCGCCGACATGTACAGAGGAAGATATCCAAGCAGCAAAAGAACTGGCTGAGATTGCCGGAGTGGACGCTGAACAATACGGACTTGAAATGCTAAAAGCCGGGGCTGATCTGAGTGAGAAGTCACCAAGTGAGTTAATCTCTATTGATGCAAAAGAATTTGATATGAACGGCAACAAAGTCGAAATCGCGCAAGTAAACACAGTGGATGTAGAGGAAGTGTTAGCACTTCGTTCTGAAATTGAACCGGTTATCGAGAAGACAGTGGCAGAGAAAGGTCTTAAACTCTTTGTATTTGTCATTACAGATATTCTAAATAATGACTCTGTTGTGTTAGCAGTCGGAGAAGCGGAAGAAAAGGTTGCAGCAGCCTTTAATGTAACATTAGTTAATAAAACGGCAAAGCTTGAAGGTGTCGTATCTCGTAAAAAACAAGTTGTTCCAAACCTGCAAAACGTATTTTAATAGAAAAAGAAGAACACTATCGCTCAGGTGAATAGTGTTCTTCTTATATTCACTTGAAATCAAAGAGGTTAAGACTTAACAACACTGCTCGACAAAAAAGGCGATAATACGATACGTATTTAATAAGATTTTTTTTGGCAAACAGTTGAAAATGTTAGCGCATTCATTTAGTATATAAGTAAAATAAATAAGTAAAATTTTACTCGAGAGTGAGGGATACAGATGGTAAAGTCAATACAAGAAGTAATGCCACATATAGCGTTTGGTGGGGATTACAACCCGGAGCAGTGGTCAGAAGAAGTATGGTTGCAGGATGCTAAGTTAATGCGGGAAGCTGGGGTAAATCTTGTATCTGTCGCAATTTTCAGTTGGTCAGTTATCGAACGAGAGGAAGGAAAATTTGATTTTACATGGTTAGATAAAGTACTGGAAATATTACATAAACATGGCATTAGTGTGGCTTTGGCAACTGCTTCTGCTTCACCGCCAGCATGGCTGTCAAAGAAATACCCCGAAGTATTAGCTGTGAAAGAAAACGGAGTCTGTTATCAAGTTGGATCAAGACAGCATTATTCTCCTAACAGTAAGCGTTTTCTTGAAGCGGTAAGCACGCTGGTGACGGAAATAGCAACAAGATATAAAAATCATCCTGCTGTTAAATTGTGGCATATTAATAATGAATATGGTTGTCATTTAGCCGAATGCTATAGCCAAGAGAGCTTAGACACCTTCCGCTCATGGTTGAAAACAAAGTATCAAACAATAGAAAGATTAAACCAAAAGTGGGGAACCGCATTCTGGAGTCAGCGTTATAATGAATGGGATGAGATTCAGTTTCCGGCCAATTTGCCGACATTCTATAATCCAAGCCAAATGCTGGATTATAAACGGTTTATGAATGATAGTATACTGAAATTATATTTGCTTGAAAAAGATATTTTGCGTGAAATCACGCCAGATATTCCGGTTTTTACGAACTTTATGTATGAATTTAAGCCACTCAATTATTTTGAATGGGCAAAGGAGCTTGATTTGGTCACATGGGATTCCTATCCAGATCCCCGTGAAGGTATACCTTATAGCCATGCCATGCATCATGATTTAATGCGCAGTCTGAAAGGTGGCTCTCCATTTTACCTGATGGAGCAAGTAACCTCCCATGTTAATTGGCGAGATATTAATTTGACAAAAAAGCCTGGAGAAATGCGCCTATGGAGCTATTCCACGATTGCACGAGGTGGTGATGGTGTCATGTACTTCCAATGGAGACAGGGCCGAGCTGGAGCGGAAAAATTCCATGGTGCAATGGTGCCACATTCGAATGATCCAAACAGCCGTGCCTACAAGGAAGTAAAACAATTAGGGAATGAGCTGAAAAAATTGGACAAAATAGTAGGTGCCAAAACGAATGCAAAAGCAGCTATCATCTTTGACTGGGAAAATTGGTGGGCTGTCGAACTGGAAGGAAAACCACATAATAAACTGTCATACTTGGATCAGGTGTATCAATATTATGAAGTATTTTATAAGCAGAATATCGCGGTGGATTTTGTCAGACCGGACAGTTCACTTGAAAAATATGATATGGTAGTCGCCCCAATGCTTTATATGCTAAATGAATCTGCATCAAGCCATTTAAAAAATTATACAGCGGGTGGCGGGACATTAATTGTAAGTTTCTTTAGTGGAATTGCAGATGAACAGGATCATATACATTTAGGCGGCTATCCAGCACCACTCCGCAAATTGTTAGGTCTTACTGTGGAAGAATTTGCTCCAATGGCTGAAAATGAGACAAATGAAATCGTTGCAAATGGTCAGCGCATGAAGGTTGATTTATGGGCCGATATTATCACATTGGAAGGCGCAAAAGCCATTGCTCATTTTACACAAAACTGGTATAAAGGAAGGCCTGCTGTAACTTCCCATCGATATGGAAAAGGGTGTGCCTTATATATTGGCACAAATCCTTCAGCAAATTATTTGATGGAGCTGTTTTCCGGCTTATTCCATCAGTTAGATATTACAGCACCATTGCAGACTCCACAAAAGGTAGAAGTTGCTGAGCGAGTAAATGATAATGGACATTTCTTATTTATTTTGAATCATAATGAGGATCCTGTCACAATCACTTTAGATCAGGAAAAAGTATATGAAAATTGCTTAAATAATAAAGAAGTTAGAAAGGAAATCATATTGGAAGGCAGAGATGTGGCAATCCTTTCATATTAAACGGTTGAAATATATTTTATTTTTCGTAAGCTTATGTGTTCTTAAATAAATAAAGCAAGCAATAATTATTTTCTATTTGCTTGCTTTATGTTAGTATAAAGCTAACAATTGTAGTAGGAAGGGTTCGTATTATGAGTACAAAAGTAAATCCAATCCAAGTAAGAGATATTATTATTGCAAATCAAGTATTAAAAGACGTTGTTATTAAAACACCATTACAATTAGATCCAATTTTATCAGAAAAGTATCAGTGTAACGTTTATCTGAAAAGAGAAGACATGCAGGTTGTACGTTCATTTAAGATACGCGGGGCATATAACTTAATGCAAGGATTAACAAAAGAAGAATTAAAAAATGGAGTAGTATGTGCAAGTGCCGGTAATCATGCTCAAGGTGTAGCCTATTCCTGTAAGGCACTCGGCGTAAAAGGTGTTATTTTCATGCCAAGTACAACACCAAGACAAAAAGTGAACCGTGTTGAATTTTTCGGCGGCCCATTTGTGGAAATTCGTTTAATTGGCGACACTTTTGATGATTCTTTTGATAAAGCGATGGAATATTGTAATGAGCATAAAGCTTCTTTCATTCATCCATTCAATGATACAAGAACCATTACAGGTCAAGGAACAATTGGACTGGAGATTCTTGATAGCATGGAAGAGCCAATTTCCCATGTCTTTATGTCGATTGGTGGCGGTGGTCTAATCTCAGGAGTTGGTTCATACATAAACAGCATTAGCCCAGAGACAAAAATAATCGGAGTCGAGCCGGAAGGTGCTCCCTCTATGAAAGCAGCACTGGAAAAAGGCCAAGTGGTAAAATTAGACAAAATCGATAAATTCGTTGATGGAGCAAGTGTGAAACAAGTTGGAAATATCTCCTATGATATCGCAAAAGAATTTATTGATGACATCGTTGTAGTTCCAGAAGGGAAGCTCTGTACAACTTTACTAGAATTATATAATGAGAATGCAATTATAGCCGAACCTGCAGGTGCCATGCCGATTTCCGCACTGGATTTTTATAAAGAGCAGATTAAAGGCAAAAATATCGTTTGTGTTGTGAGTGGTGGAAATAATGATATGGACAGAATGCAGGAATTTAAAGAACGTTCATTAATATACGAAGGGTACAAGCATTATTTTATTGTGAACTTTCCACAACGCGCGGGTGCTTTACGGGAGTTTATGGATGAAGTTTTAGGAGAAAATGATGATATTACAAGATTCGAATATACAAAGAAGAATAATCGCGATAAAGGACCTGTCCTTGTCGGAGTCGAATTGCAAAATGCACAAGACTATCCTGCACTGATAGCAAGAATGGAGAAAAAAGGCTTTACGTATATTGAAATCAACAAAGACGAACAATTGTTCCATTTATTGATTTGACAAGGAAGCAGATCAGTCTGCTTCCTTATTTATAAAGAAATGAATGAGAATGGATGATGTATGGAAAGCTTGAAGAAAAGTGCATGATTAAATAGGCTTTTCATAGTAAAGGGATGATCGGGATGACAATTCATTTATTTGATAGGCTAATGAGAGAGACAGATGAGGAAAGAGCGATTCTGGCAGGAGATCAAGCGATTAATAAGACAATATATACTAATATGACCTCCGATTTTGTGATTCAAAGTGAAAAATTTCTTCAGGATGAATTAATTATGATCAGAAAGCATCCAAGATACATTGATTTCCCCAAACATTCCCATGATTATATTGAAATGAATTATGTTTATCATGGGGAATTTAATCAAAAGATTGCTGATCAGCCACTTTTACTAAAAAAAGGCGACATATTAATTCTGAATCAGTATATGGAACACGAGTTATTTGCTTGTAATAAAGAAGATATTATCATTAATTTTATTATCCACCCGGCGTTCTTCGATTATATTTTAGCCAATTTATCGACAGGATTTATCCAAAGTCAAATGCTTCAGTTCTTAATGAATAGCATGTTTTCCTATAACCGTGAAGGAGAATTTTTATATTTTCCTGTTGCAAGTTCCAAGCGCGTACAAGAGCTCATGGAACAATTATTAACAGAAATGATGAATCCCAGCATTTTATCAAAATCCAAGATAAAGTTTTTAATGGGATTATTAATTATAGAATTAATGGAGCAGCAAAACAAAAAACATACAGCCTCTAAACAATCGGAAAAAAACCATTTTTTAAAAACAGTATTTGAATATATAGAGGAGCACTATCAGGAGGCAAGCTTACAGAAACTTGCCGATCAACTGCATCAGCCAGCTTATTGGGTTAGTAAACAAATAAAAGCACTAACTCACCAGAATTTTAAAGACTTAGTTCAGGAAAAGCGATTACTGGCAGCGAGAAACCTGCTACTGTATACCAGCTTACCAATGCAAGCGATTGCAGAAGAAGTGGGTTATGAAAATATCAGCTATTTTTACCGGTTATTCAAACAAAAATATGGTCACACACCAAAAATGTACAAAAAGCAGTTAACGGAATAATGTGTTTTCCAATTCGATTAGTTTATTACGATGTGTGTGAAATCTTATTCGGAAAGTCATGCTAATTTCCCGTCAAGTTCTGTATAAAAAAGAATCAACTATCGGGAAAATCCCAATTTTTTTATGGGAATAATGGTCATAAACTTCAGCTGATCGAATTGGAAATGTTTCCTATTGGTCCCACACCTGGAATAAACGGAATGTTACAGAATTGATTCAGGAAGCTTCCTGCAATTAAATTAAATTTTCTTCCTGTGTTCCCAATCTATTAATATTACTCTTACTCCTTTATTTTATTCTCCGTCATAAAATCAGGTCAATGTTTTTGTTTCCAAGCCACAACTGGTACACATAAAAAAAAGAAATAAAATTTCCCCTTTTCTATTTCAGTCTTCTGGTTATTAATTATCATTATTTTCACAGAGTAAATAATTGCAAAAAAGGACAATAAAAAGTTAATTTTCGATATATTAATCACGAATGTAATTCTATATTATAAAGTTATAAATCGCTTACAAAAAAGGAGTGGTATATTTGCAAAAATGTCACTTAGCTGTAGATATTGGAGCATCAAGCGGACGTGTTATCGCAGGCTATTTAGACAATGGGAAACTGAGACTGGATGAAGTCCATCGATTTGAAAATAGGATGGAAAAAGTGAAAGAGCACCTCTGTTGGGATATTGACAAATTATTTGAAGAAGTAAAAACAGGGATTAAACAAAGCATCAAACATAGTTATCAGCCTGTCTCTATTGGTGTGGACACCTGGGCGGTCGATTTTGTTTTACTTAATGAACAAACACAAAGGATAACAGATCCAGTAGCCTATAGAGACCACCGAACAGACGGGGTAATGGAAGAAGTATTTGAGTTAGTTAATCAGAAGGAAATTTATCAGCAGACAGGTATTCAATTCCAGCCTTTTAATACGATTTACCAGTTATTTGCACTCAAAAAAACAGCCCCGGAAATTTTGGATCAGGCAGCGTATTTCTTAATGGTGCCAGATTATCTCCATTTTTTGCTGACGGGTACCATAACGAACGAATATACCAATGCAACAACAAC
>NZ_ML762425.1:332747-377398 GCF_009498735.1 Gracilibacillus oryzae
TGCAAAAGAACAAGATTGGAATAACATATTTATAGAAAAAATCGGTATACCTCCTCATATTTTTTCTAAACCAGTTCAGCCTATGCAGGCAATTGGCAGACTGACAGAAGAATTGAAAGACGAGCTGGGGTGTGACCTTGATGTGGTATTACCAGGAACACATGATACTGCTTCAGCGGTAGTCAGTGTACCGAGTAATGAAACCATTTACATTAGCTCTGGAACTTGGTCGCTAATCGGTGTAGAACATCATGAACCGATAAGTACAGAAAAAGCGTTGGAATATAATTTCACCAATGAAGGTGGCGTTAATAATAATATTCGGTTCTTAAAAAATATAATGGGCCTATGGATGATTCAGGAAGTAAAAAGAGAATTAAAAGACCACTTTGACTTTCCTCAGTTTGTAGACTTTGCTTATAAAAAAGCTGATTTCCCGTCTATTGTCGATGTAAATGATCCCCGTTTTTTGAACCCGGGCAGTATGGTTCGGGCGATTCAGGATTATTGTCTTTTAACATCACAGTTGATACCTGAAACACCCGGTGAAATAGCAGCATGTATTTTCAATAGTTTAGTTGATAGTTATAAAAATGCTGCAGCACAAATTGAAGAATTAACAGGTAAAAGTTATGCAACTATCCATATAATTGGTGGCGGCAGTCAAAACAATTATATAAATGAAAAGTTGGCGGAAAGTACAGGAAAGACGGTTTATACAGGACCAACGGAAGCGACTGCAATTGGAAACCTGATAGCACAAATGGTAGCAACAGGAGAAATTGATTCATTGGAAAAATCGAAAAATTTAATAAATCAATCATTTGATATTCAACAATATAACCGAGAGGGGAATAATGATGTCAGTAAATGATAATTTTCAACAAGCAAAGCAGCAGTATGAAAAATGGGGAGTTTCCGTAGAAAATGCTATCGAAAAACTAAAGAACGTTTCCATATCCATTCATTGTTGGCAAGGTGATGACATTGCTGGTTTTGAAGTGAATCAGCAAGAACTGTCTGGCGGAATTGATGTAACAGGAAATTATCCGGGAAAAGCAGTAAACCCAGAGCAATTAAGATCTGATCTGGAAAAAGCACTTTCTTTAATTCCCGGTACTCATAAAATTAATTTGCATGCGATTTATGCAGAAACAGATGGAGAATTTGTTGACCGTAATGAATTAGAGCCAAAGCATTTTACTAATTGGGTAAACTGGGCAAAAGAGAATAACTTAGGGTTAGATTTTAACCCTACATTGTTTTCCCATCCAAAAGCTGCAGATGGTTTAACACTTGCTCATCCTGATGAAGAAGTTCGCGATTTCTGGATTCAGCATTGTATAAAGTCACGTAGGATTGGGGAGTATTTTGGAAAAGAATTGGGTCAATCTTGTTTAACAAATATTTGGATTCCTGATGGATATAAAGATATTCCGAGTGATCGCTTAACACCCCGTAAACGACTGAAAGAGTCATTAGACGAGATTTTTGCTGCAGATGTGGATGAAACTTACAACATTGACGCGGTAGAAAGTAAATTATTTGGTATTGGTTCAGAAGCATACGTTGTAGGTTCTCATGAGTTTTACATGGGTTATGCACTGAAAAATAACAAGCTTTGCTTATTAGATACAGGACATTATCATCCAACAGAGGTTGTTTCTAATAAAATCTCTGCAATGCTCTTGTTCAGTGATAAATTAGCACTTCATGTCTCCAGGCCGGTTCGCTGGGATAGTGATCATGTTGTCATTTTTGACGATGAATTACGGGAGATTGGTTTGGAAATTGTCCGTAATAATGCCATCGATAAAGTGATGATCGGTCTTGATTTTTTCGATGCGAGCATTAATAGAGTAGCAGCATGGACGATTGGTACTCGTAATATGATTAAATCATTATTGTATGCATTATTATTACCACATGATTATTTAAAACAGTTGCAAGAAGAAGGAAACTTTACAGACAGATTGGCATTAATGGAAGAATTCAAAACTTACCCATTTGGCGCAGTATGGGATTATTATTGTGAGAAAATGGGTGTGCCGGTAAAAGAACAATGGCTGGATGAAATAAAAAAATATGAAAAAGCTGTATTATCACATCGAGAATAAAAACAGATAAATATTTGTTTGTGTTGATTTATGTTTGTTTAATAGCTATAATAAAAGGAGATATAATTTTAAACAAAAATAAAAACAGAAATCAAACAATGAGGAGGAAGTTACTTGGTACAATATCTTTGGGATGATAAAAAAGCGGTAAATAAAGATGGATTAGAATCACTTGTTTACCGTTCCAATTTACTTGGATCTGAGCGGTCTGTTGTAAACTGGGGCGGTGGGAACACCTCTGCTAAAACCATCGAGAAGGATTTTAAAGGGGAAGACATTGAAGTCATGTGGGTGAAAGGAAGTGGGTCTGACCTAGCGACAATGAAGGCAGAAAACTTTACCGGCCTTAATTTAGCAGATATCCGGCCGCTGTTAGAGCGTGAGGATATGACAGATGAGGAAATGGTTTCATATTTAGGACATTGTATGATTGATGTCAAACATCCACGTTCCTCTATTGAAACCTTATTACATGCATTTTTACCATTTAAACAAGTGGATCATACTCATCCAGATGCAATCATTAGTATTGCATGTGCAGATAATGGGAAAGAAGTAGCTAAAGAGATCTATGGTGATCGATTTGTTTGGGTGCCATACATTCGTCCAGGCTTCAAATTATCCAAAATGATTGCAGAGGGTGTGAAAAACAATCCTGAGGCGGAACTCGTGATTATGGAGAAGCACGGACTTGTTACATGGGGTGAAACATCACAAGAAAGCTATAATAAAACAATCGAGATTATTAATGAGGCAGAAAGCTATATTAATCAGCAATCAGAAGGAAAAGCACTGTTTGGCGGGGCACAATACGACTCGTTAAATGAACAAGACAGAAAAGACTTATTTGCAGACATTATGCCGATCATTAGAGGACAAGTTAGTCAGAATAATAGAATGCTAGCAACATATAATGACAATGACAGTGTCCTGGAATTTGTCAATAGTCGTGATGCAAAAGAATTGTCGCAGATTGGTGCAGCATGTCCTGATCACCTTGTTCATACGAAACGGGTGCCTCTATTTATTGATTGGAATCCTCAATCAGAAGATAAAGCGGTATTAATTGACAAGGTAAGAGCTGGTTTGGATCAGTTTAAAGCGGAATATGAAGCCTATTTTGAAAGAAATAAGCAAGAAGGGGATGTATTATCCGAAACAGCACCGCGGATTATATTAATTCCCGGACTTGGGATGATTAATACAGGGAAGAGCTGGTCTGCAGCGAATGTCAGTGAACAGCTGTATCACAGGGCAATATCTGTAATGGCTGGTTCGACGGTATTAGGTAACTTTGTTTCATTAAATGAAGCAGAATCCTATGGTGTGGAATATTGGCCACTGGAGTTATATAAATTAAGTTTAGCACCTGCTGAAAAAGAATTTTCCCGTCATGTTGCGTTTGTGACAGGTGGTGCTGGCGGAATCGGGACAGCAACCACTTATCGTTTATTAGAAGATGGTGCACATGTTGTCATTGCCGATATTAACTTAGAAGGTGCAGAAAACTTAGCAAAAGAAGTAAATGAAAGATATGGTGAAAACCGGGCATTTGCATTAAAAATGGATGTAACCAAAGAAGCAGAAGTACAGCAGGCAATCCAGAATTCCGTTCTTCATTATGGGGGAATCGATATTCTGGTAAACAATGCAGGTTTAGCAAGCTCCAGTCCTTTTGAAGAAACAACGATCGATCAATGGAATTTAAATATCAATGTTTTAGTCACAGGTTATTTCCTTGTAGCCAGAGAAGTATTCAAGCTGATGAAAGATCAGGCAATTGGTGGTAATATGGTATTTATCGGTTCGAAAAACTCGATTTATGCAGGGAAAAATGCGGCAGCATACAGTACCGCAAAGGCTGCGGAAGTCCATTTAGCGAGAACCATTGCTGCTGATGGAGGATCACTTGGAATTCGAGTGAACTCTGTCTTGCCAGACGCTGTGATCCGCGGGTCAAAAATCTGGGATTCTTCATGGAAGAAAGAACGTGCTTCTTCTTACGGTATCGGAACAGATGATTTAGAAGAACATTACCGTAAACGTACGATTTTAAATGTGAACATTTTACCAGAAGATATTGCAGAATCTGTTGCATTTTTAGCTTCTTCCAAAGCGGCGAAAACAACAGGGTGTATGGTAACAGTAGATGGTGGCGTTGCTGCTGCATTTACCAGATAATGAAGGAAAATGGATAAACTCTCAATTTAGAGGGTTTATCCATTCTACTATTTACGAGAATAGTGATAAAATAATAGGAAAGTCATGATTGGGAACATCCAAAAAGGGGCGTTAAAAGTGAAAGTATCTTTTTTTATCACATGTTTAGGGGATATTTTTTATGCAAATGCCGGAAAAGCTGCGGTAGAACTGCTAGAAAGATTAGGTTGTGAAGTAGAATTTCCCGATGCTCAGACATGTTGTGGTCAGCCGGCATATAACAGCGGATACCATAAAGAGACGCTTGAGGCTGCCAAACATATGATAGAAGTATTTGAGCAGTCAGAGTATGTTGTCGGTATTTCCGGATCTTGTGTTTATATGCTGCATGAATATGTTCATTTATTTAAAGACGGTTCCAATTGGCAGAAACGGGCCATTGCTCTTAAAGAGAAAACCTATGAATTTTCTCAATTTATCGTTGAGATACTTGGCATAGAAGATGTTGGAGCAAGTTATCAAGCTGTAGCAACATATCATACTTCCTGCCATATGACAAGATTACTTGGTGTGAAAGAAGCACCTTTCAAATTATTGGAAAATGTAAAAGGCTTAAAAATGGTAGATTTGCCATATCGTCATGATTGTTGTGGGTTTGGAGGGACATTTTCTGTTAAAATGGCAAATATATCAGAACAAATGGTTGATGAAAAAATCTCTCATATTGAAGAAACAGAAGCGAATCTATTACTGGGTGCGGATGGAAGCTGCTTAATGAATATTGGTGGCCGAATTACTAGACAAGGCAAACCAGTTGAAGTAAAGCATATTGCCGAAATTTTAAACAGCAGAGGTGATGAATAATGCCGATGCATATTGGGGAAAAGGATTTTAAAAAACGTGTAACAAAAGGTATTCAGGATGATTTTATGCGCGGTGCTGTGCGCTCGGCTCAGGAAAGGCTGCAAAACAGACGTGCTGCTGCAGCAGAAGAATTGGGAGACTGGGAAGAATGGCGAACACTCGGTCAGCAAATACGAAGCCACACTGTTGAACACCTGGATTATTACTTACACCAGTTAAGCGAAAAAGTAGCTGAACTTGGGGGACATGTTTTCTTTGCCGAAACAGGAGAAGAAGCAAACGAGTATATTAAACAGGTTGTTCAGGAAAAGAATGCAAAGAAAATCGCCAAATCAAAATCAATGGTAACAGAAGAAATTTCGATGAATGAGGCTTTGGAAGGAATCGGCTGTGAAGTGATTGAAACAGATTTAGGGGAATATATTCTGCAAATTGATGACCATGATCCCCCATCTCATATTGTGGCACCAGCGCTGCATAAAAATAAGGAACAAATTAGAGATGTTTTTAAAGAAAGACTGGATTATTTAAAGACTGAAAAACCAGAAGAACTTGCGTTATTTGCTCGGGAAAAATTGCGAGAAGAATTTTTAACTGCCGATATCGGGATAACCGGCTGCAACTTCGCTGTTGCGGAATCAGGTTCATTTGCCCTTGTCACAAATGAAGGAAATGCACGCATGGTAACAGCATTACCAAAAACACAAATTACGGTAATGGGCATGGAACGGATTGTTCCTGGCTGGGAGGAGCTTGATATTGTTGTCAGTCTTTTAACAAGAGCAGCAGTCGGCCAGAAATTAACCAGTTATATAACGGCATTAACGGGGCCGAAACAGATAGACGAAGCGGATGGACCAGAAGAGTTTCACTTAGTGATCGTAGACAATGGCCGCTCAAAAATACTTGGTACAGAATTTCAGGAAGCTTTACACTGTATTCGCTGTGCTGCATGTATTAATGTATGCCCTGTTTACCGTCATGTTGGCGGTCATGCTTATGGATCGATTTATCCTGGTCCTATTGGGGCGGTGTTATCCCCATTATTATCAGATTATGATGAATATAAAGAGTTACCATATGCTTCTTCTTTATGTGGGGCGTGTACAGAAGTTTGTCCAGTGAAAATACCGTTACATGAGCAGCTGATTATGCACAGAAGGAAGATAGTCGAAGATGAGAAAAAGTCTACGTTAGCTGAGCGTATTGCCATGAGAGGCTTTGAGCAAATAGTTCATTCTGCAAACCTTTATCGTACAGCTACGAGGATGGCCCCATTTTTAACAACTCCGTTTGCTAAGAATAATGTGATCACAAAAGGACCGGGACCAATTAGAAATTGGACAGATACCAGGGATCTACCTAGACCGACCAAAGAAAGATTTCGTGACTGGTTTAAAAACAGGGAAAAACAAGGGGGAGCTGTCTAATGAAAGGAAAGATAATCAATCGAGAGCGGTTCTTAACAAATGTCTCCTCAAAAATTGGCGGCTTGACACCAGAGAAGTCCATCGAAAAACCGGAATGGACTGTGAACCCCCAGCATAATGTACTGAAAGATTTTACACAAGACCAGTTGGTGGATGTGTTAAAAGAGCAATGCCAACATATTCATACAGATTTTTTTCAGACAACATCTGACAGATTAAAGGATACATTAAATGATGTTTTGGCACAGTATGCAACAAAGTCATTTATTTATTCAGCAGATGAACGTTTTCAGACATATCACCTTGATGATTTTTTCCAATCTTCAGTAAATGAAAAACGAGCAATAATGGAATGGGACCCGGAAGATCGGGAGACTTCTGTAAGTTTTGCCGAGAAAGCAGATGCCGGAATCACATTTAGTGATATGACACTTGCAGAATCGGGAACAATTGTGTTGTTTAATGGAAAAGGGCAAGGACGTTCTGTTAGTCTTCTGCCACGTGATTATATTGCCATTGTACCTAAATCCACGATTGTCCCAAGAATGACACAGGCAACACAATATATCCATGAACTGGTGAAAACGGGGAAAAATATAGCTTCATGTGTAAATTTTATTACTGGACCTAGTAATAGTGCAGATATTGAGATGAATTTAGTTGTTGGTGTACATGGTCCCATTCAGGCAGCTTATATTATTGTTGAAGATAAATAGATGATAAAAATGCTTAAGGAGGACAATTACTTAAGCATTTTATCTTTTAAGAATATTGGTAAAAAAAATAAATCCTTGATAAAATAAGTTGTGTGAAAGGTAGGAGAAATTAATGAAAGTATACCAAAGCATGACTGAATTGATTGGAAACACACCAATGGTAAAATTGAACCGAATCGTACCTAGTGATGCTGCCGATGTTTATATGAAACTGGAGATGTTTAATCCAACCAAAAGTGTCAAAGATCGTGCAGCTTACAATATGATCGACAAAGCGGAAAAAGAAGGATATATACAAGAGGGAGCGACCATTATCGAGCCAACCAGTGGAAATACTGGCATTGGACTCGCCATGAATGCTGCAGTAAGAGGTTATAAAGCGATATTAGTAATGCCTGACAATATGACACAAGAGCGAATTAATTTGTTAAAAGCATATGGTGCGGAAGTTGTTTTAACACCAAGTCAGGAGAAAATGCCTGGTGCAATAAGAAAAGCAAAGGAATTGGCTGATAAAATACCGAACAGTTTTGTGCCGCAACAGTTCGAAAATCATGCTAATCCGGAAATCCACCGTTCTACAACGGCCAAAGAGATATTAGAGCAAATGAATCACCAGTTAGATGGCTTTGTAGCTACGGCTGGAACTGGCGGCACTATTACGGGTACAGGGGAAGTTTTAAGAGAAAGCCTGGCAGACCTTTATATTGCGGTAGCAGAACCTAAAGGCTCGCCAGTTTTATCTGGCGGAACACCAGGAAAGCATAAAT
Source organism: Gracilibacillus oryzae (assembly GCF_009498735.1). GTDB lineage: Bacteria > Bacillota > Bacilli > Bacillales > Amphibacillaceae > Gracilibacillus > Gracilibacillus oryzae. The sequence continues at coordinate 340,805 of NZ_ML762425.1, forward strand.
TGGTAGGGACAAGCCCAGGTTTTATTCCGGATATTTTGAATACGAATATTTATGATGAAATTCTTCAGATAAGTGACGAAGATGCGGTTACTACTTTTAAACGGCTGGCAAAAGAAGAAGGAATTTTTGTGGGACTGTCTGCAGGAGCAGCTGCCTATGCTGCCATTCAAGTAGCGAAAAAACTCGGGAAAGGAAAGAAAGTTGTCTGTATTGCACCAGACACTGGAGAAAGATATCTGAGTATGAATCTATTTTAATAAGAAAAACTTGCAATCGCTCGTCTTTTAACGACTTTGTCCATTTTTCTTATAATTGGAACTTCAAAACGTGAAAAAAGGACTTAGATTTTTCATCTAAATCCTTTCATCAGTTCATTTAATATGGTCCATAGAAAGGTCCTGGGCCATATGGAGGTCTAGGGCCGAACGGATATGGATTTGGTCCAGGACCAGGTCCAGGTCCATAGTAAGGATATGGTCCGTAAGGCGGGTAAGGATAAGGTCTTGGCGGACCATCTGCTATTTCTCCTCCAAGAAAGCCTAATCCAAATCCTAACAACCCAGCTCCAAGTGGTCCAATTGGTCCGAAGAATCGTTCATCCTGTCTATGCATATGCGGATCATTATAATAAGATTGGTTCATAGGTGTATACAACATACATGCTCCTTTCAGTGATAAACAGATAATTACTTACCTGATAGTAGCCTATGCACGGATACCCATTATGTAAGGGTAAATACCCATTTTTCAAAAATTTAAGATAAGTCTTTCAAATTACGGGATAAAGCGGGGATAGAGGATGAAAATATTAGATAAAAATCAAATCGATTGGCAGAATGATTCGCTTCATGATGAATGCCCAAGCCTTACTCCATATCTTTTGAATGATAATAAGGAAGCACCATTTATTATCGTCATTCCAGGAGGCGGTTATAGTCACAGAGCATATCATGAAGGGGAACCTGTTGCTGAATGGCTGAATGAAAATGGCTATCATGCCGCAGTACTGCGTTACCGAGTCGCACCAATTCAGGATCAGGAAACAATCAATAATGGCCAAATGGCAGTCAGGGCGGTACGCTACTATGCAAAAGAGTGGGGAATTGTTCCAGAAAAAATTGGCGTATTAGGATTTTCAGCAGGCGGGCATCTGGCAGCAATGATTAGTAACCGTTTCGAAGACGGCGATCAGTCAAGTGATGATCCTTTGTACCATTATTCTAGCCGGCCGGATTTTCAGATATTATGTTATCCTGTTCTATCAATGGGAGCATATACACATGAAGGTAGTAAACATAATTTGATTGGGCCTGATGCTGCTGATTTTCTGATCGATCATTATTCAGCAGAAAAATTAGTTACAGCAAATACACCTCCTGCATTTATCTGGTCAACAGCTGATGATGCATCTGTTTCGGTCTTTAACAGTCTGCAATATGTCCAGGCTCTGCAACAATACCATATCAACTATGATTTACATATATACCAGGAGGGTAGACATGGATTGGGACTCGCAGACGAACACCCCCATGCCTATATGTGGAAAGACGTCTGTTTAAATTGGCTGAATCAGTATATTAGAGCAAAATAAAAGGAGTTTTTCGAATGACAAAAGTAAAAATGTTAGTCCAATCTACTTACAATGGCCAGCTGTTACGCGAAGGAAGAGTGTATGAAGTTCCGGCAGAAACAGCTGAACGCTGGCAAGTAAGTAAAATTGCCGAGATCATCCAGGAGGATTAATTATATTGTTCCAGAAGCTTTCGTAAGGAATTACGGAAGCTTTCTTTTTGGCTGTAGTCTAATTTCTTTGGTCCTTTTGTCCGAAACCCTGCTTTTCTCGCCTTTGCTTTCCGATGTCTTTCATCAAGCATTTGATCGATTTTTTCTTTCGTATAATGAAATCCGATATGATGAAGAACAAAGCAGCCTTTCTCCAGTCCTAGAGCTGCCAGCCCATAATCCTGGGTCACAATCAAGTCATTTGATTTGGCCATTCCAACAATTTTATAATCTGCAGCATCTGCTCCGGAATCAACATAGCTTACTTTCACATTTTCAGGGTATTCTTGTAAAGAGAAATGACTGTAGCTTTTCACTAAAACTACATTAATGTGAAAGTCTTTGGCTTCTTTAATAATTGTATCAATTACAGGGCAGGCATCTGCATCCACATATATCTTCATATTGATCTCCTTTCAGCAATATTTCGGCATATTTTCACAATTATTGCTATATCTGTGTCAATATATATAGCATTCTTTCATAAAATATAGTATGATTTTCTTAATCTTAATAGAAGGCAAGGGAACGTTAGATGAATGACTATGTAAAACAGCATCAAGAGGATATGTTGGAACTTTTAGCACAATTGGTTAATATAGACAGCGGGTCATATGATAAAGATGGTGTAAACAAAATTGGTGACAGGTTGAAAGCACTGTATCAGCAATTAGGTTTACATGTACAAAAATATCAGCAAACGGAATTCGGCGACCATCTTGCCATTCATTCTATTACGTGCAAAGAACCTTCCATTCTTATTATAGCACATATGGATACTGTTTTTGAAAAAGGAACAGCTGCCAGGCGACCTTTCCGTATGGAAAATAATCGCGCATTTGGTCCTGGTGTAATTGACATGAAAGCAAGTTTAGTTTCCGTATATTATGCAATGAAAGCATTAAAAAATTATAACCGGAAAGCATTTGATGAAGTAGAGATTCTATTGACAAGTGATGAAGAGATTGGTTCTGCTAGTTCAAGACAGCTGATTGAAAAAAAGGCGGCAGGTAAAAAATTTGCTCTCGTAATGGAACCAGCAAGAAAAAATGGTGCGATCGTATCTGCAAGAAGAGGAAAAGGACATTATACGTTAGAAGTCATTGGAAAAGCGGCACATTCAGGAATTGAACCGGAAAGAGGGAGAAGTGCCATTGAAGAATTAGCACATAAGATTATTCAACTACACGAAATCACAGATGAAGATGCAGGGATCCATGTTAATGTTGGACTTATCGAAGGCGGCAGTTCAGTGAATACGATTTCAGACCATGCTACAGCAGAGATTGATGTTCGCTTTAGAAATCAAGAACAAGCCGAAGTGATTGAAAAACAAATCGAACAAATTACTTCTTCAACAGAAGTTGCCGGCACAAAAGTGATTATCGATGGAGAAATGAATCGTCCGCCAATGGAAAAGACAGAGAAAACAGAGCGCTTATTAAAAATTATTAAAAAAGTAGGCAGTGAATTACAGATCAACATTATTGACACAGAGACGGGCGGCGGTTCTGATGCTTCTTATCCTGCCGCATTAGGAATCCCAACTGTGGATGGATTAGGACCAGTGGGAGGAAATGCTCATAGAGAAGATGAGTATCTGGAATTGGATTCACTCATTCCGAGGACATTACTATTGGCTCAAGTAATTGAGAAATTAGCCAATAAAATTATCAGTAAACGAGAAAAGTCGATAAGTTAAATAAATGCGTAATTATGGCAGCAACTCCATTCATATTCTGATTGGATTGCTGTTTTTGTTTTCAAGAAAAGTTTGGTGGAACTCTTGTTATGTTATAATTAAAACAGAGAAGAAATAATTCAACTCATTATTTTAGTGGAAAGGGCGATGTAAACATGCCGGTTTGCCAGATATGTCACAAAACATGGAGCTGGAAACAGACGATAAAAAAATCGTTTACTTTGGATACGGGAATGAACTGTCCCTATTGCGGCGAAAAACAATATGTTACGACAAAAACAAGGAAAATAACGGCCCTAATTACGTTTGCTGTACCTGTCATCATGTTAGTCAATTTATTCTTCGGTGCTTCTCTAGTTTTTTTATTTTTGTTAATAGGTGTTGTTTTTTTATTCTTTGGAACATATCCTTTTTATATGAAATTATCAAATGAAGAGGAAACTATTTGGTAATAATAAATTAATGGAAAATATATATATATCAGCTAAGAATGATCCTTCATACCATTTTTAGCTGAGGCAAGTATTCTAATTCATTAAAAGAGTAATAAGCCTCCAGGCAGATTTCACTGTAACCTCCTCTTTTCACTTCTTTTTACCATATAGATCAACTTCAATATATTACTTCTCCATAAACGCAATTTCAAAACATAATAGAATTTTCTAGTAACAAGGATTAGAAAGTTAGTCTGTTATAATGAACCGAATAAAATATGTAGATTGTACCATACTAAATAGGCAGGTATGCAGTAATGAGTACGTCAATCGTTTATTTGAAGATAAATGGTTCTGAAGAAAAGCGTGGGACCAAAATCTTTAGCCAGCTAAGCAAATTTACTAACTAATTAAATTAACCGTATTATAATTATGTAAACTGATTATTGAAGGGAGAACTATTAATTGGAAAGTGTCTCAGTTGATTGGTTAACATATTTCATTCTTATTTTAGCAAGTTATCGTCTGACACATTTAATCGTATTTGATAAGATAACAGAATTTATCCGAAAACCTTTCTTAAAAAAGCAGAAGGTCAAGGATGCACACGGAATAGAACATATTAAAAAAGTGCCAACATCTAATTTTGGTTATCTTCTTAATTGCTATTGGTGTGCAGGGATCTGGAGTGCCATTATTATTGTATTAGCTTTTTTATATTTACATGACATTGCTTGGATAGTCATATTTATTCTATCCATCGCTGGGGGACAGGCCATTTTAGAAACTGTGGTGGGTGTAGGAGTGAAATTGACAAAATGGTTGAGTGAAAAAGCGGAGTAGCAGGATTTCCTGTTTAATAATTCTAAATACTAGTATCAATTGTCTTAACTTTGGAAGACGATTTTAAAATAAAAAAAAGGGGAATCGTCATGAATGACATTTCTGCCATTCATGATGATTCCCAACATTTATTATCCAGCATGATAGTTGTTTTTAAGAAAAGGCAATTGCTGTTTTAATAATTGTAATTCTTCTGTATTTAGCGGTACTAGTGGAAGTCTTACTGAACCAACTTCAATACCTAACATATTTAATGCAGCTTTTACAGGGCTTGGACTAGGCGCTGAGAACATTGCCTGCATTACCGGAAGAAGGTCCTGGTGCAGAATAGCAGCATCAGCTATACGTCCTTGCTGAAATGCTGATATCATTTCGTTCATTTCATTACCGATAATGTGTGAAGAAACGGAAACAACACCTTTACCACCGATTGCGAGTATTGGCAATGTTAAACTGTCATCACCACTGTATAAAGAAAAGTGAGCTGGTGTATGGTGAATAATTGTAGTCATTGCATCTAAATTTCCGCTAGCTTCTTTTACGGCAACAATATTATCTATTTGTGCCAGATCAATAATTGTTTCTGGTAATAGATTAACACCGGTTCTTCCAGGGATATTATATAACATCACTGGTAAAGTTGTTGCACTGGCGATAGCTTTAAAATGTTCATACATTCCCTGTTGTGATGGCTTGTTGTAATATGGTGTTACTAACATGACACCATCCACACCAATTAATTCGGCCTGTATTGTCAATTCAATCGATGCTTGCGTATTATTCGAACCTGTACCTGCAATAACGGGAATTCGCTTATTTACGGTTTTTACAACGAATTTGATTAACGCTATTTTCTCTTCTGTAGATAATGTTGGTGATTCACCGGTTGTTCCAGCAACGACTATTCCTTCTGTACCATTCGCAATTAAATAATTTATTAATGTTTCCGCTTTTTGATAGTCTACTTGTCCGTTCTGATCATATGGTGTTACCATTGCTGTGATCACTCGACCAAAGTTCATATTCATCCACCTCTATTCATAGATTTAAAACAATTCGCACTTTTTTGGATTATGAATAGAGCATATCCCAACATAGAAAACTAGAATTCCGGAAAAAAGGAAGTTTTCTTTATTTACTGCATCCTTACCCAATCAAAAAGCCACAATGAGAGGGTCTCATTGTGGCATCATTATTTATGGATAAGATGCGTGAGATAGCCCTCCATATAGATTTACTATATGACAGCCCAACATTTATTCAATGTAAGACCAGTGATTTAAAATGACGTGTTTCTAATCACTTCGGCAAATCCCCCTTTCAGCAATTGTAATTGGCCACATCTCCTCTAACTGCTTACTAATGGTCTTCGCACCTCTATGCTCACTTCAAAAATATTTGAAGTAATACTTATTCAATTGTTTTAATATTGTCTCCCACTATAGCAGATTTTAGTTTATATTGCAATAAGGATCAATATTTTCCTGAAGATAAATAAAAGATTGTCTCAGTAATATTGGAAAGTATATCATAATTTGTATTGACAAGTTAATATAATCTGTTATAGTTAAGACGAAATTAAATAACGCAAAATTCCACTAGGGGTGTCTTTAAAAGACTGAGATTAAAGTGTAACTTTAAGACCCTTAGAACCTGATCTGGTTCATACCAGCGTAGGGAAGTGGCGAAAGTGTACACTTTCATTCTCATAATTCTGTAGTTATGACCACTATCTCTATGTCTGTATTGATAGTGGTTTTTTGTGTTAACTAAGAGGAGGAATTATGATGAAATTTTCAGAGATTTTACGTAAGGAAGCAGATCCGATTTGGCAGGCAAGTTTTGATCACCCATTTGTACAGGGGGTAGGTCAGGGAACATTACCAGTGGAAAAATTCAAATACTATGTGCAGCAGGATGCCTATTATTTATCACATTTTGCTCGAGTCCAAGCATTAGGTGCTGCTAAATCGAATTCATTAGAAGTAACCAATCGGATGGCTTCACATGCTCAAGGTACATATGAAGCAGAATTGGAGCTGCATAGGGCTTTTAGTGAAATTCTTGGTATTACAGAAGAAGAAAAAGCGGCATTTAAGCCATCACCAACTGCTTACGCTTATACTTCCCACATGTATCGAGCTGCATATGAAGGACATTTAGGTGATATTATCGCAGCAATTCTGCCATGTTATTGGCTATATTATGAAGTTGGTGAACAATTAAAAGATTGTAAACCAGACCATCCTGTCTATCAAAAGTGGATTGCAACATATGGCGGAGATTGGTTCCGTTCTTTAGTAATGGAGCAAATTGACAGACTGAATGTTATTGCAGAACAAGTAACCGAAACAGATAGGGAGCGTATGAAGGAACACTTTTTGATCAGCAGTAATTATGAGTTGTCATTTTGGGAAATGGCTTATCAAATGGAAACATGGGATAGTCTGACTAAGAAAGGTTTCTAATGATATGAAAAATAAGCTGACATTAACAGATATTTTAGTAACGGTCGTCATCGCTGTTGTTTTTAGTGTGATTTATAAAATATGGGGCCCTTTGTATAATACTCTTTCTATTTTTGGATTGCATATTGATCAATTAGTTTATGGCATGTGGTTTATGGCAGCAACTGTAGCATTTTTAATTATTAGAAAACCAGGTGTTGCATTGCTGGCAGAATTAGCGGCAGCTCAAGGAGAATTTTTGTTTGGCGGTCAATGGGGAATCAGCCTGCTTTTATATGGTCTGGTTCAAGGATTAGGTTGTGAGTTAATATTTGCGCTGTTCCGTTATAAAAACTATCAGATATTTGTGTTGTGTCTTGCAGCAATTGGAGCAACAATTGGTTCACTTTGGCTAGATATCTATTATGGTTATATTACTGAATTAGTCTGGTGGAATTTAGCTCTTCTAATTTTATTCAGGACAGCTGGAGCAATTGTTATTACTGGTTTCTTTGCATACTATCTAGTCAAAGCATTAGAAAAAACCGGTGTTACTAATTTAGTAAGACCGGTCAATGAAACCCACTACAAGGCATTAGATGAAGAAGCAAGGTGATATCATGGAACAAATAGCAATTAGTATGGAAGGTTTAAAAGTAAAGTTTCCAAATGAGAAGTCCTTTTTATTTATGGACCTCTCTCTTACGGTTAAGCAAGGAGAAAAAGTACTGTTGGTTGGTCCGTCTGGAGGGGGAAAGTCTACCTTATTAAAAATTCTTGCAGGTATTATCCCGAATTCAGTGGAAATTCCGATGAAATACACCAACAGCATTTTACCAGAGCGTTATGGCTATGTCTTTCAGGATCCCGATTCCCAATTCTGTATGCCATATGCGGATGAAGAGATAGCATTTGTATTAGAAAACTTACAAATACCTTTTCAAAAAATGGCTGAACTGATCCCATACTATCTTGATACAGTAGGCCTGCATCTATCTGATATTCATACAAAGATTAACCAGTTATCTGGTGGAATGAAACAGAGATTAGCCATTGCCAGTGTGCTCGCATTACAACCAGATGTATTGTTCTTAGATGAACCTACCGCTATGTTAGATGAAGAGGGCACTGACCAAGTATGGGATTCTGTGATGAAAATAGCGTCAGATAAAACGGTTATCATTGTCGAACATAAGATTGAACAGGTGTACGACTTTGTTGACCGGATCATTATGATTAATACTGCAGGCGAGATTATTGCCGACGGGGAGCCATATAAGATGATAGAGGAACATCTCGATCTATTTAGAAAGTATGGTATCTGGTATCCAGGTGTCTGGAAGGGATTAAATAAGCCTTCTTTTCAAAATCAGCTCTCCTTTAACCCGGCTATAACTATTACACAATTAACGGGATATAAAATTAAAAAAGAAATTATTCATATTGATACTGCACACGTAACCAAAGGAGACTGGATTGCAATAACAGGAGCGAATGGTTCTGGTAAAAGCACCCTTTTACAATCATTGGCGAAATTAATTAAAACAAAAGGGACGGTTCATTATTCATTTACACAAGATATACCATTTTATCGCAAGGTTGGCTTTGTTTTTCAGAATCCTGAATTACAATTTGTAACAAATACAGTGTATGACGAATTAGCTTTTTCACTTTTAAACATTCCCTTGAGTGAGCAAGAAAAAAGACAAAGAATTTCGGATCATTTAGCAATTTTCCAGTTGGATCATGTGAAAAACATTCATCCCTTTCAATTATCTGTTGGGCAAATGAAACGATTAAGCATTGCAGCGATCACCATTATGGAACCAGAGATTTTGCTATTAGATGAACCGACTTTCGGGCAGGATGCTGCAAATACATTTCGGATGCTTGATTATTTTGTCTCACTCCACCAGAAGGGAACAACAATCCTGATGGTGACACATGATCAGCAGATTAGCGAACATTTTGCTACAGCTGAATGGACAATGGATGCAGGAAAGTTGCTTACTATTTCTACTAAAAGAACTTGCAGGGTGGAGGGAAAACAGAATGTTCTTGGACTTTAGTAATAAATCAACTTGGTTAAATCAGGTCAATCCATCCTTCAAGCTTTTACTTTTTGTTTTCTTGTTTGTAGGATTGTTGTTTATCGATAATATCCACTTTTATTTATATTTCACGATTGGATTATTGATTATTTATTTTCTTATGACAGGCTTTCCGATAAAATGGTTATTGATTTTTATCTCGCCTTTTTTTATCATCTTTCTTTCTTCCTTTATCTCAATGGCGTTATTTGGTGAAGGAGAAACTCTATGGTATCGATTTGGAATGATCCATATAACACAAGAGAGCTTTTTCAGAGGGATCCATTTAGGACTTAGAGGGATAATCTTCGGCTTTCTTGGTTTGATTTTTGCGTTAACTACAAAACCTGTTATGTTTTTTTATTCTACCATGCAGCAATACAGACTAAAACCAAAATTAGCCTACAGTTTTATGGCAGCAATTCGATTGTTACCAATGGTCGCTGAAGAAGTATATGTTCTGAAACAGGCACTAAAAGTCCGTGGTGTGATTTTTCCTAAAGGAATAAGCGGTTTTTATCAACGATTGAAATATTATTCTGTTCCCATACTGGCACAAAGCATTCGCAGAGCACACCGAATAGCGATTGCAATGGAAGCTAAACAATTTGATGGGAACGCGAAGAGAACGTATTATTATCAATCAGGATATAGTTATCATGATATCTGGTTTTGTTTACTGTTGCTAGGTGGAATTATGATCTGTTTCTTTCTGCAAAACAATTTTACTTTCCTCCCAGTTGAGCGGGTTATTAATTAATTTATCTTAAATTGCTTGAAAGGGGACTTGGTATGTACCAAGTTCTTTTTTTGATTATGAAAGTATATTGTTTTATCTTCCATCTTGCTTTATCATGGTAAGAATGAAGACCGGAAAGGAGAACAAAATGAGTAATTATTTAACATTTGAACAAATTCAGCAAAAATGTGCTCTTTTAAGTGAACGATATATAATAGAAGAAGATAAGTTTTATGATTTAGTAGAACATTTTGCCATCGCAGATATGTCTGTAGATCAGAAGCTCTTAGCTAGTTTTAAAGGATTGCTGGAGCTTGTGAATGGAGAAATTGATCAGATGGAAAAAACAATGAATGTACAGCCAAGCTGCCAAATGGGATGTGCCTTCTGCTGTTATTTCCCGATTATTATAAATGAAATGGAAGCAAAATTAATGAAAGCAGCTATTAAAGGACTGCCGGAAGAAAGGCGAACAAAACTCGAACAGCATCTAAAAGAGTACTTTATGAAATATCAACATAAATTAATAGAAACGAAACAGCTCGATAGAGAAGAGGAGGATTTTAAATATAAATACAGAAAACAACAGTTGCCATGCATAATGTTAGATACGGATACAAATCAATGCATGTTATATGAATATCGACCAATCCCATGCAGAACTTATGTAAATTATGCAGATCCACAAGCATGTGCAGAATCACTATTGCCTAATGAACCAGTAAGCTTTGAATTCTTGTATGAACAATATATGGGGGCAATGAATGAGTTTTTGCAAGACTTATATGAAGTGGGGGATACAGGATTTATCCAATATCCAGATGACCTGTATAAAGAGAAGTATATTTATGAATGGTTTCGAAATTGATCTATTTTTTCTTTTTTGCATTTAAAAGTAATAGATTACTTTCAAACTGCCTAGAAAAAAAATAAAAGCAAGACCTATTCTACAACAACGAAACTATTAAAACAAGGGAATTTTATGGTAAAATAAAGATGTGTCAATCAATATCAATGAATTGATGGGACGTGTCTATAAATGCCATACGGTTTTAGTAAGTACTTAGAAGAGTCAGGTAAGAGCCAACAAACGATTAAAGATTATCAACTTGTTGTGCAGCTGTTTTTTCAATATATAGATAAAAAATATCAAAAAGAGAAAGAGTTATTTGAGATCAACCCCAGTGATATAAAAGATTTTCTTCAATATAAACTTGATGCAGGGTCTAATAGCAGTACTGTAAATAAATATTTATCTATTTTGCGTGTGTTTTTTGACTATGTTTGGCAGATTGGCAAAGTATCAATAGATCCGGTGATGAAAATAAAATCTATTCCTATTAATAAGCAAGATACGGGACAACTGCAAACAACTTATAAAGGATTACTGGAGCTATTACCAGAGGTAAGAAATCATCCTAAGTATACTATTCAAAGAAAGCTTGTATATTTATTAGCATTAAAAGGATTACGCAATGTAGAATTTCAATTTAGCAAAAAGGATATTCAAATGGAGAAAGATCATGTGACTCTTTTTTTAAAGAACAGAATCATCACATTTAATAACAGAGCTGATGTGGATTTATTCATCAGACAAAATCATTATATAACACATGAAGATACGCCATATTTTCTAATTACCAAAAAGCATAATCAGTCGATTTCGCCAATTGCCTTTACAACAGTTGTGTCCCACCTGGAGATTATTGGTGAGGATTTACAATTACAAAATAAATTAACCGTGTCAGGAATCAGGAAACTATTTGCAGCCTATTTGTATGAAGAAAAGCGAATGACCATTGAAAATATTGCTTACCAATTAGGGATAGAAGTAGCTAGTACGACTAAATTGATAAAAAATAGTTTGGATGAAAAGTATAAAATGAAAAAATGATCAACCCATTTGATAAATGTTTAAAAAGTTTTATGACAGAACGAATTTAATAGTAATTCTTAGCAGCTTCAGCAAATAAAAAAGTCGATTCCTTCAATTATTGGGAATTCGACTTTTTTTATTTTAAAAAACTGTTATTAAAAATGATGCTGATCCCAGAATAGGGCTGCATTATTCTTTCTCTCCATGTTTTTCCTTAAATATCCTTGCGTTGTTTTTAACATTGAATGTCCTAAAGTCTGGCGAATGTATTCTAAATTAGCGCCATTATCTAGAGAATGATTAGCAAAAAAATGCCGAAACCAGTGGGGAGTAATCGGGCCGTTTTTGCTCATCAGAAAAGGAAAATTAGTTTGAAAGATTATTTTTTTTACATATTTACTTAGATAAGTACTTTCATAAAATGTCTGACTCCTGTTTGCCAATAGTGGTGAACGATCATTGGGATTTAATTGCTCCGGCAGCCTCCGTCTCCTTCTTAATATCTTTAGTGCCTCCAGAACATAAGGGAAAATAAGGACATCACGATGTTTCTTATTTTTCCCAATACTTGATAGAAAATAGTGACCAGTTGTGTAATCAAAAAATAAATCTCCCCAGTTAGCTTTACATAATTCTGTAATACGTAAACCGGTTGTCGCTAACACAACTAATATTGGATAATTAATCGGATGCTTTTTTTCTTTCCAGTAATTTATCAGCATAGCAACTTCCTGGTAAGACAAATCCCGATCAGGTTGGTCTTCTGTACTAACTGATGCTGATATCATTGTATGGTGAACTGGTCTTTTTAAATAATCTACCTGATGAAGCCATTTTAAGAAACTTTTTAGCACAATCGTTTTTCTTGCTATTGTAGCAACCTTGTAATTCATTTGTTTTGACAAGAAATTTACTTGGTAATATTCCACATGTCTTGGTTCCAGTCTTGCTAATAATTGATTACTCTCCTTAATCATACTACCTTCCTGAAAATCAACCCAGTGACGGTAAAATTGCAAAATATCACGCAAATAATTCCGTTTCGTTAATTCTGTTAATTTTTTCGCTTTGTTAACATGTTGTTGTCTGTGAATAAAATAATAGATCATTTGCAGATCATTAAATTGATAAAACCTGTCACTATGTTGTTCTTCATTTTTATAAATCTCGATTTGCAGTTCTTCTATCATGTCATCTTTTAATAAATAATCTATAACTATACTCTTAGTGTTATTATGTATTAATTCGTTACTAGTTAGTAAATTATTGATTTGTTGCAATAACTACACCTTCTATCTGTATAAAACTATAAATATATATTAAATCTTTTTATTCATTATATTTAAATATTATATCTTAAATTTAAATAATGGTAAATATGATAAATAGCAAATAACCGTCTATTATTTGTACTCTATACATATTTAACTTTTAATTATATTTATCACTATATACTTAAGTAAATAATACAGAAAAATAAAAATCATAGTTTATTATTTATTTATTCTTTTCATTCTATTATAATATAATTAACAGCTTGATAAGTGAAGGTGATAGAATTGGATAATATAGAGTCGATGAAAGATATGTATACAACAAAAGAATTAGCTTCTTTTTTAAAGGTTTCTGAACAGACTGTTTATAGTCTAGTCAAGAGAGAAGAAATAGAACCTGTTAATAAAGAAGACTGGACAATTGATGGTACATACTTTTTTTCAACGGAAACTGCAGAGAGATTAAAACAGTATTACACAAAGCCGGGATTAACGAACAAAGATGTAGCAGAACGTCTGAATATTTCTCTTTCAACAGCTCAAAAGCTGGTAAAAGCAGGGGAGATTCCCTCATTTACAGCGACATATTTAGGTCGAGATATTACGTTTGTAAATGAAGAAGATCTGATTAATTATGAAGAAAAACATAAGAGAGAGAGAAAAATCCCTTTCTATGACAAAGAAACTCAAACTTATATGTTTCAATCATTTACACACAGTGCTACAGGTGAACTTGCCAGAATTATCGAAATTAGCAATCATGATAAAAAAGTAATAGGAATTACAGAAAGAGGTACTAAGCTCCACTACGAAACGTTAATGGAACAAGGATATCAGCCAAGCTATAAACTGGATAATAAGAAATCAATCAATAAACGTGGTTTTGCTGTTTTTCGACTATTAAATCCAGCACAGTTAAATAGCATTGTTTATCAACTTATCGAAAAACTGATCTATACAGTTGGTGTACAAAATTGCAGAATAAATCTAAAAGAAGATACTATTGAACTTTCCGTAAAACCAATACAACTCCCGTTAAACCAATGGAATGACGAAGAAATTCAGTTATTAAAGCAAAGCATCATTAAAGGGAAGATAGTAGAAAGACATCAAGGGATTTTACTGGATAGTGACGAAGTAACCATACACACCGTTATCCCGACAGAATTAAAGAAACAAGTACAGCTTTTAGCAAAATCTCAGAATGTAAAAATTGAAGAATTTGTTCAGCAAGCTATATCCAATTATATTGATCAAATCAAAAACGAAGATATCCGTTCTTAACAGATATCTTCGTTTTGTTTATTTTAATTGTTTAATATTCCATATCGCACTGGCATATTCATGAATCGTTCTGTCACTGGAAAATTTTCCAGAATGTGCAATATTAACCAGACATTTGGAATGCCACTTAATCGGATCCCTGTAAGTTAAATCAATTAGGTTCTGTGCCTCCACATAGCTGTCAAAATCCTTCAATATAAAGTAGGGATCATTTGTCTGCAGTAACTGAAAATATATATCTTTAAAAGTAGTCTGGCCGTTTATCCCATCATGAAGCTGGCGTAAAATAGATTGGATTCGTGGATCTGTTTGATAAATTTCATTCACATGATAATCGCCCATTTGATAATGTTGATAAACCTGTTCGGAACGAAGGCCAAAAATAAACATATTATGTTTTCCAACTAATTGTTCTATTTCAATGTTTGCTCCGTCTAGAGTGCCGATAGTAAGAGCGCTATTCATCATCATTTTCATATTACCAGTTCCTGAAGCTTCCTTGCTTGCTGTGGAAATTTGTTCACTGACATCTGCCGCCGGAATAATCTTTTCCGCTAAGCTGACATTATAATTCTCTAAAAAAACTACCTTTATCTTGTTATCAATCTCAGGATCATGATTTACAATATCTGCAACGGTATTAATTAATTTAATGATTTCTTTTGCCAAATGGTAACTTGGCGCAGCTTTAGCAGCAAAAATGAACGTTCGTGGCATTAAATTAAGATTTGGATTCTCTTTAATCCGCTGATATAAATAAATAATGTGAAATACATTCAATAACTGCCGCTTATATTCATGAAGCCTTTTTATTTGCACATCAAAAATAGACCTGTCATCAACAAGAACTCCTGTATTTTTATAGATATAATGCGCTAATTCCTGCTTATTAGCTAATTTTATTGCTGCAAGCTCTTCCAGTAATCCTTTATCATTCACGTAACGGATCATTTGATTTAACTCATTTGGCTGCTCAATCCAAACAGGACTGATAACAGAAGAGATAAAATTAGCCAAACGTGGGTTGACCATTAATAACCATCTTCTATGGGAGATCCCATTCGTTTTGTTCTGGAATTTCTGCGGGAATATCTTATAGAAATCTTTCATTTCTTTTGTTTTCAATATTTCGGTATGAAGTTTAGCCACTCCATTAATTCGAAAACTTGCGACGATTGCCAGGCGAGCCATATGCACATGATCATAAGCAATAACAGCAAGCTCGGGAATTTTATTGCGCAGTTCAGGATAATCGAACCAGATACGTTGACAGAAACGTTCATTTATTTCTTCAATAATTAAATATAAACGGGGGACAATTTCTTTTACCATATCGATTGGCCATGTCTCCAAAGCTTCTGACATTATCGTGTGATTTGTATATGCGAAAAGATTCGTGACAATTCCCCATGCTTCATCCCATTTCAGTTGTTTTTCATCCATTAATATTCTCATTAATTCAGGAATAGCCAGACTTGGATGTGTGTCATTAATTTGAATTACCACTTTTTTATCTAATTGTTTAAGAGTTGCTGTTTTATCTAGTAAATAATCATCTAATATTTTTTTTAATGATGCGGAAACAAGAAAATACTGCTGTTTTAACCTTAATTTTTTTCCGGAAATACTTGAATCATCAGGGTATAAGTAACCTGATATTTGTTCCACATTCTTTTCATATTCTAACTGATTATAATAATCATGGTTTTGTCTATCATTAACAGGTTCTGCACTCCACAATCTTAACGTGTTAATAAATTGATTACCAAATCCGACAATAGGGACATCATACGGTACAGCCATTACTTTTTCTGTCCCTGTATATTCACAAGTCAGGTTCCCGGTATCCGTTTCGACAAGAATCGCTTCACCGCCATATTCAATTATCATTGCTTCATCTTCTTTTCTGATTTCCCAAGGGTAGCTTTGTTTTAACCAGTCATCAGGATATTCAGTTTGATAGCCATTAATGATCTTTTGTTCAAAAAGACCGTAACGGTATCTGATTCCACAGCCAATGCCAGGATAATTGAGTGAAGCCATGGAATCAAGAAAACAAGCAGCCAGTCTGCCTAAACCACCATTCCCTAAGCCGGGATCATGCTCTACTTCATAAATCTTTTCCGGATCAAAACCTAATTCCGCCAACGCTTCATTGCAAATGGATAATAAATTATAATGTAAAAGATTATTTTTTAATAAGCTTCCAATCAGAAATTCCATTGACAAATAGTATACTTTTTTTGTATTTTGTGACCTGATAGAAGCATCTGTCTGTTGCCAGTCTGAATGAATATATTCATTCAAAATAGAGCAAATAATATAATAAATTTCCTGATAACCATTCTCGTGAACCTCTTTTACATCCCGCTTTTCTTCTATTTTGTCAATAAACTGTTGAACAGATATACTTTTCATATTATCACTCCTACAATGGGGCCTAGACTCTTTAAGATGGAAGCATTTGATTATAAAGCTCCATATATTGATCTCTTGATCGCTCCCAGCTGAAAGAAGACTTCCTGACATTACGAAAGAGAGGATACCACTTATCTTGATCATGATATATTTCTAAAGAATAACGTAATACTGCTAAAAGATCGTGAGCATTATAATTTGTAAAACTGAAACCATTCCCTGTTTTGTCATACTCATTATAAGGGGTGACCGTATCCTTTAAACCGCCTGTTTCTCTTACGATAGGAACAGTATTATACTGAAGTGCAATTAATTGAGCTAATCCGCACGGTTCAAATTTCGATGGCATCACAAAAAAATCACCAGCAGCATATAATTGCCGGGCAAGCTTTTCATTAAATTTTAAATAGGCGATCATTGTGCCTTTATACCTTTGTTCCATTTGATAAAAGTAATGCTCGAAATCGCCATCTCCAGTACCCAGCACAACAAATTGAACATCCTCTTCGGTTAAGAACTGGTCTAATATCGCTTTTATTAAATGTAAACCCTTCTGTTCAACGAAACGGGTGACCATGACATACATTGGTTTATCAGGATCTATGTCCAATCCGAATTTATGCTGAATATATAATTTATTTAAACTTTTTCTTGAAGAAGAGAACTGGTAATGAAAACGAATGGCACGATCTGTTTTTGGATGATAACTTTTTACATCAATTCCATTTAATATACCAACAAGATCATTGCCTTTTTCCTGAATACAAGCATGTAAACCCTCCCCATAATACGGGGTCTTAATCTCTTCTGCATATGTCGGGCTAACTGTTGTTACTTTATCCGCATGAAAAATACCAGCTTTTAAGCAATTAAGAAGACCATGCCATTCTATCCCGCTTATATGTTCCTCATTTAAGTGAAACAAGTCATGGAAGGAATCACGTAACATGATTCCCTGATATTTCAGATTATGGATAGTCAGTACAGATTTCATTTTCAATGTATCAGGATAAACTTTATTAAATAGTACGGTTAATGCTGCTTGCCAATCATGTGCATGGAGAATATCTGGTTGAAATTCCAGATAGGGAAGGGAGGCGATCACCGCTTCACTAAAATATACAAACCGCTCTCCATCGTCATCATATCCATATACATCGTCTCTAGCGAAATAATAGTCATTCTCAATAAAATAATACATAACTTGCTTGAATGTGAACTGATATAATGTTGTTGGCTGCTTCCGCCAGCCTACCAGAACATCAAATGAAGCTACTTTCCTCATCTGATCATACCAGTGTGGATAAATAGATTGATACAATGGCAAAATAACTCGTGTATCTACACTATCTGCTTGATTCAATGCACCAGGCAGGGCACCTATTACATCTGCTAAACCACCTGTTTTAACAAATGGTGTGCATTCTGAAGCAACAAACAAGATATTTTTTTTCATTTTTTAACCACCGTTTGAACATTTTTTTGTTTTCCAATAACGTGGGGATGCTCTTTGTCGCCGATAATTATGTCACCTTCTGATAATACTGTAAATTTATCGATAATGGCATTTTCTATATAGGCTCCTGATTTAATCTGACAATGGTCCAATATTATGGAATTTTTCACTGTAGCGCCAGCTTCAACGGTTACTGCTCTTGAAAGCATGCTTTTCTCTACATTCCCGGCAATTCGGCAGCCAGTACTGATTAATGATTGTTTCACCGATGCTGTCTGCTCATATTTTGCTGGTTTATAGTTACTTATTTTAGTCGTAACATTTCTACTTAACTGAAATAGTTGTTCATAATTTTTCTGTTCTAATAATTGTAAACTATGATGATAATAATCTTGTATGGAATTAATTGAACAACTGTATCCCTGATGCTGAACGATTTGGACATTCATTAATGAAAACTGACTGCAAATAACATCTATTAATAGATTCGATGTTATTTCAGATCCAGAGGAAAAAATCAATGAATGCAAACATGACTTCTTGATCAAGTATATCCCAGTATAAAAAGCTGACTCTGTTACATTATTAATCTTAGTTGAGAGTGCCTTTTGCCGGTTGTCTTGAAAGGTGGATGTATCATTAAGTGCCGGGCTGGCAGGTGTTTTTATTGTTAAGAAAGTTATATCGGCATTTTTATTGATATGGTCTTGGATTAATTTATCAAAATTCGTATTTGTAATAAGAGAACTGCCGCTGATGAGAAGATGTTCCGCCTTGCTTCGTTCTATATAATCCCAATTATGCAGAAAGTAGTCTATGTCACCATTTATATCAGTATCCTGCCAGTAAGGAGGTAATACATATAATCCACCATGACGTTTATTTAGGTCCCAATCAGCTCCTGACCCGACATGTGTCAATAAAGAACGATAGTTACTATGAGTAAAAATGGCGATTTCTTTCACATTGGAACGGACCATATTGGTTAATGCAAAATCAATGAGACGATATCTTGCAGCAAAAGGAACTGCAGCTAAGCAACGGTCTGTCGTTAATTCAGATAAACAATTTTTTTCTTCAGCTAAATTAATAATTCCCATTACTTTGTTCATGATTTCATGCCACCTACTTTTTGGGTTTCTATGAAAAATTCTTTTGATAAAACGATCGGCTCATCAGATAATGGAACATTAATATTGGTATAGTCTGGTATGATTACATCCTCTTGAACAATGACTCTATCCAATGACACATGACGGCCAACTCTAACACCGGGATGAAGTACCGAATTTTTGACAATGGAATTGTTTCCGACTTGAACATTCTCAAACAAAACAGAACTTTCTACCATTCCTGAAACAATACAACCATTATTGATTAATGATTGATGAACAGAACCAGTCTCTGTAATTAATTGTGGGGGATGATTATTATCATGAGAGTAAGTCATCCAGTCTTTTTGGTCTAATTGCAGAAGAAACTGGCCATTTAACAGATCCATATGGGCATCCCAGTAACTCTGAATTGTACCTACATCTTTCCAATAGCCTCGAAAAGGAAAGGCACACATTTTCTTTTGATTCAGTAACATATAAGGTAAAATATCCTTACCAAAGTCATGATCTGAATAGGCGTTATTATGATCATACTGGAGACATTCTTTCAATACACTCCATTTAAATACATAAATACCCATAGAAGCTAAATTACTTTTTGTTTTTAGAGGTTTCTCTTCAAAACTCGTTATTTCATAATCTGTGTTCATGTGGATAATTCCAAAACGGGAAGTTTCTTTCCATGGGACTTCCATAACGGAAATAGTCACATCCGCATTTGTTGCTTTATGGTGAGTTAGCAACTCATTATAATCCATATGATAGATATGATCACCAGATAAAATCAAAACATATTGAGGATCAAACTGATCAATATAATGAATATTTTTCGTTACTGCATCTGCTGTCCCTTCGTACCAATTCCCGCCATTATGTTGCGTAAAAGGGGAGAGGATTGCCAACCCATCATCCATTCGATCCAGATCCCATGGTTTTCCTACGCCAATATGTTTATGCAAAGTCAACGGCTGGTATTGTGTAAGCACACCAACTGTATTTATATTTGATTGAAGACAATTACTTAATACAAAATCAATAATTCGATACCTTCCTCCAAAAGGAACAGCTGGTTTTGCCATATCTTTAGTTAATTGTCCTAAACGTTTTCCAATTCCTCCTGCTAAAAGCATCGCAACACATTCTTTTTTCATTATGTTTCCTCCTTCACAAATTCTTCCTCTAATTGATATACGCTGATTGCAAGTGGAGGTATTTTTACTCGTATATGTTGTTTATGCCGATGCCACTCTTCAGCAATTGTTTGACATGGTTGACTATTTATTTGTCCTGAACCGCCAAACTTCACATCATCAGAATTAAAAACCTCTTTGTATGTGCCAGGAACTGGTACACCAATTTTAAAATCGTAATATACGTTGGGTGTAAAATGGCAAATGACCACAAGAAATTGATTTGATTGCTCAGCATTCCGCTGAAACACAAAAATACTTTGATCACAATTATCAGCATCAATCCATGCAAATCCATCAGGATCATAATCTAATTGATAGAGTGGGGGGGTGTTTCGATAAAAAAGCAATAATGCCTGCATATATTGATGGATGGCATCATGTAACGGATATTTTAGCAATAACCAATCTAATTCATGTTGATCACGCCATTCAATATACTGGCCAAACTCTCCCCCCATAAAGAGAAGTTTCTTTCCAGGGTGACAGAACATATAACCATATAATAATCGTAAATTTGCGAATTGCTGCCACTGATCGCCAGGCATTTTATCAAGCAGCGATCTTTTACCATGTACGACTTCATCATGAGACAGTGGTAATACAAAATTCTCGCTATTATGATACATCATTGAGAAAGTTACCAGATGATGATGCCATTTCCGGTAAACAGGATCATATGACATATATTTTAATAAATCATTCATCCAGCCCATATTCCATTTATAATGAAAGCCAAGACCGCCAACATTTGTTGGGGAAGTAACTAATGCCATATCCGAACTGTCTTCCGCCATCATTAATGCGGAAGGATAGTAATGGCTTATTACTTCATTCAATTTTCTTAGAAAAGCAGTTGCCTCCAGATTAATCTCTGTTCCATAACTGTTCATTAGTTTCCTGTTATAGTCTGGCCGGTCAAAGTTTAAATAAGTCATGCTTGCTACCGCATCTACACGTAAGCCGTCCAGATGAAATTCTTCCAGCCAATATACGGCATTGGATATAAGAAAACTCTGTACCTCTGGACGTCCAAAATCAAACGTTAAGGTACCCCATGTATGCTTTTCTGCCTTTTCTGGATCACTGTATTCGAAAATCGCTGTTCCATCAAATTGCCGCAATCCATGTTCATCTTTACAAAAATGCCCTGGTACCCAATCCAAAATTACGCCAATCTCAGCTTGATGACATTGATCAATAAAGAATTTGAAATCATCCATTTTTCCATATCTGCTTGTAGGTGCATAATATCCTGTAATCTGATAACCCCATGATAAATCGAAAGGATGTTCCATCACCGGTAATAATTCGATATGGGTGAATCCTAATTTTTTAATATATGGGATGAGAACATCGGCCATTTCTCGGTAGTTATAATAAGTGCCGTCTTCTTTTAACTTCCATGACCCGAAATGTAATTCATAAATAGAAACAGGATTATGGTAAGACGAGGAGCGTTTTTGCAGTGCTTTCCATTTCTTATCTCCCCATTGGTAAGTAGAAGAAGAAGTAATGATTGAAGCTGTTTTTGGACGCAGCTCCATTTGAACGGAGAAGGGGTCTGCTTTAAAAAGGCTACAGCCTTCCTCTGTTACAATTTTGTACTTATAAGTTATATCTTCGGTTAAGTTTTTGAAAGACCCTTGCCATAATCCTTCATCATTGATTCGTTCCAAATCGAATCCTTCTCCAGTCCATTGATTAAAGTCACCAGCTAATTGAACGGAGACAGCGTGAGGAGCCCAGACAGCAAACCGGAATCCATTTTCCTCATTTTGTTTGAATGGATGACAACCTAATAATTTGTAACTGTAATAATTAGTGCCTTGATGAAATAAATAAATATCTTGATTTGTTGGTATATTTAACATGTATTCTCCTTTCGGTATAATCCCTTCACCAGTCTGTTATAAGTGTATGAGCATTCCTAAGCACAATATGACCGCCGTTATTATTTAAAACGGTTACACCTGAAAATAATTAAAAATCATTTTATTGAACTAGTATTTTGAACAATGTAAGTTAAACTTCCTTTCTGGAAACAGAAACAGTATGCAGGATATTTATGATAAAATGAAGCTTAAGTCCAGAGGATAAAAAGAAGTTGAATTATTTATCATTTTTTGAAAATTAATAACAAATTTATTTTTATATTCTATCCTTTTAATAGAAATAGAAAGGAGAAGAATGTATGCAAAAAGTATGGAAAATAACAAAAAGAATTTTATGGGTAATAATTGTTTTAATCATAGTTGGAACTGCAGCAATTTTCAGTTTTCATCATTACCAGTTAGGAAAAGAAGCAGAGTTGTTGGACAATAAGGGGACATTGGTAGAGTTTCAGGATAAAGAAATAAATGTATATAATGAAGGGAATGGTGAGAATACATTTGTATTTATGTCTGGCTCGGCTATTGCCGCACCAGTCTATGAAATGAAGGGACTATATAGCAAATTTTCAAAGCAGAACAAAGTAGCTGTTGTGGAAAGGGCTGGCTATGGGTACAGTGATGTTTTCGATGATGACAGAGATATAGATACAATACTTGAACAAACGAGAAAAGCTCTTGTTCAGAGTGGTAATAAACCTCCGTATATTTTAGTGCCACACTCTTTATCAGGGATTGAAGCCATTTACTGGGCTCAAAGATATCCGAATGAAGTAAAAGCGATTATTGCGCTGGATATCGGTTTACCTAGGGAATATGCAAACATTAAGATGGGATTCTTTGATTCGATTACAATAAAAGGGGTGAACCTTTTAACGAAATTAGGTTTTCATCGACTAGCTCCTTCGTATACTTATAATCCGGAAGTGATGAAACAAACATTTTTAACAGATCATGAGAAAGAAATGTATAAAGCATTATCTTATAGACAGTTTCTTAATGATAATATGGAAAAAGAGCTCTTGCAAGCAGATGAAAATGGGAAAAATCAATGAACCTGCCAATACCGGAAGAAACCCCTATCTTATTTGTGGATGCGTATCTAGATAAACATTCTAAATATGCCAAACTAAATCTGAAGGAATACCAGGAGTTTGCAGAACAGCTGGTTCTATCAGAAGTTGTGCAAATTAATAGTACACATAGTATTTATCTATATTATCCTGAGAAAATTTTTGATCTGTCAACAGATTTTTTGAACAAAGTAGAAAATATACAGTAAATATAAAGTGAAAGGTTTTTATCATGAATGGATTTACTATTTTAATTATTGAAGATGATTTAATTATTGGCGATTTATTACAGAAGATTCTGCTTAGAGAACAGTATAAAGTTTATTGGAAGACAGAGGGAAGTGGGATTCTTGAGATTGCAGACAAGACAGACCTGATTATAATGGATATCATGTTACCAGGAGAAGACGGTTTCCAAATCTCAAAGAAAATAAAAGGGTTGGGATTTAATATCCCGATTATATTTTTATCTGCTCGAGATGATATGGACAGTAAACTGCAAGGATTGAAAATAGGGGAAGATTATATGATCAAACCCTTTGATCCAAGAGAGCTATTATTAAGAATTCAGAAAAAAATCGAAAATCAATACGGGCAATTTATGCAAATCAAACATTTAGCAATTGATGCAGAGTTTACGAAAGTTTTCAATCAAAACTTGCATAGTGAGATTGTTTTCACTGCAATAGAACGAAAAATGTTCTTTTACTTATATGAAAATCGTGATCGAATCTTAACTAAAGAGCAATTCTTTGACTATTTATGGCAGCTTGAAGACAGAAATCCTAATATACTGAATGTACACATTAACAAGATCAGAACAAAAATCAATGATAGACATGGTGAGATTATTGAAAATATATATGGAGAAGGGTATAGATTAAATACCTTTACAAAGAGATGAATTTAAAAAGAAAGTATCAGATACTATTATTTTCCGCTATTGTCAGTGTTCCGTTCTTAGTACTTGTGATTAGTGTTCTAATGTCCATCATATACAGTATTGTTGCTAAAAACAGCAGCATTCCGTTCCATGAATCGTTTGCTTATCCAATCATGTTACTATTATTTTTTTATCCTTCTTTATATTAGCATTTTTATTTTCGAGATCCATTCATTCTCTATTACAAAAAATAGGGATTTTAAATAAGGCGATTAGAGATTTAGCAAGGAATGATCAGCTAATTCCCCAGAAAATAGAGGTAAAAAGTGATGATGAAATAAGCAGGCTAACCAAGTCAGTCAATTTATTAATAGAAAGAACAACATCCAGAGAATTAGAGCTTAAGCAGCAGGAGGAAATAAAAAGGGAACTTTTATTAAAATTGAAACATGATATTAATACACCATTAACCGCAATGAAATTGCAATTGTATTATTCAGAAGCTGAGTTAAAAGACCATACAGCTATAGTGGAATCATTAACTAGCCAAATCGAATATATATCCGTTTTGACAAATGAAGTTCATTTACAATCAACTGACACGCTGAAAAGCTCATATGTTATTAAGGATCAGGCTAATCTGAACACTTTAATGGAGAACATTGTACAGAAATGGAGCTATTTATATAGCATCCATAATATCCAATTAATATATAAGCGAATAGATAAGGACTTGATATGTGAAAGTAATGCTTTGTGGCTCCAAAGGTTATTTGATAACATTTTTCAAAATACATTAAGACATGCAGCTGCAGACAAACTTGAGGTAAGAATTGAAGATTCATTAATTACACTTAGTGATAACGGAATGGGATTCGATGTGAACAATCCAGGTAATGGACTGGGGTTAAAGATAATTGATGATATTGCCAGAATACTGAATTTGCAATATAAGTTGCAATCTGATAGTAATGGGACGGAATATAGAATTTATATAGATAATAATCAATTTCGTTAAAGTTTGTACAGTCTTTATTTTATCCGGCAGGGTAGACTGGAGATTGTGCAATTATTTTTTTGTCATTGATATGGATAAACTTTTATTAAATAATAGAAAATATCGATGCATCCATTCTAAATTTAATTCTAGTTTACATAATATTTATTATAGGAAGTTAAATAGAAAGACAACTCACTATCTCATTTCAAAAGTATACTTGAGATAGTGAGACAAAATCAATTCAAATAATCGATTTTGTTAAGTGGTTTAATTGCTGGTCCTTCGATCACGTCACCTTTATAGTGAAATCTTGATCCATGACATGGACAGTCCCATGTTTTTTCAGTGTTATTCCAATTCAGCTCACAGCCTAAATGTGTACACGTTGTGTCAACTGCATGAATTTTTTCATGAGTATCTTTATATATTCCAATTGTTTGACCGTGATGCTTTACTTTTTTTGCTGTATTAATTTCCAACTTGTCGATATGATCGTTTTTATTGCCGATTTTACCCATGATAAACTCTTTCGCAACATTGGTATTTGTGCTGATGAACTGCTTCAGGTCAGGATCGGGATGAAACCGTGATGGCCGGTAAAGATCGATATATGGATTGTCATTTTGTATAATCATATCTGTGATTAGATTCGCTGCAACCATACTGTTGGTCATACCCCATTTGCGGTATCCTGTTGCTAAAAATATCTTTTGGCGATTTTTGTTTAGTCTTCCGATATATGGCATCTTGTCTAACGTTGTATAATCTTGCGCTGACCATTCATACTTCCATTCTTTCACATCAAAATGTTGGGATGCCATGTCTTTTAATAATCGGTATGGTTCCTCGTTATGTTTATATTGCCCTGTTTTATGTTCTCCTCCGCCAAAGAGCCAGATTTCTTCTTCATTGTGGATAATCGATCTTAAGGATTGTGTTTGTTGATCAACACTTAAATACATCCCTCCTGGGTACTTCCCATTTGAGGTGAACCCGGCCACATATGATCTTGACGGGTACATTCTCCCACTGTAAAATGCTTCCCCTTCATAAAATGGGAAATGTGTGGCAATCACCACTTGATCACATACGATTGTATGCTGATTAACGGCTCTAATCACTCGATGATCTGCACTGTCAATATCATAAACAGGTGTATTCTCATATATTCTGCCACCAAGTTCAGAGAATGCTTTTGCCAGTGCGTCCATATAGGCCATCGGGTGAAATTGAGCCTGATCCTTCATTTTTAAGGCATATGACATTGGGAAGTTAACGGGCATTTCTAATAATCCTTCACCATCAATATCTAATGTGCGGTATGCTTCGAACTCAGCTTCTAACTTGTGTTTATTTTTCTCATCATTTGTATAAAGATAAGCATCCTGTTTCTCAAAGTGACAATCGATATGATGCTTTTCAATAAGCTCTTCTATTTTGGCTAATGCCTCCATTTGGCTTTGAAAATATAATTGGGCTTGCTCTTTACCAAAGTGAGAAATAAATTCACTGTATATCATCCCATGCTGTGCGGTGATCTTGGCAGTTGTATGTCCTGAAGTTCCACTGCCTATTTTCCCACGATCAATTAAGATGACATCCAAACCATTAGAGGCTAATAGATAAGCTGTTGTAATTCCTGTTAAACCAGCACCAATAACAGCAACTTCTGCTTTCTCATTTTTATCTAATGAAGGATAATTATTTCTGTCTCTATCTTCCTGCCATAAAGGAATTCGTTTATGATTCATCCATATCTCCCTTTCTTTCCATATCTGTTAATAGCATGACCATTCAGGGAAAAAATATGACATTCTTTATAGCAAAATTTTCTTATAATCAGTCTTTATACTTGGATCTGGTCCCATACTAATGCTATTCTTTCAGTAGAGGTGATGGAATTGAAGAATATTCATGCGTTTGTAGAAGGGAAAGTGCAAGGGGTTGGGTTTCGTTACTTCACGCAAAGTACAGCAATAGATCATAATATAACAGGTTGGGTTAGAAATTTAGATGATGGATCTGTAGAAATATTGGCCCAGGGAGAAGAAGGAAATTTGGATAGCTTTATCGAAAAAATAAAAAAAGGACCTTCTATGTTTGCGAAAGTTACGGATGTAAAGATTGAAGAATTTGATGATTCAAAGGAACATTCTAATTTTGAGATTAAAATGTAAAAAACCCACTAACATGTGGGTTTTTTAATTGTCTTCAAAGAACTTCTTATTTAATGCGATATATTCATGTTCTTCGTCAGGTACTTCATCTTCCATATAGATTGCTTCGACCGGACAAACTGCTTCACAAGCACCACAATCTATGCAAATATCAGGATCGATATAAAACATATCTTTTCCTTCTTCTATACAATCTACAGGGCAAACTTCTACGCATTCGCCTGCTTTCTCTACTTTACATGGTGAAGTTATTACAAATGCCAAGACTGTCCCCTCCTTTAACCATAATCTAGCTATGTATATATATACATTTTACCATACATTTAAAAAGCTCGAATACCATTATAGCTCAAATATTAATATTTTCAACTATTTTTCATTATATTCGATAGATTAATCCCAAATTCTTTCAATAACAAATTCTCCACCTGTACGCTGGATTGAAAAAACATCAGGATTTGTTAATGACTTCCAGCCGTGAAAGCCGAAATCCACCTGAAACCTTTGTAACATTATTGCCAGCAAGTTACCATGTGTAACGATAATTGTCGTGTCAAAGTACTCATTTGTCAGACAATCATCCAGCACTTCGTTCGCTCTGTTTAATGCTTCCTTAGACGACTCACCACCTGGCAGTTTTAATTGATAATTATGAAAAGATTGTTCTAAAATGTCTAATCAATCATCAATTGGCTCATCACTTAAAGTTCGTTCTTTTAACCTATCATCTATTTCAATATCTATTTCAAGTTCGTGAGCAAGTGGTTTAATTGTTTCTTTTGCTCGTAAAAATGGACTCGAAATAATTCGGTCGATTGGATAGCTTAATTGTTTCAAACGTCTCGCTAATACGTAGGCTTGCACATTTCCAACTTTAGATAATGGGGAATCTTTGTGCTGCCCTGTTGCATGACAATGTCGAATTAATAGTATTCTTTTCATAACTATCAGCTCCTAAGGTGAATCTATAAAAAGCTTCTTTTGAATAAATGTACCTAATAAAACATATTTTCCACAAATTTGCAGATTTAAACATTACACGACATCAAAATATTCTTTTCTGAATCCAGCCATACGATCTGTATTATCTTTAATAAAGTAAAACTCTTCTGTTTCATTTTTTACTTCATAAACGTTTCCTTCTGTTAATACAGAATTCACTTTATATTTTTTGGCATTCGTATGAATACATTTAATTTTTTTAATAGTTTCATGATTATCCCAAGTTTTATGTATCATTTATATAAACCTCCCTTTCAATTATAATGATACCATTAATTAAAATTAATACAAGCGAACTTTAGTTTACATAATAATATTATTGTCTTCCCCATACTTTAGTCAAGACAATGGGTAATAACAAAATGATAATCAGCATCCTTACTAACTGTAAAGATCCAACTATTGCAGGATCTGCTCCAATATCATGGGCAGTTATCGCCATCTCCACTAAACCTCCTGGTGCCATACTCAGCATTCCTGTTGCAAAGGTTAAGTCTGATAATTCAGCAAACATATATCCAAACAGAACGGAAAGAGAAATAATGACAATGGTTAAAAAGAAATATAAAAACGTATACCTACCTGCTTTCTTTATATCTTTAAGTTCAATCGACAAGCCCAAATGTATACCTATGGAAAGCTGAGCAAAGTGAAACAAAAATGACGCTAAAGGGATAATTGGCAGTCCAATGATTTTAATGATTGCAATGATAATCATAGGAACCAGAACATAGGATGCAGGTATCTTGAAACGCAGCAGGTATGCAATAAAATAGATAATACCATAAATTAATATTGTCCATAAAGGGGAATCATTATCCACTGTTTGTTGAGCAAATTCACTTGAACCTGACTCTTTAAACAGCAATGTGGCTACTATTGGAACAATGAACAGAACACTGATCAACCTTATAGTATGGAAAATTGCGACAAGACCTGTATTCGCCTTCATAGAGTCACTTATTGCTACCATAACAGATAATCCTCCAGGAACACTTCCAATGACGCCTGTTGTCTGTCCCATCTTAGCTATTTTCGCAAAAAAAATCCCGCTTACAATTGATAAGATGATTAATACTACTGTAAAAAGCAAAAAAGGCAGAAAATAGGGTGCAACTTGCCCAATCGTTGCCGTTGTAAATGTTGCTCCAATTTGAACACCTGTAATGGCAAAACTGACATTACGAATTTCTTTATTTAAAATATAATTATCTTTGCTAAACTTCTTTAATATGAATATCCCGACTATTGGACCTAATATCCAAGGAAGCGGAACATGTAACAAAACAAAAACAACGGTAATTAATATTGCAACGCCGTACATCTTTATGTATGGAATTATTTTTGATTTCATATCACTCACGCCTTTAAGATAAAGTAAAAGAACTTGATCATACAAGTTCTTTTACACCAGTAATTAATCAAACAACGGTAAATATTGTTCCAATCCCTCTTCTGCAAGTTTATCTTTCGGGATAAACCGAAGGGAAGCAGAATTGATACAATAACGCATACCACCTTTTTCAATAGGACCGTCATCAAAAACATGCCCTAAGTGGGAATCAGATTCATCACTTCTTACTTCAATTCTTCTCATTCCGTGAGAAGTATCTAAATTTTCTTTCAACCTTTGCCTGTTTAGCGGCTGAGTAAAGCTTGGCCAGCCACATCCCGCGTCATATTGATCTTTCGTGGAAAATAACGGCTCCCCACTAACTAAATCGACATATATTCCTTCGCTATTATTATTCCAATACTCATTCATAAATGGACGTTCCGTGCCATTTTCCTGTGTAACATGGTATTGAATAGGGGTGAGTTTTTCTTTTAATTCATCTTTGGAATATTGCTTTTTCCAATTTCTCTTGATAAAGTCCGCTCTTCCTGAGCCCTTTTTGTATAACTGATAATGAAAACTCTGCTTTTTGTAATAATCCTGATGTTTTTCTTCTGCTAAATAAAATGGTTTCGCTGGAAGTATATCTGTTACAATTGGTTTATCAAACTTACCACTTTCTTCCAGTTCCCTTTTCGATGCTTCTGCTAATTCTTTCTGTTCTTCATTCGTATAATAGATTGCTGTTTTATATGATTCCCCTCTGTCATTAAATTGCCCATTAGGATCCGTTGGGTCAATTTGCTGCCAGAATAATTCCAGCAATTTTTTGTAAGGAAATTTATCTGGTTCAAAAGTGATTTCTACAGCTTCCCTGTGCCCTGTTGTATTTGTGCAAACTTCTTCATAAGTAGGATTTGGCTTTTCTCCACCTGTATACCCCGAGACAATATTAATAATGCCTGGCTGCTCATCAAATGGTTCTACCATACACCAAAAACAGCCACCTGCAAAAACAGCTTTCTCAATTGATTGATCACCCATAAGTACCCTCCTTAATTTCTAGATAGTCTTATTGTGCGGTGGATCAGAAAAAAAAGCAAGTGGACCGTTTTGTGCTTCCATCTTACAAGTTTAAATAAACAGCTTTGGACTTGAAATCCTTGATCTTGTCACAACTTGCTCATCGGCTGGTTCTGGTTCATTATGATCATCATCTTCCAGATTAATTTCTGCTGAATTTTCCGTTTCATTTGTTTGAGTTTCTAAGTCTTCCGTTTCCTCTTCATTATTTATTTCATTAAGTGCTTTCATCATGTTAATTAACTTTGGTGCATTTTTAATCATTGGTCCATATTCTTTTATAAGTGGTGTAGCCTGTTGGGCGACTTTCAAAACTTGCTGCACATTATTTAACGTACCCATTAAATTAGAGCCACCAGAACTCGCACTTAATCCAGCCCCGCCAGTTGCTGTTTTCCCTGGCAGAAATCTTTGTAATAACCCTTGTATACCTTGCTGATTAGCAGGAATTTGCGGCGGAAAAGCTCCTTGCTGTGGTGGCATCATCCTCATAAAATTACCCTGTTGAAAAGGAGGCTGTTGAAACATATATGGTGATTGACCTGGAGGTCGAAATAAATTCATTCTTATTCATCCCTTTCTTGCCTTTTTATTAGCAATATATGTTACTTGCCTTATTTTGTATAGGCCATAATAGGGGCAGGAAATAAGAAATATAACTACGATTATTTCCTGGGCAAGCGCACAATTTGACAAGAAAGGATTCTTAACTGTTTATATTTGTTGCATTATGCAATTTATTGGAGGACAAACCTTGCATCGGAACCGTCATTCGAGCTTTGGACAATTAATTTTGCTTTAATTGCTTCTTTCAATTGTCCGACATGTGAGATGACTCCAATCACACGATGATCCTGCTGTAAATCCTTCAAACATTGAATTGCTTGCTCTAAGGAAACTTCATCAAGTGTACCGAATCCTTCATCAATAAACAATGTATCTAATTGCACACCACCTGCATGTGACTGGATAATATCAGCCATTCCTAGTGCAAGACTCAGAGCCGCTTTAAATCCTTCTCCACCAGATAAAGTTTTAACAGACCGTTTTCGACCAGTATAGTGATCCAGTACTTCCAGGTCTAACCCGCTTTGAGCTCCTCTTTTTGCTATTTCTTCACTTCGAATCAACTGAAATCGATGATCGGTCATCTTATCAAGCCGTAAATTGGCCTGAAGTAAAATTTCATCTAAAAATGTTGATAAAACAAACCTTTCAAAGGAAAGCTTTTGCGGGTTATCACCTTTTGCTATATTAGCTAATTCACCAATATGATAATATTTCTCTGATAAATCTGCGAGTTCCTTTTCAATCGACTGAACCGTTTTGATCGATCGTTTTAAATGTGTCAGAAGCCATTCTATCTGCTGCTCTTCTTTTGAGAGACTCAGTTGCTTCTCTTTAAACTGATCAAGCTGGTCTTTTAATATTTCAAGATTAGGCTTTTCTTTGTTCTCCAATGAAGCCATTAGTTCATTTATCCTTTGCTCTATTAACTTCTTATTTTCATCATATCTATTTATCCTATCTTGCAGGTGGCTCTGCTTCTCTTTAGATATTAACGCCTCCTTGTATGCGGAGACAGTCAAAAAGTTCTTTTCAGCTAATGATTGGTTGAACAAGTTCTTTTGTTTTTCATAGCTTTCTTTCAATTGTTGCTCAAACTGTTCTGTTTGCTGGGTAATTGTTTTCATTTCTGCTAATTCGTGTTTTATTTTATCATAGCGTTCTTTTGTATCTTTCCATTGCTTTATTTTATTCTGATAATCTCGTTCTAATTGATCTACTTGTTTTTGATAACTATTAACGGAATCTATACGTTCAGGAAGCTGTTTTTCCTGTGATGTTAATTCGATTTGAAGCTGTTGCAGTTGCTCCAAATCTTGGGAGAAGCTTGTCTTTAGCTTAGTTTGTTCCGTTTTTGATCTCTCTATTTGTTTTTGGATGTCTTGTACATTCTTTTTAGCCGCTTGCAGTTTTGCTAGTGAGTTATGCAAATCAAGAATGCCTTTCTCTCTTTTATTCTCTTGTTCTGTTAACTTTTCAACTGTTTCATTTAAATCTTTGGAGTTCTTCGACTGGAGTGCTGGATCTAAAGTTTGATAAAAACTGCTGATAACAGCTTTTTTTGCTTCCCCCTGCTCCCGGATTTCATACATTTTTCTCTCTACTGATTTATGTCGTTCTTCTAGTTGATGTAATGAATTTCTTTCTTTATCTACCATATCCTGATTTAATTCATTTGACTTACTTTTTCGTTTTTTTGGATGATTGGTTGAACCACATACAGGGCATGGTTCTCCCTCAACGATAGTACCAGCAAGAATATGTGCAATATTCTTGTGATACGCTTGTTCGATCTCTAGACACTTTTCTTTTTGCACCTCTACCTGTTGATTTAGTTCATTAACATTATTTTTAACTTGGAGATAATTCCTTCTTAATGTATCTAATTGTAGAGTCTCTTTGAGAATATCATGACAGATTGCTAATTGCCTTTGCCATTTCTCCTGATTATACCTTTCTTCTTGAATGGTTTGTTGTAATTGATAAATCTGATCACTTATTTGATAACTTTGTTCTTTTTCTTTGTTTAATTGCTCTATTGACTGCTCTAATCCGTTTATTTCCTGTCTTTGTTTTTCTACTGTTCCTGAAAGTTTAAGAAATTGATCTTTTCGAGCAAAATATCCTTTCACATTGTGTAAATTCTCTTGTTGGCGAAGTAAATCTAATTTCATTTTTTCCCTGTCTTCTTCCATATTCTTGAGCAGATGATAGTGTTGTTCTTCCTTCAAAAAAGCGTTTTGCTTGATCGTCAGTTGTTCTTGTAAATGTTGAAGTTGTTTCTTTTGATTTTGCCACTCTTCTTCTCTTGTCTGCAATTGCTGGTCTAATGGCAGCAATTGATCAGCAAAATATGCTAATTGGAGCACACCTTTAACCTCTTGTATCTCGGTCTCCTGCTCTTGCATTTGTATCTTTTCCTGTTTTTTAAAATCCAGTTGATCAAATAATTCTGCAATTTGCTGGTTTCGATAATAGTCTTGTTCTAACTCCTGTTGTTGCTGAATTAATTGATTTTTTCTTGTATGAATCTGATTTAGCTGTTCTTTTAATTCATTAACTTTTAATTCTATTTGCTCGATAAATGGCTTATTTTCTTCCAGTTCCATCATCTCAGATGATACATTTAACTTTTCTTGTTGCAACTTCCATTCAAGCTGCTCTATCTGCTCTTTTATTAATTTGGCGTCATTTTTCATTTTTTCCGTCATATCATGATAGATATAGGTGCGGAAAATTTTTTGTAAAACTTCTTCCCGTTCTTTACTGTTTTCCGATATCAGTTTACGGAATTCTCCTTGTGGTATCATAATCATTTTGCGAAATTGTTCATAATCTAAATTAATCATCGCTTGCAAGGTATCATTCACTTCTTTAATTTTTGACTGAACTAATTCCCATTGCTTCTCAGCGTTCAATTGATAAAGGACAGCAGTTGCAGGTTCTTCAGTATATCCTTCTCCTCTTGCTTTCGGTTTCCATTGTTTTGGTGATCTTGTTACAGAATAGGTTTTTTGATGTAAGGAAAAAGTGAGCGTGACCTTTGTTAAGTCATCCTTTGTTGCAAAGTGACTTCTCAAAGTGTCTTGATCTCTGTCAGTTCCGCTAGCACGACCATAGAGACTATAACAGATAGCATCGAAGAGAGTGGTTTTCCCTGCACCAGTAGGACCAGTAATCAGGAAGATCATTTCTTCCCCCAGCTTTTGAAAATCTATTAATTGTTTATTGCGGTATGGTCCAAAAGCAGTCAACTCTAATGTAAGGACACGCATTTTATTTCTCCCTCTCTTCTTTCATAAGTGAAGTTATTACCTCATGTATATAATTTGATCTATCATCCGGTAACTCTTCTTGTTTGATCTGTTTATAAAAAGCTTGGAATAACTGTTCATGATTCATTTCTTGTTTTTTCTGAATTTTTTCTCTGTCTTTTATAGAAAGACCCAGGAGATACTGTTTCCTCTCCAGTCTTAAGATATTTGGAAA
This sequence comes from Gracilibacillus oryzae, assembly GCF_009498735.1. GTDB lineage: Bacteria > Bacillota > Bacilli > Bacillales > Amphibacillaceae > Gracilibacillus > Gracilibacillus oryzae. The sequence goes on from NZ_ML762425.1 coordinate 375,957, forward strand.
GAGAGTTCTCAACTTGGAAACAGGATCGAGGATCTGCCCATCATCCAGCAGTTCGACTTGCAGATAATCTTCTGTTCTGCTGATAACTTTCTCCTCCATTATTTCTTGGAAATAGCCTTTTACTGATTTCATATCTCGATCCGGTGTAAGGGGAATTTGATCGATTTCACAGCTTCCCGAGGCATTCATATTCACCATTGTTACTGACTTCTGATGGTTAGCTTCAGAAAAGGAATACTTCATTATGGAACCGCTGTACCTGATCGTATCTTTCATGATTTTTTGCGGCCGGTGCAGATGCCCAAGAGCCGTATAATCAAAATCTATAAAAAGTGATGCATCAACATAGGGACTGCCGCCAATCATTGTTAGACGCTCTTCCGAATCTGATTCCATCCCGCCAGCGGCAAACGTATGGGCAACTATAATATGTCGTTCATCTGGATCCATAGAATCCCTTATTGTGTCTATAACTTTTTCCATTGCTTGATGATGTGTCTGGATTTCTTCCTCTTGAAAATATTCTCGTACTTGAGCAGGTTCAAAATATGGGATTAAATGAAAGTTAATTGGTCCATCTTTATCTTCTAACGTAACTGGAATGAATGCTTGTTCTAACGAGGTGTGTAAATAAAGCTGCCGCGACCGGAATAGAGAAGCACCAAATCCGAGTCGATCAGGACTATCGTGATTACCGGAAATCGCCAGAACCGGAATGCCAATTTCCGTACAGATTCTTGTAAAGACTTGGTTTAATAATTCAACTGCTTCTCGAGGGGGAACAGATCGATCATATAAATCACCGGCAATAATAAGAACATCAGGTTCCTTTCGAATGATAAGTTCCATTATTTGGTCGAGGACTTTGGTTTGATCTTCTGTCATATGTATACCATGCACTAGTTTACCTAAATGCCAATCTGCTGTATGTAAAATTTTCAAAACTTTCACCAACCTATATATCTACTTTTATCTAATATTATACATGAATCTATTATTTACGTCTATCGAAACAGAACAAATGTTCCTGGTAGAGATAATTAAGAAACCATGAGGATTTCTCATGGTTAGTTTTCTTCCCTATATTTTTCCCATAATTGATCGAATGTAGTTAATGCGTCTGCAAATGGGATATGCCACTCTAAATACTGACTAATTTCATTATAATCCTTTGAATGTATCGGAAAATCATGTTCACTGAACATCCAGTTTGCCAGTTTTCTTTCATTGTCTAATGCATAATCATCTCGATAACGCAGCATCCATTGGTAAAATGATTTCATTTCAACTAGATCCTCTCTTAAGATTCGTTCATAAAAGCCTTATGTCTCGCTTCCTTTTTCCGATAAACAATTCGTGACAGCATAATACTAATTTCATAAAGAACAATCAGAGGAATAGCGACAACGATCTGTAAGATAAAATCTGGCGGTGAGATCATT
>NZ_ML762425.1:377408-441385 GCF_009498735.1 Gracilibacillus oryzae
ATGATGATTAGAATAAAATAAGCATACTTTCTTGTCTTATGAAGAAAATGGGGTGTCACTAATCCTAAGCTTGTTAAAAACATAAAAATAACAGGAATTTCAAAAAAGACAGCGAACGGTAACGTTACTCGAAAAATAAACCGGAAGTAGTTTTCAACAGAAAATAATGTCTCAAAAATTCCATCATTTAATGATAAGACGAATGGTAAGATTAATTTAACAAAAATATAATAACCAAATGTTAATCCTGCGATAAATAACAGGAAAACAGCTGGAATATACCATGCAGATACTCGGCGCTCATGACGCGTCAATCCGGGCTTCACAAACAACCATAATTGCAAACATAAAAAAGGCAGAGTTCCTGTAATGGCAACCGTCAATGCAATCGTCAAAATTACCCAGATAATCTCTTCAGGTGAGATTAAATTTAAGGTAATATCAATATCTTTTAAGAAGAAATCACGGATATCATTGACAAAATACAAGCCTAATCCAAAAAAAAGTATAAAAATTACCGCTGTAACAATTAACCGGTTACGCAATTCCGCAAAGTGATCGAGATAACCCATTTCTTTATCATTTTGTAATGATTTATCTTGCTCCATCCTATAATAACCCCTTCACTGTTTAACACTCAAACTGACAAATATACTTTTTAACATAATAAAAAGATGTAAAAGGGCACAGCTTTTACACCTTTCCAATTTATTGTTGATCTTTTTTATCATCGTTTAGTAAATCATTTGTTGCTTTTTTAAACTCACGCATAGAACTTCCAACAGCTTTTCCGATTTCCGGAAGTTTAGATGGTCCAAAAATGATCAATGCCGTGACTAATATTAAAATTAATCCTGGAAAGCCAATACTTGATAGCATCCTTTTCACCTCAATTTACTGCAAGTGTGAGAATTAAGATTTTTTGTCATCTTTCTCGTCACTAGTCAAATCTCGTGCAGATTTTTTGAATTCCCTTAACGTTTCACCAGTAGCTTTCCCGATTTCCGGAAGCTTTTTCGGTCCAAATATAACTAGCGCAATTACTAATATTAAGATTAATCCTGGTATTCCAATTTGGGATAACATATGATTTGCCCACCTTTTTCATTGTATCTGTTGTTATTATCATACTCATCTTACCATGTTTTGTCTAGCTTGTCTTGATCCTGTACAAATTTTGATTATTTTTTTCGGTCATATTGAATAAATGTATGAGGATATTTATTCAACTCATCCACTGTGCCCGCTTTTTCACTTGTGATCTCCCACTCGGATTGATTGAATTCAGGGAAATAGGTATCTCCTCCAAATGATTCATCAATATGCGTCATATAGATTCGATCTGCAATCTCCAGTGTCTGTCTAAAGATATTTTCTCCGCCAATAACGAACCATTCTTTTTCTGGCTGTTCATTGATTATTTTTTGCAATTCTTTGATCGAATGGATGACTTTACAATTGGGATGACTAAAATCCGCATCTCTTGTCAGCACAATGTTTTCCCGCTTAGGTAATGGGCCATTCATCGATTCTAATGTTTTCCTGCCCATAATAATGGTCTGATTTGTAGTCATTTCTCTGAAAAACTTCATATCATTAGGTAAATGCCATGGCATGTCATTATTTTTCCCTATCACCCTGTTCCTGTCCATTGCAAATAATAGTGAAATCATTTGTCTCCTCCTTTACACTGCGATTGGTGCTTTGATTGCTGGATGCGGCTCATAGTTTTCTATTTCAATATCTTCTACATTAACATCAAATATAGAATCAAAATCCTTTAGTTTTAATGCAGGTAAGGCTTTTGGATTCCGTGTTAACTGTGTTTTAACCTGATCAATGTGATTGGCATAAATATGCGCATCACCTATCGTATGAACAAATTCGCCTGGAGCTAAATTACACTCCTTTGCAATTAGACAGGTAAGCAAGGAGTAGCTCGCTATATTAAATGGCACACCTAAAAAAATATCTCCGCTTCGCTGATATAATTGACAACTTAATTTTCCATCGGAGACGTAAAACTGGAACATAGTATGGCACGGTGGCAGAGCCATTGTTGGTACATCTTCCGGATTCCATGCTGTGACGATATGTCTTCTTGAATAAGGATTTTCTTTAATTGAAGTAATAACCTCTTTTAATTGATCAATCGTTTCTCCTTTTGTCGTGTTCCAGGAACGCCATTGCGAACCATAAACAGAGCCTAAATCACCGAATCCCTCAGCAAATTGATTATCTGTCAAAATCTTGTCTGTAAACAATTTCATTTGTTCCTCATATTGTTCTTTAAAATCCGCATCTTTTAACGAACGGTGACCAAAATCAGTCATATCAGGACCTTTGTAATCTTCACTTTCAATCCATTTTTCAAAAGCCCATTCATTCCATATATGATTATTGTTTTCTAATAAATACCGGATATTAGTATCCCCTTTAATAAACCATAATAATTCACTCACGATTAAGCGGAATGGTACTTTCTTTGTTGTTAAAAGAGGAAATCCATCTGCCAAATTAAATCTCATCTGATGACCAAACACGGAAAGTGTACCTGTCTTAGTACGGTCATCCCTATTGTTTCCTTCCTCTAAAACTCGTTTACATAAATCCAAATATGCTTGTTCGCTTTTACTCATTATCTTCAACCTTCCCCCGTATATGTAATATTACAAAACGGTAACAAAATACTGCTACACATCATATTCTAATTATTTAAGCATACATTTTTGTTAAGCATTATTCAAGAGGGGGGCTTAATATGTTATTACATGATCATTTGTCAACAATAGTAAAGCACTCCATTGCATACAGTTTTGCTTTCAGTCAACCATTTTCATTTTATATTGATGAATACCCAGTGATCGATAATGAAGTTTTAGAACAGGCAGATAATCTAAAATACGGAATGCACCATGACTCTGTCCGAATTTTACAAGAAAAATTGCAGAAATTATCCTATTATGACTCATCCATTGATGGAGAATTTGGTATATTGACGGAATATGCACTAAAAAAATTCCAGAAAGATCAGCAATTGAAAATAAGTGGGGAAGCAGCCAGTGATACAAAGCAGAAATTAATCAGAAAGGAAGAAGAAGCCTATGAACAGATTCTTTCAGAACACATAGCGGATGATCAATCAGATAATGCAAAAGCTGTAACCCAATTGCAAGAAGCACTTCATTATTACGGATATTATCAAGCAGCAATTGATGGGATCTATGGTCCGAAAACAGATAACGCCTTTCAATCATTTAAACAAGATAACGGTTTGGAAATTGTTCATATTGAAAATGAAAGAGTAAATAATGTGGCTATTTCTTCTATCCCTACTGTTAGTGTCAAGGATGATAATAAGGAAGTTGAGTCGGATTCTCCCAAAAATGAAGAAAATAATGAACAGAATATTAAAATGATTCCTGTTACTGTAAATAAATTGCCTGGTATAACAGCAGCAGCAAAAACTTTCTTAGGGGTTCCCTATGTTTGGGGCGGCACAACCACATCTGGATTTGATTGCAGCGGTTATATTCAGTATGTATTCAAACAATTTAACATTCATTTGCCAAGAACGGTAAACGAAATGTGGAATGCGACAAAATCTCTGGACCAGCCTGGGGTAGGTGATCTTGTATTCTTTGAAACATATAAGCCTGGCCCGTCTCATGCAGGCATTTACCTTGGAAACGGGCAGTTCATTCATGCCGGTGCTAGCAATGGTGTCGAAATTAGTGCTCTTAGTGAAGATTACTGGTCTGCACGTTATTTGGGTGCAAAACGCGTTGTATCAAAATAGGTCATCAAATAAATTCATTTGTTTTGGGTGAAGATCATTATATTCAATGTTAAGCATGCTGATTAATTGCTTCGCATTATCGTAAGCGTCTCCACCGGAATTGTTGTTGAATAAAATGGTAACTTGTTCTACCTGATTTTGCAGCCAGCGGATATGTCTGACCCATTCTAACAATTCCGAATCGTTGTATCGATACAGAAAACGAACTTCACGCCAATTTTCCTGACCGTGATTATTCCAGCCGTGAACATTTCTTCCATGAAATCTGATTAATGACTGTTTATTATCACTCGTTTCCAGTACTGTCGGTATTGATCCGACTCCTGCTTGCGGTTCATCGCATATGACATGAATCCAATGTTCCGATTTGAGAAATTCCATGGTTTGATTACGATAATCTTCTAACCATGTTCGATTACGGAACTCTAAAGCAACTGGTATGTCCCCAACCCATTCCCGAATCTTTTTTAGTTTGACGATGTTCTGCTGATTCAATTGAAACCATGGGGGAAACTGAAATAATGCCATATTCAGTTTGTTTGCCTGAATAACAGGCTCGATTGACTGTTTAAATTCATCTACCAACGATTTCATTTCTTGATTTGTCAGATTTTTGCGATCATGCCCTGTTATCGTCTGATGTGCTTTCACAACAAAAGAAAAAGCATCTGGTGTTTGTTCTACCCAGTTCTGGTATCTTTGTTGCGGCTGGATCGCATAAAAAGAACTGTCCACTTCCACTGTAGGAAAATGGGAGCTGTATTCGACTAGTTTATTTTTATTTTTGGTCTGAGCTTTCAACGCAGGATGGTCTCCCCATCCAGTTAAACCAATCAATATTGACATAATCTCAAATCCTTATATACATAATCTTTATAAAAAATATCATATTTTCATAGTGTTTCCAAATGTTTAACTGGATATTATGGGATTTCTTGACGGTCACAGCAAAATGAGCTATAGTAAACACAAGCAAATCAGATGTCTGGGATTCATTATTATCGGGTAGCTTCTATAGAAGGAATGGAATGATGATCCTGCACTTCTATAGTTGCTGCCTTTTTTGCTATAGGCAAAAACCCATAATCTTGTTTGTGAAATTTCCACGTATCTATTACGTGAAAGGATTTAGGGAGGAAGAAAAAGATGGAAAATGGTATAGTAAAATGGTTCAACGCAGAAAAAGGGTATGGATTTATCCAGTTGGAAGAAGGTAATGATGTATTTGTTCATTATTCTGCAATCCAACAAGAAGGTTTTAAAACGTTAGAAGAAGGTCAAGAAGTAACTTTTGAAGTTGTCGAAGGTGAAAGAGGCCCACAAGCTGCAAATGTTGAGAAAAAATAATAAATTTACAGGCGATGAACTGCTTCATCGCCTTTTATATTGCTTTTCGTTTACAGGAATAATAGGATTATGATATTTTTTAGTAAGATATTTTGAAGGGATGTAATGATATTGCCAAATGAATTGCTATGGATTCTTTTTGCTATTGTTAATTTTTCGATCCTGATCCTTATGTACCGCTTCTTTGGACGTGCTGGATTATTCGTATGGATCGGGATGGCAACAGTAATTGCAAATATCCAGGTGTTAAAAACTGTAGAGATGTTCGGCTTTATTGCAACATTAGGGAATATAATGTATGGGACGGTATTTCTGGCGACAGATATATTAAATGAAAACCATGGCAGAAAGGATGCAAAAAAGGCAGTCTGGATGGGTTTCTCCACATTACTGGTGATGACTATCCTGATGCAAGTCGCACTTCGCTTTACCCCTCATGAATCTGACGTAATGCAACCAGCCCTTGAAGCGATTTTTGAAGTCATTCCTAATATCGCACTCGGGAGTATGCTAGCATATGTTGTCAGTCAGTATATTGATGTCTGGATTTATGCTAAGCTGAGGAAACGACTGCCTGATACAAAGTTTTTGTGGCTTCGAAACAATGGCAGTACCATGATAAGTCAACTTGTTGACACCTTTATTTTTTGCAGTATTGCATTTTACGGGCTATACTCTATGGATGACTGGTTCGAAGTGTTTTTAACAACCTATTTAATTAAATTTATTGTCTCTGTTATTGATACACCGTTTATCTATTTGGCTAAAAAATGGCAGAAAGGTGATCAGCATGCTTGAGGTTTATACAGACGCAGCAACAAAAGGAAATCCAGGGCCAAGCGGTATTGGTGTGTATATGAAGAAAGGGAAAGAAATGTTTACAATTGCAAAATACATTGGAGAATATTCAAATCATGAAGCTGAATTTATTGCAATAATTGAAGCGCTCGATTATTGCCAAAAAAAATTCCCTGAGGAAATTATCTCTGTACGTTCAGACTCTAAACTTGTCGTCGAAACGTTGGAAAAACAATTTGTGAAAAACAAAGTATTCAAACCATACTATGAACAAATTACTGAAAAAGCTAAGACTTTTCCCTACTTTTTTATAAAGTGGATTCCGGAAAAACAAAACAGCCATGCAGATAAGCTAGCACGTGAAGCTTTATATCAACAGGAAGATTAGGGGTTAGTTGACCTGCTTTTCCTGAAGGAGCTTTCGTGCTTCTTTCATTGTCTTCACATGATTGCTGTGAAACAGCTCTAATAAGCTAATGTAAAAACTTCCATCAAAGCTTAATTGTATTTGTAAAGTGAGGGACAAGGCAATCTTTACTTGCTTAGCAGACGTATTTGTATATTTCATCCCAAAATAAATGAAGCGAACTTCTTCATCTGTTAATTTAAAACCTTTTGACCAAAGGTTTTCCAAGTAGTATGCTACTATCTCACTATTATTCACCGTTATCCCTCATTTAACTTGAATCTATTCACTTCTGCCGAAATACTGGTAATAATCGGTTCGGATAAAACCATTAAATAACTTGCGTTTTTTCGAAGCTTCCTTACCGTACAGTTTTTCAAAATTTTCATTTGATGTGAGAATATAGACACTCCATGTCGGGTATTGTTTTAATGTATTGCCTAGTTTCTGATACATCGCTTCCACCTCTTGACGGTCCCCGATTCGTTCCCCGTAAGGCGGATTGCTGACTATATATCCCCCGCTTGAAGTCGTATGAAAATCATTTGCTTGCATTTGCTTCCATTTGACCAGGTCACCGAGACCAGCTTCCATCGCATTATCTTTTGCAATTTCAATCATCTTATGGCTGATATCGGTACCGTATATGTCTAATGGCTGATCATAATTAGCAAGGTCCTCTGCTTCTTCTAATGCACGTTCATGCACGGACGCCGGAATAAACTCCCATCCTTCAAAAGCAAACTCTCGGTTAAACCCTGGAGCGATATTCTGGCCGATTAATGCGGCTTCAATCGGTATTGTACCAGAACCGCAAAAAATATCATAGAATGTTTGATCAGGGGTCCAGTTCGTTAATTGTACTAACGCTGCCGCTAATGTTTCTTTAAGAGGTGCTTCACCTTGTCCTGTCCGGTAACCGCGTTTATGCAGTCCGCTCCCTGATGAGTCCATCGTTAGTGTCACTTTATCTTTCAAAAGTGCTACCTCTACTCTGTGCAAGGCACCTGTTTCTTTTAGCCATCTAGCCACTCCATGCTTTTGTTTCAGCCTTTCAACAATTGCCTTTTTTGTAATGGACTGACAATCAGGCACACTATATAAAGTAGATTTATGTGACTTTCCTATGACAGGGAATTCCCCATCCTCTGGGATAAATTTCTCCCATGGCAATGCTTTTGTCTTTTCGAAAAGCTCATCATAGGTTGTGGCATCAAATTCACCAATTAACAGTTTCACACGATCTGCAGTCCGCAGCCACAAGTTGGAACGGGCAATTCCCAGTTCGTCAGTTTCATAAATGACTTTCCCATTTTCTACTTTTACCTCTTCATAGCCTAATGCTTTTACCTCATTGGCAACGATTGACTCTAAGCCCATTGCAGCTGTTGCTATCAGAGTAAATTTTTTCTTCATATAATAGTCCCTTCTATGTATTCACATTATTTTTCTCAACATAATTTACTTCATATAATATCAAAACCCCTTTCATAATGAAAAGGGGTTTCTGCTAAGCAATAATTGACCGAATGAATGTTCGTAAGCCATGTTCTGTCCTTTTCGTACTGCATACGGTGGTCAGCCTCGTACCAAAGGTGTAATCATCTGTCTACAAGCAAGAAGCTTGTCCTTCGTTCGGTTCATTATTTCCCTAATAAAAGATGCCCCTACCAATATTTGGGTTGCTCACTCGAGGGGTTTACCGCGTTCCACCTAAACAGTTTCCTGTTTAGCTACGTCACTGTGGCACTTTCAAGATACTCACACCATATCCAATAAAGGACGTAGGTGTTTTCTCTGCCGTTAACCGGAATTGGTTACCTTGACTTATGATTTCGTCAAGCACGAACACTACAAGCATCTCAGCTTGTGTGAGCATGGACTTTCCTCTACACATTGTACATGTGCAGCGATTACTTCTCCATTCATTCTTTGAATAATTTCTCAAGCCTTTACTATTGTAACATGGCATTCAAAATAGTCAATGGAAAGTATTGCAACTAACTTATTCTTCTTCAATCTTTCGTCCAAACACTGCTTTTTCTAAGTTGGACAACCTTTTGAGAATATCATAATTAACTTGATGATTGGACGTTGTTGATCTGAGTCGTGTCTCCGAGTTTTTCTTTAATCGATCATTCTCTTGTCTTAATCTGCTGATTTCCTGTTGAAAATATTCATAATCCTGGATAATGGTGTCTAAATATTCATCCACTTCTTCCTGATTATATCCGCGCATCGACGTTTTAAAGTTTTTTTCAAGAATATCTTTTCCAATTAATTGATTTGCCATTTCCATCCACCTCTTTTAAAGTCCTTGACATTTCATTCTATGTCAACATCTCCATTAAATTATAATATAAGAAGGATTATTTTGTTAATAATAGACCTTCATCCATTTTTTCAAAATAATTTAATCTTGTCAATATTATTTAATGATCGATATCCAATAACTTCAGTTCCGCTTCTTCTTTCACAATTTCTTCTAGATCAAAGGGTGTAATCCAAAAAATTTGATAGTGATCAGACTCTGCTGCATTCTTAGCCTTTTCCAGAAAAAATTTTACACTGCCAGGATACTCCTCATCCCCAATAATCAAACATGCGTCCGTTTTTTGCAGCAGCCAATTGTCTTTATTACTAAATTGATATGGCCCCTTATATGGCTGATTATAGAGTGATTGAGAGAAATCTGCTTCTAACAGTATCTGTTCCAGTTTTTCCTGATAATGTTCCGGCCATCTTGATGAATATTCAAGAAAAGGTGGAAAAATGCCTAATTTAACAGAATATTTTTCTTTCAGTTCACAAACTACTTCAGCAGCCCATAATTCAATTCCTAACTGACCTGTGATAATGATCCATTCCAGTCCATCTTCAATAAATGAAATGATTTTTTTGCGGATGGCTTCTTTTATATAACTAATTCTCTTGTCCTTTTCACTTGAAATATTCAATTCGTTCGGTTTATTTCCTGTAATAGTTAATATTTTTATCAATCAGTATTCGCTCCCATGTGCAGTTTATTACTTAAAATTATAATAGAAGCTCCGGTTTGTTGCTACCAATTATATTGTAAAAACTCAAAATTCTACTGCGTCGCCCTAAACTTCCTTGCAGAAATGTAAACAAAAAGCTGTCATTTTGAAAATGACAGCTTTCAATATTATCTAGGGAAGTTGCCTTGGTTCATCCCCATTTGATTAAACATTGGCGGTACAGGACCACCATTCACATTGATTTGATCTACTGTATATTGATTAGAAGTGGTGTGTGGATAATAATGGACGTTTTTCACTAGATGATGGTTAACACAAGTAGTGTGTGAAGGATGAATATGATTCACTACACTCTCACTACAAGTGTTTACCTCGTTACATTTTGTTGGATAAACCATCGTGTTTGCTGGCATTGTGTTCATCGGCATCATACATGGTCTTCTTCTCATCATTTATCACCTCACTATATTTGATCTATACTAGCGTATGTCACGATAGTGAAGTTTGTCTAAGACATCTACCTACTTTTCCATGATTTAATTCTTATTCTTTTCCATGTCGCTTGCAGCGAATGAAAATGGCAGCAATTCTTCCATCGTAATTGTCTTAATGTCACCTGTTAGATTACTCGTATGGATTAACGTCTCCTTGGTAAAAAATTCGCTTAACACTTGTCTGCATGATCCACAAGGAGGGACAGGTCTTTCTGTATCTGCAACTACTGCTAACTGATCGAAATCATACTCTCCTTCAGATATTGCTTTGAAAATAGCTGTCCGCTCAGCACATATCGTCACAGGGTAAGCTGCATTTTCTATATTACATCCAAGGTAAACTTTCCCTGATTTCATTAAAAGGGCTGCACCTACATTGAATTTAGAATAGGGAGTATATGCTTTTCCATGTGCTTCTTTTGCCAGGCTAATTAATTCCGTTTGCTCCATTCTACTCACCGCCTCTTTTGGTTTGATTCTTTATATCCTGTTTTAACGAGTCCAGAACATATTGGATAGATTGATATAAATCCATATATCTTCTTTTACGAACATCAATATAATAACTGTGCAACAAAAGTATTTTTAAATTGTCTTCGGTTGACTGCAATTGCTGCGGGTGAACTTTTACTTCTCGATTCTGAATAAATTGAAGAGCATTTTTATACCAGTGATCGATTTGTTCGAATACAGGGCTTGTCTGCTCTTTGACGAATTGAAAGAAAACAGGGTCCCGCTTGTTTTCAGGGCGTTCGTTTGTTAAGTAATGATCTTTCAATTTCACCAGAACTTGCTCCAGTTGAATAGTCTGCTCCAATAGTTGCAAAATTGTCACACCTTTTTCTCTTTTTCTCTTTTTTACCTTTATCCAATCTTCTTTAATATTTTAACACTTTCCGTTTTTTTATTATAGCATAACGATGTATGTGCTTCATGATCAATCTGCTTCATCAAATCAATTAATTGGTCAACTTTAACAATCAGCGTATTTGTCTTAATTATTTTTTTCTTTGTCACTTCGTTCACCTCTCATTAAGATAGTAAATGGCGCTTTTTCTAAAGTTAATATTCCATGAGAGTGAAAGATATCCTTTTCATTTGACAAAACTAGTATCAGTATGACAAACCTTCTCTAATTTAGTGAATTTTTTCTCCATAAAGAGGCAAACTATGGTAAGTAAGTTTCTTGTTAAGGAACTGAGTTTTTAATAAGGAGGGACTAAAATGCGTCTGAATAAGAGAGCGAAGGATAACAAAAAGAAAAAGGATACTGCAATTCCAACTCAAAATGATAAAAAATTAAATGGACCGAACCGTCCATCTGTTTAGTCAAGCATCTATCCAGTACCTTTTTTTAAAATCGGCAATGCAGTTCTTGCAATGTCGATTTTTTCTTATACATTAAAAGTATTTATCATAGAATTGGGAATATAGTATATCGCAAAGGATAAAGATGACATATAACGTGATACTGTTTGTCCATATTCCCCCATAAAAATATGACAAAAAACGAATATATAAGTTAGTATCTTGTGACTTTCTAAGCTATCATATTAATTGAACAATTCTACTGCATAGCGTATGATGAAGCTAGCTGTTGCCACATAGTAAACTGGCAAGGTTCTTTCAGTTAGGGGGGAAAATATGCATTATCCGAACGGTAAGAAAGTCTCGGTAAATGCTGCCAAACCATCTGTTTTTAGAGAAACAATCTACAGTAATCGCGGCATGACATTAGAAGAAGATATTAATGAAACAAATGATTTTTACAAAGATTCAAATAAAGCAATTATTCACAAAAAACCAGTACCTGTTCAAATTGTTCAGGTGGATTATCCAAAAAGGAGTGCTGCAGTCATAAAGGAAGCCTATTTTAAACAGGCATCCACCACCGACTATAATGGGATTTATAAAGGGAAGTATATTGATTTTGAAGCGAAAGAAACGAGAAACAAAACTTCTTTTCCTTTAAGTAACATTCATCAGCATCAAATTGACCATATGAAGCAAGTAGTAAGTCATGGGGCGATTTGTTTTCTAATAATACGATTTAGTGTGTTACAGGAAACTTATTATTATCCGGCAGAGAAGCTGTTTATTTATTGGGAAAAACAACTAAATGGAGGAAGAAAATCTATTCCATTAGATGCAGTCAAAAAGGAAGGTTATATAATACCGATTCAATTTCATATAAAAGTAGATTATTTAAGTGTAATTGATAAGTATTGTATATAGAACGGAGGAACATAAAATGGCTGAAAATAGTCAAACAAGAATGGCAAGAAGAAAACAGAATCAAAAACAACCAAAAGACAAGAAAAAAAGCTCGTTATGGAAGCAATTAATAAAAATCATTATTATCGGGATCCTTTGCATTGGCGTGGGAGTAGCAGGATTATTTGGTTTTTATGTGATGACAGCACCTGATTTGGACTCATCACAATTGTCCGCTCCAGCATCGACTAAATTATATGATATAAATGGAGAAATTTTTGCAGACTTGGGAACAGAGAAACGATCCACCGTTGAATACAGCGAGATACCTAAAGTATTAGAGGACGCAATCTTAGCAACTGAGGATGTCCGGTTTAAAAGCCATATGGGGATAGATTTTAAACGGATCGGTGCAGCCATTATTGCTAACTTCCGTGATGGATTCGGTTCCCAGGGTGCCAGTACAATTACACAGCAAGTAGTGAAAGGATCCTTCCTTTCGAATGATAAACAGCTAAGACGAAAAGTGCAGGAACAGTGGCTCGCATTGCAATTAGAACGCAAGTATTCTAAAGAAGAGATCTTTGAAATGTATGTAAATAAAATCTATTATGGTGCTGGAGCCTATGGTGTAGCAACAGCAGCAGAAGTGTATTTCGGCAAAACTGATTTGAATGATCTGACGCTGGCTGAAGCTGCTATACTGGCCGGATTACCGCAGCGTCCATCTGCATATGATCCGTTTGTAAATCCTGATCTTACGAAGGAAAGAATGAATACAGTCCTTAATTTAATGGTACAGCATAACAAGATTAGCGAAGCGGAAGCAGACGAAGTGAGAGATACGGATGTAGCAGCACTTCTTGTAGAGAGCAAAAAACAATATGTGAAATATGAAGGTTTCATTCAGCAAGTAAGAAAAGAAGTGGAACAAAAAACCGGCGCAGATATTTATAAGGACAGCCTGCAAGTTTATACAACCTTAGATCCTGGAGCACAAGAATATACTGAGTTATTATTAAGTGATCAGGAAAATAATCCAATCGATTACAGTGCGGATCCGGATATTCAAGTTGGAATTACCTTGCTTGATACCCAAACAGGAGCAATTCGCGCAATCGGCGGCGGTCGTAATCGTGAAAGTGATGGATGGAACTTTGCGATCGATGGTGATGGACGTCAAGGCGGATCTTCTATGAAACCTATTGTTGCTTATGGACCAGCTATTGAACATTTAAATTGGTCAACCTATCACCAATTAAATGATGATAAACCATTTCCAGTTGCAGGAACTGACGGTGTGATTCGAAACTGGAACCGGGCTTATCAAGGCTGGATGAGCGCTCGCTATGCATTGCAACAATCATTAAATGTTCCAGCAGTAAAAACCCTAGAGGAAGTAGGCTATAGCAATGCAAAAGCATTTTCTGAGGGATTAGGAATAGAATTTGCAAATGATGAGATATCGATCAGGGATGCAATTGGTGGTACAAATACAGGTGTCTTACCATTAGAAATGGCCGGTGCCTATGCGGCATTCGGCAATAAAGGGATTTATCATGAACCTTACTCAGTAACAAAAGTTGAGTATCCAGACGGCCGTACAGAAGAATTAACTTCACAACCTGTGGAAGCTATGGCTGACTATACTGCCTACATGATTACAGACATGCTAAAATCGGTTGTACAGGAAGGTACTGGTACCAATGCCAATATCAACGGTCTCCCGATCGCTGGTAAAACTGGAACAACGAATTTAGAGGACCAAGATGGAAGCCCTGACTCTTGGTTTACCGGATACACAACCAACTACACCATTTCAATCTGGAGCGGATTTAGTAAAGATCGGAAGCCGATTAATAATACTCAGTTGCCGCTTCATATCTTCCGGGAACTCATGCAGCATGTTTCCAGTGGTGTGGAAACAGCTGATTTCCAACAGCCTTCATCAGTAGTAGAAGTGGAAGTGGAAAAAGGGTCAAATCCGGCGAAACGGCCAAGTGAATATACACCTAGCTCAGAAATTGTAACAGAACTATTTGTCAAAGGACATGAACCTAGTAATGTATCAGAAAGATTTGACCAGTTGGATCCAGTAACTAATCTAACTGCAGAATACAATGAAGAAGAAGAGAAAATATTTGTTGAATGGGATTATGAAGAATCAGAGAATATATCTTATGATGTTTCTGTTATACCTGAAGGATCATCTGGTAATGTCACAGAAACAGAAAGTACATCTTTGGAAATTAGTAATATTGAAAAAGGTATATCTTACACGATTGAAGTTACAGCTAAAAACGACAGTTCAACAAGTGAACCAGCATCAGTAAGTGTTGAAATACCTGGTGGAGAGGAAACAAACCTGCCTCCTGTTCAACAATTGCAGCAAACCTTTGATCCAGCTAATCGTTCTTCACTCGTCACTTGGGCATATGATCAGAATGGTCCAATTGAGTTCAATATCAGCTTATCGGAAGCTGGAAATGTGATTGATGAATTCACAACAAATCAAACGTCATTAAATCTGACACAGTTGCAACTTGGAAGAATCTATACAGTTACCGTAACGCCTGTATCCAGAAATGAAGATGGAGAGTCCGGTCCATCCTCTTCTATTCAGATTTCTACCCAAGGACAAGGGAATGAATCAGAAGATCAATCAAACGAGAACGAAAACAATAATAATGAAGACCAGCCAAACGGTAATGGTAACAATAATGATGAGCAACCAAACGGAAACGGAAATAATGGGAATGAGCAACCCGAAGGCAACGGAAACGGAAATGGGAGCAATCAGCAGCAAAATCAGGAAGAACAAGAACAGCAGCAAAACAATACAGATGCTGACTCCCAAACATCCGGAACCAATAATAACGAAGAGGATTAGTTAAATAAAAACAGCATGTCTGCTATGACATGCTGTTTTTCATTCTCTTTTTTCCTTCTCTGCATATATCCAATAAAGGACATATATCACATTGCGGGTTTTTAGCTTTGCAATGGTATCGACCGAAAAAAATTAAACGATGATGGGTATCGCTCCATTCTTCGACTGGAATTTTTCTCATAAGGGTCTTTTCAACTTCCAGAACACTGTCTTTCCATCTGCATATACCTAATCGTTTCGATACTCTTTCCACATGAGTGTCGACCGCAATGGCAGGCTCATTAAAAGCTACAGATGCAACAACATTGGCAGTTTTGCGTCCAACCCCTGCTAAATTTTCTAATTCCGCTTTTGTTTCAGGAACTTTCCCATCATGTTCCTCTAATATGGTTCGACAAAGCTTTTGAATATTTTTTGATTTATTGCGATAAAGCCCGATCGACCTGATATCTTGTTGTAACTCTTCTAAAGAGACACTCACATAATCTTGAGGGGTATGGTATTTTTGAAAAAGATCTTTCGTTACTTTATTTACTAAAGCATCTGTGCACTGAGCAGATAGAACAACTGCAATGAGTAAATCAAAAGCATTGCGATGATTAAGTTCGCATTCTGCATCAGGAAACATTTCGGCAATAGAATCTAACACATGTCTTATTTGCGCTTTTGTTAACAAATTCTCCTCCCCCTTTTTTTATTCATCCAGCCAGTTATAGTACAATTTTTTCCTGTTTGGTTTGTTTTGACTGGGCTTGCTTTCGGTATTCTTGTGTTCATGAAATGATTTGCTCGTTTCTTTTGCTTGTGCTAAGGAGCGTACACCTTTTTTCACCCAATCAATCAATATCCGGTCAATATAATTAAAATTCAGTTTACTCATAAGAACAGCTTCCCTTAATGCAGCATAAATAAGCTCTATCGAATATTTTTCTTCATCAATCCATGAGTTAATCCTTTCAATTTCAAATGGAGACAGAGGTCTGCCAAATTCTTGTTCAAAACGGCGAAACATTTCACCTATCTGGGCTTCTTCTTTATTTTCAATCTTTTCAGGCTCCTTATAGATCTTTTCCCACAAACTTTCTAATGAGTACATCTCTTTTAATTTACCACTCGTCTCATCTTCTTCGATTTGTAAGTAGCCTAACTGTATTAAATTACGTAAATGCCGGGAACATTCTTCTGTTGTTATGGTCATATTTTCAGAAATCTCTTCTGGGGTTGGAAAATGAACACCATTGATCTTGGAAATGTAGATGTGTAATAAGATAACTAGTTGCTGTTCATTCATACCAAGTTTGTGGTACTGGTTTATCAACAGTTTTGATACTGCTATTTGATCTGATACAATTTGACTATAACTCATTTTTCCACCACCTTGTCTAGAAACATGATAATCCTTTGCATTTAAAATGCAAAGGATTACTACATTGCTTAACTATTTTATTGGAATTAAGGATATAATCTGTTTAAGAGTCTTGGAAAAGGAATAGTTTCCCTCACATGGTCAACGCCACAGATCCACGCAACAGTCCGTTCTAAGCCTAATCCGAATCCTGCATGTGGTACACTGCCATACTGACGTAACTCCAAATACCATTTATAGGCTTCCCCTGACAGGTTATGCTCTTTGTACCTTTGTTCCATTAAAGCCATATCATCAATTCTTGCCGAACCACCAATAATTTCACCATATCCCTCTGGTGCAATTAAGTCAGCACATTGAACGACGTCATCACGGTCAGGATCCGGCTTCATATAGAATGCTTTAATTTCTTTAGGGTAATGTGTGATAAATACAGGCTTATCAAAACTCTCAGCAATTGCTGTTTCGTGCGGGGCACCAAAATCTTCGCCCCATTCCACATCACTAAACCCTTTCTCTTTCAGCAGTTCGATCGCATGATCATACGTGATTCTTGGAAATGGTGCCTTGATTTGCTCTAATTTCTCTACAGATCTGCCCAAAGTATTTAATTCCAGTTGACAATTCCCCAATACAGATTCCACGATGAATTGTACGTATTTTTCCTGGATTTCCAAACTTTCCTCATGTGTTGTAAAAGCCATTTCAGGTTCGATCATCCAAAACTCGATTAAATGTCTTCTCGTTTTCGATTTCTCTGCTCGGAATGTTGGCCCAAATGAGAAAACCTTTCCTAAAGCCATCGCAGCTGCTTCCATATACAACTGGCCGCTTTGAGATAAATAAGCTTCTTCATCAAAATACTTTGTATGAAATAATTCTGTTGTACCTTCTGCCGCTGAACCTGTTAAGATTGGCGGGTCAATTTTAACAAAATCTTCTTTCTCAAAGAAATGATACGTAGCTTGAATAATTTGATTACGAATTTTCATGATCGCATGCTGCTTTTTGGAACGCAGCCATAAATGACGATGATCCATTAGAAACTCTGTTCCATGCTCTTTCGGTGTAATCGGATAATCCTTTGATTCATGGATTATTTCTATTTCACTAACTTGCATTTCATACCCAAAGGGTGATCTCGAATCTTCAACAACTGTACCAGTTACATACAGGGCTGATTCTTGTGTTATGGATTTTGCAGCCGCAAACGTTTCTTCTGTTACATCTGCCTTGACGACAACACCTTGGATAAAACCTGTACCGTCACGCAGCTGCAGAAAAGCAATCTTCCCGCTTGAACGCTTATTAGCTAACCAGACCCCTATTGTCACTTCCTTGTTTACAAATTCACTCACTCTATTTATCGTTGTTTTCATTTATTCTCCTCCATCATCCTTAAACGTTTATTGATGATTTTCCACAAAACGTTTAATTCGATTTGCTGCTTCTTCTAGCTGTTCTATTGAGATAGCATAAGATAATCGTACATTATCCGGGGCACCGAAACCGGAACCAGGAACCAGTGCTACTTTCTCTTCCTCTAAAATTGCTGTAACCCACTCGTCAACTGACTCAAAACCATTCATTTCTACTGCCTTTTTCACATTTGGAAACAAATAAAAAGCGCCTTTTGGCTTCACACAGTCAACTCCCGGTATAGCAACAAGCAATTCATAAAGTCTTTCCAATCGCTCATTAAATGCCTCCTTCATGACTTGTACAGGCTCCTGGCTTCCTGTATAAGCCGATTCAGCCGCTACTTGTGAAATAGAAGTTGGATTTGATGTGGAATGAGAAGCGAGATTGGTCATTGCTTTAATAATTTGTTTATTCCCGACTGCATAACCAATTCTCCAGCCTGTCATGGAATGAGATTTGGAAACACCATTAATAATAATGGTATTTTCTTTTAAGCTGTCAGATAATTCCGCTATCGAAACGTGATCGGTTTCTGTATAGGTTAATTTCTCATAAATTTCATCTGACACAATAAAGATATCATGTTTTAAACAGACTTCTCCTAATGCTTGTAATTCTTCTTTTTCATACATCACACCAGTTGGATTACTTGGCGAATTGATAATAACTGCCTTTGTTTTTTCAGTGATTGCATCTTCCAGCTGGTCCGGAGTTAATTTGAATTCATTTTCTTCCATTGCATTAACAAATACCGGAGTTCCTTCTGCTAATTTGATCTGTTCTGGATAACTTACCCAGTACGGTGCAGGGACAATCACTTCGTCCCCTTTATTTAGTAAAACTTGAAATAAGGTATACAGCGCATGTTTGGCACCGATTGTAACGATAATTTGATCCATATCATATGTCAGACTGTGATCTTTACTCATTTTTGATTGTATTGCTTTTTTTAACTCAACTGTTCCGCCGGCTGGTGTATATTTAGTAAAACCTTCATACATTGCTTTAGATGCGGCATCCAGGATATGATCAGGAGTATTAAAATCAGGTTCCCCTGCCCCAAGACCGATTACATCATGACCTGCTTGTTTCAATTCTTTTGCTTTTGCTGTAATTGCTAAAGTTGAAGATGGTGTTAATGTTTGCACTCTATTTGCTAATTCCATAAAATTCACCTTCCCTAATTTATTAATGGGTCAATTGTTAGCGTATATGTTGATTTATCACTTAATAATACATGCTCATATACTAATTGTTTGTCCAACATATATTTAATCTCTAATGCTGGATTCCCGTTTAACATCCCGATTGCTGAGTTTATTAATTTGCAATTAGAACAAGAATTCTGCCACTCTGTTAGAATTTCATCTGTTGCATAGAAATCATCTTTGTTATAGACATTGTAATGAAAATCCGTGTCATTCTCTGTTACAAAGATAAAAGCATTATTTTCTTCCATTTCTGCATCAGCCACATAATAAAGTTTATCCCCATGGTATCGTTCAATAGTATTTATCTTACTAATCGTTGGCTCTTCTTCCAATAAATATTGCCGCACCTCATCATACTGGCTAACTTTATCATCCATAACCTGCTTGTAAATATGTATAAAGTAAAACAAAACGCCGCCAAATAAAATGATTGCTATCCAACTAATAACAACACTTTTCTTAAGTTCGATAAATGGTAAAAATAGCTTTCCCATGATCATCCTCACTTAATGTTAAGCCAAACATTAAATCATCTTCTTTTAATGTTCGATTCAGACTATCGACAACTTTATACAGGTCCTCTGAATAATTTAACTTTACTGTTGATAAGGTTATAATTTTTGATTGATCCATTCTGACACCCCCAAAAAATTCAAGCAGCTATCTTAATCTATTTTGATTGAGATTTCACTTTTTTTCAACTAAAAAATGCATTTACGGAACGAATTTTCTTATTTCCCCTATTTATTATATCATGTTGGTTTCAATAGATTAAGCACGTGCTCCATTCTAGGAAAGAAGTTCATAATCATTAACCGATAGACGAATATAAATACTTCCTGTCTGTTTTAAAAAGTAAGCATCAATCCATGATGCAAACAATCTTTCGACAAGATCTTCATTAATGTTATATTCAGGGCTGTGAAAGATAATGCCAATGTAAGGATCTAATTGTTGAAGTAAACGTTGGGATGGCGAGTTCCCACTGCCAAAAGCGGCGATTTTCACAATATCGATTTGTTTTAAATTTGGATACAGTTTTTCTTCAAAAGCTATATTCTTGTCATTGAGAAACAATACGGTTTCCTCACCATACTGTAAAACAAAGGTTGCATCCCCATTCGCATTCTCATCAATATTCTTAATGGTAACTCTTTTGGATAAAGTGTACTGATCGACATCCTTCCAATATTGAATATTTAAGTTATTATCATCTAACAGAAAACCATCAGGTAATAAAAATTTTTTAACATGAAACTTTTTCCTGATTTCTTCGATATTGGCAGCATACTCTTCATCACTGCTTGTTACAATCAACTGATCAATTTCGGTAACCATCAATTCCTTCAATTGAATTAACAGTTCCTTATAACTTAACTTTGCACCTGTATTTACTAAAATATTGTCACCAGATTCTGTTTTAATTAATGTAGCCTCACCATCTGGCAAGTTTAGAAAAATAATGTCAATAACCTCATCATCCAGCCTCTGTTCGGCATGCAATCTAGTTGCATCCATAAATGCCAAACATAGGATAAGGCCAAATATAATAATAAATTTACAATTCATCTTATGCATCCTGCTTTCCATGGTCTTATCCATTAGGATGGCACAAGTTGATTTTATTATCAGATCCAATCATTTACTTTTTCTATCAGCTGATAAATCGGTTCAAAATGCATGGGTACATCTGGGATAGATTGGGTAAAATATTTCCCATATTTCTTTGTCATAATTCGCTCATCCAAAACAAAAATGACACCTTTATCTGTTTCTCTCCTGATCAATCGGCCAAATCCTTGCTTAAACTGAAACACAGCTTTTGGTAACGATAATTCCATAAAAGGGTTTTTACCCATTTGCTTATAATATTCCGCTTTTTTTGCAAAAACTGGATCATTTGGTGCCTGGAATGGCAGTTTTACAATAATAACACAGGATAAATCCTCTCCAGGTATATCTATCCCTTCCCAATAAGCATTCGTTCCTAAAAGAATCGACTGTGAAAATGATTGAAAATGTTTAATTAAACGGTTTCTGCTCCCAGAGGAAATACCTTGGCCAATAATAATATAATCCGCTAATTCCTCAGATTCTTTTAAAATATAATAAGCACTTTTTAACATATCATAGGATGTGAACAACGCCAATATCTTTCCATTCAATACTCCAGCAAGAGAAATAATGGCTTCACATGTCGCATAAATAAAGTCAGTATTATTTGGATACTTTATTTCCGGAAAGTCAGAAGGTACCATTAATTGTACATTCTGTTCATAAGGAAAATGTGAATCCAGTTGAAAGCATGAAACCTCGTCTTTTGAAACCCCGAGTCTCTTTCTATAATAATCAAAAGAATTTTCAATGGTTAATGTGGCACTAATTAATATAATACTTTCTTTTTAATTGAACAATTTTGCTGCAAGCTCTTCTGTTGCGGAGAAAAGTTCTCTGTTTATATAGACGGCATTTTGGGCACCGTTCTGGTCGATTTCCAGCCATGTCACAGAGAGACTTTTATTAACTAACAATAGTTGCTTTATATTATTGATATACATGGTTAGTTCATCGTCATTTAGAACAGATGAGGTTTTTTCCATTTCCATTATTGTTCGTCTTACTGAATCTTCAATAATTTTGCCATCATGTGTATCATTTCCAGGTTCCCAGGTTCTTTGAATTCTTCCTTTATCATTATAAGATTTTTCCATACTCTTTGCATTTTTTACATACAGGAATAATAATCGGAACAAGGAATCAATTTCATACTTAACATTCAATATTTGTTCTCTCTGTTTCGATCTTTCCATTTCTTGTTTATTCAGTTCCATTTCCAGCCGCTGCAAATAAGCAATTAATTCGAAATAATTTAAAGACTCCCCTAAGTATCTGGATGCAGTTAAATCAAAATGATGTGCTTCATCCAAAATCAGTTTATTATACGAGGGGATGAGTGTATCATTTGTCTTTAAGTCAAGTGAAAGTAACGCATGATTTGTAATGATCACTTGCGATTCTGATGCTTGTTGTCTAATTCGTTCATAAAAACTGTACATCCCCCAGTTAATATCTTCATTCCGGTTGTTTACAACTAATTGTTGCCTTATATGTTGATCCCGTTTCGGAAATTGTATTTCATCCAAGTCACCAGTGTCCGTTTCTGTTAGCCATACGAGGATCATTGCTTTAATCAGCTGGTGATGGTAGGACTTTTGTAATTGGTCATGTAAAAATGTCTCAAATTTAGCAAGACTTAAATAATGGTTCTTTCCTTTCACAATCGATACATTGATTGTGCTCTTGAAGAAGTGATTAATTTGCTGCATATCTTCTTTTAATAATTTCGTCTGCAAATTAACATTCGATGTGCTGATAACTACAGGCTTCCCTGTTACAATTGCTTCATAGACAGATGGGAGCAGGTATGCTATAGACTTTCCAATCCCTGTGTCTGCTTCTATCATCGCATGCCTTTTTGTTTGAAAGTGATCATAAATTGTTTCACTAATAAACAATTGGTCTTCTCTCATTTCATAATCTTTCATTATGCTAGCCAAAAATCCGTTCTTATGATAAATGCGTTCAAGAAATTCCTGATAGGAAGAATGCTCATATATAATATCCTGTTTCTTCTCTGGAATCTTTCTAAGATAGATGTTATTAAGTGCAATAAGGTCATTTCGTTCCAGTACAGGTTGTTCTGGTAGTAACAAAGTCAAATCAGTTTTTAATTGAGTGGACAACTGGATTAATTGCTCATGTAACTGATTCGGTAAAGAATGAAATTTCTGCAAGATGATTAACAGTAAATCTGCCGTAACCAGTGCATCAGAAATCGCTCGATGCGGCTGATCATGTGTAATATAAAGAAAATTTGCCAGCTCGTTTAACTTATACCCAGGTGCTTTGGGAAATAATATACGCGCTAATTCAACGGTATCAATAACCTCTGGCTGAAGTTTTGATTTTCCAACCCGTTCCAGTTCTGCATTCACAAAATTCAGATCAAATGTAATATTGTGGGCCACAATTATGGCATCATGCAATATTTCCAATATCTCATCTGCAACCTCTTCAAACAAAGGCTGATCTTCCACATCTTCATCATGAATCGATGTGAGATGAGAGATAAAAGGCGGAATTTTTTTTAACGGATTAATAAGTTGATTGTATTCTTTAATAAATTCGCCATTTTGAACAACGACAATACCTATTTCAATGATTCTATCATCTTTTGTTGGGGCATGACCAGTTGTTTCTACATCAATTACAGCATATTTATTCAAAAACTCACCCCATTCTAATCAAATTTGCACGTATTCGTATAAAAGCAGTCTTAGAAAGAAAGAAACTCTTATCACATTGATAAGAGTTTCTCATACATAACTCAGTGCCTAAAAAGATGATAATGGTGGCTCTTGATCAATTAATTGTGTTACGGTATTATTCTCATCCATTATCGCTACTTTTGGTTTGAATTGTGCTAATTCATCATCGGAAATAAGTGCATAAGAAACAATAATGACAATATCACCTGGCTGCACAAGACGAGCAGCTGCACCATTAAGACATATAATTTTGCTTCCATACTCGCCTGGTATTACATATGTTTCAAGCCTTGCTCCATTATTATTATTGACAATTTGAACTTTTTCATGTGGCAATATTCCAACTTTTTCTATAATTTCTTTATCGATTGTTATACTGCCAACATAATTAAGATTAGCTTCTGTTACTGTAGCACGATGAATTTTCGATTTCATCATTGAGCGTAACATTTCGTTTCCTCCTATATACAGCCCATTTCATTCGAAAGGGTCCCTAACAATTATCCCATGTTCATTTATCACCAGATTATCAATTAATCTCGCCTTTTGAAAATTCACAGCAATGGCAATAATAATCTGCTGATTAATAACCGTTACCGCTTTTAGATCTGGATATGATAAAATTTCTACATAGTCTATTGTACCGTTTGTGTGTCTATGAATATTCTTTTTCACTTCATCTATTATCATAACAGGATTTTTCTCACCGTCAATTATTAAATGTTGTCCCACTTTCAAAGAGCTGTATAAACTAGCAGCATCTGCTCTTTCCTGTTGAGATAAGTAAACATTCCGACTGCTGCGTGCCAAACCATCGTCTTCTCGAATAGTTGGTACTGGCCGGATTTTAACGGAAAAGTTTAAATCATCCACAAAAGCCTTCACTACTGCAATTTGCTGAGCGTCTTTCATACCAAAGAAAGCCAGATCCGCCTTTGTAATATGAAACAGTTTGGCTAAGACAGTAACTACCCCATCAAAATGACCTGCCCTGCTTCTGCCACACAAAACATTTGTGCGCTCGACTACCTGGAGTTTAATGGACGAGTTGTCTCGATACATTTCTTCAACAGAAGGTATGAATATGTAATCAACACCATGGCTTTCAGCTATCATGCAATCTCTTTTTTCATCCCGAGGATATCTTTCAAAGTCTTCATTTGGCCCGAATTGTAAAGGATTAACAAAAATACTGACAATAACAATTTGGGATTCTTTCCTACATTGATCAATTAATTTGGCGTGCCCATCATGCAGATAGCCCATTGTGGGAACAAAACCGATTGTTTGATCATTCGCCTTTACACTAGTTGCAATCTCTACCATCTCATTTACCGTACGGATAACTTTCATTGGTTTTCCTCCTGTATAATCTCTTTCATAAGAGAAGGTTCCATTGAAAATTTATGAGAGTTTGTCGGGAATTGTCCTGTCTTTACATCTGAACAGTATTTTTTAATTGCTTCTTTTGTCCGGTTCCCTATTTCTTCATACTTTTGAACAAATGATGGTGTATATTCAACAGCATACTGAAGAATATCATGATACACAAGGACCTGACCATCACAATCCATACCTGCACCAATCCCGATGGTCGGGATCGTTAATTGTTCAGAAATATATTTTGCTAAAAGGTCTGGTACACATTCTAATACGATACCGATAGCCCCGGCTCTCTCCAGATTTTTTGCATCTATTATTAATTGCTTCGCTGTTTCCCTGTTCTTTCCCTGGACACGGTAACCACCTAAGACATGGACCGATTGAGGGGTTAATCCCAAGTGTCCGAAAACAGGTACCCCCGCCACTGTTAAACGTTCTGTCAAGTCTAATATGTGCTGTGCAGCTCCTTCCACTTTTACTGCATGTGCATTCGTTTTCTGGATGATTCGCCGGGCATTTTCCAACGAATTCTCAGTTGAAATGTGGTAGGACATAAACGGCATATCTATTACTACAAAAGTATCTTTAGCGCCCCTGGTTACTGCCATTCCGTGATGAATCATATCTTCTACTGTTACTTCAATTGTGGACTTATAGCCAAGAACGACCATACCAAGAGAATCACCTACTAATAACATATCTACCTCTGCCTGTTCAGCCAATTTAGCTGAAGGATAATCATATGCTGTTACCATTGTAATTTTCTCTTTGTTTTTTTTCATCTCTTTTATTTGGATTGTCGTTTTCAATTTAATAAAACTCCTTACCAGTGGATTTCTGCACTATAGACTTTTTCTATCGTATTCTGATTCGTTTGCACAAGCAAAGCCCCATCATCAGAAATCCCCTTTATTGTAGCTTCAAATGACTTTTTAGGCATTTTGATAAACACATTTTCACCTAACTTATAAGCATTTTCGATCCATTTGTCTTTCACATAGGAAAAACCGGTTCGCTGAAATTCTAAATAATTTTTTTCATAATCCACTAGTAATTGCTGAATTAATGTTTTTCTATCGAAGTGTTGATTTGATGCAATTGCTAAAGACGTGGTTTTGGACTGAATTTCTGTTGGAAAGGCTGTTTGCTTCTGATTAATGTTTAATCCGATCCCAATTACCAGATACTCAATATGATCTAATTCTGCTTGCATTTCTGTTAATATTCCACAAAATTTCTTATTACCAATAAATAAATCATTAGGCCATTTAATTTTAACAGGAAGCTTTACAAACTTGCTGATTGTATCGACAACAGATACTGCTGTAAATAATGTCATTTGAGAAGCTTGATATGGCGGCATTTCCGGTCTCAAAATCAGGCTCATCCAAATTCCGTCATCTTGATGGGAAATCCATTTTCTGTTTAATCTCCCTCTGCCTTTTAATTGTTTATTAGCAACTACCACAGTCCCGCTTTCTGCACCTTCTCTTGCTAACTGATGGGCAATATTTTGTGTAGAATCTACTTCATCTTTAAATATAAGTGTTTGACCTAACCATTCTGTTTTCAAGTCCCATTTAATGGTAGTCTCATTTACAGAGGTTGGGCTTGAAATTAATCTGTAGCCCTTCTTCGGCACTGCTTCAAATTGATAACCATCTTTTTTTAATTCATTGATATGTTTCC
The DNA here is from genome assembly GCF_009498735.1 of Gracilibacillus oryzae. GTDB lineage: Bacteria > Bacillota > Bacilli > Bacillales > Amphibacillaceae > Gracilibacillus > Gracilibacillus oryzae. The sequence continues at coordinate 403,755 of NZ_ML762425.1, forward strand.
ATACAGCAGTTCTGGAAATATTCAATTTTCCCGACACTGCCTGTCCGGAGATAAAGTCTTTTTCATTTTGAGCCAATAAATTAATTAGTTGGTCTCGTTTCGTCTCTTTCATTGATTACCCACTCACTTATTGTATTTCGATCATTTTTAAGTTTACCTGTTACCACTGATTTTTCTACAATTGTCAACAGTTCCTGAATCCATTTACCAGGGGTTTCAGATGGGAAGAGTTGCTTTATATGATTTCCATTAACAGCTAACTGCTGTGTGTTATGGATCGGCAATGATCGTTTGATTTGGTGAATTGTCTCCGCTTTCAACCTAACTTCATGCAGTAATTGATAAACCAAAACAAAATGCTCAATTAAGTCAGATGGCACTTGATAAATTGCCCAATCTGCCTCGCCATTTCTGTATATCTGAATGGCATCTTTAATTTGATTAGCATGACGCTTTGTTTGATTGGATAATTTCCAGCTCTTCGTCCACTCCTCAACCGAAACAGCAGGCTCACTAATGGTTAAATAGGAGATGAACGCAGAAATAGAGTGGATTGGTACATGAATATGCTGGATTTTTTCTTGTATAATGGAACTACCTGAAATAATTGGTATATATTTATATAATTTTGTTAAGAAAAGCGCTTCTAAACTTAATTCGATAAAGGAACCTGCCAACAATTTTTCCCACTCCACTGCTATTCTTTCCATTGCTATATGAGATAGTAGTGATCCATTTCTCTCTATTGCATTTATTGTTTCTCTTTCAATTATAAATCCTAATTGACTGCTAAAGCGAACAGCTCTCATCATTCTTAAGGGATCTTCCTGAAAACGTTCCGTTGCATTTCCAACCGTACGCAACATTTGTCTATGGATATCGTTCCTTCCGTGAAAGGGATCAATAATGGATAAATTATGATCCATAGCCATCGCATTAATAGTAAAATCCCTTCGTGATAAATCTTCCTTAATATCTGTAACAAACATCACTTGATTTGGGTGCCGAAAGTCTTCATAGTCACTCTCTTGCCTGAATGTGGTGACTTCAAATGATTCCCCTTCCCATCTTACCAGGACAGTTCCGTGTTCAATCCCTGTGGGAAATACTTTATCAAATAACTGCATCACTTCATCAGGAAGGGCCGAGGTTGCAATATCAGCATCTGCAACCTCTCTGCCAAGCAAGTGATCTCTAACAGCTCCGCCAACAAGGTAGGCTTGATACTGATGGCTTTCTAGTACCTGAATGACTTGAAGAGCTTTTTGCAATAATATTTCATTCATTTTCCTCACCTAACACTTGTGTATAAATCTTTTCATAATGTGCCAGAACTTTTTCCGAAGAGAAATGCTTACTTGCATATTCACTTGCGTTACGGGCCATTTCCTCCATCTTTTGTGGATTTTCTAACAAACTGATTACCCGCTTTGCAATATTTTCAATATCTCCTAACTGCTCAATAAATCCTGTATGATTGTGCTGAATAACCTCTGGAATGCCGCCAGTATTCGTTCCGACACAGACAACGCCACAGCCGATTGCTTCAAGTAAAACAAGTCCGAAACTCTCTTTTTCTGATAATAGAAGTTTTACATCAGCCAGAGATAATAACTCGGGAATATTCTTTTGTTTTCCTAAGAAGTGGACTTTCTTCTCTAACTGCAGTTCATGAACAAGATCCTGTACTTTGCTGTATTCCGGGCCATCACCGACTAATAATAATGTTGTCGGTATTTGTTTATTTACAAGGTCAAATGTACGCACAACGTCTTCCACACGTTTTACTTTTCGAAAATTGGATATATGAATAAGTACTTTTTCATCAGAAGGAATATTGTATTTTTCTTTTAAATTTGGCTCCGTATTATGAAAATACTCATTTTCATTGATGAAATTATAAACAACTTCTATATCGTTTGTAACTCCTATCATTTCTTTTGTCTGATTTACCAGACTTTTGGAAACAGCAGTAACTGCGTCAGATGCTTCTATCCCGAACCTGATCAATTTCTTCATACTTGAATCAATACCTAATACAGTTATATCTGTACCATGCAATGTTGTCACAATTTTGACAGGATGTTTCGCCATTTGTTTGGCTAATATTGCACAAATGGCATGTGGAACAGCATAATGAGCATGAATAATATCTAGTTTCTCTCCATCAATCACTTCTGCCATTTTCGTTGCCAGAGCTAAGTCATAAGGCGGATATTGAAAGACAGGATAATGGTTCAGTTCCACTTCGTGAAAATAAATATTTGGATGAAACAGATTCAATCGAAATGGCACGCTTGAAGTGATAAAATGTACTTCATGCCCTTTCTTGGCAAGCATCTTACCTAATTCAGTTGCTATAATCCCAGATCCACCAACTGAAGGATAACATGTTATTCCTATTTTTAACATACAATTGTCCTTCCTTATCTTTACTTATCAAACGTTTCTCCACTCAAACAGTCCCTTATCTAGTGCGCGAATCATCACTTCAGCTCCGCCTAAATTGGTTACTAATGGAATTTGATAAACGTCGCAAAGTCGCATTAAGGCAGTAATATCCGGCTCATGTGGTTGAGCTGTTAATGGATCTCGGAAGAAAATAACCAGATCCATCTCATTATTCGCAATTTTTGCCCCAATCTGCTGGTCACCCCCAAGTGGCCCAGATTGAAATCGTTCCACATCCAATCCCGTTGCCTCTTGAATTTTCAAACCGGTTGTTCCCGTTGCAAACAAAGTATGCTTTTCCAGGATGCTAGTATAGGCAACAGTAAAATTAATCATATCAACTTTCTTTTTGTCATGAGCAATTAATGCTATCTTCATATTTTCACCTACTCCAATATATTCTCTAATCCGTATACTAATATATCTAATTTCATTACTTGGTCTATTGCGAGCTTCACACCAGTCATGAAGGATTCTCGATGAAAGGAATCATGTTTGATTGTTAAATTCTCTCCTTTTGATCCAAATACCACTTCCTGATGGGCTACTAGGCCCGGCAGACGCATACTGTGAATCCTCATTCCTTCCATTTCAGCGCCACGTGCGCCAGAAATCGTTTCTTTCTCATCCGGATGGCCTTGTTTCTTAGCTTCTCTTACTTCACTGATAAGTTGTGCTGTTTTTACTGCAGTTCCGGAAGGTGCATCTAACTTGTTATCATGATGTTTTTCAATAATTTCCACATCCGGGAAGTACTTAGCTGCCCATTTTGCAAATTGCATCATTAACACAGCTCCAAGTGCAAAGTTTGGGGCGATAATTACACCAATTCCTTTTTCTTCAGATAATTCTGTTAATTCTTGTAATTGTTCGTCGGTAAAACCAGTTGTTCCTACAACAGGTCTAATTCCATTCTCAATTGCTGTTTTTGTATGTAAATAACCAAATTCAGGTGTTGTCAAATCAACTAACACATCCGCCTTTACAGAATCAAAGCATTCCTGAATATCTGTATAAATAAGTGCATCGAATGATGGTAAATTATCAATTTCACTAATTTTCATTCCATTAAATTGATGATCAAGACAAGCAACCAATTCTAAGTCATCTTGTTTTTCAATCATTCTTAATGCTTCAGAACCCATTTTCCCGCGCGGGCCTGCTACAATCACTTTTATTTTTTCCATTTAATAACCCCCTACTCTTTCTTTGTCCATCTGTTCTTATCTCTTGTTTCAATTTTGGACATTGCTTGGTCAAATGCTTCATTTAATGAGATGTTTTGAGAATTAGCAAAGCTGATTAAAACAAAGAGTAAGTCACCTAATTCCGCCTCAATCGTATTGTCTTCTTCCGTTGTTTTCTTTGGCTTCTCACCATAAACATGATTAACTTCCCTGGCTAATTCGCCTATCTCTTCTGTAAATCTTGCCAGCATACTTAATGGAGAGAAGTAACCTTCCTCATATTGCGAAATAAAGTCATCTACTCTTTTTTGCATTTCAGCCATACTATCTTTATTATACATCGTAAACCCTCCTTGGATAAAGTATAACATTCAGAGACATATTGTTTCACCATTTTACCATAACACAATAGATGAAGTGGATGACATGCTGTTAAGTTAAAGAGAAATATCTTACTTAGTAAATATACTCTCCTTTAGGACTTCGTCGATTGCACTAGAAATTAATGCAAAAAGAACCTCTCATTTTTAATTTCTGATAATAAAAAAACAGGCGTAATTTACACCTGTCTCCCAATCCATTATTCATCACTTGATAAAAAGAACATTGACGCAAAGCGAATTAATTCTGCCAATGCAACTAAAGCGGCAGCCACATATGTCAGTGCAGCAGCATTCAGTACTTTTTTCGTTTGACGTTCTTCATTATTTCTGATGATACCTGAAGATACCAGTTGGTTCATCGCTCGGTTAGATGCATCAAATTCGACTGGCAACGTTATTAACTGGAACAATACAGCAAATGACATAAAGATTACCCCAACTAATACCAGATTCATTTGACCAAGCAGGAAACCGGCTATAATAAAGATGAAAGACATCTTATCCCCAAGACCTGCAATTGGCACTAAACTGTGGCGAAAACGTAAAAATGCATATGACTCTGCATCCTGGATTGCATGTCCTACTTCGTGTGCAGCTATGGCTGCAGCCGCAGCTGAATATCCATGATAGTTATCACTAGATAATCGAACAACTTTCTTTCTCGGGTCATAGTGATCCGAGAGGACACCTCTCGTTTCTTCTATTTGAACATCATATAATCCATTATCATCTAATATTTTTCTTGCAACTTGAGCACCTGTTACCATATTGGAATTCATTACTTTTGAATATTTTTTGTAAGTACTTTTAACTTTTCCCTGTGCCAATAATGGTACTATGATTAAAATAGCCAAGTAGACTAAATATCCCATCTCTTTCCCTCCATGTGTTTTATCTAAGGTCAATTTTAGTCAAAAATAAGCTGCTTGTCAATTTGTATGATTTACTTTTGTTTCAGCTTTATACCGTACCCAGCCAACATAAGATAAGGTCAAAAAGATAAAGCCGATGACAATCACTAACAGCCATTCAGAATAGGATTGCAACTGGTTATTCTGGATTGTTTCAAGATTGATCAAAGACATTTGGTTAAACACACTTTGCAACTCGCTATGCTGTTCTTCCGTAGTTTTCAATCTGAAATTAGTAAATATGGATTCTAATTCACTGTATTCTTCTTCAGGTAAGTACATACTTAAAACTGGTGATATGACATCCCATCTGTAAATAATCTTTTCCGACTGTTGATCATCGATTGTTTTTTCATTCAGGATTGTCTCAATATTCTTCTCTAAGTCGTTTTTCCATCGGTGCCATAATGGTGCATCCGTAGTTATTAATGCATCATACATTACAACTAACTGCTGGGCCATTTTTAATTTTTCTGAACCAGTTATATTTTCATCAAGCAAATGATTTAAATTATTGGTAATTAAAATTTCAACAAAATTAACACGTGAAGGTTGGATTTTCCTGACCGTATTTATCATATTTTCATCTATTTGTTCTAACGTTTGCATTGCTTGTGGATATCTTTGTTCCTGCACGTATCGTTCAAATGTATATAAATTACTGGCAGTGGTGTTTGCTTGAACGAAAGGAATTGATTGAGTAAACAAGCAAATAAAAACAATGGAGATAATGATGTATTTTAAACGCATAGATATCCCTTCTTCCATAACATCTTTTAGATAATGTATGAAAGAAAATTCTGAGATATTCCATTTGTCTATCTGTAATGATGAAGATTATCTTTTTTATATATAGACACATAATAGACAGTAATGATACAGAATACACTTAACCAAAACGTAAAATAGCCAATATGATTCGTATAGGCTGCCAAGCTTCCATATACAGGCATCATCCCATATACATAATCAATTATTTCATTATGTAACAAAAAAACGCCAGCAATTGCCAGGTGCTGCAGCTTTATTTTATAAAGAGGAGCATAAAGTAATGCCTGAAGAGCCATAGCGCCGTGAGAAGCCATCAGCATATAACCTTCCCAGCTGAGTGTTCCATTTACTGTTAATGTCAGCACATTCATCACTACAGCCCATATACCATATTTCAGTAATGAAACAAATGCTAAAGCCTCGATAACAGGAACACTCTTTCCTTTTAGATAGTAAAATAAAAATATGGTAAAAAACAAACTTGCTGTTGGGCTGTCTGGTACAAAAGCTGCAAAAATTAGCGGTGTATCTTTTAATTGGTCAATATACCAGTAATATCCATATATTGTACCAATCAGATTGATTAAAAAAACAATTATAATCATCTGAGGATGGAATAATAATTTCTTCATTTTAAAAACGCCCTCTCTTAAGTCAAAATACATAAAATGATCAACTGATTTGCAGAATTACTGTGCAACTGCCAGGGAAAGCGAACTTTTCAATTGCAATGGACAGCTTATATCTGTCAATTTCCTAAATAAAAACCCTCGTCCATCTATTATGACGAGGGTTTTTATTACTCTTGTTCATTCACGGAAACAATAAATTCAGCTAATTGCTGCAATTCTTCCTCCGTGCCTTGGAATTGATCTGCTGGCATTTGACCTATACCATTGACAGCAATATCTTTAATTTCATCTACACCATACTCTACACCAATTAATGTAGGAGCAGCAGGACCACCTTCTAATTCACCACCATGACATTGTAAGCAACTATTCTCATAAGCCGCATAACCAGGATGTGATGTATCAATTTCTACTGAAGACGGCAGTTCTGGTTTATTGTTTTCCGCTTTTGCTTCCCAGTCAACATGGGCAGCAGCTTCATATGTTAACCAGAATACAGCAATAAAACCTAATAGCATCAACGAAGTAGTGACAGGTCGTTTGTGCGGTCGACGTTCTTCTCCTCTATCCAGGAATGGAGCTAAAAATAACGCACCAAAAGCTAAACCAGGAATAATAATTGCTCCGAGCACAAAGAATGCTCCACTAGCAAATTTATATTTTAGTAGTTGATATAAAAATAAGAAATACCAGTCAGGCAATGGTAAATATGCAGTATCAGTTGGATCGGCCAATTTCTCTAACGGAGCTGGGTGTGCTACCGTTAAGCAAAGAAAACCTACTAAGAATACGGCACCTACCAGCCATTCTTTTAATAAGAAGTTAGGCCAAAATGCTTCTGTTCTGCCTGGATATTCCGAATAATCTTTTGGAATAAACTTTTGTTTGTCAGCAGGAATCCGTGAGTCACCGACAAATTTCATCCCTTTACCTTTTTTCACAGCAATCCCTCCTTTTAGTCAATTCTATAGCGGACCAGAAATCCCTTGCTTACGAATCATAATAAAGTGAATACCCATTAGTACAAATAATGCTGCTGGTAAGAAGAAAACATGAATCGCAAAGAAACGAGCCAATGTTTGCGCACCAACAATGGAAGGATCACCATTAAGTAAAGTTTTAGCCATTTCTCCAATGAGAGGAACACCTTCTGCAATTTGAAGTGTAACAACTGTGGCGAAATAAGCCTTATTATCCCAAGGTAATAAGTATCCAGTTAAACCTAAAGCAAGCATTACGAAAAAGATCAGAACACCAACCATCCAGTTTAACTCACGTGGTTTCTTATAGGCACCTTGGAAGAAAACACGTAATGTATGTAAAAACAACATAACAATAACTACACTGGCTCCCCAGTGGTGCATCCCTCGGACAATTTGTCCATGTGCAACTTCTGTTTGTAAATAATAAACAGATCGCCATGCATTCTCAATATCCGGAACATAATACATTGTCAGGAACATACCGGACAACACTTGAATAACAGTAACAAAAAATGTCAATCCACCAAAACAATATACAAATGCGGAGAAATGATGTGCAGGGTTTACATGTTCTGGCACTTCATGATCTGCAATGTCACGCCAGAGAGGTGTAATATCTACACGTTCATCAATCCAATCATACATTCTTTGAAGCATTTATTAAACCCCCCCTCGTGGAACTGGTTGTCCAAGATATAAAGTGCCATCCCTTACTTCATATTCATATAAAGCTAAAGGAGCTGGCGGCGGCGTATCCGCTACATTTGTCCCATCTTTCTGATAACGTCCATCATGACATGGGCAATAGAACTGATCTGGATAATCTTCATTACCAGCCCAACTCACTGAACATCCTAAATGGGTACACGTTGGTGATAATGGAACAATTTCATCGTTTTCATTTTTATAGACCCAGGCACTGTGTGTTACATCAGACGTGTACCACGCATCCACTTGCTCTACAGTCCAATCAAAACGTTGTGGATCTGTTGTTATCTCAGATACATCAACTACCGCCTGCATTTCTCCAGCAGTCGATGCTGTCAATACTGGATCAATTGCAAATCGAACCATTGGTGCAAGCATACTTGCTGCCATAAATCCTCCCACACCAGTTAAAGTATAATTTAAAAATTGGCGACGGGACACTTGTTGTTTTTTCTCTGACATCATTTACCCCCCTCTACACATATTCCGACATCATGGTTATAATCTCTTATTATACTAGGACATTACTATGATAGCGCAAACTTAAGCTAGGGTCAATAAATTCTCGCTCTAAATAAAGAATTCTATTAGTTTCTGACTTACTAAGTCTCATTATTACCAAAAAGATTTGATTAATTCATTCAGTTGACTTGTTTGCTCATTAATCCACTTCTTCGTCAGAACTGATTGATAATTCTCTATTACTGTTCCAGGTAACCATAACAGAGTCCCATCCAGTCCTTTTTCTTCTTTTTTCCATTTCACATCAAAAGTTAAGAAAAAGACATGTTTAAAATCCTCTTTAAATAATAATTGAATCCACTGATTAATCCGTTCCTGTTCTTTTTGGTAAGATGCTGCTTGTACATATGTATAGACTGGACTTAATAACATTCTTCCGGCAAAATCCCTTTCTGCTTCTCTAGCAATAATTTGCAATGTCTTCTGGTAATTCGCTAATTTTAAGCTGTCAGCTTCATTCGATAACTGGATAGGTATGAGTGGTACCAAAACAGTATCTATGTATTCCTTTGCTTCAAAATACTTTGGTAAATCATCAGCTTCCCATTTCATCATTTATTCCTCCCTCAATGAATTAAATAATTCTTAGAATTTCATCGTTTTACTTCCAATATCTCTTGGTTCTTTGAAGTTCATGGTAAGTCATTTTACTTTTATTTTCTAATCATGATAAATATGGAATTCAATAGTCATAGCCTACTATAGAGAATGCCCTTATTTCCATTAAATGGATTTTATTAGTATAATCGCACAATGGATCTCCACTATTTCATGGCGGTGGACCCTCCCACGTCTCTCGGCGTCTTTGCGCGTAAATTCCTTCGTTCGACCTAACCATGGTGGAGGCCGGAAATGCTCCTAAAGTGGGTCTATGCCCTAATGGATAAAATAACGACCGGCTTCTCCATGCTTCAATTGTCAAGAGTGTCTTGGTAAACGGTGTTTTCCTTTCAATTAAGCGACTTTCTGCCTCTTCGGAATCATAGGGATATCCCGAAGCATTCGTTCTTCCCTGAATGCGCATTGGCGTGTGCCTATCGTGAAAAAAATCTTAATCAGTTTCCTGCTTAATGCAATAAACGATTGTTTGCCTGACAACGGATTATTCGATCGATTGCGATAGTAATGGTGCAGCTGTTTAAATCCTTCATTGTGTAACGACAAAGGTCTGGCCACTTGATACAATAAATTCCGCAATCTTTTTCGTCCACGTTTGGTTATGGTTGTCTGTCCTTTGAATAAACCTGATTGATTCATCTTTAGGTTCAATCCCGCTAATTTTATGATTTGGCGTGGATCTTGATAATTAGATAAATCACCAACTTCTGCGTAAAATCCAGCGACAGTGATGACACTTACCCCTTTGATCGCTATCATTTGATCCGCACCAGGAAGGTGGAGAACGAGTTCTTCCAGTTGTGCTTCCAGAGCGATTAATCGTTCTTCCAACATCCTATACTGATCAACAAGATACCGAATTTCTTGGCGTGCCATGTGTAAACCTACCTTCAGGCCAATACTATTATCAGCTGCTTCTTTTAAAGCTTGGATACGTTTGATGCCAACTGCTCGTGTCGCAGCCTGTTTCACCTCAAAAAGCAATTCTTCTTCGGATTTTTTTCGAATATCTTCTGGCAAATAGCCCTTATCTAATAAATGAAGGGCAGCTTTTCCCGTCCAGTCTTTAAAGACGGTCAGAAATTCTGGGAAATATCGATCGAGTGCATTTTGCATTTGCGCTTTAATTGACGCTACATCCTCTTGAATGATGTCATACAGCTTCATGCCTTCTCGCAATTCCGCGTACACGTCCTCTGGTAAAGTAGGCTCATGATAACGACCGTCACGTATGATTTGTGCGATTACTTTCGCATCTTTTGTGTCATTCTTTGTTGGGGAGTCGTCGTCCATTTCCTTGAATCGTTTTACCTTCATCGGATTCACAACCACCACGGATACTGCTTGTGCTTTCAAATAATAGGCTAAATTAAGCCAATAATGCCCAGTTGGTTCCATCCCAATCAGGAGGTTTGGTCGACCATGTTTTTCTGACAAGTTTTTGGCCCAATCTATCAGCTCGGAGAAACCTTGATAGAAATTCGTGAAGACAAGCCGTTTCACCAGATCTCGTCCACGATCATCTATCGCCCGAGCGACATGTTTACGTTTCGCTACATCTACTCCAATAATTAATGTTTGTTCATTGATTTGCGCAATTCGCTTATTTTGTGTAAAATCCATACTAGAAGTCCTCCTTTGGTACTTAATTCGAGGTCATGCATGACACTCTCTATCGTACCAGGGGGGCTTTTTTTATGCATTTCTCAGATTCGGTGATTATCCCTCAAATTTTCTTATTACAGGAATGCTCCTAATATAGACTTTGTCATTATAAAATGTTCTTAAATATAAATAGAAAAACCGAATTTCACTGGTTCCTATCAATGAAATTCGATCAGTATCCCACACTATTTATTATACTTATTTTTCATGGTGTTTTCTAGCTCCAGTAATTTTCTTGCGTAATCATTAAATAGTACTTCATTTTTGTCATCTAACGCTTGATTTATTTTTTCCTCAAGCTGCTGTTTTTTAAAATAATAAAGTGTATAGTTAAGCCAATGATCGACTTGTTTTTTGTCATGTTGTGATAAGAAATAGTCATCAGGTATAAAAGGGTTGTCTTCCAAGACTTTCATATACTCAATGCTTTGTTTCGAATTCTTAAAATTCAATTGTATATAGATAGGCTCTTTATTATGCAGTCTGATGTCATGAAATGATTTATCAGCATCTGTTGTTACAATATGTTTCTTGTAAAAACGGAAAGCTATCTCCTTCGAGCAATGTGTCGAAATAATCATAGCCCGTGGACAATAACGTGCTTCTAAAACGAAGTGGACATTTGACAGAACATTGTCATGATTCATTAAATAATTTAATATCCATACACTTTCTCTTTTTTTCAATTGAAAATTACCGAGAAACCAATGAATAAATGATTTCTTATCTTCCACTTTTATCGATGTTTCCAATATTTAATTCCCCTCCATTCCTACTAGAGAGTATTATCCTGATTCCTTAACCTTTCAACGTATTGCTCTACCTCAAAATCGGATGGTTCTATTAATAAATACTGTTCTAAAATTGCTATTGCTTCTGAGATCCTCCCCTCTTCTACTAAGAAATAGCCATAGTCTTGTAAAAAATCAATATCTTTATCCATTTTATTGTATGCATTCTGGTAAGCAATTAATGCATTATTATATTGTTCTTCTTCATTATATCCTTTTGCAAGCTCCCAATGGAAAATACCGTCTAATTGATCGATATCAACTTTATCTGTTAACAGCTCAATAAGGCGATTGAATTCTCCCTCTTTTTTATATATCTCGATTAGAAATAACAACGCTTCATAATATTCCTGGTCAAGATGAATAGCTTCTTCAATAAATCGATAAGCTTCTTCAGATTTACCTGTTTTGTGTAATATCCTTCCAGCAACATACCACATCTCTTTATTATATGGATCCATTTCTACTCCAGTCTCTGCAGCTTCTGCCGCTTCATTCATCAGCCCTTCTTCTTCGTATGCCTGAGCTAAATATTGATAAACAGATGGATATTCTAGTTCTAATTCTAATAACTTCTCCCATGTTTGAATAGCTATTTCATATCTTTCTGATTTAAAAGCTAGAAAACCATAGCGAAATAACAATTCGGGATCATCAGTATCTAGTGCCTGAAAGTGTTGCAAAGCTTGTTCGAAATCGCCATTTAATGCATAAGCTTCCGCAAGTCTTGCTTGAATATTAACATTGGCAAATTCCTTTGTATGTTTCATTAATTTATCAAAATAAATAGTTGCTTTATTATATTCCCCAATTGAGAATAAAAACTCACCTAACGCAAAATCAATTACCGGTTCGTCTGGTTCTATTCTCTTTGCTTCAATTAATTTACTCTCTGCTACTTCGAATAAACCCTGAGCCTGATATAAATCCGCCAGCTGGATTAAAGCTTGAGTATAGAAATCATCTGCAGGATTTATTTCATTTAATATTGTTATCGCTTTTTCATCTTCGTTATCATTAATAAAAATATCTGCTAAAAGAATTTTTGCTTCAGTATTAGCTGGTTCTTGATCAATAATTTCTTCAAGCAATGTTCTTGCTTCATCCTGAATGCCTAACTCTAAGTATATTTGAACAATATCAAGTTTCTCATTGTGATTGCCGCTTTTTGCTAATTCTTTTAATATGTGTAAAGCTGTTTCGATTTCTCCCTGATGGATTAAATCTATCGCACGTTCTATCTGTTCCACATGCTACCACCTTTCTATCATTCCTTTGCAATCAATCACTCTACATCTTATCGAACTTTCTGTTGAGAAGCAACTAATAGAAGCTTCCTGTCTCAACAAAGCAAAAAGTCATGAGCAAACATCACTCATGACTTACGTTGTATTATTGTAATAATTCATCTAAATCTTCAAAGAAATTCGGATAAGAAACTGCAATACATTTGTCATCATGTAATTCTATCGTTTCTTCCGTAAGCAATGAGGCGATTGCTATCATCATTCCAATACGGTGATCACCATACGAGTTTGTTTCCGCGCCTTTTAACTTCGCATTTCCTTGAATAATCATTCCATCATTAGTCGCTTCAATTTCTGCGCCAAGTGCCTGTAATGTGTTGACAACCGATTCGATCCGGTCTGTTTCCTTAAATTTTAATTCTTCAGCATCCTTTATTATCGTGGTACCTTCTGCTTGTGTTGCAAGTAAAGCAATTACAGGAATTTCATCAATAATTCTTGGTATGATATCTCCTGAAATTGTTGCAGCTGCAGGTTTAGAAGATTTAACAATAATATCACCTATAGGCTCACCGCCAATGGTCCGTTTTTCTTCAACTGTAATATCTACTCCCATTAATTTCAGCACATCAATGATCCCAGTTCTTGTCTGGTTCAAGCCTACATTTTCAATCTTCACTTCACTATTTGGAGTAATGGCTGCAGCTACTAAGAAGAATGCAGCAGATGAAATATCTCCGGGAACTTCAATGTCACAAGCAGTTAGTGGCTGATTACCATTGACTGTTACACTATTTCCTTCGACAGAAAGATCCGCGCCAAACGCTTTTAACATATTTTCTGTATGGTCTCTTGTTTTTGTATCTTCTTCTACCACTGTTTTGCCATCAGTTAATAATCCCGCTAACAAGACACCAGACTTGACTTGTGCACTTTTCATCGGTGTGTGATAGTGTACCGGATTCAATTTGCCACCTCTTATTGCGATTGGTAAAAACCTTCCATTTTCTCTGCCGTCAATTTTTGCGCCCATTTCTCTTAATGGGTTTGTGATTCGGTCCATTGGCCGTTTGGTTAAAGAAGCGTCACCATATAAAGTAAAATGATAAGGCAAAGCTGACAAAATGCCCATTAACAGTCTTGCAGTTGTGCCTGAATTACCTAAGTTAATTGGTTCCAGAGGTTCACTTAATTCTGAAGCTCCAGCAGATTCTACGACAACTGTCTGGTTATTTCTTGTTATCTTTACACCCATAGCCTCGAAAGCAGCAATCGTAGAAAGACAGTCTTCTCCGGCCAAAAAATTAGTAATGGTAGTCTTTCCTTTGGCAAGTGATCCAAACATAACAGCACGGTGTGAGATTGACTTATCCCCCGGAACGGATATGCTGCCATTTAAAGTTTTTCGATTAAAAGACACTGATTTTATTGACATTTTACCCCCCCCTATTCTTCTATCAGTGTTTCATATTTGTGTTTCTTTAAAATAGCATTACTTAATTGCTGGTCATTTTTGTTTTGGAAACTCAAACGTAAGACACCAGTGATACCTTCTCTTATTTCTAAGATTTCTATGTTATTAATACTAATATCATGCTCTGCAAGTAAGCCGGCAACTTTGAGCAAAGCACCTGGCTGGTCAAATATATCAACATACAGGTCATAATAGGAAAGGATGGCACCTTTCTTCTTACTATCAAGACCGTCTCTGTAATCTCTGGACTGTTCTAGGTATGTTTCTATTTGCTGTTTTTCCCCTGTATCAATTAATTCTTTTAGCTGCTGCATCTCCTCAATCCAGTCAGCAAGCAAGCGGCTCATTTTTTCCTTATTTTGAAAGAAGATATCACGCCACATAACCGGATTACTTGATGCAATTCTTGTAATATCACGAAATCCACCTGCAGCAAGTTTCGGAATATATGGGTGTTTTATTTGCCAATTGCGGGCCTGGTGAACGAGTGATGACGCAATTAAATGAGGAAAATGTGAGATCACACTTGTCATTTCGTCATGCTCTTCCGGGTCTAAGATGAGGAACTTACACTTTGTTGGTGAAAGTAATGCTTTTAATTTATCTAATTGCTCTTCATTACTTTTTTCCGTTGGTGACAATACATAGATGGCATTTTCAAATAAATGGGCTCTTGCTGCCTGAATTCCTTTTTTATGTGAACCCGCCATCGGATGACCGCCAATAAATGTGACCAGATCTGATGTTAATTGTTCTGCTGCTTCCATAATCAGTGATTTAACAGAACCAACATCTGTTACAAGCAGTTCTTTGTCCAGTGTTATATGATTTAATTGATGAATTAAGTCAACAGTGATTGATACAGGTGCAGCTAAAATGCAAATATCAGCTAGCTTCACTGCTTCCGCAAAGTCATCATATACTTCATCCACAATCCCATTCATTATACAATAATCTAATGAACTCCGATTTGCATCATATCCTATTATATGTACATTCTCTACTTCTTTAATATTTAAAGCAAGCGAGCCTCCAATTAAACCAAGGCCCGCAATTAAAACCGTTTCCTTCACGATTTAGTCTCCTTTTCAAACCGTTGCTAAATAATTTTTCATTAATTCCTGAAGCTCTGTCATATTTTCTTTCGATCCAATCGTAATACGTACACCATTTGGATGGCCTAAAGCTTCACCTGAACGGACGATAAAGCCGTTTTTAAGTAAATAAGTAAACAACTGATCACCCGATGTTGGTAATTTAACAAAAAGGAAATTTGCTTCGGAATCATAATATTCTAGTCCAACATCATCACAAAACTGCATAAACGTCTGCTTGTTCGTAATATTTTCCTGGTAGGTTTTTTCAAGAAAATCAGTATCAAGAAATGCAGTTAATGCTGACAGCTGTGAGATAGTAGTGGTATTAAATGGACCACGTGTAATATTTAAGTATTTAGTTATTTCTTCAGATGCTATGCCATAACCTACTCTTAAATTAGCCAAACCGTAAGCTTTCGAGAATGTTCTAAGAATAACCAAATTGTCATAATCGTTTAATAACGCTACACTGTTGGGATTTATAGACCGATCAATATATTCATAATAAGCCTCATCCAGTACTACTAAGGTATGGTCAGGGCATTTTTCTAAAAAGTCGATTAAGTCCTCTTTAGAAATTAAAGAACCTGTGGGATTATTTGGTGAACATAGCCATACGATTCTTGTTGCTTCATTCACTGCTTTCAACATCGCAGCAAGGTCATGATAACCATTGATTAATGGGACTTCAATAATTTCTGCTCCCTGAATTAATGCATTATGCTTATATTGTGGAAAGCTCGGAGTCGCCATGATGGTATTTGTTCCTTTTTCAAGGTAAGTTTTGCATAACATATCAATGATTTCATCAGAACCACAGCCAAAAGTTAACTGATCTTTTTTAACAGATAATTTTGCCGCTATTTCTTCTCTCAAAGCTTTTGCATATCCATCCGGATAAATTTCTAATCCATTAAGCATATTAGGAATAGCTTCTCTTACTTTTTCAGAATAACCGAACGGATTTTCATTTGAAGCCAGCTTAACAATTTTATCCAAACCATATTCTTTTTTTACATCTTCTATTTGCTTTCCAGGTGTATACGGAGCCATATTACTAAAAACTTGTTTTGCTTCCATTATATTGACTTCCTTTCATTTATTTCTGATTTATTCAGGCTTTATCAGCTAAGTCTGGTCTTAGTTTTACGGCCTCATTAAGATAAACGTGCTCAACTTCTTCCTGCCCTAATTCCGTATTAACTGTCATCATGACACGTATACATTGTGGCAAACTGCCTGGAACACTTATTTCTGGCATACACATAACAGGAACATATTTCCAACCGTTGATTAATCTGAGCGCTTTCGCTGGGAAAGCTGCGTCCAAGTCTGGTGTTACAGAAATTAAAACAGAAGCAATTTGATCAGGAGAGACTTGATTGACCACAGCCATTTGCTCAATCATTTTTTTCGTTTCCTCTAGCATTTCTTTTTCTTCATTTTTTTGTACAGTTGTTGCTCCTCGTATTCCTCTGATCACAGTGAACCCAACTCTCTAATGAAATTTTCTAATTGTATACGGAGATTATGATCATCAATATTAACGATGGATGGTTTACCGACTTCCTCCAATAAAACCATTTGAACAATCGCATTTTCAGACTTCTTGTCAAGTTTCATTTTATCAATAAGCATATCGGGACCTGGCCAGTTAATCATTAAAGGATAATTGTTGGCTGCTAACCATTGATAAAGCTCATTATATGGCAATGAAATGTTATAATTTTCCTGGCTTACTTTCAATGCGAATAACATACCAATCGCCACTGCTTCTCCATGGGTGATTTGCCCATAACCCATTTCCGATTCAATGGCATGACCTAAAGTATGCCCAAAATTCAGAAATTTCCGAATATTGCTTTCGCGTTCATCTTTTTCTACAATATTTGCTTTTACAGCAATACCTTTTTGCAATTGTTCAACTGTAACATCAGGATCTAAAGGTTTGGTTAAGTCCACTTTCAATACTTCATTAAAGAAAGACTCCTCACTAATTAATCCGTGCTTCACTACTTCTGCATAACCTGATCTGATTTCAGATGCCGGTAACGAGCGTAGTGTTGTTACATCATATATAACCGCGACAGGTGGATAAAAATTACCGATTAAATTTTTTCCTTTTGGATGGTTAATTGCAACTTTTCCTCCAACACTGCTGTCATGTGCCAGTATCGTTGTCGGTACTTGGATAAAATCAATTCCGCGCATGTAAGTTGCTGCAACAAATCCTGCCAAATCACCAACCATTCCGCCACCAAGTGCAATTATTAAAGATTTTCGGTCAAGCTTATGATTTATTGCTTCTGTTAAAAGCTCAAAGTATTTATCAATACTTTTAGACCCTTCTCCAGCTGGAACTGAAGTCATATTGACATTCTTAATATGACTTAAATTATTTGCAAGTTTTTCAGCATAGAGCTTTTCCACAACATCATCCGATACTATTAACACATTCTCATAATTTTTTGGTAAAAATTGAGCAATATCCGTTAACAGTCCTTCACCCACAATGACATCATAGTGAATCGTACTTGTTTTAATCGTCTGCTTATGCATATTAGAAACTCCTGATTTCTTCACGATACTGGTCGACAGCCTGCTTTAATTTGGGAAACTGATCATTCGGGAATTGTTCTAAGATAGCTTTAGCAAGTTCAAATGCAACAACATGCTCCATTACGACTGCCGCTGCCGGAACTGCACATGAGTCTGATCTTTCAATACTAGCACTAAATGGTTCTTTTGATTCGATATCAACACTCTTCAGCGGTTTGTATAATGTAGGAATTGGTTTCATTACACCTTTTACCACAATTGGCATTCCTGTTGTCATTCCGCCTTCAAATCCACCTAAGCGGTTTGTTCTCCTGTAATATCCTCGTTCTTCAGACCATAAAATTTCATCATGTACCTCACTGCCATTTTTACGTGCAGCTTCAAACCCGATACCAAATTCTACACCTTTGAAGGCATTGATACTTTGAACAGCACCTGCAATACGACCATCTAATTTTCTGTCATAATGGACATATGAACCAATTCCTGCCGGCATTCCTTCAATATACACTTCACAAACACCGCCAATCGAATCTCCATCTTTCTTCGCTTGGTCTATTGCATCCATCATTTTTTGACCTGCCACCTCATCAAGTGAACGGACAGGAGAATCCTCTGATATTTTGATTCTTTCCTGAATCGACAAGTTATCTCTTTCTTCTGCTTTAATTCCAGCGATTTCTTTGACATAACCAACAATGTTAATACCAAGGTTTTTAAGCAATGTTTTGGCAACTGCTCCTGCAGCAACTCTTGCTGTAGTCTCTCTTGCAGAAGAACGTTCTAATATATTACGCATATCCCGATGACCATATTTTAATGCACCATTCAAGTCTGCATGACCTGGTCTTGGTCTAGTAACTACTCTGCGAACATTCTGGTCTTCTGGTACAGGATCTTCTCCCATAACATCAAGCCAGTGTTTAAAATCATCATTATGTACAACAAGGGCAATTGGTGAACCTAATGTATATCCATGACGAATACCGCCAACGATATCAACTAAATCCTTCTCAATTTGCATTCTTTTTCCTCTGCCATGTCCTTTTTGACGTCGCAATAAAGAATCATTTATATCTTCTTTCGTAATTGGCATTTTTGCCGGTAATCCTTCAACAATTGTTGTTTGTTGTTTTCCATGTGATTCACCTGCAGTTAAATAACGCAATGTAATCCCCCCATATTTTATTTTTTGTAATACTATAACATAGCTTCACAAGATTGTAAGTATTTTTTTGAGCTATTTATTTATTTTTTCTCATAGAAAAATGTATCAAGAACTTGATAATCATATTTTTCCGGGTGAAAAATCTGTTCCGTACTTCCTACAAAAAAAACACCATTCGAATTTAATGACTGACTGAAATTATGATAAATTGTCTCTTTCGCTTGCTCAGTAAAGTAAATCATCACATTACGGCAAACAATCAGATCAAACCCTTTCGGATAAGGATCTGCCAATAAATTGTGTTGCTTAAAAGTAATGCATTTTTTTAAATTCTCTTCCACTTTATATGTATTTGCTTCTTGCAATAAATATTTCTTTTTTAACTGTAATGGAACATCTTGAACAGCCCTGTCACTGTATATCCCTTGTTTGGCACGTGCCAATACATTTGTGTCAAGATCTGTTGCAATGATTTCAATATCTTGTAATGGCCAGAATTGGTTCGCTAATATGGCTAAAGTATACGGCTCCTCACCAGTAGAGCATGCTGCACTCCAAATCCTGATTCTGTTCTTTTTCTGTTTCATTCTGGGAAGTATTTTATCCTCCAGAACTTTCCACCTGCTCGGATTTCTAAAAAATTCAGAAACATTAATCGTAACCTTATCAAGAAATTCCTGTAGTAATGGTTGTTCTTTATTTATTGCTTCAAAATATTGATTGAAGTTTTCATACCCGCGTTTATTTCTTAATGATGTCAGTCGCCTTTTCATCTGCACTTCTTTGTACAAGCTTAAATCCAGCCCGGTTTTTTTATATATCTTTTTTACAAAGCTCTGATAATCTTCCATAGTTGTTCTCCCTTTATGCTTGGAACCTTTTAAAGGTTAAGCAAGCCAATCATCAACGGTTTTTTTATATTCAATCAACTCATTTTCCTGGAAGAATATAGAGATCTCCCGTTTGGCGCTTTGCTCTGAGTCTGAGCCATGAATAACATTTCGATGGGTTACCAGACCGAAGTCTCCTCTAATGGTGCCTGTTTCTGCCTCTTGAGGATTAGTTTTGCCCATCATTTTTCTTGCAGTTGTAATAACTTCTTTCCCTTCCCAAACCATAGCGAAGACTGGTCCGGAAGTAATAAAGCTTACCAGATTATCAAAAAAGGGCTTCCCTTTATGTTCCTGATAATGTGTTTCCGCAAGTTCATTTGTTATTTTCATAAACTTTGCTCCAACAAGTTTAAAGCCTTTTCTTTCAAACCGACTGACTATTTCACCAATAAGATTTCTCTGAACTGCATCAGGTTTTACCATTAAAAATGTTCTCTCCATAAATACACCTCACATCATATTTTTCGGTTCCCAATATAATTAGCAATATCTTCTAACGATTTCCTTGCTTTGTTATCAGGCAGGGAATGTAATGACTCATATGCTTTATGTAAATATCGATCACTGATTACTCTAGCTTGTCCAATCGCATTCGTATCTAAAATTTTATCAATAACTGGCTTTAACTTTTCTTTATTTACAGTGTCTGGACTTTCAAATAAGTCTACTAAATCCTTTTTTATTTGGACATCATTCATTGCATACAATACAGGTAATGTAATATTCCCCTGCAGCAGATCACCACCAGCAGGTTTGCCTAACTCTTTCTCTGTACCGGTAAAATCCAGAATATCATCAATAATCTGGTAGGACATCCCCATATAATAACCATACCGGAATAATGCCTTTTCTGTCTCCAATGATGTATTGGCAGCAATTGCTCCCAATTGACAGCTCGAAGATATTAACAGTGCAGTTTTTCTCCGTATTCTCCGTAAATATGTGCGCAAATTCTGATTAAGATTATATTTATCTCTTATCTGTTCAATCTCTCCGACAGTTAATTCAATCATCGTTTTCGCAAGAATCTGATGTGCTCTCGGATTATCTATTTCTGTAAACTGGTCTAATGCTTTCGCAAAAATAAAATCGCCTGTCAGCATTGCGATCTGATTATCCCAATTTGCTTTAACCGTTGGCTTTCCTCTTCTTATATCAGAATCGTCAATTACATCATCATGCACCAATGAAGCCATATGAATCAATTCTAAAGAACTTGCTACTTTTTTGACACGGTTAATATTATAGTCACCAAACATTGCTGCTAATAAAACAAAAACAGGCCTTAGTCGTTTCCCTCCTGCTTTTAATAGCTGCAGTGAAGCATCGCGTAAAACGACTTGATCTGTATATATAGTATCTTCAAGCACTGTTTCGATTTGATTTAAATCTTTTTTTATAAATGAGTAAGTTTTCGCAAGCTTCATTCTTCAGTCACCTTTACTTTTTACTATCTTTTCCCCCATATGCGCTGCCGCTACACCACCTGTATAGCTTTTTACCTGCACTTTTACTAAACCTGCTTCTGCAAACAACTGTTTTAGTGCTTCTTTACCTGGAAAATCTTTTGCCGATTCATGCAGCCATACATATTCCTGATAACTTTTGGCAAACACCTTCCCGATTAGTGGCATAATATTTTTAAAATAAAAATAATATAATTGTCTGTATACAGGCAATGTTGGCTGGGATGTTTCCAGACAAACAACAAGACCGCCTGGCTTCACCACACGATGCATTTCTTTTAATACTTGTAGATAGTCCGGTACATTTCTCAAACCAAAGCCAATTGTCGCATAATCAAAATAATTATTCGCAAACGGCAGCTCCATTGCATTTCCCTGAGTAAATGATAAATGCTTATATCCAAAAGTCTGATTTCTTTCTTCTGCAACTGATAACATATTCTGACTAAAGTCAAGACCGATTACTTCACCAGCCGGGCCGACTTGTTCAGCAAGGGCAAAAGACCAGTCACCAGTTCCGCAGCAGACATCGAGCGCCCTTGCACCCTCTTGTACATCCATTCGTTTCATCACATCTTTACGCCACGTTTTATGTCTTTGAAAGGAAATGATAGAATTCATTGTGTCATAATTACTGTAAATCTTTTCAAATACTTGATGGACTCTTTCTTCCTTTGATTGTTTCATTTTGATAATCCTTCTTCCAATACTGAGTTGACATGTAATAAATTACTATTTCTTATCTCATGCTGAAAATTTTGAATCAACATATCGAATTGTGGCGGCAATTTTTTTTGATAGTTTTTGATTTTCTTTATTGTCAGATCTATCATAGAGAACAGCATGCTTTCTAATTCGTTCACCGACATGTCTTTGCCGACATTATGAAGCAATAAGTCCTGAAAGAAAGAATGACCACTATTTTTGAATTTCCACCACTCTAATTGCAATTTCTTAAACAATATCCACTTTCCCATGTATTCAATCCCCTGCTCTAATTCAAAGTATGTGGCAACTTTATTTAATAAAGCAGTTTCGATTTTTTCGTATTCCTGAAGAAAAGTCTCGATATCGTCGAATTGTTGATAATATACAAAAGCTTTCTGTTGTGTCATTTCATTAATTCCCTTCGCTAATTGACGGACAAAGGAAATGTCTTTTGCTTTCGCCAGCAGTTGATAATAAATTCCTGAATAGAAATCACCGGCCAGCACAGTAAGCTGCTGGTTTTTGATTAAGTGTTTGTCTTTTTGCGGGAATGATCTGAATATCTGATCATGAGTATTTAATGCCAGTTGAACGATCATTGTACTGACAATGTAATGATCCTTTTGCAATTGATGAGAAGTCATGGCATGTAATGCAAATAATTTATACTCTTCAATATCCGGCTGCTCAAGGTTCATAAATAGATAGTCTTGCTTTATATTTTTATGTATTCGTTTTTTATAATAATTTATTAATTGTTTAGATTTCAAAAAAACTCACCGCAATTCTTATTAGAATCCAATATTATATTAACATAGTATATCATAACTTTACATATTTCACGCCATAATATCTAGGAATAACAAGAAAAAATCATTTCCAATAAAGTCAGACTTTGATCATTTGGGGTTTTTCTATGTCCAGCTGATCATTAGCGAAACATATCAGGATGCATAGCGTCTGTTTATCCCCCACTAACTTTCTTCCTGTTACTTGAATCTTTTCGCTTAGGGCATTACAGACGGTTGGCGCTGTGATAAAGCCGCCTCTACCCTTTTAAACCAACTGTATAAGAATATGATTTCAAAAAAAAAGAGCGCATTGAAAAATGCACCCTTTTTGCCCGTATGTAATACCATATATTATTTAACGATATCTTTAAGGGCTTTACCTGGTTTAAAAGCAGGAACTTTACTTGCTGGAATTTCAATTTCATCCCCAGTTTGTGGATTACGTCCTTTACGTGCAGCACGCTCACGTACTTCGAAGTTTCCAAAACCGATTAATTGAACTTTGTCTCCATCTTTAAGTGAATCCATGATAGATTCGAAAACCGCATCTACTGCTTTTGTAGCGTCTTTTTTAGAAAGTTCGCTTTTCTCAGCAACGGCATTAATTAGATCTGTTTTATTCATGACATTCACCTCCTCCCAAAATAAGCTATAAGAACTCAATTGACATGCAAGAATTTATAGCTGTTTATCACCAAATGTTTGATGACAAGGCTTATAATAACTGAGATTTAGATATAATTCAACAAAAATAATTCTTTTCATACAGATTTTTTAAAAAATCTGCTAATAAATCTCATTGAATTAATCAGAATGTTAACACATGCCTGTTCACTATGCAAGTGATTTCAAATATTGATATATCAACATTTCTCTGTATTATCCAAATCTAGTATTTATGCTATACATTATTGACAGGAAATGTAGTGCATATACTGTCCAAAATAAAAAAGCGTAACGCAGATTGCATAACGCTTTTCAGGAATAATTATCCAATTATAAAATGATAGCTATTAATCCTCCAGAGCCTTCATTTATGATTCGTTCTAATGTTTCTTTTAATTTAAATCTTGCATTCTCCGGCATTAATGACAATTTCGCCTGTATACCTTCTCTCACAATCGAACTTAGTGATCTGCCAAAAATATCTGACTGCCAAATTGATAATGGATCCTCTTCAAAATCCTGCATTAAGTATCTTACCAATTCTTCACTTTGCTTTTCAGTTCCAATAATCGGAGCAAACTCAGATTCCACATCTACCTTTATCATATGAATGGAAGGAGCAACCGCTTTTAATCTTACCCCGAATCTCGGTCCCTGACGGATGATTTCAGGCTCTTCTAAGGCCATATCCTGCAAAGCTGGTGCTGCAACCCCATAACCTGTTTGTTTCACCATTTTTAATGCATCAGCAATCTGGTCATATTCTTTTTTTGCATTAGTAAATTCCTGCATCAGCTGCAATAAGTGATCTTTTCCCCTAATTTCTTCTCCAACAATCTCTTTCAGAACTTGGTCGTACAATTCATTTGGTGCATGCAGATCAATATCAGCAATACCTTCACCCATTTCAATTCCGGCTAGTGCTGCATGCTCAATAAAATCGAACTGATCAAAATGCCCGATCACATTGTCTACATCGCGTAATCTTTTAATATCCTTAACTGTGTCTTCAATAGCCTCTTGATAGTTTTGTCTCAACCAGTGATTATCATCAAGTACCAATACCCAGCTAGGTAAATTAACATTTACCTCGAGTACAGGAAATTCATACAATACTTCACGCAGCACATTATTAATATCATGTTCTGTCATGCTTTCAACACTCATGGCAAGTACAGGAATATCGAACTTCTCTGTTAACTCTTGTCTTAATAATTCTGTTTCCTGTTTATATGGTTGTACAGAATTTATTATCATGATAAATGGCTTTCCAACTTCATTCAGTTCTTCTACAATTCTGTTCTCTGCTTCGATATAATCTTCCCGAGGAATTTCACCAATACTGCCATCTGTCGTGACAACTATCCCCATAGTAGAATGTTCCTGAATAACCTTGCGTGTCCCAATTTCTGCTGCATCATGAAAAGGAATTGGTTCCTCATACCATGGAGTATGGATCATTCGAGGTCCGTTTTCATCCTCAAATCCCTGAGCACCTTTTACCGTGTACCCAACACAATCAACTAATCTGACATTGACTTCTAATCCTTCTTCCACATGTAATTTAACAGCTTGATTTGGAATAAATTTTGGTTCTGTTGTCATTATCGTGCGACCCGCTGCGCTTTGCGGCAGTTCATCTTGAGCTCTTAGTCGATCACTTTCATTCGGGATATTAGGTAAAACTGTTTTTTCCATAAATTTCTTAATAAAAGTAGATTTACCTGTTCGAACAGCACCGACTACTCCTAAATAAATATCCCCGTTCGTGCGTTTTGAAATATCCTTAAAGATATCTACCCTTTCCAAATGATCCCCTCCCGATCTATTCAACTTAAAATTACTCGAATCATTGACATTGTTAGTTTATGATGTTGTCCTATTAAAATATGCTAATATTTATCGAATAATTAAATTTCTTTTTTCACACCCTTGTGTTGGATTAGAAATAACTAGTAGATCATATGAGGCAAATTAGAAGGATATGCTAACTTTCATTTTTAAGTTTAAATAAGAAACAAGAAATACCGGTGTTTATCTAGTGGAACTTTCATAGTTTTTGGAAATGTAATATAAAAAAACCGAACGAATTCGCAGGTAGACAACTGGAATAATCGTTCGGTATTAAATAGCTTGTTTACTATCTATTTTTTATAATCGGAAGAAAAAACTGGTTCCCCATCTTTCAAGGTATACGGTATGGAATATGCCGGGACGATCGGATAGTTATCGGTAAGTATTTTTCTTACATCTTCTTCTGCTTGATATGGCTTATCCGTATTTTCCAGTAATTTATATATTTCCATCCTGTAATCGATTAATAATTCCCCGTTTGTATCAATTAGAACAGGTAGATTATTAGTAGAGTATGGGCTCTTCACGAAAGGCGCAGCATCTAAGTTTAATTCTTCGTATTTTAATGAATAAACGCCATCAGCCACTTTCTTTCCGAATGGAGGGTACTCATTTTCACTAATATATATATCCAGACGTTGCTGGATATCCCTTAACTGATCTGTTACTCTTAAATCAATTACTTTAACAACCGGTTCTGTTTCCACATTAATTAATACGTATTTATATATTCCACCGCTTTCAAAAGCAGTCCCTGGAATAGACTGGATCAGGTTGTTTTGTTTTAACATGTTAAAGTCAATCATATACTTCTGATAAATAGGTGTGTCGTTCTCTTTAGTATAGATTGGTAATCTGCCCTCATTTTGTGCAGCATACTGATTAATTGCCTGCTGCACCATTTCAAGCTGTGCATCATTTGAAATTTGATTTTGACTCAAATTTTCTGATGGGTACATACAGCCAGTTAACAGCAGTAAAATAATAAATAACAGAATATTTTTATGTATCATTCTTCTTTCGAACCTCCCAATTATGATGTCGGTCCTCTTAGTACGACGAAACCAATAATAAAACCACCGAGTATTAGAAAAATATAAGCAATGAATGCGACGATGACTGCGAGAACACCTTTTAATTTATAACGACTTAATAATATCAGACCAATTGCTAAAAATAGTGCAATCATTCCAGCAAAAGATACCCACATCATCATCATGGAAGCTGACATGAATAGTACCATCCTTTCTTTCTCTGTATAATATCGTGATAAAAACATAATTACTAGTATACCATATAAGCAATTTTGAGCCACTTGTTTTCTAATAAGTTCAAGAAAAGTTAAAAATCAATTCAACTTTCTTATATGTAACGAAGAATAAATAAAAAAACCGAAGTAGAAGGGGCAGAATCTACTCCGGTAATGACTAAATAAATACCCAGTTGCACCCTGAAAGTGAATGCTTGTGCGATTTATTGTATGCGAAGCAATTTCACATTGCATCCTCATGTGCCTATAATATCACTTTTTAAATAGTTTACTTAATGTGTTTATGTCTGCAGGCATATTATTGTTCGTAATAGCCCGAACAATTTTATCTTCTTTTTCCTTAGAAACGGGTTTGCCAGCCATGTTCGCTAATTGCCTAATCAGCTTTCTTACTGTTGCTTCATCAGAAAAATCAGCATTTTGAACAGATTGGGCTACTTTTAATATTTCGTCTGATTTGATATTTGACTTCTTCTGAATTTGGTCAAACATATTTTGTTTAAAATCGCTCACTGTTTCTCCTCCTTACTATAGATCTCTTTTTATAGTATGCAGAGGGAGACCAAACAGTTAATCAGAATACCTGTCGACTAAAATGGAGGCAATATCTTCAATTTCCGTAGTTCTATTTCTAGTCATCAAGTGATCCACTACATCTTTTGGAGATTTTTGCTCAAATATGACTTCGTATATTGCTCTTGTAATTGGCATGTCCACATTCAGCTTATGTGATAATTGAAATACAGCTTCGGTTGTTCGTACTCCTTCCACTGCCATGCCCATTTGGTCTAGTACATCACTTAGACTTTGTCCTTTGCCAAATAAATTTCCTGCCCGCCAATTCCGGCTGTGAACACTTGTACATGTAACAATTAAATCGCCAACACCTGATAAGCCAATAAAAGTTAAAGGGTTAGCACCCAAAACTGTGGCAAGCCTTGATATTTCTGCCAGCCCCCTTGTAATCAGAGCTGCTTTAGCATTATCGCCATATCCTAAACCATCAGATATACCTGCACCTAATGCGATGATATTTTTTAATGCGCCACCTAACTCTACACCAACTATATCCTGGCTGGTATACACCCGGAAGTACTCATTAATGAACAAATCCTGGGTATATTTTGCAGCAGATGCACTTACAGAAGCAGCTGTTACCGTTGTCGGGTGTTTTAAACTTACTTCTTCCGCATGACTAGGGCCAGACAGTGCGACGATGCCGCTATAGTCCATACCTTTTAATTCTTCTTGTATCATTTCTGATATTCGGCAATGTGAAACAGGCTCTATGCCTTTGGAACCATGAACAATGACCATATGTTTTTTTATATATGGTAGTGCTTTCTTACACGTTTCCCGAATAGCTTTAGATGGTACAACAAGAATAACTGATTCTGCATTATTCATCGCCTCTTCCAAGTCACTGACGATATTCAAATTAGACGGAAGTGAAATGCCTGGTAAATATTTTTCATTCATTCCAGAAGTTTGCATCATTTTTTTCTGCTCGTCATTATGTGTCCATAAGCGCACATCATGATTATTGTCACATAACACCATTGCCAGTGCCGTGCCCCAGCTTCCTGCACCTAATACCGCAATATTCCCCACAATGAATCACCTCTAATTTCGTCTTCTTGCATAAATTTTAATAGGGGTTCCTTCAAAGCCAAATGCTTCTCTTATTTTATTCTCTAAAAACCGCTCATAGGAGAAATGCATTAATTCTGGATCATTTACAAATACAACAAAGGTTGGAGGCTTTACAGCCACTTGGGTTGCATAAAGAACTTTCAACCGTTTTCCGTTTCTTGTCGGTGTTGGATTAATTGCTAATGCATCCATAATGACATCATTTAATACATTCGTCTCCACACGTTTTGTATGATTTTCACTAGCTTCCATTACTTTAGGCAGAAGGGTATGAATTCTCTTTTTTGTCTTTGCGGATAAATAAACAATCGGGGCATAATCTAAAAATAAAAAATGGGCCCGGATATTTTCTTCAAACTCTTTAATGGCATGATCATGCTGAGAAATCGTATCCCATTTATTCACTACTATAACGACAGCTTTCCCCGCTTCATGTGCATAACCGGCAATTTTTTTGTCCTGTTCAATTATACCAGTCTCCGCATCAATTAATGTTAAGACAACATCTGATCGCTCAATTGCCTTTAATGCTCTCAGGATACTGTATTTTTCAGTAGTTTCATAGATTTTTCCTCTTTTTCTCATTCCTGCTGTATCAATAATAACGAAATTTTGATCATCTTTTGTAAAAGTGGTATCAATTGCATCCCTGGTCGTTCCGGCTATATCACTGACAATTACTCTCTCTTCATTTAACATGGCATTCACCAATGAAGATTTACCTACATTCGGTCTTCCAATTAAACTAAAGTGGATTACATCGTCATCGACTGGTACCTCTTCACGCTCCGGAAATAATTCTAATACACGGTCCAATAAGTCTCCCAGCCCTAGACCATGTGTTCCAGAGATAGGGAATGGCTCACCGAATCCTAAAGCATAAAATTCATAAATCTGTTCTCTCATTTCCGGATTATCAATTTTGTTTACAGCTAGTACAATTGGCTTGTTTGATTTATACAGCATTTTGGCTACTTCTTCATCAGCAGCTGTAATTCCCTCACGGCCATTTACTAAAAAGATAATAACATCAGCTTCCTGAATCGCTACTTCTGCTTGTTCTCTCATTTGAATCAGTAACGGCTCATCACCAATTTCTATTCCACCTGTATCTATTAAACGAAATGTATTATTTAACCATTCCGCTTTCGCATAAATTCGGTCTCTGGTTACTCCAGGTATGTCTTCCACAATAGATATCCTTTCACCAACTAATCGATTAAATATAGTTGATTTACCTACATTAGGCCTTCCTACAATTGCTACAACTGATTTTCTCATGAAGGCACATCCTTCCTTTATAAATTTCTCTCTATAAGAAGATGTTCAAAAAGTCACCAAATGATAAGTGGCGAATCTCTTCGTTGGTTTGCGAGTCCGCTTCTCACGTATTCAGACCATACGTTCCGAGGCTCCTCACTAAACCGCCTCGACCTTCTTGCTTCTAATTTGCCGACTTTTTGAACACGCACTATAAAAGCTTGCTCTTATATCGCTTTAATTAAAGTACCATAAACCATTGAATAAAAACAAGTTTCAGTTAAGATAGACGTTTTAAATAAAATTGTCAGGATAAAAACTGCTTCCCAGAGATCATTAGTGTTAGTGTTTAACAATTATATATAGCTCATCACTTAGTGCATGACTTATCCCATCTAATATTGCTTCTAAATTGGCAGCTACTTTCTCCATCTCTTCTTTCGTTTCACAGATAAAGATAGAAGAACCTGCAGTCACCTTCTTTGCATTTGTAGTAATTGTTGCAAGAATTGCTTTTTCTAATTGCATCAGGAACCCTCCTTATTACTTGCTTTGGATTCTGAGGGCATTCGAATAGCATTTTCTAATACTGGAACAGCACTGATAACTTTCATCGCTTTTTCCACATTCTTATCTTGAGGCAGAATGAAAACCCCAATCCTTCCGTCATCTAAATCTCGCTTGATCAATGGTACTAATGCTGGTGTTCCTGAATCCCTGAATACACCAAGTGAAACAGATACATCATGTAAAATAGCTTGTCGTTGCCCTAAATTAGCAATGGTTGACCTGACATCGAATGATTTGGGTGTTAAAATAAACCCCATTCCATATTTCAGGATTTCTTCTTGTCTTGCAGGCAAACCGATATTCATAATATAAATATTATCAACATAAAGTCCAGCTCCATCGAAGGACACTTCTGAATGTTCTATATCCACAATATCCCCTAATGTAGAACCACTCATCAATTTGTTTACAATGAAATATGCAATTATCGCCACAACTATAGCAATATAAAGATTCCAGACCAAATAGGACAATGTGGTAATGAGAGATGTAAAGATAACTAAGTAATTTCTGCTTTCAAATGCTATGGCAACACCTTCAATATAGGTTTTCCCGCGCGGAACTAATTCATAACCATCCATTTCGGTAAGTGTATTCCTTTCCATATTTCTCACTTCCCGAAACTGGGAAGCCGCAATGGTTAAAAACGTAATAGCAGTGAATTCTTTTTCCATAATTGCAGGAACAGCTACGGATCCGAGTCCTGCGGCAATAAATCCTAAAGCCAGGTGAATTATCTTGCCATGCAGGTATGTAGGATATTGGCGATAATCTGTTTTTAGCATAATAATACGAGCAAGTGTACCGACAATTACACCAAATAATATGGGGTATGTATATTCATTCAATAAGTCCACCTCTTTTTTGACTCAATTCCTTGTATTACCAATTCCATTCTTTTTAATAGTAATAACCAAATGTTTATTAGACACAACAACAGTAAGACACTACAGAAAAGAATGTAATAATCATGATAATTGATCGTAAATTCCAATGAATAGCTCCAGCATATTAACGTATATAAAACTTGTCCAAATGCTAAACTTGTGATCCAGATCAATATTCTCTGGTGGAAATCTCTCTCAAAAATCTGCAATACAATAGTAGCGACAATAATACCAATTAACATAAAATAGGGATAACTTAATATGGGATTTGTTATATACCAGACAAAATAAATAACATATAAATAAGCAAATAGTAAGGTATAAAGATATTTCTTCATTGGCATCGACAGCATCATTAATAGACCAAAACTATAAAAAACAAGAAGAATTACACCACTATTTAAAGTGATTTCTCCAATCACTGTTGTATAAGGCACACAAATAATAAGGAGTAAAATCCCTAAACTGTAAACTGTCCGTAATTTTGTTTTATTGAAAAAAAAGGTCGTTAGACACCAAAGCAGCCACAAAATATAAATATAAATAAACTCTTCCATCCATATCACCCTTAACATTATCGTCAGTTTAGCTATTTTTATACGGTAAGATTGCAAGAAATTATATTAGGGTATACGCATAATGGTATTCGAGGATAATAAAACACGAATATAATCCGCCAGATCCCATCCTTTTTTCTTAGGATGCAGCATATCACAGGTAATACCAGGCAGAAACTGAAACATCCCCGCCAGGCTATTTCTCCATGTTTGAAGCAAAAAAATCATTTCTGTATTTCTAAGTCCAAAAAAAAAGCACGCCACTTAAAGTAGCGTACTCGTTTTTTATCTCTTATATTTATCCAGTTTGTCACCAATCATATCACCTAATTGGAAACCTGACTGGTCATCATCCGTTTCATATTGCTTAATCTCTTGATTGTTTTTCTCTTCCTCGATGTCTTTAATACTTAAAGATATACGTTTCTCAGATTCGTTTACTTCGAGAACTTTCACATCAACTTGCTGGCCTACTTCTAATACCTCTGCAGGCGTTCCGATATGCTGTGTAGAAATTTGGGAAATATGGACAAGTCCCTCTACACCTGGCAGCACTTCTACAAATGCACCAAAATTAACAAGACGCTTCACTGTTCCACTGACAACATCATTTACTGAAATCTTTTCAGCGATATTATCCCATGGTCCGGGCAGTGTAGCCTTATGAGAGAGAGAAATTCTTTCTTTTTCTTTATCAACAGATAGCACTTTCACTCGAATACTATCACCTTCAGCAACTACGTCTGAAGCTTTCTCAACATGTGTATGAGATAATTGAGAGATATGTACTAATCCATCAATACCGCCAATATCAACAAAAACTCCGAAATCTGTAATACGCTGTACTGTACCATCGATTTCTTGTCCTTCTTCAAGGCTTTCAAGCAGATCTGCTTTTTTAGTTTTTGCATCTTCTTCTAACACTGCTCTGTGTGATAAAATAATACGGTTTTGTTCTTTATCTAATTCAACGATTTTTAACGTAATTGACTTATCTTGATAGTCAGCAAAATCTTCTACAAAATGGGTCTCAACTAAAGATGCAGGAATAAAACCTCTTAATCCAACATCAACTACTAATCCGCCTTTTACCACATCTTTTACCACTGCTTCAATTGTTTCATTTGCTTCAAATTTTTGTTGCAGATCTTCCCAAGCTTTTTCAGCAACGACAGCTTTTTTAGAGAGAACGATTTCTTCGTCTTCCACTTTCTTAATCTGTAATTCCAGTTCGTCGCCTTCACTTACCACATCACTAGCAGTTTCAATACGAAGTGCAGATAATTCACTGATTGGTACAATTCCTTCTACCTTGTATCCAATATCTACTAGAACGTGTTTCTCCTCTACCTTGACTACTTTTCCTTTGACAATATCGCCAACGGAAAGCTCCTTAATTTCGGAAATTTCTTGGTTCATTTCATCCATGACAAAGACCTCCTTCAAATTACAACACAAAAAACATAAAATGTGCTTTTTTCTAACTTCTAACATTTGGACTAATTTGTCAAGTTATATAGACGAAATTAGTTATTTTCTTTTAATTTTCTTATCTCTTCCATTATAACATCAGTTACTTCCTGAGCGGAAGCTTTTCTCTCTTTTAAATTTTTCATTTCAACAGGTTTGCCATATGAAACAATCAGTGGCTGTTTCTTACTGTAATCCCCGATGATTGCACATGGGACTATGACAGCATCTGATCTTAATGCAAAGAAGCCCGCACCAGCAAGACCCTTTTTTAATTCACCTGTTTTACTTCTCGTACCTTCAGGAAACAATCCTAATACATTTCCCTCTTTCAAAACATCTAATCCTTTTCTCAAAGCATTACGATCTTTCATTCCTCTTTTTATCGGAAAAGCGTGTACATTTTTTAAAATAAATCCAAACAACGGTTTTTCAAACAGCTCTTCTTTTGCCATAAAATGAATATCCCGTGAGCATGTCATTCCGACGATTGGAGGATCAAAATTAGAAATATGATTTGAACAAATAATAACAGGACCTGTCTTTGGAATATTATCTAATCCTACCGTTTTTACGTTGTATTTTGGTTTCAGCCAAATTTTCATTAAAAATTTACCAAATTTATATAAATTCATTCATTACACCTCTTGATCCACAATTGATAGAATTCTTTGCAGGACACCTTCAATCGAAAGTGATGTTGTATCTATTTCAATAGCATCATCTGCTTTTTTCAATGGGGAAGATGCTCTTTCCGAATCCATTCGATCTCTATTTTCGATTTCCTTTTTTAATTTCTCTAAATCGGTCGGAATTCCTTTTTTCCTATTTTCGTCATGACGTCTAGTCGCTCTTTCTTCAACACTGGCTATAAGAAAAATCTTAACTTCTGCATCTGGAATAACTCTTGTTCCGATATCTCTTCCATCCATTACTACTCCTCTGTCAGCAGCTAAGTTCTGCTGGCGTTTTACCATCTCATCACGAACAGCAGGAATGGAGGCAATTTTAGAAACATGATTTGTAACATCATTTGCTCGAATTTCTTCTGTTATATTCTGTTTATTGATAAACACCTCAAAGTTTTGATTCAGTTCAATGTCCAGATCGTTTAGTAATGAAACAATTTTCCCTTCATCATGAAAATCGATTTGTTCACGAATTACTTGAAGTGTTAAGGAACGATACATTGCTCCTGTATCAATATAGATATAGTTTAACTTTTGAGCAACCAGCTTTGCTATTGTACTTTTACCTGCTGCAGCTGGTCCATCTATCGCAATTGCAATTTTTTTCATTGTGTGAATACCTCTTTCTTTTTTACTGCATTTAACTCATTTCTTTTCTTTTCATCTTCAACTGATTCAAATAGCAAAATCGAACAATTTTTTGCTGATGTTGTATAGAAATATCTGTAAATTTAACCGAAAGTACCCCTTTTGTTTCTATCTCGATAAACCGGACAACTTTGCCCTCGATATGTAAATACTCTATTGTATTATCAATTGGCATAACTAACATCATATCAAGTACATCATTTTCATTTAATTTTTGTGAAGGATCCAGATAGACTGATAAACCTCCACCACTTATATCCTTCGTCACTGTTGTAATGGGGGGGAATTGTTCAAGTGGGCTCCTTAGAGAAATATCCAACATAGAATCCACTCTGACAAACTCTCTTCTTTGAATTTTTTTTACACTTTTTTTATCAAAGGTTAAAATAATGCCTGGAACATGATCTAACCTTCTTCCTGTTACTTTGGACTGAAAAACAAAAACAGAATTATTTTGAATATAACTGACTTTGAGCACCATTCCTTCAGTAAGGAACGTTGTTTTATCTGTCAGTTCATTAATTGGTAAATCAATGATTATCTTATCTTGCGTTGTCTCTATTACTCTACACCGGTAAGTTACAGTAATGTCTTGATCACTATTACTATTTACTTCTTCAAGTTGTAAAAATGTGCCTATTTTTATCAATTTTCATCCTCTTCCTAGTATCCATTTTCTATATATACAGAGATTTTATGTAAGCAATTTGCAACACTAGTTTCTTTTTTACTATATTATCACAAATTAAAAAAAGCAAGAAGGAATAAAACCTCTCTTCTTGCTTTTCTTGTTCAGCTTGGAATTTCAAAAACTGTAACTTCTAATATTTTATTTCTGCTTGCTTTAATTTTTCCACTCGTTCTTCCTTGCCTGATTCTGCATTAATGAATATTTTATATGTGTCATTACCCATTGTACCTAAAAACACAAATGATAACACTTCTTCACCAAGGTCATCCTCAATAACAGCCAGATGATAATCCTGGATGTTTAGATTTGGATTCACTTTTGACCTGGCTTCTTCTTCAGAAACTTTCGGCTCATTAATCGTCCGGTCATGATGGTTTTCCAAATAATCTTTTGCTACAAATCCAAGAATATCTCCGTCATCCAAGGCGACTTTTACTTGTATGGTGTCAGGATAAATCCATACATTGTTTTGGTCAGGGACAAAATGAAATACCCCTACGTTAGCATACTGATTGCTTTGAATTAACGCCAGATTACCAAATTCCTCTTTTTCAGCTAAATATTCTTTTGCTTTATTTGCAGCTTCATATAAACTAATGTTCGCTTCATTTACTTCCCGATTGATCATCAACGTTACTGGATAGCCTCCGTTTTGCGTTATATCAGCATAACCAGAACGTTTTTCATCATGAAAGGAGGCGCTGATCATCGGAATGCTTGCTCCGTCACC
The DNA here is from genome assembly GCF_009498735.1 of Gracilibacillus oryzae. GTDB lineage: Bacteria > Bacillota > Bacilli > Bacillales > Amphibacillaceae > Gracilibacillus > Gracilibacillus oryzae. The sequence continues at coordinate 439,725 of NZ_ML762425.1, forward strand.
AGTTGTCGTGACAGTGATCTCTTCATTTTTATCTAAATTAAACAGATTTCTCATTTTTTCTTTTGCTTCATTTTTAGAAATCTTCTCGTTTCCAAGCATTGAAAAGCCATCTTTTTTACTGGAAGTTCCCATTAAACTTGAATTAATCTTACTCTCTGAATATCCTTCTACCGTTTTTTCCACGGTTTTAAATCCATCAATAATCGTGTTATCAGCCTGTTCGTCATTATTAACTAAAGCTAACTGTACGTCCATCCATCTTAAGTTATCATTTAACACCATATTCTGGACCTTTCTTAATTCTGTCTCAATTTCCCCGGACATTTTATATAATGTCTCGAATGTGGCCAGTTCTTCCTCAGATAATGGGTCTTTTTCTAAATCTCTTACAGCAGTTCGATAACTAAAATCTCCTATTTGTGAAAGAAACTCTTCTGTTTTATTAAATGGCAGTAAAGTTAATGGCAATTGACCGACATCACTATGTGCCATTGAAGTAATCCGCCAAATTTCAGCTAACTGTGGGGATAATTGTTCCCTGCTGTTCATTGCTAATGAAGATCCTATTTTGTCATGCAATAAATCCATATAATAAGTTAAATCATGAAAGGAACGTTGGTATTCATTTTCTGCTTGAATTAATATTGCATTCTTTTCCTGATGCTCTTGGTAACCCCATACCGATACGCCAACAACGGTAAGACTTAAAAGTGTTATTACTATCCATCGAAACATGCACACACCTCCACTTTACTTACAAAATATATGTTTTCCGATTTGTTTAATCTGCGGTCTTGTCCAGATCCAGCCAGATGTCGCTGTATCTGGATTGAAATAATAGGATGCTTCTCCTGTAGGATCCCAGCCATTAATGGCATCTAACACTGCTCTTTTTGCTGTATCGTTTGGTGTTAACCATATTTGGCCATCACTTACTGCAGTAAAAGCTCTCGGTTCAAAAATCACACCTGAGACAGTATTAGGAAATGTTGGACTCTCTACTCGATTTAATATGACGGCTGCTACAGCTACTTGCCCTTCATATGGTTCACCCCTTGATTCACCATAGACAGCATTTGCCATGAGATTAATATCATTCTGTGAAAATCCCTGCGGTACATTAACGGCTGTTGGTTCTAAATCTGCCTCTGGGGCTTCTGGTGTATTCTGCTGTTGAGTTCCTTGATTATTCTGCTCATTTGGTGGTGACTGATTTTCACTTGGTTGAGACTGTTTACTATTATCAACACCTCCATAATGGGAAAATTTATTCCCTGACTCAATTTGCTTTTTGACAAACTGTCTATCATATTCACTGGCATTCACTAATTTTTGCTTTGTCGTGGCACCAGCTAAACCATCAATTTCTAAACCAAATTCATATTGAAAATTACGCAATGCCCAGTATGTCCCCCAGCCAAAAACTCCATCAATATTCCCATTATAAAAACCTAGATACTGTAATCTTGCTTGTAATTCAATAACATCCTCCCCTGTGGCACCATGTTGGATGACTTGTCCAGTAAATGCGTTCAATTCCTGCTCTTCTGTCATGATGAATGGTAAGGTAAGAAACAAACCAACTATTCCGCACCATTTAAGATATTTCATAAAATACAACCTCCATTAAGAACTTCAAGTTCAGCAATGATTTACGTTTT
>NZ_ML762425.1:441395-505040 GCF_009498735.1 Gracilibacillus oryzae
CATAATTTATTCATTGGAAAATTTTTAACAAAAAAGAGTTATTCATACTGTAAAAGTATTGAATAACTCTAAATTTCGAGATTATTAAATCTGGAATATTCATTTGCTTTCTTAACTTTGCGGAGACCGTACAGCCAAAGAGCTATCATAAATGGTACTAAGCAATATACCCAAGTTCTCGTGATGGTTACTAATATAAAATCATACGTTCCATGTAACAATGTTGGAATAAGAAAAGCTAGAAACAGATGGAAACTGGATCGGTTACTCTTGAACCTCGCTCTGCCCATATAATACCCCATAATCACTCCAAATAATGCATGTGAGGATACAGGGAAAATAGCTCGACTAAAAGCATATTCAATTCCATGGGCAAATAAATATAATAAATTTTCAACTGTTGCAAATCCCAAACTTATACTAACACCATAAACAATACCGTCATAAACATTGGAAAATTTCGAATACTTGTATGTAGTAAAAAGAAAGATAAACCATTTGAAGAACTCTTCTAATAAACCGTAAATTAAATAACTTCTGACAAACGATATTTCGGCAAGCCCTTCTTCCATAAAAGCATATTGAATAAACATAATGGGAAATACTAATAAAGCTCCATACAGAAAGGTTTTAAAAATCGACATAACCGGTTCTAACTCATATTCATCTTTGAGATAGAAAAATGACAATAAGGCAAATACAGGTGCCAGGCCTGCTGTAATTAATGTAAACAAATATACACCTACTTTCATAAATGGTAAGATACTAGTGAGGTGAATTAAATGAGTAAATTAGTTGTTATACATACTGGTGGTACTATTTCCATGCAGCAAAATGAGGAAGGAAATATAGGGCTGTCTGAACAGCATCCGTTAGCAAATATAACCGATAACGTAGATATCCCTATTCATGAAATAGAATTTTTCTTTTTACCTTCTCCCCATATAACACCAAAGCATATGTTAGAACTTTCGCAGTTTATTAACAAATTGCTTAATGACGAGAAAAACTTATCAGGGATTGTGATAACACACGGAACCGATACACTGGAAGAAACAGCATTCTTCCTTGATCTAACTATTAAAACTCACATTCCTATCGTTATAACAGGAGCAATGCGTCCATCAAATGAAATCGGAACAGATGCTATTCATAATTTTCAGTCAGCCATTCGGGTAGCTAATTGTAATGAATCGATAAATAATGGTGTGTTAGTTGTTATGAATGATGAAATTCATTCAGCAAGATATGTTACAAAAACTTCCACAAGTAATGTGGCTACTTTTAAGAGTCCGCCTTTTGGACCAATTGGTTTAATTCATAATGATCGCATCATATATTATCAACAATATTTATATTCTGAAAAACCTATTAATGTCCAACAAATCACCAAATCAATTCATTTATTTAAGGCCTATACAGGTATGTCCCCTGTGTTATTTGAACAACTGAACCCTGAAAATACTCATGGCTTAGTGATAGAAGCATTCGGACAAGGGAATCTTCCACCTGCAATCATTCCAGCACTGGAACAGCTTCAAAAGCTTGGAATAATCATCGTCATCGTATCAAGGTGTTACAACGGCATTGTCCAGCCAACATATGATTATGAAGGTGGCGGAAAAGCACTGCAAAAGTCAGGCATGATTTTCACTAACCAGATTAATGGACCAAAAGCAAGGTTAAAACTTCTGCTATTACTCCAGCAAGAAGCAACGGCAGAAGAAATTCAACATGCTTTCCAAGCGTAACGACTTACAATAATTTTTCTTTTATGGAGGATGCAATCAGTCCTCCATGAAACCTTCCATTCTCAATGAATATTTCATTATTATCATAACCTGCAGCAATAACTCCAGCGATATAGACATTTTCTATATTTGTTTCCATTGTTTTCTCATTATAGTTAGGTCTGCCTGTCTCCATGTCTACCGTAATGCCAGTCTTTTTAAGAAACTCCTGATCAGGGCGATACCCGGTCATTGCAAATACAAAGTCGTTAGGAACAGACTTCTTTATTCCATCCACCTCATAAAGAACCGATTCATTTGTAATTTCCAAAACACTTGCTTTAAATTCCAATTGAACTTTTTTATGTTTAATAAGAGAGACAAATTCGGGTAGTATCCATGGTTTTACACTTGGTGAATAATCATTCCCTCTGTAGAGAACCGTAACATTCGCCCCTGCTTTATGCAACTCAATCGTGGCATCAACTGCTGAGTTTTTTCCACCTATTACGACAACATTTTTCTTAAAATAAGGATGCGCCTCTTTAAAGTAATGAAACACTTTGTCAAGCTCTTCTCCTTTAATATTAAGCGGATTTGGCTGATCGTAATATCCTGTCGCAATTACAACAAATTTAGTTGAATATACTTTTGACTCGCCATCCTTGTTAAATGATTTAACAATATAAAGGTTATCCTGCTTGTCTATAGAAGAAACTTTCTCAAAGTTATTTATTCGCAAATCTTTTCGCTTTGCTACTGTTCGATAATATGCTAATGCCTGGTTTCTGACAGGTTTTTGCTTTTCTGTGACAAAAGCGACATCGCCAATCTCCAATTTTTCACTTGAACTAAAAAAAGTTTGATGCGTCGGGTAACGATAGATAGAGTCAACAATGTTACCTTTCTCAATAATCAAAGGCTGAATACCATTATTTTGCAGTTCAATTGCAGCAGACATCCCACAAGGACCTGCGCCTATAATAATTACTTGTTCTTGTTGCATAGCAAACACTCTCCTTACAATTTAGATCAAAGCCATCCTCTGTACCTGATCGCTTCTGCTTGATTCTTCATGCCGAGCATATAACTAGCTGAATACATATTTACTTTTTTCTTTAAGGATGTGTATTTAGCTTCCTCTATCGCATGAAGAATGATTTGTTTCAGATAATCATCAATTTCTTTGTCTGTGAATTTCTTTCCTTGTTTATATTCCATCCACTCAAGGTAGGCGTAAACAATACCACCATTCGTTGCTAAGACTTCAGGAATCATTACAATACCTTTCTCATCTAAATAATGAATTGCTTCCTTGTCTAAAGTATTGTTTACTGTTTCTAAAATAAATGATGTATTTAGCTTTTTAGCAATATGTAAATCCACTTGCTCTTGTTTTGATGTAATAATAAACATATCGTTTTCTTTTTCTAAAAATTCTTCTAATGAAATAGTATCTTTTATCATACGACTGAAAATACCAAAATTGTCTTTCTGTTTTAATAGCATTGGTATGTTTAAGCCATCAGGATTATATAAGGCCTTTTGCGGATCCGATATTCCGACAATTTTTATCCCAGCCTGATATAACTTCTCTGCTAAATAGCTGCCAATTATACCAGTACCATGTATCATGACTCTGGTGTCTTTTACAGGTAAATGATAAACATCAATTAGAGCATTCACAGTATGATAGACACCTTTTTCCACAGCTGTCTGCTTATTATTGATTCCTCCTAATATATAAGGTTTACCTGTTATGAAATTGGGATTCACCCCTGTATGCAGCCTGCTGTATTCATCCATCATCCATGCCATTATCTGAGGATCCACCGACGCATCAGAAGTAGGGATATCGATGCTTGGTCCGATTATATGTTGAATAGCCCGAATATAGGCGCGGCAGAGCCTTTCCAGTTCTCTAAATGATAATTCCCTCAAATCACAAATAATTCCGCCACTGCTTCCTCCCAGTGGAAGCTGTAAATTACTTGCTTTCACACTTCTTAGTATAGACAGTGCTGCAATCTCGTCTTCTGTAATATCTGGCCTGAAATGAACATTTCCTTGTGTCACACCAAAAACATCATGGTGCTGTGCACGAAACCCTGTAAAAATCTTAACAGAATCATCATCCATTCTTACAGGAAAACGCACTTTCATTAACCTTGAAGGTTCTTTAATTAATTCATATATATCGTCTGGATAGCCTAACTGTGTTAGTGCATCCTTTATCATATGCTGCAGATGCTCATATCCGCTTCTCAATACTATTCACTCCTAATGCACAAAAAAATACCACTTTACTAATTATACTATTTTATCTGAAAGTTGTGAATTAACTTATCATTTTCGTTGGAAATAATATGAGACTTGGATCAGTGGAGAACAAAGATAGCTGTAAAAACAAGCTGGCACATTATGAAAAATGACATAAGACAATCTATCGCTGACATACAATATAGCGGTACTTGAAATGAGAGGGGTAGATTGAATTGATGTCTTCCGTAAAGTGTTATTCACCATATATCAGTCCATTTGATCCGTGTCCGCCAAAACTGAAAAAATGTTACTCAACACCACCTAATTTATATATTCCGTTTCAACCAATGCACTCTGAACAATTCAGCACAGCAAGAGAAGCATTATACCATGGTACACTCTGGACTTGTCTTTACGATCCTTATAATCCCAAAAGGACAGGTGATGAAAATTGACAATGCCCGAAAGTTATTATCAATTAATGGAGAAGATTCAAGCAGTTGACTTTGTCCTCGTTGATTTGACTCTCTACTTAGACACACACCCAGATGATTTAGAAGCAATTAAACAATTTAATCAAAAAGCATATGAAAGCAAACAATTAAAAGCAGAGTTCGAAAATCAATTTGGTCCTTTACTTCAGTATGGACTGAGTTATTCCAATTATCCATGGAACTGGAAGGATGCGCCATGGCCTTGGCAAGTATAAAGGAGGTTTAAAAATGTGGGTCTATGAAAAGAAATTGCAATATCCCGTAAAAGTAAGTACATGTAATCCGCGTTTAGCCAAATATCTGATCGAACAATATGGCGGTGCAGATGGTGAATTATCAGCAGCATTGCGTTATTTAAACCAAAGGTACACGATTCCTGATAAAGTTGTCGGTTTATTAAATGATATTGGCACGGAAGAATTTGCTCACTTAGAAATGATAGCGACACTGATTTATAAGTTAACAAAAGATGCTACTCCGGCCCAATTAGAAGAAGCTGGTTTAGGTGCCTACTATGTCAATCATGATCAAGCATTATATTATCAAAATGCTGCGGGATCCCCTTGGACAGCTACCTACATTCAGGCTAAAGGAGATCCAATCGCGGATCTGTATGAAGATATTGCTGCAGAGGAAAAAGCCAGAGCTACTTACCAGTGGATAATTGATTTGTCAGACGACCCGTTTTTAAACGATTCTTTAAAATTTCTTAGGGAAAGAGAAATTGTGCATTCCCAGCGATTCCATGAAGCTGTAGAAATATTGAAAGAAGAACGTGACCGAAAGAAAATATTTTAGAAATTGAATTTAGGTAACAAAAATCCGAACAATTGGTTCGGATTTTAATTTTGTCCTGCAATTTTCGGCATATATCGCATCTGAATTCATATATAATATTCAGTTTTTCAGATGCAGCTTTTGTCAGTTTTAGTTATGTCACCATCACTTTTTATGAATATCCGGAATAAATAATCTGCTTCCGACAACTATCTTGTTATCTTCCGTATCATTTGCCTTCATAATCACTTCTGCCATTTTTTCATCATGATAATATTGCCTGGCGATTGAATCCCATGTATCTTGCGGTCTAACCGTGTGATAAATCCCTTCTTGTAAATTTACAGTGATATCGTTATTTAGATAGACTTTCTCCATCGGTAAGTTTTGTTGTTCATTTGACAAACTTGACACAAAAATCGATTCACCCCAAAAGGGAAAGAACAGTAACAATATAACAATAAATAAAAAGACGAAAAGCAGTACACTTATAAGATGTACCTTTTTTCTTTTTTCTCTTTTTTGCTTTTTACGATGGATCGAGCTTCTTGGCGGTAATCTGTATTCATTTTCCTTATCTTCTAAATCACTTTTTGTTACAAGTTCGCGAAGTGAAGAGGCTTGGTCGTCTATATTTGTTTTCATTTTCTCTGCCTCCATAAATAAATCTTTCTATGCTTCCTTTATCATTAACTTACTTGCAAGTTTAACATGCCATGCATCTGTTTGAATTTTATTGCTGTCAATCATTTTGGGTTGCCAATTCTGCCACATAAAATCACAATAATCACAGCACATATTCTCCGGCTGCTGGAAACCTGCTTGAAAATGTTTATAAAGAGCCGCTCTTCTGCACTCGTCTTCATTGATCCAATCAATCATCTGATACATTTTTTTCTGCTTATAAACAAGTCTTTGCAGGGCACTTTCGTTAATAGAACTCGTCAAATTATCTGTATCCACTGTCCCAACATTTATTGTTTCATCATTCACTTTCAGCACATCTCGCACTTCTAGTTGATATTGAAGAAAACGCCACTGAATCTCATTATTATCAGAGATCATCAGAAAGTATTCCTCTAACTCACTTAATTTTGTTACATTGTTTTCTAATACATAGTTTAATGCTCTTTTAATCAGTAATATATCAGGAAGCTCAGAGTCAATCAAACGTCTGGAAATATGCTGATCTGTATCGTGGAAATATAATAAACTGACACTTTCTTTTCCATCTCTGCCTGCTCTTCCTACTTCTTGTATGAAGGATTCTAATTGGGCAGGAGCATGATAGTGGATAACCAGACGAACATCGATTTTATTGATACCCATACCAAAAGCACTTGTACAGCAAATGACATCTAATTGATTCGCCATGAACTGCTGCTGGATTAATAAACGATCTGTCGAATCCAATCCACCATGATAAAAGGCTGTTCTTAATTGGGGCAGCTCTTGTTGTAAATATGCCGATATATTCTCCGCTTCTTTCCTGCTGGAAAAATATATCATTGTCGGTACTCTAAACTCTCGTAATGTATCCACAATATCACTTTTTTTATCGGCGATTTCAGGGACTTTTTTAACTACAAACGATAAATTCGGCTTGTCCATCGGATAAATATATTTGTTACATACTTTCAACTGTAATGACTGGATTATATCATGTTGAACTTCTGGCGTTGCTGTTGCTGTTAAAGCTAACACAGGAGGAGATTCCAGTTCTTTATGCACATTGGTTAACCTTAAATAATCTGGTCTGAATTCATATCCCCATTGTGAAATACAGTGTGCTTCATCCACGACAAAAAGTGACAGATGAATATTTTTTAACTTGTTGATGAAAAATGTATTTTGAAGCATTTCCGGTGAAGTAAAAATCAGCTTATACTTCTGCAAATTTCTCATAGAAAAGGATTTTTCATGCTTAGGAGTCATACTGTTAATAGCGATAACATCTTTTAATCCGAATGATTTGATTTCTTTAATTTGGTCTGTCATGAGTGAAAGTAATGGTGAAATAACCAGGATAGATCCTTCCATTATCATTGCTGGAAGCTGATAACATATCGACTTTCCGGAACCTGTTGGTAAAACAGCGAGAGTGTTATTACCAGCCAGCACTGACTCAATAATTTCTTTCTGACCTGTTCGGAATGAACGATAACCAAAAAACTTGTATAAATAATCTTCTATTGAGAAATCGTACATCACGTCAGCTCCCTTTCTTAATCGTTTTTATGCCATAGGGCAATTACTAATTTAATTTGAAAGTATGTGATAAAATCAGGTAAAAGTTCCTTTAATGTCTTTAACTGCTTTGTGTTCGTCTGTACCAGCGCCTTTTTTATCATAGAATATTCCTCATCACTCATATGATCAGACCATTTTACTTCACCTACATAAGCTATTTCAACAATATGATCTTGAACTGTACTCTCTTTCAGATCTCTTGTGCCTGCAATTTCTTTGATGGAATAACCTTTACCATAGTAGTTGTATGTAACCATTGCTGAATCTGTTAAGGAGAGATCCTGTCTCTGATTTGACATATAGGGAAGTACTTTATATTTTGCAGGGGCAAGTTTCATTTGCTCAAGTATGTAATGAATGATATTGAACAAATGAAAGTGAACATCTTCTTTTGAAATATTGTATTTCAAAGCTATCTGCTGTTGACTCAAACCAATCTCATTAGCTGAAGTTAAATAATCAACAAAAATATCGATACTAAAATCAGGAAAGCTGGCCGTTGAAAATATCTGACGCAGATCATCATATATATCCCGTAATAAAACTGACATGTCTAATGGCTTATTTTGCAAGAAGTTTTTGACATTAGTTTGGATGGACCCATTATCAATAACTGGTATAAACCTGGACTTTTTTATATGTAAGTTTGTAACAGTCTGGATTAACAGAATGAATGTTGCCAAAAACTGCGGAGCATGCTTCTCATAAGTCATTCCTTTAAAATAAGTATTCTGAAATTCTGAATCCAATTGTGCCAGATTCTGCTGTCCTTCATGATTAACGGTGGCAAAAGCTTTGCCGCTAATGGAAATATAGTTTAACTCAGCTAATTCATCGATTACACGATTAAAATTACTTCTGGCTATGGAACGGTAAACACCAAAAAATTCTGTTAAATTATACAGATAGCTATCTTGTATGGTTTGGGTAGATTTTTTCCCTTTTAATAAGTAATATATATTGGCTACCGATCGTTCGCCATTCAAATTATTTAAACAATATAATATAATATACTGGAACATAAGAAAACTCCCATCTATCTTCATTTTATCAAGGTTAATATAAAAGATAAAGTTAGACTTTAATCAATGGCGATATTTACCTCCATACTTTAACGAAACTCTTCAGTATATTTAGCGTCTGATATCCCCCACTTACTCAAAACTTAAAGTGGGTATATTAAAGACGTTTATTGCTGCGAAATAAACTTATTTTTTTTCATATATTGTTATGTTATGATGAATAAATCATTACAACGATAAAGGAGAATGAACAATGCCTTATTATACATGGGTAGATAAGGAGACATGTATAGCTTGTGGAGTCTGTGGGGCAACTGCCAGCCGGATCTTCGACTATGATGATGAGGGGTTGGCCTTTAGTAAGCTTGACAGTAACAGTGCTACAATTCCTGTTCCAGCAGATGATGAATCAGATTTTATTGATGCGTTTGAATCCTGTCCGACAGAATCCATTAAAAAGAGTTCCACACCTGAATTGTGAAAGCAACTAGTCAATCTGGAACTAGTTGCTTTCTAAATGGAGGTAAATATTATTGCTCTCCATACACCGGATTAATAATATCAGGAATATCGACTGGTTCTGTCAGTTGATAATTCCCTGCTTGATTAATACCGATATCAAACCTTACCTGTTCATAACCATAGCTTTTAGCTGTTAATAAGATTGCTTCTATCATTGTTACTGTACCTTGATTATTGCCGAATAGTGATGAAGTAATTGCAACATTTACCAAATCCCCATTGTCTGAAATTTCTATCTCTGCCTCAGGCGGAATTACAGCAGTAACATGGAAAGCTTCCTCATCCTTCTTCATTTCTTCTAAAGCATCACTAAATGACTGCACTTGATAATTAGCAGGAATTGGAATTAGCCAAAATGGCGAGTCGTCCTGAAATTGATATATTTTATATAAAGTGTTTGTTCGGTATTGAGGGGAAAAGTTATTTTGCTGTTCGATAAATGGGTGATTCCCATTTAATACAACTTGCTCAATCCCTAACGGAACAAGCATATCTGATAACATATATCTAAACATTTGGTAGTTTCCACTACTTGAATAAACGGGATAAGCATTATCGATTTGGATTTCCGCCCGTTTTTCATCCTGGTTTATATTGATCTCTAACTTATCGAATTCAAGATTAAAGAGGCCATTGGCTTCTAGTGAAACATATTCTTCAACTCTAACATTGAAATTAGTAACGTCGTTTGCTGGTACATCAGTATTTATAAATGAAATAGGCAAAACATATTGTACATCCTCTGTTGCCCAGGAAGTATAAATAATATTTTGATTATCCGGATTATCTGTCCTGTAAACAAATGAATCTTCATCTGCATACTGAAACAATGACTGATCTTTCACCGGCGGAAGAAGCTCTTGACTACTTTCTTCAGTATTTTCTTTCAAAGTGTTCTGCTCTATACTTGCATCCTCCATAATTTGGGCTTTTTGCATCTCACTAACTTTACTGGAATCTGTTGTTGATTCCTGGCGTGTATCGATATCAGAACCGGTGTAGAAGGAGAAACCGCCCATCCCATTCCAAGTTATTAGCAAGATAATCAGACAGCCAATAATAGTGAAAACAGGAAGAAACAATCTTTTTTTATTTTTTGATTTTGGTTCTGAATTATTTATCTCTGCTTGAATTTTTCGATAAAGAGCATCTTTCTCCTGAGTATTTTCTATCTTTGGCAATTGTTTTAATAACTTTTCTATATTTTTATTGGGATCAGGATGATTTGTTGTCATATTAAACATCCTCCTTATCTTCAACATTTCCCATTAAATCCTGCAGTAATTTGATGGCACGATGTTGTGTTGTTTTAACTTTACTTGTACTCCACCCTAAGATTTCTGAAGTTTCCTGGATCGAAAATTCTTGTAAATATCTTAGAATGATCACATGTTTTTGATCTGGGGTACATTTATCCAGGGCATAATATAAGTGCTTCATTTCGTCATCTAAAACCGCCACCTCTTCAGGGATTGGGTTATGGGAAGGTAAAGTCTCTCCTGCTTCAGACCAGTTAAAGAAAGATAAAAAACGGCTTCTTTTTCTTTTTAATTTCCTGAAATAGTCGTAAGAAACATGCCTGGCAATAGAGAATAACCATGTTTTTTCACTGCTGTCTCCATTAAATTTGTCATAAGACTTTAATACACGAATATAAACTTCCTGAATAATATCTTCTGCTTCCTGCTTATTTTTAACCATATAGAAAACAAACTGGTATAAATCTTGATGATATTTGTGATAAAGATCATCAAAAGTGGCCTTCACATTAAGACCCCCTTTACTAGAATAATTGTCGATTTATATGAAAAAAAGTTACAATATACTTGCAACTTTTTAACAAAATTTTATTTATGGAATCGTTCTGTTATCTGGCGAGACCGAAATAACCTTTGAAATACCGGATATAATATAATCATAAATACAATATTTCCTGCTGCATGGAAAGTACTGAAAGGAAGACTAGCTAAAAAGTATGAATAAAAATGGCCACTATATGTGTATGTACCCAAATCTAATATTAACCCATATAGATAGGCAGCAAAAAAACTATATAATGTCAGGGGAATAAGGGGTCTTTTCCAATGGTAGAGCTTAAACAGTCCAGCAACATAGCCGACAATTCCCCATGCAATCATTTGCCAAATCGTCCAAAGTCCCATACCAAGCACAAGATTAGATAAATAGACAGTAACAACAGCTAATAGACAAGCATAATAAGGACCAAGAAAATAACCTGTGATAATTATGATAGCTGAAACAGGCTGTACATTAGGCAGGATTTGAAAAAAAACTCTGCCGACAACTGCTGCAGCTGATAATAATGCTAAAAATGTCAGCTTATGGACATTAAGTCTCATTATTTAAATGCCCCTAAATCAAATACCACTTTATCTCCTGGGCTTAGTTCATAATCACTGGCACCAACTGTAGCCTGCTCGCCATTTACCTCATATAACCAATATATTTCTTTCTCTATATTTTGTTCATAACCTTCTATGGAAGTTATCAAACCATCATTCGCTTCAACTTCAAAGTTGGCTTCTAATAGTTCCATAAGATTATTGGTTTCTTTAATATTTAACTCTTTATTTGCAAGGATCTCTTCTTGATGATTAATTGAAATCGTAATGGAAACTGTTCCTTCTCCGCTTGTGTCCGTTGAATCAGGTGCAACATCCTGTCCAGAACAGCCTGCAAGCATCAATATGGTTATTAATGTTATAATAAATCTTTTCATAAAAAATTCCCTCCCATAATAGGAGGATTTAACATGTAAGCAGTTATTGAACAATCCCTACTTGCAATGCTTAATCCTCGAAGCATTTCGGTCTATGTAATGGCAGGTCTCCTGACTTGTGCTTTAACCTACTCTGGGTCTTCTCATACTAAGTACAATGACAGTTCCATTTCGTGAACACATACAGTTGCGAGGACAGTTCTGGTTTTTCACCAGATTCCCTATTAAGTATCTTATACACCATTACATAATAGATAGTTATTTAATTTCGAACTTATACCCGACACCCCAAACCGTTACAATCATTTTGGATGCTTCTTCTGAAACTTTACTTAACTTCTCTCGTAACCTTTTAACATGGGTGTCCACAGTTCTCAGATCACCGAAGAATTCGTATTTCCAAACCTCTTTCAGCAATTCTTCTCTGTCAAATACTTTATCAGGTTCCTTTGCTAAGAATAACAATAATTCATATTCCTTAGGTGTAAGGTTAACTTCCTTATTATTAGCCAAAACCCGATGGGCATCGTTATCGATAACCAAATGTGGAAATTCTATCATGTCTTTTGAACGATTCGTTTGATTAGCTGGAGATTGGCTGCCTGTTCGGCGGAGTAAAGCCTTTACACGCAAAACAACTTCTCGCGGACTAAATGGTTTTACAATATAATCATCAGTCCCAGCTTCAAAACCATGTATTCTGCTGATCTCTTCGCCTTTTGCTGTTAACATCATAATAGGTGTATTTTTTTTCTCGCGAATTTCTTTACAAACCTCTATGCCATCTTTTCCTGGCATCATGACATCTAATAAAATTATTTCATACTCATTATTTAATGCTTTATGTACTGCTTCATCACCATCTTCTGCCTCGTCTACTTCATATTCTTCTCTTTCTAAATACATTTTTAATAACCGTCTGATTCTTTCTTCATCATCCACCACTAATACTTTTCGTTTATCCATATGTAACTCATACCCCCTGTCCCAATAATAGTATATACGGAAAAAGTACAAGGGACAATTATCTCTTGTACTTTTTGGTTATATTTTTCAAAAAACTTATTTACGCATAAGAATGAAGTCCTGCCAGTACTAAATTAACCACAATTAGATTAAACATGATGATAGCAAAACCTACCACTGCAAACCAGGCTGATCTTTCTCCATGCCAGCCGACAGTTAACCTTAAGTGTAAGAAAATTGCATAGAAGAACCATGTAATAAGTGCCCAAACTTCTTTTGGATCCCAGCCCCAATACCTGTTCCATGCTTCCTGTGCCCAAATTGCTGCAAATATTAAACCACCTAATGTAAATACGGGGAACCCAATCGCGACCGCCCGATAACAAACTTCATCCAATAATTCAGGATTAGCTTTACGAAGAAATGGCTGAATAGCTGCTGCAATTCTTTTGCGCAGGATTAATCTCATGCCAATATAAAGTACGATTCCGGCAAGTAATGACCAGACTAATGTATTAAACTTTCTTGGCGCCTCTGCTCCAAGCATCCATTCTGGAGTAGGCAGGAGCGCATCCATTCGGTTCTCTGTCAAAAGCTGGCCTTCACTTGGCCCGAAAATAGGTGGCAAATGATACTCCAGCTCACTTGGCTGACCTTCCACGTTATATTCAAATGTAGAAGAATAGTCACTAATGGAAAAAGCTGTTGTAACAATTACAAATCCAATTGTCGCAAAAATAGAATACATGATAATCTCAAGACATATCGTTTTAAGAGATGTTCTTGACTGATCTATTTGACGAATGAGATAAATGATACCTGCTACAAAGCTTACTGCCAAGATTGCTTCACCCAAAGCTACTGTTGTTACATGGATATATAACCAGTGACTTTTCAAAGAAGGAACTAATGGTGAGATGTCCCGTGGATACATACTAGCATATCCAATAATAAGCAGTGCAATAGGTAATGCAAAAAGTCCAAGCAATTCAATTCGGTAGATAAAATACAAGATAATAAATGCCAAAACCAGCATCATACCAAAAAATGTAACAAATTCAAACATATTACTTACAGGTGCGTGGCCACTGGCAATCCATCTTGTAATAAAATAACCTAATTGAGCAAAGAAACCTAAAATAGTTGTACTGATAGCCAAAATATGTATTTTTGAAAAAGTCTTTTCATGTCTTTTATCTTTAATCGTTGCAGCAAACAACACTGTTGCAATTAAATAAATAATGAATGCTGTGTAGAGCAATCGACTGCTCCATACAATTAAATCTTCCATAGCTGTGACCCTCCATTTTATAGTATTTAGTTATCTTTGGTCACTTTCTCTTGATCTTGTAACATACTAAATTTGGTGTTCGTAATAATTTTCTCGAATTCATTTGTCATACCATACCAGTTTTTGTTCGTATGACTTGCAATAAAAAGTTTCCCTTGAGCTGGATGTATCCAGATTCGGCGATGCTGCCAATACATACCCTGAATTACACCAATCATAAAGATAAATGCTCCTAGTCCAATCACAGGTAAAGTTAAGTCTTTTGTAACATTCAATCCACTTACATCTCTGACATCAAAATTAGTAAGACCTAATTTATATGTATTTTCCCCAGTTCCATCAATGTTTTGTCCAATTGCCAGAAAACTTGCTTCCGGGTCTGATTCACCAGGTGGATAGACAAAAAATACGAATGCTGGATTACGCGGATAATTAGTTTGCGACCGCGGAGTCCCATCATCATCCAGGATATAATCTGGATAATATTGATCTAACTCTATTCTAAAGCCATTTTCAAATGTGTAAACAGAATCAGGATTTGTTAAGTCAACTGTAAACTCAACAATCGAAGCTTCATTTTCATCAGTTGTTTCATGTAACTTAAAAGACATACTCTGAAACTCATTTAGTTGATAGCTATCTTGATATAAAGCAAAACCTCCAAATTGAATTGGTTTATTTACTATTATTTCGCCGCTCGCCACTTCTTCCAATTCTGGTTCGGATCCGATTACACCTTCCGAGACATCTTCATATATAACTGCTTTTGTTTCAAAGTGTTTCGGAATCGCGGAGTTTTGTTGAGATAATATTTCGCTAAATTTCGCATCTTCTTCATCATTTCCATAGGTCTCAAAGATAAATTCCTGATTTTCCACATAATATTGCTGGCTTGTACCAGGTATTATTGCAGTCTCTCCTTCTCTGACCCATACAAACTCGTCTACATACATAAATGGCACAAATCGGAGTAATGTACCAATTAGAAAAATGATCAGTCCTGCATGATTAACATATGGTCCCCAACGGGAAAATCTTCCTTTTTCCGCTAATATGTGTCCATCTTTTTCAAAGATTTTATATCTTCGTTTCTTTATGTTTGTTACTAACTTATCAAGATCTTCCTGAGAATACTGATCATATTGATTAAATAATTTCTGCCGTTTTAAAAAATGAATATGCCGCTTGGGATTTTGGTTTTTCAAAGCTTTATAGAGTGGTATTCCGCGATCCAAGCTAACGATAAATATAGAAATCCCTATAAGTGCAATTAGAATTAAATACCACCAGGAACTATATAACTCATGAAAACCGAGTTGATAATAAATTTGGCCTGCTAATCCATAACGATCACGATAGTGTTCCTCAGCGACAACGTTGGTTGGAATATACATGCTTTGCGGTAAAATGGTGCCTACAGCCGAGGCTATTAAAGCAATCGCAATTAATGTTACTCCGATTTTAATAGATGAAAAAAAGTTCCATATCTTATCAACTATGGATGTGTTTTTCGTTTTGGAACGGATTGCTCTCCCATCATAACGCATATTCAGTAATTTGGAATCATTCTCTTTATCTAAAGGCATTCCACATTTATTACATATGCTTGTACCTGCAGAATTAAGAAAACCACACGACTCACATTTTATTTCATTCATAGTTACCCCTCGTTATTTGATTCATAATTATTTAACTTGGTTCAATTTTCTGTAAATATCCTTCCAAATTCTCTAAAGTCAATTCTCCCATTACACGTTCGACAATGACACCATTTTCATCTATAAAGAATGTAGTAGGAAGAGGTCTTATTCCGTATGCATCCATTACAAGACTATTATTATCATGTAAGACAGGAAAGCTTAAACCGTATTGTTCTACAAATTTGTCGATAACTAATTCAGTTGCATCTACACTTACTGCAATTATTTCCACACCTTTTTGCTTATATTCCGGATAAAGGGTTTCCATATAAGGCATTTCGCGTTCGCACGGTTCACAATATGTAGCCCAGAAATTGAGCATAACACCTTTCCCTTTCAGATCTCCTAAACGGATGGTTTCTGACTGTCCGCCGTTTAAGTGAGTTAACTGAAAATCTGGTGCTTTGTCACCAACATCTAATGTCTCATCATCAGCCATCAAATTTGAAATCAGAGCAAATAACAACGCACCGAACAAGACGGTTAATATAGAAGTGCGATAGATCAAGCGATTTCTTTTTTTATTTTTCTTGGTCTTATTTGCTTGCTCAATTTTGTCCAATCCACTCACTCCCCTCGACCCATTTTATCATGTATGCGTCATTATATTGTGACATTTATTTAACAATTTTTTTTGCAGATTTAATTAACTGGTCTACTTCATGTGGTGTTAACTTGCGGTGTTCGCCAGGCTGCAGATCTTCTAATGTCAAAATGCCAAAACGTTCCCGTCTTAGTTTCAATACTGGGTGTCCAATACTTTCAAACATTCTTCTTATCTGACGGTTTTTACCCTGATGTAAAATAATTTTCAAGATGGCTGTTTGTTTCTTTTTATCAATTGACATTATTTTCACTTGTTTGGCTTTTAAAATGTCTCCATCAGAATGAATCCCTTTTTTGAATTTTTGAAGATTCTCTTTTGTTGGGATACCTTTTGTTTTTACGATATATTCTTTATCCAATTGGTACTTAGGGTGAAGCAGTAAATTCGCAAAATCACCATCGTTTGTCATAATAATTAGACCTGATGTATCATAATCAAGTCTTCCAACAGGGAAAACTCTTTCCTCGAGTTCTATAAAAAAATCAGTAACTGTTTTCCGTCCTTTATCATCACTAACACTCGATATAACTCCTCTAGGTTTATATAGAAGGTAGTAAACAGACTGTTCTTTTTCGATGGGAACATTATTAACTTCAATATGATCCTGGTCTGTTACTTTAACTCCTAATTCGGTGACTACTTTGCCATTTACTTTAACTTGTCCTGTTTCAATCAGTGTTTCCGCTTTTCTTCTGGATGTTATCCCACTTTTTGCAATCACCTTTTGCAGTCTTTCACTCATATATTCACACTCTTTCTCATCAATAAATTTGTATCAAGCTCTTTTACTTTCTTTGTCAATAATGAAAAGGAGCGCTAACATATTTGTTAACGCTTCTAAGCAAAAACCCACGATACTACAATAACTGATATAATTATACCAATAAAATCAGCAATAAGTCCAACTTTTAATGCATCTCCCATTCTTTTAATTCCGACAGCACCAAAATAAACGGTTAGAATGTACAATGTTGTATCCGTACTGCCTTGCATGGTAGAAGCGAGTCTTCCCAGAAAGGAATCCGGACCGTATGTCTGAATCATCTCGGTTGTTACACCTAGTGCTGCAGTTCCTGAAATTGGACGGATAATTGCTAATGGGGCCATCTCTGCAGGGAATCCCAAAGCAGAAAGAACTGGTTCAATCAATTGGATGAAGGCATCAAGAGCACCTGAACTTCTTAAAATAGCAATGGCAACTAACATCCCTAATAAGAATGGAAGAAGAGAAATTGCCATTTTCAAGCCTTCTTTCCCGCCTTCCACAAATAATTCATATGATGGTATTCTTTTTGCTGTTGCAGTCAGTAAAATGATCAGGATTATGCACGGAATTAACCAGACACTAACAGCTGAAATCCACTGGATCATAAGGAAGATAACTCCCTTCTTTTTCTTAAAAATGCATCAATCAATAGAGCTGAAATCGTCGTAACTAGTGAGGCAATAAGAGTAGTTCCAACAATCTCTGTCGGTGATTGGGAGTCATATTGCATACGGATGGCAATAATCTGGGTTGGTACCAATGTAATACTTGATGTATTAATCACTAAAAAGGTAATCATCGAATTACTGGCATAAGCAGCTGAATTATTTAATTTTTTCATTTCTTCCATTGCCTTTATCCCCATAGGAGTAGCTGCATTTCCCAACCCGAATAAATTGGCACTGAAATTAGCGAGAATATATCCCATAGCAGGATGATCTGGAGGAATATCGGGAAAGATTCTAGTTACAATAGGCTTAAAAAGTTTGCTCAGTCCTCTTAATATACCTGCTTCCTCTGCAATTTTCATCATTCCTAACCAGAAAACAAGCACACTGGTCAAGGCTATCACGAGGGTGATGGCATCGTTTGCTCCTTCGAATACCGCCTCATTAACCTTATCCATCGTTCCATTTAACATAGCATAGACAATCCCGATACTTGCCATTAACGCCCAGATTAAATTAATCATAGTTACCACCGATTATTCTGGAAAACGCGGACCACAATTGCGGCCAGAATCGCTCTGGACCAGATTTATCATTCACCTTTTCATCCATACGATAAATCGTTGTCTCTGCTATTTTCTCCTCATTTAAATAAAAAACTTTTTTTCCTAATTTTTCGGTTGGTGTTTCTGCAGTAGTAAGGGTTATTTTAGCTTCGATTTGGTCTATTTCACCAGCTTTTAAAGGATATGTTAGATTCTCGGTAACTTTTCCCTGGACAATATCGCCACTTTTGTTCTTTTGATAAGAATAAACTCCTTTTGATTGAAGTTCAGCTTGATCGAATGTTTGAAATCCCCATTCAAACATCTGAATATGATCATTCCAATCGTCTGGCCCATTTATGGTAACAGCTATCAGTCTTTGTCCATTTTTTTCCGCAGCTGTAACAAGGGTCCTTCCCGCGGCTTTTGTATATCCGGTTTTGCCGCCTATACAATATTCATATAAAGAAGTTAATAGTTTATTTTTGTTATGCCAAGAATAGTCACGATCATTTGCTTTAAAGGACTTTGTACCTGAAATTTCAACAAATGTCTCATTTTCCATCGCGTATTTCATTAATAGTGCCATATCATAAGCTGTCGAAAAATGTGTATCTGAATCTAAACCGTGGGGATTATCAAAATGCGTATCTGTCATTCCGATCCAATCAGCTTTCTCATTCATTAAATGAACAAAACCTTCTTCACTTCCACCTACTTGTTCACTGATCGCCACAGCTGCATCATTGCCTGATCTTAACATTAACCCGTATACCAGTTCTTCCAAAGTAAATTGGTCTTCCTTAGTTAAGTATATCGAGGATCCTTCCGTGCCAATGGATCGGTCACTTACAGACACATACTCGTTCAATTTTCCTGACTCAATGGCAACGATTGCTGTCATTATTTTAGTAATGCTTGCTATGAGTGATCTTTCGTTTGCATTTTTTTCATATAAGACTCTGCCTGTCGACTGGTCTATTAAAACAGCACTTTCAGCAGACACATGAACACTCGCTTCTACTTTTGGCACAGGAAAGACAAATGCAAAAAGTAATATTGAAATAATTAATAGATAACGCATCTTCATTTCACCCCATCTTCTCCCATCCAATGTTTAACATTTGTAACATTCTATGCGGAAAAGACAAGCTTATTCATCTAAAATGGAACATTACTGCTAATTTTCCAACTCCTGAAAGCGATCAAAGAATAGATCAGCTTCCTGCTCCACGTCCATTTCGTCAATTTCATCAGGTAGCGGAGGCAGGTCTTCCAGTGATTTCAGTCCGAAATATGTAAGAAATTCCAATGTGGTTCCAAACAATATGGGTCGTCCAATACCTTCTTTTCGTCCTACTTCTTCAATAAGTGCACGAGCAATTAATGTCTGGACAGGCCGTTCACTCTTAACACCCCTTATTTGTTCAATCTCTGTACGTGTAATTGGCTGCAAATAGGCAATAATAGCTAACGTTTCTAATGCTGCCTGAGATAATTTAGAAATGGATTTCGTTTCTGTTAACTTAGCGTAATATTCACTATGTTCAGGCTTTGTTGTAAAAAACACCGCGCCCTTTGATTCAATGATCATCATCCCACGGCTGCTGCTTTCATAATCGAATTTCAATTCATTTAAGACATGTTCTAACATGTCTTTATCTAAATCAAGCATTTTCTGCAGTTCTCTCTTGGTAATACCATCATCGCCTGACACGAAAATTAACCCTTCTGTAATTGCCTTTATTTCAGATAAATCCATATTTATTCACCTTCCGTATAACTAACTTGATTCTGCTTATATATAACCAGGTCATCAAAATGATCTTTTTGCATACAATAAATTTCATTTAATTTCATCAGTTCTAAGACTGCGATAAAGGTTGCTACAAGATAAGACTTAGATTGTTCAGGAAACAAATGATAAAATGAGACTCCATCTTCTTTTTCTGAAATTATGTTGATTATTTCTGACATTCTTTCTTTGATTGGGATCTCTCTTCTTTGTACGGTTGTGGCCACAGGCTTATTCCATTTTCTTCTCTCAAGAATTTTGCTCATCGCTTTTATCATATCAAGTACATCCGCTGCCCCTGCTGGTACTGTATTCGACTCTTCTCGGTCAAAATGAATTGGCGGTCTTGTCAGTACATGACTCTGTTCCATTTCACGTTCTTTTAATTGCTCTGCGGCTTCTTTATATTTTCTATATTCAATAAGTCTTCTCATTAGATCTTCTCGTGGATCTTCTTCATATTCTTCATCCATCTCGATTGTTGGGTTTGGCAGTAACACTTTACTTTTCATTTCTAATAAGGTTGCTGCCATCACTAAATATTCACTTGCAATATTTAGTTCTAATTGTTGCATTGTATGGATATATGTCATATATTGTGCGGTGATTTCTGCTACAGGTATGTCATAAATATCTATCTCATACTTATTAATTAAGTGTAATAATAAGTCTAATGGACCTTCGAATTGATCTAATTTGACTTCATATTTCGCCAAGTTCATATACCTCCAAGCATTTGTAAAAATTTAATCCATTAATGAATGTCTTAATTGAAATTGGCAAAATTGCCTGTTTCTATTATATATGCCCATACTTTTTTGTAATAGTTGCATACAT
Source organism: Gracilibacillus oryzae (assembly GCF_009498735.1). Lineage (GTDB taxonomy): Bacteria > Bacillota > Bacilli > Bacillales > Amphibacillaceae > Gracilibacillus > Gracilibacillus oryzae. The sequence goes on from NZ_ML762425.1 coordinate 462,368, forward strand.
TAATTTCGAGAAATCAATTTATATAATTGATTAATATGATTTAAGGAGGAATTATTGATGGGCTACGCTTATGGCGGTGGATTTGCTTTAATCGTTGTTTTGTTTATTCTTCTAATTATTGTCGGTGCAGCTTGGTTGTAAGATAATAGACAAATGTGCTAATCAACGGGCACAAGAAAGAAAAGAACCTTTGCAAGCTGATTTAGCAAAGGTTCTTTCTCTATCTCTTACATAAATTATAAAATAGCTAGATAAGGATTACAAGAAACTGCAATCTTTAACAATCAATACATTTATCCAAGAATTTTTCTGTTTGAACATTTGGCTTTACTTGAAGTGATGGGTAATATTCTTTAACAGCTTGCACCATATTTTTGCCAATTCCCAGATTTCGGTGGGACGGATCTACTGTTATGTGCTGCACGATGACTTCATTGTCCTCAGTAGAAACAATTACACCAACAGCACCAAGGATATCTTCTTCCACTTTCCATAAAAATAATTGCCAATGATCATTTGACTCATATTCTTTAATAGTGTCTTGTAACCTTTTCACTTCTTTTTCATCAGGCATAAATGAAAGCAGTCCCATTGCTATTTTTTCTAACCTTTTCTTATAACGAATTAACATTTTTACCCCTCATTATTCATAGCATTTTTATAAATATGCTATGTACTGATCGATGAAGTCGTTACACTATCTACTAAATTTATCAAGCGGAATTTGGTAATGCAATTCCAAACCAGTAGTAGCATCCCCAAATGATCGCAAGAATTAATATTGTGACAAAGAGTATCAAATTTTTACGCTTTTTGTTCATTTCAGCAAACCTCATTTACCTAACGACAAAAGTATCTACATTGTTAACAATATTATATACTCCACAATATGTCAATCTTTTACTAATTTCCGGGTATCTTATACTTCTTGTACTCGTACTGTCTGCATAGCATCACCTTGTTTAATGCGAAGTACTGTATCCATTCCCTCTATAACTTGTCCGAAAACTGTGTGTACACCATCTAAATGTGGTTGTGGCTCGTGAACGATAAAGAACTGGCTTCCACCTGTATCTTTTCCAGCATGTGCCATAGAAAGTGTACCTGCAATATGTTTATGCGGATTTCCTTCTGTTTCGCATTTAATAGTGTAACCAGGACCACCCATTCCAGTTCCTGTTGGGTCTCCACCTTGGGCAACAAACCCAGGAATTACACGGTGAAAAATTACACCGTCATAGAATCCTTCGTTAGCCAATTTTTCAAAATTTTCTACTGTTTTAGGTGCTGCTTTTTCATACATTTCAATTAATATTTTTTCGCCATTTTCAAATTCGATTGTTGCTTGTTTCATTTTCATTCCTCCTCATAGGATAAATCATTTTGAATAACATCTTCATAAGTTTCTCGTTTGATCACCAGTTTGTCTTCACCATTTTCGACAAATACAACTGCTGCTTTCGGGAAACGATTATAATGGCTTGACATAGAATACCCATACGCGCCAGTACTAAAGACTGCAAGTATATCATTTGCCTTGACTTCAGGCAAGTCAATATCCCAAATCAGCATATCACCAGATTCACAGCATTTTCCTGCAATTGATACCTTTTCGTTCATTTCCTGGTCTGCTTTATTAGCAAGCAAGGCTTCATATTTTGCCTGGTACAGAGCTGGCCTTAAATTATCCGTCATCCCGCCATCTACTGCTACATATTTTCTTACATTGGGTATATTTTTTGTAGAACCGACTGTATATAATGTTGTCGCTGTATCTCCAACAATTGCCCTGCCTGGTTCTATCCAAATCTCCGGAAAAGCAAGATCATACTCTTTTACTTGTTTTGCTACTTCTTTAATTAATGTTTGGACATATTGCTCTAATGGCAGTGGATCATCTTCTGATGTATAGCGAATCCCAAAACCACCGCCTAAATTAACAACTTCTGCTGTAAACTGATACTGTTCTTTCCACTCAGCAAGTGTTTTAAACAATCGATCAACTGCCATCACAAACCCGTCTGTTTCAAAGATCTGGGAACCAATATGGCAATGGATTCCTTTTAAATGAATCGAATCAATCGCCGCAATCTTTTGAACCGCTTCAGCAGCCTGTCCATTAGCTAAGTCAAAGCCGAATTTAGAATCTTCATTTCCTGTTAAAATATAATCATGAGTATGTGCTTCAATTCCAGGCGTTACACGAATTAATACATTCATTTCCGCTTGTTTTTCTTCTAAAACAGTTGCTAACAAGTCAATTTCATAAAAGTTGTCGATCACAATACAGCCAATCTGTTCATTAACAGCCATTTCTAGTTCGTTCAAACTCTTATTATTGCCATGCAAATGAATTTTGTCAACAGGGAAGCCTGCTTTTAAAGCCGTATATAACTCTCCCTCTGAAACTACATCAAGACTCAGCTTTTCTTGTTTAGCCACTTGTACCATTGCCACCGAAGAAAATGCCTTACTGGCATAAGCAACCTGTGCTTTTATATTGTGCGCTGCAAAAGTATCAACAAAGGCTTTCGCGTTATTTCGAATTTTTTCCACATCATATACAAATAGTGGTGTACCATACTTCTTTGCTAAAGTTACACTATCAATTCCACCAATTGTAAGATGACCTTGTTCATTAATATTTGCCAAATTTGTCATCTTTTCATCCAACCTCCAAAGATTATGCCTGTATCGTCTTCATAGGGTCAAATAAAACCCCTTTTCCTTTCCCTTTAAGCTAAATGAGAAAGAAAGAGGGATCTATTATTTATTCCGTAATAAATACCAACTCATACATAAGAGTAATTATAATATAGAACATAATCTTTTATCAAGTTTTGAATGAAGAAGATACACATTAAACTTGTTTACGATTATTTTTGGGATGAACAATACTTGGCCTTGTTTTGGATAATGGTACAGAAACTCTGAACAGAATTTGCGAAAGTGCTTTTCCGTTGAATGGCAAAAACGGCCACAAGTATGGTGTTTGTAATGAGCGAATATTTGCCAGTATTAGCAAAAGACATGTCATGCCAATCATGAAACCAGGTACATGAAAGAAAAATGTAATGATTACAAGTAATATCCTTATCATTTTATTTGCTACACTTAATTCATAGCTTGGTGTGGCAAAGGATCCGATTGCACTAATGGCTACATAAAGAATTACTTCAGCACTGAATAAGCCTACTTTAATGGCAATTTCTCCAATTAAAACCGCAGCAATTAAGCCCATAGCTGTAGATAAAGGTGTCGGAGTATGAATCGCCGCCATTCTGAGGAATTCAATCCCTATATCTGCAAGCAATAATTGCACAACGATTGGAATATTACCAGTTTCATTCGGTCCGATGAATTGTAATTGCTGAGGTAATAATTGCGGCTCAATAACAAGCAATAACCACAGAGGCAGTAAGAATATTGATGCCATAATCCCGATAAACCGCACCCACCGCACAAACGTTCCAACAGCAGGAGATTCTCTGTATTCTTCAGCATGTTGAACATGATGGAAAAATGTTGTCGGCATAATAATCATACTGGGAGAAGTATCTACCATGATAAGCACATGACCTTCCAGCAGATGGGTGGAAGCAACATCAGGTCTTTCTGTATATCTGACTAATGGATATGGATTGAATCCTTGATGGACTAAATATTCTTCCACTGTTTTGTCCGCCATCGAAATTCCGTCAACTTCAATCTGGTTTAGTTCATCTTTTATTATGGCAATTAATCCATCATCCGCGACATCCTGTAAATAAGATATACATACATCTGTTTTGGAACGTTCTCCGATTTGCATTATCTCATTTCTAAGTCGTTCATCCCTGATTCTTCTTCTTGTTAGAGCAGTATTTTCGATTATATTTTCCGTATAACCATCTCGTGACCCTCGGACAACTTTCTCTGTATCCGGTTCTTGTGGTGTTCTTCCAGGATAACTTCTTACATCGACAATGAAACACTCGGTTTCACCATCTGCAAATATAACCAATAACCCTGAAAGCAATTTATTCACTGCATTATCAAAGGTATCAGTCTTCTCAACTTGCTGATGTACAACACGGTTATCCAAAATTTCGTATATAGAAGTATCACTGTTTTCTTCATCATTTACTGAAACTAATTTCTTAATAATTTCGATTACGAATTCACTGTCCACTAAGCCTGTTACATAATATAACTGTATTTTTTTCTTGAGAATTGTTAACTCCCGAAATCCTATATCAAATGAAACATCAAGACCTAATTTTGTTTTTAAAAATGCTTCATTTTCCTCAATCTGGTGATGTATTAATTTTGGTTTTTTATTTTTTCTCATAATAAAACATTGACCCCTTAGAAAGTAATTTTCATCTCATAATGTCGACAAATACAGTCCAGTGAAAAATTGATCCAGCTATTTTCCCAATTACTACTGCCATTAATAACCAGAGTAATTCTTTGTCAATACCAAGTCTTTTCATTAAAATCGGAAAAACATTTAATACTTCTGTTAAGCCCGCAGCTAACATTCCCACAAATATGCCATGCAACAACCCCCAGAAAACTAAGAGGATAACTGGTATACTAAAGGTTACATTTGTAAAAGACAAAAAAGTTCCAAATAGCGCTCCGACAATAACACTTGCTTGATAAGAATGCAGATAATTTTCTGATTTACTTAATTGAACTAACCTTGGAATAATACCTAACACCGTTAAGAATGCAACAAATCCAGAACCTACCATAATCCCTGTTCCAAACCCAATAAATATTTCTACTATAAGCACTCTGATAGTATCACTCATCATCACGTTTGGTTATTACATTCTCATGGTAAATTAAATAATTATCCAGATCTTGCTGATAGTTAAACATTTCGACTTCTAAAGGGCTTGGCTCTTCATTAAACCTTTTCTTAAAAATGTGATTAAAAAAAAGAACCATCCCTAACCCTAAACCAAATGAATATGGAATTTGAATCCATAGCGGTTTTTCGACTTTCTCACCTGTTAGCAGATATGCAATGCTTTTTTGGACTTCTTGCATGCTGACATCATAATGAAAGTTCATAATCGCCATAGCTGAACCGACACAAAGGAGAAGCCAGATTGCTGTAATGATTAGAATGTTTACTTTTTTGACCTGTTTTTTTATTTCAACAATCGTCTGATTAAAACCAACCAAATCAAAAGAATAATTAGGGTATACTTGCATTAGCCTGTCTAATAAGAGAAAACCGTCAATAACAGATACATTTTTATCCTTTTCCGTAATTTGATAAATCTTTAATTGATTTAAATTTGATAAATCTTTAACATTTCCAGTTACAAAAGCAATATCTGATAAACGTAAAAGATGATTGGGATCGACCGTTATTTTTTTCTTAAGGCGTAGGTAAATTTTCTCTTCCATAGTCCCTTGCCTCCTAACCTTCCTTTTTTTTAGTATGTAAATATTGCAGCGTTTTTATACAAAACAGTAAGGCTGACAAGATTATTTGTTCTAACAGTTCCTATGGAGCAGCAAACCTTATCCGGCTTCTCGCAAGGTTTACAGGAGGATTTTCACTCGTAACATAAATTCTCTGCTAATTCTAGCAAAGCAGCCTTGGTGGCAATTTCCTAACATAAAAAAAAAGAGCACAAAATGCTGTCAACATTTTATACTCTACTGTTATGGAATTAGGTATATACTTAAACACCTAATGGTTAATTTAACATTTCTTCTTTCATCTTTTCTAAGATTTTCTTTTCAATTCTTGAAACCTGTACTTGCGAGATTCCTAAACGGTTTGCTACTTCTGTCTGGGTCTGATCTTTGTAATACCGCAAGTAAACAATTAATCGCTCTCTTTGATCAAGATCATTAATTAAATGTTCCATTGTCATCTTATCGAACCAATTGTTGTTCGAGTCTGCTATTTGATCAAGCAATGTAATTGGGTCTCCGTCATTTTCAAATACGGTCTCATGAATCGACTGTGGTTTTTTGGTTGCTTCTTGTGCATGGATGATTTCTTCAGGACTTAATTCTAGTTTGCTGGCAATTTCCTGTATTGTCGGTACTCTGCCTAATTCTTTTGTCAATTCATCTGTAGCCCTTCTTATTTTATTGCCAATTTCTTTCAAAGACCGACTTACCTTGACGGTCCCATCATCTCGAATAAAGCGCTGAATCTCGCCAATAATCATCGGTACAGCATACGTCGAAAACTTAACATCATAAGAAAGGTCAAATTTGTCAATTGACTTTAATAACCCAATGCATCCAATTTGAAATAAGTCGTCCTGGTCATAACCTCTGTTAAGAAAGCGTTGAACAACAGACCAGACTAAGCGGATATTTTTTTCAACTAAAATAGTCCTTGCCGCCTCATCGCCCTGTTGACTTTGTTCAATGTATCGTTTGACATCTTTATCATCTAATGTCTTTGGATTTTGAATTTTTGTCATTGGCATCACCTAATTACAATAACTTTTAGTTGTCAGAAAATCTTTAACCATCATCACTTTTGTTCCGACGCCAAGTTTTGAACTTACATTCACTTTATCCATAAAATTCTCCATGATTGTAAAACCCATTCCTGACCTTTCTAATTCAGGTTTTGATGTGAACAGTGGTTCTTTTGCAAGATCAATATTATTTATACCAATTCCATGATCTTCAATAATAATGGATAACACACTATCCGATATTTCACATTCTATATATACTGTTTGATTTGGGTCTTCTTCATAACCGTGAATAATAGCATTGGTAACTGCTTCTGATACCACTGTTTTGATTTCTGTTAATTCGTCCATTGTCGGATCTATTTGTGATACAAAAGCAGCTACAGCAACTCTTGCAAAAGCTTCATTTTCGCTCACACTTTTGAATTGTAATTTCATTGAATTATTCATGATGCCACCCCCAGCGTTAATAGAGCAAAGGCTTCATCCTGCTCTAAACGAACAATCTTGAATAATCCCGACATATCAAACAGACGTTTCACGGCAGGCGAGATGGAACAAACGACCATTTCTCCGCCTAACTGCTGTACTTCCTTATATCTACCCAGGACAACACCTAATCCTGAACTGTCCATAAAATGAAGATTGGCTAAATTTAAAACAACATGCTTAATTTGATGTTTTTGAATTTTTTCCTGCCATTCTATTTTTAATCTTGCAGCAGAATGATGATCAAGCTCACCGTCTAACCGAACGATTAATACATTCTCCATTGCAATAAACTCTGATACTAATTGCAAAGCAATCCCTCCCAAGATTTTATTATATTCTTTATTCTATTTTTCCAATGAGTTATCCTGCTACATGACAAAAGTAGAATTAAATCGATTTTTTTCATGCATTAATGTTAAATTTTTTCATTATTTGTTTAAAAAAGAACGGAGAATTCTTCCCATTAATTGAAAAGTACCAGCTTTATCCATATCCTCTTCAATTACCAGATCAGTTTCAGAAATTACTTTGCCATCTTTCTTTACTTCTAACTTTCCGATTGCTGTTCCCTTTTTTATTGGTAGTGAAATATCCTGATCTATTTTCACATCTGTTTCAATGCCTGTTAGATCTTCTGCTTTCTTATGAAGAATAGAGATAGAATCATTCGTTATAACATTTACTTTTTGCTGGTCTGCTTTTAGCCAGTTAAAACTTGTCACTTGCTGGTTTTTATCGAACAGAGATTTTGTCGTATATTTACTGTACGCATAATCTAACATTGCACTTACATCGCTGTTCCGATTCTTCGTTGAATCTGCCCCCATTACTACAGCAATCACTCGCATTCCATCTTTCTCAGCTGTAGCTGTTAAGCAATATTTTGCTTCATTCGTGAATCCTGTTTTCAAACCGTCAACACCTTCATAGAACTTCACTAACTTGTTGGTGTTCACTAACCAGAATTCATTTTCCTGTCCTTTTCGCAAATAGTCTTCATAAATACTTGTATATTTTGTTATTTCATCATATTTTAATAATTCTTTTGCCAGTAAAGCCATATCTTCCGCTGTGCTGTAATGATTCTCGGCAGGTAATCCTGTCGGGTTTTGAAATAATGTGTTTTTTAAATGTAACTGTTTTGCTCTTTGATTCATCATCTCGACAAAAGCTTCTTCACTGCCGGCAATTCTTTCTGCGAGCGCTACTGATGCATCATTACCCGAGGCAACTGCAACACCTTTTAATAAATCATTAACAGTCATTTCCTCACCCGGTTCAAGGAAAATCTGTGAACCTCCCATCGATGCCGCCTTCTCACTAATTCTTACCTTTTCAGAAAGTTGTAATTTCCCATTTTCCAATTCTTCCATAACTAGCAGCAGTGTCATAATTTTTGTCATGCTGGCAGGTGGGAGAACCTCTTGTGCATTTTTGTTAAACAAAACTTCCCCAGTATCACGTTCTATTAATATTGCCGATTTAGAATTGGCAGCTAGATCCAAAGCATTTGATTCATTAACAGGTTGATGGTGTGTTGCATACAGGTTCAGCCCAATCCCTGAACTAAAGATTACGGAAAAACAAATAAGTATTTTTATCATATTATCTAATTTACTCAATCTATAACACCTCCGATTATTAATAATATCTATTTTTGCCAAAATCAGCTAAATTTATAACAAAAAAAGATGACTATCAGCGATAATCATCTTTTTAGAGGATGTTTAAAAAGTCACCAAATGATAAGCGGCGATTCTAGCGGAGCTTCAACTAAGAACCGACACGTCGTGTGTCGAACGTTGAAGTCACCACATCCTGTAGAAGCTCGTTGGTTTGCGAGTCCGCTTCTCTCGTATCCAGACCATTCGTTCCGATGCTCCTCACTGCACCGCCACGACCTTCTTGCTTCTATCTGCCGACTTTTTAGAACACGCACTTTTTAACATTTTTATTTAATTACATCATAAATCATTTTATTCTTTTTAACTTGCTTCTCACCTATTTGATACGATTGCTGGATCAGCTCAATCACATTATCTACATTTTGTGTATCAGCATGTAATGTAGCTAATATATCATTTTCTTTCACCATATCACCAATTTTCTTATGCAAGGTAATTCCCACACCATGGTTGATCTTATCCTCTTTGGTCGCTCTCCCGGCGCCAAGGTGCATGGCTGCTACACCAATAGTCTCTGCATTCATCTCATGCACATATCCGTTTAATGTTGTCTTAACATCAATATGATAAAAAGATGTTGGCAGTTTTTCTAGATTCTCGATTACTGAAATATCGCCATTTTGTGCCTTAATGAAATCTTTAAATGCTTGTAACGCATGTCCTTCATCAATTAAACGTTCTAATTGTTCCATTGCTTTATCATAATCTGGATATACTCCTGCCAGGATAGTCATATGTGCTGCTAATTCGAGAGCTAATTCTCGCAAATCCTCAACAGGTTCGCCTTGTAGCACTCTCACCGCTTCTTTCACTTCATTCGCATTACCGATCTCGTATCCTAAAGGCTGATTCATATCACTGATCACTGCAACTGTACGCCGGTCTAGCTGATTACCGATTGTCACCATTTCCTGTGCCAGTTTTCTTGAATCCGCTAATGTTTTCATAAAAGCACCCGAGCCAGTTTTTACATCTAAGACAATGCTGTCTGCACCTGAGGCTATTTTCTTACTCATGATGGAGCTGGCAATAAGCGGAATGGCATTTACTGTTGCTGTAACATCTCTTAACGCATATAACTTTTTATCTGCAGGAGCTAAATTACCTGTCTGGCCAACAACTGATAACTTATGGTTATTCACATTCTCAATAAATTGTTCTTTCGTTAACTCTACCTTGAAGCCCGGAATAGATTCAAGCTTATCAATCGTTCCACCAGTATGTCCCAAACCGCGCCCGGACATTTTTGCTACAGGGATTCCCGCAGCTGCAACTAATGGTCCCACGATGAAGGTAGTCTTATCACCTACACCACCAGTGGAATGTTTGTCCACTTTATGTCCATTTATTTTGGACAAATCTATCGTGTCGCCAGAATCCACCATAGACTTGGTCAATGTTGCTGTTTCTTCCTGGTCCATTCCTTGAAAATAGATGGCCATCATTAAGGCAGATGCTTGATAATCTGGAATATCACCAGTCATATATTGTTCAACAAAATATTTAATCTCTGTTTCTGATAACTTTAATCCATTTCTCTTCTTCGCAATAACATCTACCATCCGCATTACAATCAACCCTTTCCGGAAATTATTAAGACATTTCTTGAATGATTTGACGTACTAACCGAATAAAATCTTCTTTTACTTGTTCTGTTGTTTCTATTACTTCCTGGTGACTTAATGGCTGATCCAGAATACCTGCAGCCATATTGGAAATGCAGGAAATTCCTAATACTCGCATTTTAGCATGATTAGCAATGATTACTTCAGGCACAGTAGACATCCCCACAGCGTCTCCACCTAATGTACGCAGCATTCTTACTTCAGCTGGTGTTTCATAGGAAGGTCCTGTATTAGCAACATAAACGCCTTCTTTCGTCTGAATCCCAAGCTTTGCTGCAGATTTTTTGGCAATAGCAATTAACTCTTTATCATATGCCTGTGACATATCAGGAAAACGCACACCTAATGTTATTTCGTTAGATCCAATTAACGGATTTGTCCCTAAATTGTTAATGTGATCCGTAATTATCATTAAATCTCCTGCTGAGAAATTTTCGTTAATTCCACCGGCAGCATTTGTAACAATTAGTTGTTTCATACCAAGTAACTGGAATACTCGAACAGGAAAAGTTACTTGTTCAAGTGAATAGCCTTCATAAAAATGAAAGCGACCTTGCATTACCACTACATTCACATTCTCTAGTTTCCCAAAAACTAACCGGCCATGATGCCCTTCAACTGTAGATACGGGAAAATGTGGAATTTCTCCATAATCAATGACTGTTGTGTCAACTAATTCATCAGCTAACACCCCAAGTCCAGAACCTAAAATAAGGCCAATTTCAGGCATGCTGCTAATTTTTTGTTTAATATATTGAGCAGATTCGTTGATTTGATTAAGATTCATTGAGTTTCTCCTTTATTTGTAATATCAGTAAGGAAACTTGTTCCATGTTCAGGCAGCTTAACCTTAAAATTATCTGCAATGGTTGCCCCAATGTCAGCAAAAGTTTTTCTTACAGGAAGTTCCTTGCCAATAGCTTCTTGATAGTATACCAATAACGGGACATATTCTCTTGTATGATCTGTACCGTGATGAGTAGGATCATTCCCATGATCAGCCGTTATAATCAACAAGTCAGTTTCCGTTATCTTTTCCAGCATTTCCGGCAATCTTTGATCAAATTTCTCTAGTGCATTGGCATAACCACCCGGATCTCTTCTGTGCCCGTACTTTGCATCAAAATCAACCAGGTTTAGAAAATTCAGACCATGGAAATCCTTATCCATTGAATCAATAAACTTTTGCATGCCATCATCATTATCTTTTGTCCTGATGGTTTCCGTAACACCTTCCCCATCATATATATCCGTGATTTTACCTAATGCAATCACATCGAGTCCATTGTCTTTTAATTCATTCATCACTGTGCGGCCAAATGGTTTCAATGCATAGTCTTGCCTGTTCGCTGTTCTTTCAAATGCTCCTGGTTCCCCTATGAAAGGTCGTGCAATTACTCGGCCAATCATATATTTTTCATCTAATGTCAGTTCTCTTGCAATTTCGCAAATGTTATATAGTTCGTCAATTGCAACGATTTCTTCATGTGCTGCAATTTGCAGAACAGAATCAGCAGAGGTATAAACAATTAAACTCCCTGTTTCCATATGTTCTTGCCCTAATTCTTTAATAATCTCCGTACCTGATGCCGGCTTATTCCCGATAATTTTCCGGCCTGTTCTTGTCTCAAGATCCTGAATTAATTCATCTGGAAATCTCTCAAAAGTCCGGAAAGGTGTTTCAATATGTAAACCCATAATTTCCCAATGCCCTGTCATTGTATCTTTACCGTTCGAGGCTTCTTCCATTTTTGTATAGTATGCTGATGGTTGTGCACTTTTTTCAATTCCTTTAATTTCACGTATATTACTTAATCCTAGTTTTCCTAAATTAGGCATTTTTAGTCCATTCTGATATTCTGCAATATGTCCTAATGTATCAGCACCAATATCATTAAATTTGTCCGCATCAGGTGCCTCACCTATTCCTACTGAATCTAATACGACTAAAAAAATACGTTTAAAAGTCATATGAATCCCTCCTAATCCTTTGTTACCCTTTATCTTAACCGATTAAGCCTAAATATTTCATCATAAAGAAAATTATATAAAAGCCTGGAAGATCTCTATGTCCTGTGTAAACTTTAATACTTAGGAGTACAATCTCCCTTATAAAGTGAGACTTTGAACATTTGGGGTATTACTGGCATTTCGTACTGTGATAATTTTAAAAATATAAAAAACCACGCATATTATCGTGGCCACTTATGCTCTCGGATGATGAGCTTTATATATGTCCTTAAGTCTTGCTTTTGATACGTGTGTGTATATTTGTGTTGTTGATATATCTGCATGGCCAAGCATTTCCTGGACAGCTCTTAAATCTGCACCATTTTCCAGTAAATGAGTCGCAAATGAATGCCTTAAAGTATGGGGAGAAATTTCCTTTTCAATTTCTGCATTTTTGGCAATTTGCTTAATAATCTTCCAGAAACCTTGACGAGAAAGCGCCTTACCGTGATGATTTACAAAAACGCGGTCAGAATTCCGTTGTTTATCAAATTGAGGTCTGCTATGTTCTAAGTACATTTCAATTGCTTCTTTTGCCACTTCTCCTAAAGGAACTATTCTTTCTTTTGAGCCTTTTCCAATGCAACGGACGAAGCCCATTGACAAATGCAAATCTGCTAAAGTTAATTCTATCAATTCACTAACACGTAAACCAGTAGCATACATTGTTTCAAGCATGGCCTTATTCCTGAGAGAGAATTTGTCCTCATTTTGAAAGGTAAGTAACCGGTCTACTTCCCCTACAGACAGTACTTTTGGCAATTTGCGATTCGTTTTTGGAGTTTCAATATGTAAACTGGGGTCCTCTGACATCTGATATTCTCTCATTAAAAAAGGATGAAATAATCGTATCGTTGATAAGAACCTGGCAAGTGTCGCACTGGATTTCCCCTGATCATTTAATTTGTATAAAAATTGCAATATATCGTATCTTGTAACACTTTCCCATTTACTAATCTGTCTTTCCTTTAAAAACAGATAATACTGCTTCAGATCTCGTCTATATGCTTGTATTGTATTGGTGGAAAGCCCTCGTTCGATTTGTAAATAATGAAAGAAATCTTCCATTGCATATTGCATATCATCCATGACTATTCTCCCAATCGAAAAAATATATTCAAGCGATCCCATAAATCACTGTCATCTTCCTGGTGAAAAACTTTAACTGCAGTACCTTGCGGAGCATCATACCTGTCTAATTTTTCATACTCTTGATGCAATGCTTTGATAACATAATAAAATAGAAATGTACATAATACAAATATGACAAGAACTTTTATCATTTCGTAGAAAGCTCGAACAATTGTCTGCATCATACCAGTCTCCTAATAGAAATCATCATTCTATTAGATTATATGCCAGGAAATAGAAAGAATATACCTATTACTTTTCTTCTTTCGCTTGGCAATTTCGACATACTCCATGAAAGGTTAATCGATGGTCTTTTACGAGAAAGCCCCAATCTTTCTGCACAATTTCTTCCACTTCTTCTAACAGGTCATCCATAATCTCTTCAACAGAACCACATTCGGTACAAACTAAATGATGATGGAAGTGTTTCGCTCCCTCTTTACGCAAGTCATAACGAGATACACCATCACCAAAATTTATTTTATCAACTATTTTTAATTCTGTTAGCAATTCTAATGTTCTATATACTGTAGCTAAGCCGATTTCCGGTGCTTTTTCTTTTACGAGTAAGTATACATCTTCTGCACTTAAATGGTCCTCTTCTCTTTCCAAAAGCACTCTGACGGTTGCTTCACGCTGTGGTGTTAATTTATAACTTTGCGCGTGTAATTCCTTCTTAATACGGTCTAAGCGATGTTCCATTAGTAAGACCTCCCTCACATTCTCAATTATAATAATCGAGATGTTAGGTGTCAATTAAAATAATTATAAAAAGATAAATAATATTAATTATTAATCTATAATTATTATTTTTTGATAAAGTAATCAGATATCATTTGCATTGACTTAAAAGAAATGACACTTTCTAAGCCTGCGGCAATTGTCGCACCGATTGTCAAGATAAAAAACACACCGATATAACGGTAAAAAACCTGGATAACCGGCAGTTTATATCTTTTTGAAAAGATGCTCTGCAGCAATGTAAAGGAAAAAATCATCGCAAATGCACTTGCAATAATATAAATTGGAATAATTATCATATTTTGAGAAGCAATAGAGGAAAAAGCTAACATTAAACCTTTCCAGCCTAATTGATTTACAAAATAACCGACAGTAAAGCCAACCGCAACTCCTTTGACAAATAACAGAACCCAGATAATTGGAAGGCCAATGACTGCTAAACCTAAAAAGAACAATAAAGCCAGGAACTGAATATGATAAAGCATCGCATTTTTAAATAAGTCGGTTTGAGCCATATTATTATCTGACAAATAATTGAGAAAGAAGTTCTCTAAGTAAAAATATAAATCCTGTTTTTGAATCCATGACATGCTATTCACTATAATCGCACCAAATATAATGCCGGTTAAAAATAAAATGATCGTAAAAATATAGATGGTGTAATATTGATTTAAATGGTTTACAATGATATTTCTTTTTTTTGGCATTTCCCTTCACATCCTCTATTCATATTCTCACTTAAATCTATGAATAGAGTAATAGAAATAGAACTTATTCTTTTTGGATTTCTAGCTGAGCCATTTTCCGTACTTTCCACCGCCGCCTTGCTCTACTTGCACAATACCATTTCTGATATTTATAATAGATTTCGCAATTTTGTCTCCCGCAACCTCTATTAAATGGTCTTCTGGTACATAATGGATAATATTCATTTCATTATGAAAATGGTCTAATAATTTTTCAAAAGTTTTCTTACCCAATCCAGGGATATACTCTAATGGTACTTGATAAATATAAGGTGGACGCTCCGTTAAATTCCGACTGTCACCAGCTAATTCATCAATTCGATCAGCTACTCCTTTGATCATGGAGACAGACCCGCAATGAATACAAGGCACTTTCTCAATAGGGGTCAGACAATTTTTACACACGGTTGCATGATATTTACCCAGCATTGGATGCATGCCGTAATTGGCTACTATCTTGCGGCCACCCACGCCTTTCAACACTTTCTTCCAATCCTGAAAAGTAGGTTCCTCCATTTGGAATAATTGATATTCTCTTCCGATTTTCGCCAGGGAATGTGCATCAGAATTAGTCAAAAAAGGAAATGGATGAAGTTCTTCAATTTTATCTGCCATATGAGTATCTGAGCTAAGCCCTAACTCAACTCCATCTATCATTTTAACCTGAAAGACTTCCTCAAGAGATTCCTTCACGCCTTTACCGAAAGCACTTTTAAATGGAGTAAATATGTGAGCTGGAATAAAAACTCCATTGAGCTCCTGCACTTTTTCCTGTAATTCACTAGCCGTGCCATAGTATCGCTGAGAACTAAGCTCAATATTTTTCATATGTTGACTTAGCCATGCACTGAATTGCTTCATGACTCCGACAGTCGGCAGATAGCATAAAACATGAATTGGTCCTTGGCAATTAGGGTCATATATTTCAATTTCACTTCCTAAAAATAAGGTTGTATTCTTGTAATGAATACCGCCATCTTTATCTTCTGTCGCAAAACCTTTATTAATGTTATCTTCTATTTCTTCTAAAACAGAAGGTGCATGACAATCAATGACACCTACAATATTCATTCCTTTTCTGTCAGATGCTTCTTTCAGTATGTTCGTTATGGTTAACGACTTTGCACCAGTAATTTTGACAGGTTTTCCATATTTATTTCTGCCAATATGGATATGCAAATCTGCAAAAAATTGATCCATTCCTACCTCATACCTTTACTTTTTAAAAATTGGACTGCAAAAGCTGTTTTTACATCATGGATTTCCTGATTCTTGATTAATTGTTCAGCTTCCGAGATCGATAATTCCATAAGCTCAACAAATTCATCTTCATCAAGTTCTTTCTTCTCTTCCAGTTTTTTTAACTTGTTTGTCTCATATAAATAGATAATCTCATCTGCAAAGCCCGGTGAAGTATAAAAAGATGTAACATAGTTTAACTCGTCTGTTGTATAACCTGTTTCCTCTTCTAATTCACGCAATGCGGTTACTTCCGGTTCTTCGCCTTTTTCCAATTTCCCTGCGGGTATCTCAACAAGTGTTTTTTCTAAAGCTTTTCGATATTGTTTCACAAAGATTATTTTATTATTCTCTGTTACAGCAATGATGGCAACTGCACCTGGGTGTTTAACAATTTCCCTTGTTGATGTTTTACCATTAGGCAAGGTTACTTCATCTAATTGCACTTTAATTATCCTGCCTTCAAAAATGTTTTTGCTCTTGTTCGTTTTCTCTTCAAAATTCACTACCCATCATCCTTTCTTCTACATTAATTGTATTTCTTTTCCGGAATATATACAATGAATATGAAACTATCAGCGGGAAAGGAGTTTATTATGAACTATAATAAATTAGGAAAATCGGAACTGAATGTATCCCAACTCTCACTTGGCTGCATGTCACTGGGCACAGACAAAGATAAAGCCAAAACAATAATGGATAGTGCACTGGATAAGGGAATTAATTATTTGGACACAGCTGATTTGTATGATCACGGCAGGAATGAAGAAATCGTAGGTGAAGCTATTAAACATAAACGCCAGGATATAATTCTTGCTACTAAAGTTGGTAACCACTTAAAAGATGATGGCACATGGTTTTGGGATCCATCTAAAGCTTATATTAAACAGCAAGTGAAAAATAGTCTGAGAAGATTGCAAACTGATTATATTGATTTGTATCAACTACATGGCGGGACAATTGATGATCCAATTGATGAAACAATTGAAGCGTTCGAAGATTTAGTGCAAGAGGGAATCATCCGCTATTACGGTATTTCTTCCATTCGCCCAAATGTTATTAGAGAATATGTAAGGAAATCAAACATCACAAGTGTTATGATGCAATACAGTATTTTTGACCGCAGACCGGAAGAAGAAGTATTGGACTTACTGGCGGAAAATAATATTAATGTTGTAACAAGAGGAACATTGGCGAAAGGAATGTTATCGGGTAAGGCTTCCACTAAAATAGCAACAAAAGCAGAAGATGGTTATTTAGATCACAGCAAAACCGATTTGCAGCATGCTGTAAATAAATTGGGGGATCTCTTAACAGAATCTCAGACTCTGAATGGACTTGCTATTGCATACGTATTAGCAAATAATCCAGTTTCTTCTGTTGTGGCTGGAGCAAGTTCAATCGATCAGTTGAATGATAATATCCATGCCCTATCACAGCAATTCAGTTCTGAACAGTTAGAGAAAGTAAAAGAAATAGTTAGACAAAACACCTATACGCAACACAGGTAAACTGCTTTATAAATGGGAGGCCTGATCTGCACAATATGGCAGTCTTAAGATGTGATAATACTGTCAGTTCCTAAAAAAATCACTTCCAGTGCCTTTTATACAGCTGGAAGTGATTATGCTTTCCTCATGAACAAGTGTTGATTATTAATTTATCGTCATTGGCGAAATAAATGGATTTAATACACCTTCAGGACTTGTTAATCGAAATGTCTGACCATTATAATCAAGCGTCATTTTTTTAGCGAAGAAAACCTTTTGCTGATAATGAACCACTACAGGTATCTCCTCACATTCTACAGCTAAATCACTATTCTCTTTTTCTGCTTTCCAATTGATCGTTGGCATTCCATTTACACCGCATCCACAGCCCTCTGTATCATAAGTTAATGCGAGATAATGCTGGTTTGCACTCTTTAATTCCTTCACTTTCGCAAGCGCCTGTTCTGTAATAGACAGTTCCATGCTCTTATTCCTCCTTATTTCTTTTCAAATTGACTTTTTAATAATCTTTCCATAGCAGATGGGAACAGTTGATACAAAACTGATCCAAACTGCATCCATTTTGGCAAATTTATTTCCCGTTTATTTGTGAATAATGCCTGGCAGATTTTGGTTGCGACTTTTTCAGGTTCCAGCATATAGCGGGCAACACTTTCTTGATATTTCCCGGAAGGATCTGCCTGGTCAAAAAAACTCGTTTTTACTGGACCTATATTTACACACGTCACATTCACTTGAGTATTTTGCGCCAATTCCATCCGGAGGGCATTACTAAAACTAATCACCGCCGACTTTGTCGCACTATATACAGCCGCTTTCGGTGTAGCAATTCTGCCAGCTTGTGAAGCTATATTAATAATATGGGAACTTCTCTGTTGCTTTAAAGCAGGCAGTAAACGATAAGTTGTATACATTAAACTATTCACATTTAAGGAGAGCATTTTCTCCGCTTTATCCCAATCCATTTCGTCAAAAGATTCAAAAACACCGAAACCAGCATTGTTTATCAATGCATCAACTCTTGGAAAGGTACTCATTATCCGGTTTATTGTATTTTCCCATTGTTTCCGGTCTGTTAAATCAACACTATAATAATAAGCTTCCTGGTTATAGGTGGATCTTATTTCTTTTTGCAAAGATTCCAGCTTATTAGCTGATCGTGCAATCATTATTGCAGTTGCACCTGACCATGCTAATTTTTTGGCAACTTCTTCCCCAATTCCAGAAGAGGCACCAGTTATCACAACTACTTTTCCTTTTAATTGATTCATCCTCATCACCATTTCTATTTTAACACGAATAGAACAGGAGTCGAATTTATCTGATTATTAATACAATTGGAATTTTTGCATACTATGAATGGAAGAAGAGATCAATTTGACAGGATTACCGAAATCAAGCACAATAAAGTGAGCTTTTGACCAGTATGGTATTTCAGACTTTTCGCAGTGTAATAAAAATACAGTAAGAATACAATGAAAAATGGGGTGTTCAATGTGTCTACATATATTTATGCTCACAGAGGCGCTAGTAAGAAAGCTCCTGAAAACACCATGCCAGCATTCGAATTAGCTTATCAACAAGGAGCCGATGGTATTGAAACAGACGTACAGTTAACCAAAGACAATATTCCTGTATTAATTCATGATGAGAATTTAAGACGTACAACCAATGGTATGGGATTTGTGCAAGACTATTCTTATGATGAATTAAAAAAACTTGATGCAGGTTCCTGGCATTCAGTAAATTTCCGTCAAACTGTCATTCCCACTCTTGATGATTTATTAACTTGGAATAAGGAAAAACAATTAAAATTAAACATTGAATTAAAAAATAATTTAATTGAATATCCTAACATAGAGAAAATAGTATATGAAAAAATAAAAAAATACCAAATGGAAGAAAATACGGTGATCTCCACTTTCAGCCGAAAAAGCTTGCTGAAAATGAAAAAGCTGAAATTCGATATTGCAACAGCCCTGCTCACAAGTAAACGATCCAGAGATTTAATAGAGACTGCGAAACACCTGAGTGTAGATGGCTTACATATCCGTTTTCGATTACTATCAAGAAGGTTAGTAGATAAAGCAGCAAATAATAACCTCTACACTGCTGTGTATACTGTTAATCAGCCATTCTCCATATCAAAAGTAATAAAAAGCAATTGCCATGCCATAATTACAGATGTACCAGATATTGCATGGTCTATCAGGAAGAAACTTGAAAATTAAAGGAGTGGCCATATGCAAGTAGTATTTTTAGGAACAGGTGCAGGTTTACCAAGCAAAAACAGAAATGTGACTTCCCTTGTGCTTGACTTGTTACAAGAAAACAACACAATGTGGATGTTTGATTGTGGTGAAGCGACTCAGCACCAAATCTTATATACGAATATAAAACCACGAAAAGTGACAAAAATCTTTATTACACATTTACATGGTGACCACATTTATGGGCTGCCGGGATTTCTGAGCAGCAGATCATTTCAAGGGGGAATTGAACCAGTAACCATCTTTGGACCTAGGGGTATTGAAGAATATGTCAAAACCAGTTTGGAAATAAGCCAAACAAGATTAACTTATCAAATTAACTTTGTAGAAACACATAATGGAATTATTTATGAAGATAACAAATTCAAGGTCGTCGCTAATTCATTGGATCATGGTGTTATTAGTTATGGATACAGAATTATAGAAAAAGATCTGCCTGGTGCCTTGTTAGTAGATAAACTAAAACAGCATAATATTCAGCCAGGACCTCTCTATCAGCAAATAAAAGATCAGGAAAAAGTAGTCCTTCCTGATGGACAAACATTAGAAACTGCGCCATTCATCGGGAAACCAAAACCCGGAAGAGTTGTCGCAATTTTCGGGGATACCCGCTTTAAGGAAGAGCAAGATAAATTAGCAGAAAATGCGGACCTTCTCATCCACGAAGCAACATTCTCTGCTGATCAAGAGAAGCTTGCTTATGAGTATTTTCATACCACAACCAAACAAGCTGCAACATTAGCTAAGAAAGCAAAAGTAAAGAAACTGATTCTCACCCATATTTCAGCAAGGTTTCAAGAGGAGGATCTTTCTTCATTAGAAAATGAAGCAAAAGAAATCTTTCCAAATACCGAGATTGCAAAAGACTATACTTGGTTTGCTGTATAAAACAATCAAGTATAGTCTTTCTTGTTATTATTCATTAGAAAAAACTCAGTTGATAGGTTGCATGATCCTTACTCCTTGCATCTTGCATGGTAATACCAAGCAACCTAATAGCAGAGCCATTCCAGTGTTGGTTCAACAGTAACTCACTGTAATAAAATATATCTTCTGTTGAAAATATATATGTTGGAAGCTTCATTCTTCTCGTAATTGTTTTTCGATCAAAATAACGGATCGTCAATTGAACCGTATCGCTTACTGCATTTTTACGCTCCAAGCGAAGTGTTACATTTTGCGCCAGAAGTTTTAATTGAATCAAGAGCTCTTCAAAGTCAGTTATATCTTCAGGAAAAGTTGCGGAGCTGCCAATGCTCTTAAAACTTGCTGCTTTCTCTGGGTCAACCGGTCTTGGGTCATTTCCTAAAGCTCTTGCTTTCAGTTTTTCTCCATTAATACCTAACAGAGACTTTATCAAGTGTGTTTCCGCTTTTGCTATATCACCAATATAAATGATGTTATGCTTTTTTAGTTTTTCAGCAGATTTTTTCCCAACTCCATACATTTCTTCGATTGGCAGCGGCCATAATTTCGCAGCAATATCTCTTTTCCTCAGTATTGTGATCCCATTTGGTTTTTTCATATCTGAAGCCATTTTAGCCAAAAATTTGTTTGGTGCAATTCCGATGCTGCATGGCAAATCTAACTTTTCTAATAGTACTTTCTGAATAGAGTTAGCTATTTCAACAGGACTTCCAATATGGCTGCATGTAGTAATATCCATAAATGCTTCATCAATCGATACTGGTTCTATATATGGTGTATAGGTTCCTAGCAATTTGAAAATTTGCTGAGAAACCTCCCGATACTTCGGAAAATCTGGTTTTAATACAACTAAGTTCGGACATAGTTTTCTAGCTTCCCATAATGCCATTGTTGTTTTTACACCAAAGCTTCTTGCCTCATAGCTGCATGTAACAATGATTCCTTTACGCTCATCAGGATTTCCGGCAATTGCAACAGGTTTCCCTTTTAAAGTAGAATCTTCAGCGATTTCCACAGATGCATAAAAACTATTCATATCAACATGTAATATTACATACCCGTTTTTTGGATACCAGTTACTCATACGTCTCACTTCTTTTTACTATAAAGTGTCCACACCTTTTATTATCTCTATCATTAATTGCGGTATTTGTTTTAGTTGGTTTACCGGTATTCTTTCACTAGTAGTGTGTATATTCTCATAACCGACTGCTAAATTAACTGTTGGGACACCTTTACCAGCTAAATGATTGGCATCACTTCCACCACCGCTGGTTGTAAGAATTGGTTCAGCTCCAATTTTCTTTGCTGCCTGGATCGCTGTTTTGACTACTTTGTCCGTCTCATCGAAACGATAGGATGGATACATAACTTCTGTCTTGATATCCACTTTCCCTCCCATTGCTTCTGCAGTTGTTTGAAGTGCTTCCACCATTGCTTTTACTTGTTTATCTAACTTCTCTTCAGATAAGGATCTCGCTTCTGCAATTAATAATACCTGTTCACAAACTACATTTGTTGGCCCTTTCCCTTCAAAACTGCCGATATTTGCAGTAGTTTCTTCATCAATTCTTCCAAGCGGCATCTTGGTAATTGCTTTAGCAGTCAAGCTGATAGCTGATACCCCTTTTTCCGGACTTACTCCAGCATGTGCAGCTTTTCCATAAATAGTTGCATAAAGTTTTACTTGTGATGGAGCCGAAGTGATAATGTGACCAACATCGCCATCGCTGTCTAATGCATAACCATATTTTACCGGAAGTGATGTTTCATCAAAATAACGAGAACCAACCAAGCCTGATTCTTCCCCACTAGTAATAAGGAAGTAAATATCACCGTGATCGATTGTATTTTCTTTTAACAAATGAATTGTCTCAATAATCGCTGCAATTCCTGCTTTGTCATCGGCCCCAAGGATCGTGGTGCCATCTGAACAAATGTAATTATTTTGAATAGAAGGTTGAATACCTTTGCCAGGGACTACTGTATCCATGTGACTGGTGAAATAAATTGCTTCTTTCTGTTTATTTCCAGGATAGTAAGCAAGGATATTACCTGCTTCATGGTTCGTCTCTAGGGGTGTATTATCTTCCGTTACTTCTAACCCGTTATCTTTGAAAAGCTTAATTAAATAATCTGCAATCTTTCTTTCATATTTTGTTTCTGAATCAATTTTTACTAATTCGATAAATTGTTGGATAATTCTGTCTGTTTTCACTCTTTATGTTCCTCCGATCGATTTTTTCACTTATTATTTACTTGTCCTAAAGATAAATACCATGTAAAATAATGATAGTATTGTTTGTAATTAAAGGAGGCTGTCAATATGGCGTCAAAGCGACAAAAGCGTATTAAGCTAATTGTATATATTATGATTATTGCAATGGTATTATCTACTCTAACAATGGGTCTGTCTGCATTTATTTAATCATGAAAAGGAATCAACATCCAATGTTGATTCCTTTCTTATTAACCAGAGAAAATGGAATTAAATTTCCTCACAATATTCATCAAATAATTGCTGGAGTTTATTAACTACTTCCACAGGGCTATGTCCTTCAATTTCATGTCTTTCAACCATTTTCTGAATTTTCCCATTCTTTAATAAAGCAAAAGAAGGTGATGATGGCGGATACCCTTCGAAATACTCTCTCGCTTTTTCAGTTGCTTCCCGGTCTTGGCCAGCAAATACTGTAACAAGCTGATCTGGTCGTTTATCATAGTGTACAGCACTGGCAGCTGCAGGTCTTGCTACCCCTCCGGCACAGCCGCATGTGGAATTTATCATAACTAATGTAGTGCCATTTTGTTCTAGTGCTTCTTTAACCTCATCAGGTGTTTTTAATTCTTCATACCCTGCTTCTTTTATTTCATTTCTGGCAGTTTCTACAATATCACCCATAAATAAATTAAATTCCATCTGTCAAACTCCTTTTCATAGTTCATTATATATCATCTTAACAACATACCTTTATTTTTTCAATCAGAATTACTTACACTTAGTGCAAAGCGGCAGTCTTATTTCAAATGCAGTTCCATTAGAATTGCTCTCATATAATGAAATTTGTCCATCATGACTGTTAATTATTTTCCTGACAACATTTAAACCTAATCCGGTTCCATTGGATTTGGATGTAGAAAATGGCTCAAACAGAGAATTTTTAATAGAATCCGGGACACCTGGTCCACTGTCTCTGATCCTTAATATTACTTCTCTGTCTTGGACAAATGTTTTAATATGTATAGATCCATTAGCACCAATTGCTTCAAGACTATTTCTTATAAGATTAAGAAACACCTGCTTCATCTGTTTCGAATCCACAAAAACCTCGTGGTCATTAATATCCATTGTAAACAAAATACTTTTCGCATCAAAAGTACTTTGTAACAAAGGTACTAATTCATTTAGAATTTCTGTTAATTTTAATGATCGTCTCTCTGGCTCTTTTTGATGAGACATCAATAACATTTGTTCAACAATATCGAATAAACGCTCTATTTCTTTCATCATTAATTGAAAATTGAATCTTTTTAACTCTTCCTCACTCAATGATTCTTGCATAAGTGTCAAAAATCCATGAATAACAGTTAAAGGATTTCTAATTTCATGTGCTGATGAAGCAGCCATCTCTCCTACCAGAGCCAATTTATCTGATTGAACGATCCGCTTTTCAAGCATGGCTGTTTCCGTTATATCAACAAAGTAGAATATTCTTCCAATCACATTATGATTGCTGTCTTTCATAGTTGTTTGTGAAACTAGTAATACATACTCTTTGTCCGTTATTGTTATGGTAACTTTTTTGTTAAAATAGTTTTCTTCAGATAAAAACATTTCAATCAAAGGATTTGATCTTGCACTCTCTAGATGAACCGGGTCACTAAACCTTTTCAAATTAATCTTTAATAAATTCATTACAAAAGAATTCGCAGTATATTCTTGTTCGTTATTATCGTATGTAATAATACCAATAGGCAAAGAATTAAGTATCTTTTCATGTTTTAATTTATCACGGACGATTTTCTGAAAGGAGTGAAGTAAACTGAATGACATTTGATTAATTGACTTTGTTAAGCTTTGAAATTCAATTTGTCTAGGCTGTTTTAATATTATTCCATAATCACCATTCGCTATTTTATCCACTTTATCCACCATTTGTTCAATAGGTTTAGTCATATTCCTACTCATCCGGAAAGACAAATAAACGGACATAACTATCCCTACAAACGTAAGGATCAATAAGATATAAATAGACTTTTCTATAATTTCCGGAAATGCCTTTGTATTTGCGTCAAAAGCATAAAGTTCTTCCATTCTCTTCTCTGTGATCTCTTTCTTTAATGATTCTAATTCCGGTAAATATTCATTTCGCAGTACGTTTTTTGCAGCCTGAACCTCATTATATTCTAATAAGCCAGCCACTTTGTTTGTCATAATGAAATCTAACAGCATTATTCTATTATGCAAATCTTCTAAGTCTTCAGGTAACTTAATTACATCTTCCAATGAGTCTTGTTGTAATGCGCTGATAATAGAACTATATTCCCTGTTAATATTCTGGTTGCTTTGATCGTTCACGTATGTCTGAACGAGGTTTCTTTTAATATCCAGTTCTTTGTCCCAATGATTATACCAGACCAGATGGGGAAGATTAGTGTCTTTAATTGAGTTTGTCACCTTACTTACTTCATCTATTGATTGAATTAAAAAAATAGAAAATCCACTAAATATAACCATTATAATGAGAAGAATTGTAAGCAGCTTATTTCGCAAAGATAATTTGCTAATTAAATTGGTCATAAAACTCTTCCCCTAACTTAAAAACAGATTTAAGATTCTTGCAAAATCTCTTTTTTTATGTTCTCTATTAATATCATTTCTTCTTCTGTATACATGTTACCTAATGATGCTAATCCATATACGCCATCTCTTGTCGTAAGGTATTTTTTTTCCGCCTCTATTCCTTCCTCACTTAAAAAGTCCTTCATAATAGCTGCATAAACTTGTGACACATCATTCAGTACGCTTGTCAGCACAGCATCTTCCGCCATATATGCCTGGTCTTCCAAGTAACCGATTACGAATATACCATTTGTCTTAGCAAAATTAATGACAGATTGGTTGTAACTGTTCCCCTTAGAGTAAATGACATCTACACCTTGTTCCATCATTTCTCTAGCAATTTGCAAAGCTTTCTTATGATCATCTCTGCTATATACAACATCATAAACTAGTTCTATTTCAGGATTAATTGATTGAACTCCTGCCGGGAAACCCCAGTCCTTATGTTTATTATTTATCGCATCGATAACACCAATTTTTTGTGCTTTTGTTTTCAGAGCGGCAGCTGCACCAGCAACATATTCTATTTCCTGATGATCAAATGTGTATACAGCCAAGTTATTGTTTATATAATCACCGTGCACTGTTACAAATTGAGTTTCACTGTGTTGGTTCGACAATTCATAAAAACTCTCTGAAAATTCCCTTCCATGTCCGATGATCAGTTCTGTACCACCTTGGATATATTGCTGAACTAAACTATCTAAATCATTTTCCAGGTTTACTTCACTTTCAAGGTCCACTTCCACATCATACAAGCTTTCCATTTTCATTTTGCCTTTATATGCCCTGCTGCCCCAACTCTGATCCGTTACTTTATCAGTTGTCAGTATTAACACTTGTTCATGCTCTTTATCAACTGCTGCGTTCATATCATCCATTATCTTCATGGAACGGGATAAAAGAAAGACAAAAACAACAGCCGTAACTCCTAGTGTAATTAATAATATGTATTTTACTTGCTGATTTCGTTTCATATAAGCACCTCAATATTCCACTTGCAGAAATTGCGCTGATTTTACTATATAAGCTGTCCCAGACAGGATTTAAGAAAGAAGATTTAGTAATATTGTATTACAACCCCATTATACATAAGTTTTTCCATTTTGAACACATTTTTTTACATCATTCATTTGATTTCGACAAAATGCGATATTGATCTATGTTGTTATTTCCTTTTCGCTCATTAATCATAATTTACAGATGGATAAGCATACAATAAAAAAGATTGTCCAAAGAAAAATCAGGAGGGAAGAGGATGTTATTCTTTTTATCAACACTTGATATTGATTGGCTAAGGCTGCTGCAGATAATTTCAATAGATATTGTGCTTTCAGGAGATAATGCTCTTGTAATTGCTTTAGCAACCAAAAATTTGCCGAAAAAATTTCAAAATAAAGCTATCTTAATTGGTGTTGGCGGTGCTATTGCTCTGCGAATTTTATTTGCAAGCGGAATTATTTTCTTGCTCAAATTTCCGTTTATTTATTTAATTGGAGGGATCTTGCTTGTCTGGATCAGTTATAAATTACTGATTAATAATGAGGAGCAACAACATATCGCTTCTCATGACTCTGTCTATCGAGCAGTGCTAACCATTATAACCGCTGATGTTGTGATGAGTTTAGACAATGTTGTTGCTATTGCTGGTGCTTCCGAAGGGAATATAACATTACTAGCTATAGGTGTATTAATTAGTATCCCGTTAATGATTTTCGGAGCTAAATTTATCGTTATCCTGCTAAATAAATACAGTTACTTAATGTATATCGGAGCAGGGATTCTGATTTTTACAGGTTCTGATATGATTATGCATGAGCCTTTTATTCTTCAGACTTTTAATCTGAACCACCACTTTACCACTATTATTCTTTCCATTATTCTAACAATTGGGGTAGTCTGGAGTGGTTTTATTACCAAACAGCAAAACTCATGATTTATGAATTTATAGATTTCTGTTTTATTTTCGATTTTCTTTCAACAACCGGAATATTCCATTTCCATTTAAGTGCCAGCATTCTGATCGTAAACGTAACCGTTAAACAAATATATAAGCTTAATATTGGTGTGACAAAATCATCACTTAGAATTAAAGCAGCAGAACCAGCGATGGAAGCCAATCCGTAAACTTCTTTTCGAAAAACTTGCGGGATTTCCTGAACAAAAACATCACGAAGCACTCCACCGCCTATACCAGTTACTAATCCCATTGCAATAATCAGGAATGGCTGAGAGAATTCAAAACTAAGCGCTGCATTCGCACCAACTGCCGTAAAAACACCTAATCCAATTGCGTCAAAAAGAGAGATACTGTAGGTTACTTTCTCAATTCTCTCATAAAAAAGAATAGTAGCTAAACTAGCTAACAAACTAACTAAAAAATACTGTGGTTCGGCCAAGTTTGTTGGCGGGATATTCCCAATCATCAAATCCCTGATCACACCACCTGCTAAAGCCGTTGTCAATCCTAGTAAGATGACTCCGAATATATCTAGTCTTTTTTGAATAGCAAGCAAAGAACCTGATATCGCAAATGCGATGGTCCCAATAAATACAAACATTTCGATAAGTAACATGACAACCTCCTATTTTTCCTGATCAGGTACTTTAAAGCCTTTATAGATAACATCTAATTTATTGAATACCCACTGTAGTGCCAACCCTTGAATGATCACACCAAGAATAGAAGTAATGGTCAAACAGACTATTGTAGGAAAATGATCTACTGATTGCAGGCTATTGGCAAAAAAGAATAAATGTTGAAAAACAATAATAAGTGCATCAATCCAACTATGAAAGTCATTATCCATCTGCCAAATCAGCAATGATTCAATGATTAAGCTGATCGGTATAAGGGTGATGATTGCAATCTTTGTGTATAGATTCATTTTTTGTAAATAAGGCTGGATATAATATTTAGTAATTGTCTTAATCCGGAATAAATAAATAATCCGGACAAATCTTGCTAATTGAAAGAACTGATCAAAAGGAATAATCGCAATTATCAAAAATGGATTTTTCTTAATAAAAGTCCATTTATCTTCAACTGTCAGGATCCGTACAATAAAATCAATGAAAAAAATTAGCCAGACAAGCCAGTTTATTGGAGAGTTTACCTGGTTATCAGTCCATAATGTTAAGATTGTTAAAATAACTAAACAAATCATGAACATATCATAGGTAACTTTTAGAATTCCCTGCATTATAACCACACCATATCAAATTGATAGTAAAAAATAACAGGAAAGAAACCCATTTGTAACAAAGATGGGTTTCTTTTCTCAATTAAGTATACGAGATTCATTATAAAATTGGAACACTTTTTTCGACAATTAATAGATTGGTGTCGTATCACTTGAGATATTTTCTAAAATGGATTTTACATGGGACATAAACGCACCGCAAATCACGCCATCCAATACACGATGATCAAGCGATAAGCACAAATTGACCATATCTCGTGCTGCAAACATATCATTAATGATAACAGGTCTTTTGACAATGGATTCTACTTGCAGAATGGCTGATTGGGGATAATTAATCACACCCATTGACTCTACCGAACCAAATGATCCTGTATTATTAACTGTGAATGTACCACCTTCCATATCATCTGCGGTCAAGTTGCCTGTTCGAGCTTTTCTTGAAAGTTCATTAATTTCTTTGGCAATTCCTTTGATACTTTTTTCATCAACATTTTTGATAACTGGTACATATAATTCATGGCCATGTGCCACTGCAATAGACAGGTTAATGTCTTTTCGCTGGATAATCTTATCCCCTGCCCAGCAACTGTTCAGTTCAGGGAATTTCTTCAATTCTTTGGCCACTGCATTTAAGAAGAAAGCAAAATAGGATAAATTATAGCCTTCGTTTTCTTTAAATTGATCTTTTTCTGCATTACGGTAAGCTACTAGGTTTGTTACATCCACTTCAATCATCATCCAGGCGTGTGGGATTTCTGTTTTAGACCTGACCATATTTTGCGCGATCGTCCTGCGTAAACCTGTCACAGGTATCTCCCGGTCGCCTTCATTAACTTTTATCGGCTTTCTCCGAATAATCGGTGGTGTAAAATCTTCCACTTGCTCTTTTTGACTTTCTTCAGGAATCTGCTGTGATTTCACATTAGGCTGGTTACTTGCCTGATCTTTATTATTCACAGCATTCTCGACATCTTTTCTTGTTATACGCCCACCTTTTCCTGAACCTGTTATCTGGGTCAAATCCAGATCATTCTCTTGAGCTATGCGCATAACAGCTGGGGAATATCTGTTTTTCATTGACTGATCTTTATCAGCAGGTGCGTTATTCTCTGGTGCTTTTTCAGGCTTCTCAGGCTGGGTACGATTTTCACCGGATTCCGCCCCTTCAACTTCTATGTAGCACATCAGTTGTCCAACTTCAAGTGTGTCGCCTTCATTTGCGACAAGCTCTTTGATTACCCCGGTATAGGATGATGGTACTTCTGCATTCACTTTATCTGTCATTACTTCTGCTATTGGATCATATTTTTCAATATGATCGCCTGCTTTCACCAGCCATGTGCTCACAGTACCTTCTGTGACACTTTCTCCTAGCTGCGGCATATTAATTCTTTGTAATCCCAATTCATTCACACTCCTTACCATTAGAATTCTGCTAAATCTCTTATGGCTGTTTCAATTTTGTCCGAATTCATCAACATTTCTTTTTCTAATTTAGAAGCAAACGGCATTGCAGGCACTTCTGGTGCACCCAGTCTTTTGATTGGTGCATCCAAATCAAATAAACAATGTTCACTGATAATAGCTGCTACTTCACCAATAATGCTACCTTCTTTATTATCTTCTGTTACTAGTAACACCTTTCCAGTTTTGGAAGCTGCCTTAATAATTGCTTCCTGGTCAAGCGGGTACACTGTACGCAGATCGAGAATCTCTGTACTGATTCCCTCCTGCTCCAGTTTTTCTGCAGCTTGTTTAGCAAAATGCACACACAAACCATAAGTTATCACCGTTACATCACTGCCTTCACGTTTTACTGCAGCCTTACCAATTGGAATGGTGTAATCTTCTTCTGGTACTTCTTCTTTTAGCAAACGATAAGCTCTTTTATGTTCTAAAAACAAAACAGGATCTTGATCACGAATCGAAGCCTTTAATAAACCTTTTACATCATACGGACTTGAAGGCATCACAATTTTCAATCCAGGCTGATTAGCAAAAATAGCCTCAATGGATTGGGAGTGGTATAAACCTCCATGCACTCCTCCACCATATGGTGCACGAATAGTGATCGGACAATCCCAATCATTATTGGAACGATATCGTATTCTGGCAGCTTCAGACATAATCTGATTCACAGCAGGCAGAATAAAATCAGCAAATTGCATTTCTGCAACGGGCTTCATTCCATACATTGCGGCACCAATGCCGACACCTGCAATAGCTGATTCGGCTAATGGTGTATCAAGCACTCTGGCTTCGCCAAATTGCTCATACAGACCATCTGTTGCACGAAAAACTCCGCCTCGAGGCCCGACATCTTCTCCCAGGATAAAAACTTTCTCATCACGCTCCATCTCTTCTTTGAGTGCTTTTGTTATCGCTTGAATATAATTCAAGACTGCCATTTAAAACCCCTCCTCACTGTAAACAAAATCCTGCAATGTCTTTGGATCTGGACTTGCAGCTTTCTCTGCATAATCTGTTGCTTCATTAATCTCTTGTTTTAACTTTTCTTCCATTTCTCTTTCTTTATCTTCTGTTAAAATGCCTTCTTCCATTAATTTTTTTCTGTACTGCAAAAGGCCATCAATTGACTTTTCGTAATCCACTTCTTCTTTTGTACGGTAAGTCATATCGTCATCATCACTTGAATGTGGTGTAAGACGATAGGACTCTGCCTCAATCAATGTCGGTCCATCACCATTTAATGCTCTATCGCGCGCTTCTTTAACCGCCTGATAAACTGCAACAGGATCATTACCATCAACCTTAATGCCAGGCATTCCATATCCTATCGCGCGATCCGCAATATTTTCACAAGCTACTTGCTTGCTGAGAGGCACAGAAATGGCATATTTATTATTTTCCACCATAAAAATTGCAGGCAATTTATGCACACCAGCAAAGTTCAAACCTTCATGGAAATCTCCCTGATTTGTAGATCCTTCTCCCATTGTGGCAAAGGAAACGAGTGACTTGCCTTCCATTTTTGCTGCAAGCGCTATTCCTGCCGCATGTGGAACTTGGGTTGTTACAGGGGATGATTGTGTAACAATTCGGTTCTTTTTCTGTCCGAAGTGATTTGGCATTTGTCTTCCGCCAGAGTTAGGATCTTCCGCTTTCCCATATGCCATCAGAAAGATGTCTCTAGTTGTCATGCCAAAATGCAATACAACAGCTAAATCGCGATAATATGGCAGAATATAATCTACTTCTTTATCAAGCGCAAATGATGCAGCAACTTGCATGACTTCCTGACCTTGCCCCGATACTACAAACGGAATACTGCCCGCCCGATTTAATAACCACATTCTTTCATCAATTCTTCTTGCTAAAAGCATTTCTTCATACATTGCTAAATGCTGTTCATTACTTACCTGCACGTTATCCATGTAATTTCCTCCCCTCAGCTGCTAATGCAACCTCACTTATAATTTCTGAGATTGATGGATGCGGATTGACTGCTTCTGACATTTCCAAACCTGATCCATCAAAGTATTTCGCTAAACTCACTTGTCCGATCAGCTCTGTTACACCTTTTCCGATAATGTGGAAACCGATTAAATCATCTGTATCTTGATCAATTATGATTTTGGCAAAGCCCGCACTGTTTCCATTAACATGTGCTTTACCAATTGCTTGCATCGATGTTTTTGTGATTTTCACATTATTATATTGCTCTCTTGCTTCAGACTCTGTAAGACCAATTGCTGCAATTTCCATTTCACCATATACACAAGCTGGAATGTCAGTTTGTGGAATTAATGTTGGCAGATTACCAACAATATGTTCTACAGCCACATTCGCTTCATATGTAGCTGCATGTGCCAACTGCTTACCACCATTCACATCACCAATGGCATAAATATGAGACTCTTTCGTTTGGAAAAAGTCGTTCACATCGATGTGGTTATTGTTGAGCTGGATATCCGTGTTATCTATTCCCATATTCCCAACATTAGCTTTTCGTCCAACAGATATTAGCAATTGGTCTGCTGTCCACTCAAGCTCCTTATCAGAGGATTTTATCGAAATACTGCTATTTGTTGTCGTTAAACTGGCTGGCTCAACACTTGTGCTAGTATGCAGCTTAACCCCTCGTCGTTTTAAATATTTGCTCATCTCTTTGGCGATCTCTTTGTCCATATTTGGCAGAATATTTTCAGCAGCCTCTACCAATGTTACGTCGACACCAACTGATTGATAGAAAGATGCCCACTCTACGCCTATCACACCACCGCCCACAATAATAATCGAAGCAGGAAGCTTCTCCATATTTACTGCATGATCTGAAGTGATTACTTTTTCCCCATCAATTGCTATACCTGGTATAGGATTAGGAGAAGATCCAGAAGCGATAATTACATTCTTGGGAACTAACACATCATTTTCCCTGTTATCATCGTATTCTACTGAAATAGAACCAGCCATTGGCGAAAAGATTGATGGTCCTAAAATACGTCCAAAGCCGTCATAGATATCTATTTTTGCAGTGGCAACCAACCCTTTAACACCTTGATGCAACGTTTCGACTATCTTATCTTTTCGCTCGATTGCTTGATCCATATAAAAGCTCGGTTGTCCAGCTTCTACTCCGAAATCGGATGCTGATTGAACCATCCCGAATACTTCTGCACTTTTTAACAAGGCTTTTGTTGGAATGCAGCCTTTATGTAAACATGTTCCACCTAATTTATCTTTTTCGACAATTGCTGTTTTTAATCCATATTGCGCTGCACGGACTGCAGCTACATAGCCGCCTGTTCCGCCGCCAAGCACGACAACGTCATACTCAAATGCCATTTAAATCCCTCACTTTTGCTAAAAATCATATTCTTTCGCTTGTTCTTTGCCTTCCAGAACTCTTAAAGTACCTCTGGCTAACGCTAAAAGCACATTTTCACCAGGAAAAGTAAATACATCTGCAATCCAGCTGACTTTATTTATAATCCGACTATTTAAATAATGCATCTTCGCCAGATTACCTGTTAAAATTACGGCATCAACTTCCCCTTCCAGAACTGCCGCCATTTTCCCAATTTCTTTTGCTACTTGATATGCCATAATACCAAGAGCTTCCATCGTTTCTGTGTCTTTTTGCTGTACAAGGTTGATCACATCACTTATTTGATTTACTCTTAAGTACGCCTTTAAACCACTTTGATGGATCAGTTTTTGTTTTAATTGCTGCATCTGTCTGCCTGCTTCTACACTTAAATTGATTAGTTCGTTGTTAGGTAAACTTCCAGAACGTTCAAACGAAAATGGTCCTTCTCCATCCAAACCATTATTTACATCAATCACCTTGCCATGAAAGTGTGCGCCTACAGTTACTCCACCATCTAAATGAGCGACAATCATACTTAAGTTTTCGACTTTTTTATCTAACTGTTTTGCCAGTTCCCTTGCAACAAATTTTTGGTTTAGTGCATGAAAAATACTTTTCCGTTTAATTTCAGGTCTTCCTGTTGCTTTGGCCAAAGAAGTCATTTCGTCTACAACCACAGGATCCACTATATAGGCATTTACATTTAATTTATTCGCAATATTATATGCTATGATTGCACCTAAGTTAGAAACGTGCGTTCCATTTATCCCATTGATTAAATCACTTATCATTTTGTCGTTGATACGATATGTTCCGCCACTGATCGGTCTGAGTAAGCCTCCTCGGCCACAAACCGCATCAATTGATGACAAATTCAATCCTAGATCTATAATGGTTTCGGTTACTGAAGTAATTCTAAAATCAATCTGTTTGTATAAATCTTTTTCTTGTTCTAATAGCAAGATGTCTTGTTCGAATATGTTACGGTCATTCTCATAAATGGCTATTTTGGTTGAATGAACCAATGGATTAATAACTAAAATTCGAAACGTCCGATTACTCATGAGCTCCCCCTGTCCATATGGTATTTATCCATTTTGTAATAAAGACTTCTAATTGATATGCCTAATTGTTTTGCAGTCTTTGTTTTATTAAAATGATTATTTTCCAATGTTGTTTTAATATAATCCTTCTCAAATGAATCAATTGCCTGCTGCAATTCCATTCCTTCTGAGAAGGTTGGTTCCTTCTTTTCTAATTCAGAAAAAAGGTGAGCGGGTAATAACTCTTTCCTAAGGACTGTTTCGCTATAATCAGCTTTCAATACAGCACTTTCGATCAGGCTCTCTAACTCAGCAATATTTTTAGGCCAGTCATACTGCTGGAATAAAGTAAGTAAGTCTTTATCAATGCTGTGTATGTTTGTCTTATATCTACTGTTATATTGCTCGATAAAATGACCTGTTAACAGTTCTATATCCTCTTTTCGCTTTTTTAATGGGGGAAGTTCTACTTGATATCTGCTTATCCAATCGAAAAATAAGCTTCTTGGAAGTGCTTCGTCCAGATTACTTGTAGAAACAATCAATTGAAATAAATCATCAGCCGTATCATTTTCGATTCTCTCTGCAATCCGGTTAAGAATCTGCTTAGGAAAAGCCATACATTCATCGATGAATAGTGTGCCTTTCCTTACTTCTTGCAAAATACCACTATTAGAACCTTCTCCAAACAATATAGCTTCTAAATTCTCTTCTTTCCCATTTACTCGTACTATTTTAAAGGGGTATTCCTTTCTTTTACTATCAAAATGCAGCGCTCTGGCCATTAATTCTTTGCCAGTTCCTTGCTCGCCTTTAAGAAAAACAGGTACATTCATATTTGAATATAGTATTGCTTGTTTCTTTGCCATTATTACTTCAAAGGACTCACCAACAAGATCATCCATTAGATAACTCTTCTCTAATTTCCTGATGATCGATGTTGCCAGCTGGTACTGTCTTTTATACTTATTGACTTCCTTATAATCTTTAATCATTTGAAAACAACCATATAATTTGCCGGAAATAATAATTGGTTTTGAAGTTATTTCAATCTCTAAATTGTTTCCTATTGTGACAACTTGTATGATTTTGCGTCTCTGTTTTATTGTATCTTTTACAATTTGGGCCAGAACCATATTAAGTTCGGTGCGAGCGTTCTTTTCATATTTACACATTTGTTCGACAAGCAAATTCCATTTGTTGTTGTAATAAGATTTTTCGAAATTAGGTAAAATAAAAGAAACCGCATCTGGAGAATATTCTGCAATTAACGGGATCAGCTCTGTCATAGGATAGTGATCTGTTTGTTCCCGTACTTTTTCTATAAAAGAATCATATTCCTCGATAATTATGAATGTCTTGATTGTTATTCCCTTTTTATCCAGAATAGGGCTGTATGTGCAGAAGACCTTCTCACCATTATTCAATAGGGTTTCTGTACGAAAAACAACTTTTCTTTGTTGCCAAACGGACTCTACCATGTCCAGACTCATGAACCTTGATAAAGACTCTCCAATTAACGGAGTGTTTTTATCAATACCCATGTAATTTATTGCATGCTCATTTATCTCCTCTATTTGTTTGCTCCCGTTAAGGATTAACAAACCGAACGGAAAGTTTTTTATAATAGTTTCACTAGTTATATTATCGAATTGACCATCATTTGCAAACAACATTATCACACCCTGCATCTTTTTGCATACATTCATGATATAATTTTATGCAACATTTAGCAAGCTAGAACTTTTTTTGCGATATATATTACCATTATGCTATACTACTCATAGTATTTGTTGAGCGAAATTGTTTAGAATGGGGTTCTATTATGAGATTAGTTGCGCTTTTGCTATTAGTTCTGCCTGCGGTTTTAGCGACTTATGGAATTAAATTAATGAGGGATGCTTTTTTCGGGGAGTTAACAGCAATATTCTTCCATATAGTTGTGCAATTTATTATTGGTTTTCTCTTATTTATCGGTGGGCTATTCTTTATCGGAGGATTCATTTTACACCGAGATAAAAAACGACAATTAATAAAAGGCGGAAAAAATAACAGATTTAATCATTGATCTGTCATTTTTCCGCCTTTTCTTTGTCATTTTAATTTAGTTTTCACTGGAAAACGAAACTTTACTAATGAACAGGAAATATTGTTAATACTGATTATTCAAAAAACATTTCATATAGTGCTTTAACAGAATCATTTACTTTTGATGCTTTGACACCAAACATCATCGATACTTCAGAAGACCCCTGATTGATCATTTCCAAGTTTACATTCGCTTTTGCAAAAGCATGTGTTGCCTTATCTGCTAAACCAACTGTACTATCCATCCCTTCACCAACGACCATAATTAACGCTAAATCACGATCAATATGTACGGTATCAGGATGAAGTTCTTCCTTGATTCTGGCAACAACTCTTTCTTCTTTCTCTTGTGTCATTCGAGATTCTCTTATGATAACAGAAATATCATCAATGCCAGACGGTGTATGTTCAAAAGAAATCCCTTCATCTTCCAGAATAGTTAACAATTTGCGACCGAATCCAATTTCTCTATTCATCAGGTACTTGCTGATATAAATGCTAACAAAACCTGTATCACTTGCAATACCTACAACAGGATTAGGCTGCGGTTCTTTCTTTGATACGATAATTGTACCCATTGCAGAAGGATTGTTCGTGTTTTTAATACAAACAGGAATATCTGCTTTGAATGCCGGAATTAGCGCTTCATCATGAAATACAGAGAAACCTGCATATGACAATTCGCGCATTTCCTTGTATGTTAGTGAGGTAATTTCTTTCGGATTTGATACGATATTAGGATTTACACAATACACAGAATCCACGTCTGTAAAATTCTCATATAAATCTGCTTTTACCCCTGCTGCAACAATCGAACCGGTAATATCGGATCCGCCACGGGAAAACGTAATCAGTTTGTCATCCTTTGTATAACCAAAGAACCCAGGAATAATGACAATTTCCTCACGGTCTCTAAGTTTGTATAACTGATCGTAACTTTCATCTAAGATTTGTGCACTTCCCGGATTATCACTGACAAAGATCCCCGCCTCTTTAGGGTTTAAATATACAGCTTTCAAACCAAGTGATTGCAAATATACACTTAATATTTTCGCCAGCGAGTCTTCACCTGTTGCTTTAATTGCATCCATTTTTAGATCATCACTTCTGTCAGAAGCAAATATATCCAAAACTCCTTGTTTGATTTCAGCAATAACATCTTCTGAGATATTCAATTCAGAGGTAA
Source organism: Gracilibacillus oryzae (assembly GCF_009498735.1). Classification (GTDB taxonomy): domain Bacteria; phylum Bacillota; class Bacilli; order Bacillales; family Amphibacillaceae; genus Gracilibacillus; species Gracilibacillus oryzae. The sequence continues at coordinate 500,388 of NZ_ML762425.1, forward strand.
TGTCTTTAAATCGATTTAAGACAACCTCTAATTTGTCTTCATATGGATCACTATTTAAGAATGCTTCACCCATCTCAATCAAGAGGTCTGTAACTTTCGTATCTTCTGAAAAACGCTTTCCGGGTGCAGATACGATGATTACTTTTCTATCTTGATCATCTTGAATAATATTTGCTACTTTACGTAATTGTTCAGCATTTGCTACTGAACTACCTCCAAATTTAGCTACTTTCATCTTATAACCTCTCCAATAATTATTTTTATACCAATAAAAATATTATCATATTTCAGAACATTTTGTTAAATAAAAGTTGGCTATAAATGAAATTATATTGGAGAATGTCGGCGTTTAGCAAGTTAGCGTCTTGTACACGCTTAATTTTAACGATATATGAGCTGTAACCCCAATTATTTAGAAAGAACCATCTGGGTCCAGTAATCTCTATTTTACTCATAACCTGCCCCAATATGGATAAAGTTCCCGTTCAAGATATTCTTTCGGTGTCCACTGGAGTTCGTCCATGCTTGTACAACTTGTCGCGGTGTTTGCTGTCCTTTGACAATATTTTCTGCTGCAGAACGATAGGAAACACCAAAATCTTGCATCATATGAAATGGAGATCCATAAGTAGGACTATGACTAAAATACTGATTAATACTCATATCTTCAGACTTATATCGAGCAACTCTTGATAATTGCCAATTCGGCTTTAATGGAGGTAAACCATATTTTGCTCTCTCTTGATTTGTCAGTTGTATATCTTGATGTTCCATCCTCTTGACTTGATCGATGCTTGGTATGATAACTTTTTGGCCTGGATAAATTCTGTCAGGATTACTTATTTCTTCATTTATTTCAATTATTTCTGTTAAACTCATTTTATATTTCTTTGATATCTTCCATAATGTATCACCATGTTTTACATAATAGCTGCTTGAAGCTAATACTGTTTTTGGAATCAATAAAACAAGCAACATTACTAAAAAAGACGAAACAACTTTCTTTTTTATCAGTTGTCCTCCAGATTCTTTTCATCGATAATTTTTTGTCCCATTTATTTTTGCTAACAATGATATTTTATTATGTAACGACGAAAAAACCCTTTCCAAACACATTTGGAAAGGGAGAGAAATATTATGAAATTATGATGCCCGATGTTCAAGTCTTAATCTGTCTGCAACCATTGCGATAAACTCAGAATTCGTCGGTTTTGCCTTTGAAACACTGACCGTGTAGCACATTGGTATAATAGGGTTTATGTTAATAAGCTTTCTAACTTTGTTGGGTTGTAATATAAGTAATTTATCGCCTTAATATTTAGTATTTGTTGGTATAATTGTATGTTATATTTAAGCAAAAGACAAGCCTTTTTTTGTTATATTTTGATAACGATAAACATATTATAATAGGTAGAAACTCGATTTTAATTTACCCGGAAAAACAGTTGCCACACTTTACTCAAAAACAATCTCATGTTCGAAAGAAGGCTCTATTTCTTCGTATGTCTTTTCATCAAGGACTGGGCTAAATATAACTCTCACATTGTTAATGTCAGCATCATCTAAAATATAGTTAAAGATAAGCTCTTTCTTTACGATACCAAAGTATAAGTTATCTTCACTCATCATGAAATCATCTAATACGCCATCAATTTGTTCTTTTTTATCCGTAACCAAAGTGGAGATACCATCCCATACAATATCCTGATCACTAGTATTTTCGACAATCATTCGAATCTGTAGATAATTAATCTGACTATCCTTAACATCACCGAACTGAGTTAAATAACTTATGAGGTCTTGTGGAATTTCAGAGTTATTTAAAACCTTCGCATTAATTAAGTCAATCTTCAATGACCCCTGCTCTATTACTTCATTAATTTCAGCTATATTGAGAAGTTCTACTTTACCAGCACCATCTTCATTAGCTGTATCTCCAATTTGTATAAGCGCACCTTCTCGTTCAATCTCTTCTGGACTTCTATTATCTTCTGGCTCAACAACTTCAGCTTCTTCCTGATTAACTTCCTCTTTCTGAGAAGGTTTTTCAACCTCGGTATTATTCTGTAAATCATCTGCTGCAACTTTTTCGACTGAATCATTATTCGAACAAGCGATTAAAAATAAAAGTAGCAATAATATTACAATTCTCTTCAAACGTAATCTCCCCTTATGGTTTTAATTTAATAGTACAGGTAGATTTTACCTGTGTAAAGACAATCTTAATCGACTGTCTTATTAATAAGATCTCCCAAAACATTCTGATGCACAATGGATAGCTGGTGAATCACATTGACTAACTCATCTATACGCTCTTGGTTCTCCAATTCTTCCGTTACCTTAATTAACTGATCAAGACACTTGCTTAATTTCTCTGCGTTTTTAAACATACTGCCCACCCCTTAATATATTTTAAATTTGAGTCCATTTTTGACACATGCATCTTTTAACTTTTCTTTTCTAGTTTCGCTAAGTGAATACCATATTAATGTTGGAACATGGTTGTATTGCTGCTTAATTAAATTTGATAATGCTCTGTATTTTCTAATTTTTTCATAATTAGTTTTCATTGTTTGCACATTGTCTATCTCTACAAAGCTATAACGTCCGGCACGTTGGAAAGTAGCATCAGAAATTAAAGTTTCTGTGCCAAAATGAACAGGAATTTCTTTCTTCCATCCTTCTGGCATACCAAGCTTAATATATAAATCGTTCCTCATTAGAGTGTGCTTAATCTTATCCCGTTTAAGTTTACTTTGAGTTACTCCGACACGCTCTTTACCACGGTTACTAAGAAAGTAAATCTTCTTTTCATAACGTACAGAAGACAATAATTTATCTTTTTCCATTTGATACAATATTCTATGAGAGTTTCGATCACCCCCTAACCCTTCGATGATTCGTAATTGTTCTCGAGTAGCAAAATTAAGTTCAGCCAAACGTAACAATATCTTCTCTTCTCTGATCTTTCTTTGTTCTTGCTGAATCATTAACTTCATACCTCCTTAATCGTCTCCACATTTCATCACTGTTAATAAAGAATGTTTGGACAACATGTTCGTGTACGGTTTTATAAATTGCTCTTCCCGGGTACTCTAATTTTTCTGCACCATCTTGATCAATTGCTACATTTGATTGTGTAGAAGTTTCTAATTTAAAAGAAATCTTTGCAGATGAATTAGCTTTAATTTGATTATCCATAATTTTCGCAGTGGGATATTGAGTACCAAAAATCATTCTGTAACCCAGACCACCAGATACTCTCACGATATGACTCATAATTCTTTGGCAAATCTTAGCGTTAAATTTATCTTCATCACTCATGCTATTATTAGGAACTAATTCTCCAGCTTCATCAATAATGATAAATTTACGTTTATTTATCTTCGTATCTAATATATTTTCTTGGTAATTAGATTTAAACTGCTGCATGGTCTGTTTTATTTCCTGCTCGACCATTTGTAATGCTGAAGCTGACTCTTTATAATTACTAGCCACAACTTTCACTTGTTTTATATTAGCGTATCGGTGAAAAGATAATCCTCCCTTAAGATCGAGAATAAAAAATTCTACATCATTAGGATGGTTTTCGATAAAGTGAGTCATTAAACTTTTCATGAATACAGTTTTCCCCCACCTTGTAGCACCGGCAACAGTCATATGTGGAATCTTATCAAAGTCATGATAAATAAGTTCCTCACCTAGGCTATAACCAATCGGTAGCTGCCAATTATCTAATTTTATAAATTTATAATTGTATTTACTGTTTAGATCCTCATGATAAACCTTGATGAATAATTGATTCTTCAACTCAATTTTAACTGGTCTATTAAGAGTCTTTTGAAGGATGATTTCAAGTTTAGGATCATCAATTAAACCATACGGCAAGTGATAAATGTACGTGTTACATGTATCTGATTTGATTGTTTTAAAATAATAAGGTAGTTGATCTTGAAACCCATATTTAATATTTTTAAACACTAAGTCAATCTTCTCTCTTTCCGTCTTTTTTCGAAACCATGCATAGTGAATAAGTGTACTTATTCCAATCCAAATTCCAGCTTCTAATAACATTGTCTCCTCTCCTCTCTTATGCATATAGAAATGCATATACATTTGCATATTCTAGTCATGAACAATGAAATGAACATTCCGATGTTACTGCAATAACGTTAAAAGGATATAGACAAGCAATAATTTCTAACGCATATTAACAAAATGAAATAAGAGTATTGTTTTGATGTTTTTGATTTAATACATAGATACGCACAGAAAGTTTGTACTATGCCAATATGGCATATTTTTATTTTATATAAAGGAATTAAGCTTTGTGTCTAGAAATTAGTAATTGGTGATGAAGATATGAATCTAAAGATAGTGGAGACAATTAGGAAGCAAGGTTTTACGGCAAGAGAAGTAGCAAACAAATTGAATATGGATCCAAACAACTTATCCAGATACGATGCGAAGAAAAGAAAAATCACTCTTGAAACAGCTTATGAGATATCAAAAATAATTGGATGCAAAGTAGATGACTTGATTAATGAAGAATAATGGATCTATGTCAATAAATTGGACTAAAAATGTTTAATTTTAGTCAAGTACCTACCGCGCTACGCTTGCTGGCCTCTGAAGGGAAGGAACGGCATTCTC
>NZ_ML762426.1:0-37886 GCF_009498735.1 Gracilibacillus oryzae
ATGTAAATGAGTAAGATCCCTCAGAGACGATGAGGTAGATAGGTTCGAGGTGGAAGCATGGTGACATGTGCAGCTGATGAATACTAATCGATCGAGGACTTAACTAAATTTAACATCGTTTGATACTTGTCCATATTTCTTATCTAGTTTTGATGGTATATCATACCACAATCTTATACATTGTCTGGTGACGATAGCGGAGAGGTCACACCTGTTCCCATGCCGAACACAGCAGTTAAGCTCTCCAGCGCCCATGGTAGTTGGGGCCTTGCCCCTGCAAGAGTAGGACGCTGCCAGGCAAACAAAAAAGCTTTTAGAGGAAACTCTAAAAGCTTTTTTAATGTTATAATATATCTATCATACAGAATTCTTGGCAAAACTTGTCCAGACATATTAGATTGTTTTAGATTGGAGTGTTATTACATGAATCATGAAAAGATTGCAACATATTGGAACAGATTTAAAGCCGAACATCCTACTGCTCCAGATGTTTATGAAGCATGGGGATTTGGAAGCAATAGTCACCATGCAGATGAGTTAGGAAAGCTAGTAATAGAAGGTAAAAAAACAGCAACCACATCCAACTACAGATTGTATGAGCTGTATTCAGAAGCTTTGCCTTACCCCGGATTACATAATATTATCCTGAATGGTGATGAAGAACCAATTGCAATAGTGAAAACAACTACTGTGGAAATTAAAACATTTAATGAAGTTGAAGCAGAGCATGCCTATTTGGAAGGTGAAGGGGATAGATCTTTAGCATATTGGCGTGAGGTCCATGAAGATTTCTTTAAACGAGAATATGAAGCGATAAATGAAGAATTCCATTATAAGGTACCAGTAGTATGTGAGCGGTTTGAATTGATTTATAAATGATAATTGGTTGTTTGAATATGATAAAACCGCATAAAACTGAAGCAGTATTATGCGGTATACCATCGAATTAGATAAGTGAGTGCTTAACCTAAGCTCTCCCAAGCTGCATGCATTCCGGCGACTCTTCCTGTTACCATAGCAGCTGTTATGTTATAACCACCGGTATATCCATGTATGTCCAGAACTTCTCCACAGAAGTATAAACCGTGCATAAGCTTTGATTGCATTGTATTTGGAACGATTTCTTTAATAGAAACACCTCCACCAGTTACAAATGCTTTCTCTAATGGCAAACTTCCATTGACCAAAAAGGAAAAGCTTTTAAAATTATCGACAATTGCATTAATCTTTTCCCGGGAAATATTTGCGCCATTTGTTTGCGGATCAATTTCACACTTTTTTAAGATGAAATCCAGAAACCGTTCAGGTACATACCCTTTTAAAATATTTTTCAAGCTTTTCTTCGGTTGATTATTTATAATATTAACTATTTCCTCCAGTAAGTTGGATTGTTTTTGATCGGGTTTGGAATCTATTGAGACTCGTACTGACTTTTGGCCTTTCATTAATAATTTTACAATATATTGAGAACATCTTAATACTGCAGGGCCTGAAATACCAAAATGGGTAAACAACATGTCCATCCTGTGTGTAATTACTTTTTTATCTTTCTCATCATAAACAGATAAAGCAATATCTCTAAGTGCTAAACCTTGGAGGGATTTATTACGAATAAAGCCCTCATTAGAAACAATCGGGACTTCAGTTGGGTATAGCTCTGTGATTGTATGTCCTGCTTTTTTTGCCCATGGATAGGCATCACCAGTTGATCCAGTATGAGGAACAGATGCTCCCCCTGCTGCTATGATAACAGAATTTGTAGATATTTTTTCTCTGTTTTCTAATATGATCGTGTGTGACTGCTCTCCATAGTCAATAGCTTTCACTGTTGTTTTTGTTCTTATTTCAACTTGTAAATTCGCTAATTGATCGAGTAAAGATTGAACGACATCTTGTGCTTTGTTACTGATTGGGAACATCCTGCCATGATCCTCCTCCTTTAAACCAACACCAAGGCCTTCGAAGAAATCAATAATATCGAAATTGTTGAAAGTAGAAAAAGCACTGTATAAGAACTTTCCATTACCCGGAATGTGCCTTATAACTTCCTCTTCTGGCAAGCGATTGGTGACATTACATCGACCTCCCCCTGAAATTGCCAGCTTCTTTCCTAATTTTGTTCCTTTATCTATAAGCAATGTTTTCGCACCTTGCTCTGCTGCAGCGATAGCTGCCATTAAACCAGATGGACCACCGCCGATGACTACAACTTGATATGTCATAAAATAAACCTCATTTCTATTGCTGTTCCTTTTTCATAATAAACTATAATGTAATAAGAGTAAAACAACAATTAATACCTTATAATGACATCTTTCGATAACATTCATGTAAATGTTATGATAAAATAGTTTACGTTATATGAATATGAAGAATATAGGTGAAAACATGTCAAGGTCTAATTTTATTCGAGGAACAATGCTTTTAACAGGAGCTAGTTTCTTATCGAAGTTCTTAGGGATGATTTATATGATTCCCTTCACGAATCTTGTTGGTGAAGAAGGAATGACCTTATACGGATATGCTTATACTCCATACACTATATTATTAAGCGTATCTACAGTAGGTGTTCCATTAGCTGTCTCTAAATTTGTTTCAAAATATAATACACTAAATGATTACTATACAAGTATGAGGATGTTTAGACTAGGTACTATCATGATGATAATAACGGGTATAGTCTCCTTTATTATTATGTACTTAGGTGCAGATTTTATTGCTAAAATGATGTGGGATCCCAGAACAGAGGGTGAAATAACAGAGGAAGACCTTGTGAGCAGTTTACAAATGGTTAGTTTTGCTCTTCTTCTTATTCCGAGTATGTCTATCATGCGAGGATTCTTTCAAGGGAATGAATCAATGGGACCAACTGCTGTATCACAAGTAGTGGAACAAATTATTCGTATTGCGTTTTTATTAATTGCAGTATTTTTCATAATGACGGTATATAACGATATTTCTACAGCAATCAGTTTTGCAGCATTTGCAGCTTTTGTTGGTGGAATTGCTTCATGGATTGTTTTAGCAATATATTGGATGAAGCGAAAAAATCATCTCAATCGAAAAGTTGTTGAACAAAAACACAAAGTAGAAATCCCAAAAAAAGACCTGCTTTCTGAGTTGTTTACGTATGCAGGGCCTTTTGTTCTAGTTGGAATAGCCACACCCTTGTATCAATTAATAGATCAATACACATTCCAGCACGCAATGGCAGAGATTGGATTAGAGGATATTTCAAACATAGCATATTCCAGTTTTAATGTACAAGGACACAAGCTTGTTATAATTCCTGTTACGATTGCGACAGGTTTATCTCTTGCTCTGATTCCTGAAATAACTAAAGCATTTCAAAAAAATCAACTAGAACTTGTAAAACAACAAGTCAATCAGACGATCCAAATTATTATGTTTTTTGTATTACCAGCTGTTTTGGGTTTAATTATTCTTGCTAATGAAATATATACTGGTTTGTTTGGTGGTGACCAAATTGAGATCACAGGGAAATTGTTTGCATGGTATGCTCCTCTAGCATTAACATTTGCATTCTTTACAATTACTGCTGCAATATTACAAGGTATTGAAAAGCAACAATTTACATTAATTAGTCTTTCAGCAGGTATCCTTATAAAGTTACTTTTGAATTCCATTATGATCCAAACATTTCAAGCAAAAGGTGCCATTATTACAACAATGATCGCTACAACTATTGCCGTTGCAATGAATCTTTGGAAAATTCGAATGACACTAAGTCTTTCTTACAAAAGATTTATTAAGTTGTCAACATTAATGATTATATTTACTATAATTATGTCTGTAGTACTTTTACTTGTAAAATGGCTGTTCGGTTTCTTTATAACATACGAGGATGGCCGAATAGAGGCATTTATTATTGCAATTATCGGTGTAGTGATTGGCGGAGGAATCTATATGTATCTTGGTTACACCTCCACATTGTTTGAACGAATTGTAGGCAGACGGGTAAAAATACTTGATCGAATATTTAATCGATAGGAGGATGAACTTGCGTCTAGATAAATTACTCGCAAATACAGGGTTTGGCAGCAGAAAAGATGTGAAGCAGTTAATTAAAAAGAAACAGGTAAAAGTAAATGAAGTTATTGTAAAAAAGGCAGATATCACAGTTAATCCTGAGGTTGATATCATTACATGTAAGGGAGAAAAAGTCGAATACCAGGAATTTATTTATTTTATGCTGCATAAACCGCCTGGCTATTTATCCGCAACAGAAGATGCCATGCAAAAGACTGTTTTAGATCTTTTAGAAGAAAAGGATAAGCTTTTAAATCCCTTTCCTGCAGGCAGACTGGATAAAGATACAGAAGGCCTGTTATTAATTACAAATGATGGACAATTAGCACATGATTTATTATCACCTAAAAAACATGTGAGAAAGAAATACTATGCCAAAATTGAAGGATTGGTTACCAAGGCTGATATCGATGAATTTAAAAAAGGAGTCGATATTGGCGGGTATGTTACCAAACCTTCCGATTTAATTATCTTATCTGGTGATACCATTTCTGAAATAGAGGTAACTATAACGGAAGGAAAGTTCCATCAAGTAAAAAAGATGTTTGAAGCTGTTGATAAAAAAGTGATCTATTTAAAGAGGCTTTCAATGGGGTCATTAACATTAGATGAAAATCTGCCAAAAGGGAAGTATAGACAACTGACAAACGATGAGCTAGATTCATTGAAGAAATAAGCGAACAGTAAAAAACCAGCATAATAGATGCTGGTTAACAAATATATACGTTTAAAAATATAGCTTCCTTACTAAGAGATTCTTACTTTTTTCTTTGTGATTTCCCAACGTCCCCGATTTGGGCTATTGACAAGCCCGTTGTAAGCTAACAAATGTAAATCTCGTTGTGCTGTACGGTCTGTAATACCAAATTCTTCTGCTATATCACCAGTGCTGACAGCCCCATTCTCTTTAATAAATAAATAAACGGCTTTGGCACGAGATAGCATGCGGGTGGTTGATTGACTCAAAGAATCACTCCTTAAAAGTTATCGGTAACCATATAAAAGCATATTCAAGTTGATACTTATATTTTACACTTGTTTTATTATTTTATCTAGTTTTTAAATTAAGAATTTACAGACAATTAAAATTTTGGGGTGATTCTTTTATGTACCTTCTAAAGTTATTATTTAGAAAAACAATTCATATCTCTAATTATTTTTTATTTATTTCAAGTATTCTATTGGTGATCTTTACTTCTGTTATTATTGTTTTAGCAGAACCGGAAACTTTCCCTACAATATTTGATGGTTTCTGGTGGGTCATGACAACGGTAACTACAGTGGGTTATGGAGACTTTTATCCGGTAACTGTATTTGGACGTATTATTGGTTTGTTTTTATACATATTCGGTATTGGTTTAATCGGTATAGTTATAGGAAAAATTATTGACGCATTTGCCGTATACCGAAAGAAAAGACAGGAAGGTGATATTGTGTATAACGGGAAGGGGCACTATATAATAATTGGCTGGTCGCAAAAGGCGAAATTTGCGATTAAAGAAATGCTTACAACAGATAATACTATTGATATTATTATTATTGATCAATTGGAAACAGCGCCAATTTTAGACACGAATGTTTTTTACATTAAAGGCAATGCTTCAGAGAAAGCTACATTAGAAAAAGCGAACATAAATGAAGCCAAATCTGTATTAATTTTTGCAAATGATAATATCAGCAATGGCCAATTAGCAGATGGGCAAACATTATTAATTGCCTCGACAATTGAATCAATTGCTCCAAACGTTCATACGATTGCAGAAATAATGCAAGAAACACATTTGAAAAATTTCCGATACATGAATGTGGATGAGTTTATTCTTTCAGATGAAACCATTTCTTCTTTATTTGTAAGATCTGCATTCAGGAAAGGTGTATCCAATATCTTCTCCCAATTGTTAAGGCGATCAAAAGGGGATGATCTGTATTATGTTCCGGTAAAGTCAGAGTGGACAACATACGGTGATGCGTTTAATGATTTACTCCAACATGGCGCTACATTGGTTGCAGACAAGAACAAATTGAATATCAACCGAATGTTAGACAAGAAAATACCTGATGATGCCGAATTATATGTCATTTGTGACAAAGAGACCCACCAAAAACTTTTATAAGGAGAGCTGTAAATGAAACAAGGGGATCCCCATTATTTTGTTGCAGTTAAAATTGATGAAAACACGAAAAAATTTCTAAATAAGATTCAGGAGAATATAAAAACAAAGTCGCTGCCTTTTAAAGTATGGATTCATGAGCAGGATTTCCATATTACATTACAATTCCTTGGTGCTACCAGCCAGGATAAGATAACAGAGTTAAGTGAAACTTTAATGAGCATGGAAGAGCTTCCAGCGTTTACAACAACAATCGGCCATTTGAAAACATTCGGCAAATCAGTACAGCCTAGAGTATTGTGGGTAGATGTAGAAAGAACCCAGGCAGTGAGACAGTTACATCAATTAGTTACTGACAAGTGTAAAGAATTAGGCTTGCCAACAGATACGAGAAGCTACCAACCACATATTACTTTGGCAAAGAAATGGCATGATAAAAACCTGCATTTCGATCAAACAATTTTAGAGGATTATCAGGAAAGAAAAATGGATATAACAGAAGTAGCGATCTATAAAATAAATTTGAACAGCAAAATCAAATATGAGCCAATCGCTGTTTTTAGATTAGCAAGCAATTAGGAGTGGAAAAATGGCCCAGCTCATCAAGTTAAAAAACTATATTTCACGGTATGAAACAGACATATATCATTATCCCGGCCAATTCTCTCGTTTAAAGACAGAAAATTGGAAAAATATGAAGTCAATGTGGGTGAATCAGCAAGAGAATAAGAAAATAGAACGAGGAAAAGAAGAGGAATCTAGCGAAGAAAGCAACTGGCGCAGATTATTCAGCCGAAAAAAAGATAATGATTATGAAGAGGAAGAACAAGAGCAAACGTATTTACCTGAGAGTGAATTAGAACTCAAACATTATTTTTTGGATAAATTATTAGGATTTCAGCTAAAATGGGCCTCCACCACAATAAGTGAAATGTCATTTTTGGATCAAGGTTATAAAAGAGATTATTTACTGAAGTTTTTCTTGCAGAGAATCCCTGATAATTATCTATTATTGTATTATCCTGTTTTCTCATTGAAAAATCACTTAGTAGATGGTGAAATAATCGTTATTAGCCCATTAGAGGTTGAAGTTATTACAATCTTCGAGAAGACTGCCAGGAAAACCATTATAGCAAATGATGAAAGAGTCTGGTTTACAGAAGAAAATGGTATCCAGTCTAAAGTGTTAAGTCCTGTTATTCCATTAAAGCGAACAGAAAAAATAATTCGGTCTATATTAAATAACCAGCAATTGGAATTCCCGATTAAGAGAACAGTTCTGTCAAGAAAAAATGATATAGAATATAAAGCGGAGCCATATCAAATGGAATATATTGGTCGCGGTGAATATGAAGAGTGGCTGAATCAAAAACAAAATTTAACATCCCCTCTTAAACACAATCAATTAAAAGTCGCTAATGCTATTCTCAAATATTGCGAAACAACAGCCTTCAGACGACCTGAATGGGAAAGAGAAACAGACAAAAAAGAAGACAATAATAGACAAAATTTCTATGAATTTTAGAAAAATATCAATTAATACTTGAAATTATGTCTAGTTTTGCGGTAATCTATTATTACTATTCCCTATTTTAATTAATAGGAATAGCTAAAGTTATTTCTACCAATACGAAATGATAATTAATTAATAGATTATGTGAGGAATTGAGGGTGACAACTGTGGAACATATTTTAGGAGATGACTGGACAATTGAACCAGCTGGTGGTTCAACGGGTGCAGCATATTACGCACAATCAAATAATAAGCGGTTGTTTTTAAAACGTAACTCTTCCCCTTTTTTAGCAGTATTATCCGCACAAGGAATTGTACCGAAATTAGTCTGGACAAAGCGTTTAGAAAATGGTGATGTTGTTACTGCCCAACAATGGCTTGAAGGTAAAGCATTAAATGTGGAAGAAATGCAGCATCCTAAAGTAGCTTCATTGCTTAGCAAGATTCACCATTCCTCAGAACTTTTAGATATGCTTTTAAGAATAGAGAAAACAACAGTTACTCCTGAAAACAGCTTAGCAATGGTAAAAGAAATTTTCGAAAGTACGAATGAACTGAAGGATTCTCTTCTGTTATACAAAGCTAATAAATTTTTGGAAACTCGTGCCTATTTAATGCCGGTAAACGAGACAGTTGTATGCCACTGTGATCTTAATCACCATAATTGGATGCTTTCCCAAAATGGTGAATTGTTTTTGATTGACTGGGATAATGCACGTGTTGGGGATCCAGCTATGGATATTGGCAGAATACTGCAGTCTTATATACCGAAGGATGATTGGGATCTGTGGCTAAGTTACTATGGCATGGAAAATAGTCATCATCTGATGCAAAGAGTTCACTGGTATTTAATCATCGATGAAATCGTTGGCTACGCTTGGTCTGTAAAGCAAAACAGGGAGAAAGAAGCTAATTCCCACCTCAGAGAATTAAATCAGCTTCTTTACCAAGTTAGTAATTGGAATCTTTGATTGATTGCAGCCATTGATTAAAGGATGCCTGGTGACGTAAAATATGTTGTTCCATTTCAGAAGAATTTGCACCATTTACTCCGTACTGTCTTATATTTTCCATATGTTGAGATAATGGAAAATGTAAGGCATTTTGTTGTTGAATGGAATGAATCAGCCTGGCGATTTGTTCACATTCAGCGTTACTTCCACAACCTTCTTCTGCATGTAAACTCAGTAAGTCATGCAGGAGCTCTAATTGGTGTTGTACGTTTAAAGTCATATTTCATCACCTCAGTTATAGCTTTAACTTTTTGTAGAAAACTATACTGATTCGTTTTTGAACGGAATTTGAAAATGCAAAAAACTGTTGATAAGAAGGGTGTAATTTTATGAGAGCAAGGCATAAACCATGGGCAGATGATTACTTGAAAGAAAATGCAGATATTGTTGACCAAACACCAACAGACAGAAAAGGGAATTGGTCAAGTGCATTTTCCAACAGTCAGCCAATACATTTAGAAATAGGAACTGGAAAAGGCCAGTTTGTTTGCGGAATGGCAAAACAATTTCCTGAAACAAATTTTATCGGTATGGAAGTTGTGAAAAGTATAATTGTTTCAGCTGTTGAGAAAGTGAACGAAACAGACTGTGAGAATATACGTTTAATTAATGAAAATGCAGAAGATTTGTTAGAAATTTTTAAGCCTGGTGAAATTGATACTATTTATTTAAACTTTTCCGATCCTTGGCCTAAAAACCGGCATGAAAAAAGACGTTTAACATACCGAACATTCTTAGAAAGTTATAAGACAATACTGAAAGAAAATGGAAAGCTTGTTTTAAAAACAGATAATCAAGGATTATTCGAATATTCTCTTGTAAGTTTTTCGCAATTTGGATGCAGATTAGAAGAGGTATCTCTTGATTTACATGCAATGGAAGATCCGACGAATATTATGACGGAATATGAAGAGAAGTTCTCAGCAAAAGGACAACCTATCTACCGTGCTGTTGTGACTTTCACATAAAAAAACTGCCTGGAGTCGGCAGTTTTTTTTGCTTTAGCGGGAGTCCTGTGATTTTGTTTTAATTATTGTACCTGTTTTAGCATCTACAAAAAATTCTAACGGAATATGATTACCATCAATATGTTTCGTTATCCCGCCGTGATAGACCTCATAGTTCAGTTCATTCAGATATATTTGTTCACGTTTCATATAGATCCATGAACCACTAACATCATAATGTTGTTGAAACTTTTTCTTCGTCATTTTCAAGACAACCTCTGGTTTCATCCATAACTCTTCTTGCCTTGTCTTTATTGCATAGCCAATTAAAAATCCGATACCTGCAGCTGCCAACATTTGCTTCATTTTCAATTTATTCACCTCTATATGCAGATTAGCAAAACATATAATATGTCTATAGTTTAAAAATAAACAATCACAAATTGCAAGTATTTTTACTAACATGAAAAAAGTGTTATAGTAAAAAAAACAATAAAAGAAGGTGTTTGAAATTGAATCAAGAAACAATGCAGTTATTTAAGACACTGACAGAGCTTCCTGGAGCACCAGGAGATGAACGTGATGTGCGTCAGTTTATGCGCCAGGAACTGCGCAAATATGCAGATGAGGTAATACAAGACCGTTTAGGTGGTGTATTTGGAGTCAAAAATGGGGAAGGGCCTAAAGTGCTTGTAGCAGGTCATATGGATGAAGTGGCATTTATGGTAACACAAATTACGGAAAATGGTATGATCAGATTCCAGCCATTGGGAGGTTGGTGGTCTCAGGTACTGCTTTCGCAAAGAGTTGAAATTTATACAGCAACAAGCAAAGTTATCGGAATTGTAGGCTCGATTCCTCCTCACAATTTAACTGCAGAAGAGCGAAGAAAACCGATGGAACAAAAAAATATGCTGATTGATGTAGGAGCAGACGATAAAGCTGATGCAGAAAAAATGGGAATAAAGCCAGGACAATCTATTATTCCTGTTTCTCCATTTACTCCAATGGCAAATAATAAGAAAATACTAGCAAAGGCATGGGACAACAGATACGGCTGTGGTTTAGCAATAGAATTATTAAAAGAACTAGAAGATGAGAAGCTGAACAATCAATTATATTCAGGTGCAACCGTCCAAGAGGAAGTAGGTTTGCGGGGAGCTAAAGTTGCTGCAAACTTTATTAAGCCAGATATTTTCTATGCATTAGATGCATCTCCGGCAAATGACATGTCAGGTGATAAAAAAGAGTTCGGACAATTAGGCAAAGGAGCTTTGTTAAGAATATTTGACCGTTCCATGATTACACATCATGGAATTCGAGAGTTTATTCTGGATACAGCAGAAACTCACAATATCCCTTACCAGTATTTTATTTCTCAAGGTGGAACGGATGCTGGATCTGTTCATTTAGCTAACAATGGTATTCCTTCAGCAGTTATAGGTATCTGCTCACGTTATATACATACACATGGTTCCATCATTCATGTCGACGATTATGCGGCAGCAAAAGAGCTTTTAGTTCGGTTAGTAAGAGCTACAGATCAAACTACTGTTAATACGATATTAGAAAAAGGATAAATAGAAGATGAAAGTAATCATCGGTTCAACTAATAAAGCGAAACGACAGGCTGTTCAGACCGTTTTCGGAGCTGAAATAGTAAAGAGTGAGCCAGTACCGTCCAATATAAAGGAACAGCCTATGTCAGACGAAGAAACAATGGAAGGTGCAATTAACCGTGCTCAAAATTGCCATGTGCTTCACCCGGACGCAGTATGTATTGGTTTAGAAGGTGGAGTAACCTATATTAGAAACCAGCTCTATTTATGTAATTGGGGAGCATTAGTATCTCCTGGTGGAAGAGTTTACGTAGCAAGTGGTGCGAGAATTCCATTACCGAAAACGATTGAAGAAAAAATAAATGATGGTATCGAACTAGGAAAAATTATGCAAGATCTCACAAATGTGGCAAATATCCGGCAACATTCAGGTGCTATTGGCATATTAACCAACCATTGGGTTTCAAGAGAAACGATGTTTGTTCATGTCGTTAGATTGCTGAAAGGCCAACTGGAGTCAGAAATGTTGGGGTTTAACTCTTGTACTGCTAAAGAAAACAAAGTATGATGGAAAAAGGGGGAAAATAGGACTAAATTTTCAGGAGGAATACGATGAAACAAGAAATGGCTGGGCTAGTTGTTATTTTATTATTGCTAGCTGCATTTATAGGAATCAGCGTATGGAGTATTGTCCCAACTGAGCAAGTTTTAGAGGAAGCTGTAGATATCGCAGAAGAACAATTTCAGCAAGAAAAACAATCTGCTAATCATAATGTGACGAACTTTTCTTTATATTTGCCCGAAGGATTTGAGGTAGAGGAAGAGAAATCAAACAATCTAGTCATTACCCGCGAAAACCAAACCTATATTCTTTTCTATAATTCATTTGAGGATGAAACGAGCAATTTGAATTACCAGGCAGTACAGGAATCAGGCAACCAGTTAAAATTAGAGTCTTTTGAAGATAACAACAGATTTAGTTATATTAGTATTATTGAAGAAGATAGTCATTCTGTTCAATTGCAAATTGGTGTTGGCGGTGTGAAGGTAACAACAATCAGTCAGATGGACCAGCTGGTTTACGATGCAGAGCAGATGATGAAAATGGCGAATTCAATTGCATATGAAGACCATAGTTAGAGGAGTAGATATCAATGGAACACTTACAATCAGAAGAGCAATTTCAACAATTGACAAAATCAGATAAAGTAATTTTCTTATTTACAGCAGGATGGTGTCCAGATTGCCGTGTAATTGAGCCTTTTCTGCCAAAAATTGAGGAAAAGTATTCAAGCTACCAATTCATCTCCGTAGATCGGGATCAATTTATAGATATTTGTGCAGAATATGACATATTTGGTATACCAAGTTTTTTAGCTTTTGATAAAGGTGAGGAAATTGACAGGTTTGTTAGTAAAGATCGTAAAACAAAAGAGGAAATTGAATCCTTCTTAACAAATTTATTCTCATAATAAATTGAGCTTATCGATAAAGATAAGCTCCTTTTCATTTGATGTTCCTTGCTTTCCCGCAATGGGAAATGCTAAAATGTAGCTGATTGTTTTCTTCCTAAAAGGAGGACGTAGAAATGAAAATGACAACATTAAAAATGAAAGAGAAATTAGACAAACTTTTTCAAAAAGATGGATGGCGAGTGTCATTTATAAGAGATAAAGATACTTATCGCGTAGAGTGGGAGGCTTCCAAACAAGGAGTATCAATTAAGATACCAAATGTTATTGCGAAGTTTGAACAAAGAGGAGAAGCTGCACTAGATGAGCTATACTATCATGTTAGTGAATCATTAAAAATGATGAACAAAGAGCATCACTTGAATGGCAAAGAGAAGAACATATTTCCTGTCATTCGTGCAACATCTTTTCCAAAGAAAACGAAGGCTGGTGTCAAATTAGTATTCACAGAACACACAGCAGAAACAAATGTTTATTATGCTTTGGATTTAGGCTCAACTTACCAGCTTATTGATGAAGAAATGCTTGAGGTACAAGGATGGACTAAGGACAGGCTGAAGGAAATATCACTTTTTAATGTGCGCTCTTTACCAGTTGATCCAAAGAAAGATACGGTTGCTGAGAATGATTTCTATTTTATTTCACCACAAGATGGCTATGATGCCAGTCGTATTTTAAACGAATCGTTTCTGGAAGAAATGAAGGCTAACGCGATAGGCGAATTGCTTGTAGCTGTCCCGCATCAGGATGTTTTAATTGTGGCTGATATACAGAACCAGACAGGATACGATATAATAGCACAAATGACAATGAAGTTTTTTGCGGACGGACGTGTGCCGATTACTTCCTTGCCGTTTGTCTATGATGAAAAGAAACTGGAACCAGTCTTTATCCTTGCAAAAAATAAACCAAAAGATAAATAGGGAAAGGAAGAATAGAGTTAATGTACGTATTTTATAATAATAAAGGGATTGGGGATGTTTTACTGATTCCCCTAAAATCAATTGATCATGCTAAGTTCACTTATGAGACATATAATGATGTTGTGAAAATAATCGATAATGAGACGAAGGAAGTAATTGGCTATAATCTTTTTCAAGCTTCTTCCTATTTCTCCACATTAGAAAACGGCAAATTGAAGTTAGATGAGCAATTGTTAGAGGAACTACAAGGGATTTTTAAGAAAAATGATGTTGAAGGTACTTTAGACATCGATTTATCACCAAAATTTATTGTTGGACATGTTATCGATATAGCACCGCATGAGAATGCCGATAAACTTCGTGTATGTCAAGTGGATGTAGGCACTGAGAAGCTGCAAATCGTTTGTGGCGCACCAAACGTGGATAAGGATCAAAAGGTAGTCGTTGCTAAAATTGGGGCGATTATGCCTAGCGGATTGGAAATCAAGCCATCTAATTTAAGAGGAGTAGATTCATTTGGTATGATCTGTTCTCAAAAAGAATTAGGCCTGCCAAACGCACCAAAAGAAAAGGGGATTTACGTCCTGCCGCAAGATACAAAAACAGGAAAAGAGTTTGCAGTATAAACCTTTGTCATCTGACAGAGGTTTTTCTTTTCCTTGTTATTTCTTATGGCAACTATTCATAGCTGCGGATTCGTGATAAAATGATATGGATAGAAAAACAAATCGTACCATTTATATATGCAGGAAGTGAGAGTGAAGTACGATGTGGAAAAACATTAAAAATAAATGGGACCATTTATTTGAAGATGATTCTGTTGAAGTGGAAGAAATCAAAGAAATGAAAGAAATTCATCATAATATAGAGAACAGCCGATTGTATGGTGCGAAATCAATTGAGACAAAAATAGCTTATCAGTACCCAAAAAATATTCAGCCAGTCTATCATCAGAATAAGAAAAATAGTGAAAAAATAAAGCGCAATGAAACAGCACAACTAAAAAAAGATACCACTGAGGTTTCATTAAATAAACCATTCACTGTCAGCCATGTACCATCACCAATTCATGGCTTTAACTTGGAAAAAATAGTGAAAAAACAAAATATCGAAGTAAATGATAATAAGAGAGAAGAATCGGTTAGAGAAACAAACCGTAAAGCCGAAATTGAGATACACGAACAAGACAGTAAAGCAAAGATGAAAGAAGTAAATAATGAGATAAAGGATATAAAAAGAGAAACACACAGTAAATTTATCGCGAATGAAAGCCAATTACCAACAAGTGAGCAGATAAGGAAAGACAAAAATGAAGAGAACAACGAAGCAAACGAGGAACATATAAAATTGGATGAGCCGGAATCAAGTCTGTATCATGCCTCTGAATCAGAGCAATTTCAGCATGTACATAAGCAAAGAGAAGAAAGGTCTGCGGCAAATCAGCCAGAACGTGAAAGAAATAAAATTACCAAACGACCGATAAATGTGATGATGACACCGCGAGATAAAAGAAAAATGCTGGAACGTTCGAAACAACTCGAACATTCACAAAATACACAAGCCGTTATCACCAAAAAGGTACCTTATCACTTGTTAAATGACACACCAAGTCAACCTGTTCTGGAGCAATCTAATTGGGTTAAACAGCAATCAGAAACGTTGCAATTAACTTTAAACCATTTTAATATTAAAGCAACAGTAATAGGAGCAACACAAGGTCCATCTGTTACCAGGTTTGAAATTCAGCCTGAGCCAGGTGTGAAAGTGAGTAAAATCAAGAACTTGAGTGATGATATTAAGTTGAATTTAGCAGCAAAAGATATTCGGATGGAAGCACCAATCCCTGGGAAAAATGCGATTGGAATTGAGGTGCCTAACGATGTGTCTCAACCTGTCTTTTTACAAAAAATGCTTGAATCAACTACTTTTCAAGAGCCAAATTCACCGTTAACTGTTGCTTTAGGTGCGGACATTGAAGGCCAGCCAATTGTAACAGATCTGCAAAAAATGCCGCACGGCTTAATCGCTGGAGCGACGGGTTCAGGAAAAAGTGTTTGTATCAACACCATTCTTATAAGTTTATTATATAAAGCAAATCATGAAGAAGTTAAGTTTCTGCTGATTGATCCTAAAATGGTTGAACTTACACCATATAATGATATTCCGCATTTAGTTGCCCCTGTAATAACAGATGTAAAGGCAGCTACCTCTGCGTTGAAATGGGCAGTTAATGAAATGGAAGAAAGGTATCAGAAATTTGTGAAAGAAAGTGTAAGAGATCTTTCCAGATATAATGAAAAAATGGACCGCCAAAATCGACCTGGAGATAAATTGCCATATTTAGTCATTGTTATTGACGAATTAGCAGATTTAATGATGACATCTCCCCAGGATGTGGAAGATGCCATCTGCCGTATCGCCCAAAAAGCAAGGGCTTGCGGAATCCATTTATTAATTGCGACCCAGAGACCTTCTGTTGATGTTATCACTGGTCTGATTAAGGCGAATGTTCCGACTAGAATTGCTTTTAGTGTTTCCTCACAAGTGGATTCCAGAACAATATTAGATGTGGCAGGAGCGGAGAAGTTATTAGGAAAAGGCGACATGCTATTTATAGAAAATGGTTCCGGGGAACTAAAAAGAATACAAGGTGCATTTGTTTCTGATGAAGAGATAGAAAGAATAACAAATTATGTGAAAAAGATGGCAGCACCGAATTATTTGTTTGAGCAGGAACAATTAATTGAACAAGTATCCTCCTCAGCAGAGGTTGACGAACTATATGATGAAGCGATTGACTTTGTTATGGAACATAATGGAGCGAGTGCATAATTGTTACAGCGTCGATTTAAAATTGGCTATAATCGTGCTGCACGGTTAATTGATTCAATGGAGCAGGATGGCATTATTTCCGGGCAAAATGGCAGCAAACAAAGGGAAGTATTAATTAATCGACATGACTATAATAATATGTACTCTTAATTTTTTGAAAGTCACGTTTACTTCAACTGGTTTCCCCATTGTCTTCTTTGGCACTTGTTCAATATAAGATATTCCTTTATGATAGACAGAGGTATTTTTTATATACCAAATACGAACTGTCGTTCAGTTTCAGATGACAAGCCTTGTTTTTCTGATGAGTGAAGAACAATTAGAGATATTGTTGAATAGAATGAGATAACAGTTTTGATTTAGACTAAAAAAGGATGTATATTAAAACATTAAGTAACGGTTTTGATCGTTGAATTTATTTATGATTATATTTTGGAGGTTCATTTTATGAAAGTTTACCATTTCATTGGTATTAAAGGAACTGGTATGAGTGCACTAGCTCAAATTCTTTTTGATACAGGACTGAATGTGCAAGGCTCAGATATTGAGAAGCACATTTTTACACAAGAAGCACTTGAAAAGAAAAATATCCCTATTTTACCTTTTTCAAAAGAAAATATAACAGATGACTTAGTTATTATTGCAGGTAATGCATTTAAAGATGACCATGAGGAAATTAAGGAAGCCAAGAGGCTGGGTTTGCCTTTCTACCGGTATCATGATTTCTTAGGTGAATGGTTAACGAAATACACTAGTATTGCTGTAACAGGCGCACATGGAAAAACTTCAACGACTGGTTTATTAGCACATGTGTTAAATGAAACTTATCCAATATCTTATCTAATTGGTGATGGGACAGGTTGTGGTAATGCAGACAGCCAATATTTTGTTTTTGAAGCTTGCGAGTATAGAAGACATTTCTTAGCATACCATCCTGATTATGCGATTATGACAAATATTGACTTTGATCATCCTGACTACTTTGCTGATATTCAAGATGTTTATTCATCTTTTCAAGAAATGGCTGATAATGTTAAGAAAGGTATTGTTGCTTGCGGGGATGATGAGTATTTGCAATCAATCCAGGCAAAAGTACCGGTAGTTTACTATGGATTAAATGAGAACAATGATTTCCAAGCAAAGAACATCCGCGTGGAAGATGAGAAAACAACCTTTGATGTCCATGTTCGTAATGATTATTATGATACATTCCAAATCAATGGTTTCGGTACACATAACATATTAAATGCATTGGCTGTTATTGCGATCTGCCAATATGAAGACATGAATCCAGAGGATATTAAGAAAATGGTGACATTTCAAGGAGTAAAAAGAAGATTCTCTGAAAAAAATTATCAGGACCAAATATTGATTGATGATTATGCTCATCATCCAAAAGAGATTGAAGCAACGATTGAAGCTGCTAGTAAGAAATACCCGAATAAAGAAATTGTCGCTATTTTTCAGCCACATACGTATTCCCGGACTAAAACTTTCTTAAAAGAATTCGGCCAATCACTTTCACAAGCAGATGCCGTTTATTTATGTGATATCTTTGGTTCTGCACGTGAAAAAGAATCGAGTCTGACTATTGATGATTTACAGGCTCTAATTGCAGGTAGTGAGATCTTAAAGTTGGAAGAAGTGAAAGTATTACAAAACCACAAGGATAGCGTGCTGGTATTTATGGGTGCGGGAGATATACAGAAATATCAGGAAGCATATGAAGAAATTCAGAATTAATTGATTGGAAAAGAAGGAAAAATGACACTTCTTGTGGAATTACATTACAGGAGGAAGATTTTTTCCTTCTTTGTCTTTTTATTGTTTATATTTTACGATGTTCGGGTATAACAAAATTATAATTATTTAAAATATTATTAATAGTACATATTGAGGAGTGAAATTGTGGAAATATTGGGATATTTAGCAGCCATAATAGCAGCACTGGCATTCGCCATATTAGTGTTTTTCTTAGTGAAAGTATTAAAAGAAACGCAAAGAACAATGTCGAATGTTGCGGACACATTAGAAGGATTAGAAAAACAAATGGAGGGTATCACACTAGAAACAACAGCACTATTAAATAAAACCAATAGACTTGCTGATGACATCAATGACAAGACAACACGTTTGAATACCCTTGTGGATGGCGTAAAGAATATTGGAGACAGTGTAAAAGAGTTTACGCAATCCATTAAAAATGTATCCCACACAGTAAACAGAGTTGCTGAAGAAAATAAGGAAAATACAGCTCAAGCGATCAAATGGAGCACAGTTGTGTTTGAAATGTTTAAAAAAAATAAAAAAAACAAATTGGAGGAATGAGAAATGACACACCAACAAAATAACTATGAGGAAAATAACCAGAATATTAATAGTAAAGACTTTTTAATCGGCTCACTAATTGGAGGTATTGTAGGTGCTTCTTTAGCATTAATTTTCGCACCTAAGTCCGGGAAAGAATTACGCAGTGATATTAACCATGGCGCTCATTATGTAAAAGACCGTGCGAATGAATGGAAAGAAGTAGCTTATGATAAAGGTAATGAATGGAAAGGTTATGCACAGGAACAGTCTAACCAATTAGGTCAAGTGGTATCTGAAAAATCTCAAAACTTAACAAACAAATTAAAAGAAACAAAAACGACTATTCAGGACAAGATGAAAGGTCAGCAAGAGCCGGAAGAAGCTGCCGAAGAAGTAGCAAGAGCTATTGACGATGCTGCAAAGGCATTTGACGAAACAGATGATGACAATGTTACTAATATCTAAGATAAAAAACGGTCAAAGCTAAGTCTTATCTTCATTATTCTCTTAACAGAAAAAAACTGCCCAGTGTCACAATAGGGCAGTTTTTCCATATATAAATCAAAGAAAGAGGTGCAGTTTCTAATGATAAAGGATATAAATGATATAACAGCATTGCAGGAAATCGAAGAACAACAGAGCAAATTTTTACTTTTAAAACACAGTTTAACATGTCCTATCAGCAGTGCAGCCAATAAAGCATATGAGAATTACGGTAAAACAACGGATAATCCTACCTATCGATTATATGTCCAAACATCACGTGAATTATCTGCACATATTGCAAATAAATATAATATCAAACATGAATCACCACAAGTTTTAAAAATAGAAAACCAAAAAGTTACCTGGCATGCATCCCATTATGATATTACGGAAGAAACATTGCTGGAAAATAGCTGAATTAACTTTCAATGACTACTTTAATCTTATCGCCTTGTGTTAATGGATCAAAAAATGAGACTGGGTTTTCATTTCTGAGCATCGTCACTTTGCCTTTAGCTTTTGACAAATCAATGGAAACAAATCGAAAGATATCCTGAAAGATAAAAGGCGTGTCTTTTATCTTTTTGATTTGTAACTTATCCTGATCGTGAAGCGGATCATCTGCGTTCAGTATTTCTCCATTACGGAATACTTCCATTAACGGTTTTGTAATTTTAAGTGGCTGATCATTGTAAATAATATCAATTGATTTCTCAAAAGAGATTTGCAGTTCTGCACTTAAATTATGTAATTTAGGCTGGTTTTCATTTATAATTTCCAGCCTGTCTCCGTCTTTTAAGTAATAGTTCTCAGACACTGATTGTCCATTGACTAAAATTATTGTTTTGTATTCATCCATTACTACTTTCCGATCATCTACCCATATGTGAAAGGTACGGTTTTGTTCAGCAATTTGATTCACCTTGTTTATATCCATTTTCTGATCAAACTGAATCTTATCCCCATCTTTTAATAGATAATCTCCATTTGTAATTTGTTTATTATTCACAATAATGGATGGTTGCAATGTCTGCTTTTCCTGATTAACAAAAATAGTAATTGGCTTAAGATCACCGACAAATTCCGAAATTGTTATCTCAGGGCTATTCCCATCTTCTCCAGGTAACACTTGTAAAACATCCCCATTTTTAATTACCGAATCAACAGAAGCTTTTTCTCCATTAATCAGGATATCGGGGGCTGTTCCAAAACTTCCTGGAATGGTTACACTTTTATTGTTAAAAGTAACGATATAGGCCATACCTGGACGCCCATATAATTTTTGTATCTTTATTCCCGCTGCCAGCAAAGCATCTGCCATCGTTAATTGTTTCATTTCAAATAATCGAACCATTCTCTCGTTAACTGTTACACTAATATAATGAACAGGATTTTGTTTGGCTGCAATCGCAATACCGATTGGGGTGATGAATTCAGGGCCTACTGGTATAGCTGCATTTGGTTCAAGTAACTGAATAGCATCAACTCCACGGATTGCTACACGGTTGACAGGCAATTTTAATTTGATTGCTAGTCGCTTGGCTAGTTCAGGAGTTTGACTTCCACCTCCGACAAGCATAACAGCTTTAGGAGCATGTCCGTTTAACAGGTAAATTTCTTCAGCAATAGCTGAAGCTAAATTATCAACAGATGGTAAAACAGTCTCTATTACTTCTTCATATGTAACTTCTTGTTCAAATCCTAATATGTCCTGAACTGTTGCTTTTTTATTTAATGTGATATCTTTTTTAAATTGTTCTGCCTGGTTAAAGTCTAATAGATAATGATCACTAATTGTCTCCGTTATTTCATCTCCGGCTAGAGGGACCATACCATAAGCTGAAACAGTTCCTTCCGATGTAATGGCAATGTCACTAGTACCTGCTCCAACATCAACTAGCGCCACATTTAATCTTCTCATCGATGGAGGCATTAAGACATGAATAGCTGCAATAGGTTCTAATGTTAAAGCCTCCAAGTGGAGATTGGCACGGTTTAGAGCTGACAATAATGACTCAACCACAACTTTAGGCAAGAATGTCGCAATTATTTCTACCTTTGCTTCTGTTCCCTGTTGATCAATTAATGAACCAATAATTTCTTCATCAAGTGTGTAATTTAGAACGGAATACCCAACACAGTAATAATGAGAACTCTTTTCCAGATTTTCTTCTTGAGCTAATTCGTATTGAGCTTTTTGTACTGCTTCCAATTCTAAGAATAAGATATCTTCTTCATTCATCAATGGCTGCTTTTCTATATTTTTTATTGCATGGATTCTTTTTGTTTTTAAGGCTCTTCCGGCGGCTGCTACACATACTTTTTCTAATATAATCTCGTGTTTTTGTTCTAAATGAAGTTTCACCCGCTGAATGACCTTGGAAACAGAGACGACATCATGAATTTGACCATCCAGCATGGAACGCTCATTATGTTCTACTGCATAGTAATCAATAACCTGATATTTTTCTCCTGTTTTATCTAATAATAATCCGACAACAGATCTAGTCCCGATATCTAGTGCAAACATTTGTTCAGACATAGTCGAATTCCCTCTCTCAATCTTATATATTTTTAATTTTCTATAAAATATTGTAACTTACTGGTGACAAGTTGCTAAATATTAGCTATAATAATTCCTAATATCATATAGAAAGTATAACACTTTTGAGAAATTTAAAATAGGAGCAGGGGGATATAATATGAGTAATGAACAATTGGATCAGCTTCGTGGTAAGCTTGACGAGATTAATTTAGAGATCTTGGACTTAATTAACAAACGTGCTGAATTGGTAAAAGAAACTGGTCAAGTGAAAGAAAAACAAGGGGCTAATCGTAGCTATGATCCTGTTAGAGAGCGTGATATGTTAAATCTAATCACGAAGCATAACAATGGACCATTTGAGAACTCTACAATTGTTCATTTGTTCAAAGAAATTTTCAAGGCAGGGCTTGAATTACAGGAGGATGATCATTCTAAAGCATTGCTAGTATCCCGTAAGAAAAAAGCGGAAGATACTGTTATTGATATAAATGGAGATAGATTTGGTGACGGTAACCAGCATTTTATCTTTGGTCCTTGTGCAGTAGAAACTTATGAGCAAGTAGCGGAAGTTGCTGCAGCGATCAAAAAAGAAGGATTAAAATTGATTCGAGGTGGAGCGTTTAAACCGAGAACTTCACCATATGACTTCCAGGGACTAGGTTTCGAAGGTCTGGAAATATTGAAGCGCATTGGTGAAGAATATGGATTAGCAGTAGTAAGTGAAATCGTTAATCCTGTACATATTGAAGAAGCAATCAATTATATTGATGTGATTCAGATTGGTGCAAGAAACATGCAGAACTTCGAATTGCTTAAGGCTGCCGGTGAAACAAATAAACCTGTATTGTTAAAACGTGGTATGTCTGCAACTATTTCAGATTTCATTAATGCTGCAGAATATATTAATTCAAAAGGAAATGGCCAAATTATCCTTTGTGAACGTGGGATTAGAACATATGAGAAAGCAACTAGAAATACATTAGATATTACTGCAGTACCTATTTTGAAACAAGAAACGCATTTACCGGTAATGGTAGACGTTACTCACTCTACTGGAAGAAGAGATTTATTACTTCCTGCAGCTAAAGCTGCTTTAGCAATTGGTGCAGATGGTGTGATGGCAGAAGTACACCCTGACCCAGCTGTGGCATTGTCAGATGCGGCACAACAAATGGATATTCCAACATTCCATAACTTTATGGATGAGCTTTTGAAGAGAAACTAATTTATCCTACAATCAGATAATGATAAACTGCCCCTTGCACTGTTTGCAGGGGCGTTTGTCGTCTTCTTTCGCATTAAATTGAAGCCGGAAACCTTAAAAAAACGGTAAACTATTAGTAATGAATGATAAGAAAGAGTGACGTATTCGCAGAAAAAAAGAGCGAATGCGAGTTTTGTTAAGCATAATTATGAAAATAATTATGAAATTTAATGTTTAAAATGTAAATTTAATGCCGATTTTTGTTATAATAGTAATGATGTACATATTGATTACACTATTCGAATGAAAAATCGTAATGTATGCTGAACACAATAAACTATATGATTGAGTTAATAGATGGAGGTTTTAATAATGAATATAACAATTTATGATGTCGCAAGAGAAGCAAACGTGTCAATGGCAACTGTTTCTCGTGTAGTGAACGGAAATCCAAATGTAAAACCAGCAACACGGAAAAAAGTATTAAATACGATTGAGCGTTTAGGATACCGTCCAAATGCAGTGGCAAGAGGGCTTGCAAGTAAAAAAACGACAACAGTAGGGGTTATCATTCCTGATATCTCTAGTATCTTCTTTTCAGAATTAGCTAGAGGGATTGATGATATCGCAACAATGTACAAATACAATATTATATTAAGTAATTCTGACATGAATAAAGAAAAGGAAATACGCTTAATTAATACGATGTTCGAAAAGCAAGTAGATGGATTAATTTATATGGGAGCAACCATTACGGATGAACATGTACAGCAATTAAAAACTTCGCCAGTACCTGTTGCACTTGCAGCAACGATTGATCCGACAGAAACAATTCCATCTGTTAACATCGATTATGAGCAAGCTGCTTATGAAGCGACTTCCTACCTAATCGATAATGGGACACCACAGCCGATTTATGTAACAGGAGTAGAAGAATCGGAAGTAAATAAAAAGAAATATCAAGGATATGTTCGAGCAATTGAAGAATCAAATGGTTCAGTAAATAATGATTATATTATTAATGTGGATTTTTCTTATGAATCAGGAATTGATGCAGCTAACCAGATTACGGAAATGGATAATTATCCTAAGGCAGTTTTTGCAGCAACAGATGAGTTAGCATTAGGTGTCATTCATGGATTGCAAGACAAAGGAATTAAAGTTCCGGAAGATGTGGAAGTGTTCGGCTTCGATAACACAAGGTTAGCGACAATGGTACGTCCAACCCTATCAACTGTTGTACAGCCGATGTATGATATAGGGGCTGTTGCGATGCGTCTTTTGACTAAGTTTATGAATAAAGAAAATGTTGAAGAGAAAAATGTCGTATTACCACATCAAATTGTCAAAAGAAACTCAACAAAAGAGAAATAATGCCGATAATGTAGATATAGGGTGTTTATACTATATAAATTGAAAAATAGTATAAGTAGAGCTCGGAATACCATTGTATAATTGGTGGTAATTCAAGCTTTACTAGCCTATATTAATGCTTTTCATACATTAGGGAGAGAGAACAAATGAAGAAGAGAGATATTTTTACTCCGATCGGTATTACAGTTGGGTTCATTATGGTCATGTTTGGGATCATTTCCAGTGGTGGTATGGGTGGATTTACTGGTTTTATGGACTTTGCGTCTATCTTAATCGTTTTAGGTGGTCTAGTTGCAGCAATACTCGTAAACTTCAATCTGGAGCAAATAAAATCATTGAAAAATGTTTTTATGGAAGCTTTTAATAAAAATGACCATGACTTACCTAACTTGATTGCACTTTTCGAAAGGTTATCAGACAGAGCAAGACGGGAAGGGCTGTTAGCTTTAGAGAATGAACTAGAGGAAGTAGATGACCCATTTATCAAAAAAGGGATCTTGCTTGCGATTGACGGAATCGAACCTGAAGTAATCAATGATATTATGAATGCTGAAATCGAAGCAATGGAAGAAAGACATTATCATGGCAGGCAGATTTTGGACAAAGCTGGAGAATATGCACCTGCATGGGGGATGATTGGAACATTAATTGGTTTAATATTAATGCTTCGGAATCTTCAGGATCCTGCATCACTTGGACCGAGTATGGCAGTGGCTCTGTTAACCACTTTTTATGGCTCTCTTTTGTCAAACCTTGTCTTCATCCCTATGGCGGGAAAGCTAGAATCTAAGACAAGCCAAGAAGTATTCATCAAGCAAGTGATTATTGAGGGAGTTATCGGGGTACAATCAGGGCAAAATCCACGAATACTAAAAGAAAAACTTAGTGCATTTTTATCTGAAAAGGTGAAAACAAAACAAAGTGATGAACAAGAGGAAGTTGTGGAGGAAGCTTTGAATGAGGCGTAAAGTGAAAAAACAACGTCCACAGCCTAAAGGAGCACCAAAATGGATGGTAACATATTCCGATATGATTACACTTGTCCTCGTTTTCTTTATTCTCCTCTTTACAATGTCACAAATAGATGCAGAGAAATTTAAAGAAGTTGCACTTTCTCTGCGCAGTAACAGTATTTTCGATTCAATGCCTGCTATTATGGAAGAACAAACAATAGTTGATGATAGTTCGACAGATATCACAGACATACAGCAAGGTAATAATCAAAATGATACGCAAAATATTATGGAAGACAACAATCTCGATAGTGTACCGGATAAAAATGATACAATCCGGGAAGATAAAGAAACACTAGATGAGTTATTAGCGGAAGTCGAATCTTATTTAGATAAAAATGAATTGAACAATGTGATCTCTGCAACAAGAACAGACCAAGGTGTAGTACTGGTATTACAAGAAAATGTTCTATTTGAATCTGGGGAAGCCGAAGTTTTGGATCCGGCCAAGCCTTTCCTTGATAAAGTTAGTACATTAATATCCAATATTTCTAATCAAGTAAGAGTAGAAGGCCATACAGACAATCGACCAATTTCCAACTACCGCTTTCCATCTAATTGGGAGTTATCGGCAGCAAGAGCCAGCAGTGTCATTCGTTATATGTTAGCAACTAATGACTTTGATGAATCACGATTTATTGCAACAGGATTTGGTGACACAAGACCGGTTGCACCGAATACTTCAGCGGAAAATTGGAGTAAGAACAGAAGAGTAGAGATTGTGATTTTAGAACAAGAAGAAATATAAGTGCTGATTCTTTTAAGATTCAGCACTTTTTTTCGTTTTATCACAGCGCTAACCGTCTGTAATACCCCCACTAATCAAAGTCTCACTTTATGTAACAAGCTATTCGATAGCCAATCATCTTCCTCACGGTGTTACTTTTAAGGTTATTTTTCACTGTAAAGCCTGAGTTACTAAGGTTTTACGCCATCACTATCTGATTTTTTTGCTATTTTTGTAAATTTAAGAACTTGTTCTAAGATTTCATTATTATAATCTGTTATTTCTTTTCTCCTTGGTATTGATTTATACTGGCTGACTGGATCACTCCAGCTATCTGGTAAAGGGCATGGTGCTTTACTTTGCCATAGCCTGTGCCACTCTTGATTAATAGAACCAGTAAATGGCTCATTATTGTTAAGGATCTGCCACAGTTGGGCCCATGCTCTCGGGACGACCCGCCAGATATCATATCCGCCGCCACCTAATGCAACCCACTTACCTTGGCAATACTGATGAGCTAATTGGTGTATTTTCTTCGGTATTTCTTCAAAAATTCTGCAGGTACAATGCATGTGTGTTAATGGATCTAGAAAGTGACTGTCAACTCCGTGCTGGCTAATAATAATATCCGGTCTGAAAAACTCACAGATCTCATCCATTCCTTGATGAAAAGTATCTAGATAAGAATCGTCTTCTGTAAAAGCATCTAACGGAAAATTAAAACTATAGCCAAAACCTTCCTTAATGCCTCTCTCATTCACTTTTCCAGTACCGGGGTACAAGTATCTTCCTGTCTCATGAAAGGAAACTGTACAAACATTGGAATCATTATAAAATAAGTGCTGGACACCATCTCCATGATGTGCGTCTGTATCAATATATAATATTTTGAAATTATAATTTTGCTGCAAATATTTAATTCCAATTGCAATATCATTAAAAATGCAAAAGCCTGCAGCACGATCCGGGAAACCATGATGAAGCCCACCACCCAGATTAAGTGCATGGATAACATCATGATTAGCAACAAGTTCGCATGCTTTTATGGTACCTTCTACAAGAGACATTGCTGCATGAAACATCCCCTTGAAGGCAGGCGTATCAGCAGTGCCTATTCCATATTTTTCCGGATTGTCTATTTCAGAAAGCTCACTGGCTTGCTTTATCACATTTATATATTCTTTCGTATGAACTAATTCCAAGATAGTAGGACTGATGGTATCTGGTTCAATAATGTCGTCCTCTGATAAAGCATCATGTGTGTATAATAAATCTTTCGTTAGCAAAATTCTTTTCTGATTAAATGGATGATTTTCATGGAAGGAATATTGCAGAAACTGATCTGAATAAACAAAAGCTGTTTTACTGAAACTCATCATCTTCCTCCCTAATTGGATAGATCATTTCATATTCCGTCTTTTCAAAATCCTGCATAATAACCAATGGATTCATTGTCTGAATTCGAAACACTAGTATCATATAGCCATCATACGTGGGTGATGGATATGAGTAAACGGATACAATTTTAATTTTTCTTTTGGCAATGATTTGACTAACATTTGCCAAAACACCAACAGTATCAGGTACTTTAATTTCTATTTGTGTGCTGGGGCTATGAGTACCTGTCAGCTGAATAAAGGTATAAAGCATATCTTTTTCTGTAACGATTCCAACCAGCTTTTTATTATAAATAACTGGCAAACAAGCAATTTCATGTTCATAAAATATAGTGGCAATATCTTCAAAATATTCATAAGGATGTGTTGTAATAACACGACTAGTCATTATACTGCCTATTGATTGATTGAGTATATTCTGATCAAATTCTTTATCAAAAATAGAAGGAGCAGCATCACGTAGATCGCGGTCTGAAACAATTCCAATTACGTGTCTTTCTTCATTAATGATGGGGATATGACGGATATGATGCTGCTTCAGTAATTGAATGGCATCAGCAATTCTATCATCCTGTGCTAAAGTGAAAACATTCCTTTTCATAATTTCTTTTACTAACATATTTTTTACTCCTTATTCATTTAAAAATCGAAGTTTATCAAATAGTTGCTGGTCTTGTTCCGTTACATTCTGACCGATCCTTACCATTAAGCAATTAGCTGGGTGTGACATAATTTCCGGATCATTGGTTGGGGCTGGAAGTAAACCCCCTTTGTTCATCATTTTTTCCATTATTTTACGATAATCCCAAACACTCAATTTCGTTTCATTTATATCCCACTG
The DNA here is from genome assembly GCF_009498735.1 of Gracilibacillus oryzae. Classification (GTDB taxonomy): domain Bacteria; phylum Bacillota; class Bacilli; order Bacillales; family Amphibacillaceae; genus Gracilibacillus; species Gracilibacillus oryzae. The sequence continues at coordinate 28,318 of NZ_ML762426.1, forward strand.
CCAATAGTACTCAGTTGATATAATGATATAGTTTTCTATAAAGGGATCACTTACAGCGAGTTCAATCAGCTTGGAACCTAAATGAGACCCACGATATTCTTTGGCTACTTCAATAGCACCTAACTCTATTAAATTTTCCATTTGAAACTTTGACCATCTTTCAATTGGATCAGGATATAGAAACGTAACATAACCAATAATGAGATTTTGATCCAAAGCGATTAAAATTCTGCCTTCGTCTAGTGACGCAATTTCTTTTAATGCTTCTAATTGTTTTAATGGAGGACGAAACGCGTGCAATTGACTATGGATTTCCAGTTCACTTAATTGATTGGATGACACAGGACCTGTTAATAAAATATCACCGAATTCTGTATTCACCTTTTTAGATAACGCTTTCTTTTTGTGAAACAACAGATAATCACCTCATTTCTTATAGTATACAGGAAAAAAGAAGGAAAAGAAAAGGAAGACCTCATTAAATATGAAGCCCTCCTGTATCTCAATTATTCACCATTTTCAGTGCTATCAGGAGTCTCACCTGTATTCTGGTCGCCCTCAGGTGTTTCCTGGTTATTTTCGTTCGTATTCTCAGAGTTCTGATCATTATTAGTTTCTGTATTTTCATTAGTTTCTTCATCTGGGGAGCTTGTCTCTCCCTCATCTGAAGAGAAGTCTCCAAAGATAACTCTTTGTGATCGGCCTGACTCATTCCCGTGATAGTCAACAGCCTTCACAACATAAACAGCATTTTGATTCGGGACAGTAAAGCTGAGTTCAGCCGTACTGCCTATTCTTTGAAAACTAACATCATCCGGGCTGCTTGAACGGTAAATTCTGTAGCCCACAACATCTGGGCTGCCAGAATTAGTCCAACTGATTGTTTGCCCGCTTATAGAGACATTATTAGGGGCTGAAGGTGCCTGCCCGTCATTATTCCCGATACTGCTAGTCGAACTAGGAAATTGAATATTCGACCAGCCACCACTAGCATTAAATGGGATCAGCTGTTTAATATTACTCAGACGATCATATCCCATGTCTTCTAACCACTCAGGATTAAAAATGTAGCCATTTCCTTCTGTAAATTCAGCTGGAGTATTTTCGCCTGCTTGAAGAGCATTATCGCCAATCATTACATAATTTTCCCTTATCAAACTATAATCCTGTTTCGTCGGAACATAGTTTGCATTATAAATGTCAGAGCGAACTAAACCGAGCTGACTACATTCATCAGATGGTAATAGACCAGATGTTGCGCAATAGCTTCTTGATACGATTCCACCAGGTTGTTCAAATGGCTGTGAAGGTGCCATTAATTCAGGCCTTATCTCTGTTGCTGCATTGACGAGCTGTGCCCAGAACACATTGTTTCTGGTACTATAGCCTGTATCCAGTGTCTGGTTATAATCATAACCCATCCAGCTTCCTAGAGTTACATTAGGATTCGTAGCAACAAACCAAGTATCACGCCAATCATAGGAAGTTCCTGTTTTACCAGCCCAATCAACACTTGGATTATTAAGTGCAGATCTTGCTGCTGTCCCAGTACCATTTGATAACACATCACGCATCATATCTACTGTTAAATAACTGGTTTGTGGGCTGAATACTTCCACTGGAGTGGATTCATGCTGATAAATCACTTCACCATCTTTTGTTTCAATTTTCTCAATCATATACCCATCCACAAATTTTCCACCATTCCCAAATGTGGCATAAGCATTCGTATTTTCTTCAACAGTTACACCATATAAAGTACTGCCAAGTGTTATGGACATGTTCTCATAATCACTTCTGCCATCTTCATGAGAGAGTGCCTCAAATCCCATTTTTTCTAAGTACTTCTCTACAGGATTCTGGTCAATAATTTTAGAGTATACCTGTAATGCAGAAATGTTATGTGATTTATATAAGGCTTCTCTTACGGAAACAAGACCGTAATATCTTCCGATGACATAGTTGTTTGGCGGTTCATCATAACCTCTAAACGATGCTTTCACATCAGCCACAACTGACCCTGGCTGCACAACTCCTAAATCCATTGCTGGAGCATAAGTAACCAGTGGTTTCATTGTACTTCCGTTTGGTCTTCTTACATCAGTTGCGTGGTTTTTCTGAGAGATAGCAAAGTCTCGGCCGCCGACAAAGCTGAGAATTTTACCAGAACTATTTTCAATAAGCACACTACCTACTTGGACAGGCTGGTTTCCTAGTGGAACTTCCTTGCCTGTTTCTGGATCAGTAACCATAATAGGCTTGTTGTTTCGTTCATTTCTTGCCGGTTTTTCCACGCCATAATTATTATATTGATTTGAAACTGTTTGGAAAACATCATACAGTTCCTTGTCAATAGTTGAGTGAATTCTCAGTCCACTGCTCGCAAGTTCTCTTTCTGCTCTGATTTGATATTCTTCCATCAAGATCGAACTGTTCTCCAGATCTTCAAGAGTATATCCATCTTGCTCTGCTAAGTGTTCGATAAGAATACTAGTTGCTCTGTTTTCCAATTCATTTACTAAATACGGATAATCTTCCAGAACTGATTCTTCGGGAGCTTTAAAATCAGCAACGATATCGTAATTAACTGCTTCATCATGTTCGGCCTGTGTAATATAACCAGCTTCCAGCATTCTGCTGAGCACAGATTTTTGTCTTGTTAATCCCGGTTCTAAGCCTTCCGCATCTTTCACACCACCTCCATTTAAAAAAGGTGTGTAATAGGAAGGACTTTGGGGTAAACCTGCAATATAGGCTGCTTGTGCTAAGTTTAAATCGCTGGCATTCACGCCAAAAATACCTTGCGCAGCAGTTTGAACGCCTGCAATGTTCTGACCTGATGAGTTTCGGCCAAATGGGACAATATTCAAGTATGCTTCTAAAATTTCGTCTTTTTCAAAGAATTTTTCTAAACGCATGGCAAGCAGTATTTCTTTTGCCTTACGTTCAAATGAGACTTCATTTGTCAGAATCTGATTTTTGATAATCTGCTGGGTAAGTGTACTACCACCCGTTTTTGTAGCTGAGTTGGTAACTTCCTGAAATACGGCACGAAGGATTGCTTTGGGTACAATTCCTTTGTGTGTTTCAAAGTACTGATCTTCTGTTGCAATTACTGCCTGCTGAACATACGGATTGACCATGTCTAATGATATCTCATCACGTAACAAGTCTGTACTTACTTCAGATAAGAACTGATTGTTTGCAAAGTAAAATTCTGAAGTTTCTTCATAATTATAAATAGCTGCAGTCATTTCGTCTTTTGATTGGATTTTTTCTTCATCAACTAAAGATGCGAAATATCCTGCACCTATTCCACCGACGAAAAATGCTCCGATTATTGCTATTGAGATAAATAGCAAAGTAATGTTCCATATAATATGATATCCAATTCTGGATGTTTTCTGTATTGTCTGCTTCTTCCAAGTAGTACGAATAAAATCCAAGCATTTTTGCATGAATTCCTTTATTTTCATTAGTAAAACCCTCCATTTCCCCAATAGATATTATACCATAACAGTCAATAAATGAAGCGTTTTTCTGTAAAATTTAAGAAAGTAAAACAAGGCAGATTAGTTCAGCTTTTTAAATGGCTTGAGAGAGGGAAGAAGCAGGACTGAAGCATTTGAACTTGCAGTTGATTTTTAAAAAAAGAGATCGACCCGCCAATGAATCAGCAAATTATAACTTTAATCTGTTACGCTTTGAGCAGGTTTAGTTAAAAAACAATTGCATTAAATATTTTTTTATGTTAATAATGTTATTAATAACTTTATATTATATAAACGTTGAACGATTGAAGTAGTGACATGATTCCCTGTGATAGAGAGCTGGTGTTTGGTGGAAACCAGTATACAATCATGAAATGAATTACGGTCGGGAGTTTCTTCTGGAAAGAAGACGGTGTGGGTGCATCGTTAGTTCCTTAAGTGGCAATATTTATATTGCAACAAGGGTGGTACCGCGAGTAATCTCGTCCCTTTTTTGGGAGGAGTTTTTTTGTGTTTTAATTTAGAAATTATTAAGATAAGGAGTGAGTATTGTGCATATTTTAGATGATTTAGCACAAAGGGATCTGATACAGCAAACAACAGATGATGAAGGCCTACGAAAACATTTAGAGGAGAATGTGGTGACATTATATTGCGGCTTTGATCCGACCGCTGACAGCTTGCATATTGGTCACCTTTTGCCAGTACTGATGCTAAAAAGATTCCAACAAGCAGGGCATCGTCCCATTGCCTTAATTGGCGGAGGAACAGGTCTGATTGGAGATCCTAGTGGACGCTCAACGGAAAGAACATTGAACAGTGTGGAAGTAGTAAAAGGGTTTAGTGAGCGTATTAAAGAACAACTTGCAGGCATTTTGCATTTTGATGATAGTGAAAATGGTGCGGTTGCACGTAATAACTATGAATGGCTATCATCACTTACTATGATTGAATTCCTCAGAGATGTAGGAAAGCATTTCAGTATAAATTACATGCTGGCAAAAGATTCGGTAGAGTCTCGTTTAGAGAACGGTATTTCCTTTACAGAGTTTACTTATATGATCTTACAATCATTTGACTTTATGAATCTGTATGATAAAGAGAACTGTACATTGCAAATTGGTGGCAGTGACCAGTGGGGGAACATTACTGCTGGGATGGAATTAATCCGTCGCACCAGATCAGAGCAAGGGGAAGAAGAAGCGAAAGTGTATGGCCTTACTGTGCCGCTTATTACAAAAAGTGATGGAACAAAGTTCGGTAAAACAGCTGGTGGTGCTGTATGGCTCGATCCTGAGAAAACAACGCCATACGAATTTTACCAATTCTGGATCAATACAGATGACCGTGATGTGATCCGCTTTATTAAATATTTCACCTTTTTAGAATTAGAAGAAATCAATGAATTGGAGAAAGAACTGGAAACAGCTCCAGAGAAACGTGTTCCACACCGCCGCTTAGCAGAAGAGATGACAAAGCTTGTACATGGAGATGCAGCATTAGAGCAGGCGGAGAAAATTACCGAAGCTTTATTCAGTGGTGATATAAAGAGCTTGAATGCATCTGAAATCGAGCAGGGGTTCAAGGATGTTCCGTCAACAACAGTAGAAGAAAAAGATCTTCCATTAGTTGATTTAGTCGTTTCTGCTGGTCTTGCTCCATCTAAGCGTCAGGCTCGTGAAGATATCAAAAATGGTGCGGTTTATATTAATGGAGAAAGAAATCAGGAAATCGATTATCGCCTCAAGGAAACAGACCGAATTGAAGATAAATTTACCATTCTGCGTCGCGGTAAAAAGAAATACTCATTAATCCGCTATAATTAAAAAAGTGAGGGTGGGACAAAACACCCCAAAATACGAATGATAGAGGATTTTAAAACTTTATTCGCATCTATCCTTTTCCTATATAAGTTACTTACTGCACATAATAGGGATTATGTGCAGTAACATTTTTAGAGTAGTTTTTGAAATCTACAGTGTGCAAGGATGTCGCTTCGTCCGGCCACTTCGCTTTCCGTGGGCTCGGCGGTCTGCTAACTTTACAAAGAAGAGCACTTTGTAAAGTGGATCTTCACCTCTCGCTGTCCCACAGGAGTCTGCGTGGCCGGCCTACGCTTTAGAATTGCTCTACAATGGTTGTGACAGAAGAATCGTTTAGCTCATATCAATCAAACTGCTACTTCCTATAAACATTGTTGAGTTTCATTCAAGCGCAGTCCGATTGCGGAGACTCCTGTGGGAACAGGGCGAGCTGAAGATCCACTTGGTGAAGCGGGTTTCTTCAACAAGTTAGCTGAGGCCGTCCCCACGGAAAGCGAAGCAATCGGACGTAGCGGCGTTATTGCACTCTAATCATATCAAAATATTTACTGCACATTATCCCTATTATGCGTCTTTTTTTTAAAAACAATCTTATTTTGGGTGGAACATAATAGTTTTGTCCCACCCTCTTTATTCATCGTACGTATTATTCCGCGATACAAACCAAAAGCAAAAGATAACGGATATAATCACAACAAGAAACGGTGCGTAAAAGTAAATAAATTCCTTCATATTATCGCCTTCTTCCTTACTTGATTTTTCCTTGGATATAGTCTTTGTTTAATAAAAACAGCCGCAGTATTAACAACACTGATGGAATTAATAAACAGAATCCAGCTACAAAAGCAATGATTAATGCAATTGCCATTGCTTCACTTGTAAAACCTTCTGTAATGGTCAAATGAGGATAGAGTAAATATGGATAATGAGAAATTCCATATGCAAAAAATGCAATTAAAAATTGAAATACTAATACATGAAAGGCTAATCCATAGCTGCGCCTTAACCAGATAAGTCTAGTTGTAATAAGAAAAAGCACAAACGAAATAAGGAACATCCACCACAAATCAACCAGTCGGGCAAAATGCTCAGGGTTATGCATTCTTAATTCGACGATTATACCCGTTGCTGTCAGGATTGCTGGTAATGACCAGCTTAAAGCATATTTACGCATTAATTCTGTTGCAGGCTCATCTTTTGCTACACTTGCATACCAAGTCAGAAATACTGCAGAAATATAAAGCACACTAGTCAAACTTAAAATCACAATACTCCATGTTAATGGACTTGTGAACAAAGTAAGATAATCTAAAATAATTCGTGAATCTTCTATATAAACGAATCCACCTTCTGAAATAGTTAATACAATGGAAAGCGAAGCAGGGATAAACAGACCAGAAAAGCCATAAAGATATGTCCAAAAGTTACTCTTCAATTTTCCATATGTGGAAAAAGCGTAGTAGGATCCTCGTATCGCTAATAATACAACTGAAATGCTTGCCGGTACTAAAAGAATCGTGCCATAGAAATACGCAGTACTTGGAAAAAAGCCGACAATTCCTACAAAGAAGAAAACAAGAAAGACATTCGTAACTTCCCAGACAGGTGATAAATAACGCTGGATAATATTACTGATGATATGCTGCTTATTTGTCAGAACACTGTAGGCATTGAAGAATCCTGCGCCAAAGTCAATTGAAGCAATAATAATATAGCCAAATAAAAACATCCACAATACTGATATTCCAATTAATTCATATGACAAGATCATCCCCCTCCTTTCCTATCTGCTAATTCTCGTTCGATCGGATTTGACCGGAACATCCGGACTAAAACAATGGCACTTGCCAGACCCAGTACAATATAAAGTCCGATAAATAAATAGAGCATCAAATCAACTTGGTCGCTTGTTGTTGCAGCATCTTCTGTCCTCAATATCCCTCGCAGTACCCAAGGCTGCCGTCCAACTTCTGCCAGCCACCAGCCAGCTTCAATGGCGATCATGGAGAGTGGTCCTGATGCTACAATTAACCATAGAAAGAACCTCCGATGGATAAATTTCTTTTTTAAAAATTTCCCGATTAAATATACCAGTCCTAAGAAAGTGACTCCCATACCAATCATCACCATAATATTAAACAAATAATGAATATAGAGTGGCGGAATGTTTTCTGCCGGAAATTTATCTAAACCTATAACTTCAGCTGTAGGAGTACCATGTGCAAGGATGCTTAATGCATAAGGTATTTTAATTGAGTATTTTACTTCATCTCCATTTTGCAATATACCGAAAAGAGTGAGTGATGCACTTTCTTCTGTATCAAAGTGCCATTCCATTGCTGCTAGTTTCTCTGGCTGGTACTCTGCTAGATACTTGCCGGCAAAATCCCCAATGACGGCAGCTGCTATGGAAAAAACTAAACCTACTTTTATTGTAAGTAATAAAGCTTTTTTGTGGTAAACATGGTTGGAACCCTTGAGCATTCGATAGGCTCCAATTGACGCAAGAATAAAAGCAGAAGTCATATAGGCAGTCGCAAGCACATGAGCAACTTTTGTTGGCATAGATGGGTTAAACATAGCCAATATCGGCTGCACATTGATTAGATTGCCATTGGCGATTTCAAATCCTTGCGGTGAATTCATAAACGAATTAACCATCGTAATAAATATGGCAGAGCATGAAGCACCGATTGCGACCGGAATAAGGATAAGCATGTGTTTTCGCTGATCTTCAAAGCGATCCCATGTATATAAATAAATCCCTAAGAAAATGGCCTCAAAGAAAAAAGCAAATGTTTCCATAAACAATGGAAGTGCGATTGCATTTCCGGCTAATTCCATAAAAGTAGGCCAAAGCAGATTTAATTGCAAACCAATCGCAGTCCCTGTAACAACTCCGACAGCGACAGTAATAATATAACCTCTTGTCCATCGTCTCGCTAACAGGATATAATGCTCGTCCTGTCTTTTGATTCCAAGCCATTGCGCTATAAAGATCAACAGGGGAATTCCAACACCGACTGTTGCATAGATAATATGAAATGTCAGAGTTAGTTCTGTTAACATCCTGCTGTACAATACTGCTTGTTCATTATCCATAAAAATATCTCCTTTATCCCATAACCATTCTGCGAAAAATAGAAATTCCTATTATAAATGCAACTAAGAATATTAAAATGACCAGTTTTCTTTCGTGTTTGCGATAAATAGGAAACACCACTTTCGTATAAGTTCTGCACTTATCATTCGCGCGCTTTACAGCTTTTATACATTCCTGTTTTCATTTATAGGAAGGATATGCCTATTTATTTCAGTTAATTTATTCCTCAGATGGTGGTATAATTAAAATTCCGCTTTTTTTTGAAAACAAGCTAGATACGATTCTGAAATTTGCAGGATAAATTGATAAGAAAACGGGTATAAGAAAGCAAGAAGGTAAGAGGGAGAGTGAGATGATGGAAGTAATAGAGAACTTTCTAAATGAACTAGTGAATGGTGGAAATGATATCTTATGGAATAAAGGAGTACTTATATGCTTACTATTAGGTGCCGGACTTTATTTTACGATTAGATCCAGATTTGTCCAGTTTAGACTATTTGGGGAAATGTTTAAGGTTATTAAAGAAGAAGCAAAAGAACAAAGCGGGAAAAAAGGGACCAATGCCTTTCAAGCTTTTAGTATTACAATCGCTTCTCGTGTAGGGACAGGTAACTTATCTGGTGTCGCTTTAGCAGTAGCAGCGGGCGGACCTGGTGCAGTTTTTTGGATGTGGGTAGTTGCTTTAATTGGGATGGCAACAGCCTTTATTGAGAGTATGTTAGCACAGGTATATAAAGAATCTGATAAAGACGGCTTCCGTGGCGGTCCATCTTATTATATGGAGAAAGCTTTAGGACAAAAGTGGCTGGGAGTACTATTTTCTATCTTAATAACTATTTCTTTTGGTTTTGTCTTTAATGCTGTCCAGGCAAATACAATTTCGGGTGCAGTAGAGGAAGCATTTCAAATTGATCCAATCTGGACTGGACTGGTTTTAGTAATTTTAGCAGGATTAATTGTCTTTGGCGGAATTAAACGAATTGCATCTGTTGCAGGGGTCATTGTGCCTGTGATGGCTGTTATTTATATGCTTGTTGCATTTTATGTTGTGTTTACGAACTTATCAGCAATCCCAGAAGTATTTGGAATGATTTTTAGTAATGCATTTGGCGGAATGAGAGAGGTATTTGCTGGAGGAGCTGGTGCAGCATT
>NZ_ML762426.1:37896-51890 GCF_009498735.1 Gracilibacillus oryzae
AATGAGGCCGGGATGGGTAGTGCTCCTAATGCTGCAGCAACAGCTGGTGTTAGTCACCCGGTTAAACAAGGTCTTGTTCAATCACTGGCAGTCTTTTTTGACACCATTGTTATTTGTACGTTAACAGCTTTTATCGTAATTTTATATGATAATTTTTATGATTCATCGAATGACGGAATTCAACTGACACAGGTAGCCTTGAGTCAGCATATAGGTGATTGGGCATCAATTTTCAGTGCTGTTATTATCTTTTTCTTTGCCTTTAGTTCTGTTGTTGGTAATTATTATTATGGAGAAACAAATATCAGCTTCTTAAACCAAAGTGGGATCCTGTTAACAATATACCGTTTCCTCGTTTTAGCAATGGTAATGTTCGGTTCACTTGCTTCCATTCAAGTTGTTTGGAACATGGCTGACTTATTTATGGGGATGATGGCGATCGTCAACCTTATTGCCATCCTGCTGCTCAGCAAAATTGCCATTGATGTTTTACAAGATTATATGAAACAAAAGAAACAAGGGAAGGACCCTGTCTTCCATTATAAAAATGTAAAAGGGTTGAAAAATATTTCCTGGTGGGGAGCTCAGGATGAGAAGAAGTGATAAGGAAAAGTGCATCTAGCTGATGCACTTTTTTATTTTTGATAATTGCTCTTATGATAAAAATAGTAGTGGTTTAGCCTTCCTCATTTCGGGATATAGGTTTATATGGGTTACGAATTGAAGGAGGTCAACGTAAATGCTTGTTTACATTATATTAATTCTTATTCTTGGTATCCTTTCCTTTATTCTGACATACAGGGAATTAGGGAGGAGTGATCCGAATTACCGAGAAAAATCGCGGCCCCATCTTAAATTCCTGACTATGATTTACGGTGTTGCCATTATTGGTTCGGTTATCGCACTTGTTGTGTACAGTGGCACACAATGATTCTGTCAAGCAGAAATGAATGAGGAGGTATGAGGGATGAAGAAAGAAGATGCACATGAAGAAGTGAAAAAGAAAGAGACAGTAGATAATAAGCGTAAGAGTGTCCATGATGAAAGAAGACCTGAATTATATAAGTTTAAAGAAGAACAGTTAGTAGATGATATACCGCTGGAAGATTTAAAGATCGAAGAGAGAAATAATGATAAAAAGAAAAACAGCCAAAGCACTTCTCAATCGGAAAAGAAATATAAAGCAGAAGAAAACTAGTTTATAAGAAACTGTGTAGTAAGTGAGTAATTTCTTACTGTACAGTTTTTTTTTGAGGAAACTGTTCTCTTCATCTTTAGAGAGACAGACAAATTTGTAACCAAAGTTAATTAGGCGAATATACATGTTGTAGAGAATTCAGCAATCCAAATTAGAGATTAGTCAAAAAAGGTGGATGTCCATGAAAATACAAATATATCAGGGAAGAAACAGGATTTGGGAAAAAGCGGATATTACCATCGTTATTGACGTAATCCGAGCATTTACAGTTGCTCACTATGCATTTATGAGAGGTGCTAGTCGAATTTTTCTTGTAGAAACAGTAGAGCAGGCGTTTAAAATGAAGAAGAATAATCCAGGATATCTGCTTGCTGGTGAGGTGAACGGTAATCCTGTTGAAGGTTTTGAATTTGATAATTCCCCTTTTCATATTGCCCAAAAGCAATTGACAGGAGAAACAATTGTTCAGAGAACGACGAATGGTGTCAGAGCAACGTTAAATTGCCTTGATTCGGACCATCTGTATGTAACCGGATTTTCAAATGCGAGAAACACCGCTGAATTTATCAAGAAGGCCCACATGGAGGAAGAGAGAAAGATAAACATTGTTGCCTCCCATCCCAGTGGTGATGACGATTATGCTTGTGCCGAATACATTAAACAAATTTTAGAAGATACAAAGCAAATTTCCCCCCAGGAAGTAGAAACAAGAATATTACATTCGCATGTTGCGAAAAAGTTCTTTGATGCGAAGAATACCGGATTTATACGTGAAGATGTTATGTGCTGTGTAAAGGAATTAGATACCGATTTTGTTATGAAAGTAAATGTGATTAGTGAAATTCCAATGATTGAGAGGGTTCAAGTATGTTAGAAACAGGCTTAATACTGCCAGTAAGGGAGGAGAAACCGAGAAACAACGGCTTAACTATATTAATTGATAATGGTACTCCCTTAAATTTATTTAAAGATACAATCAACAGTTCCAATCAGTATATTGACTTGGTTAAATTTGGCTGGGGGACATCACTTGTAACCCGTTTTTTACCACAGAAAGTTAACTGGCTAAGGGAACAGGAGATTGATTTCTTCTTTGGCGGAACATTGTTTGAAAAATTTCTGAGCCAGGATAAAGTGGAACAATACTATGATTTCTGCATGGATATGGAATGCCGCTATGTAGAAATTTCTAATGGAACACTGACAATTCCTAACAAGGAAAAGGCTATGTATATCAAATATTTTTCAGGTGGTTTTACGGTTTTAAGTGAAGTTGGAAACAAAGATGTATCGAAGGCTAATCAGAGTGACTCTTCTGAATGGTTGGAGAATATTCAAGAGGATCTTGAAGCAGGGGCATTTAAAGTGATAACAGAAGCAAGAGAAAGCGGCACAAGCGGGATATGTAAAAAAGACGGAGAAATAAGGATGGACATTTTTGAACTGATCAAAGCTTCTGAAATTCCGTTCGATAAATTGATATTTGAGGCGCCGAATAAACAAATGCAATCTTTTTTCATTGAACAGGTTGGAACGAATGTAAACTTAGCAAACATTGCTCTGTCTGATGTGATTTCACTGGAAACACTTCGATTAGGATTACGTTCCGATACATTTAATTTATCGTAATGAGCGAAAAAGAAGGAGGAAATCTTATGCGAAAAACGAACAAAGTCTTTCACCTGGCTATTCCTTGTAAGGATTTAGATGAAACAGCTGAATTTTATCAAAAACTAGGCTGTCAATTGGCGAGAAGATATGATGATCGGGTAACATTTGATTTTTTTGGTGATCAGGTTGTTTGTCATCTAAGCCCAGGTAATATCGATGAAAAACCTAAAATGTATCCACGTCATTATGGTGTGACATTCTTAGACAGAGATGAGTATGACAAAACATTAGACTATGCATTGAGAGAAGAGCTTCCTTTCTTTCATGAACCAATGGTAAGGTTTGAAGGAAGACAAGAAGAACATATGACTTTTTTTCTGATTGATCCAGCAAACAATTTACTTGAATTCAAATATTACCATGATCCTTTCATGGTTTATTGATAAAATATATTAAAATCACTTGTCTTTGGCAAGTGATTTTTTGTTCTTTTTACTGATCAACATTAATAGGTTATGTAGTAAGTTGTCCTAATAGATTACTATTGAGGAGCATTGTGATGAAGTTACGATCATTGTGGAAAAAAAGTGGACTAGTTATACTTGGAGGGATATGCCAGGGATTTGGAATGGGATTATTTTTATTTCCGAATTCTATACCTTCTGGTGGTGCTGGAGGGATCGCGGTATTATTAAACCACTGGTTCTCGATGAATGTTGGATTTGCCCTTTGGATTGTCAATTTCACTTTAATGATGATCGGGTTAAATTACCTTGGCAAGCGATTTACAATGTGGACATTAGTCAGTATATCAGTTACTTCTATAGCAATTGATTTCTTTGAAAGCTTTCTGCAGGTGCCTGATCGTAATATCTTCCTTGATCTTATCATCGGTTCCTTTTTCCTTGGGATGGGAATTGGGATCTTAATGAGGAATAATGTTTCGAATGGCGGCAGTGGGGTGATTGCTGTCATGATATCACACAAGAGAAATATTCTCCCGGGCAAACCGCTCTTTTACATCAATATGCTGATTTTCGTATTCACTTCTATAGTCATTAGTTTACATATCATTGTGCTGGCATTAATAAGTCAGTGGATTTCTACTAGAATCGTTAATTTTGTTTGTGACTTTGAACTTCAGCGTCCTTACCAGCTTGCATTAAGGAAGAAGCGTTAAACAAGTCTAGTTATGTTTAGATAAATAATTGAAGGGAGAGAAATGTTCAAGGTTTTACTTTACTTATTTCTCTTTAAGGTTCTTCAAATTATACATATTTGTACCTGATTTTGGTCTTCGTATTCTTTTCTCCGTCTTTCCCCTTTACGTGAAGAAGAAGGAGAATAAGCAACCCGACAAGCAGTGTTAATGCAGCGATGGAAAAAAACATTCCGGTTCTGCTCCACTCCATTAAACGAGAGAAAATCGGCGGTCCTAATGCTACCCCAAGAAATCGGACCGAACCATATAAGGAAGTTACAAATCCTCTTCTTTCCTTGCCTACAGCTCCTGTAATCAAACTGTTAACACCAGGTAAAATCAATCCTGCTCCTATACTGCTGAATGCCAGTACTAACAGGAAGGGGACTATTTTCTCAAAAAAGATAAGAGAAGCATACGATAGTGTCATAAGGCTGAATCCGATTAATTGCAATCTTTTGATCTTTTCAAAATTTTTTCCGATTTTGCTTCCTGTTATGTAGGAAGTAGTTACCATAATAAGTAACGGAATTGCCAGAATTAAACCTTTCCAGACCCCGTCAATTGAATATTTTGTTTCTAATGTATCTGATAGAAAGAATAAGATTCCGAATAATGTGAACAAACAGGTTCCGCCTGCTAAATAAACAGTGAATAACCATCTGCCTTCATGTTTAAATACAGTGAACAATCCTCTTACATATTTCTTAAAAGGGGGTGGTGCCTGACGATTGCTTTTTTCCTTAATAAAAAATATCGTAAGTAAAAGGGACACAAGACATATTGCTGGAAATGCAAAAAATACCGAATGCCACACAATTAGTCCAAGCAGGGCTCCTATTATCGGGGAAAGAACTTTTCCAAGCCCGTTGGAAGCTTCAAAAATACCGAGAACCCGGCTTTGTTCTCCTCCTTTAAACAGATCCCCGGTTAATGCCATTGCAACAGGTGCTGTTCCGGCAGCGCCTATTCCTTGTAAAGTCCGGCCAATTAGTATCCAGGCATAAGCGTTTGAAAAAAAGGCTCCAGCTAATCCCGCCAGCAACCCGCCAAGCCCAAAAAGAATTAATGAAGGAATAATAATGACTTTTCGAGAAAATCGATCAGACAGATAACCGACTATCGGAATAAAAATCGCTCCAGCTATCGAAAAAACCGTAATAGTCAAGCTTACCTGCATTTGGGATATGTTCAAGGCCGATTTCATATCAGAGAAAATTGGAATCAACATTGAATTTCCGAGTGTCATAATCAGCGGGATAGAACCAATTGCAAGAATAACTTTCCCTTTATTTTTAGAATTCAACAGCTTTCTACTCCTTACAATTATTTAATGTTTAGTGGTGGTAATGTGAGCCAGCCTTTTTGTTTCATAATTTGCAGCAATTTTACTTCATTTTCTTCTTTTTGCGTGTGAAAATCACCAAACATTTCCCTGATATCTTCACGTGTAGCAATACCCATCACATAACTGCACAATACTTTTCCTGTCATCAATTCCTTTTGTACTAAAATGGCAAGTTCAGGATCATTAAAACGGGCTCCTGCTGGAATATCCTGCACTTCGACATTCGGACGATCAGGTGGAGCTGGAGGCAGGCGAATTCCTGTCTCTTTTAATAATGTTTCCACTTGCTGTGCTTCCTGAGTAAACCCGCTTTCAAGCAGGTCTTCAAAAAAAGCTTTTAAATCATTATCACCACAGTGATTAATAAAAACCTGCATCGAAACTAAGCAGCCCTTTGTACTGTATAAGTAAGACCAGAGGTGAAATACTTCCCCTGAATGCAAAGGTTCGTCTTCTGGTTTTCCACTTAAAATGGCCATATTAAGCCCTCCTCGTATTTTGCCAATTTATCGCAGTCCTGGACGTTTGTAATATGATCAAAGTTTCACCTTATCTTTCACAAGTATGGTTAAAAATATGTTAAGAAAGCCGATGATTTTTAGGAAAGGATTGAAGAGGTGGAGACATTTGCAAATAAAAAAAAGCCCCTGATTTTTGGAAAAAGGGGTTTGTTCTGTTTGCTTAAGAGCTGTTAATGGTGGCTGGTTAACTGCTTTTAACACCATACAGAATACAGCCAACACCAAAAAAGATCCAGAATATTTTCTTTATCGAAAGCTGGTCAGCAATTCCAAATAAACCAATTGCTGTTGTCAACAGTAATACAAGCGGACCGATAAAAGCGAGGGAACTGTTAATGATGATCGCTTTCTCTACATCATTAAAACGAATCATTAAAAATGCCGCAAAGAGCTCAATGCATCCCGAAAGTATTCTTAAAAAGGCCATTCCGAGCACGATTTTCTCTAATAAAACAAACATGCTTTTCCTCCAATTATTGTGATTGTTGTTTTATTATATGCACGGCTTGTACGAGTAAGGACAAGAAGTGGCATTTAGGTGGAGGTATCTTTAAGAAGCAGATAATTTATTACAATTAAATAAGGGAGACGATAACCAAAAATCAAGCATTGCAGTAATAACTAGCAATGCTTGATTTCACTAGTCATGGATTGGAAGGTAGCATGGGCTTTTTTTACAATATTTATCACGCTAAGCATCCTGATAAGTTCGCTGATGAACATTGGGAGATCAGAAAAACTTCACTGACTAAAACCTCACCTTATAAAGTGAAATAAAAAACTGGTCAATTATATGAAGTTCCTACAGGATAATCAGAATTGAGGTCGAAGATAGTAATAAGAAATTTTTTTTAAGAAGAATGTTATGGGGCAAAAAGAGGAGAGTGTTAAATGAGCCACAAGCATGGGGAAATAAACATGATCGAGGAGCTGCGTCCTGAATTAACTGGATACTGTTACCGGATGATGGGGTCGATTTTTGAAGCGGAAGACGCAGTACAAGATACTCTGGTCCGTGTCTGGCAAAACTGGGATCAGCTTCGGCAACATTCTTCACGTAGAGCCTGGGTGTATCGTGTTGCCACGAATGTTTGTTTAGATAAACTAAGAAATGCAAAAAGGCGGGCACTGCCGATGGATATCTCAGGACCGTCCACTAGTATAACGGAGCCTAAAGATAAATTACCTAAAGATTCCTGGATATGGCCAGCACCTGATACAGTTGGTGATCCGTTGAATATTGTTGTTAGCAGAGAAACAATTCGATTATCGTTTGTTGCGATCTTGCAATTATTGCCTCCGCGGCAGCGGGCTGTACTTATCTTAAATGATGTTTTCCGTTGGTCAGCGAGTGAGACGGCGGATGTGCTTGGAATGACCGTCGCGGCCGTAAACAGTGCGTTGCAAAGAGCGAGAAGGACGATTGCACATTCGAATCTACAGTCCGAGAAATTGCAGGACGGAGTTTTTACTGTCGACCAATTGTTACTTACTCGTTATGTGGAAGCGTTTGAACAGTACGACATTGACGCACTGTTAGCGCTATTTAACGAGAACGGAAGCTTGTCGATGCCTCCATTTACGATGTGGGTCCGTGGCAAGTCTAATCTGTTAAAATTCTATAACACTACTCGCAGTCATTGTTTGGGTTCCAAGTTGCTGCCAATCCGTGCTAACGGGAATTGTTCTGCTTATGCTCAATATGTACCAAATGGACGAGAAGGCTTACTGACACCATGGGCCATACATATCCCCGAGATGAGCAATGGAAAAATAACACATATACATCATTTCATAGACACCGAATTATTTGTTCGATTTGGCCTGCCGACAGAAATAGATGCCCATAGGAATTTTGCGAAAAACCGATGATTTTACAGCGGCAGGAACGTCTATAATTATGAATGATAAATTTTCATTCAATCCAATCTTGAGGAGGAACAATCTATGACAGTAAAACTTACCCCCTATATTACTTTGGAAGGGCGCACAAGGGAAGCCATTCAGTTTTATGAAGACACCATTGGTGCAGAGATCATCTCCATAATGACTTATGGAGAAATGCCGGATATGCCTGATACGTTCACAGACGATCTAAAGAGTCTTGTGGCGCATGCCAAATTGAAAGTAGGTGAAACAGAACTCATGTTTTCTGATGCCCCAGGTGTTTCGACTATTGAAAATGGAAAACGGGTAACGATTTGCATCACAACAAACAATGTAGAAAAATCAAAACAAATCTATGAAGCCTTGAGGCAAGACGGCCAAGTCAATTTACCGTTTAAAGAAGAACCCTTCAGTCCTGGCTTTGGCGATGTAACGGACAAGTTTGGTGTGACCTTTCAAATTTATACGGAAGTTGAACAACTAAATGAAGGGCTAATATGAAATTAAGTAAGGGATTAACTGAAAGAAAGAGCGATAATGATAAGAAAAAGTAGTTGAGTATATCATATCATGATGCCTCTCATCCATTTAACCTACGTAATTAATTTGAAGGGAACTTTTTATGAAAATCCCCACATAATTAGTGGGGGTAAAACATTATTTTACAAATGAGAAACCAAAAAAAACCCTAGATCGCTTGATATAACAAGGATTCTAGGGTTTTTACTATCGTTAAATAATATGCTCGGGAATTAACGAGAGTAGAATTCAACGATAAGTGCTTCGTTAATCTCAGCAGGTAACTCAGAACGCTCTGGTAAGCGAGTGTAAGTTCCTTCTAGTTTGTCAGCATCAAATGTAACGTATTCTGGTGTGAAAGTGTTAGCCTCAACTGCTTCAGTGATAATATCAAGCTTTTGAGATTTTTCACGAACACCGATTACTTGACCTGGTTTCACTTCGTATGATGGAATATCCACACGGCTGCCATCAACAGTGATGTGACCATGGTTTACTAGCTGACGTGCTTGACGACGAGTTCTAGCAAGACCAAGACGGTAAACAATGTTATCTAGACGAGATTCAAGAAGTGTCATGAAGACCTCACCATGGATACCTTTGATTTTTGCAGCCTTGTTAAACAAGTTACGGAATTGACGTTCGTTAACGCCATACATGAAACGTAGCTTTTGTTTTTCTTGTAATTGTAAACCATATTCTGATAGTTTACGACGTTGATTAGGTCCGTGTTGACCTGGTGCGTAAGGACGTTTGTCTAACTCCTTACCAGTACCTGTTAATGAGATACCAAGACGACGAGACTTTTTCCATACAGAACCTGTATAGCGAGCCATAGTGCATCTTCTCCTTTATATATAAAATTTGCATAAATAAGACAGTGTGTTCCCGATATCGTCAGCCATTTTGTTTTTCATGCATCCTCGCCCTAGTAGCAGAGAGTTACTCGATGCACCTTAAATACCACATAATGAGGTGTAAGGAACAAAATGGTCAGCCGGTGGTCCACATAGGCTACCTTTTTTACACAAACTCCATTATATGATTTTCAGAGAGTAAAGTCAATAGCTTTACAGATATTTTTCTAATGTCGCAACAAACTGTTCCAAATATTGTTGGTCTGTTTCGTCAAAGCGGTTTTTGATCGGACTGTCGATGTCCAGCACACCAAAAATTTCGCCATCTTTCCTTATGGGAACAACGATTTCCGATTGACTTGCTGCATCACAGGCAATATGACCCGGAAATTGATGTACATCTGCTACAAGCTGAGTTTTCTTTTCTGAGACTGCTGTACCACATACACCTTTGCCGCTTTTAATCCGGACACACGCAGGTAATCCTTGAAATGGCCCTAGTACTAATTGATCATGTTTCCAAAGATAAAAACCAACCCAATTGATTTCATTTAAATACTGATTTAATAGTGCCGAAGCATTACTAAGGTTGGCAATTGTATCTGGTTCGTCATGAAGTAAAGCTTCTAACTGTTTTATTACTAAAGGATAATCCTTTTCTCTATTACCATTATATATAGAAGTTTCAAACATTTTTTCACACATCACTTTCCTCGAGAACTCTCCCGAAAATTAGTGCACTTATCATATAATAAATAAGAGTAAGTGACAAATGTTATGTTTTTCTTAAGTATTTACAGATATATTCAATAAATATTTGAAAATCATAGCAATAAAGGCGAGAATCATGATATTATAACTTTACATACAAAAGTCGCATAAATTTTCACAAAATGACAAGTTTGAGAGATATAGTTGTTTTAGTAGGAGGATACGAAATGGAATTTGTGATCGGTGGAATATTACTCATTATTGCACTTATGGTAGTAGGACTTATTCTTAGACGAAAAGTTTATGATCACGTTGATCGTCTGGAAGAGTGGAAAATGAATATCATGAGTCGAAATGTGACAGCAGAACTAGGGAAAATAAAACAACTAAATTTATTAGGTGAAACCCAGGACAAGTTTGAAAAATGGAAAGATAACTGGGATAACATTGTCACTAGAACATTACCAGATATGGAAGAGGATTTGTTGGATGTCGAAGAGCTGGCAAATCGATTTAATATAAACAAAGCAAGAAAGCGATTAGCTTCCGTTGAGAATTCTTTACAAAAAATCGATGAAGATATCGATCAAATATATCAGGAAGTTGACAGTTTATTAGATTCAGAAAAATATACAAAAGAACAAATTGACATAATAGGTCCTCAAATAAAAGAATTGAAGAAGCATTTATTACATAACCGGACACAATTCGGCAATGCAGAATTGTTTTTTGAAGCAAGGTTAACCAAGTTGGAAAAGAAACTTGATTCTCATCAAGAGCTGGAAGAAGGCGGTAATTATATTGCGGCACAGCAAATGATCGATGAATTAAAAGAAGAAATTCGTATTTTGGATGATAAGATCCACGTTTTTCCTGAATTATATCGAAAAAGTAAAAAGATTCTCCCTGAACAAATAATGGAATTACGCAGGGAAATGCTGGAAATGGCGGAAGAGGGACTTCGAGTTGAACAGTTTGGTTTTGAGAAGGAACTGAAACAATATGAGAAAATGTTAAAAGATACTATTTTGAACCTGGAAAATGGTGAAATAGAAGATGCAGCAGAATTACTGGAACAAATGGAAGTTCGCTTGAATGAGATTGTTGTATTATTAGAAAAAGAAGAAGCATCAAAATCGATTGTAGAAAATGAACTTCCGAGACTGAAAAGTAAAACAGATGAATTAAATAAGGCGTATAAGGTATTAAAACAGGAAATCTCCGAATTGCAAAGAACGTATTATATTGAATCAGCTGATATAGAGATGTTTTTAAGTATAGAAAAGTGGTTAGAAAAACTGGATAGTCAGTTCGAACAGATCGAAGAAAATTATGAAATGAAAACAACCCATCATTTAGATATTAAAGGGAAGCTGGATCAATATCTGGAAGATGTGGACAAGCTGGAAGAAGCCCAGGCAGAATTTTATGGAAAAGTTCAGGATCTGAGAAAAGATGAGATAGACGCAAAAGCAAAGATAAATGAATTAAAACTATCTCTGATCAATATGCAGAAGCAGCTAATGAAGAGCAATATTCCTGGTGTGCCTTCCTCCTTATTGAATTTATTGGAAGAGTCAACAGACAAATGTGAGGTTGTCTTAAACAATCTCCAGAAACACCCTTTGGATATGGCGAATGTGCAACATAGCCTGAATGAAGCAGAAAAATCTGTTAATAATTTTGTACAACAGACGACAAGTGTTCTAGATCAGGCACGACTTGTGGAGATTGCTATTCAGTATGGCAATCGATATCGCCGCAATCACCCAATGCTCTCAGCACATCTGAAAGAAGCTGAGGCATTGTTCCGTAATTACAAATATGAGGCAGCATTAGAAGTAGCAGTTAGAGCGATCGAAGAAATTGATGAACAGGCACTGAAGAAAATCGAACAATTGGATGAGCATTTTCAAGAAATGATGGGTTAAAGGAAGGGAAGACATCATGAAATGGTTGGCAGGTATCTTATGTGTGATCACTCTGCTGGTATGGGGTGGAGTACTCTGGACGTTGGCTGGAAACAAAGCAGCAGACTCAGATCCAGCGACTTATCATGTCTCTATCGATAATGAGATGACACAAAAAGTAAGGGTAAATAATTACTTTCATTTTGTTCCAATAGTGAAGTTGATAGAAGAAAAGAGCGTTGAGATGCAAGATAACGTAATAGAGAACAATAGAAATTCTTCTGATGAAAGAGGATTGGAAAATTACATTGGGCAGGTAAATCCTGATGAATCTATTTCCATTGACACTCTTTTAGCGGAATTAGGAATTGATACGGTAGCAGCCCGATAAGAGATCCTTAACACCCTGTTTTTCATTATGAAAAACAGGGTGTTATTTATTCGATAGTAAAATAATTCATACATGTTTGCAGCATGATAAAAATGTGGTACGATATTTCGGATGGTTAAGGAAAAAGAGGGATAGTATGATTTATCTAGACAACAGTGCAACAACGAAACCTGACAAAGCTGTATTGGACAGTTTCCATCAGGTTGCGACTCAATATTTTGGCAATCCTTCCTCCATTCATGGTTTGGGAATGGATTCAGAACGTTTATTGCGCAAAGCTCGTGAAAAAGCCAGTGCTCTGCTGGAAGTGGATTCACCTGAGATAATCTTTACATCTGGCGGGACAGAGGGAAACAATATTGCGTTAAAAGGAATTGCTTTAGCCCACCAAAACAGAGGAAAACATATTATCACAACTTCTGTTGAACATCCTTCAGTTATGGAAGCGTGTGAAGGGTTAGAAAGATTGGGGTTTGAAGTGACATATTTACCTGTAGATCAAGAAGGCCGGGTCAGTGTCGACGATATAAAATTTGCCATTACATATGAAACTATTCTTGTATCTGTCATGCATGTAAATAATGAAATTGGAACAATTCAGCCAATTTCAGAGATCGGCCAATTATTAAGCAATTATCCGAAAATATTTTATCATGTGGACAATGTCCAAGGTTTTGCAAAAGTACCATTAAATATTAGAGAAGCCAATATCGATCTATGCACGATTTCTGGTCATAAGATTCATGGATTAAAAGGAACGGGCTTACTCTATGTAAAGACTGGAGTCAAACTGTTCTCATTAGCTCATGGCGGTGGACAAGAAGCCAATCTTCGTTCTGGTACAGAAAATGTTCCAGGAATTGTTGGGATGGTAAAAGCAATGCGCCTGGCAAAAGAAAGACAGGCAGAAATAAATAACCTGGCTGAGTTAAAACAATATGTAATGGATGAACTAAGCAAGATGCGTCATATTGAATTAAATACACCCAAAAACGGGAGTGCACCACATATTGTTCATTTCTCTGCACCTGGTTTAAAACCGGAAGTAGTAATTCATGCACTGGAAGAAAGGAACATCTTTATTTCGACAAAGTCAGCATGTTCTTCCAAGAGTGCTGATGAAAGTCAAGTATTAGTTTCATGCGGCAGAAGTTATGAAATAGCTTCATCTGGATTAAGAGTAAGTATGTCCTATGAAACGACAAAAGCAGAAATTGATGTTTTTCTGAAAGAATTAACAAAAGTATTAGATAAATTAAGTAAAGTTATGAGGTAGATAGGAATGCAATATGATCATATAGTTATTCGTTATGGGGAATTATCCCTTAAGGGAAGAAATCGAAAGCTTTTTACAACACAATTACAAAGCAATGTTATTTCCGCGATTCGTGATTATCCCGATACCCGAGTCCAGAAAAAGCGTGATCGGATGTATATTGTGTTAAATGGTGAAAATCCTGAACCAATTATGGAGAGGTGCCGTCATATATTCGGCATTCAAAGCTTAAGTGTTGCGATGAAAGTGGAAAATGATGAACAAACAATTAAAGAAAAAGCACTAGAAATATTAAAAGAAGCAAATCCTGCTACTTTTAAGGTAACAACAAAAAGATCTTTCAAGGACTTTCCCATTAACTCCCAGAAATTTAATCAAATACTTGGTGGTTATTTATTAGTCAATACAGAAAATATTACAGTAGACGTACACAATCCAGATCTGGAATTAGTTGTCGATATTCGGGAAGAAGCAACCTATTTAACATCGACAAAAGTACTGGGTGCCGGAGGTTTACCTGTAGGTTCATCAGGCAAATCTCTTTTATTGCTGTCTGGCGGCATT
>NZ_ML762426.1:51900-73872 GCF_009498735.1 Gracilibacillus oryzae
AATGAAGCGAGGAGTCGAATTAGAAGCAATTCATTTCCATTCCCCTCCTTATACAAGTGAAAGAGCCAAGGAGAAAGTTTTGGACCTTGCAGAGAAATTAGCCTATTACGGGAAAAGCATTAAAGTTCATATTATTCCATTTACAGCATTGCAACAGAAGATTCACCGTGAAGTTCCACATGGTTACTCTATGACTGTAATGCGGAGAATGATGATGAGAATTAGTGAAGCTGTTGCCAAAAAAGAGGATATTCTTTCATTGATTACCGGAGAAAGTCTTGGTCAAGTAGCAAGTCAAACGATGGAAAGTATGCATGCCATTAATGCTGTAACAAATTATCCTATTATTCGCCCGCTTATCGCAATGGATAAGGATGAGATTATGGCAATCTCTGAACGAATTGATATGTATGCTATCTCTATTCGTCCATATGAAGATTGTTGTACTGTTTTTGTGCCGAAATCCCCAAAAACTAAGCCGAGATTAGAAAAAGTGGAGCAATTTGAAAATGCGATAGATTTTACACAAGATGTAGAGGATATATTGAATAATATAGAAACAATTACAATATCAGCAGACAGGAATACAAGTGATCCACTAGATGACTTATTATAAGCTATTCAGTAGATAGTCTGGTTTTAACACAGCGTTAAATCATCACTGATCAAAGGCGCATTTTATGAGCGGAACATTAACTGGGAATATGGTTCTGTTAGCAAGAACTACCATTAAATTTTTTGCATGTTATCCCCCCCTTTTGTACAAGATACTATTGTACGAAGAGGAGGTGAACAATATCATGGCAAATAACAACAGCTCAAATCAATTAGTAGTCCCAGGAGTAAGTCAAGCATTAGATCAAATGAAATATGAGATCGCTCAAGAATTTGGTGTAAGCTTAGGTGCTGATACAACTTCTCGTGCAAATGGTTCAGTAGGTGGAGAGATTACAAAACGTCTTGTCCAAATGGCTGAACAACAATTAAGTGGTACAACACAAGTAAATCAATAATTATAAGATATGTGAAAGGATAGTGTGTAAAAACACTATCCTTTTCTTTCGTTATCGTTTCTGCTATCTTTATAAACAAGTTGATTATTAGAGGCTAGAAGGTGGAAATGTATGGGGACATTATGGTATGGTGGCAAAATTTATACAATGAAGCAGGTAGATGATCTAGTAGAGGCAGTATATACAGAAAAGGGAAAGATCATAGCAACTGGTTCATTAGCAGAATTAAAAACAAATTATCGGGATAAGATTAAACAAATAAATGATTTAAAAGAAAATATAATGTATCCAGGCTTCGTTGACAGTCATTTACATATAATTGGTCATGGAGAGAAACTGCTGCGTGTTGATTTATCGATGATGGAATCAGCTGAACAAGTTTTAGATGCTATTGCGAAGAAAGTAAAAGAGTTAAACAAGGATGAATGGTTGATTGCAGATGGCTGGAATGAGAACCAGTGGCAGGATAAACGAATCATTGATAAACGGGAATTAGATCAGCTGACATCTGACAATCCTGTTATGTTGACAAGGATTTGCCGACATGCAGTGATTGTGAATTCAAAAGCGTTAGAATTAGCGAATATTACTGCAGCTTCAAAAGACCCTCAGGGTGGCAGAATCATTCGTTACGAGAATGGTGAGCCTACAGGTTATCTGTTGGATCAGGCTCAGGAACTTGTGAAGAATATTGTGCCAGCAGTATCGCAAGAGAAATTAGAAAAAACAACAGAAACGGCAATAAAGGACTTATTAAGCAAAGGGCTTGTTGGCGGTCATACAGAAGACTTAGCTTATTACAGCGGATTTTCATCAACGTTAGAAGCGTTTCGATCAATTTTGCCACATAAATTTAAATTTCGGGCCCATCTGTTAGTTCATCACAATGTATTCCATGATATGATCTCTGCTGGTTATCGTTATGGAGATGGTGGCGACTATACGACATTAGGTGCAATGAAAGTCTTCTCTGACGGTGCATTAGGCGGGAGAACAGCATGGTTAAGTGAACCTTATGAAGATGATCCGGAAAATGCAGGCATTCCCATACATTCGGAGGTAATGTTAGAGCGGTTAATTCAGCAGGCAAGAGAATTTAATCACCCAATTGCAGTACATGCGATTGGTGATATGGCAGTATGGCAAGTAGCAAACTTGTTGAAAAAATATCCACTGACAAATCATTATCGTGACAGAATTATCCATGCTCAAATTGTGAATAAAGAAGTAATCGAACTTTTAAAAGAGATTGATGTTGTACTAGATATTCAGCCAACCTTTGTCACATCGGATTTCCCATGGGTCATCGAGCGAATTGGTGAAAAACGGGCAGAACAGTCTTATCCATGGAAAACCTTCTTAAACGAGAATATTGCTTGTGCAGCAGGTTCTGATGCTCCAATCGAAGAAGTAAGTCCCTTAAACGGGATAAAAGCTTTTGTAACAAGGAAATCTTCGATTGATGGCAATACGTATGGAGAAAGTGAACAATTATCTGTATATGAGGCAATTTCCCTTTATACCAAAGGAAGTGCATATGTTATTAATCATGAACATGATCGGGGCATCATAGAAAAAGATTATGTGGCAGACTTCACCATATTGACAGAGGACCTGTTTTCGATTGAGCCTGACAGAATTGATCAAGTAGAAGTCGCAGGAACAGTTGTAGCCGGTGAATGGATGTATAAAAAGATTGAAAAAAACCGGGTCAGATAACTGGACCCGGTTTTTTGCTGATAAGTAAAGAAAGTATAAACGGAGATGTCTAGCTCCAAGCGCCTGCCCCTCGAGGTCTTAAGCGATCCTGCTATGTGGCAAAGATCGCCACGTCGCAGTTTCGCTTAAGCTTGTCGGGGCAAACGGGCGCTTTGCGCTTTTCTTATCAGTAAAGAAAGTATAAAATTTTGACTATATAATATTCGCTGACAGAAACGGCCACGTCCGGCTCCAGCGCCCAGAGACTAGGCGACTTCGCGAAATCGCCCTACGATAAGTCATCATCGGTTCGTTACCTCACCGTGATTCCTTTATCTCAGTTGATTCGCTCCACTCGCTACGTCTCTAAACGGGCGCTTGCGCCTTTGTTCGTTCATTCCGTTTTACTCTGGAACTGCATTTTATCATGGCGCTTAACGTCTGGCATACTCTCACTGATCTATAAGAAAGTACGTTTTACCCGATCCCAGAAGGAGTTATTTTTAAGTTTGACTGTTTTGATGCGTTTGTCACTTAATTTAATGGTAATTGATTTTATATTTCGAATCGAATATGCTTCATTATCTAATCCAATGATAGGATAATCATTTCCATCCTGGATTACTTCAATTCGTAATGTACGGTCTTGATTTAAAATAAATGAAGAACCTAATGTACGATAACGGTTGTTGTTAATGGAAGCGAGCTCTGATACTTGGAAACAAGGGATTTTCGGGTCTATTACAGCTCCTGTTGTTGACTTATTATAACCAGTACTTCCCGTAGGTGTCGCTACAATTAAACCATCCCCGCGGAATCTTTCAAAATGTGCTTCATCTATGTAAACGTCCATCACTATCGTTTTAATAATCGCAGAACGAATGGTGGCTTCATTTAAAAAATGAAAAGTAGACTCACCATTTATCGTTACATCTACAACTGGGAAACGGCGAACTTCAATTGCTTCATCTTTCATTGCATGGATCATATCAACATAACGGTCTAATTGAAAATCGCAATACAGCCCTGCTTCATCTTCTTTTGTCATCCCTACATAAAGGCAATCCTGGCTGAATTCAGTGTGTCTTACTGCTTGCAAAAACTCTCCATCACCACCAACACTAACTACGATGTTTGCATCCTTAGCTTCTTTCACAATAGAAAATCCGCTCTTTTCGACATGCTCAAATACTGGTGAAAGCTTTTCTTCTAATTCATCACTTTTTGCATAGTAAAAAAATACATTTTTTCGATTATTCACAGCTTGTCCCTCCTACGTTTTTAAATCCATCTTATCATGGTTTCCTCATTTGTCCTATTGGAAAGTATACAAAAAATTACTTCCTCTGATTAATATACCCATTCTTAGTAAAGAATAAAGATGGTGGTGATCTTATGTTAATCATTGGAATAATTATTATCGCTTTCCTCATTATATTTTTGGTGCTTATAGGGGTTCTTCGGGTATACGCTATGATTGACTGGTCATTTACGGAAGAAGAACAGCAATTAGATATACAGTTGAGAATTTTAGGTTTTACAATTATGAAAAAAGATTTAGAGAATTTGAACGAAAATGAGAATAACCTTAGTAAACATATTCAACTCAAACATTTAAAATATGTACATAAATTTGCAATCGAAAATATACGCTTCGAGATGCTGAAAACAAAAACTATCGTCGGAACAGGTGAACCTGATACAACCGCCGTATTATACGGTATGCTGCAAACTTTTTTTACAATCATTAGTGCCCAGTTACATGATAAGGGACTTTGTGACTGTCGATTATCTGCAAACTTTGAAGAAGCAGTGATTCACAGTGACGGACAATGTATGATTTCATGGAAACTGCGAAAAACTATGCGCGTATGGAAACGTTGGAAAACGAAAGGAGAATAATAATGGAAGAAAATGTACATCCATTGGAAGGCTTTATGTCTTTAACAATGGAGAATTTAAAACAAATGATCGAAGTCGATACAGCTATCGGAAAGCCAATTGACGCTCCAGATGGCAGTGTTATTATTCCATTATCAAAAGTGAAATTCGGGTTTGCCGCAGGAGGAAGTGAATTCCTTGGCAAGAATCAAAATCAGAGTCAGAATCAAAAATCACAGGACCAGGGATCTGAGATGATTATCCCGTTTGGCGGTGGGAGTGGTGGTGGTGTCTCCATAACCCCTACAGCATTCTTAGTTGCCAATCGATCTGGCGTGGAATTAATTACACTGAATGAATCGACACGTGTCTATGAGAAGATGTTAGATAAGGGGCCGCAATTTATTGATCAAATCATGGGGATGATGAAAGGCGATAGCAAAAACAGCTCTAATAATGACAAAGATGAGGAAAAAAGCAGGAACTATCGATAAAAACGTGTAAGTAGACTTTGTAATCCACTGCCTTCATAATAGAAAAGGCAGTGGATTTCACTTACAAACGAAAAAGGTAGGAAAAGGTGGAGGAGAAACAATGGAATTTACAGTAGAGAAAGCATTTGAACATTTAGATTCATTAACTATAGATGTACAAAATTCACTTGATCTAACATACTTAGAAAGTCTGGCAGAAGTGCTGCATTTAGTGAACGGTGGACAAAGCAGCAAGGTATCAGATAAACAAAAAACGGACATTGATAATCTATCGGAACAGTTTGAACAGCAAACAGTAACAAATGAACAGATCCGCAAAACAATTCAATTAGCTTTAATTAAAGGAATGAAAGGTTCTACTCAAGCACAGCATACGATCACTCCTGATTCGGTTGCGATGTTTATCGGATATTTTCTTCAAAAGTTAATGAAGGAATATAAACAATTTCGCTTATTTGATCCAGCGAGCGGAACAGGCAACCTGTTAACTGCAGTTATGAACCAAGTAGAAGCAGATGTAAATGGATTTGGCAGTGAAATTGATCCAACATTAATTCGTTTAGCTGTGGAAAGCGCAAACTTACAACAACAATCGGTTGAATTTTTCCATCAGGACAGTTTAGCACCACTTTTACTTGAACCTGTAGATGTGACCATTGGGGATTTGCCTGTCGGTTACTACCCGGATGATGTGCAGGCGATGAAATATGAGTTAAAAGCAGCAGAAGGTCATTCCTATTCTCATCATCTTTTTATTGAACAGAGTTTAACCTATACAAAAGAAGGCGGATATTTATTATTCCTTATCCCAAACTTTTTATTTACTAGTGATCAGAGTGAACAACTACATAAATTTTTACTTAAACATGTACACATTGTCAGCCTGTTGCAATTGCCCTTGTCCATGTTCTCATCAGAAAATCATGCAAAAAGTATTTTAGTATTGCAGAAAAAAGGGAAGAACACAAATGCACCTAAACAGACATTGATGGCACAGTTGCCTTCCTTTAAAGATGCAGCTAAAACGGTAGAAATTTTAAGAAAAATAGATGCGTGGTTTATTTCAGAATATGGGGAATAATCTGAAAATATAAAATTTTGCTAAGGAAACGGTAACATTCAAGCTCCTTGTTGCAAACTTATTCTTAGGGTGGTTAAATGGAGTGGGGAATGTTAAATTTCAATTAATTTTGAAGGAAAAAGAGGAACGAAAGGATGGAAAATATTGCGTAAAATAATGGCAATAAACGCAGGTAGTTCATCATTAAAATTTCAATTGATCGAAATGCCGGAGGAAAAAGTTCTAGCAATTGGATTGATCGAAAGAATAGGGATTAATGATTCTATCTTTACTATCGAATATGATGATAAGAAAGACCAGGTAACAGAAGATATTCCAAATCATGAGCAAGCTGTAAAAATGCTGTTGGACAAACTTACACAAACAGGTGTAATTAAAAGCTTAGATGAAATCGATGGAGTAGGACATCGTGTGGTTCATGGTGGTGAGAAGTTCAATGATTCAGTAAAAATAGATGAGAAAGTCATTGAAGAAATTGAAGAAGTTTCTGAATTAGCACCATTGCATAATCCTGCGAACTTAACAGGTATTCGGGCATTTGCAGAAGTATTGCCGAATGTACCGTCAGTGGCTGTTTTCGATACGGCATTTCACCAAACAATGCCAGAACAGTCTTATCTATACAGTTTACCATATGAATATTATGAAAAATATGGAATTCGTAAATACGGCTTCCATGGAACTTCACATAAATATGTATCTGAGCGTGCAGCAGAATTAATGGGTGTCCCATTAAACCAATTGCGTCTATTATCTTGCCACTTAGGTAACGGAGCAAGTATCGCAGCGATCGAAAATGGTGAATCAATCGATACATCAATGGGCTTTACTCCTTTAGCTGGTGTAACGATGGGTACACGATCAGGAAATATTGACCCTGCATTAATTCCTTACATTATGGAAAAAACAGGACAATCGGCTAATGAAGTAATGAACGTATTAAATAAGAAAAGCGGGATGCTTGCACTATCTGGCTTCTCCAGTGACCTTCGGGATATTCAGGAAAAAGCAGATGCAGGAGATCATCGTGCAGAGTTAGCATTAGAAGTATTTGCAGAACGAATTCACAAATATATTGGTTCCTATGCAGCAAGAATGCATGGAGTTGACGCGATTATTTTCACAGCAGGTGTTGGGGAAAACAGTATTACAATTAGGGAGCGTGTATTAAAAGGACTTGAGTTTATGGGTGTTTACTGGGATCCGCAATTAAACAATATTCGCGGAAAAGAAACATTTATAAATTACCCGCACTCTCCGGTAAAAGTCATTATTATCCCGACAAACGAAGAAGTAATGATTGCAAGAGATGTTGTTCGTTTAACAGACGCGAAGTAAATCTAATAAAAGAGACCGGGAACTAACTAATAATGTTAACCCAAGATACGAACGATACCATAATCAAGAGATGAACGCACATACGAAGCGCAGTCAAAATACGGAGACTCCTGTGGGAATAGCATCAGCTGAAAATCCCGCAGAAAAAGCGGTTTTTGCTTTTTTGAGGAAGTTGAAGCGATGCCCGCGGAAAGCGAAGTGTTTTGACGGAGCGACATATGAACCAACTTTCTGATGAACAAGAGCCCGAACTTTTTAGTTAAAGTTCGGGTTTTGACGCAATAAAATAGTTTTGTCTCAGCCTCTTATGAAATAAGCTGAAAAGTTACATTGCTAATAGAAAACTGCATTCCAAGCATCTTATAAACATGATTCTATATCTTAACTCCGAACAACCAGAACATCACAGCTGGCATAGCGGGTAATGCTTTCTGATACACTTCCGATAAGGAAACGTTCTACAGCATTCATTCCTGTTGCCCCGCATATAATTAAATCTGATTCATATTTTTTTGCTAAATCTTTTGGGATTTTTATTTTCGGCGAACCGATTTCAACATGTGTTTCGATATCTGTTACACCTTTCTTGCTTGCTTTTTCTTTATACTCATCTAGAAGTGATTGTGCATAATTTTCTGAACGAGCAGCTAATGTCTGATCATAGACCTCTGGAGCTACTGTTGTAATTGTTCTTGTATCTATAACATGAGCCAGGAACATTTTTGCATTATTCCGCAGAACAATGTCAACCGCTTTGTTAAACGCCAATTCTGATGCATCTGAACCATCTACAGCAACTAGAATACGATGATATTCGAATGCCATGATGATCACTCCTCTCTTATTAATTACATTATATAATGTATACGTTTTCATGTGAAGTTTTTAAACAAATTTTCTATATTTATTAATACCACTGTTTTGTGAATGTGAAACAAAGGTTCTGGTTATGACGCTTAACATAAAATTATCATTTTTTGCATCTGTTAATATTAGAAAAAAAAGTAAGCTTATTGTACGATAGAAAGGAGAGTATTTATGGAAATGACAGGAGGTAGAAAATGGGTCACGCATTCATTACAGCAGGCACAAAAGGGCTGGGTAAGAAGGTAACAGAAGCAATGCTTGCACAAGGACATTCTGTTACTGTCACCTACTTCCGGGATGAGGAACGAGCTGGACAAATAAAAGATCTTTATACACATTATCCCCTCCACATTGTTCAAGCAGATGTCTGTAATAAAGAATCAATTGAAAAAGCTGTTAGAGAGGCATATGAAACATTTGGCACGATTGATTATCTTATTCACAATGCAGGACCATTTATTTTTGACAGAAAAAAATTGCTTGATCATACAGAAGAAGAATGGAAAGAAATGGTTCACGGTAATTTAAGCAGTATGTTCTATCTGGCAAAACATGTTATACCAATGATGAGAAAACATGCCAGCGGCTGGGTAAAACGGTCAGCTTTTGCCGCAGCGAAAGTAGGATTAGTTTCGTTAACCAAAACGATCGCATATGAAGAAGCAGAAAATGGGATTACGGCAAATATGATTTCACCTGGTGATATTAATGGTACCATGAAAGAGGCGACGATTGCACAAAGTCGTGAATCAGCAGACAACAATACCCCAATTGGCCGATCTGGAACAGGTGAAGATATTGCAAGAACGGTTTTATATTTATGTGAAGATAATTCCGATATGATTACAGGAACCGTTATTGATATAAACGGCGGATTAGATGTCATTCACCAGAATCGCTAATTTTTTATTTTTTTTTCAAAAAACTGAAACTTTCTTAAAACATGATCGTACATAATAGTAACAACCTGAAATAACATTACTGCTTTTGAACAGGATAGTAAATGAATGAAAAGAGGTGCATCAAGTGGGTTTTTTTTCAAAGCTTTTTTCCAAAAAGGAAGAAAAGCCAACTGTTAGAAAAAGAGATCCATTATCTATTCAGATAGGTGATATTATTGAATATGATCTGGCTGATTATGAAGTGGTTGGTAAGATTATCTACCGTCAAGGAAATTATGAATGGATCAGCTACCAATTACTAGGGGTGGAAGATACCATATGGTTGGCAGTCGAAATGGATGATGAATTAGAATTGGGTATCTACAAACGAATTCAATTACCAGAAGCAAGCTCTTATCCAAAAAGATTTGATTATGAAGGTATTACTTATTTTCTTGATGAAAGTGGTCAGGCGAATATTCGGGGAGAAGGCCGCAGCAGTAACCTTACTGGCCATGTGATGAAATATACCGAATATTGTGATGATGATGAGGAACATTTTATCAGTTTAGAAGACTGGGGAAGTGAAGTCGAAGCAAGTTACGGCTATCCGATCCAGTCATTTGAAATAAAAATTATTGCAGGTACAAATTAAGGAGGAATATAAAAATGTTTCAATTTTTCAAAAGAGTAAAAACAGTTGTAGGTTCTGAGTTAAATGCAATGTTAGACAAGGCGGAAGATCCGGTAAAAATGCTGGACCAGTTTATGCGCGAAATGGAATCAGATATTCGTGAAGCAGAGACATCTGTTGCCAAACAAATCGCTAATGAAAAAATGCTCAAGCGTAAATCGGATGATGCGAAAGCACTTGTGGAGAAACGCCAACAGCAGGCAGAAAAAGCAATTGAAGCTGGAAATGAAGATCTGGCAAGGCGTGCATTAGAAGATAAGAACAGCCAACAGCAGCAAGCAAATATGCTGTTAGAATCTTGGGAACGTGCGAAGCGTGATGCAGATCAGTTACGTGATAAATTGGATGAAATGAAGAAAGAATACCAGGAAATGCAACTGAAGAAAGATGCGTTAAAAGCACGTGCAGAATCTGCGAAAACAAGAACAAAAATGAACAGAGCAATGTCTAATATTGGAACTGATGAATCCAGACGCGGATTTGAGCGTATGGAAGAAAAGGTGATGCGTTTCGAAGCAGAAGCAGAAACAAGTGAAGATCTTTCTTCCTCAAGCAAAAGTTTAGATGATGAATTTGAAGATTTAGATAAGAATAGCGGTGTTGATGACGAATTGGCTGCATTGAAAAAGAAGATGGGCAAAGAATAACAAGATGAGCAGAACATAAGAAAGAGCCTTCCTTTTTTGTGAGGTTCTTTCTTTCCTTTAAGAAGCATATTAAATTAGAGGAGGTGAGTGAGTGAAACATCAGCTACTAATTGTTAGCGGATTATTTCTATGTATTTTATTAGTTGGATGTGGTCAAGATCAGTTTGGGAACATATCAGCATTTGATGGATCTTCATCTGTCTCGATAGAAGATATTGAAACTGAAGAAACAAAAGAGGAAATCACCGATAATTTAAGAAACAGCAATACTACCGAAATAGACATGTTAATTGGTAATAACTTCAATCTTGTAGACACAGCTGCAGGCGAGAATACCAATTCAAATATTTATGCAACAGATAAATTTGAGGTTCAAGAATTAGCATCCATATTTCAGGATATAAATCAGCCGGAAGAAATTAGTGATTACATTGATAATCAGCAAATATTAATTTATCCGGATTACTTTGTAATTTTGAAGGATGCAGAAGACTTAAATAATGTTGTTTATATTGAAGTAGCCAGTGATGAATTTGTACGTAATAACTATTCACCGAACTTCCTGGCAACCTATTTTGCGATACGTATTTTAGACGATGTACTGGATGTAGATGACTGGGCGAAGAAAAGACGTTCAGCATGTCAAACAAGTGGTTGTTATGGTGGTTATACTTCAGGACAATCATATAATAAAAGTGGCGCAACTAATTCAACAAGCCGAGGCTTGGGTTCATTCCGCGGTGGGGGACCTGGCTCAGGAAAATAATTAAAGGAGGGATTTTTTAAGAATGCAACCATTTATATCGACATTTGTTTACTTTATTGCAGCAATTATTATTGTTATTATCGGGTTGGTAATATTTGAGTGGTTAACAACGAAATATAAAGACTGGGATGAAATTAAGGCAGGTAATCAAGCTGTAGCCTTATCAATTACTGGAAAGATCATTGGTATTTGTATTGTCCTTGCATTTGCGATTTATCACAGCATTACGGTCTGGGAGACATTTATTTGGGGCGCATATGGTGTAATCCTGCAAATGATTGCCTATTTAATCTTTGAATTGGTGACAAGAAAGTTTTCTGTGGAACAGCAATTAAAGGATAATAATATTGCTGTCGGTATTATTTCATTAGGTGTGTCTGTAGGGCTTGCTTTTGTTATCGGTGCTTCGATTACATAGCATAATTGAGCCTGGTCAATTTATTGGCCGGGTTTTTTACTGTTCTAGCACTAAACCAAAAATCTTAATTGGGAGCTATTTTTCAGTTTTAATCCAACCAGATTATGGGTATAAAATAAATAGATAAAAATTAAGGGAGTGTAGTGTATAAATGCGTGTATCTTTCCATGGCCAATCTGTTGTGAAGATAATAACAGCAAAGCATACTATTTTAATTGATCCATTTATTTCAGATAATGGATTGTGTGATCTTAAGGCAGACGAAGAAAATCCTGATGTAATTTTATTAACCCATGGTCATAATGATCATGTAGGGGATACGATCAGTATCGCAAAACGAACAGAGTGTTTAGTTGTCGCTCCTAATGAATTAGCGGTATATTTAGAATCCAGAGGTTTAAATACCCATCCAATGCACATCGGCGGATCTCATAACTTTGATTTTGGTAGAGTGAAATTCACCCAGGCTTTTCATGGCTCGATGTTTACTGATGAGAATGGTGAAAAGATTTATGGCGGGATGCCTGGAGGAATTTTATTTTATGCAGAAGGGAAAACTGTTTACCACGCAGGAGATACAGGCTTATTCTCTGATTTAAAACTAATAGGTGACATGAATGATATAGATCTCGCTTTTTTACCAATTGGAGATAATTTTACAATGGGACCAGAGGATGCTTTGATTGCAGCTGAATGGGTAAAAGCAAAAAACGTTGTTCCAATGCACTACAATACGTTTCCATTAATTGAACAGGATGGAGATGACTTCGCCAGGAAAGTTAGTACTGGTAAAGGTATCGCTCTAAAACCAGGAGAATCTGTCACAATCTAGTCACACAGAGAGGCCGGGACATAACTAATAATGTTAGCCCAAAATATGAACGATAATATAATCAAGAGATGAACGCACATACGAAGCGCAGTCAAAACACAGAGACTCCCGCGGAAAGCGAAGTGTTTTGACGGAGCGACATATGAACCAACTTTCTGATGAACAAGAGCCCGAACTTTTTAGTTAAAGTTCGGGTTTTGTCGCAATAAAATAGTTTTGTCTTAGTATGTTTTTATATAATATCAGTCGTTAATACTTTCCTGCAGGATCTATTGACTATGCTCTGGCTTGTAAAAAGATTCCCGGATAAATGAATATGTCTGTTGCTAACTGTCATTCGAATTAATTCTTTTAAGTATTATCAGCCATTTATGAATGTTTTCCATAATGGTACAGCGCATACATTTAATATAAAACAGAATGTCAATTATGGATGAAATTACATATTAGACCAATAATAAATTGAATATTTTCGCCTGTAACTGTATAATAACAATAGATGAAAATATATTAGTACAGATGAAAGAATGGTGAGCTGCTATTGGCTACAAAACATGAACAAATATTGTCTTTTATCGAATCTTTAAAAGTAGGCAACAAAATCTCTGTCAGACAAATTGCGAAAGAATTGCATGTAAGTGAAGGAACTGCTTACCGCGCAATTAAAGAAGCAGAGAATAAAGGTTTGGTTAGTACAATAGAGCGTGTGGGGACAATCAGAATAGAACGAAAACAAAAAGAAAATTTTGAAAATTTAACATTCGCTGAAATTGTAAGTATTGTGGACGGACAGGTCTTAGGTGGCAGAGACGGTTTATATAAGACTTTAAACAAATTTGTCATTGGTGCAATGAAGCTTGATGCCATGATGCGTTACACGGAGAAAGATTCCTTACTGATCGTTGGAAATCGAACAGAGGCCCATGAATTAGCATTAAAAGAAGGAGCAGCTGTTCTGATTACAGGTGGATTTGATACAGACGAAAATGCCAAGAAGCTGGCAGATGAAAAAAAACTGCCGATTATTTCAACAAGCTATGATACATTTACGGTTGCGGCAATGATTAATCGGGCAATCTATGATCAATTAATTAAAAAGGAAATAGTGTTAGTTGGGGATATTTATACGAAAGAGGAAGAGACATATTATTTGTCAACAAAAGATACCGTATCCAAATGGCATCAATGGGAAGAAAAAACTACACACAGCAGATATCCAGTTGTTGATGACAAGAAAAAAGTGGTAGGGGTTGTTACCTCGAAAGATGTTATAGGCAAAAGAGATGAGATGTTGATTGAAAAAGTGATGACAAAAAGCCCGCTGACAGTCATGAAGGAAACCTCTCTTGCGTATGCTGCCCATATGATGGTATGGGAAGGGATAGAGATCATGCCAGTTGTTGATCAATATCATCAATTAGAAGGATTAATCTCCAGACAAGATGTTTTAAAAGCGCTACAGCATATTCAAAAACAGCCGCAAGTTGGGGAAACGATTGATGATATTGTCTCTAACTATTTCGATCACACGTCTCTTGATCCTTCTAAAACAACTTTTGAAGCAGAAATTACACCACAAATGACTAACCAGTTAGGTACATTATCGAACGGGGTTTTTGTGTCCTTTGTTATTGAAGCGGCAAGCAGTTTATTACGTCAGCATAAAAAAGGTGACTTAGTTGTTGAAAATATTACAGTGTACTTTATAAAACCTATTCAATTAGAAACAAAAGTAGTATTTCAGCCCAAGATAATTGATATTGGAAGAAAGTCTGCAAAAATAGATGTAGAAGTCTATCATGAGCGAAAAATGGTAGGGAAAGCCATGTTAATGGCGCAGTTAATTGATCGCTAAGAATCAACGATGCAATCTTATGAGGAAACTGCCTGTGTTCTACACATTGGCAGTTTCTCTTTTACTGAATTCTGATTTATAATGACGGTATCGCTTCCATCCTGCATACCCTTGTATTCCGCCGATGACCAGGAAAAGGATGGCAATAAATAACGCAAGACGTGTCTGGTAAAACAGATATTGATTCGCTCCAAAGAAACTGATACAAAGTCCAAGTGATATCCGTGCCTTGGCATTCGTTATCTCCTGAATTAGCATATCACCACTTCGAACAATCATCACTTTATAGTAAACATATAATATAAAGGAAACGACAATTACGATAGGAAAAATAATCAATTGTTGACCTCCTGTCAATGCTGTAATAGGATTAATATAATCTGAAATTTATTGTACCTTGTTGTTTTGTGAATTGCTAGTAAAAAATCAAGCGAGAGAAGTAGAAAATAATGTACCAATGGAGGATGAAAATGAATACAACAGCAATTATCAATAAAATAAAATCATATCAAGACATTATCATTCATCGTCATGTGCGGCCAGACCCAGATGCTTACGGCTCACAGAATGGTCTTGCAGAAATTATCAGAGCATCTTTTCCGGAGAAGAATGTCTTTGTTGTAGGTGAAGAAGAAGAATGGTTAAAATATTTTGCCAGTATGGATTCAATTGATGATGACTTATTTGAAAATGCTTTAGTTATTGTTTGTGATACGGCGAATCAGGAACGTGTATCAGATCAACGGTTTCAAAACGGTAAAGAAATTATAAAGATTGATCACCATCCAAACAATGATGCATATGGGGATCTGTTATGGATAGATACAGCGGCAAGTTCCACAAGTGAAATGATTTACATATTATATCAGCAGGAAAAAGACCAGGGGCTTGTTTTGACAGACAAGGGTGCTTCATTATTATATGCCGGCATTGTTGGTGATACGGGAAGGTTTTTATATCCTAGTACATCAAATAGAACGTTCCAGATTGCCTCTAAATTAATTGAATACAACTTTGACCGTACAGATATGTACCAGCATATGTATAAAACAAGCTTAAAAATGGCGAGACTGAAAGGCTATATTTTGCAAAATGTTGAAGTTTCAGCAGCAGGAGTCAGTCATATAAAGCTATCGAAGGGTATATTGGAGAAATTTGATGTGACACCAAATGAAACAAGTGCGATTGTCGGTGTGATTGGTGATATTGAAGGAATGAAGGCGTGGGCTATATTTGTCGAGGAGGAAGATGTTATCCGTGTCAGACTTCGTTCAAATGGACCGATAATAAATATACTTGCAGCTAAGTATGAAGGTGGAGGACATCCTTTAGCATCAGGTGCAAAAATACATACATGGGATGCGGTTGATGATTTACTGGAAGACCTGGAACAAATCTGCAGGGAAGAATAAGTATAGAAAGAAGCACATTGTGACAGAAGTGGTGTGCTTCTTTAGCTAGCTTTCTTTAATTCAATCGATAATTTCAACTCTTCTATAACGATCATTTTCTTCACAGTAGCTTGAAATTTAAAATCATCAATCGTTATCGTTTTGTTTTCGATCGCGCGAATGAGTAAATCGGTGCTGTTTGCCACTTCTTCTACATTCTTTCCAATCATTTGATTGGCCTCTTGTTTAATTGCTTCTGTTAATTGCTGAATCATAATTCTGTCATGTTCTATTTTATAGGTTTCTAAATTCGTAAATTGAATTGTAATCTGATTTATTTTTATTCCTTCTTTCGCTTGTTCGTCTAATAAGCGATGATTTTCCACTAATGCCTGATGAGTATCTTTCAATTCCAACAGCTCACCTCGAAGGGTGAAATTTTCTTCAATCAGATTCTGTTGCATTTCGCCGAACATGAAGACAAAGATAATATAGCCGATCAATGTACCAATCATTGTACCTGCTAGAAACCTTTGCCATCCTGGTCGCTTATAAAGTGGAGGTATATGCATTAATCAATCTCCTCCTGGATTAACCATTCAATAATTAATAATGCTGTCTGGGCACCCCCCATTGCAATGACAATAAGGATGATTTGTTTTACCATATCCATTGTGGAGCCGTCTGTTAATCCGCGTTCAAAGTTAGAAATGGCGTCAAATGTACCGCCGATTGCAGCAACAATCGCCCATATGTGAAGACCTTTGGCAATTCTGCTCATTTGAGTAAATGGCGGCTCACCTGTTGCGAAAGAACCGATACTGCCGATAATGGACCCGCCGATCATTACACCGAATGCAATAAAATAACATTGAATTATTGTTGCAAAAAAACGTTCTTCCATAAGTGCCCTCCTCGTACCGGCAACTATTCGTATCAGGGTATTGTTAAATTATATGGTCTTGTCCCTTTGCATATGTTTCTTAATTTCATCTTGGCAATTCTTCGGGTATAATATAGTTAGAAGAAAGAACGGTAGGTGAATATACATGCCTTTCACGCAATTACATGTCAAAAGTGGCTACAGTTTGCAAAAAAGCATGATTCAAATTGATGAATTAGTGCAACAATCCAAGGAATTAGGCTATACACACTTAGCTTTGACAGATGAAGGTGTGTTACATGGTGCTGTTCCGTTTTATAACGCCTGTAAAAAAGCAGGGATCGAACCGATAATCGGGATGGAAATAACTGTTTATCTTGATGAAGAACAGCCGATAAAGATCATTTTACTTGCGCGAAATCTTGAAGGATACCAGCATTTGTTAGCTGTAAGCTCAGCAGTGCAAAAGGGCAAAATTTTTTCTTTTTCAGATTTTCAAGAAATGACGGAAGATCTTTTTTTTATCATCAAAATGGACACGTTAATTAATGAAAATGAACTAGATCCAGAGAAAATAAAAGTGATTATACAAACATGTGAGAATATATCTGTATATTTTGGAATAGATCCTGGATATAAGATGATATGGCCAACAATAAGAAGTGTGCTGGACCAGTACTCAGCAACAGGTGTAGCAATCTCCGATATCCGCTATATTCATAAACAAGACAGAATACCTTTCCATTGTTTGCGGTCAATGGCGCTGGGGGAAAAATGGGAGAGTCAGCAGCCTGTTTATCATCCTGGTTCACACCTTGAATCAGAGATTGAGCAGCAAAATGTCTATAATGAATGGCCTGAATTAGTGGAACAAGCGAATAAGATTGCCTTGAGCTGCAGGATAGATCTACCATTGCATCAGCATCTGCTGCCGAGATACCATGTGCCAAATGGAGAAAATGCAGATAATTATTTGGAAAAACTGTGTCAGCAATTATTGCAGGATAAATATGAGAAAGTAACGAATAAAATATACGAGCGATTAAATTATGAATTAGATGTCATTCATTCTATGGGTTTTAGTGATTATTTTTTGATTGTTGCTGACTTTATTCACTATGCCAAAAAAGAAAAAATCATGGTCGGACCTGGACGTGGTTCTGCTGCAGGATCTCTTGTTGCCTATATTTTAGGGATTACGAATGTGGATCCAATTCAATATGATTTATTGTTTGAACGGTTTCTTAATCCTGAGCGTGTGACAATGCCAGATATCGATATTGATTTCTCAGATGAGAAGCGAGATCAGGTGATCGAATATGTTGTCGAGAAATACGGAAGAGAGCATGTAGCACAGATTATTACATTTGGAACGTTTGCTGCAAGATCTATATTAAGAGAATTAGCCAAAACGATGGACATACCTGACAGTGACATGCAATATATCCTGAAAATACTGCCAAAAGACCATAACGCTAAACTTGCAACACTGGTAAATCAATCAAACGAGTTAATAGAGTATGTGAAGCAGTCAGATAAGCTGAAGCAATTTTTTAAAATTGCAAACAGGTTAGAAGGATTACCGAGACATATCAGCACACATGCAGCAGGTGTCATTATCAGTGATCAGCAGCTGATTCAGCATGTTCCCGTAATACCGGCACAAAATGATATCTATTTAACTCAATATGCTATGAAAGAACTGGAGCAAATCGGTCTGCTGAAAATGGACTTCTTAGGCTTGCGTAACTTAACATTGATTGAACGGATTATCACGCAATTAGATAAACTAAAGATTTCAATCGATATCGAAACAATTCCACTAAATGATGAAAATACATTTGAACTGTTAAGAAATGGACAGACAAATGGTGTGTTTCAATTAGAATCACAAGGAATGAAACAAGTCTTAAGAGATATGCAGCCAAGTCACTTTGAAGATATTGTTGCAGTAAATGCATTATATCGTCCAGGCCCTATGCAATTTATCCCGACATATAATAACAGGAAAAATGGACGGGAAACAGTCGAGTATATCCACAAGGACCTTCAGCCAATCCTTGAAAAAACATATGGTGTATTAATCTATCAGGAACAAATTATGCAAATTGCCAATAAGTTAGCTGGATTCTCTTATGGTGAAGCTGATTTGTTGAGGCGAGCGGTAAGTAAGAAGGAAAAAGAGGCGATCTTGGCACAGAAAGAGAAATTTATCCAGGGATGTAAACAAAATGGTTATACTCTAAACCTGGCAAATGAAGTGTTTGATTGGATTATCCGTTTTTCCAATTATGGATTTAACAGAAGCCATGCGGTGGCATACAGTATGATTGCCTATCAGCTGGCATACTTAAAAGCAAATTACCCTCTGGTATTTTTCGCTGAGGTGCTCAGTATGCAAATGGGAAATGTGGAGAAGCTGCAAATGTATATAAGGGAAGCGAAAAACCAGGGCATTGTTATTCTGCCTCCTTCCATTAACAAAAGTATTGGCAAGTTTAAAGTGGAAGGGCAAGCGATAAGAATGGGTCTTAGTGTTATTAAGGGGATTGGTTACACTGTTGTACATGAGATTCTGACACACAGAAAAAATGAACCATTTAAAA
This sequence comes from Gracilibacillus oryzae, assembly GCF_009498735.1. Lineage (GTDB taxonomy): Bacteria > Bacillota > Bacilli > Bacillales > Amphibacillaceae > Gracilibacillus > Gracilibacillus oryzae. The sequence continues at coordinate 71,246 of NZ_ML762426.1, forward strand.
ATATTTTTGACTTTTGCTTACGAATTCCTGGAAATTTAAAACGAACTGTAATAGAATCACTTGTGCTTGCAGGTGCTTTTGATGAAACACATCCCAACCGTGCGACCATCCTTGCGAGTTTAGATGATGCGATCGAACAAGGTGAGTTGTTTGGCGAGTTCGATGATCAGTTCTCATTGTTTGACGATGAATTATCTCTGGATGTTTCCTATGTTGAAAAAGAACCGTTTCCTGCTATTAAGCAATTAATGATGGAACAGGAAGTGATTGGTTTCTTTGTATCCAAACACCCTTTACAAACAATCCGTCAAGATGTAAGGGAACGTGGATATATTACCATCGAAGATGCATTAACAGTGAATAGAAGAAAAACAAAGCTAGCAGCTGTAATTCAAACCATCAGGGTCATTCGAACAAAGAAAGGTGAATCGATGGCTTTTGTCACAATTGCGGATGAAACAAATGAGTTGGATACCGTTATTTTTCCGAATATTTTCCGTGAGGTGAATCATTGGCTTGAAGAAGAATTATTTGTGTTTGTTGATGGCCGCTTAGATGAACGCAATGGAAAGAAACAACTGATAGTGGAAAAAGTGGAACAATTAATCATGGACAAACAGAAATCAAGCAACAGGAAATTCTATATAAATTGGACAGAGGACCAAGATGATAACAGAATGGAAGAACTTAAATTAATTGCAAAGAATTATGCTGGCAATATTCCTGTCTATTTGTACAAAAAAGACAAGAAAAAATTGTTTAAATTAGATTCTCAATATAATTTAGATGACAGCTTTTCGGTGACAAAGCAATTAAAAGAGCTGTTTGGGGAAGAGAATGTCGTTTTTCGCCAGGAATCATAAGGTGAAGCTGCTCTCTTCTCACACTACTTTACATCAAGAAGCCTTCTGATATAATATAATAGTTAATGCACTAATGTGGTTTATCTCTAGAATATTATTCATATACATATGATTATTGAATGTTTTAGTTGTACAAGCTATGTACTCAAAAAGGAGGAATAATCCTTGCAGTTGAAAGATTTATTTGCGAAAAAGAAACGGTATGCTTCTATACCAAGCGAAAATGCAAAGAAAGATGTGCCAGAGGGATTGATGCAAAAATGTAGCAATTGCCAAAAAATATATTATCAAAAAGAATGGCAAAAACATTTATATGTCTGTCCAGATTGCGGTCATCACCACCAAATAACTGCACATGACAGAATTAACTGTTTATTCGATGAAGATTCATTTATTGAATGGGATAATAAGCTCATTTCAGGTAATCCACTTGATTTCCCCCATTATGAAGAAAAATTAGAAAAAGACCGTGTGAAAACTGGTCTCAACGAAGCTGTTGTTACTGGCGAAGGAACAATCAAAGGTGCTAGAGCAGCGGTTGCTGTGATGGATTCCCGTTTCAGAATGGGTAGTATGGGCTCAGTTGTTGGAGAGAAAATCACCAGAGCAATCGAAAACGCACGTGAAAAGAAAATTCCTGTGATTGTATTTTCTGCATCAGGCGGTGCAAGAATGCAGGAAGGGATTTTAAGTCTTATGCAAATGGCCAAGACATCTATAGCGATTCAGCGGCTACATCAGGAAAATGGACTATTTATTTCTGTTATGACAAACCCGACAACCGGTGGGGTTTCGGCAAGTTTTGCCTCTATTGGTGATTATAATTTTGCTGAACCTGGTGCCTTGATTGGTTTTGCCGGCAGACGAATTATCGAACAAACGATTCGTGAAAAGCTGCCTGATGATTTTCAAACGGCTGAATTCCAAATGGCGCATGGACAAGTTGATAAAGTAATATCAAGAGCAGAGATGCGGGACACTCTTGCAACGATATTGGAAATTCATCAGTTGGGAGGTGCACCGGATGAAACAAGTACTGGAGTTTGAGAAGCCTGTCGTCGAATTACGTGAAAAGATTGAAGAGCTTAAGCGAATTACAAATGTTAGTGAGATTGATTTATCTGAAGAAATCGAGAAGATGGAAACAAGGCTTGCTAAGCTGGAAAATGATATTTATGGTAAATTAAAGCCGTGGGATCGTGTCCAAATTGCTCGTCATGCCGAACGGCCAACATGTCTTGATTATATTTCGCATTTATTTACTGATTTTATTGAATTTCATGGTGATCGTTTCTATGGCGATGATGAAGCAATCGTTGCAGGAATTGCTAAATTTGACGGCAAACCTGTTACAATTATTGGTCAACAACGCGGTAAGAATACTAAAGAAAATATTAATCGGAATTTCGGTATGCCTCATCCAGAAGGTTATCGAAAAGCATTACGACATATGAAACAAGCTGAAAAGTTTAACCGGCCGATCATCACTTTTATAGATACAAAAGGTGCATATCCAGGCAAAGCCGCGGAAGAGCGCGGACAGAGTGAAGCAATTGCACGTAATCTAATGGAAATGGCTGGTCTAAAGGTGCCAATCATTTGCATTGTTATCGGTGAAGGTGGAAGTGGCGGGGCACTTGGTATCGGTGTTGGTGACCATATTCATATGTTAGAGAACTCGACATATTCCGTTATCTCTCCCGAGGGTGCTGCTGCTTTATTATGGAAAGATGCCAAGCAGGCAGAACGTGCTGCAGAATCATT
>NZ_ML762426.1:73906-103058 GCF_009498735.1 Gracilibacillus oryzae
AAATTAGGTGTCATTGATGAAGTGATTCAAGAGCCCTTAGGTGGTGCTCATCGCAGTATCGATAAGCAAGCTGAAAACATCCGCACAGTGTTAACAAGTTCCTTAGAACAATTACTAACACTTGATTCATCTAGTTTGCTTGATCAGCGCTGGTTAAAATATAAAAAAATCGGGGAAATTAATGAGTACGTGCAAGCATAAGGGAAAGCATCTTCTATCTATATGCTAGAAGGTGCTTTTTCCTGTGAATAAAACTTAATTTACGATAAAATATTATTTTTATCGCTGTGCTTTACGTTTGTAATAACCCGTTACAAGTTTAAAGCAATGCAAGAAGCAATGTTTGGAATAACAGTCTCTAACTGATACTTCTCCCCCCTGTTAAGTTTCATTCATGACCAACTGGGACAAAATCCCCCATTGATCATGGTTTCACTTTTATGCATTGTTTCAGTGAATTAAACAAATTATAAAGGTAAAACGTGAGTTTAATTAGCATTTCATGTATAATCATAGATGAAGTGAACTTGTTTAAAATGCAAGTAAATTGGGGAGAAATGTATAGGGACATTTTTTATTATGAATAAGAGGTGACACGATGAAAAAAATCGGCGTTTTAACAAGTGGCGGAGATGCACCAGGAATGAATGCAGCTGTTCGTGCAGTAGTTCGTAAAGCGATTTACCATGAGTTGGAAGTATATGGTGTATACAACGGCTATGAAGGTCTGATGGAAGGTAATATCAAAAAGATGGAACTTGGTTCGGTTGGGGATATTATTCAACGCGGTGGAACAGTCCTTTATTCAGCAAGATCCGAAGAGTTTAAAACAGATGAGGGCCAGCAAAAGGCAATCGAACAGATGAAGAAAATTGGATTAGAAGGGCTGATTGTTATAGGTGGCGATGGGTCATTTCGCGGTGCAGCCAAATTAACAGAAAAAGGTTTCCCGTGTATCGGAGTACCGGGTACTATCGATAACGATATTCCGGGAACTGATTACACGATCGGTTTCGATACAGCCTTAAATACTATTGTTGATGCTGTGGATAAAATTCGTGATACTGCCACATCGCATGAGCGTACATATGTTATTGAGGTTATGGGACGAGATGCTGGTGATTTAGCACTTTGGGCTGGTCTTGCAAATGGTGCGGAAAGTGTCATAATTCCTGAAAAACAAGAAAGCTTTGAAAGTGTTGTTGCCAAATTGGAACGTGGACAGGAACGTGGTAAGAAGCATAGTATTATTATCCTGGCAGAAGGTGTCGGCAACGGAGTGGAGTACGGGAAAAAGATTGAGGAAGAAACGAAAATGGAAACTCGTGTGACTGTGCTTGGACATATTCAGCGTGGCGGATCTCCATCAGGTTATGACCGTGTATTGGCGAGTCGTCTTGGAGCTAAGGCAGTGGACTTACTGATGGAAGGTGTTGGCGGCCGTATGGTTGGTGTACAAAACAACCTTGTGGTAGATCATGATATCATCGAAATCTTAAATACAAAACACAAAGTAAATATGAACATGTATGAGTTATCTAATCAATTATCAATTTAGCTTCTGGCTAGATTGATAAATAATACATATTTTGCAACAAACTGAAGGAGGAAGAAAGATGAGAAGAACAAAGATAGTATGTACAATTGGGCCTGCATCAGAAGCAATAGATAAACTGGAACAGTTGATGGAAGCAGGTATGAATGTAGCAAGATTAAATTTTTCCCATGGAGATTTTGAGGAACATGGTGCAAGAATTGAGAATATTCGTAAAGCATCGAAGAAATTAGGAAAAACTGTTGCGATTCTTTTAGATACAAAAGGGCCAGAAATCAGAACAGGTGTATTAAAAGAAGGAAAAGCAGATATCGTGAGAGGAAACACTGTATATGTGTCTATGGATGAATCCCTTGAAGGCGATGCAGAACGAATCAGTGTAACATATCCTCAATTGATCCATGATGTGGAACCAGGATCAAAACTGTTACTAGATGATGGATTAATTGCATTGGAAGTACAGGAAATTCTTAAAGATAAAAATGAAATTAAGACAGTTGCACTTAATTCTGGTTTATTAAAGAATAAAAAAGGTGTAAACGTACCAAACGTTAGTGTAAACTTACCTGGTATTACAGAAAAAGACGCAGCAGATATTAAATTCGGTATTGAGCAGGGTGTGGATTTTATTGCTGCTTCTTTCGTGCGTCGTGCTTCTGATGTACTGGAAATCCGCGGATTATTAGAAGATAATAATGCAACACATATTCAAATTATTCCTAAAATTGAAAATCAAGAAGGTGTCGATAATCTTGACGCAATTCTTCAAGTAAGTGATGGTTTAATGGTAGCACGTGGGGATTTAGGTGTAGAGATTCCACCAGAAGATGTTCCATTAGTGCAAAAAGAAATGATTCAAAAATGTAATAATGCAGGCAAGCCTGTTATTACAGCAACACAAATGTTAGATTCAATGCAGCGCAATCCTCGCCCTACAAGAGCAGAAGCTTCTGATGTTGCGAATGCCATTTTCGACGGAACAGATGCGATTATGCTTTCAGGTGAGACTGCTGCAGGGGATTATCCGATCGAAGCAGTAAGTACAATGAGCAATATTGCGAAAAAAGCTGAAACTGCTATTAATCATAAAAATGTATTAGATGCCCGTTCAAAAGGGACAGATATGACAATTACTGATGCGATCAGTCAGTCAGTTAATCATTCAGCAATGAATTTAAATGCTGATGCCATTTTAACACCAACTGTTAGTGGATATACTGCAAGAAACATCTCGAAATATCGCCCTGAAGCTCCGATTATTGCGATGACATTTGATGAACAAGTTAGCAGAAGACTTGCCCTTGTATGGGGTGTGGAGTCTATTGTTGGCAACTTGCTGCACACAACAGATGATGTATTAGAAGAAGCGATAGAAAGAGGACTGGAAACAGGACACTTTAAACGTGGAGATCGTGTCATTATTACTGCAGGTGTACCAGTAGGAGAAAGTGGTACAACAAACTTAATGAAAATCCATGTGATTGGTGATGTACTCGCAAAAGGCCAAGGTGTTGGTAAAGGTAGTGCATATGGACGAGCAGTCGTTGTTAAAGATGCAGAAGAAGCAAAGTTAAAAGTAAAACAAGATGACATTATTATCACATATGGTACAGACAAAGAGATGATGCCTGCAATCGAAAAAGCAGCAGGACTAATTACAGAAGAAGGCGGCTTAACATCTCATGCAGCTGTTGTAGGTTTAAGCTTAGGAATTCCTGTTATAGTCGGAGTAGAGAAAGCACTTGAACTTATTCAGGATGGTCAGGATATTACGATTGATGCCCATAAAGGGGACATCTACGCAGGACACGCAAGCGTACTTTAATCAATAGACATGTTATAATAGAGAAACAGGGCATATTAGTCTTGTTTCTCTATTTTCTTTTACAAAGACTTACTTTATGCTCCAAATGAGCTGATGTAGTAGTCGCAGTATTTACAGTCACACTCATAATCGGCTGATTATGTTATCTTAAAATAATTTGGTAATGGAAAGAAGAAAGGATGCATGAGATATGTTTCGTTGGATCTTCCTGGCTATATTAATTATGCCTGCATTAGAAATCGGTGTGTTTATCTGGGCTGGTGGTCATATCGGTCCGTGGTGGATCGTATTGCTTATTATCCTGACTGGAATTTTCGGTGCATGGTTAGCAAAACAGCAAGGTTTGGAAACTGTCCGAAAAGCACAGCAAGCAATGCAGATGGGCTATTCACCTCAAGAAGAAATCTTTGATGGCATCTGTATATTAATTGGCGGGATTCTCCTGTTAACACCGGGCTTTATCACAGACACGATCGGATTTCTGTTATTAATTCCGAAGACAAGACAGCCATTAAAATTAATGATAAAGAAACAGCTTCAGAAAATGATGAATAATGGACGGTTTACGATTTACCGCCGTTAACCTCTCCTGTTTTTATAAAATGACGGATAGTTGAAAACAATTTTGCCTGGTGAGCTGCTTTCCCAAGGAAAAGAGTAAGCGGTCCTGCCCACAATCCATTGATTCCAAACAACTGGAATCCAAGGTATACAGCTAAGATCGTTAATAACGGGTGGATGCCAATTGCATCTGATATAAGCTTCGGTTCCAGGATTTGCCGCTGTATGATGATTAACAGATATAGTCCAATTAAGAAATATGCCAGTAAACTATTGCCGCTGATCAGCAAGTATAATGACCATGGAATAAACACAACTCCCGTTCCTAAAATTGGCAGCAGGTCTAAAGCTGATATAATCACAGAAATCGTAAATGCATGTTCGATTTTCAGCAGCATTAACCCTATTAATATTGTGATAAAAGATATACTGACAAGTAAAAACTGGGCTTTTGCGTATTTAAGTAAGGTGATTTTCAACTGATCATAAATCTGGAAAGGGACCAGATATATGGTGTTTGTAATATGCGTTTTCATCCAGTGATTGAATTTCGGCCAGTCTTTGCAGATGAAGAAAGTGCACAATAATGAGAATATAATAATCGTCATAGTGCCAGGTAATGCAGCTAATTGATCCCCGATGGACCTGAGCAGATTTTCTAAAAAGTTAGCAAACTGGTCAGCAAAGCTTATGCTGATTTCCTCTAGCTGCTCTTTCATTAAAGCATTTTGTTCAGGAGTTAAATTATCGATATAAATATTTAATTTATCTAATAGCGGCAGTAACCAGCTATTGACTTTTTCAGTAATATCGATCAGGAAGTTGTGGAATGGGCCAGGCAGCCATTTAGCTAAATAAACAATCCCATCAATAATTTCAAAAAGAATAAAGGCAAACAGTAAGATTATGGAACAGATAGTCAGTAAAAGAACAATGACACATGCTAACGTATGGGAAAAATGAAAGGTTTTCGCAACAAACTGTATCATTGGATAAAGGACAATGGAAAAAAAACATGCCAAAAGAAATGGAAACAGAAATTGAACAGATGATAAGAATAAAAATATAGAAATGACAAGAATCAATAACAAAAGCATGGACCTGAAGACAATACTTTTTTGAATATTCATTGTATAAACCCTCTCATGAATGACACCTGGATATTTTTCAAAAACGATGAAATTATGTTAAGATAGAAAATAAATAGACAGCTCTTTACGAAAGATACATAATTGATATATATGCAACTTATGCACATGTTAGTACAAGCTATGCAATTGGAAAGATTATATGCTTAAATTTAATCGTTTTCATTTACTAACTAATTTTCTTTGTTTATAATAAAGCATGGGGATGTTCAAAAGCATAAGCTTTTGAGGATAAGATATAATTGAAATTGGATATGAAAAGGAGAGAGATGTTATGTCAACAACGAAAGGACTTGAAGGGGTAGTTGCAGCCGAAACAAAGATTAGTTCGATTATTGATGATCAACTTACATATGTTGGTTATTCAATTGATGACCTTGCTGAGAATGCTAGTTTCGAAGAAGTAGTTTTTTTACTTTGGAATAAACGTTTTCCTAACAAGGAAGAACTGGCGCAATTGGAACAGGACCTGTTTAACAATATGGCTATTCCATCTGGAATCATTGATCACTTTAAGTCATATGAAATACATAAAGTACATCCAATGGGGGCATTACGTACAGCGATTTCACTACTGGGTCTTTATGATGAAGAAGCTGATGACATGACGGAAGAAGCGAACAAGCGAAAGGCCATCCGGCTGCAGGCGAAAGTTGCTTCAGTCGTTACAGCGTTCTCTCGTGTCCGTGATGGGAAAGATCCCATTCAGCCAAAAGAAGGCTTAAGTTATGCAGCAAACTTCTTATACATGCTTAATGGTAAAGTACCATCAGAATTAGAAGAAGAAGCAATAAACAAAGCATTAGTTCTTCATGCAGACCACGAATTAAATGCATCTACTTTCACTTCTCGTGTATGTGTTGCCACATTATCTGATATGTATTCCGGTATTACAGCAGCAATCGGTGCATTAAAAGGACCATTACATGGTGGTGCGAATGAAGCAGTAATGGAAATGCTGCTTGAAATTGGCGAAGTAGAAAATGCGCTTCCATATGTGAAAGAAAAAATGGCAAATAAAGAAAAAATTATGGGTATGGGCCACCGTGTGTATAAATCTGGTGATCCACGTGCCAAGCATTTAAAGAAAATGTCGAAAGAATTAACAGCACTTCATGGAATGGAAAAGTGGTATGAAATGTCTGTGAAGATTGAAGAATTTATAAAAACGGAAAAAGGATTACCTGCAAATGTTGATTTTTATTCAGCATCTGTATACCATACGTTGGGGATCAAACATGATCTTTACACACCAATCTTCGCAATGAGCCGTTTCTCTGGCTGGATTGCTCATATTTTAGAACAGTATGAGAACAACCGATTAATCCGACCTCGTGCAGAATATGTTGGTCCGCAAAATCAAAAATATGTTGACATTAATGAGCGCTAACTCAATGTGAAAATATTGGCGGATCATTAGAGTTTTCACTTCTGATTCGTCTAGTTTTTCTATACATGCTATAATAATATTGAATTTTATTTTAGGAGGAATTGAAGAATGGGAGAAAAAATTACTGTAGAAAATGGTAAGGTACAAACACCAAATAAACCAGTTATTCCATTTATTGAAGGGGACGGAATTGGACCGGATATCTGGGCAGCAGCCAGCCGTGTAATGGAAGCTGCTGTAGAGAAAGCCTACAATGGAGAAAAAGGTATCGAATGGAAAGAAGTACTAGCTGGTGAAAAAGCATACAATCAAACTGGTGAATGGCTTCCGGAAGAAACACTAGATGTTATCCGTGAATATAAAATCGCAATCAAAGGTCCTTTAACTACTCCAATTGGTGGCGGTATCCGTTCATTAAACGTTGCATTACGCCAAAAATTAGATCTATTTACATGTCTTCGTCCGGTAAGATGGTTTGAAGGTGTTCCATCACCTGTAAAACATCCTGAAGATACAGATATGGTTATTTTCCGTGAAAACACTGAAGATATCTATGCTGGTATTGAATGGCAAAAAGGTTCTGATGAAGTGAAAAAAGTAATCGACTTCTTACAAAATGAAATGGGTGTAAAAAATATCCGTTTCCCTGAAACTTCTGGTCTTGGTGTAAAACCTGTATCTGAAGAAGGAACAAGCCGTCTAGTTCGCGCAGCAATTGACTATGCGATCAAGGAAGGACGTAAGAGTGTTACTTTAGTACATAAGGGTAACATTATGAAATTTACAGAAGGTGCTTTCAAAAACTGGGGTTATGAATTAGCTGAAAAAGAATATGGCGATAAAGTATTCACATGGGCTGAATATGACAAAATTGTGGAAGAAAAAGGCCGCGATGCAGCAAATGAAGCACAATCTCAAGCAGAAGCTGCTGGGAAGATCATCGTAAAAGATGCGATTGCGGACATTTTCTTACAGCAGATTCTTACTCGTCCGAAAGAGTTTGATGTTGTAGCAACAATGAACTTAAATGGTGACTATATTTCTGATGCGTTAGCAGCACAAGTTGGAGGTATCGGTATTGCACCAGGTGCCAACATTAACTATGAATCAGGACATGCAATTTTTGAAGCTACTCATGGTACAGCTCCGAAATATGCTGGACTTGATAAAGTTAACCCGTCCTCTGTAATTCTTTCTGGTGTTCTTATGCTTGAACACCTTGGCTGGAGAGAAGCAGCTGACTTAATTACAAAATCAATGGATAAAACAATTGGTTCAAAAGTAGTAACATATGATTTTGCTCGTCTAATGGATGGCGCAACAGAAGTAAAAACTTCAGAATTTGCTGATGAATTAATTAAAAATATGGGTTAATAGGAAAAAGCCTCCTTATGGGGGCTTTTTTATTATGGAAGATTTTTACCCAATTCGCTTATTTGATTGATTTTTAATCGCAGAACTAAGCAGCCTGCTAAGTTTCTCTAATAATCAGTAAGTTATAGAACGACTTGATCAAAGTCTTACTATATTAAGTGAAAATTAAGAATTGTAAAGAAAAATTAACAGTAAATTTGTTTTTTTACTGTTATAATCTATTCACATTCATTGCTGGTCAATGTATGATAAGAGTAATATAGATAGTAGATGGGGTGCTTGAATGGAAGAGAAAGTCTTAATCGTCGACGATGAGCAATCTATTGTTACACTTTTACAATATAATATTGAGAAATCAGGCTTTCAAACAGAAGTAGCTTATGATGGTCTCGAAGGATTGGATAAGGCTTCTACAGGGGAATTTGATTTAATTGTGCTCGATTTAATGCTTCCGGGAATGGAAGGTACAGATGTGTGTAAAGCGTTAAGACAGAAACAAATTGACACACCAATATTGATGTTAACAGCAAAAGATGACGAATTTGATAAAGTACTTGGATTAGAGCTGGGTGCTGACGATTATTTAACAAAACCGTTTAGTCCAAAGGAAGTTGTTGCCCGTATTAAGGCAATCTTACGTCGGACAAGACAAAGAGACACTCCGTCAGACCAGCCTTTCATTAAAATATCTGATTTAATAATCTATCCACAGCAGTATGAAGCAACGATCAATGGTGAAACATTAAGTTTTACTAGAAAAGAATTTGAATTACTGCATTACCTTGCGAAACATAAAGGGAAAGTATTATCAAGAGATCAGTTATTGAGTGCTGTATGGAACTATGATTTTGTTGGTGATACAAGGATAGTTGATGTCCATGTCAGTCATTTGCGTGAGAAGATTGAGCCGGATACAAAACATCCTGTGTATATTAAAACTATCCGCGGACTTGGGTACAAAATGGAGGAACCATCTTAATGGGAGATGGTGAGAGAGGTAATTTATTTCTACGATATGTTGTCATGATGACTGCTGTATTTATTTTGATCGGTGTTGTGGTTGTACCGTTTACAGCTGGTGATGACCGGTTTTTTGTTATTATAGCTTTAGCAATAGGTTACATTATCGTCTTAGTGTTGTTATATCACTTGTTTGAAAATTATGTTAAGCCAATTAGAGCTTCCATAAATGTAACCAATGAATTAGTGAAGGGCAATTATAATGTTCGTACATATGTCAAACCTGCTGGTGAAGCTCAGCAGTTAAGTTCGTTAATTAATCAGTTGGCTCGTAATCTTCAGGAAATGTATATCCAGGAAAAGATGCAAGGCAGTCAGTGGAAAACTGTGATTAATAACATGGAAAGTGGTTTAATGTTAATAGACGAACGTGGCTATGTCCATCTTGTTAATCGTAAGTTTCTGCAAATGTTTGGTGAGGACTCAGTTCATTATATTGGTTACCTTTATTATGATGTTTTAGCGCAAAAAAGCATTCATCGAGTTGTTCAGGAAACATTCTTATATGAAGAAAAAATGACAGGTGCTATCACTCGTATGATGGATGGCCAGAAACATCACATCGAAGTTGTAGGGGCACCGGTATTTAATGATGTAAAAGAATTAAAAGGTGCGGTACTTGTATTTCATGACATCACCGAATTAAAACGTGTAGAGCAAATGCGTAAAGATTTTGTGGCAAATGTCTCTCATGAATTAAAAACACCGATAACTTCTATTAGAGGGTTTTCGGAAACTTTGCTTGATGGAGCAATGGAAGATGAACAGTTATGCAAACAATTTATTGATATTATATTAAAAGAGAGTACAAGGTTACAGGCTTTAGTCCAGGACTTACTGGAGTTATCGAAATTGGAAAAAGAAGAATTGCAATTAACAAGAAAGTTAATTCATGTGGATGAATTTATAAAGGGTATTACAACATTAGTGGAACAGCAGGCAAGCACGAAGTCCATTACACTGGACGTCAAGCTGGAGGAAGGGATTACGTTCTATGGTGATCCAGACAGATTGCAGCAAGTCGTCCTTAATCTCTTGTATAATGGGATAAATTATACACTTGAAAACGGGCGGATTTCGTTAGATATCAGTACAGACAAAAACCTTGTGTTAATTAAAGTATCAGATTCAGGAATTGGTATCCCTGAAGAATCTATTCACCGTATTTTTGAACGTTTTTATCGTGTGGATCGTGCAAGAAGCCGAAACACCGGAGGTACAGGCTTAGGCTTAGCGATTGTCAAACACATTGTAGAAGCACATAAAGGAAAGATCGAAGTGGAGAGTGAAGTTAACAAAGGCTCTACTTTCACTGTCAAACTTCCAAAAGAGTGGTAGGATAACTCCTGCCGCTTTTTTTGTATTCTATGCTCTTTCTTTTCTTGAGAGAAATTTACTATTCGATAATATGAAACCTTTTGCCTACACCTTCCGTATATATAGAAGAATTATATATTTACTGAGGGGGAAATGGGGATGACGTTAAAGCAAATCTACAGTTGGATTGGGATAGGGATTGCCGCTATATTGCTTGGAGTGGTTGCACTTACAAGCTGGTATACGGTTGACGAATCTGACCAGGCCGTTGTCATAACATTTGGGAAAGCCGAAGAAGGAATTACAGAACCTGGCCTGCATTTTAAACTGCCATGGCCAATCCAGTCTGTGGAAACCTTATCAAAGGAGACATTCAGTTTGAACTTTGGTTATGATAAAGAAAATGCTGAAAATGCAGATGTTGTCCGAATGATTACGGGTGATGAAAATATTTTACAAGCTGACCTGGTAGTACAATGGAAAATTATTGAACCAGCACAATATTTATTTAATGCAGATGATCCTGAACAAATATTATATAATGCTACATCTGCTTCATTAAGAAGCATAATTGGTTCATCTACAGTTGATGAAGCTTTGACTGATGGAAAAGCAGAAATTGAGAATCAAGTATTGGATCTATTAGTTTCTGTGATGGAAGACTATGAAGTTGGAATTGCCATTCAAGATGTGAAGTTACAGGAAGTAGATCTGCCAAATGAAGAAGTACGTCAAGCGTTTATGAAAGTAACGGATGCTCGGGAAACGATGAACACCAAGGAGAATGAAGCAGATAAATATCGAAATGAAATTATTGAAGAAGCACAAGGGGAAAAAGACGCAATAATATCTCGAGCAGAAGGTGACAAGGTTGAACGAATTGAGATCGCACGCGGGAATGTAGCTGGATTTAACGCTTTGTATAATGCTTATCAAAGCAACCCGGATGTCACACGTCAACGACTCGTACTGGAAACGTTAGACGAAGTTTTACCTGGAGCAAATATGTACATTATGAATGATGATGGGAATACCATAAAGTATTTACCTTTAGGACCAAATGGCTCTGCCACAACAATTCCGTCAGGAGAGGAGAATACGGAAGACGGCAGTGAGGGGGAGACAGCGAATGACAACCAATAATACAAATAATGTATATGAAATGAAGAAAATGTCACCAAAAGAAATTAAACGATATGTCAAAATTGGTTTATCGCTTTTATTAGTAGTCATTATAGCGATTTTATTTATAAGCAGTATGTTTGTCGTAAAAGAAGGCGAGTATAAAGTTATCCGTCAATTTGGGGAAGTAGTTCGAATAGAAAGTGAACCTGGTCTTAATTTTCGGATTCCTTTACTTCAATCGATTACTACACTGCCAAATAAGAAACTAGTCTATGATGTAAATGAACGAGAAATAAATACATTGGATAAGAAACGGATTATTATCGATAATTACGCGATTTGGGAAATCACGGACCCCGCCTTAATGATTGCAAATGCCCGAACAGAAATGGGAGCGGAGGCAAGAATGGGAGAGTTTATTTTCTCTGTCATCCGTTCAGAGTTAGGGTCAATGAATTATGAGGAAATTATTAATGATGAGGGAAGTACAAGAGGCGATATCAATCAGCGAATAACGGAAAGTGTAAATTCATTACTATCGCGTGATGAATATGGAATACAAGTGGATGATGTACGAATTAAACGTACAGATTTACCGGAAGAAAATGAACAATCGATATTCAATCGGATGATTTCAGAGCGTGAGTCACAAGCACAACGTTATCTGTCTCAAGGGGAGGCAAAGAAGAAACGGATCATTGCCCAAGCAGATCGAGAGGTTACCGAAATGCTGTCAAAAGCTAATGCTGAAGCGGAACAAATTCGTGCAGAAGGAGAATTACAGGCAGCAGAACTTTATAATAATTCTTTCTCACAAGATACAGAATTTTACCAGCTGTATCGCACACTAGAATCTTATAAAAAGACGATTGATGGAGAAACCACGATCATTATTCCACAAGGATCACCATATGCAGATGTCTTGTTAGGATATTTTGAATAATTAGTCAAGGTCTCACTTCCGCCTGGAGGTGAGGCCATTTTTTTATCCATTAGGATAAACTCTATGACGTAGAGTTTATCGTCGCCATAGTAATTTTGAAATGCCGCGTATAAGAATAACTGGCACATCGCAAAAGGCCGTTCGTGCGATTAGGAGTTTTTTTAATAGCATTTCCTATAACATGATAATGGAAGGGAATAATGTTAAAATAAGAAAAGATCAGTACTGGAAAAGGAGACTTTAAACTATGTCCAATAAATTAATCTTAATTGATGGAAATAGCAGTGCTTATCGCGCGTTCTTTGAATTGCCATTGCTTAATAATGATAAAGGTGTTTATACCAATGCAGTATACGGATTCACCACAATGCTTTTAAGAATATTAGAAGAAGAAAAACCGACACATCTGCTAGTAGCATTTGATGCAGGTAAAACCACTTTCCGTCATGAAACTTACAAAGAATATAAAGGTGGCAGAGAAAAAACGCCATCAGAACTAAGTGAACAGTTCCCGTTGTTAAGAGAACTGCTTGATGCTTTCCAAATTAAACATTATCAATTAGCCAATTATGAAGCGGATGATATTATCGGAACAATTTCGAATCAAGCGAAAACAGAGAACTGGCAAGTAAAAGTAATCTCAGGTGATAAAGACTTGCTGCAGCTTGTTTCAGAGCATGTGGATGTGAGCCTAACCAAAAAAGGGATTAGTGATGTGATGACATACACGCCTAAAACACTCGAAGAGGAGATGGAAATCTCTCCAGATCAAGTGATTGATCTTAAGGCACTTATGGGAGATAAATCGGACAATATTCCAGGAGTGCCAGGTGTGGGTCAGAAAACAGCCGTGAAATTATTAAAGCAATATAATACATTAGAAAATTTATACGAACATCTTGATGAAGTTTCCGGTAAAAAGCTGAAAGAGAATCTGACCAATTATAAAGAAGATGCCTTTATGAGTAAGGAGCTTGTTACGATTAATCAATCCTCTCCTTTGGAAATTGAGTTAGGAGATATCGAGTACAAAGGTTATGAGCCATCAACTGTACGTCCATTTTTTACAGAGCTCGGCTTTCAATCGTTAATTGGAAGGATTCAAGGGGAAGAGAGTACTGCTGATGGGGAAACATCTGTGCCAATCGCGGAAATTGAATATACAAAAGTAGAGGAAATAACAGAAGAAATATTTACTGGACAGGATGCCTTTGATATCGAAATTTTGGATGAGAGCTACCATACGGAAAAGATGGTTGGTGCATCGATTATTAATCAGAACGGAAATTTCTTTGTGCCGATTGAGCTGCTGGAAAGTTCGGATCTTTTCAGACAATGGGCAGAAGATGAGTCAAAGCAAAAATATGTATTTGATGCAAAGAAAATAACTGTACTATTAAACAGATTGGATATTGCCATAAGAGGAATTCAATTTGATTTATTGTTAGCATCTTATTTAATCAATCCATCAGAGAACAATCATGACATTCCAGCAATTAGTCACAGGTTTGGTAAGTCAGACGTTAAGCTTGATGAAGAAGTTTACGGAAAAGGTGCGAAAAAAGGCTTGCCGGATGATCAAGAAAAGTATGAAGAGCATATTGTCAGAAAAACCTCGATGATTTATTTGCTGAGAGAGCAAATGGAGGATGCCCTAAAAGAGAACAAGCAATATGATTTATTAATGGATTTAGAATTACCGTTAGCATTAGTTTTAGGTGAAATGGAAGCAACTGGTGTAAAGGTTGATAAACAGCGTCTGCAGGATATGGGCAAAGAATTGACTGAGCGGTTGCAAGTATTGGAGGCAGACATCCATGAATTAGCCGGTGAAACATTTAATGTCAATTCACCGAAACAGCTAGGTCCAATCTTATTTGAGAAGTTAGAACTGCCTGCTGTAAAGAAAACAAAGACAGGTTATTCCACATCTGCTGAAGTGCTAGAACAGTTAGCAGGCAAACATCCTATTATTGAGAAGTTACTGTTATATCGCCAATTGAAAAAGCTTGATTCTACTTACATTGCAGGACTTTTGCGTGTGATTCATAAGGATTCGGAAAAAATCCATACCCGTTTCAATCAGGCATTAACACAAACAGGACGACTCAGCTCGATTGATCCTAATCTGCAAAACATACCAATAAGAATTGAGGAGGGGCGTAAAATCAGACAAGCATTTGTTCCATCAGAACAAGGCTGGAAGATCTTCGCTGCTGACTATTCCCAAATTGAGTTAAGAGTATTGGCACATATTGCAAAGGACGAAAAGTTACAGGCTGCCTTTAAAAATGATAAAGATATTCATACACAGACAGCAATGGATGTTTTTCATGTAAAAGAGGATGAAGTAACAAGCAATATGCGCCGCCAGGCAAAGGCAGTAAACTTCGGAATTGTTTATGGAATCAGTGATTATGGTTTGTCCCAAAGTCTTGGTATCACAAGGAAAGAGGCAAAGAAGTTTATTGAAAGGTATTTAGAAAGTTATCCAGCTGTCAGAGATTATATGAAGGATATTGTCCAGGAAGCTAAACAAGATGGCTTTGTGACGACGATCATGAACCGGAGACGTTACTTACCAGATATTACAAGCAGAAACTTTAATGTGCGGAGTTTCGCTGAACGGACGGCAATGAACACACCAATTCAGGGTAGTGCTGCAGATATTATTAAATTAGCGATGATTGAACTGGACAGAAGATTAAAGGAAGAAAAATTCCAGGCAAAACTATTACTGCAAGTGCATGATGAATTGATATTAGAAGTGCCGGAAGAAGAATTAGAAAGTATCGAAAAACTAGTAACAGATGTAATGGAGCATGCGGTCGAGTTAACTGTACCGTTAAAAGTAGACGCATCTTATGGCGAAACATGGTATGATGCGAAATAACAGTTAGGAGCAGAAGAAATGCCAGAGTTACCAGAAGTAGAAACAGTAAGACAGACATTAAGGCAGCTTGTAATTGGAAAAACAGTGGAGAGTGTTGCGGTTTACTGGCCGAAGATTATTCAACTGCCTGATGATATTGAACAATTTAAACAATTCTTGCAAGGACAGACCATTTCTGAAATACGCAGAAAGGGAAAGTTTCTGTTATTTGATCTCACAGATTATGTGATGGTCTCCCATTTGCGGATGGAAGGAAAATATGGTGTCCATCCAAAAACGGAGGATGTAGAAAACCATACCCATGTCGTTTTTTCGTTCACAGATGGTTCGGAATTAAGATATCGGGATGTACGGAAATTCGGGACCATGCATTTGTTCGAGAAAGGGATGGAATTGACAGGCAAGCCACTGATACAATTAGCAAAAGATCCGCTTGAGTCTGATTTCCCGGTTGAGTTTTTTAAAGAAAAAGTGAAGAAAAGTACACGGGTGATCAAGAATATACTATTAGATCAGACAGTGATCGCAGGGCTTGGTAACATCTACGTTGATGAAACACTATTTCTAGCAGGTGTCCATCCATTAACAAAAGGAACAGAGTTGTCTGATGTAAAATTAGAACAAATTTTACAAGCAGCAAAAGTAACACTTGAAAAGGCCGTTGCACAAGGAGGCACAACGATCCGTTCTTATGTGAATTCACAGGGTCAGATTGGTATGTTCCAACAAGAATTAAATGTATACAGTCAGACGAATAAGCCTTGTAAAAAATGCGGCAGCCCGATCGAAAAAATAAAAGTAAGCGGCAGAGGAACACACTTCTGCCCGACCTGCCAAGGATAGCTGCACCGAAAGACTTCATGCTCCATATACTACAGATATCAATCTGTAGAGGAGCATGAACGGTGATAACTCTATTCCTTGTAGCAATCGCAATTAGTATGGACAGTTTCTTTATTGCCTTTACGTATGGACTGAAGAAAATGGGCTTGTCCATTTGGCAGATGGTTAAAATTGCTGTCATTGTTGGCGCAGTTTTTTCCATTTCTTTAACTGTCGGTGCGATAATTGTGAAACATCTCTCGGAAAGTCAGGCAGAGATCATAGCTGGTGCGATTTTAGTTATTTTGGGAACAGCATTTCTTTTGTCCCATGCCAAATTACAAGTGAAACCACTCTCTATATGGAAAAACCTTTTCTTTTTCTTTGATATTTTAAAGAAACCGCTGAAAGCTGATATTGACCAATCAGGAAAAATTAACGGCTTGGAAGTGTACATTTTAGGAATTGCGCTGTCATTGGATTCATTCGGTGCTGGTGTAGCCATTTCTATGCTGAATGTCCCCATCGAATTAGCAGCCTCATTGGTAGCGTTGATTACCTTTCTATTCCTGATGCTCGGAATTCAGACAGGAAAATATTTTGCCGGGTTCAAAAAGGTGGAGCGGTTAAATTTTATCCCTGGGTGTATATTAATTGTAATCGGAATATCCAAAATTGTTCTGGCACCTTTATAAATATGGTGGTGAAATCGTGATTGTAGGATTAACAGGAAATATCGCAAGTGGAAAAAGTACTGTCAGCAACATGCTGGCAGAAAATTATCATTTTCCTGTCATTGATGCAGATGTCGTCTCACGACAAGTGGTAGAACCTGGTGAGCCGGCACTTGCAGCAATTGCAGAAATTTTTGGACAAGAGATTCTGCAGGAAGATGGCAGTTTAAACAGGGCAAAACTTGGACAAATTGTGTTTGCAGATGATGTGATGCGGGAACAGCTTAATAAGATCGTTCATCCAGCGGTTAGAGAGCGAATGCAGCAGGAAAAAGAACAACTGTTAGCAGAAGGAAATAAAGTAATCGTGATGGATATTCCGCTATTATTTGAAAATAATCTGACATATTTAGTAGATAAAACAATCGTTGTTTTTACCGAAGAATCCATTCAGCTTAAACGATTAATGGAACGAAATCACTTATCAGAAATAGAAGCAAGACAACGTATGAATGCCCAAATGGATGCTGATAAGAAAAAAAGACTAGCAGATGAAATTGTAGACAACAGTGGAACAATGGATTCTTCCAGACAGCAGCTTGGTGCTATTTTGGCTAAATGGGGATTAAAAAATGAAACAAGGTAAAAATAATGGATGGCTGGTGTAGCGGCATTTATTAGCGGATTGAAAGTTTTCTTGTAAAATCTCGGCAAAATTGCTTGTCAAATTGTCCAAAACTAGATATAATCTTTTTGCATATCTTTTATAGGCAGCTTAGTGTAAATATGGTAAGCTTGTCTAAAGGTCTTTTGGATAAATGCATTAAAATGAAGACTTAAAGGGTTAGGACCTCTTTGGACTAACTTTCCCCCGTGGTCGTTCATGCATCGCCTTCAAAAGAACTTACGAAATTAAGGGGGAATAAATAAATGGATACAATGGGAAGACATGTTATTGCGGAATTATGGGAATGTAATCTTGACATATTGAATGATATGGAACGGTTAGAAAAGACGTTCGTCAATTCAGCCTTAAAAGCGGGTGCTGAAGTGAGAGAGGTAGCTTTTCATAAATTCGCTCCATTTGGTGTTAGTGGTGTTGTCATTATTTCGGAATCACATTTAACAATTCACAGCTTTCCGGAACATGGCTATGCTAGTATTGATGTGTACACATGTGGCGATATTATTGATCCACATGTTGCTGTGCAGTTTATCCAAGACGAATTAGAAGCGAAAACAACTGAAAAGATCGAAGTACCAAGAGGTATGGGTGCCGTTCAGATAAAAAAATAATAGCACAGTAAATACAGAAATGAAGCGCTAATCCATTGGAATAGCGCTTAGTTTTATGATGATAATGAAATGCAAATATATGAAAACTCTTACGACATAACTGTAAGAGTTTTTGTTTTCTAATGTAATGAACAGGGGCCAGAGACCTTTAGTTTCAAGTATCTTTTCGTTTTTTTATTTTCAACCATAATATCTCAGGTTTATTTATAGTCTTTCGTCGTCTTCTACATGAAAACGTGTTAAAATAGGAATAACTATAAATACATAATGAGGTGTGATTGATAAATGTCATTTCGTAATACGTTAAATAAGAACTTTAATAATCACTCAGAAACAAGAGATAAACATTGGGATCCCGCGTTACAGACACATTATTTTAAAACAACAAAGGATAAAGCATTTGATAAGTTAGAACCATTTTTCCGCAATATGAAGGAATGTGAAATTATTGGCGTGTCCAGAGACCATGGGGAAATGAGTTTTAATTATAAAGCAGGTCGAAAAGTTTTCGTCATTATGACAATCATAATGGTCAAACCATACCGTACTGCCATTGATATTTCAGCAACAACCGAGTCTGCTGTTCCATTTGATTTTGGATACAGCCATAAATTAATCCCGAAATTATATGATAAAATTAAACAGGAATTAGATTTTGTCGGGACGACAGAATAAAAGTTAGGATGATCTACTGTGCGATGTCCGCATTGTCATTATAAAAATACAAAAGTTTTAGATTCAAGGCCAATTGAAGAAGGACGTTCCATCCGTCGCCGCAGAGAGTGTGAGTCCTGTCAATTCCGCTTTACTACATTTGAACGAATCGAAGAAGTTCCTTTAATTGTTGTGAAAAAAGAGGGGACAAGAGAAGAATTCAGCCGTGATAAATTGATGCGCGGCTTAATTCGGGCTTGTGAGAAACGGCCTGTAGCTTTAGAGCAGATTGAAAATATTGCTATCGATATTGAAAAGGAATTACGCAACGGAGGGAATTCCGAGATCCAAAGTAACGATATCGGGGAAATGGTGATGGATCGCCTTGTGCATGTTGATGAAGTTGCGTATGTCCGATTTGCCTCAGTATATCGCCAGTTTAAAGACATAAATGTATTCTTGGATGAATTAAAAGACTTGATTCGATCAGACAAAGATAAGCAGTAAGGAGCGAGCGAGATGAGTCTAGGAGACCTGGGAAAGATATTACCGTCAGAATGCTATATTGTTGAGTTGTCTCGTGATGTACCTAGTTCTTTTACGAGTGTTTTAACACATTTATACCAGCCGTTGATTGGCATTGACGCCCTGTGTTTATATCAAACATTGCATACAGAATCCATGCTCTTTTTCTCATCATCCAATTATCAGACACACCACATGCTCATGAATTATATTGGGCTGCCTTTAGACCGGATTTATCGGGCGCGAAGAAAATTGGAAGCAATTGGTCTGTTAAGAACGTATGAATATAATCAGTCAGAGGACCGAGTTTTTCGTTATCTGCTAAACCCGCCCTTATCTCCATCATCTTTTTTCAAAAATGACTTTATTAGTCAGCTGCTTCTTCATGAAATAGGTCAGGATAAGTTCGATAAACTGCACAATGCTTTTGTGAAGAAAAAGGAAGCAGATGACCAGCATCTTGTCGAGACAACAGCTGGGTTTAAAGAGGTGTTTCAAGTAAAAGAAAATACCGGAGAAACTGATCTTGCTAAAATGGAACAAGATGATGAGGTTGATATTTTTGTTGGAAAGACGCTTGATTTTGAATGGATTGGTCAGTTGCTCGAACAGCGGATGTTACCCAAAGTGGGTATCTTAACAACTTCTAACAAAAAACTTATCCAGCAAATGGCCGGGTTATATAATCTGACAAACCAGGAAATAGAGAAGGCGCTGCTTTGGGCAATTGCGGATGATCACCAATTTAATCGGCAGGAATTTAAAGAGGCTTGCTTTGATTTTGCTAAATCATCCAATCAAAAGGTGTCATTAAAAGTTGTGGAAGACCGGGAGAAAATCGCTGCACCAGAAACGGCTGATACGCAAAAATCAAAAGAGGAACAATTTATTGATATGCTTGAACATATTTCACCGAAAGAACTTCTGCAGGACTTGACAGACGGTGCAACAGCATCAAATCAGGATCTGAAAGTAATCAGTGAAGTGATGACACAACAAGGCTTGAATCCAAGTGTGATGAACGTGTTGATTCATTATGTTATGCTGAAAACAGATATGAAGCTGACAAAAAGCTATCTGGAGAAAATAGCCAGTCATTGGGCCCGTAAAAATGTGAAAACAGTAAGGCAGGCAATGACACTTGCGAAATCCGAAAATAAAAAATATCAGCAATGGACAACGCAAAAGCGGACAAGCTATTCAAAGAATCAGAAAGATATTATTCCTGACTGGTATAAAAAACAGAAAGAGGAACAAAACCAAAAGCAGAACAAGGAATCAGATGAAGAAAAGCAGAAGAAGGCGAAAGAAGCAGATGATATGCTTGCAGAATATTTAAGCCAACATGCGAATGATTAGTAAGGATGATAGAGATGGAACCAATTCAATCCGCAATGAAAAAATGGATGAATTCAAATAAAAAAATAGAAGAGACATATCAGGCGATTAGTGAAGAGATACTGAAAGACCCGCAAATTCAGGCATTGTTAAGTGAACACATTGAGCTTGAGAAGGAAGACATTAATCGAAATCTCATGAAATTATATGAATATCATAACGCTTCTAAGGATTGCAGAAATTGTCCGAATTTAGCGGGTTGTATTAATATTCTCAAGGGTTATACACCACACATTGACTTAGATGGAAAAGAGATTTCCCTGCGGTATGAACGATGCTCCAATAAAGTTCAGGAAGACATGATCAAAGAAAAAGAGTCACTTGTCCAAAGTTTACACATGCCCAAGCAAATCCGAACGGCTGAACTAACAGAGCTGAGAACAAATTCTTATGAGAGAAAGACAGTCGTTACAGAAGTAATCGATTTTGTTAAAAACTATTCGCGTGACAATTTCCGCAAAGGATTATTTATTCATGGGCCATTTGGAACAGGGAAATCATATATTCTCGGTGTCGTCGCAAATGAACTAAAAAAGCGGAATATCAGGGTAGCGATGATTTATATGCCAGAATTTGTCCGTGTAATGAAATCATCTATCCAGGATGATTCCTTACAGTCGAAAATGGATCATTTTAAAAACGTGGATGTACTAATGTTTGATGATATTGGTGCAGAAACCATTTCTTCATGGTTTCGTGATGAAGTACTTGGTGCGATTTTACAATATCGTATGACAGAAGAACTGCCAGTCTTTTTTACATCAAACTTTAATTTAGATCAGCTGGAAAAACACTTATCAACATCTAATCGAGGAGATGTAGAAACAATTAAAGCTGGACGGATCGTAGAAAGAATCAGACAATTGAGCAAGCCGCTTGAGCTTGAAGAAAGACATAGAGAAGACTAGGATAACTGCATCTTTTTATGAGATGTGGTTATTTTTTAACTTTTTCACCCATATAATATACCAGTTTGATGCTGATGAGGGTGATGAGAATTGTTAGAAGTGTTTTTTAAGCACATGAATGAGGCGGAATCATTTTATCAATTTATAAAGGAAGACTGTGAGGATTGGAAGGTATACAGAAAACGTGGCGATATTCATACAGTACATGTTTTTCCGGGGGATGAGTTGGAGTGGGAGCAATGCAAGAAGAAGCTATCACAGCTGTTAAGCAGTGTGTATATAAAACATAGAGAATATCAGGCAATTCAAACCATTCTGGAAAAAACGTATCGCTTTACAAACCCAGAGGAAAAAGAACGGATAACAAGTTTGGCAAAGTCATTAATTGAAAAAGATGAAGACATTTACGAACATCGCATCCATCAGCATGAGTTACACGATATTCTTCAAGCTATTTTCCTGCTTCATACGGAGAAAGAAATGGTCCGATTTGATTCGATTGTTCATTTCAGGTTTCATCATTATTTAGAGCAACTAACAGAATTGGTTGGTCTTGCCATTGATGAATTTAAACGAGAAGAAGACTATCAATCGTTTATTCATTCCGTTCGTGAATTTATCGCACGGAAACAGCCAGAAGTTGATGTAATTTATGTGTTAGAAGGCAACCAGTATCATTTCTTTAGAGAAGATGGAACACCGTATAAAACTGCAGAGCTGAATGAAGTTATGGAAAGATTTCCTCTTTATATTTTTGGCTTACAGGAAAATGAATGGAATATTTCCCCGCTGATTATGCTTGCACCGAACCATGTGTACATGTTTGGAAATGATCCTTCAGAGACTCGCCTAACAACGGTAATTAATATCTTTCAGGAGAATTGCACCTTTTTTCCGATAGAAGAATTTCCCTTTCCAATAGAAGTAGAAAAAGGCTCTTGATTTTTCCTCAAACTGTCGATATAATAAACGGCATAGATCAATATTTATTGTTATGATGAGGACAAGATAGTCTGATACGGGTTTCTGTTAGAGAGGAAAGTCATGGCTGAAAGCTTTCTGTTACACGACATACTATTACCACCTCTGAACTCTGCTTATGAACAAAGTAGTAAGCAGCGACTCGTCATCGTTATCGATTAGAATGAAGCCATACAGTTGTATGGAAAATTGGGTGGAACCACGGGTATAACAACGCTCGTCCCTTTACTATTGGAGTAGAGGGATGGGCGTTTTTTAGTATTTAAAGGAAAAAAGGAGCGTTAAGAAATGAGTCAAATTCAAATTACTTTTCCAGACGGATCGGTTAAATCTTTTGAAAAAGGAACAACTGGTGAAGATATTGCACAATCCATTTCACCAGGTTTGAAGAAACAAGCAGTAGCAATTAAATTAGATGGTACATTCTATGATTTGCGTACACCATTAGAGCAAGATGGAGCGATCGAAATCGTGACATTGAAAAATGAAGAAGGATTGGATATACTTCGTCACTCAACGGCACACTTGATGGCACAAGCAATTAAACGTCTTTACAAAAATGTAAAATTAGGTGTAGGTCCGACAATCGAGAACGGTTTCTATTATGACATTGATATGGAAGAGACAATCACACCAGAAGATCTCCCGCGAATTGAAAAAGAAATGAAGCGGATTGTAGATGAGAACTTGGAAATTGTTCGTAAAGAAGTGAGCCGTGCGGAAGCAAAAGCGAAATTTGAAGAAATTGGCGATGAGCTGAAACTGGAGCTTTTAGAAGCCATTCCGGAAGATGAGAAAGTAACCATCTATGAGCAAGGTGAATTTTTTGATCTATGCCGCGGGGTGCACGTTCCACAGACAAGTAAGATTAAAATCTTTAAATTATTAAATATCTCTGGTGCATACTGGCGTGGAGACAGTAATAATAAGATGCTTCAGCGTATTTATGGAACAGCATTTGAAAAACAAACACAGCTTGATGAATATTTACGACTTCGTGAAGAAGCAAAAGAACGTGACCATCGTAAACTTGGAAAAGAACTAGGCATCTTTACGATTTCACAAAAAGTTGGTCAAGGCCTTCCAATTTGGCTGCCGAAAGGTGCGACAATCAGACGTACAATTGAACGTTATATTGTGGACTTAGAGGAGCGTTTAGGTTATAACCATGTTTATACACCAGTACTTGGAAGCAAGGAATTATATAAAACAAGCGGTCACTGGGATCATTACCAGGATGATATCTTTCCGCCAATGGAAATGGATAATGAGGACCTTATCCTGCGTCCAATGAACTGTCCGCACCATATGATGGTTTATAAAAACGAATTGCACAGTTACCGAGACTTACCAGTTCGTATTGCCGAACTTGGTACAATGCACCGTCATGAGATGTCAGGGGCATTGGCAGGACTTCAGCGTGTAAGGGGTATGACTTTAAATGATGCCCACATTTTTGCCCGCCCTGATCAATTAAAAGATGAATTCAGCCGTGTGGTGGAACTTGTACAGAATGTATACAAAGATTTCGGCATTGAAGATTATCACTTCCGTCTGTCTTACCGTGATCCGGAAGATACAGAGAAATATATTGATAATGACGAAATGTGGGAAAAAGCACAAGGTATGCTGAAAGAAACAATGGAAGACCTGAAGTTAGACTATGTGGAAGCAGAAGGTGAAGCAGCATTCTATGGTCCGAAATTGGATGTTCAAGTAAAAACAGCACTTGGCAAAGAGGAGACATTATCAACTGTACAGTTAGACTTCTTATTACCAGAGCGCTTTGATTTAACTTATATTGGGGAAGATGGGAAAGAACACCGTCCTGTTGTTATTCACCGCGGTGTTGTATCAACAATGGAACGTTTTGTTGCCTTCCTGTTAGAAGAATACAAAGGGGCATTCCCAACATGGTTATCTCCAGTACAGGCACGAATCATTCCAGTTTCTAATGAAGTGCATTTGGATTATGCAGAAAAAGTAGAAGAAGAACTGCGTTTTGCTGGAGTACGAGTAGAACTAGATAAACGTGATGAAAAAATCGGCTATAAAATTCGTGAAGCACAAACAGCAAAAATTCCATTCGCTCTTGTAGTTGGTGACAAGGAAGTAGAAGCGGGTGCAGTCAATGTTCGTCGCTATGGAGAGAAAGATTCCGAAACAATCAGCTTTGAAGAGTTTAAAAACTTAATCCAAGCAGAAATAAATGAGAGAAAATTACGCCAATAATCAGCAGAAGGAACTCCCTTAGTGTAGGGGAGTTTCTTTTTATTTGTTGCTGCTTTTCGCAAACTTACTGTAGCTATCATAAGATAAATTTTGTTCCAATTTAATCGTAAGAAAAGCTCACATTCTAATCGCAGTTTCCTGAATTTTGTGTTAAAGATTAATAGATGACTGTGCACACGGAGGGGTACAAATGAATGATAAATGGCAGGCTTTTGTCAATAAAGATATCAGAATTATTCCAGAGGTGAAGGGGACATTAAGTGAATATACTTTTGCTGTAAAAGATGTGTTTGATATTAAAGGAAATACAGCCAGTGCAGGAAATCCTTATTGGCGGGATACACACCTACCTGCTGGGAAGACAGCTGACAGCATCACATCAATGACAGATAATGGAGCGGCACTTGTCGGCGCCACTTTAACAGATGAATTAATGTACAGTTTGAGTGGCAAAAATCACTATTTTGGTACACCAATTAATCCAGCTGCTCCGAATAGAATACCTGGTGGTTCATCTAGTGGCTCAGCGGTGGCTGTTGCCTCGGGATTAGCAGATTTTTCACTGGGAACAGATACTGGCGGAAGTATCCGCATACCATCAAGCTTTTGCGGAATATATGGATTTCGTCCGTCACATGATTATATTTCTATGGACGGAGTCATACCTCTAGCGAAGAGCTTTGATACAGTCGGTGTAATGGCCCGAAGCATGCCTGTCCTTGCCAAGGTTGCGGCATTATTATTACATAAAAGCCCTCCATCCAGTTCTGCTTTTAAAAAAGTGATTTTTCCAACAGATGTCTGGGATTTGGCAGAAACTCCTGTAAGACAAGCAAAAAAAGATATTGAGCTTCCGAAGTTAGAGATGAGAGAAGAGATTCTCGCAGAAAACAGGCTGGAAGAGTGGAAGGAGACATTTCGGGTTATCCAAGGTTATGAGATATGGGAAAATCATGGCGAGTGGATCGAAAATGCAAAACCAATTTTTGGCCCCGGAATACATGATCGGTTTCTTTGGACGAAAACAATCACAGAAAAACAGATAGCAGCAGCTCGCAAAAAGAGGGATGAGATTCTACTTAAAATGCAGGCAGAGCTGGATGAAGAGACCCTCATTGTGATGCCGACAGCACCAAGTATTGCACCACTGATCAGTGATTCAAGTGACCAGTTACAAGAACACAGAGAGAAGCTTTTGATGATGACATGTATTGCGGGATTAAACAAGTTGCCGCAAGTGACTGTTCCTTGGATACAATACAATCAGGCGCCTGTCGGATTATCATTCCTTGCTGCAAATGGTCAAGACAGGAAACTGATTGAATTTGTGAGTCAATTTTCTGGACAGAAATTTTGATTACGGAATAGGAAAAAGTCGAAGGGCACCCTTCGACTTTTCTTTTTCACTATATTAGTAAATTACCCTTTTATTAACATTTCTTTTTCTGCAGTGATTGTGCCGGTAAATTCCTCTTCTTTATACTCAAAGTAATCTGCTAAAATTTTATCCTGCTCCTCCATAAAGAGTTGATCAGCAACAGCCGATGCGAGCTTCGGCAGGGCAAATCGTAATCCGGACAAGGCAGAAGCAGAGAGGCCAGAATTGATGATTGCCGAATAGTTGAATGCAAAGATACCATGTATCAGCTTCTCCCATTTTTTTTCTTTCGCTTGTAAGGCGAAACCTTCGCTAAGATAGGGATGTGCATCTAACAAAGGATTAGCATTTTCTGCGGGGGCATTGTAGCAGTCTGCCCATCTTAAAATATATGGTTCAATCAGTTTTAGTTCAGGACGTAAGGCTGGGTCTGTGATTAATCCTGTACTAACCAGCAAAAAGTCAAAATCATATGCTCCTTTATCTGTATATACTTTCACACCGTTGTCCGCTGCCTCTACTTTTTTCCAAGGTTCACCAATATGTAAATGAAATCCTTGTTTTGTACTGGCTCTATCATATGTGTCATTTGTTGGCGGTTGATTATGCTGGAAAAAATGTGCCATAATTTTATATTTTTGCTGATCAGAGAAGGTATGGTATCGATCAATCATTCCAGATGGTTCCATAAATCGTATCGGATTAATTCTAGGGAAGTCTTTGCGACGCATAAAAACGTCTGCTTCTTTCACCCCTGCTGTGAGAGCAAAATTCGCATTATCAAAAGCAGAGGCACCTCCGCCTAGTATAGCAATTTTTTTATCCTGTAATAATGAGAAATCGATGGAAGATGAGGTGTGGGCATAATATTCCCTTGGTACATGGTTTGTGATAAAGTCTGGTACATGCCATTCTCCTCCACCTTGTATCCCTGTTGCTAGAATTACTTTCCTTGCCAAAAGCAGCTCAGAATGTTTTCCTTGTTCGGTTGTGTGTAACTGAAATACTCCTTGTTTAATCGGTTCGATTAATTTTAATGTTACTTCATTTTTAACAGGAATCCGGAGTATTTGACGATACCAGCGCAGATAATTCATCCAATCATGACGAGGAATTTTGTCCAAAGCATCCCAGCCACTTTCTCCAAATTGTGCTTCCCACCATGCCCGAAAAGTTAAAGAAGGAATGCCGAGGTCAATGGAAGTTAACTTTTTCGGTGTTCTCAGTGTCATCATGCGTGCATATGTCTCCCAGGGTCCTTCCGATCCTTCCTTATTTTCATCAATTACGAGAATATTGGTGATTTTCTCTCGCATTAATGCAAAGGCAGCACCTAATCCGCTCTGCCCGGCACCGATAATGATGGCATCATATACATGGGAGTCATTATGCGTATCGGATTTCAGCCAGCTCTGTTCAGGGATATTTAAAAAAGAAAGATCCTTCTTAACCTGTTTATTTAAATCTTCTAAACTCATTTCTTATCATCCCTTCTTTTTGATGGTGTAAATAAAAGTTCCTTTTAATGTTATTTAAATCAGATTATCATCTAGATAAATAGGAATCTACGGATAATTCATCTAAAGAAAGGAGGGTTTGATTGTATATATTAACTAATAGCGTATATATTGTTAAATTATCTTACAAACAATGGTGAAATTTTAGATAAAATAAACAAATTAACCGTCTGATTTAAGTTAATATTGCTAATGACTTCGGTTTGCTCATAAATTAAACTGTAATATAAATTACAAACTAACATAGTTTGTTAAGGATAATAACATATACCATTTGCGGGCAGGTGGGAAGTTGATGATAGATATTCATGAAATATTGGAGCATGTGAGTAGTGATGCGGATGAAAAATTTCTTGCGACGATCGTCCATGTTGATGGTTCTGCTTATAAAAAAGAAGGGGCAATGATGCTGGTCCGGAAAGATGGTACACGTATCGGAATGCTGAGTGGCGGATGTTTGGAAGAGGATATCGTTGCACGAATCGAGCATTCTGAATTCGGCAGTAAGCCGGAAATGATTATTTATGATATGAAAGAAGAAGATGAGCAATTATGGGGACAGAACACTGGTTGTAATGGTGTGATTTCTGTATTAATAGAACCTGTAACGAAACTGCTGCAACAAGATTTAGCTCAAGTGAAGAAAAAGCTTGATAAAGGACAGAACGTAATCTTATTAAAGGAAATACCTGATGAAGAAAGTGAAATGAATTACCTTTTCTATACAGAAGGAGGACAGATCATTGGCAGAAAAGGCGTGTGGCTTGAGAATCTGATTCCTTTTATCCCTGGGGGAGCGGCAACTGGCACTAAAAAGATCGGTCAATCTGGGAAGCGGGTGTATGTGGCTCAATTGAAAGCTAAACCGCGATTGCTTATCTTTGGAGCAAATGATGATGTAAAGCCATTAGTGAGGCTTGCTGCAAATGTAGGGTTTAGAGTAGAAATTGCAAGCTGGCAAGAAGCTTACTGTCATGAAGCGAATTTCCCTGATGCTTCCCATTTCTATATTGGTTTTCCAAATGAATTGGAGCGGCAACTAACATTTTCGGTGAGGGATTTTATTATTCTGCAAACACATAATTTCCAGCGGGATCAGGAATTGCTTGCATTTCTGAAGGAAAAAAATCTGCAATATATCGGTATATTAGGATCAAAGCGAAGGACAAAACGTTTACTAGGTTGTGAGAATTTCCCTGACAATGTGTACTCCCCTGTTGGACTGTCAATCGGTGCGCAAGGGCCAGAAGAAATTGCTGTAAGTATTGTAGCAGAACTGATTCAGCAAAAGTATAAGCTGAAAGGAGCAGCTATCCGTGAATCGGGATAAAGTTTATGGCATTTTTTTAGCGGCGGGAAAAGGGGAGAGGATGGGAGGGGATAAGTTAGCACTGCCGATTGGCGAGGATACCATCGGCAATATGACTTTATCAAAAGCCTTACAATCCTATCTTGATCATATTTTCGTTGTAGCAAAAAAGACGGATGATTTAAGTTGGATAGCGCAAAAAAATGAAAGGTGGAGTCGTGTAGATAGTGAGAAGGCAGAACTTGGTCAGTCTCATTCTGTCAGAGCAGGAATTCAAGCGGCGATGTCTTACAATGCGGAGGCTGTC